>CAWKKJ010000008.1:0-1047670 GCA_963850205.1 uncultured Thermoleophilaceae bacterium | reverse complement strand
GGCGGGGTGCCCTCCCACGTCGTCATAGGCGGCGGGGTCAACGGCCTCTCGGTGGCGTGGGGGCTGGCCGAGCAGGGCGCCGACGTGGTGGTGCTCGACAAGGGCCGCATAGGGTCCGGGGCGTCGGGGATCAACGGCGGAATCGTGTGTAAAACCACCACCGCGCCGAGGCGATCACCGAGGTGGTGCGGCGGTCGGTGGAGATGTTCGAGGAGGAGCCCGAGGCCTACGGGTTCCACCAGGTGGGGTATCTGGCCGCGGTGCCGTCCGCGCAGGTCGAGGATCTCGTGGCCATTGGGGAGCAACACGAGCGAATCGGCTACGAGTCGGAGCTGGTCGAGGGGGCTGACGCCTGCCGGGAATATCTGTCGTGAGCTGGCCCGACTGGGAAGCCCCGGTGGAGGCGCTGCTGCACGAGCGCCGCGGCGGATGGGCTCTACCCCATGCAGACGGTGCGCCGGCTGGCCGAGAAGGCGCGCGCCGCCGGAGCCGAGATCCGCGAGGGTGCCGAGGTGGTGGGTTTTGAGCTGGGCGAGAACGGGGTGGAGGCGGTGATCACCTACGGCGGCGAGCGTGTGCCGTGCGAGACGCTGGTGGCCGCGGCGGGGCCGTGGACGGCGCGGCTGTGGCGAATGCTCGGCCGCGATCCGCAGGTGGAGGTGGACGGCCGGCGCCGGCCGCTGATGGAGTTCATGAAGGCCCAGGAGGGCGAGTTCGCGCTGGGCAGAGCGGGGCTATCGGGGCGGGCGGGAAGCGAGGCGCCGGTGGTGCACCTGGATCAGCCGGGGCCGCTGCGGTCGGACCGGGACGGCGGTGTGCTCGTGGACGGGCCATGGGGGATCTACTTCCGCATGGGGCGGACGGGCACCGGGATCACCGGCGGCGGGCTGCCGGTGATGCTGGAGGATCCGGCTCTGGATCCATACGGGCCGGACAACGCCGAGCACGCGGCCGAGCCGGCGTTCCGCGAGTTCTTCGTGTCCGGCCTGGCGACGGCGATGTCGCGCTTCCGGGGCCGCTTCGATGACTGGAAGCTGACGGCGGCGGGCGGAGTGATCGCCCATACGCCGGACAACTACCCGGTATGCGACTGGGCGCTCGACAACGTCTACGCCATTGTCGACTCGGGACACGGATTCAAGAGGCTGGCGCTGGGGCGGGTTGGCCGCGGAGGACATCGCGGGCGGCGGCTCAGATGCGCTCGAGCCCTTCCGCCTGGACCGCTTTGAGCGCGGAGCGCTGCACGCGGCGTCCAAGGGCCCGTACCCCTGGACATGAGCAGGAAGGGACGACGCCGAGGCCGCTCCAAACCGCGAATCCGCGAGCGCGAGAAGCCGGGAGCGGTGACCAAGGGGCCGCCGATAACGCTGACCTGCGAATGCGGCGGGAAGCGCGAGCTGCTCGACGGCGAACGCTGGGACTGCGAGAAATGCGGCCGCTCACGGGACACGAGCCGAATACCGCGCGAGCAGTACGAGGAGATCAAGAAGCTCAGCCTGCGCTACCGGGCGCTGCCTGTCGGGTTCGGAGCGCTGGTGGCGGCGATGGCGATCTTCTTCACGCTGAGCGGGAACATCTTCAGCGTGTTCCTCCTGCTGCCGGTGGCGCTGACGTCGTGGTTCGTGTTCCTGCGGCCGTTGTGGCGAAAGCGGTATCGGCAAGCGGTGAGGATGTTGCCGAAGTGGGAGCTGCGGGCGGAGTAGCAGTCAGCAGGGCGACAGGCCCGATCGCGTGGGGCGGTGCTGGCTTGTGCTTTCACGCGGAAGCAGCAGTGATGGGCTCGGCTGATCGATCAGGATTCGAGAAGCCGTCACGGCCGGGCGGGCGTAGCTTGCCGCCCATGAAGACCATGACCTGCAAGCAACTCGGCGGCCCCTGCAACGTCGAGCACCACGGCAAGGACCACAACGAAGTCATCAAGGCCCAGGACCGCCACCTCAAGGCGCAGGTCGCGGCCGGCGACGAGACGCACCGCGAGGCCCACGAGGCGATGCGCGGCCGATGGAAGCGCCCGATCAGCGGCCTCGGGTGGTATCGCGATGTCAAGCGCGAGTTCGCCAGCCTGCCGGACGACGCCTACGGCCCGGGCAGTTCGGCGATCGCCTCGATCGAGATGAGCAGGCCGTGGGGCAGCCGGACATGGGCCGGGGCGGAACGGGCCGGCGCCGGATCGGGCATGTGCCGGGCGTAGACCTCGTTGAGCCGGGCGAAGTCCTCGACATCGGCGTAGAAGATCGTTGTCTTGACCACGTCGGCCATGGACGCGCCGGCAGCCTCGAGCACGGCAGCGAGGTTGATCAGTGCCTGGTCGGTCTGGGCCTCGATGCCCTCGGGGATCGTTCCCGTCGCGGGATCGATCCCGGCCATGCCTGAGCAGAAGACGAAGCCGCCGGCCACGATCGCCTGGCTGTACGGCCCGAGCGCTGCTGGGGCCTGATCGCTTGACACTGCCTCTCTCGTCATCGGCCGCCTCCTCTGGTGGATGGCCTCGCAGCGTAGTCGAGGCCCCATCCGGCCCGGTACTCGCGCGGCGCTCCACGAACTGCCGCACTCGACGAGATGCTCTCCGTGGTGCGGAGTAACACGCGGAAGCGCGAGTATCCCGGCTGGCCGGACAAACGCCGGCCCACCTAGCTTCTGTCCATCGTTTCTCTGGGGAGATCCGCCATGACTCGCGTCCTGATCACCGGCGTCCGGGGCAAGACCGGCGTGCCGCTTGCGGAGCTACTCGCGGCCCGTCCCGGTGTCGACGTCCTCGGCGGGAGCAGCGACCCGTCCTCGATCACGTTCGACGGGGTCACCCCGACGTCGTTCTCCTGGGACGACCCTTCCGGCTGGGCCGCCGCAATCGACGGCGTTGACGCTGTGTACCTCGTCCGCCCGGATCGCGCGGACGCGCCCGACCTGGTCGCCGCCCTGCTTGCCGAGACGCCCGGCGACGCCAGGATCGTCGTGTTGTCCGAGCAGGACGCCGACTCGTTCGCGCCCGGCAGCTGGGCGCTGCGTGTCGAGCGGGCGGTGCGCGAGAGCGGTCACGCGTGGACGATGCTGCGCCCGAGCTGGTTCATGCAGGTCTTCACCGACCCGCGGTTCTACCGCGACGAGATCGCAGAACATGGGCGGCTGCCGTTCGCGAGCGGCGAGGCGACCGTGGCCTGGATCGACGCCCGTGATATCGCCGCCGTCGCCGAGCGCGCGCTGCTCGACGAGGGCCACGACGGGCGGGTCTACGAGCTCTCCGGGCCGCAAGCGATCACGCTGCCCCGCACCGCCGAGGTGCTCTCGGGCGCGCTGGGCCGGCCGGTCAGCCACGTGGAGATCACGATCGCGGACGCCGTGGCCGACATGCCGGAGGGTTTCGAGCGGGACGAGTTCGTCTGGACGCTCGAGCGTCTGCACGACGGCGTGTTCTCCGGCGTCACCGACGCGGTCGAGCAGGTGACCAGCCACCCCGCGCGCAGCCTCGCGAGGTTCCTCGCGGACTGAAGATTCACGCCCCGCTGCCGAGCAAGGGGGCATGCGTCGCGTCCGGATTTTCCGGGGCGCGGCTTTCGCGGCATGGATGCTCTTGTTGGTTGCGGCCCCGCAAGCGAGTGCGGGTGGCGCCGACGTGGCCGCGCTTCAGGCAGCACTGCAGTCGAAGGGCCTGTACCGGGTTGCGGTCGACGGCGTTCAGGGTCCGCTGACCGCTCGAGGCGTTCGCACCCTTCAGCGCCGCCACGGATTGCGAGTGGACGGGATCGCCGGGCCCAAGACGCGCAAAGCGCTGGGGCCGCGCGGTGGCCCGGCCCTGGGCACGCGGGTGATTCGGGAGGGCCAGCGGGGTTGGGACGTCGCCGCGCTGCAGTATCTGCTGCGCCGGCAGGGCCACTCCCAGAGCGCTGTCGACGGAGTCTTTGGGCAGGGCACCGGCGCGGCGCTGAGCTCCTTCCAGCGTGCGGCGGGCCTGGAGGTCGACGGCTTGGCGGGCCCGGCGGCCATCTCGGCGTTGCGCCGGGAGTCGGGTTCCTCACCGGTCTCGGCACCGGAGGGCTCCGTGCGCTTCTTACGACCCGTCCCGGGGCGGATCTCGGACCACTTCGGCGCTGCCCGGCCTGGCGGCCGGCGTCACGCCGGGATCGACTTCGCGGCCCCTCAAGGCACGCCCGTGCAGGCGGTCGGGGCGGGCACCACGATCTTCGCCGAGGCCAATGCCGGCGGCTACGGCAACCTCGTGGTGATCCAGCACCGGCTCGGGTACACCAGCTGGTACGCCCACCTCTCCAAGATCAGCACCTCGGTGGGCCAGGCGGTCTCGGGCGGCACCCGGATCGGCTACGTGGGCTCGACGGGCTTCTCGACCGGGCCGCACCTTCACTTCGAGGGGCGCAGGTGGAACGTGCCCTTCGATCCGCTGCCCATCATGCTCAGCACCACCGCCGCTCGCCTGGCCCCCGTGCTGCGCTGTGACGAGCCTGTCCCGCTACAGCACAGCCCAGCTCAACGACTGTCGCCTGGACTAGGACGAGCCGCTGTCCAGGTCGTACACCTCGTTTGCCGGTCGCGCCAGCACACGCTCGGCCATCTCCCGCTTCAGCTGTCGAGCCGTCACTCTTGCCTGTCGGTGCGCTCATGGGTGCGGGCGAGGTCTATGAACTCGTCCGTGACGAACCCGTCCCGCAGGACCAGCGTCACACCCCCTTCCCGGTAGGTCAGCCGAAACACGAAGCGCTCCAGCGTTCGGCCGCGTTCGGGACGCGCGAGCGAGTCATCCACGCGATACCGCCCTCCGGTGACCGCACGCGTGACGAGCTCGAAGGCGTCCCGGGCCCCTGGGCCCTCCGAAAGCCGTCTCCACCGCGATCTCCCGACGCTCGCAAGGACCGTCGGGCTCGAGCAGCGGCAGGGCGAGCTCGAGCACCTTGAACGCGTGCGCCACTCCTCCGGGCGAGCCCGGCCCGTGGTAGCGCATGATGTCCTCGACTGAGAATGCAAGCCGGCGCCCTCGATCAGCAACTTCGATCCTGGCGGTCACCCGGCGCACCCTTTCACGACGCGTCCGTCTTGTAGCTTCTGCAGGATGGCGACGACGGACGCTGACGCCGCGCGCAGGCGCGTCGCCGAGCTCGATTGGTGGCATACGATCGAGGTCGCGCCGGGTGTGGTCACGCCGGTGGCTGGGATCTGCGGGCCACGGCCGAGCGGCTGCCGTGGCCGCCGGCGCTGGCCGGGATGCGCTGCCTGGATATCGGCACGATGGACGGCTTCTGGGCGTTCGAGCTCGAGCGCCGGGGCGGGCGAGGTCGTGGCGAGCGACGTGCTCGACGCGACGCGGCTCGACCACTTCGCGGCCGACCGGTTGCGCGGCGAGCGCTATCGCCGCGCCTCGGAGCGAAACTTCGCGCTCGCGGCCGAGCTGCTCGGCTCCGTATCGAGCTGCGCGACCTGAGCGTCTACGAGCTCGACCCGGCCGAGGTCGGCGAGTTCGACCTGGTCGTGATGGGCTACGTGCTGCAGATGCTGCGCGACCCGCTGCGCGGCCTGGAGGCGGTGCGGCGGGTCTGCCGCGGTCACCTGATCCTGCTCGACACGGTGAGCCGCCCGCTGGACTGGCTCCCGGCTCCGCTCGCGCGGCTCGACGCGCGCCGCGACGGCAGCGAGTGGTTCGTCTTCAACCGCCGCGGCCTGCGCAAGACTCTCGACCTCGCCGGCTGGGTCGTCGAGGAGACCACGCCGCTGCTACGAGACCGGCCCGGGCCGGGGAGTCGGCCCGCGCGAGCGCAGGCTGCGTGCGCGCCCTGCACGCCCTCGGCATCCGCGGCCGCAGCGCCGCGGTCCGCGCCCGCCCGCTCGGCTAGACGCTAAACCGAAGTCGCCGTCGGAGCGGTCTTGAGCTCCGCGTGCTGGCGCTCTTCTTCCGGAGTGCGCGGGACCTGCTCGCGCATCCTGATCGGGATCTTGTCCTGCACCATGTGGCGCCAGACGTAGAGGACGACCGCGGCGAGCAGCACGAGCAGGCCGGTGCGTGTCTTGTCCCATCCGTAGCCGTAGCCCTCGATGCCGAGGAACCCGCCCGAGTAGAGGAAGCCGCCGACGATCAGGAAGGTCAGGTTGATCAGGAACAGCACGGCGGCCAGCGGCACCCAGTAGTTCGGCAGCCGAATCGGGCGCGGCCAGTCGGGACGGTCCTTGCGCAGGAGGAGGAACCCGCTCAGCGCCGTGCACGTGGCCAGCACGTAGCCCACGTTGGAGACCGCGAGTATCTCGAGGACTCCGGCGAAGGCCGTCATGAGGAAGATGTTCAGGAGGGCGTCGACGGTCATCGCCCGGGCCGGAACGTAGCGCTGGCTGAGCACGCCGAACTGCTTGATCGTGATCCCATCACGAGCGATGCCGTACAGCGCTCGTGAGCCGTCCATGGTGGCCGTGTTCATCGACAGGATCAGGCCGGCGACCACGCAGAAGATCATCACCCCGCCGAGGAAGTTGCCGACGATGGCGTCGAAGGCCTCGTTACAAAGGCGATGAACGTGGCGTCCTCGGCTATTGCCGCGGTGCCGAGCGTGCCGCCCACCCCCAGCGGCAGCAGCACGTACACCACGGCGGAGAACAGTGCGGCGGCGCGAAGGCCCTTCGCGGTGTCGCGCTCGGTGTCCTGGTACTCGGGCGCGAACGTCGCCACGACCTCGATCCCGTACGAGGACCAGCACATGAAGTACGAGCCACACAAGGAGTAGCGCCAGGCCACCGTTGGCCCCGATCTCCCAGGTCATGTTCGAGCTCGACCATTCCCCGGTCACGTAGGGAAGGAACATCAGCACGAAGGCGGGGATCAGCAGCAACCCCCCGGTGACGTAGCCGAACCAGACCGCCGGCCGGACGCCGAGGACGTTGAACATCCAGACGAGGATGATCAGCCCGATTCCGATCACGATCGGAAGCGTGAAGTCGAAGGTGCCGAGCGTTCTCGGCCCAGGTGGAGTCGGAGAACCACTCGGCCTGGATCAGCGTGCCGGCCACGAGACCGTTGATCGAGAGCACGACCGACCAGCCGATCCAGTAGCCGAAGCTGGCCAGTGGGCCGATGATCGTGAGGTACTTGCGCCACGCCTCATGGGCGTAGAGCGCGATGCCGCCGGACTTGGACGGGAACATGGCCGCCAGCTCGGCGTGGATGTTGTTCTGGAGCGCGCCGAGACAGATCGAGATCGACCACAGGACGAATGCACCGGTGGTGCCCAGTACGCCGATCGAGGCGCCGAGCGCGGCGATCAGGAAGCCGGGATTGGCGAGAGCGACTACGAAGCCGTCCCACCAGGTCATAGCTTTGAGGAGTTGTCGTTCCTCTACCTCGGCGTGCGCCATTCACTCTCCCTCTCGTGGTCGTACCAATTGGTACACCCGGCCAGTGCCGCGGGTTTCTACCATGTAAAGGCGCCCATGGTCAAACTCCGCGACCGCCGCGACGACAGGGCCGCCTCATCGGCCGAGCCGACGCGGGCCCGGCCGGTGGTGTTGGCCACGCTCGCGGTGCGGGTGCATCCGAGCGCGGAGCGCATGGCGATCGACAGCGGCGATCGAGGCCGGCGTGCCGTTGGTGCTGGTGAACCTGATCCCGCTTCCGGCCTATACGACGACGATGGTTCTTCACGGGCCCGAGGGCACCACGCTGCCTCACGAGGAGGCGCTCGACGAGGTGCGCGAGACGGCCGGCCGCGCGGCGGACCTCGGCGTGAAGACCGAGCTGCTGCGGGTACGGACCAAGCGGCCGGTCACCGCCCTTCTCGAGGTGGTCAGCGAGCGAGACCAGGGCTGCTCGTGTTCGGTCCCGACCTCGATCGAATCGGGCGCCTTCGCTTTGCTCGCGCCTCCCGGCGCGTACGCCGGGACGCGGGCTGCCTGGTGTGGATCGCGCCGGACGGCTCGACGCCGCGCGGGTAGGCCTGGTGCGACGGGGGCGATGGGCTCATTGTCCACCATCCGCACAGGTGCACCGTCGGCGATTCGGACCGGCGTCGGAAGATCGCTGGCTGAGCTTGTACCACCTGTCGAGCGGTACTACTCCGACCCCGAGATGGGGTCGCACTTCTGATACCCGTCGTCGGACACCCACAGCAGGCATCGCGCGTCGCGCCGGAGCCGCCGGGCCGCCCGCCGGTGCGTCCAGCGGCCCAGCTTGCGTCGGTCGGCGCCGAAGACGAGCAGACCGACGCGCTGCTCGTGGCAGATCTCCAGCGCCGTCGCAACCGGCTTGCGGTTGTGGAACGCCATCTGCGTCGTGCGTATCCCCCTGCCCCGTGCGTCGCTCGCCACGGCGTCGAGCTCGCTACGGTTGGCGTGCTCCGCGAACACGCGGGCCATCTGGTCGATGTACGCGTACGACCCGAGGGGAATGGCGTCGCAGATGTAGAGCTCGGCGCCCGACTCGCCGGCCGCGTCGACCGCCACCCGCACGGCCCCCGCCTCGAAGGGAACGTTGCACGTGAGCAGCATCACCGGCCCGGCGACCGAGGCCGCGGCGGGGCTTGCCGTCGCTCGGTCGGGGACGACGATGCCGCCGGTACTCACGGCTCGGGCTCGACCTTCGTCGACTTGAGCCGCCAGGTCGGCAGCTCGCCGGCGCCGTAGAACACGCGTCGCCGCACGATGGGACCGATGAGCCGGAACCAGGCGATGGCGCTCGCGGGAAGCCCGATCGCCACGCCCTTGAGGCCCCAGACCAGGAAGGTCGCGAGCGAGATGCCGACGATGAAGATCAACCCAAAGGTGATGTAAAGGCGCATCTTCGCCTGCGAGCGACGAACGCGCGTGAGACGCGTCTGGTCGAGCGTGCGGGTGTCGTAGGACTTGCCGCACGCGCATTGCACCTGGTCCCCGAGCTCGACCTGGTGCGTGCGGCCGCACTCGCAGCTCAGCGCAATCGGGATCTCCGGCATCCTCCACCGAGTGTAGAGCGAACCGTGGGGACGAGCATGAGCTCGTCCCCACGATCAGGTCTCGTGCTCAGCCCGACGTGGTGGCGGCCGCCGGCGCGGCCGACTCCAGTGCCTCCTGCGACGGCTGCTCGTCGCTCGGGTCCCGGAAGCTGAACTTCTTGCCGTGCTGGCGCTGCGCCACGACGTAGCCGATGATCCCCGCCGCGAGCGCGAGGACGCCGACGATGATGATGCGCGGCACCCAGGCGGTCGGGTTGGTGAACTCCGTGTCCGCCGGGTCGAAGGCGTACCCCGTGTACTTGAGGAACACGATTCCGAAGAGGATGAACAGCAGGTTGAGCGCTGCGAAGACCCCCGCCAGAACCATCCAGAACCTCGAGAGCTTGAACGGACGTGGCCAATTCGGACGGTCGCGGCGAAGGAGGAGCACGCCGCTCAGCGCGAGCACGTGGGAGAGCATGTAGCCGAGGTTGCCCGCGGCGAGGATGAAGAAGATGCCAGGGAAGATCAGGATCAGCGCGATGTTCATGATCGCGTCGAGCGTCATCGCGCGTGCGGGTACGTGGTGCTTGTTCAGCACGCCCAGCTGCTTGATCGTCATTCCTTCCTCGGACAGGGCGTACAGCGCCCGCGAGCCGTCCATCGTCGCCGTGTTCATCGACAGGAGCAGGCCCGCGCAGAGGCAGAGCGTGAGCACCGTCCCGAGCGTGTCCCCTGCGATCGTGTGCATGACATCGATGAGGTAGACCACGCCGGTGAGATCGCCGACGATGACGTCGTAGCCGACCGTCCCCAACACGGCGATAGGAAGCAGACACGCGAGAACGACGTTCATCCCGCCGGTGACCGCAAGCGCCTTGCGGGTGTCGTTCTTCGTGTCCTTGTACTCCGGCGCGAACGACGCGGCGGCCTCGGGCCCGTAGGTGGACCAGCCGAGGATGTAGAGCCAGACCATGATGAGCGCGAACTCGTTGAACCAACCCGGCGAGTTGCCGAAGAACTCGACGGAGGCCGCGAGGTAGCTCGACCCGACCTCGTGGTTGGCGACATCGCCCGTGAGGAACGCGCCAAAGGCGATGACGACGATCGGGATGACCATCATCGCCGCCACGACGTAGCTGAGCCCCACGGCCGGGCGCATGCCGCGGACGTTGAAGACGAAGCAGACGATGATCGCGCCGATGCCGATCAGCTTGGCCGCGGTCACCGCGGAGAGCCCGGCGGGATCCCAAGTCCAGGTCGCGATGCCGGAGTCCGCGCTGGCGAACTCGCCGATCAGGAGCAGGCCGATGAAGCTTCCGTACACCGCGAGCACGCTCGACCACGCGAACCAGTAGCCGAAGACGGCGATCGGCCCAGCAAGCGAGAAGTGCTTCCGCCAGCCTTCACGGGCGTAGACCGAGAGACCGCCCGGCTTGTCTGGGAACATCGCCGCGGGCTCGCAGTAGATGTACGCCTGCAATGCGCCGATCACCGCCGAGATGATCCACAGCGTGAGCGCCCACGCTCCGCCCAGGTACACGATCGAGAAGGCGAGCCCGACCAGCAGGAACCCCGGGTTTGCCAGGCCGATGACGACCCCGTCGTACCACCTCATCGTCTTCAGGAGACGACGTTGGTCAACGACAACTTCAGCCATGCAGCCTCCCTCGCGACTCGGGCGCCCCAGTGGACGCCACCTGGGCGACCATACAAATTTGTTTGAAGGTTTGCAACGGGCTGCCGACGCCTCGAAGGAGCGGTTACGGCGTGCCGCGGTCGATGAAGCTCGTCGGGTCGAGCCCCGCGATGGCGCGCGTCACCACATCCGGCTTGCGCTCGCGATCCTCGAGTCGCTCCTTCCGGGCGACCGCCTCGCGGACGAGGCGCCCGCCGGCGTAGCGGAGGGGCTCGGGAGGGAGACGGCTGCTCGGAAGCCGGCCGAGTGCGGGCGGCAGGTCCGCCTCGCCGCGCTCCAGGGCCATCTCCGCCAGAAGGTCGCCCGCTAGGCGCGACGGGCCGACGCCGTTGCCGGAGAATCCCGCGCACACGACAACCTCAGGGCTCCCGTCCAATCGGCAGAAGAAGGGAAGCCCCGAGATCGAGTAGTCGATCGGGCCGCGCCAGCTCGCGGCGATCGTCGTGTCCGCCAGCTGCGGATACGCCCGACCGAACTGGCCTCGCACCTCGTCGAGTCGCGGAGACGGGCCGTGGAATGAGGCGCCGATCCGTCCGCCGAGCGCGAGGGAGCCGCCGCCCTTGCCGAAGACGACCCGGCCGTCGTCGGTGCGCCGGTAGTAGTTGATCAGCCGGCGGGAGTCCGAGACCGCGAGCCCGAGCGGCCACGTCAGCTCCTCTTCGCGCACGCCGAGCGGCTCGGTCGCGATCATGTCGCTCGCGACGACGACAAGCGACTTCGCCACCTCCGGAAGCTCTGCGGCCCACGCGTTCAGGGCGAGCACCACGCAGCCGGCCGTGATCGTCCCACGGGGTGTGACGACCTGCGGGCTCGAGCCGCGCACGAGAGCCGTCATCGGCGTCCACTCATGCACCCTGACGCCGTCCGACCGCGCGACCTCCGCGAGCCCCCGCGCCAGCAGCGCCGGCTGGATCGTCGCCGCTGCGGCCTCGCGCACGCCCGCGAGGTGCACGGGTGATCCGGAGAGCTCGGCGACCTCGTCGCGCTCCAGCCTTTCGAACGGACGGGCGCCGGCGCGCTCGATCGCCTCGAGGGTTGCCGACCAGGCATCGAGCTGGGCTGTGTTCGTCGCGGCCCACAGCCACCCCGCCTGCCGGTACCAGGCATCGATGCCGTGCTCCTCGCAGAAGCGGCCGATGTCCACGACGGCCTCCTCCGAACGGCGGCAGAGGTCGACGGCGGCATTCGTGCCGCACAGCTTCTGGAGCGACGGAAACTTCGACCACCACGTCATCGCGAACCCGCCGTTGCGGCCGCTGGCGCCACCGCCGCAGACGTCTCCGTCGATCAGCACCACGTCCGTGCCGGGTGAGCGCCGCTTGAGCGCGAGCGCGGTCCAGAGACCGGTGAACCCTGCACCGACGATGCAAACGTCGGCGCGTGTGGAGACGTCGAGGGCCGGATGGGCCGGCGTCTCCGGCAGCAGTTCCTCAAACCAGTGCGCGCGGATCGCGCCGGGCGGTCGCAGCGGCGCGTCGAACACGACGCCGCTAGTCGCGGAGGACCCGGCGGTCGCCCTTGGGCGTGTCGTTCAGGTCGATGTTGAGGAGCTTCATCTCGGTGAACGTGTTCAGGAACCACTGCGAGAGCTCACGGCCGATGCCGCTCTTGCCGGTCCCGCCGAACGGCGCCAGCTGATCCCAGTAGTTCGTGCTCTCGTTGACGTTCACCGTTCCGTGCTGGAGTGCCTCGCCCACGCGGAACGCGGTCGCGAGGTCGCGCGTGTAGACGGAAGCGTTCAGGCCCAGATCGCTCGCGTTCGCGATCTCGATCGCCTCGTCGGCCGAGCGGATCTTGATGACCGGAGTGACGGGCCCGAACGTCTCGTTCTGCGCGATCTCCATGTCCGGGGTGACGCCGGTCAGGATCGTCGGCGGATAGAAGACGCCGTCGGGCTCGCCGAACTGAAACACCTCGGCGCCATCGTTCCGGGCACCCTCGACGTGCTGCGTCACTCGGGCGAAGGTGGCGTCGTTGCAAAGCGGCCCCATCTCCGTCGCCTCGTCCGTCGGATCGCCGAGGCGAACCGCCGCCGTCCGTCGCTTCAACTTCTCGACGAATTCGTCGTGCACGTCCTCGTGCACGAGGATCCGCTCCGCCGAGGTGCAGACCTGGCCGGCGAGGTAGAAGGCTCCGAGTACCGCACCCTCCACGGCGGAATCGACGTCCGCGTCGGCGAGGACGATCTGCGGCCCGTCGCCACCGAGCTCGAGCAGCTGCTTCTTGAGCCCGGCCGCGCGACTGATCTGCTCGCCGGTCGCGGTCGAGCCGGTGAAGAAGATCGCATCGACGCCCTCGTGCTCGACGAGCGCGGCCCCGGTCTCCCCGTAGCCCTGCACGAGGTTCACGACCCCTGGCGGGAAGCCCGCCTCCGCGAAGAGCTCCGCGAGCATCGCGCAGCTCGTGGCGGCGAACTCGGAGGGCTTCCAGACGACCGTGTTTCCAGAGGCGATCGCATGGGCGATCGCGATCGAGGCGATGTCCGTGGGGAAGTTGTAGGGGGTGATCACCGCGACCACCCCGACGGGCCGGTGGGACATGAGCAGCCGTTTGTTGTTGGCGCGCTCCTGCGTCGAGGGCAAGGTCATCCCGCGATGGCGGAGCACCTCCTCGGCCGCCTTCTGGTACGCGGGCGCCGAGTACTCGTGGATCTCCTCGCGCGTCTCCGAGATCGTCTTCCCGGTCTCGAGCGTGATCATCTGGGCGAGCTCCTCGCCGTGAGCCACGACGACGCGGTGCATCTCCCGCACCAATTCGACGCGCTCGACGAGCGACAGTCCGCCCCACAGGCGCTGAGCGGCTCGCGCAGCCTGGACGGCTCGATCCACGTCCGCCGGGGTGCAGGTGTCGATACGGCTGACAACGGTGTCCGACCACGAGGAGCGCACCTCCATCGCGGGGCCGCCGCCACTGACCCACTCACCGCCGATGAGCGCCTTCGTTGGGAGCTCTCGCGTCACGGACACTGCGCCGCGAACCTAGCACGCGGCCGCGACCTCCGCGTCCGAGGCGTTCGTCACCTCGTCGGGCGGCGGCTCGGCGCCCGCTCCGGGCGGACGGGTAGGCTCAGGGGGAGCTCATGACCGGCCCCGAGCCCGATCGCTTTCCCTACCCGGCAACGCGGTCGAATACATCGAGGACCTCTAGCCTGCGGCACGTGATGGACAGCACAGGTCCGATGCGGTAGAAACCTGTTGAACATATTTGTTCGAAGAGCGCCTCGAACGGGGAGAAGAGATGGCTGACAAGACGTGGGGCGGCGAGCCGTTCTGGGGGCTTGGCTACGAGTGGGATCCGGACTGGTTTCTCACCGAGCGCCAGAAGGAGCTGCGGGCCAAGCTGATCGACCTGTGTGAGCAGGAGCTGCGGGCCAACGCGAAGCGGTCCGACGACGAGCTCCTGTACCCGCGCCGCAACTTCGAGATCCTGGCCGAGAACGGCTTTCTGTCGCTGACCGTGCCCGAGGAGTACGGCGGCCTGGGGGAGAACCACGTGGCCTACTCGATGGTCTGCGAGACGCTCGCCCGCTACGGCTGCGCGTCGACCGCGATGTGTTACGTGATGCACATCAGCGCGGTGGCGACGATCATGCTGCGGCCGACCCCCGAGCTGGTCGACAAGTACATCCGGCCTCTGAACGACGGCAAGATCGGCACGCTCTCCTACTCGGATCCCGAGACCGGATCGCACTTCTGGTACCCGTTCTCGTCGAGCGCCGAGCGCTCCAACGGCGGCTTCAAGGTCAACAAGAAGGCCTCCTGGACGACCTCCGGGGGCTTCGCCGACTTCTACGTGGTGCAGACCACGAGCCCCGACTTCAAGGGCTACGACGACCTGTCGGTCTTCGTCATCGACGGCGAGCACGTGAAGGCCCAGCCCTCGCTCTGGGACGCTCTCGGCCTGCGCGGCAACCAGTCCGGCCCGATCGAGGTCGACGGCGTGCAGATTCCCGAGGACCAGATCGTCGGCCCGCTGGGTGACGGCGCCACCTCCAACGACGAGGCGGTGGACCCCTGGTTCCTGGTGGGCTCGTCCTCGGTGTGGAACGGCATCACCATGGGGGCCGTCGACATCGCCCGGCGCCACACCACGCGCAAGCGTCACGTGGACGTGGGCATGCGCGTGGCCGATTACCCGACGATCCAGGACTACGTGGGCGAGGCCGTGATGGACACCAACGGCTGCCGCGTGTTCGTCCTCAGCGTGGCCCAGGCCATGGACCGGGTGACCGACGACAACCGCCGGGAGCTGGAGCCGGGCGAGACGGCCAGGGCCGACTACCTGCACTGGGCCTGGCAGATCAAGTTCGAGGCGGCGAAGAACACCGCTCACCACGTGGACAAGATGCTGCACGCCTGCGGGGGATCGGGCTACAAGCGCGACATGGAGCTCGAGCGCTACGTGCGCGACGCCAAGGCCGGCTGGGTTATGGGGCCGACCAACGAGGTGCTGCGCCAGTTCGTGGGCAAGGCGGTGCTGCTGGGCTTCGACGCACTCGACTACTGGAACCAGACCTACAACCGCAGGGTGGTCGAGAACGAGGTCAAGAAGCTCGACGCCGCCGGCAAGCGCGACCTCGCCAAGCAGCTGTCCGAGCAGGCCGACAAGGACGAGGCCAAGGAGCCGGCCGCGAAGGCGTGAGCATCCCCGCCGCACCGCCGCTGGTCGCGGGCCTCAAGCCCGTCGATCGTTCCTTCGAGTCCTGGTGGGTGCGCCCGGGCGCGGCCACGGTCGTCGAGGTGCGCGCCGGGGACCGGCTGACCGTGATCGATCCGGACGGCGGCCAGCCGGCCGAGCTGACCGCGCTGGCCCCCGACGGGCGTGACGACCCCGCCGCGCTGGGCGCGGCGGCCGACGCCCCGGCCACCGTTCTCCGTGGGCTGGTCTCGAACGGGGGCGGCGAGGGCTTGCTCGGCGTGCTGCACGCACGGGGCCTGAAGCCGCACGACGCGCGCGCCGTCCGGCTGTTCGGCCCGGACGGCGACGCCGGCGCCTCGCAGTCGTTTCTGGCCGAGCGCGACGTGCTGGCCGTGGTGGCGGCTCCGGGCGAGCCGCCGGAGGAGACACGTCTGCCGGCGTCCGCGCTGGTCGTGGAGCTCAAACGGGCGCGCCCGCGCGAGGAGGTCGACCTCGAGCTGCCGCCACCGCTGGCCGAGCCGCGGCTGGACTTCCGGGTCGACAAGGCCTCGGCGCTGGCCTACGAGGTCCGCGAGGGCGAGTACATCCAGATCATCGACGTGAAGGGCAAGCAGTGCTCGGACTTCCTGGCCTTCCACGAGCACAAGCTTCAGGCCGGCCTGGAACTGGGGCTGGACGGGGTGACCACCCGCACCCTGATGGGCACCGCGGTCCCCACGCCCGGGCTGTACGCGAAGTTCTACGACGTCGAACACGATCCGCTGGTCGAGGTGGTGCAGGACACCGTCGGCCGCCACGACATGTTCGCGCTGGCCTGCCAGCCCAAGTACTACGAGGACCTGGGCTACCCGGGGCACATCAGCTGCACCGAGAACTTCAACGCCCAGGTCGCCCCCTACGGAATCGCCGAGCGTTCCGGCTGGGAGGCGCTCAACTTCTTCTACAACACGTACTTCGACGGCGACCACCAGCTGGTGATGGACGAGCCCTGGTCGCGCCCCGGTGACTACGTGCTGCTGCGGGCGGCCAGCGACCTCGTGTGCGCGTCGTCGGCCTGCCCGGACGACATCGATCCCGCCAACGGCTGGGAGATCACCGACGTGCACGTGCGCGTCTACTCGCCCGAGAACCGCTTTCAGGCGGCCATCGCCCACCGCGTGACCCCGGAGGCCGAGCCAGTGCTCACCAAGGAGACGGCGTTTCACCCGCGGACCGGGGAGCTCACCAAGAGCTTTGTCGAGTACCGCGGCTACTGGCTCCCCCACTGCTACAACAACGAGGGCGGGATCGCCGAATACTGGGCCTGCCGCGAGAAGGCCGTGGTCATGGACCTCTCCCCGTTGCGCAAGTGGGAGGTGCTGGGGCCGGACTCCGAGATCCTCGTCCAGACGGCCATCACCCGCGACGTGCGCAAGCTCGCGGTCGGGCAGGTGGCCTACACGGCCGTCTGCAACGAGACCGGGGGAATGATCGACGACGCCACCGTCTTCCGGCTGGCCCACGACAACTTCCGCTTCATCGGCGGGGATCCCTACACCGGGGTGTGGCTCGAGGAGCTGGCCGGGCGGCTGGGGCTGAAGGTGTGGCTGAAGCCGACGACCGACGAGCTGCACAACCTCGCCGTGCAGGGACCTGAGAGCCGGGAGCTGATGAAGAAGGTGGTGTGGACGCCGCCGACCCACCCTGCGCTCGAGGAGCTGAAGTGGTTCCGCTTCCTGGTGGGCCGGATCGGCGGCTACGACGGGATCCCGATCGTGGTCTCGCGCACCGGCTACACCGGCGAGCTGGGCTACGAGGTCTTCTGCCACCCGAGCGACGGCCCGGCGGTGTGGGAAGCCATCTGGGAGGCGGGCCAGGGCCACGGGCTCAAGCCGCTGGGCCTCGAGGCGCTGGACATGATCCGCATCGAGGCGGGGCTGATCTTCGCCGGCTACGAGTTCGACGACCAGGTCGACCCCTTCGAGGCCGGCATCGGCTTCGCCGTGAAGCTCGAATCCGAGGACGACTTCGTGGGCAAGGAGGCCCTGATCGAGCGCAAGGCGCACCCGCAGCGGACGCTGGTGGGCCTGGAGCTCGAGGGCAACGAGACCGCCGGGCACGGGGACGAGGTGTACGTGGGCCGGCGCCGGGTGGGCGTGGTCACAAGCGGTACTCGCAGCCCGACGCTGCGCAAGAACGTCGCCCTCTGCCGGATGAACGTGCAGTACTCCGAGATCGGGACCGAGGTGGAGGTGGGCAAGCTCGACGGCCACCAGAAGCGGATCCCCGCCGCCGTGGTGCGCTTCCCCTTCTACGATCCGGACAAGACCCGCCCGCGATCCTGAGCTGAGATGACCGACACCGCCCCCCGCCCCCCGGCCGAGTTCGACTTTCCGCTGAGCTTCACCGGGCCGGACGGGATCGGGGCCAACCCGTTCGACGAGTTCGACCGCGACGAGGCGCCGGACGTCTCCGACGAGCGCGGGGACGACCCGGCGGTCGCACTGCGGCGCACGCTGGGCATGTTCGCCACCGGGGTCACGGTGATCACCACCAGGGGCACCGAGCAGGTGCACGGCATGACCGCCAACGCGTTCATGTCCGTCTCCCTCGAGCCGCCGCTCGTGCTGATCTCGATTGACCGCCGCACCAAGATGTGCAACCTGCTGCACGAGGGGGGCCACTACGGCGTCAGCGTGCTCTGCGCCGACCAGGCCGAGCTGTCGGACCGCTTCGCCGGCCGCACCGGCGAGCAGCTGCCGATGCCCCGCTTCGATCTCGTCCACGACACGCCGCTGGTGGACGGGGCGCTGGCCCACTTCGTCGCTCGCGTCACCCGCTCCTACTGGGGCGGCGACCACTCGCTGTTCCTCGGCCGGGTCGAGTACGCCCGGCACCACGTGGGCGCCCCCCTGCTATTCCACGGCGGGCGCTACGAGCGGCTGGGCCAGAGCGCCTAACGCTCGATGGTCCGGACGCCGCCGCCCGGCGTCCACACCTCGATCACCAGCTTGTCGCGCTGCTCGTTGAGGCCGACCGTCGAGACCTCGTGCAGTTCGAGCCGGAACAGGTGGGACGGGCCCGGCGGGGCCTTGTCGCCGCTGATCTCCGCCACCCGCTCGGGATCGGTGATCTCCTCGGCGACCCCGGCGAGCTTGGCGTCACCGGACCAGCCCGGCGGGTCCTCCGAGCCGCTGTGGAGAGCGAAGCGGGGGTCGCGCCGCAGATCCTGCGCCTTCACGGCCAGCCACATCGATCCGATCCACAGCTCACCCTGCTTGATCTCGCTCTCCGTGCCGGAGATGCGAGGCGAGCCGTCACGGCGGATGGTGGCCAGGGTCTTGTGGGCGTAGGCGTCCAGGCGCTTGCGCACCCGTTCGGCGAGCTCCGGCGCCTCCTGCTCGAACTCGGACCAACTGGGCATCCCCGCGATGGTGGCACGCTCGTGCCAAGGGCTACCCTTTCCTCATGCGCTTCGAGGATCCATCGCGCAGGATCATGGTCGAGATCGTCGCGCCACCGGTCGTGGCCATCGAGGAGCCGGAACCCTCGGACGAGCTCCCCGCCGGCGAGCCTCAACCCCAGCCGCAGCCACAGGCATGACCGAGCCCGGCCTCGTGCCGGGGCCGATCTACGGGCTGCGCACCTGGACGGTGGCCGGAGCGCCCGGGCACGAGCGCCTGGCCGGGCCGCACCAGACCACGCCGTGGCCGCCGGGAGGAGAGCTGCTCCAGGCCGAATGCGCGGTCGAGCCTCCTCACGAACCGCCCGGCGCGACCTGTGAGTGCGGCCTCCACGCCTGGCACCCGAGCCGCGCGGCCGCGCGCCGGGTGTGCTCCTCGCGCCGGGATGTGCCGGGCATCCTCGAGGCGTCGGGCGCGGTCGAGGTCCACGCCGAGGGGTTCAGGGCCGAGCGTGGCCGGCCTCACGCCCTCGTGCTGCTTCCCAACGCCAACGAGGCACGACTCGAGCGGCTGGCCGAGGCCTACGACCTCGAGCTGCTGCGCCTGGACGGCCCGGACGCGCTGCTCGCCCACTGTCGCGCGCAGGACCTCGGCCTCAGCGAGGCCGCCGTCGCCCGGATCGTGGACCTGGAGGCACTGGAGGCGGCCCGGCGCCAACGCCGGCGGCGGAGGCTCCTGACCGCCGCTGCCGCGGCCATCGTGGCCCTGGCTCTGGGCGCGGCCGCCGTCGCGGTCGACCCGGGCGCCGAGCACGGCAAGACGCTCAACGGGCGCGGCGGCGAGATCCGCGTCCCTTGAGAGGGGGGTGCCTACGTTGCGTCCCGTATGGGGAGGCGGATTCCAGTCATCGATCGCACCACCTGCAGGTGATCAGGCTCTGAGGATCGAGCAACGAGGGAGGGGTGTGCGGTGAAGAGGTGGACGCAAGGGATTCTACGAAGGAGATCGAGGACTGGGTCTGGGAGCGCCGCTCTGAGGGGCATAACGACAGCGAGATCGCGCGCCGCCTCGGCCTCGAGCGGAGGCGGGTGACGCGCCACCTTGCGCGCTGCGGTGGAATCCGTCCGAAGCGGCCTGGGTCGGCGCAGCGAGCGCTGCATGGGCGCTGGACGAGCGCGAGGAGATCTCGCGCGGGATAGCCGTGCGGAATCCGACCGGGCGATCGGCCGTCGCCTGGGCCGACACCACACGACGATCGGTCGCGAGATCCGCCGCTGTGGAGGCCGCCGCCGCTACCGGGCGTCAGCTTTGCCGACGCAGGAGGCCTGGCATCGGGCCCGCCGGCCAAAGCCGACCGAAGCTCGGCTCCTGCGCGAAGCTCCGCGCGCTCGTCAGCGGGCCCGCTCAGCTGACGATCAACTCCCCCGAGCAGATCTCGGGCTGGCTGCGGCGCCTGCACCCCGACAATGAGGCGATGCAGCTCTCCCATGAGACGATCTATCGCTCGCTATATGTGCAGTCGCAGCGGATCGCTGCAAGGCGCGAGCTGACCCGTCACCTGCGCAGCGGACGGGCCAAGCGCCGGCCCCGCGGCTCGAGCCGCCAGGGCGAGGGCCGGGGCAGGATCCGCGAGATGGTGATGATCTCCGAGCGCCCGCCGAGGTGGCAGATCGGGCGGTCCCGGGCCACTGGGAGGGAGACCTGCTGATGGGCAACAAGACGAGCGCGATCGCCACCCTGGTCGAGCGCCAGACCCGCTACTCCCAGCTCGTCGCGCTGCCCGATGGGTTTCGCGCCGAGCCGGTGCTGCGAGGCGCTCGGCGTCGATCACGACCCTGCCCGCAGCAGCTGCGGCGCTCGCTTGACCTGGGATCAAGGCCACGAGATGGCCGAGCACAGGCAGCTTCTCCGTCGAGACCGGCGTCGACGTCTACTTCTGCGACCCCCGAAGCCCCTGGCAGCGCAGGCCCGAACGAGAACACCAACGGTCTCGCTTCGCCAGTACTTCCCCAAGGGCAGAAGCCTCAACGAGGTAACCCAGGCGCGAGCTCGACGAGATCGCGGCCAAACTCAACCGTAGGCCCCGACAGACGCTCGACTTCATGACCCCGGCGGAGAAGCTGGCGCGAAACTAATCGGCGGCCCAGAACCGAGCGCCGATCACTGATCTCGCTCCGGCCTGCGGCCTCCGCCTCGACAGCGATCGGAAGCGACTGGCAGGCATGCTCGACGTCGAGAGGTGGTGCACTGACCGGCTGAGCTCAAAGACGTTTCGTGCGCAACCCCTAGGCGAACAGCGGGCCGGTGTCGGTGGCGCCCGTGAGCGGCCGGCTGGCGGATGGCCTCAAGCGCCCCGACGTCGCCTTTCGCCCGCTGTCGCCCCCGGTCTTCGTTCCCCTGCAGCTGGCCTGGAGGAGCGGCGCCGGCGCGCCGCTGCGGGCGTTGGTCGAGCACCTGTCGGAGCCTGCGATCCTCACACCGACGTGAATCGCCTTCACCACTGGTATTGCAACCGCGAGGCCTGGAAGCGGCATGTGCGCGAGGACCTGGTGCCGCCCGCCGTCGAGGGCCTGGACCTCGGCGACGAGATCCTCGAGGTGGGTCCCGGCTTCGGCCCGGCCACCGAGGTGCTGGCGGCGGGCGACGGCCGGCTCACCGCGCTGGAGCTCGACCCCGGACTGGCGCAGGCCCTGCGCGAGCGGTTCGACGGGCGGGCGGAGATCGTGGACGGCGACGCCACCGCGATGCCGTTCGAGGCCGATCGCTTCAGCGGCGCGGTCTGCTTCACGATGCTGCATCACGTGCCCTCGCCGGCCGCCCAGGACCGGCTCTTCGCCGAGGTCCGGCGGGTGCTGCGCCCGGGGGCGCCGTTCGCCGGCACCGACAGCACCGGCCGGGGCGTCGGTTTCGCCCTGCTGCACATCGGCGACGTGAAGGTGGTCATCGATCCGGCCGACCTGCCGGCGCGGCTGTCGGCCGCCGGGTTCGAGGATGTCGAGGTCCAGGCGGACGCCGACAGCTTCCGCTTCCGGGCGCGGCGCTCCTAGCCCTGAGAGAGCAGATCGAGAGTGAGGGCCGGCGCTCGCTCGCCCTCCAGAGCAAGGATGCGCCTGAAGTTCGCCTGGTTGGTCTCGAAGCAGTCCTCGAACTGACGGCGGACGGCCGGCGGCCAAGCGGCGCGAAAGTCATACGCCGAAGGCGGGTAGGGCGCGGAGGCCACGACGGGTCCGGCCGCAAAGGGCCGCTCGCCGCTGTCGAGATACAGCAGCACGTCCAGTTGGTAGAGCTGGGTCCTGAACAGCGCCGTGTCGGGAACGTTCAGCGCGACGGTGAAGCGGTCGACCTCTCCGGGCCCTATCTGCTGCGACAGCTTGGCCTCCACCCGTTGCTCCGGGGCCGGCCTGAGCGGGAGCAGAACCTCATAGCGCTGCGATGACGGAAGCGGCCCCGCCCCGCCTCCGGTGCAGGTCTTGAGAGGGGCGCTTGCATGTATCCGGAGCGCCATCCGCTTCACGATCGAGACCAGGTCGCCGGAGTTTCGTACGGTCACGTCAATCGCCTGGAGCGGCTCGCGGTTCTCTCCGCCCGTCACCGCCAGGTCCACCACCTCGAGATTCGGGCGCGGCGTGGGATCTTGCCGAGGCGACCGGGGAGTGTCGTCATCTCCGAGTGCGCCCACCAGAATCGGGATGCCCGTCCCGATCGCCGCCAGGAGGATCGGCACGACGACGATGCTGAGCTTCTTCTCAAAGGAGAGCTCGGCCCAGTTGCGTCTCAGGTTCCCCATGACGACTCGTGGGGACTATGGATAGTCCCCCGGAGCGAATCAAGGCACCGGCGCCGGCGCTCGCGTAGGCTGCCGGTCCGTGGAGCGCGTGACCGGCATCGGAGGCTTCTTCTTCCGCTCGCGTGAGCCCGAGAAGCTCGCGCAGTGGTATCAGGAGCGACTCGGGGTCAAGACGGTTCCGGAGAGCTACGACGAGGGCCCCTGGCGCCAGGAGGAGGGGGAGACGGTGTTCGCGCCCTTCCCACAGGACTCCGAGATGATCGGCCCGCCGGAGCACACCTGGATGATCAACTTCCGGGTCGCCGATCTGGACGCGCTCGTGACCCAGCTGGAGGCGGCCGGCGAGAGCGTCGCCGTCGACCCCGAGCGCTATCCGAACGGCCTCTTCGCCGAGCTCCGCGATCCGGAGGGCAACGGCATCCAGCTCTGGGAGCCGATGGGCTAGGCGGGCCCGTTGTTGCAGACGCGCCTGACGACGAAGCCGCGCGAGCAGGTCGTCTGCTCGCGGTAGCGGGTCCTGAACTCCTCGATGAACCCGTCGACGGCGGCCGTCTGGCGGTCGGACAGGACGATCTCCACGATTCGGGGTCGGGCCTGCTCGTAGGTCAGCCCGACGAAGCCGTCGCGGTTGGCCTCGTAGTAGGCCCGGAGCTCGACCTCGGTCGGTGCCGGGACGGTGGCAAGCACCTGGCTCTGGAGTCGCTCGGAGAGCAGGTCCTGCCGGATTCGAAAACGGATCACCCAGGGGCGCAGGCCGGTCACGCGCAGGTACTCCCGATATTCCTGGAGGCTCCCGAACGCCTCCCGCCGCTGCCGGATATAGGCGCGGCGCACGGTCGCGCTATCCACGCGGATGCCCCGGAGTCCGACGCATGGCCCGCAGCCTACGGCTCCGGCAGGGGCCGCTGCTGCTTCACGTCGGCCACCGCGCCCGTGTTGGCGTCCACGCGGACGACGGCCAGGCGGCGGAAGACATCGCGCTCGCCGGTGGGGATCGAGAGCGAGACGATCCAGAAGGGCTCCGAGTTGAGCCCCTGGCGCAGTAGGCGGACCTGAGTCTGGGAGGGCTCGAAGTCGATCTCGCCCTCGGCGGCCGCGATGGCCTGCTCCTTGGTGATGCGGATCTGGGACTGCTGGCAGCCGCGGGAGACCGCGAAGGCCAGGCCCAGCACGATCACCAGCACGGCCACGCGGGTCCAGGTGCTGCGGCGGAGGTCGCCGGGGCGGGGGCCGCGCGGCGAGCCGTCCGTCTCGACCGACGGCGTCACACGCCGAGCCTACCGGCGCGCGGGGGGCAGGTCAGACGGTGGGCCGGAACTCGTCGCCGATGCTCGTGCCCAGCACGATCACCAGGACGATGATGGCCAGGACGATCGAGATCCCCAGCATCGCGTACTCGAATCCCTTGACGTGCGTCTGCTTGGGTGGAAATTCGATCTGCTTCATTGGGCTGTCCTCCTCAGGCCGGCCCGGGCGGAACGCCCTCGGCGTGGTCGGGGCCAGGGCCGCGGGCTGGCAGCGCGAAGGCCATCAGGCGGCGATTCTCGTAGATGATCCAGGCGACCAGCGCAAGCAGCGTCACGGCGATTCCGAGCACGGTCAGGACGTAGTACGCCGTGTCGGCGGCCGCGCCCTCGTCGCCGTAGGTGCTGCCCGGCCCGAAGGTCATGAAGCCGGCGCAGTCCTCGTAGGCGGCCTGGATGATGAAGTCGGCGGAGTCGTCGGCGGGCTTGGCCCCGTCCACCGTGGTCACGCATTCGGGCGCGCTGTTGATCAGAGCAGGCATCCCGCCCCCTTTCTCGTCCCCGGCGCTGTCATCGTCGGATCACCTCGTCGCGCAACGCGGCCTCGATCACTCCGGCGGCGGGCACCGGCCTGCCGTCGGGATCGGTGAGCATCTCCTCGGCCTTGGCCACCTCCGGGAAGTAGAGGTCCGGCTCGTACTCCACCGGGTCGAGCCCCGCGATCTCGACCTCGGGCGGCACCCGGAGCAGGTTCAGCTTCTTGAGGATCCAGGAGGCCACCCAGCCGCTCAGGAATCCGAGGGGGACGAAGGTGGCGATACCGATCAGCTGGCCGCCGATCGAGCTCTCCACGTTGTTGATCCCGGTGGGATAGCCGGCAGCGAAGACACCCACCCAGAACACGCCCAGGAAGCCGGACACGCCGTGCACGGCCACCGCGCCCACCACGTCGTCGACCCGCATGCGTCGCTCGATGAAGGCTCCCGGCGTAGTAGGCGATCGCGGCGGTGGCCATGGAGAGCAGGTAGGCCAGGGTGGGGGCGTACACGTCGGCGCCCGCCGACACCCCGATTACGCCGGCCAGCCCGCCGGAGATGGTCCAGAAGGGATCCCCGCGCGAGGCGAAGTAGCCGCCGGTGAACCCTCCGGCGAAGCCGAAGGTGATCACCATGGTGATCGAGCCCAGCGTGGTGGGGCTGAGGTAGATGGAGGCCCAGCCCGGGGAAGGCGGTGGACGCGATCACCAGGCAGGCGCCGTAGAAGGCGTAGAAGCCGGTGAAGATCAGCATCAGCCCCATCAGGGTGATGTGCAGGTTCTGCGGCCGGAAGACCCGGGTGAGCCCTTCGCGGGTGTACTTGCCTATTCGCGGCCCGAGGTTGAACAGCACCCCGAGCGTGAAGGCGCCGGCCACCCCGTGCACCACGCCGGAGGCGATCGAGTCGTGGAAGCCGAAGCGCATCGTGAGCCAGCCGCCCGCGCTCCAGCCCCAGGCGGCGTCGAGGATCCAGACCACCGAGCCCAGGATCACGGCGAGCACGAGGTAGGCCGAGAGGCGCACGCGCTCGAGCAGGGCGCCGGACATGATCGAGGCCGTGGTCCAGCTGAACAGCAGGAAGGCCAGGAAGAAGATCAGGTTGATGTTGTTGGCGAGGTTCGGCCCGAAGGCGTCGCTCCAGGGGATGCCGCCCTGGCAGGCGGCGGCGGTGAAGTCGGTGGAGTTGGGGCCGATCGGCAGGCCGGGCTGGTTGCAGTTGTAGATCCACCAGCCGAAGTAGTAGAAGGTGGGCGTGACGACGGCGATCGTGAGGATGTTCTTCATCGCCGTGGCCAGCACGTTCTTGCGCCGCACCACGCCCGCCTCGTAGCTCATGAAGCCCACGTGGATGAGCCACATGACGACGACGGTCCAGAAGTAGAACTGCTCGCCCAGGATCGCGCTGTCGAGCACCTGGGACTCGACCGGAGCCGCGTCCTCCAGGTTCTCCACCTGCGCGAACAGGACGTCCATCATGCCCCCACCCTCCCGTGCCGGTGATCACAAGCCACGAACAGACGCGACGCTATCCGTCGGGGTGGCGCGGGCACAATGGAGCAAGTCAACGCCGTTTGCCTGTCGCGTACGTGCAGATCGCACATAGGGGATCGATCGGGGACCGGGTTACGATGTGGCCGCGGTGACGGTTCCCTCGACCATCGGCGGCGCCGACGCCCTCGAGCGCTCCCGGCGCGAGAACGAGACGCTCTACGCCGTCATCAAGACGGTCTCGTCCTCGCTGGACCTCGACCGCGTGCTGCGCGGCATCGTCGACATCGCCACCGACGCCACCGGCTGCCACGCCTGCTTCATCTACTTCGTAGAGGGACGGCGGCTGATCTTGCGTGCCGCCTCCGGTCGCTACGCGCCGCTCGTGGGCGAGCTCGGGTTCGGCCTCGACGAGGGTCTCACCGGCTGGGTGGCCCGGACCAAGACGCCCGCCTTCATCCGCGAGAACGCGCTCGAGGACCCGCGCATGCGCTACGTGCCCGAGCTCGAGGAGGAGCGCTTCCAGTCGATGGTGGCGGTGCCCATCCTGGCCAAGTCGGGCGACGTGATCGGCGTGATCGTTCTCCACACCGAGGCGCCGCGGGAGTTCGACGACGACGTGCTGAACTTCCTCGTGCACACCGCGTCCCTGGTGGGAGGCGCGATCGAGAACGCCCAGCTGTACGAGGGGACGCGGCGCCGGGTGGAGGCCCTCACCAC
This sequence comes from uncultured Thermoleophilaceae bacterium, assembly GCA_963850205.1. Classification (GTDB taxonomy): domain Bacteria; phylum Actinomycetota; class Thermoleophilia; order Solirubrobacterales; family Thermoleophilaceae; genus JACVRW01. The sequence continues at coordinate 1,021,281 of CAWKKJ010000008.1, read as the reverse complement.
GCTCACCCGGCTGAGCCAGGCGCTCGCGGCCGTGACGTTGCGCGAGGACCTCTACGACGCGGTCACCCGCGGGGTCCGAGACCTGCTTGGGGCCGACGCCTGCCAGGTCTACCGCCTCGACCCCGGCGGCGACGAGCTGCGACTGGCCGGCTCCGACCCTCCCGACGCCACGCCCGCCAGCCCGCGCCCCGGCGGCGCGGCGCTCGTCACGCCGCTCGTGGCCGGCGACGAGCAGCTCGGGGTTCTCTCCTGCGTGGCCGAGGGACGCACCTTCACGGCCGAGGAGCGCGAGCTCCTGGACGCGGTGGCCCACCAGACCGCGGTGGGGCTCAAGAAGGCCGAGCTGATCGAGCGGCTCACCGCCGAGAACATCGTCAAGGACATGTTCGACGCGCTGGCCGCGGGCGAGACCGCCAGCGCCGAGGCCAAGGCGCTGGAGGCCCGCTGCGACCTCAGCCGGCAGCATCTGTTCCTGCACGTGGAGCGGGCGCCGGAGGCCGGGGAGAGGGCCGGGAGCTGGCCCGACCTGACCGCGCGGCTGGAGGCCAGGTTACGTGGGGTCTCGAGCCGCGCGTTCTTCGACGCCCGTCACGACCGCGTGCGCGTGCTTGCGCCGCCCGCCACCGGCGGGCCCGCCGCGCTCGAGCGCCTGCGGCTCGCCTGCGAGGAGCTCGCAGGCGAGGAGGGCCTGGTGATCGGGATGAGCGACACCGGCCGGGGCGCCGCGAGCGCCCGCCGCCGGATGCGCGAGGCCGCGGACGCCGCCCGGATCGGCCACTCGCTGGTGGCGGCCGGAGGCGCCGTCACCTATGAAGGGCTCGGTGCCTACAAGTACCTGGTGCACCTCGAGCTCGACGACGCTCCCCAGGACCGCTACCGGCAGTCGGCCGAGGAGCTCGTGGCCTACGACCGGCGCCGGGGCTCACGCCTGTTCGAGACGCTCGAGCAGTTCCTGGCCGACCGCTGCAGCGTCACCGCCAGCGCCCGGGCGCTCTACATCCACCCCAACACGGTCAGGCAGCGGCTCGACCGCATCGAGCGGATCTCGGGCCTTCACCTGCCCGACGAGGACCTGCTGTCGCTGGAGCTCGCGCTCAAGCTTGCCCGCCTGCACCGGGTGCGGGCCGAGGGCGAGTGACCCTCGGCGCTGGATCGGTGCTAGGCCTCCCGGCGCTGACGGCGCCGGATGGTGAGCCAGATCCAGAAGGCCGCGAACCCGACCAGGTTCAGCAGCAGCACGAGCAGCACCCACCAGGCCTTGTAGAGAAAGGGCAGGTCGCGCTCGCGCCACAGCTCGTAGCCGGTCAGGTAGCACAGGATCAGCAGCGTGATCACCAGGATCAGCGGCGCCTGGCCGGTGAGCACGAACAGGAGCACGGGCCCGGCCACTGTACAGGCGGCCTGGCGTGACGATCAGAGCCAAGCTCTACACCGCGATCGTCCTGACCATCCTGGGGCCGCTCGTGACGATCGGCGTGGCGCTCCAGGCCATGTCGGAGCTGGGCGACCGCTTCGACGAGGTGCGAGAGAGCGCCCGCCGGGAGGCGCTGGCGCTCCAGCTGAAGTTCGACGTGACCGATATGAACGGATGGCAGACCGCCTACGGCTACGACGCAGGCCGCTCGCGGCCTCGCTTCGAGGAGTCCGTCGGGGCGCTCGAGCGCGACTTCCGCACGGCGGCCGGCACGATGCGGGACCGCCGTGAGCGGGCGCTGCTGGACGAGCTCCAGGCCGAGTTCGGCGAGTTCATGGCGCTGGACGCGGTGGCCTACCGCGCGCTGCGCGCGGGCCGGGAGGAGCGGGTGCGTCAGATCTTCCTCGGGCCGGAGATCGAGCGCTTCGAGAGGCTGGCCGCCACCGCCGGTCGCCTGGCCCGCTACGAGAGCCGTCGCGCGGTCGCCACCGAGCGCGCCTTCGACAAGGCCCGGGACGACGCCCGACGCCGTCTCATCGCCGTGGCGCTCGGAGCGGCCGTGGTCATCGTCCTGCTGCTGGTGACCGCCGGTGACCTCGCCCGGATGGCCAGCGAGGGCGAGCGCGCCAGCCGCCTGCGCTCCACCACGTGAGCGGCGCATGACCCGGGATGTCCTCCTCACCCTCAGCCTGCTGTTGGTCGCGGCCCTGGCGGCGCGCTTTCTCGCCAGCGTCATCCGCGTGCCCGAGATCCTGGTGCTGGTGGCGATCGGCGCGATCATGGGGCCCTCCGCCCTCGACGTCATCGACGTGCCCCTCGACTCCCTCGGCGCCCAGCTGATCTTCACCCTGGGCGTCTCGCTGATCCTGTTCTACGGCGGCCTGAACCTCTCGCTTCCGCTGCTGCGCCGGGTGTGGGTGGGGTTGAGCATGCTGGTGGTGCCAGGGGTGATCCTCACCACGCTGGTGGTGGGCGCCGCCGCCTACCTGGTGTTCGACCTCTCCTGGACGGCGGCGCTGCTGGTGGGCGCGGTCCTCTCGCCCACCGATCCGGCGATCCTGATCCCGCTGTTCGTGCGCTCGCGCCTGCGCCCGAAGGTGGCCCAGACGGTGATCGCCGAGTCCGCCTTCAACGACCCCACCGGAGCGGTGCTCGCCCTGACGCTGGCGGGCGTGCTGCTCTCGGGCGACGGCTCGCTGGCCGAGCCCGCGCTCGAGTTCGTGGTGGACCTGGGCATCAGCACGGTGATCGGCCTGGTGGCCGGCGTCCTGCTGGCGGCGGCGATCTCGAGCCACCGCTCGGGCATCTGGCGCGAGTCGTCCGCGCTCGCGGTGCTGACGGTGGTCACGATCAGCTACTTCTCGCTCGACACGGCCGGCGGGAGCGGCTACCTGGGCGCCTTCCTGGCCGGGCTGCTCGTGGGCAACATGGAGCACCTCGGGCTGGCGATGCACTCCGAGCACGAGCGCGAGATGCGGGCCTTTGCGTTCAACGCCGCCGACCTGGTGACCCTGTTCGTCTTCGTCGTCCTGGGAGCGAACATCCCCTTCGCGGACCTGGGGGCGAACCTGCTGCCGGCCATCGCGGTGCTGGCCGTGCTGATGCTGGTGGCCCGGCCGCTGACGGTGCTGGCCTGCACGCTCCCCGACCGGCGCGCGGCCTGGACCCGCAACGAGCGCATCTTCATGTGCTGGACGCGGGAGACCGGGGTGGTGCCCGCTGCGCTGGTGGGGGTCCTGGCCGGGCTGGGGGTGCCGGACAGCGAGATCTACGCCAGCGTGGTGGCCCTGGCGATCCTCCTCACCCTGCTGTTCCAGGCGGTGCCGGCGTCGTGGCTGGCCGGCAGGCTCGGGTTGATCGAGGCGGCGTGAGCAGCGGCCCCGGCCCTATCCCTCCTCGTCATCTGAGCCATAGCGGTCGAGCCAGAACAGCTCGCGGGCGGCGAAGGCGGTGTTCGGGAAGTCCGAGAACACCCCGTCCACGCCGAGCTCGTAGAAGAGCAGGTACTCGTTGACCGGGTTGCCGCCGTAGGAGGAGACCAGGCCGGGTGAGCCGTGGGACACGATCGCCGAGGTGACCACTTTCTGTACGAGACCGCCGCCTACATCGACGAGCGCGACGCCCGCGATCTCCAGGCCTATCGCCGACATGGATCGCCCCTACAGCGGCCTCATCGAGGTGCCGGCCACGGACCTGGAGCGGGTGTCCGGCGACCTGGGCGGACTTTCCCGAGGACTGGCCCGGCCGGGAGCTGCCCTGCGACGCGCAGGGCCGGCCGACCGAGGCGTCCGGACTGTCCTAGGGGAGCTCGGGCAGCGAGGCCAGCCAGCCGCTGCGGCCGCCGTTCTCGTCCCAGACCACCGGGAAGTAGGACTCGTCGAGAGAGAGGTCGCCCCGGCGCCGGTAGCGCGAGTAGATGAGGTCGGTCTCGTGCGGGTGGAAGCGGGTCTGCTCCGGAATGAGGTGCGAAACCAGCGCGCGCCGCTCCCGGGTGGCCTCGTTGGGGCCCGAGCCGTGGAAGGTCAGCGAATGGTGAAAGGCGCAACCTCCGGCCTTTACCACCACGGGCACGCGCTCGGGCTCGACGCCCTCGGGGGTGGCGCCGGCCAGGGGCGCCAGCCAGTCCTCGGGCGCGTGGAAGCTGGCGCGGTCCGGGGGCACGCGAGGCCAGCGGTGGGAGCCGCGCGCGTACTCGATCGTGCCGCCCTGGGCCTGGGTGTCGTCGAGGGCCACCCAGCAGGTGATCATCTCGGGCGGCACCAGGTAGCCGGCGTAGGAACCGTCCTGGTGCATGCCCAGCGAGCGGGCGCCGGGGGGCTTCCATAGGCAGTTGTCCTGCAGCATCCGCGTGCCCCGGTAGCCCATCAGCTGGGCGGCCAGGCGTCCGGTGCGCTCGCTGAGCACCTGAGCGGCGATCACGTCGTCGGAGCGCCAGCCGTTGCAGATCTGCCGAGTCACATCGTCGGGGTCGCGCCCGGCCTTCCAGTTGACCTCGTCCGGCGCGATGCCCGTGGCGTAGTCGCCCTCGAACAGCGCGGCGAAGCGCTCGCGCAGCACCTCGATGGCTCCCGGGGAGAGCAGGCCCTCCTCCACGATCACGAAGCCGTCGCGCCGGAAGCTCTCGACCTGATCGTCGGTGAACTGCTCCAGAACGGTGGCGGTGGCCATCGCACCTGAGGGTACCGGCCTCTACGATCGCCGCTGTCGTGAGCGGTTTCACCGACCAGCCCCTGGCCCGCTTCCTGGAGGAGGTGGCCGCCCCGCGCCCCGCGCCGGGGGGCGGCTCCTCGACCGCCGTGACCGTTGCGCTTGCGGCCGCCCTGGTGGAGATGGCGGGCGCGATCTCCGGGTCGGCGCCCGGGATAGCCGCGAGGGCCGCCGAGCTGCGCGCTCGCGCTCTCTCCCTGGCCGAGACGGAGCTGAGCTCCTACGCCCCCGTGCTCGACGCTCTGCGCCTGCCCGAAGACGACCCGCAGCGGGCCGAGCGGGTGGGCGCCGCGCTGGAGGCGGCGAGCCGGTCTGTTGCCGAGATCGCCGAGGCGGCGGCCGAGGCGGCCGAGCTCGGGGCGGCCGTGCTGGACGACGCCGGCCCGGCCGTGCGGGGTGACGCGCTCGCCGGTTGCGTGCTGGCCGAGGCGGCCGCCGCGGCAGCCGCCACCCTGGTGGAGATCAACCTCGAGGGCCGGCCCGAGCATCCCCTGATCGCGCGCGCCCGGGAGGCCCGGCGGCGGGCCGGCGCGGCCCGGGCGCACCGCTAAGCCGCAAGCAGCCGGCTCGGCCGGCTGCGCGCGGTTCCCCGTCAGACGATCCGGCGGCCCATCTCGGCCGTGTCGTAGCCCCCCAGGCCATCCACCGCGTCGCGGAAAGCGGGCGAGGCAAGCAGCGCCCACAGCGGCGCCAGCAGCGGGAGGTCCACGGTCCGCCGCTCGAGCACCAGGTCGTAGGGCTCGCGGGCCACCGGCACGAAGTCCAGCCCGAACGCTCGAGCCGCCGCGAGCACGCCCAGGCCACAGTCCGCCCTCCCGGCCGCCACGGCGGCGGCGACAGCGAGGTGGGTGTGCTCCTCGCGCTCGTAGCCCTGCACCGCGTCCGGCGCGACGCCGGCCTGCGCCAGCTCGTGGTCCAGCAGCACCCGGGTGCCCGCGCCGCGCTGGCGATTGACGTAGCGCGCGCCCGAGCCGCCCAGGCCGGCCACCCCGGTCAGGCCCAGGGGGTTGCCGGGGGCCACGATCAGCCCTTGCTCGCGGTGCACCAGGCGGATCACGGCCAGGTCGCGCCCGGGCAGCACGCGCTCGACGAAGGGCAGGGTGTAGGCACCGCTCTCGGGGTCCAGCAGGTGGGAGCCGGCCAGGTGGCAGAGCCCGTCGCGCAGCGCGGCCAGCCCTCCCAGCGAGCCGGCGTTGGTGGAGGCCAGCGTCACGGTGGGGTCGTCGGCCCGCAGGCGGGAGGCGGCCAGGTCGAGCACGAGGTCGTGGCTGCCGATCGCCACGATGGTGCGCTCGAGGTCCTCCGGCGAGCGCAACAGCTCGACCTCCACCTCCTCGCCCGCGTGGTGGCCCTCCTGATCGGCGGACACGCGCAGGAGCCCGTCGGCGCGCAGCAGCGACGTGAGGATGCCCGCGCCGCGGGCGAGGGGCGTGACCACCAGCCGGTCGCCCACCCGGCCGAGCCGGACGCGCACCCAGTCGTCGGTGCCCATCGAGGACGCCAGCTTGCGGGCCAAGCGGGCCCGGACCTTGGGGCGGCGTGAGGGGCCGGCGCCCTCGATCGCGCTGAGCAGCGGCGCGGCGAAGATGTCGAAGGTGAGCGAGGCCGACACCGGATAGCCGGGCACACCGATCACCGGCGTGGCCTCGACCACGCCCAGCACCACCGGATGCCCAGGCTTCACGGCCACGCCGTGCACCGCCAGGCGGCCGGCGCTCTCCACCACCGATGCGGTGTAGTCGTCGCGACCCGCCGAGGACCCGGCGCCGATCAGGACGAGGTCGGCCCACTCGGCCGCCTCGAGCACCGCCGCCGCGATCACCTCGGGTTCGTCGGGCGTGATCGGCAGGCGCCGGGCCCGGCAGCCCGCCGCCTCGGCCTGCAGCGCAAGCATCAGGGAATTGGTGTCGGGAATCTGCCCCGGGCCGGGCTCCTCGCCCAGCGGGCGCAATTCGTCACCGGTGGGCAGCACCGCCACCCGCGGAGCTCTCCGCACGGCCACGTCGGTCGCGCCCGAGGCGCCGATGGCGGCGAGATCCACAGCCCGCAGCCGGTGGCCCTCCGGCAGCAGCAGCTCGGTGGCGGTCACGTCCTCGCCGATCGAGCGCACGTGCTGGTAGGGCGAGGCGGCGGCCCGGATCTCGGCCACTCCGCCGCTGAAGTGCACGTGCTCGCGCATGATCACGGCGTCCCAGCGACCCTCCAGAGGGTCGCCGGTGTCCACCACCTCGTAGGCCTCTGGGCCCAGCAGAAGCGGGTCGCTCTCGCCCGCGCCCACGGTGTCGGCTGCGAGCACCGCGATGCCGTCCATGGCCGCGGCGTCGAACGGGGGTGAGGACCGTCCCGCCCACACCGGCTCCGCCGTCACCCGGCCGGCGGCCTCCTCCAGCGGCAGCCGGACCACGGGAAGGCGCTCGGGACAGCCTCCCTCCGCGCGGGCCGCGGCCCACCGTTCCAGCGCCGCGTCCAGTGGCACATCGTGCAGGAAGTGGCGCCCCCCCGTCCTCACCCGTACAGCTCCACCTCGACCTCGGCGCCCGCGTAGAGCCCGCCCGCGTCCTCCTCGACCCTCACGAAACCGTCGGCCCCCACCAGGGGGGAGAGGAGCGCCGAGCGCCCGAACACCGGCATGGCCACGCCGCCCTCCAGCCGCACCTGCACCACGTCGTAACGACCGGCGACGGAGGGCACGTCGCGCTCCAGCCGTGCGCCGGCGATCCGGGGCGGCGGCGGGCGCAGGCAGCCGCCCACCCGGCGCACCAGGTCCAGGCCCAGCAGCCGGAACACCACCAGCGCCGACTGGGGGTTGCCGGGCAGGCCGATCACGGGCACGTCGCCGGCCTCGGCCAGCAGCGTGGGCTTGCCCGGCTTGAGCCGCAGGCCGTGGCACCAGATTCCCGGCGGTCCCAGCGCGGCGACGGCGGCGGCCGTGGAGTCGCGCGCGCCCACCGAGGAGCCGGCCGACACCAGCACCAGGTCGGCCGTGGCCACGGCCTGCTCGAGCGCCTCCCGCAACCGCTCGGTGTCGTCGGGCACGATGCCGCGGAGATCCGGCAGCCCGCCCGCCTCCTCCACCAGCGCGGCGAGCCCGGCCGAGGTCGAATCCCGCACCTGGCCCGGCCCGGGGCGGTCGTCGGCCGGCACCAGCTCGTCGCCCGTGGAGAGGATGGCCACGCGGGGCCGGGCGAAGACCCGTACCCGAGTGGCACCGGCGGCCGCCAGCAGCGCGAGCTCCTGCGGGCGCAGCGGCCGCCCCGCCGCGGCCACGACCGCGCCGGCGCCCAGGTCCTCGTCCGGGCGCACCGCGCCGTCGCCGGGCGCGGCGGGCCGGGTGACCTCCACCGAGCCCGGCATCGTCTCGGCCGTGTGCTCGACCATCACCACCGCGTCGGCCTCGGCCGGCAACGCGCCCCCGGTGGCGATGCCCATGGCTCCCCCGGCGGGCAGCGGCCGCTCGGGCGCGACCCCCATCGGCACGCTGCCGTGCAGGTCGAGCAGGGTGGGCAGCCCCTCCGAGGCACCGTAGGTGTCGCGCGCGCGCACGGCGTAGCCGTCCACGCTCGCGCGCGCGAAGCCGGGCACCTCGGCCGGGGCCAGGACCTCGTCGGCGAGCACCCGCCCCCGGGCGCCCACGATCTCCACCTCCTCGGTGGCGGTACGGCGCCGGGGCCGAAAGCCTTCGAGCGCCTCCGAGACCCGGCGGACGGTGAAGAACTCTCGTGTCCCGGAGCTCAAGTGGAGATGTCGCTCTTGTCGCCGCGAGCGGCGCCGCCGCGGTCCGCGCCGCCCACGTCCTCGTCCTCGCGCTCGGCCATGCGCACCACGCTCATCACCGGGCCCAGGGCCACCTGGCCCAGCCCGCAGATGGAGGTCATGCGCATGGTCTCCTCGAGCTCGGTGATGCGTTCGTCGACATCCCGGGCGCGCCCGCCCTCGGCCATCAGACCGTTCAGGATCTGCACGGCCTTGTGCGAGCCCGCGCGGCACGGCACGCATTTGCCGCAGCTCTCGTTGCGGAAGAAGGTGAGGGTGTTGGTGGCCGCGGCCAGCAGGTCGGTGCCCTCCGCGATCGCCACCAGCGCTCCCGACCCCAGCATCGAGCCCGCCTCCTGAAGCGGGCCGAAGTCGAGCGGGACGTCGAGCTCGGCCGGGCCCAGGAAGTTCGACGACGCCCCGCCCGGCTGGAAGGCGACCAGATCCGCGCCGTCCTTCATCCCGCCGGCCAGATCGAGCAGCTCCCGCCCGGTGGTGCCCATCGGCACGCAATAGACGTCGGGCTTCTCGACGTGCCCGGAGACCGCGAAGAACTTCAGCCCGGTGCCGCCGTTCTTGCCCTGCTCGCGCCACCACTCGGCGCCCCGCTCCAGGATCACCGGCACGTGGGCGAAGGTCTCGACCGAGTTCATCAGGGTGGGCTTGCCCCAGAGGCCGGCCACGCCGGGGAAGGGGGGCTTGTTGCGCGGCTCGCCGCGGTGGCCCTCCATGCACTCGATCAGGGCCGACTCCTCGCCGAGGATGTACCCGCCGGGCGAGACGAAGACGTCGAGCTCCAGCCCGGCCTCCTCCAGCAGGCCGGAAGCGCGCAGCCGGTCGATCTCCTCGCGCAGCAGCGCCTCCTCAGGCCCGTACTCGTGGCGGATGAACACCCACCCCTGCCGGGCGCCGGCCACCAGCATGCCGATCAGCATCCCCTCCAGCACGAGGTGGGGCTGCTCGGCCAGGATCTGACGGTCCTTGAAGGTGCCGGGCTCGGACTCGTCGGCGTTGCAGACCGCGTACTTGGGCTCGGCCTCCTGGGCCGCCACGAGCTCCCACTTCTTGCCGGTGGGAAAGCCGGCTCCGCCCATTCCCCTCAGCTCGATCTCCTTGAGCTCGGACACGATCTCGTCGTGGCTCGGGTCACCGGCCAGCACCGAGCGCAGGATCCGGTAGTCGCGCTCCTCGGGGGCGTACGGGTCGTTGGGCCGCTGCACGCCGCTGCGCCGGGCCGGGGCGTCGGCCAGCGGGGCGCCGCGCGCCTGCTCGACCAGTTCGCCGGCCTCCGCCGCGAGCGCCGGACGCTCGTTGACCGCCGCCGCGGGGGCCGCGTCGCAGCGGCCCAGGCACGAGACCTCGTGCAGCTCGATCTCCACGTCGTCGCCGTAGCGCGCGCGCAGCTCGGCGATCCGCTTCTCGGAGCCGGCCAGCCAGCAGCTCAGGTCGTGGCAGACGGTGAGCTCGACCTTCCGCGGCAGCTCGGTCCGGAAGTGGGGATAGAACGAGATCAGACCCTCGATCTCGTACAGCGGCCGGCGCTCGTCGCGCGACAGGCGCACCAGCTCCTCCCGGGGCAGCCAGCCGTGCTCGCGCTGGATCGCGGTGAGCTTCGGGATCAGGCTGGGGCCGGGGAAGCGTCCGGCGCGGGCCTCGGCGCCCGGCGCACGCTCGGGCGCGTGGCCGTTCGCCCTGGGCATCAGCCGCCCTCGCGCACGCTCGCCGCCTCGCCGCCGTTGTGCGGGCCGGCGCGCTCGACCTTCACGGCGCAGAACTTGTACTCGGGGATCTTGCCGTCCGGGTCGATCTCGTCGATCGTCAGCACGTTCGCCGCCGCCTCGCGGAAGTGGAAGGGCACGAAGCAGGTGCCGGGGGTGTCGCGATGCGACAGCCGGACGCTCAGCTCGATCGAGCCCCGGCGGCTGGTGACGCGGGCGAAGTCGCCCTCGCCGATGCCCATGGCCGCCGCGTCCCCGGGGTTGAGGTACACGTGGGCCTCGGGCTGGATGGCGTCGAGCGCGTAGGAGCGGCGCGTCATCGAGCCGGTGTGCCAGTGCTCGAGCAGGCGGCCGGTGTTCAAGATGAACGGGTACTCGTCGTCGGGCAGCTCCTTGGCGGGCAGCCACTCGGCCGGCACCAGGTGGGCGCGGCCGTCGTCGGTGCCGAACTTCTCGTCGAACAGCACCACCGTGCCGTCCGAGTGCTCGGGATCGGGGTTCGGATAGAGCCGGCCGGCGGCGCTGAGGTTGTCGTAGGACAGGCCCGCGTAGTTCTTGCCCACGGACACCAGCTCGTCGAAGATCTCGCGCGGCGACTCGTAGTCCATCGGCAGCCCGATCCGGCCCCCGACGTCGCACAGGATCCGCCAGTCCTCGCGCGCCTGGCCGGGCGGCTCGAGCACCTTGCGGCCGATCTGCACCCGCCGGTCGGTGTTCGTGTAGGTGCCCTCCTTCTCCATGTAGGAGCTGGCGGGCAGGATCACGTCGGCGAACTCGGCGGTCTCGGTGAGGAAGATGTCCTGCACGGCGAGGAAGTCGAGCGCGGCCAGGGCCTTGCGCACCTTGTTCAGGTTCGGGTCGGACAGGAACGGGTTCTCGCCCATCATGTACATCCCCCGCACGCCGCCCTTGAGCGCCGACCCGATGATCTCGGTGACCGTCAGGCCGCGCTTCTCGTCGAGCTCGCGGTCCCAGGCTTGTTCGAAGCGATCGCGGGCCTCGTCCTCCTCGACCAGCTGGTAGTCGGGGTAGAACATCGGGATCAGGCCGGCGTCGGACGCGCCCTGCACGTTGTTCTGGCCCCGCAGCGGATGCAGCCCGGTGCCCTGCCGGCCCACCTGGCCGGTGATGCTGCACAGGGCGATCAGGCAGCGGGCGTTGTCGGTGCCGGTGGTGTGCTGGGAGATCCCCATCCCCCAGTAGATGACCGCCGCGCCGGCCTCGCCCCAGAGGCGGGCCACCTCCCGAATCGTGTCGGCGTCCACGCCGCAGATCTGGGCCGCCCGCTCCGGCGGGTACTGGCGCACGGTCTTGGCCAGCTCGCCGTAGCCCGAGACCCGCTCGGCGATGAACTCGCGGTCGACGAGGTCCAGGGCGATGATCTCGTGCATCACGCCGTTGTAGAAGGCGACGTCGGTGCCGGGCTTCAGCTGGCAGTAGATGTCGGCGTGGTCGGCGATCCGCTCACGCCGGGGGTCGACCACGATCAGGGTGGTGCCGCGCCGGTGGGCCTGCTTGAAGAACGAGGACGCCACCGGGTGGTTGGCCGTGGTGTTCGTGCCGGCCAGGATGGCCACGTCGGCGTTCACGATGTCGCCGTATGTGGTGGACACGGCGCCCGAGCCCACGCCCTCGAACAGCGCGGCCACGCTCGAGGCGTGGCAGAGCCGGGTGCAGTGATCGACGTTGTTGGTGCCGAACCCCGCCCGGATCAGCTTCTGGAAGAGGTAGGCCTCCTCGTTGGAGCACTTCGCCGAGCCGAAGCCGGCGATCGCCCCGGGCCCGTCCTGGTTGTGGATCTCCTTCAGCCGGCCCGCCACGAGGTCCAGCGCCTCCTCCCAGCTGGCCTCGCGGAAGTGCGGCAGGACCTCGCCGTAATCCACCAGGCCGCCCGGCTTCTTGCGGCCCCGGCCCTCGCCGCGGACGTCGGAGGAGAGCGGGCCCTTCGGGTAAGAGCCCTCGCGCCGGATCAGCGGCACGGTCAGCCGCTGGGGCGACTGGGCGTAGTCCCAGCCGTAGCGCCCCTTCACGCACAGCCGGCGCTGGGAGCCCGGCTGCTCGCGGCCCTCGGCGAAGGAGATGGCGTTGCGCTCGGTGTCGACGTGGTAGGTGAGCGCGCAGCCGACGCCGCAGTAGGGGCAGACCGTGTCGACCTGCTCGAGCTCCTCGCGCGTACGTATGGGCACGTCGCGGATCGGCTTGTTCACCAGGGCGCCGGTGGGGCAGGCGGCCACGCATTCGCCGCACGTGACGCAGGAGGACTCGCCCATCGGGTCGTTGAGGTCGAAGGCGATCCGCGCGGTGTAGCCCTTGCCCGAGCGCCCGATCACGTCGTTGCCCTGCACGTCGTCACAGGCCCGGACGCAGCGGTCGCAGAGGATGCAGGCGTCGTGGTTGACCGAGATCACGGGGTTGGAGGTGTCGAGGCCGCGGCCGCTGGCGAGCGGAATGCCGTCGACCTGGACGACCTCGTAGCGCCGGGCCAGCTCGAGCAGCTCGTTGTCCGCGGTGGTGGTCTCCTTGGGGTCCTCGTCCGCCGGCGGCTGGTCGGCCATGAGCAGCTGCACGAGGGTCGCGCGGCGCTGCTCCAGCTCGGGCGTGGCCGTCTTGACCTCCATGTCCTGCTCCACGGGACGCACGCAGGCCGCCGCGTACACCCGCCCGCCCACGTCGACGGCGCACACGCGGCACACGCCCACCGGGTCGTAGCGCTCGTCGTGGCAGAGCACCGGGATGTCGATGCCCGCGTCCTTCGCGGCGTCCCAGATGGTGGCGCCCTCGGGCGCGGTCACCTCGCGCCCATCGATGGTGAGCGTCACGGTGCTCGTGGCCGGAGGTGTGCTGATAGCCACGACGTCAGCCTAGCGCCGCGGCGCCGAAGTGCTCCAGATCGAGCTCGGCCAGGGTCGAGGGCAGCGGCCGGCCGTCGGGGTCGAGGCCGCGCCGGTCGTAGTAGGCGTCGATCATCGCGCTCAGCCGCTCGGGGGTGAGCTCGGCCTGGCGCCCCGACGAGAGCTCTAGCCGCTCGGTCAGGAAGCGCTGCGGCAGCCAGTCCTCCGCCCGCGTCCAGCCCTCGCGGAGGTTGAACAGGCGCTTGGTCAGCACGATGCGCCGGGCGGCGTCGCGCAGCTCCTCCCCGTCGATTTCCCAGCCGGTGACGGGGCGCAGGAGCTCCGCCCAGTCGGGGAACGGATCCTCGAAGACGCCGCGCAGGAACTTGCACAGGATCAGCGAGTCCATGACCGCGGCCCGGTCCTCGGTCTCCACGGCCGCGTCCACGTGGCCCTCGCCGCCAGTCAGCCGGTCGAGCGCGCCGGACAGGTCCGCCTCGTACGCGCCGGAGCGGTTGTGGTCCGCCCCGCGGGCGTTCACCGCCAGGCCGAGGGCCATGGCCTGGAGCGTGCGCGGCTCGTAGCCCGGCAGCTCCAGCCCCTTGACGTGCGGGGCGAAGGCCTCCGACCCGCCGCCGACCGTCGCCGCGGCCCGCCGCGACCCGTCCGCCAGCAGCTCCCCGATGCCCTCCCGGGCGCCGATCTCATCGAGCGCCCGCAGCAGCGCCGTCGCGTCGCCAAACCGGAGCCAGGGTGCGTCGATCAGGCCGAGCTCGGCGCACTCCATCGCCCAGGCGATCGTCCCGCCCGCCGAGATGGTGTCGAGCCCCAGCTCGTCGCAGCGCGCGCTGGCGGCCAGCACCGAGTCAGGATCGGACACCCCGCACAACGGCCCGAGGGCGAACACGTTCTCGTACTCCACGCGGGTCTGCCGGCCGCCGGGCGCCGCGTAGATGTGCTCGCAGCCGATGGTGCAGGAGGCGCAGTAGTCGCGCGCCACCTCCCGCATGTCCCGCAGGTCCTCGGCGGCCAGGCGGGGTGCCTCCTCGAAGGTCGCCTCCCGGAAGTTGCGCGTGGGCAGCGTGGAGATCGCGTTGAAGGAGAGAAGGTTGGCCAGCGTGCCCAGCTCGCGGTACTTCGCGGTCGCGGGGCCGAACGAGCGCTCCCGCAGGTCGCGGGCCGCCCGCATCACGCCGCCGGGGTCGGCCAGCGGCGCCTTGACGCCGGCGCTGCGCACGGCCACCGCCTTCAGCTGCTTGGCGCCCAGCACGGCGCCCAGGCCGCCGCGGCCGGCATGGCGGCCGTCGTGCGACACGGTGGCGTAGCGCACCAGCCGCTCGCCCGCCGGGCCGATGGCCGCCACCCGCCAGCCCTTGCCGACACGCTCACGAAGGCGCGACTCGGCCTCTGCCGCGGGGAGCCCCCACAGCTCGCCGGCGGGCTCGAGCCGCGCCCCCTCGCCGTCCACCATGAGCACCGAAGGCTGGGGAGCGGCGCCGCGGACCACCAGGGCGTCGTGGCCGCTGAGCTTGCCGGCGATGGCGAAGTGGCTCGAGGCCAGCGCATCGTTCAGCAGGCCGGTGAGGGGGGACTTCGAGACCACCGCGAACTTCGCGCTCGTGGTCAGCGGCGTGCCCACGAGCGGGCTGAACACGAAGGCCAGCGGAGCCTCGGGGGCGAGCGGCTCGACGCCCGGGGGCGCGAGCCGGTGCATGAGCCACGCGCCCAGCCCGGCGCCGCCGATGCAGCCGCGCAGGACCGGCTCGGGAAGCGAGAGCTCCTCCGCCGTGCCGTCACCGGCGTCGACGACCAGCGCGTTACCGAAGTAGCCGCCGGCGGGGGTCATCGTGCCGCCGCCACGACCTCAGCCCCCCGCGTCCGCGGCCAGGAAGGCCACGCGGTCGCCCGCGGCAAGCGGCAGCTGGGCATCGCGGCTGATCTGGTCGCCGTTGAGCGCGGCCACCACGTGGCGGTCCAGTGTCACACCGGCAGCCGTGGCCGCCTCGCCCAGGCTGGCGGCCCCGACTGACAGCGGCTGGCGGTCGCCGCCGACGGCCAGTGTGCCGAAACGCTGCACCGTCACGGACGGGGCCGCCCGGCGGCGGGCCCGCTCGTACTCGTCCGGGTCGTTGACGTTGAGGAGCGAGAGCAGCTCGGGATCGGCTGCTCGCAGCCGGGCGTCGCGCAGCAGGTCGTCTTCGTCGAGCTGGCGCACCCGGCAGGCCTCGAAGAGAAAGGCGGGCCGCAGCCTGTCCTGGGCGATCAGGTCCTCGACCGCGGGCAGGAGCGCCGTCCGGTAGGCGGCGGCGAGCGGGTGACGGAAGCCTTGCGCTGTGGGCAGCACCACGTCTACATCCTCCCGCTCCGCGGCGGCGAGCACCCGCCCGACGAAGGCCGGATGCAGGAGCGGCACGTCCGTGGAGGAGACGTAGGCCCAGTCCGCCTCCTCCGAGGAGGCTGCGGCAAGGCCGGCGGCGAGGCCCTGCAGGGGGCCCCGGCCCTCCCGGGCGTCCTCGGCCACCCGGGTGCCGGGCGGCAGGTCGGGAAGCTCCTGGCCGGGCGCGGCCACCACGATCACCGGGCCGTCCACGGCGCGGCCGACGATCCCCACCACGCGGCGCAGGAGAGTCGAGCCGTGCCACTCCAAGGCCGCTTTGGGACTGCCCATCCTGGTCGAGCGGCCGCCGGCGAGGACGATGCCGGCCGAGGCCAGCGCGGTCTCTCCCGGCGAGCGGGCGGGAGCGCGAATGTCGTCCTGCGAGCGCATGCCTGCCGCGCGTGGGATTGTACCTATTTGTCTTCCGGCTCAGCGGGTGAGGCAGGTGACCGCAAGCCACCTCCCGGCCCGGTCGGTGCGCTGCAGCGGGAACGCCAGGGCTCCGTTCACCGCCCAGAGCTCCGTTTGGCGGTCGCTGACCGTCCACGCGGGCGGCCAGCGGGTCACGTCGGCGTCCTCGAGGGCCGCGATCAGGGCGTCGGCCACGGCCGCGGCGCCGCGCTCGCTCACGGGCCGGCGCTGGCGGAAGCGGATCACGCAGTGATGGGAGGGAACGATCTCCCGCACCTCCGGATGGTCGAGAAGGGCGACGCGCTGCACCGTGGCCTGAAACGCTAGCCGTGAACCCACGCCGATCCAGGGAGGGACGCGATGGAAGATGTCGTCATCAAGGTGCGTGAGAGCGGGCCCTACAAGATCACCGGGCCGGTCACGCTGGTCGACGCCGACGGGGCCGAGTACGACCTGTCCGACAAGGGCGAGACCGTCGCGCTGTGCCGCTGCGGCGGTTCCACGACCAAGCCGTTCTGCGATGGCACGCACTCCCGGACCGGCTTCGAGGCCGCCGAGCGGGCGGTCAGGGAGTCCGGTTAGCGAGCCGCTGCCGTAGCCGCCTCGCACGCACCCGAACGTCGCCGAACATGGTCACGCCGGTGAGGACGATCCGCGGCGCCCCGGCCGCCGGCCGCCCCGGGTCCTGGCTGACGTCGCCGAACAGCGTCCAGGACCGAACCTCGATCTGGACCCCCTCCGGCACGAGCAGCTCGACATCCCCGAACAAGGTTCCGGCGCCGAGCCGCGTGTCCGGCTCCACCACCGACGCCTCGCGCAGGTCGAGCACGATGTCGCCGAAGACGCTCCACCACGTGCTCCGCTCCGGCACGGTCCAGGGCCCGGCACGGCGCACGTCGCCGAAGACACTGGACGCGCGCTGGCGAGACGGGGCGGGCGCCGCCGGTGAGGCCGCCGGCCCCGGCAGGTCGGCGGCGAGCTCCTCGAGCTCGCGGCGGGTCACGGCCGTCGCGGCGGCCTCGACCCGGTCGGCGAGCTCCTCGAGCGTCAGGCGGCCCTCGGCGCCTGCATCACGGAGCTGGTCTATCGCTCGCTCGCGCTCCGCATCCGAGGCGCGAACCGCGGAGGCCTGGTCGTCCCCGGCCATGGCCGCAGGGTAGCCTCCGCCCGCGGCCTTCTCTACCCGGGCAGCGCGACCGGCTCCCTCCTTTCGGCCGGAGCCGGCGGGTCACCGGTCGCGTCCGCGGCAAAGCGCATCAGGGCCGCGGGGCTCGGCCGCGGCTCGAGCTCGAGCGCGGGCGGCTCGTGGTCGGCGATCCAGCCGGCCAGTATGCGCACCTCGTCCACCTCGCTGACGGGCACCACCGTCCGGCCGGGTGAGCGGGCCAGGGCGACGTCGGTGCGCTCGACGAGCTCCGAGTGACCGGGGAGCGGCCCCCAGTCCACCAGCCGGCCCTGCACGATCCAGAACGCGTCCACCCGCTCCTTCACCGGGTGGCTCGCCAGCACCAGGCGCGGCGCGGCGTGGGTGGCGCGGAGCATCCCCTCGAGCCGCTCGACCACCCAGGCAAGGCGGTCGCGGCGGCGCAGCAGCGCGGCGGCCCGCTCGAAGCGGGCGCCCGCGGCGGCCTCACGCATCCGGCGGTCGATCTCCGCGACCAGCGTCTCGCCGGCGCCCGGCTGCTCGAAGTGGGCGAGCGCGGCGTCCACCTGGCGGCGATAGGCGTTCGGGTCGAGATCGCCCAGGCAGGGGGAGAC
Source organism: uncultured Thermoleophilaceae bacterium (assembly GCA_963850205.1). Classification (GTDB taxonomy): domain Bacteria; phylum Actinomycetota; class Thermoleophilia; order Solirubrobacterales; family Thermoleophilaceae; genus JACVRW01. Next base: position 1,003,812 of record CAWKKJ010000008.1, on the reverse strand, counting down.
GCAGCGGCCCATCTGACCGTAGGCCGAGGGGTGCTCGCGCAGCTTCAGCTTGCGGCCGCAGTGGCGCAGCCGGTACAGCGACGTGAGCTGATCGGCCAGCTCCCCGGCCAGTGCGCGACTCCCAAGCGGCCCGACGTTCACGGCCAGCCCGGCGGCCGGCTCCGCCGCCACCTCGAGCACCGGGTAGGGAATGTCGAGCCGACAGCGCAGGTAGCAGTAGCGGTCGGTGCGCTTCAGCTTCTTGTTCCCGGCCGGCTTCCAGGACTTGATCAGCCGGTTCTCGAGCACCAGCGCGCCCAGCTCCGAGTTGGTGGGCCGGTAGTCGACGATGGCCGCCCGCTCGGTCCACCCGGCCGGGGCGCAGAAGTGGGCCCGGGCGCGGCTGCGCAGCGAGATGGACTTGCCCACGTACAGCGGCCGGCCGCGCTCGTCGCGGAACACGTACACGCCCGGGTCGTCGGGGAGGGTGGAGAGGTCCGGGCGCTCCGACGGCGGGATGCGCTCGGCCGGCTCGGTCTTGGCCGCTCGCCGCCGGGTGCGGAGGAGGTCGAGCGCCTGCCCGATCGTGACGGCGTTGGCGCACAGCTTCGGAAACAGCGCGCAGAACACGCGCGCGCACGTGAGGGCGTCGGGCAGCGCCCGGTGGACCTCGCGCACCTCGATGCCGAGCGCGTCGGCCAGCGAGGCCAGCCCGCGCCGCGTGACCAGCGGGGCGAAGCGGCGTGCCAGCTGCACCGTGCACAGGACCGGGGGGCGCGGCCAGGGCAGCTCCGCGCGCTCGAAGGCCTGCCGCAGGACCCGCCGGTCGAAGCGGGCGTTGTGCGCGATCAGCACGCGGCCCTCCAGCAGCCCGGCGATCTCCGGCAGCACCTCCGCCGCCGGCGGCGCCCCGTCGACCATCCCCTGCGTGATGCCGGTGAAGCGCTGGATGCCTCGCGTCAGGGGTCGCTCGACACCCACCAGCGAGTCGAACGTCTCGTGGAGCTCCCCGCCGCCCACGAGCACCGCGCCGACCTCGGTCAGCTCGCACAGGTCACCGCCGAGCCCGTTGGTCTCGGTGTCGACGGCCACGAACTCCGCGCCGGCGAGCGGCTGGTCGAGCAGGTTCACGTGCCCGCGATGGAACCCCCCGGACCGGACGGACCGCGAGAGGGCTTGCAGGTGTCGGGATGCGGCGGCTGTATCGAACCTACGTTCGCATGAGCGCCGGACGGCGCGGTGGGGCCTGGCGGTGTCGGGGCTGGGTAAGGGGGAGGTTTGGGGAAAATGGGGGTCTGGCGATTTATCCGTTGCGAGGCGGGGAGAACTCGTCACGCCCCCCGCGAGTCCGCTCCTCCTCACCCCGCAATCCGCCCCGCCGGGGCCCTTGGTGTTGTTGGGGCTGGGTACGAGGAGATCCGGGAAGAACCGGAGGGCTTGGCGATGTATCCCGCCCCAAGGGTCCGCGCCCTCCCCGGGGCGAGTTCGTCCGCCCCGCGCCTTAGCTTCGAGTCATGCCCGCTTCCGCCACCCTCTTCGCCTGCTCCGCCTGCGGGCACGAGAGCCCCAAGTGGCACGGACGCTGCCCGGGCTGCGGCGAGTGGAACACCCTGGTGGAGGAGAACCGCGGGCGGGCGGCTGCGCGCGGCGGCGGCAACGGCTCGCGTGGCCGGAGGGGGATCCGGCCGCTTGCGCCGGTGCCCCTCGGGGAGGTCCAGGCGCCGAAGGTCGAACGCCTGCGCACGGGCATCGGAGAGCTCGACCGGGTGCTGGGCGGAGGCCTGGTGCCCGGGTCGCTGGTCCTGATCGGCGGCTCGCCCGGAATCGGGAAGTCGACGCTGACCAGCGGAGCCCTCGGCAACCTCGCGGACTCCGGGCGCAGCACGCTGTACGTGTCGGGCGAGGAGTCGGCCGCGCAGGTCAAGCTGCGGGCAGAGCGGCTCGGGCCCGCCGCCCTGACCGTTCCGATCGTGGCGGAGACCGACCTCGACACGGTCATGGCCACGGTCGAGGCCGAGCGGCCCGACGTGTGCGTGGTGGACTCGGTCCAGGTGCTGCACGATCCGGCGCTCTCGGGCGGTCCGGGATCCGTGGGCCAGGTCAGAGAGGTGGCCGGCAGGCTCATGCGGCTGGCCAAGGAGCGGCAGATCGCGGTCATCCTGGTCGGGCACGTGACCAAGGAGGGGGCGATCGCGGGACCGCGGGTGTTGGAGCACCTCGTCGACTGCGTGCTGAGCTTCGAGGGCGAGCGCGAGCGCACCTATCGCACGCTGCGGGCGCTCAAGAACCGCTTCGGGTCCACCAACGAGGTGGGTGTCTTCGAGATGAACGAACGCGGCCTGACCGAGGTCGAGGACGCGAGCGCCCGCTTCGTCACCGAGGCCACCCTGGCCCCCGGATCGGTGGTGCTCTGCGCGATGGAGGGATCTCGGCCGTTGCTGGTCGAGGTCCAGGCCCTTGTGGCCCCGAGCGAGCTCCAGCCGCCGCGCCGCGTGGCGAACGGCGTGGATCGTAACCGGCTCGCCCTGGTGCTGGCGGTGCTGGCCCGCCACGGTGGCGTGAGCCTCGGAGGCAGCGACGTGTTCGTGTCGGTGGCGGGCGGCGTTCGCGTCGACGAGCCCGGTGCGGACCTCGCCATCGCCCTCGCCCTTGCCTCCGCCGCCAAGGGGATCGCGGTCGGCGGCAGGGCGCCGCTGGCCGCCTTCGGCGAGCTCGGGCTCACGGGTGAGCTGCGCCATGTGGCCCACCCCGAACGCCGCCTGGCGGAGGCGGCGAAGTTCGGCCTCACCCAGGTGGTCCGGCCCGGCGCGGGCGGCGCCCAGACCGTCCGCCAGGCCGTCGGCCGCGCGCTCGGCACGGCCCGGGGAAGGGAGGCCGCCTGAGGTGGATCCACCGATCCCGACGGCGTTTCCGCGCCGGATTGCCCGGCGCCTGCGGCGCCGAGCGGTTGCTTCGCCCCTGCCTGGGCCGCCGGCGCGGAAACGCACCGCCAGTTCCGATGGATCCAGGCTGAGCGACCCGACACCGAGGTCTCCCGGTCGTCCCCGGGCGGCCGTGCGCGGGTCGCGGTCGCCGCTCCCGTGAGCACCTGACCGGCCCCCACCGGGTGGATCCCCCTGCCCAAAGCGCAAAACGACGCCTATTGCGGTTGTTTCCCGTATCATCGGAGGCCATGCCGTACGCCGGGGATGACGTTGCAGAGCTCGAAGCCCGGCAGGAACCAAGGCTTGTTCGGGCTCTGGAGATGGTCGCCCCGGGCACGGCAGTGCGCGAAGGCATCGACAACATCGTCCAGGGCCGAACCGGCGCCCTGATCTCCATCGGGGAGTCGGAGGAGCTGAGCTTCCTGCTGTCGGGCGGCGTCAAGCTGGACGTCGACTACACCCCCGCGCTGCTCTATCAGCTGGCCAAGATGGACGGCGCCATCCTGCTGGCCTCCAACGGGACGAAGATCATGTGGGCCAACGTGCAGCTCATGCCCGACCCCACGATCCTCTCGCTGGAGACGGGCACGCGCCACCGCACCGCCGAGCGCGTCTCCAAGCAGACCGACGCGCTGGTGATCGCCATCTCGGCCAGCCGCAGCGTCGTCTCGCTCTACCTCGACGGCGCGAAGTACATCCTCGAGGACATCCCCGTCGTTCTGGCCAAGGCCAACCAGGCCCTGGCCACACTCGACAAGTACCGCAGCCGGCTCGACCAGGTGTCCACGCGGCTCACCGCCCTCGAGTTCGAGGGCGGCGTGACCCTTCACGACGTGCTCACGGTCCTGCAACGGGCCGAGCTGGTCACCCGCATGGCGGTGGAGATCGAGCGCTACATCGTGGAGCTCGGCGCCGAGGGCCGGCTGATCGAGATGCAACTGGAGGAGACGATGGTCGGCGTGGCGGCCGACAAGTCCGCGCTCGCGCGCGACTACATCGTCGAGCCCTCCGACGAAGGCTTCGCCATGGTCCTGGATTCGCTGGCCCGCCTGCCCCACCAGGACCTGCTCGACTTCGGCCGCCTGGCCGAGCTTCTCGGTCACGACCGGAAGCTGAACACCCTCGACCATCCCGCCTCCCCGCGTGGCTACCGCATCCTGGGGCGCATTCCGCGCCTGCCCAAGATGGTGGTGCAGAGCATCGTGGCCGAGTTCCGGGGGCTGGACGAGATCCTTGCCGCGTCCGATCCGGAGCTGGAGTCGGTGGAGGGCGTGGGAGACATGCGTGCGAAGGACATCCGCGAGGGCCTTCGCCGTTTACAGGAGATCAACCTCGTGGACCGCTATCTGCAAACCTGAACTGATTCGGCGCCGCCGCGCCGAAACGACGGAGGAGGGAACCATCAGCGACGTGGTGATTGAGCAGGACCTGGTAGAGATCGAGATCGACCGTGAGCCGACGCTCTACGAGATCGGCGATCAGGTCGTCTACCCCCATCATGGTGCGGGCAAGGTCCTCAAGAAGGAGTTGAAGGAGGTCCTCGGCGAGAAGCGCGAGTACCTCACGATCAAGATCCTGCACAACGACATGACCGTCATGGTCCCGTGTTGCAACGCCGACAAGGCGGGTCTCCGGCGCGTGATCGGGGAGGATGACGTCAAGAAGGTGCTGGCCGTCCTCCGCGACGACGTGAGCCAGATGCCGAAGAACTGGAACCGGCGCTTCAAGCACAACCGCGAGAAGATCAAGACCGGCGACGTCTTCGAGCTTGCAGAGGTCGTTCGCAACCTGGCCATCCGGGAGAGCGAGAAGGGCCTGTCGACGGGTGAGAAGCAGATGTACACGCGGGCCAAGAAGATCCTCGCGTCCGAGCTGATGTACGCGCTCGTGATGGAGGAGGACGAGGCCGAGACGCATCTGGAGGATCTGATCGCCGGGGCCCACGCAAGCCGCAACGGCGCGGCGGCCACGGCGTAGGAGGAGCAGCGGGTTGTCGGTCGTCGGGATCGTTCCCGCCGGCGGCCACGGCGAGCGCCTTGGTGCCGACCGGCCCAAGGCGTTCGTCGTCTGCGCCGGCAGGCCCCTGCTCGACTGGAGCCTCGAGGTCCTGGAGGCCACCTGTGAGCGCGTCGTGGTGGCGCTGCCGGAAGGCCACGAGGACGGCCCCGACCGGGTGCGGGGCGGCGAGTCGCGCTCGGCCTCGGTCCGCAACGCCCTTCAGGCCGCTCCGGAGGCCACGGTGGCGGTGGTCCACGACGCGGCCCGCCCGCTGGTCACCCAAGATCTGGTGGAGCGCTGCCTGGCCGCGCTCGAGCCGGGCGTGGACGCGGCGATCGCTGCGGTCCCGATGACCGACACGGTCAAGGAGGCGGCCTCCGACGGCCGGGTCCTGCGCACGCTCGACCGCTCGTCGCTGTGGGCGATCCAGACGCCGCAGGTGTTCCGGGCGGAGATCCTGCGACGGGCGCTCGAACGCGATGAGCTGGCCCTGGCCGCCGCCACCGACGACGCCTACCTGGTGGAGGACCTCGGCGGGACCGTCCGGGTGGTGGAGGCGCCGCCCGAGAACATCAAGGTCACCCGCGAGTCGGACCTGCGCATCGCCGCGGCGCTGTTGCACTGAGATCATCCGAGCCGGGCCGAGCCGAATGCTGACCGACTACCACGTGCACCTGCGCCCGGACGAGGACGACTCCACCGCCGAGCGCTACTTCACCCAGGCCAACGCGGAGCGCTACCGCGAGGCCGCCGAGGAGCGGGGCATCGAGGAGCTGGGGGTGGCCGAGCACATCCATCGCTTCGCCCAGTCGCTCGACATCTGGAGCCACGCCTGGTACCGCCACTGGGCGGTCGACGACGTCGACGAGTACTGCGACTTCGTGCTCGGCGCGGGGCTGCGGCTGGGCGTCGAGGCCGACTTCCTCCCGGGACGGGAGGACCGGGTGGCGAACTTCGTCGACGGCCGCCCCTGGGACTACGTGCTCGGTTCGATCCATTTCCTGCGTGACGATGCGGTCGACTTTCACGGCGAGCCGGACTGGGAGGCCTGGGACATCTGGCGGGGCGCGGATCCCGAGAAGGTGTGGTCCCGCTACTTCGAGACGCTGGGGGAGGCGGCGCGCAGCGGCCTGTTCGACATCCTGGCTCACCCGGATCTGGTCAAGGTCTGGGGCGAGCGCGTGCCCCGGCCGGACGGCGACCTGCGCCGCTTCTACGAGCTGGCGATGGACGGGATAGCCGACTCGGACGTCGCCGTCGAGGTCTCCACGGCGGGGCTGCGCAAGCCCGCGGGGGAGATCTACCCGGCGGCGCGCTTTCTCGAGATGTGCCTCGAGGCGGGCCGGCCCGTGGCGCTGTCCAGCGACGCCCACCTGCCCGAGCACCTCGGGTACGAGTACGAGCGCGCCGTCGAGTGGCTGGACGGGCTGGGCGTGAGCGAGATCGCCGTGTTCGAGGGCCGCAGGCGACGTCTGGAGCCGCTGGGATGAGCGGCGGCCACCCCCGTTCGGGGATCGGGTGGGACTCGCACCGGCTCGAGGCGGGCCGGCGACTGGTGCTGGGCGGCGTGGAGGTGCCCGAGGCCGAGCACGGGCTGGCCGGGTGGTCGGACGCCGACGTGCTCACGCACGCGGTGATCGACGCGCTGCTCGGCGCGGCGGCGCTGGGGGACATCGGGGTCCACTTTCCGGACACCGAGGGGCGCTGGCGCGACGCGGACTCGCTGGAGCTGCTGCGGGCGGTCACAGGCCTCCTGGCCGAAGCGGGCTGGCGGGCGCTGAACCTGGACGCCACCGTGATCTGCGAGCGTCCTCGCCTGGGCCCCCACCGCGAGGCGATGCGGGAGCGCCTGGCGGCGGCCTCCGGCCTCGAGCCGGGGGCGGTGAGCGTCAAGTTCACCACCGGTGAGGGCCTGGGCTTCGTGGGCCGCGGCGAGGGGGTGGCCGCGCTGGCGGTGGCGTCGGTCGGGCCGCTGCCGGGCTGACGCAGCCGGCACCGCGACCATCTAGAGTGCCCGCCCCCATGGACCCCGACGAGCTGGCCTTCGCCGGTGTCGTGCGGCAGGCCGAGCTGGTCCGCGGCGGCGAGGTGTCGTCGCGCGAGCTGGTGGAGCTCTGCCTGGCGCGCATCGAACGCCTCGACCCGGAGCTCAACGCCTTCAGGGTGGTGATGGCCGAGCGCGCCCTGGCCGACGCCGGGCAGGCCGACGCCCGCCGCGCTGCCGGCGACGAGCGCCCGATCCTGGGCGTGCCGATCGCCGTGAAGGACGTCGAGGACGTGACCGGCGAGGTGACCGGCTGGGGTACGGCCGCGTACGGGGAGCCCGCGCGGAGCGACAGCGAGCTGGTGAAACGGCTGCGGGCGGCCGGCGCGGTGGTGATCGGCAAGACCAACACGCCCGAGCTGGCCATCATGGGCGACACCGAAGGGCCCGCGTTCGGTCTCACGCGCAACCCCTGGAACACCGATCGCACCGCCGGCGGCTCGAGCGGCGGCAGCGCGGCGGCGGTGGCGGCCGGGCTGTGCCCGGCCGCCACCGCCTCGGACGGCATGGGCTCGATCCGCATACCGGCCGCTCACTGCGGCCTCGTCGGGCTCAAGCCCACCCGTGACCGGATCCCGCTTCCAGAGCACTGGTACGGGCTGAGCGTGGCGGGGTTCGAGACCCGCACGATCGCCGACACGGCGCTCCTGCTCGCCGTCGGCACGGGCGACTCCTCGCTGGCGACGGCGCCCGGCCGGCCGCCGGAGGCGCTGAGCGTGGCCGTGTCGGTCCGGCCGCTCCTGCCGGCCCGGGTCGACCCGGCGGTGCGGCGCGTGGTGGCCGAGGTGGAGGCGGCTCTCGGCGGGCTGGGGCACCGGACGGCGCGGGAGGATCCCGACTACGCGCTCGTGAGCCCCGCTGTCACCCGCTACCTGGCCGGCATCGCCCAGGACGCCGGCCGCGCCCCCCGCCCCGAGCGGCTTCAGCGGCGCACGCGCGGCTTCGCCCGGCTCGGCGACGCCACGCTCCCGCCGGTGCTCGCCTGGGCCCGGCGCGAGGACCACACCGAGCGCATGCGCCCGTTCTTCGATCGCCACGACGTGCTCCTCATGCCGGTCGCCGCCCGGCCGCCGGGGCCCGCGGGCCAGTGGGAGGGCCGCGGCGCGCTGCGGACCCTCCTGGGCATGGCGCTCACCTATCCCTTCACCTCGGAGTGGAACCTCACCGGACAGCCAGCGCTGGCGCTGCCCGGGGGAGTCGGCGACGACGGCCTGCCGGTGGGTGTGCAGCTGGTGGGCCGCCACGGCTCCGAGCCGACCCTGCTCGCGCTGGGCGCCCAGCTCGAGGAGCGTCTGGGCTGGCCCGCTCGGCGCCCCGCCGTCGCAACGGATCCGTAGCCTTCCGCGGCGTGCGGGCGGTCCGCATCCACGACACGCTCAGCGGCGACGTCGTCCCGCTCGAGCCGCGCGAGCCCGGGCGGGTGGGCATCTACGCCTGCGGCCCGACGGTCTACGCCCGCATCCACATCGGGAACGCCCGTCCCTACGTGGTGTTCTCGCTGCTGGCCCGCTTCCTGCGCCGAGAGGGCTACGAAACGACGCTGGTGGTGAACGTCACCGACGTGAACGACAAGATCTACGACGCGGCCCGGGAGCGGGGGATACCCAGCGCCGAGCTGGCTGCCGAGGCCGCGGCCGCCTACACGGAGGACACCGACCGCCTCGCGCTGGGGCGCCCCGATGAGGAGCCCAAGGCCAGCGAGACCATCGACCGGATCGTGGCGCTGATCGAGGCGCTCGTCGAGTCCGGCCACGCCTACGAGGCCGACGGCGACGTGTACTTCCGGGTGGCCTCGTTTCCCGCCTACGGCAAGCTCTCCAACCGCCCGCTGGTCGAGATGCAGCAGGGCGAGGGAGACGACGCCGCCGAGAAAAAGCAGGCGCCCCAGGACTTCGCGCTGTGGAAGGCCCGCAAGGAGGGCGAGGACACCAGCTGGGACTCGCCCTGGGGGCGGGGCCGGCCGGGCTGGCACATCGAGTGCTCGGCGATGGCCGAGGGCATCCTCGGCCTCGACTTCGAGGTCCACGGCGGCGGGTCGGACCTCGTGTTTCCCCACCACGAGAACGAGATCGCCCAGACCGAGGCGGCGCGCGGCGCCCCGCTCGCACGCGTGTGGATGCACAACGGCATGGTGGAGCTGGACGCGGCCAAGATGGCGAAGTCCGAGGGCAACATCGCCGAGCTGGGCGAGGCCCTCGACCGCTTCGGCCGCGACGCGGTGGTGCTGTGGTTCGTGAGCGCGGACTACCGCAAGCCGCTCGCCTACACCGAGGCGGCCCTGCAGGACGCCGGGCGCGCGGTCCAGCGCCTGCGCGAGTTCTGCCGCCGCCTGGACCCCGAGGCGCCGGAGCCGGCGGAGCTCGACCCCTATCTCGAGCGCTTCTTCGATGCCCTCGCAGACGACTTCAACACCCCGGCGGCGCGGGCGATCCTGTTCGACTGGGTGGCCGAGGGAAACCGGCGGCTCGAGGGCGGGGAGCGGATCGGCCCCGGGCGCATCGGCGAGATGCTCTACGCCCTGGGGCTCGAGGGGCTGCTCGAGGCCGAGCGACCGGAGGCGCCGGAGGAGATGATTCGCCTGGCCCGCGAGCGGGACGAGGCCCGCGCCGCGCGTGACTTCGAGCGCGCCGACCGGCTGCGCGAGCAGCTCGCCGGCGAGGGCTGGGAGGTGCGCGACACCCCGAGCGGCGCCGAGCTGGTGCCCCGCCGGTGATCGTCTACGGGCGCAACCCGGTGCGCGAGGCGCTGCGCGGCCGGCGCCGGGTGCAGCGGGTGTTCGCCACCGAACGGGCTGCCCGCGAGGTCTGGCTGGGCGAGGTTGAGGTGCGGGTGGTCGCGGGGCCGGAGATCACCGAGCGGTGCGGCTCGGCCGACCACCAGGGGATCTGCGCCGAGGCCGAGGCCTATCCCTACGCCGACGCGGACGCCCTGCTCGAGCCCGAGGACGCGCTGGTGGTGTGCCTGGACGAGGTGCAGGACCCGCACAACCTGGGAGCGGTCTGCCGCGTGGCCGAGGTGGCCGGCTGCGCGGGCGTGGTCCTTCCCGAGCGGCGCTCGGCCGAGGTCACGCCGGCGGTGTGCCGCGCGTCGGCCGGGGCGGTGGAGCACCTGGCCGTTGCCCGGGTACGCAACCTGGCCGACTGGCTCGAGGCGGCGAAGGAGCGGGAGGCCTGGGTCTACGGGGCGGCGGCGGACGCCAGGGTTCCCTATCAACGGCCCGACTACGGTGGACGGGTGGTGCTGGTGCTCGGCTCGGAGGGGCGCGGGCTGCGCCCGCGGGTGAGCGCCACCTGCGACGAGCTGGTGAGCCTCCCGGGCCGCGGGCGCATCGGCTCACTGAACGTCTCGACGGCCGCCGCCGCCCTGGTGTACGGGATCTTGCATTTTCGCGACGCTCTTGACAGGGCTCCATAACCTGTCCATACTCGCGCTGCAGATCAGGCTGAAGTCGAGCTTTAGGTAGCCGCCTTCAGAGAACCTGACGCCAGGGGAGGTAGTGCGTCACCAGCTTCGTGGGCCCGCGAGCGGCCCGAGAGGAGCAGTGAATGGCCACTTCCGCGAGTCCCCGAACCGCCCCCGCGCCCTCGCGCGCCGCGCCGGCGTTGGGCAGGCGGTCCACCTTCAAGTCTCACACTGAAGTCGAGCTTGATGATCATTACCTCATCGCGCTCGCCAAGCAGGGCAAGAAGGACGCCTACGACCGCATCGTCAAGCGCTACCACGGCTTCGTGCGCCTGAAGGCGTCGTCCTACTTCCTCATCGGGGGAGACGCGGATGACCTGATCCAAGAGGGGCTCGTGGGCCTCTACAAGGCGGTCCGCGACTATCGCACCGACCGCGAGTCGAGTTTTCGCAACTTCGCGGAGCTCTGTATCACGCGCCAGATCATCACGGCGGTGAAGACCTCCACCCGCAACAAGCACACGCCGCTCAACGAGTACGTGAGCTTCTCCCAGACGCCCGCGGCGGGCGGCGGCGACGGCGATCCGACCCTCGACGAGCTGCTTCCGGGGCCCAGCGCGCACGATCCGGTCAACCAGGTCATCTCCTCCGAGGAGCTCCACAGCCTGGTGGCCTGCCTGTCCAGCGTGTTGTCCGAGCTGGAGAGCGCGGTGCTGTCGCTCTATCTCGACGGTCACAGCTACGAGGCGGCCGCGGAGCGGCTGGCCTGCGACACGAAGACCGTGGACAACGCGCTGCAGCGGGTCAAGCGCAAGGTGGGGGCGCACCTCGCCTCTCGCCAGGTCCTGCTCTAGAGCCGGAGGCGGGATTCGAACCCGCGACCCATCGCTTACAAGGCGATTGCTCTGGCCTCTGAGCTACTCCGGCACCGACGAGCGGAGTCTAGATCGGTGTGGTGACCTGAGTCGTCATTTCGGCGCGCGCTGCATCGACTCAGATCACGTTCAGGACTCGTCGGCCGTGACGGTGGCCCGCTCGATGTCCCCGTGCCCGTTCGAGGAGGCCGGCACCTGCTCCAGCGGCTCGAAGCGGCGGGTGTCGTTGAGCCTGCGCTCGAGCTCGGCCAGCACCGCGCCGAACAGAAGGTGCCGCCAGCCGGCCTGGGCGAACGCCCGGCCGTTGCCGATCAGCGGCTCGAACTCCCCGCGGGCGGGGTGGTAGCGATCGATCAGCCCGCCGAGCGGCCACAGGGCCGCGTGCTCGAGCAGCCCCGCGCCCACGCCCGCGGCAAGCGGCGGGACACCCACGACCGGGCGCACCAGCGCATAGGCGGCCCCGAAGGCCGCCCCGTTCAGCATGTGCAGCCCGAGCCCGGCCGCCGGCCAGCCCGGCCCGCGGGTCACGAGCTTCCCCAGAAGCTCCACGTCGTCGTAGGCCGAACCGAAAACGCGCTTGTCGAGCGGTTGCTGGGCCGCCCACACGCCGGCGGCGGCGGCGCCCGCGAGCGCCCCGTTGAGTGGACGGCGAAGCTCCATTGCTGGAGCGTAACGACCGCTTCGGAGGTGGGTAGCTGTTGACGGTGTCCGGAGGAGGATGGAAACGAAGCCGCCCGCTCGCGCTCTATCACGAGCGCACGCGCCGCCGCGGCGTGAACTCGGCCGTCTACTGGCCCGCCCGCATGGTCATCGCGCCGCTGCTCCTCCTCTACTTCCGCGTGCGCAGGCTGGGCCGCGAGCATCTCCCGGACGGCGGGGTGATCCTGGCCTCCAACCACCGCAGCTTCCTCGACCCCTTCGCGATCGGCACGTGCATCCGCCGCCCCATCTACTTCGTGGCCAAGCGCGAGCTGTTCCGCCATCCGCTGGTGGGCTGGTTTCTCAACTGCATGGGAGCCTTTCCGGTCCGCAGGGGCGAGGCCGACGAGGAGTCCGTGGAGACCGCGCGGGCGCTTCTCGCTCGCGGCCAGGCGGTGGTGATCTTCCCGGAGGGCACTCGCATCCGCCACGGGTCGCTCTCGCGGCCCAGGCGGGGCGTCGGGCGGCTGGCGCTGGAGACGGGCGCGCCCGTGGTGCCGGTCGCGGTCAAGGGCAGCGAGCACGCCCGGCGGGGATGGCGCTTTGTGCCGGTGAAGGTTCACATCCGCTTCGGCGCGCCCGTGACCTTCCCGACCGTGCAGGAGCCCTCCACGTTCCTCGCGCGCGAGGTGACGGAGCGGATCTGGCCCTGCGTCGAGCTGCAGTGGGAGTGGCTGGGCGGCCTGCCGCCGCTTCGCACCGCCGCCGTGGTGGGAGCCGGCTCGATGGGCACCGCGCTGGCCGCCGTGCTCGCACGGTCGGGCCTCGACGTCCAGCTGGGCTGCCGGACCCTGGCGCAGGCCGAGCGCCTGGCCACAGAACGCGAGAACTCGGCCCACCTGCCCGGGGTGAGCCTCCGGGGCATCACGGTGACGACCGTGCCGCGGATCGAGCTGGCCGGGGTGGACCTGGTGGTGTTCAGCGTCCCCTGTGCCAGCCTGCCCGCGGCGGTCGGGGAAGTGGGGGCGAGGATCGGCGAGCGGTCGGCGGTGCTGGTGGCCTCCAAGGGTCTCGTTCCCCCGCTCGGCAGCCTGCCCTGCGCCTACGTCTCCGAGCGCACACGCGCTCGTGCGGTCGCCGCCCTGGCCGGCCCGGCGCCGGCCCGCGAGGCCGTCGAGCTGGGAGCGTCGGTGGTGGTGGCCAGCCGCGATGGCGACCTGCGGCGCCAACTTCAGGACGTGCTCGCCGCCGGCGGCTTCACCGTCGAGCCCACCGAGGACGTGACGGGCGCCGAGCTCGCCGGCTGCGCGCGCAACGCCGCCACCCTCGCCTCCGCGGCCGCCGGCCCGCAAGGGACCGGCCTCGCCGGAGCGGCGGCGGGCCGCGTCTTCTCCGAGGTCCACGAGCTTGCGCTGGCCCGTGGCGGACGCAGCGAGACCTTCGCCGGCCTGGCCGGGACGGGCGACCTGGTGGCCGGGCGTGCTGGCCGGCGACCTTGCCCGGCGCCGCGACGTCGGGCAGGCCGCGGCCGAGTCCTACGCCACGGTGCCGCTGCTCGGCCTGGCCCTCGAGCGCGAGCGGATCGCCGCGCCGGTGACCACGGGGCTGAGGCAGGTGCTCGCGGGCGACCTCTCGCCGGACGTATGGCTCGAGAGCGTCCGTTCCGGCGCACCGCGGGGCAGGAGCCGCGCGGCGTGAGGGCGGCCGGGCAGGGGGTAGGCTGCGCTACCGGTGGCGGACACGGTGGACCCGGTGGAGCCGATGGACCCGATGGACAAGGAGCGGATCGACCGCGACTTCTCCGACCTCTACCGCGCCCATCTGCGCGACGTCTACAGCTACGCCTACTACCGGATCGGCAATCACCATGACGCGGAGGACCTCACCGAGCAGACCTTCCTCCAGGCCTACCGCCACTTCGAGCGGGCTCAGCGGGAGTCGAACGGACGGCCGCTGCGGCCCTGGCTCATCCGCATCGCGCACAACCTCGCCGCCAACTACTACCGCGACCGCTCGCGCCGCCCGGTCACCCAGCTCGAGGACGCCACCGTGCTCACCGCACCGCACGGCACCGAGGAGATGGTCGAGGGCCGCGAGGAGGTCAAGGAGGTCCTGGCCGGCGTGTCGAACCTTCCCGATGACCGCCGTGAGGCGCTGATCATGCGCTTCGCCCTCGACATGGACAACCGTGAGATCGCCCGGGCGATGGGACGCTCCGAAGGCGCCACCAAGGTGTTATTGCATCGTGCGATCAGGCAACTCGAGCAGGAGCTGAAGGACGGCCAGGATGAGTGACGCGGAACGCGTGGAACGGCTGCTGCGGCTGGCGCTGACCCCGGTGGAGCCGCCGGAGCGCCTGAGCGACCGGTTGGAGCGGGGTCTCTCGGAGCTGACGGAGGCGGCCGCGGACGAGCTGGCCGACTGGGAGATGTCCGCCATGCGCGACCCGCGCAACTGGGCCCGCCCCGCGGCGGCGGCGGTGGTCGGATCGCTGGCCGGCGGGGCGCTGGTGCTCGTGCGCGCTCGCCAGCAACAGAAGAAGAAGCAGGCCGGAGGCCTGAAGGCGCTCGAGCGCAGCGTGCGCGGGGTGGCCTCGGACCTCGAGAAGCGCGTGCGGCGGGGGTAGCGCGCTGCCGGTTCCGCTCGGCGCCCGTGGAGTGTCGGGGCGCTTACGGCGGCTGGTAAGGGGGTCGGTCCGGAGCCTTAACCTCAACGGTCGGCGATGACTTCTGTGGCGCAGCTGTTACATCGGTCGCGGCGCTGTCGGTCTCTCGAGCGTCCGTGGTTCCTTAGTCGCCATACAGGACACCAACGAACCAAGGACGCCGGGGCTCGGCCCGGGCCGCCTGAGCTTTCCGGTCGCCACCCCTACCCCGCCGCCGTTCCCGGCCCTACAGCAGCTCGGCGATACGGTCCGCCGCCCGCGCCGCGCCGTCGGTCTCCACCGGGCGATAGTCGACCTCGCGGCCGATCTCCTCGGCGATCGCCTGCGCGATCACGTCCGGGGTGGAGTCCTCGAATTCCATCCGCCGTCCGGACCCGTAGCGGCAGAGCCGATGGTGGACGTGGAAGTTCTGCTCGAAGTGGTGCCTCAGCGGGAAGTAGAGGAACGGACGGCCGTTGGCGGTCAGCTCCATCGCCGTGGTGAGCCCTCCCTGAACGACGGCGAGGTCGCACGCGGCGAGGTGGCGGTAGAGGTTGTGCACGTAGGGGCGGACCTCGAGGCCCTCCGCCGCCGGAATCGAGGCGGGGTCGATCCTGGGGCCGCAGACCACGACCATGCGCAGGTTGGGCACGAGCTGCCTCGCCGCACCGAAAGCGGCCGTGACCCGGCGCAGGAGATCGCCGCCCACGCCCGAGCCGCCCACGGTGACGATGCACACGCGCTCGTCCTCGCTGTAGCCGAGCTCGGCACGCAGCCGCTCGCGGTCGCGGAACTCCGCCGGATCGAAGCCCTGGACGTAGCCGACGAAGTCGAAGTGCTGGTCGGTCCAGTCGGAGATCTGCGGCAGGCCGGCGCCGAACGAGTCCGGAACCACATCGTCGCGGTTGCCGACGAACAGGGCCTGGTCGCGCACCCGCGGGTAGCGCGCGATGTGCTCGATCATCTCCGCGTTGTAGTCGGCGGTCAGGTGCTGTTCGTGGCCGCCGCCGTCCTCCATCGGCAGCCAGCCGACGAAGTCGGTGAGCCACACGTAGGCCGCGCGCTTTGCCTCCGGGTTCTCGTGGAGGTAGTAGTCGACCTCCCAGGCCTCGTCGCCGATCCAGAGGTCGTAGCTCTCCTCGCGGACCAGGTCGTGGAAGACCATGAAGTTGGCGACCAGGATCTCGTCCATCCGGCGCCAGGCCTGGAAGCAGTGCAGGTCGTGCTCGGCCGACTCCGATTCGAAGTGACGCGACTCGTTGGCCAGCTCGGAGCTGAGCGGGTGCACCCGCTCGCGCTCGGCCTCGAGCACCCGCGTCACCGGATTCTGCGCCAGCCAGTCGATCTCCAGGTCCGGCACCCGCCGCCGCAGCTCCTTCGCGATCGCGACGTCGCGCTGGGCATGGCCGAGCCCTATCGGTGAGCAGACATACAGCGCCCGTCGCCTGCGGTGGCGCCCGCGGATCCAGCTCTGCGCAGCCGGCCGTGGCGGCGCGGCGAAATCACGTAGCAGGAGGTTGACCTTCACCGGGTCGCGGGCGTGCGGGAAGTGTCCGGAGCCCTCCAGGGTCACCAGCTCGCCGCCGATCTCCTCGGCGAAGGCGGCCGCCTGGGCGTGCGGCCGAACGGCATCCTCGTCGCCGTGGATTACGAGCACCGGGCACCGAACGCGCGCCGCGATCTCGCGGAACTCTTCGAGCTCGAGGCGCCCCGCGGCGTACTGCGTGTCGATCAGCGTCTCCGGGTCGGTGTCGAGGCCCCAGCCGACGCAGTCCTCGATCTGCTTGGTGGAGTGCGGCTCGGTCAAGGCCCTTCTGAAGAAGAACTCGAGGAAGCCGCGGTAGTCCCGCAGCCAATAGTGACGGTTGAACTTCGCCCAGCCATCCACGGTGTCCAGCTCGGCGTCAAAGCCGAAGGCCGCGCGCTCGGCGGAGGCCGCGGCGTGGGGAACGGCGGAGGCGATGTAGACCACGCCGTCGACCCGCTCCGGATGGTCGGCGGCCAGGAGCGTGGCCCAGTGCGTGCCGCGGGATAGGGCCACCAGCAACGCGCTGTCGGTGCCGGTGGCATCCATGACGGCGAGCGCGTCGGCCGCGAACTCCTGGGCGACGTAGGCCTCGGCGCCGTGCGGGCGGTCGGAGCGGCCGTTTCCCCGCCCGTCGAAGGTGACGACCCGGAAGTGGCGCGCCAGGTAGGGGATCTGCGCCTTCCAGTGGCGCGAATGGATGAGCGACCAGGTGGGCAGGAGCAGGATCGTCTGCTCGCCGTCCCCGTAGACCTCGTAGAAGCTGCGCACGCCGGAGCGTTCGACGTAGCCTTCGCTGTCCGGGTAGCGGGCGCGGGACTGCTCGACCCTCGTGCCTTCCGGCAGCTCGACCGTGGTGGTCATGACCTGCTCGCCTCCTCGCGTGCTTCGAGCCAGCGATCGATCGCCTGGATCAGCTCGCGGTGCCCGCTGTCGGTGCCCGACAGCCGGTCCACCTCGATGCCCAGGTTGAAGGTGTAGACCAGCGTGACCCAGGCCTCGAGCGAGAACCCCTCCCGGTCAAGCCCGTACTCGCCGACGGCGCCCGCGAACGCCTCGGAGAGCACGCTGCGCCACTCGTCGCTCACGCCGGCCACGCGCTCGCGGATGTCGGGCCGGTTCCAGCCCAGCGCCTGCAGCTCGAGCCACACCTTGGGATAGCCGGCGGCCAGGTCCTCCTCCAGGAAGCCCATCGCGGCCCGCCACTTCTCGATGAAGGGCACGTCGCGGGCGTACATCGCCCGCTGGCGGGAGATCAGCCGCTCGGTGAACCGCTCGAGCACGCGCACGAACAGGTTCTCCATCGAGCCGAAGTAGTAGTGGACGAGGCCGTGGTTGGCGCCCGCCTCCTCGGCCACCCGCCGGGTGCTGATGCCGGCATAGCCGACCTCGATGAGGAGACGCTCCGCCGCGTCCAGGAACGCCTCCTCCGTGTCGGTCCGCGGGCTGGGCTGGGGTGCGACGGTCACCGGCGGCGCCGGCGGCGCGCCATCTCCGACAGACGGACCCGCAACATGAGCGCGGCGGCGGACAGCAGCCCGCTGCCGAGCGCCGCCGTCAGCACCAGCTGCTCGCCCGCGTGGTGAGCCATGGGGATCACTGGAAGATCTCCGTGGTGCAGTCGCCGCCCTCGAGGCGCACCTCGTGAGCGCGCGCCGGTCCGCCGGCCCGCTCGTGGAAGTCGACGAAGAAGCCCGGGTCCACGCTCATCCCGCCCGCGGGATCGCAGTCCACCTTGAGCATCCAGGACCGGAGCTCGGGATAGAACTGGTTGTCCCAGGTCGAGTAGAGCGAGTTGGTGACGTACAGGCGCCGGCCGTCGAGCGACAGCTGGATCATCTGCGGTCCCCCGTTGAGCTCGCGGCCCGCGTCACCGTCTCGGCCCAACAGGCCGCCCAGCCAGAGCTGCCCGGTCAGCTTCGGGTTCGACGGGTCGGAGACGTCGTACTGGCGCAGGTCGCCGTGAAGCCAGTTCGAGAAGTAGAGGAAGCGGTCGTCCATCGAGAGGACCAGGTCGGTGATCAATCCGGGCACGCCGCCGGGCAGCGGCCAGCCCTCGAGCTCCTCGTTCTCGACGTCGATCACGGGCTCCGCGGCATAGGAGCCGTTCGAGCGGTGAAAGCGGAACATGTTGCTGGAGAGCGCCGCGCCGACGAAGCCCTCCTCGGCGTCGGGGTCGTGAAGCCAGCGCACCTCGAGCGGGATCAGCCCGGCCTCGCCGAGATCGAGGGTCTGCTCGAGCCTGCGCTCGGCCAGATCCCAGAAGTGCAGCCGCTGCCCGTAGCGGCCGGCGGGCACGTCGGCCGGGTCGAAGCCGCCCTCGTAGGCGTTGGGCTCGCCGAACTCCGACGAGATCAGCACGTTCTTGCGCGGCTGGTACCAGAAGTCGTAGTTGAGCGGGGGCTTGGACCCGCCGTTCTCCCAACGCCCCTTGACCTCGAAGCTGCGAGCGTCGAGACAGGCGAACCCGCCCGAGCCGGCGCCGTCCTTGTCGCCGAGCATGCTGATGACCACGTTGTCCCCCGGCATGCAGTGGACGGTGTGGGGGCGGGTATAGCCCGTCTTCTCGGCCAGCTCCTCGGGCTCGATCACCTTCTCGATCCGGGGCCGCTGCGGATCGGAGGCCACATCGAGTATGTGGATGCGCGACGAGCGAAAGCCGGGCACGATGAGGTGGGAGCGGTCGGGTCCGTGGCAGGCCGAGCTGCAGCGGTTCCAGCCGAAGTGATGCAGCTCGTCGCCCACATTCGGCATCGGCGTCTCGTGCACGATCGTGCCGTGGGTGCTCGAGTCCGGGTCGGCGTCCACCACCGCCAGGAAGTCGGGCTCCTCGACGTCGGTGCCCTCGTGCAGGCAGGCCAGGTAGAGAAACCTCTCGGCCGGCGCCCCGGTCGCCTCGGCGGGCGAGGCGTGAAACGAGGGGGCGGGCTCTCCCTGGTCGTGAAGCTGATCAGCCATGGTGGTTCCTCCTGGCGCTCGGCAGTTTAGTCACCTGTATTGGACAGTTGACCAAACATTGCGGGCGCTGTCAAGGCCGACGCGCGGCGGCCAGCGCGGCCAGCCCGAACAGCACGCCTCCGAGAAGCCAGAAGGGCTCCCAGACCGCCTCCCACAGGACGTACTCGCCCACGTGGCCCTCGTACGAGGTGCCCTCGACCGCCAGGACGCCCGCGGCGGCGAGGGCGGTCTGGGTCGTCCCCGCCACCACGTGCAGGATCAGGACGCCGGCTGCAAGCCAGGCCAGGGCCAGCAGGAGGCGACGCGGCAGCGCGCGACCCCAGGGGCGCACGAGCGCGAGGGCGACGGCCGCCGCCGCCAGCTTCAGGCCGAGGGCGATCCAGTTGACCGTCGCCGTGGAGGGCTCGTCGTCCAGACCTCCTCGACGTAGAAGCCGAACTCTCCGCCCAGGCCCCAGAACAGGCTGACCAGGGCGAAGAGGACCGCCCACGCGGCGGCGGCGTAGGCCGGCCACGTCCGCCGCGCGTGCGCTCGGGGCATGGCGCGTATGTACCCGGTCCGCGATGATCCGGTTCCGGCCGGATCCCGTAGGAACCTGACGCCATGGCAGACATCCGCAATCTCGCGGACGAAGAGGTGATGCAGCTCGTCCAGGACGGCAACCCGCGTGCCTTCGAGCTGGTCTACGACCGCCACGGCGGAGCCGCCTTCTCGCTCGCGTACCGGATGGTGGGAAATCGCGTGACCGCAGAAGACATCACACAAGAAGCCTTCCTCTCGATCTGGCGCAGCCGGCTGCGCTACGACCAGGCCAGGGGCAGCGTTCGCACCTGGGTGCTCGGCATCGTGCACAACCGGGCGATCGACGCGCTGCGCCGCAACGTGGTCCACGACCGCCGGCGGGAGACGATGGAGGGGATCGAGGAGCGCCACGAGGCCAAGGAGCGGACCGACGTCGAGGTCGCCCGCCGCGAGGAGGCTCGCAACATCCGTACCGCGCTCGACACCCTGCCGGACGACCAGCGGCGCACCATCGAGCTGGCCTACTTCGGCGGCTTCTCCCACAGCCAGATAGCCGACCTGCTGAACGAGCCGATCGGCACCATCAAGGGGCGGATGCGGCTCGGCCTCGAGAAGATGCGAAGGCAGCTTTCGGAGAGCCTCGCTCAGGGAGGGATCGCATGAGCACCCGCGATCACACCGCCTACCGCGACGACATCGGCGCCTTCCTGCTCGGGGCGCTCACCGACCTCGAGCGCCAGGCCTTCGAGGCCCACATGGCGACCTGCGCCCAATGCCGCGACGAGGTCGAGCAGCTGCGGCCCGCAGCCGAGGCGCTGCCGCGCTCGGTGGAGCAGGTCGAGCCGCCTGCCAGCCTGCGCACCTCGCTGATGGACGTGGTGGCCAAGGAGGCGCGCGAGCGGCCGGGCGCCCCGGCCCCGCGGCGCTCCTGGCGAGAGCGTTTCCTGCCGAGTGGCCTGCTCCGGCCTGCGCTTGTAGGCGCCGCCCTCGCGGTGGGCCTGCTTGCCGGCTTCGGAGTGGCACAGCTCGACGGCGGCGACGGCGAGCAGGTGCGCACCCTCGCGGCCACCGTGGACGACCAGCGCCTTCCAACCGCCAGCGGGAACGTCATGCTCGAGGGCGACGGCGAGAACGGGGCCATCCTCCGCCTGCAGGGCATGCCCTCGCTCGGCGGCGAACGGGTCTACCAGGCGTGGGTCCAGCGCGACGGCACGTTCGTGCCCCAGCCCACCTTCGAGGTGGGGGCCGACGGCGGCGGGGCGGTGGCCCTTCCCGACGACCTCAGCGGCGCCGAGGCCGTGCTCGTCACGCGCGAGCCGCGGGGCGGCTCGCGGGCACCCACCGAGCAGCCGCTGCTGAACGTCACCCTCCAGTAGCCGCCCCCCTGAGCGGAGCTTCCGGGAGCCGGCGCTCCACTACTGTCAGCTGCGCTCATGGATACCTGCTACCGGCATCCGAATCGCGAGACCGGGGTGAGCTGCTCGAGCTGCGGGCGGCCCATCTGCCCGGACTGCATGACCCCCACCTCGGTGGGAATGCGCTGCCCCGAGTGCGCCCGCCAGCGCCAGGACGTGCGCACGATGCCGGCCGGTGGCGAGCAGCCCATGCTCACGTACATCCTGATCGGCATCAACGTCGCCGTGGCCTTCGGGGCTCTGCTGGGAGGAGCGAGCGCGACCACGGGCGGGATCGGGGGCAGCACGCTGCTCTCCGAGGGCTCGGTGTCCCGCTTTGCGGTCGCCGACGGGGAGTACTACCGGCTCCTCACCGCGGGTTTCCTGCACGCCGGCTTCTTCCACCTGCTCTTCAACATGCTCTCGCTGTACATCCTGGGCTCCATGCTGGAGCCGGCGATCGGACGGCTGCGCTTCGCCCTCATCTACTTCGTCTCCCTGCTGGCGGGCTCGTTCGGCGCCCTGCTGATCGAACCGGACGCCCCCACCGTGGGCGCCTCGGGTGCGATCTTCGGCCTGATGGGAGCGGCGGTGATCGTGCTGCGCAACCGGGGCATCGGGATCATGGAGAGCGGGCTGGGCATCTGGATCGGGCTCAACCTGCTGATCACGTTCCTGCCCGGCACAAACATCTCGATCGGCGGGCACGTGGGCGGGCTGATCGGAGGGGTGGTGTGCGCCATGCTCCTGTTCGACCTGCGCGACCGGGTGCGCGTGCCCGACGTGGTTCCCGCCGTGCTCTGCGCCGGGCTGGGCGCGCTGATGGTGGTGGGCGCGATCGCGGTGGCGGGCTAGCCGCTGGCCGCACCGCCGGACTTCGAGCCGGAGCCCTGGGGCGAGGACACGAGGCTCGTCGCGCTGCTGGGCGAGCAGGGCGCGGCCGGGTTTCGGGAGCTGTTCGAGGGCTTCCCGGAGGCGGTCGGGATCCTCTGGCCGATCAGGGATGCCGGCGGCAGCATCGTGGACTTCACGTTCGGGTACGGCAACCTCTCGATGCTGCGCACGTTCCGGCTGCCCGCCGAGACGCCGGAGCGCTACACGCTGCTGGAGGCCCTGCCGCCGATGCGAGACAGCCGTGCCTTCGACGCCTACGTCCAGGTGTGCGAGTCCGGCGTGCCATGGAGCGAGGAGATCACCTACGACACCCCCTTCGGCGACGGCTACATGCTGGGGACCTTCGTGCAGCGGACCGTCCGCCTCGGCGACGGCCTGATGGTCTTCCTCACGGACGTGACCGAGCAGCGGCGGATGGAGCGCGAGCTTCAGCGTTACGCCGACGTCGTGGCCCACGACCTGCGCGAGCCGCTCTCCAACATGGCGATGCTGATCAGCCTGATCGCGCGCAACGCCGGCGCGCCGCCTCCGGCGGAAGCCCTGCGCCTGCTGCGGGAGTCGAACGAGCGCGCGCGGGAGCTCGTCGAGGGGGTACTGGCCTACGCCCGCGTCGGAGAGCTGCGGCTCGAGCGGGTCGCGCTGCAGCGGCTGGCCGCCGAGGTCGCGGAGGACCTGAGCGCGAGCTTCGAGGAGGCCGGCGCCACGCTCGTGGCCGGCGAGCTTCCCGAAGTGGAGGGCGATCCCCGCCAGCTGCGGCGCGTGCTCCAGAACCTGATCGGGAACGCGCTGAAGTTCCGCGGCGAAGCCCCGCCGCGCATCGAGCTGGCGGCGGCCCCGGACACCCGCGAGTGGATCCTCACCGTGTCCGACAACGGCGTGGGCGTCGACCGCGACCGGGCGGCCGAGATCTTCGGCATCTTCTCGCGCGGGGACAGCGGCGCCGAGGGGCTGGGTATCGGCCTGGCCGTGTGCCGGCGGCTGGTCGAGGCGCACGGCGGGCGCATCTGGGTGGAGCCGGTCGAGGGCGGCGGCAGCGCCTTTCGCTTCACCCTGCCGCGCTGAGCGGTCGCCGGGTATCGACCTCGATCGAGCGTCGCGCCGGCGGCGCGGGCACCAGCTCGGGGTGAAGGAGGTGCCCCAGCAGCTCGATCCCCTCCACCAGGCGCGGTCCCGGGCGGGAGAAGTAGGCGGCGGCGTCCACGGCGACGACCCGCGCCCCGAGCGGCGCCAGGCGCTCGCGCATGCGCACGGCCTCGGCGGCAGCCTGCTCCGCGTAGTAGCCGCAGGGCATGGCGATCACGACCTCGGGCGCCGCGGCCACCACCTCATCCCAGCCGGCGGTTCGCGACTTCTCTCCCGGGAGGCCGAGCGGATCCTCGCCGCCGGCCAGCTCGATCATCTGCGGCACCCAGTGGCCGCCGAGGAACACCGGGTCGAGCCACTCGAGCGCGGCCACCCGAGGGCGGGGCGCGCCCGCAACCGCGGACTCGACGGCCTCGATACGTGCCGCCGCCTCCTCCGCCAGCCGCTCACCCGCCTCGGGCATGCCGACCGCGGCCGCCAGCCGAGGGAGGTCGGCGAGCATCTCCCCGAGCGTCGAGGGGTCGAGCGACAGCACCTCGGGCTGGGTGGGCAGGTCGGCGGCCAGCGCGCGGACGTCGTCGAACGAGACCGCGCACACCTCGCACACCGCCTGGGTCACGATCAGATCGACCTCGAGCTCGGCCAGCAGCTCCTCGTCCAGCTCGTACAGCGCTTCCCCGCGCCCGGTCCGCTCGCGCACCGCGGCGTCGACCTCTGCCGGCTCGAGGCCGGGCGGGATCACCGTCCGGGTGAGGTGGGGAAGCTGCTCCACGCCGGGCGGGTGGTCACACTCGTGGGTGACCGCGACCACGCGGTCGCCGGCCCCGAGGGCGAAGAGCATCTCGGTGGCCGAGGGGACCAGGGAAACGACGCGCACGCGGACGAGGATGGCACGTTGGGCCTGCTACGCTCGCGAAAGTCCCTGGATGAGCGACGACGTACCTCCTCGAAGTAGCGGGCCGCAGGGGCGGCCCTTCCCATGACCGAGCTGCTGCTGCTGCTCGGAGTGGCCGTGCTCGTGGCGGCCAACGGCTTCTTCGTGGCCGCGGAGTTCGCGCTCGTGCGTACCCGCGAGAGCCGGCTGGAGGCCATGCGCGACGAGGGGAAGAAGGGCGCCGGCCTCGCGCTGCACCAAGTCGACCGGATCGACGAGTACCTGTCCGCCTGCCAACTCGGGATCACCATGGCCTCGCTGGGCATCGGCTTCATGGGCGAGCCGGCGATCGCCAACCTGCTCGAGGGAGCGCTCGGCGGTGTGGTCAGCCACGGGCTGGCCGTGGCCCTCGCGATCAGCTTCGCCTACCTCGTGACCACCGCGCTGCACATCACCGTCGGCGAGCAGGTGCCCAAGATCTACTCGATCGTGCACGCGGAGAAGACGGCCACCCGCACGGCCCGGCTGCTGCAGTGGTTCCGGGTGCTCTTCAAGCCGCTCATCTGGCTTCTCAACACCGCGTCCAACGCCCTCCTGCGGCTCCTGGGTGTGGACCCCAAGGCCGAGTTCGAGGAGATCAGCTCGTCCGAGGACCTCAAGCTGCTGATTGTCCGCAGCGCGCACGGGGGCAAGCTCGACCCGGGTGAGGCGGGGATGCTCTCCGGCGTCTTTCACCTCCACGAGCAGCAGGCGCGCCAGGTGATGACGCCGATTCCGGCCGTGGTGACGGTCGACGTGGCGGAAAGGGCGGAGACGGCGCTCAAGCGCTGCGTCGACTCGGGCCACACCCGGCTCGTCGTCACCGAGGAAAACAACACCGACCGGATCAAGGGCATCGTGCACTCCAACTCGCTGGCCCGGCGGCTGATGAGCGAGGGCCCGGACGCGGCGATCGCGCCCAGCGTCAAGGACGCCCTGATCGTGCCCGAAACAAAGCCGCTCGACGATCTTCTGGCAGACCTCCAGCGCGAGCGGGCGTCCATGGCCGTGGTGGTCGACGAGTACGGGCGGACCGAGGGGATCGTGACCGTCGAGGACCTGATCGAGGAGATCGTGGGCGAGATCGCCGACGAGACCGACCCCGCCGGTGGCGGGGTCCGCCGCCTGGCCAACGGCGACTGGTGGGTGCGCGGCCACGTGCCCATCACCGACCTCGCGGACTACGGCCTCGACCTGCCCCACGACTCCGAGGCCTACAACTCCGTGGGCGGCTTCATCTTCGGGGAGCTCGGCCGGCTCCCCAAGCGGGGCGACATGGTGCGGGCCAACGGCTACTCCCTGCGGGTGGAGTCGGTACGCGAGAACCGCATCGAGGCGGTGCGCATCCGCGACCACCACGCTCGCGGTGAGGATGGCCCGGCGCGCAACTGGCGGCCGGTCGAGGAGGCCGCGTCCACGCCGCGCAGCGCCCGGGAGCAGGCGGAGGAGATCCGGCGTCAGGAGGCCGGACAGGGCCAGGAGGCCGGTCAGGGCTGAGCCTCGAACGGGGTCCGTCCGCCAGGGGGGCTACGTTCGGGCACCAATGTGGTGCGCCAGGCTCAGTGATGCGCAGCGAAATGCCATCCGGACCCTGATCAAGGACCAAGACGAGCTGGGGCGTGTGCTCAGCGGGGCGCTCGAGTCGCTCGAGCTGGCCCGCTGGGACGATCTCCCCGAGGCCACGCTCCCCTGGGATCGCGTCGTGGAGTTGGCGAGCCGCCAGGGAATAGGCGAGGCCGACGTGGTCTGGGATCTGACCGCCGGCGCCGCACCGCCGCCGCCCGGGCGGCGTCGCGGCAAGGCCGTACGGCGCTGAGTCGAGCACCGAACTGGGATACTCGCGCCGCATGTTTTCCACCGTCGCGGTCGGCACTGATGGCTCTGGCACCGCCTCCAAGGCCGTGACAGCGGCCGCCGACCTGGCCCGCCGCTACGGCGCGAAGGTCGTGCTGCTCAGCGCCTTCCAGGATGCGGGCTGGACGCCGCGCAACCAGTCCGGCTCGGACGTCGAGCTGCAGTGGGCCCTCAGCCCCTCGGCACGCGTCCGGGAGATCCTGGCCCGGACCGAGCAGGATCTGCGCAGCGAGGGAATCGAGTGCAGCATCCTCGTTGACGAGGGCGACCCCGGCGAGGTGATCGTCCGGCTGGCGGCCGAATGCGGCGCCGACGTGCTGGTGATCGGCAACAAGGGCATGCAGCGGCGGGTGCTGGGCAGCGTCCCGAACACGATCACCCACAAGGCGCCCTGCTCGGTGCTGGTGGTGAAGACGACCTGATCTAGCTGCGGGCGGCGCCAGCCGGCCGGTACTCGTAGAAGCCCGCGCCCGCCTTGCGCCCCAGCCGGCCCTCCGCGACCAGCTCGTGGACCCGCTCCGGCACGTCGACGCCGATCGATTCGCCGATGGCGACCGCCACGTCCAGGCCCACGAAGTCGAGCAGGGCCAGCGGGCCCATCGGATGGCCCGCGCCCAGGGTCATGCAGGTGTCGACCGCCTCGGGTTCGAGCGACTGCCGCTCGAGCAGCCTCACCGCGTCGAAGAGGTAGGGAAACAGCAGCCGGTTCACCACGAAGCCCGGAGCGTCGGGCACCTCCACCGCGGTCTTGCCCAGCGCCTCGCACACCCGGTGCAGCCGCCGGCGGGTCTCCGCGCTCGCCGCGGCGGGAAAGCAGAGCTCCACCAGCGCCATCCGCTCCACCGGGTTGAACACGTGCAGTGCCGCGAAACGGTCGGGCCGGCCGCTCGCTGCCGCCAGCCCCTCGACCGACAGGGAGGACGTGGTGGTCGCGATCACGCCGTCACCGTTCAGCACGCCGTCCAGACGGCGATAGAGCTCGCCCTTGGCCCCGGCCTCCTCGGCGATCGCCTCCACGATCAGGTCGCAGGCGGCCAGCTCGGCCAGGTCGGTGACCACGCGGGCGGCGTCCTCGACCTTGCCGCAGGCCCGGTCCGCCGAGCCGTTGCTGCGCGCCCAGAGGACCACCTCATGCGTGTCCCCAGCGGCCCGCGCAAGCCCGCAGGCGATGGCCCCGCTACCCGCTATGCCCAGTGATTCGCTCATTGGTTGACTGGTCAGTCAATCGAGTAGGCTTGCACAAAGCGACCCTGGAGGAAGCAAGTCAGATGCAGAACGGGAACGGGCGTGAGGTAGTCATC
The DNA here is from genome assembly GCA_963850205.1 of uncultured Thermoleophilaceae bacterium. GTDB lineage: Bacteria > Actinomycetota > Thermoleophilia > Solirubrobacterales > Thermoleophilaceae > JACVRW01. Next base: position 976,863 of record CAWKKJ010000008.1, on the reverse strand, counting down.
GTCGAGGCCGTCCGCACGCCGATCGGGCGCGGGCACCCCGAGAAGGGCTACTACAAGGACACTCATCCCAACGAGCTGCTCGGCAAGACCTACACCGAGGTCATCGAGCGGGCCGGCATCGACGCCTCCGAGGTCGAGGACGTGATCACCGGCTGCGTGCAGCAGTACGGCGAGCAGATGTTCAACGTCGGCCGCAACGCCTGGCTTCAGGCCGGCCTCCCGGTGGAGACTCCGGCCACCACGGTCGACCGCCAGTGCGGCTCCGCCCAGCAGGCGGTGAACTTCGCGGCCGCACTGATCGCCTCCGGCACCCACGATGTCGCCATCGGGTCGGGCGTCGAGCACATGGGCCACATCCCGATGGGCGTCGGGTTCAAGTGGGTCGACGACGTGGGCTCACCCTGGCCGCCGGAGCTCCTGCAGCGCTACAACCTCGTCCCGCAGGGCATCTCGGCCGAGATGATCGCCGACAAGTGGGAGATCCCCCGCCCGGAACTGGATGAGATCGGGTTGCGCTCCCACCAGCGTGCCCACCAGGCCACCGAGGAAGGCCGTTTCGAAAGGGAGATCGTGCCCTTCGCGGTCAACGGCGACACCTATGTGACCGATCAGGGCATCCGTCCCGACAGCAACCTCGAGGCCCTGTCCCAGCTCAAGCCCGCCTTCAAGGAGGACGGCCGCATCACCGCCGGCAACTCCTCGCAGATCTCCGACGGCGCGGCGGCCCTGCTCCTGATGGAGCGCGGAAAGGCCGAGTCCCTGGGCCTGGAGCCGCGGGCACGGGTGGTCGATCAGACCACCGTCGGCGTCGACCCGGTGATGATGCTCACCGGCCCCATCCCCGCCACGCGGAAGCTGCTGGAGCGCAACGGGATGCAGATCGGCGACATCGACCGCTTCGAGGTCAACGAGGCCTTCGCCTCCGTGCTGGCCGCCTGGCGGCGCGAGCTCGACCCGGACATGGACCGGGTGAACGTCAACGGCGGCGCGATCGCCCTGGGCCACCCGCTCGGCTCCACCGGAGCCCGCCTGCTGACCACCCTCCTGCACGAGCTCGAGCGCTCCGACACCGAGGTCGGCCTCGTGACCATGTGCTGCGGCGGCGGGCTGGGCACGGGCACGCTGATCCAGCGGGTATAGCCGGGCCGTCTGGTTAGCCCGCCGACCGCGCGGGTAAACCGCACCACGTGCCGGTAGGTGCTCAAGGAACGCTCCTGGCCGGGCGCTACCGCGTTCTCAGGCGTCTCGGCTCGGGTGGAATGGCCTCGGTGGTGCTGTGCACCGACGAGCGGCTGGGCCGTCGGGTGGCGGTGAAGCGGCTGCACGCCGACCAGCCCGGAGAGGTGGAGCGCCGCCTGGTGCGCGAGGCCAAGCTCGGCGCTTCCCTCAACCACCCCAACCTGGTCGCGGTGTTCGACACCGCCACCGACGACGAGGGTGTGCTGATCGTCATGGAGTACGTGGAGGGTGAGCCGCTCTCGCGCGCGCTGCGCCACGGGCCGCTCGAGTCCCGGCACTTCGGCCGCATGGCAGTCGAGCTGGGCGATGCCCTCGACCACGCGCACGCCCACGGCGTGGTGCACCGGGACGTGAAGCCGTCGAACGTGCTGCTGCGCCGCGACGGCGTGACCAAGCTCGTGGACCTCGGGATCGCCACGGCCGCCGGCCACACCCGCATCACCGGCAGCGGGGTGGTGCTCGGCACGGCGGCCTACATGGCCCCCGAGCAGCTCGACGGGCGCCCGGCCGAGTCGCCCGCGGACGTCTATGCCTTCTCCTGCGTGTGCTTCGAGGCGCTGAGCGGGCACCGGGCCCGTAAGGGGCGCACTTCGATCGAGATCGCCCACCGGATTGCCACCGAGCCGGCGCCCGATCTGCGCGAGGCGCTTCCTGAGGCGTCGCCGGCGGCGGCGGCCCTGCTCGCGCGGGGGATGGCCCGGGACCCGGCCGACCGCCCGGCCTCCGCGGGCGAGCTCGGGCGGGAGCTGCGCCGCGAGCTGGGCAGCGCGTCGGCCGTCCCGCCGCGGCCGGCGGCCTCGCCGCGGCCCGCCGCCGCCTCGCCGCGGGCCGCCGCTACGCCCGCGCCGGCCGCCTCGCCGGCGCGCGCGGTTTCGCCGGCGCGGGCCTCCTCGTCGCCGGCGCCGCCGGCCCGCCCGGCGCGGACCTCCTCGGCGCCGGCGCCGCGGCCGGCCCGCGCCGTGCGCCGGCCCGGCCTGGCCGCGATCCTGCTGGCCCTGGCCACGCTCGCGCTGGGGGGCGCCGTGCTCGCCGGAGTGCTCATATCGGGAGACGACGGGGGTCCCGACCGCGCGCAGACCGATCGGGGGGCCGGCGGTGACGGCAGCAAGCAGCGCACCGAGGCGGACCGGGCGGATGACGGCGCGGGAGCGCAGGCGCCCGCCCAGCCGGCAGCGCCCTCGGAGACCCAGCCCGAGGAGCCGGACCCGCAGCAGCCGGCCCCGCAGGAGCCCGCTGAGCAAGACCCGGCGCCCGCCGAACAGGCGCCCCCACCGCCAGCAGACGGGCCGGGCCTGAACGACCGCGGCTTCGCACTGATGAACGAGGGCCGCTACGAAGAGGCCATCCCGCTGCTGGAGCGGGCCGTCGCCTCCTATTCGGGTTTCAGCACGGACCTGGGCTACGCCTACGCCCTGTTCAACCTCGGTCGCTCGCTGCGCCTGGCCGGCCGGCCCGCCGACGCGGTGCCGATCCTGGAGCTCCGGCTGCAGATCCCCAACCAGCAGGGGACGGTGCGCCGCGAGCTGGCGCTGGCCCGCCGCGCGGCGGGCTAGGCCCGAGTCGTCACGGCGGCGGCCAGCTCGTCCAGGATCTGCGGCCGGTCCCCGAAGGGCATGGCCAGCAGGGTGGTGGCCCCGGCCTCCTCGTACCACGCGATGCGCTCGGCCAGCTCGCCTGGCCGACAGCAGATTGCGGAGCGGTCGATCAGCTCGTCGCTCAGAGCCCCCGCCGCGGCGGCGCGGTCGCCCGCGGCGAACAGCTCCTGCACCCGCCGGGCCGAGGCGCCGTGGCCGAAGCGCTCGGCCGCCTCCACGTAGAAGTTCTTGCTCTGGGCTCCCATGCCGCCCAGGTAGAGCGCCAGCCAGGGGCGGGCCAGGTCACGGGCCCGATCCGGATCCTCGTCGGTGCACACCATCACCACCGGGGCGACGTCAGCGCCCCGCTCGGTGAACGGCGCCAGCTGGTCGGGGTCGAACAGGAACGGAAGCCAGCCGTCGGCGATCCGGGCGGCCTGTTCCACCGCCTTGGGCCCCATCGCGCCGAGGTAGACCGGGATGCGCTCCTGGACGGGTCGTACCAGCAGCTTGAGCGGCTTGCCCAGCCCGTCCGGATCCACGGGCAGCCTGAACTCCTCGCCCTCGTACTCGAGGGGGCCCTCGCGGGCCAGGGCGCGTCGCACCACCTCGACGTACTCGCGCGTGCGCGCGAGCGGCCTGGCGAAGGGCGTCCCGTGCCAGCCCTCCGACACCTGGGGACCGGACACCCCCAGCCCGAGCCGGAAGCGGCCGCCCGAGAGCACGTCGAGCGTGGCCGCCGTCATGGCGGTCATCGCAGGAGTGCGGGCGGGGATCTGCATCAGGCCGGAACCGAGCGCGATCCGCTCGGTGACCGCGGTCAGGTGACCCAGCACCGAGACCACGTCCTGGCCCCAGGCCTCGGCCACCCACACCGAGTCGAGGCCGGCCTCGTCGGCCCGGCGAGCGAGGTCCACCTGCTCCTCGGGCGAGAACCAGGGCCAGTAGGCCAGATAGAGCCCGATGCGCACCCGGTCAGCCTACTGCCGGGGCGGCGCTGCAAAGATGCCGGCCATGCGCGCGCTCGTGGCCAATCCGTCCGCCCCTCAAGGCCTGGAGCTGGCCGAGACCGACGACCCGGTGGCCTCGGCCGGCGAGACCCTGGTCGAGGTCCGGGCCGTCTCCCTCAACCGGGGTGAGGCGCGCTATCTCCCTCGCCGCGAAGCGGGCACGGTCCACGGGTGGGACGTGGCCGGCGTGGTCCGCCGGGCGGCGGCCGACGGGACCGGCCCGGGAGAGGGCGCCCGCGCGGTGGGGCTCGTGAGCGAGGGGGCCTGGGCCGAGCTCGCCGCGGTGCCGGCGCACCAGATGGCGGAGCTGCCCGACAACGTCTCGTTCGAGGATGCGGCCACCCTGCCCGTGGCCGGCCTGACCGCGGTCCGCGTGCTGGCGGTGGCCGGCTCGCTGATGGGTCGCAGCCTGGTGGTGACCGGCGCGGCCGGCGGGGTGGGCCGCTTCGCGGTGCAGCTCGCCCACCAGGGCGGCGCCCGGGTGACCGCCGTGGCCGCCGGCGCCGAGCGGCAGACGGGGCTGGCCGAGCTGGGCGCCGATGAGCTCATCGACGAGCTCGGCCCCGAGGGCGAGCCGGTGGACGTGATCCTCGAGTCGGCGGGAGGGGCAAGCCTGGCGGCGGCCCTTCAGCGGGTGGCCGCGTGGGGAATCGTGGTCGCCTTCGGCAACTCGTCCGGCGAGAAGACCAGCTTCGACGTCAGCTCGTTCTATCCCCACTCCGGGTCCCGGCTGTATGGGTTGCGCGTCTTCGACGAGCTCGACCGCCACGGCTCGGCTGCGCGCGACCTGCGTTTCCTGGCCGAGGCAGTGGGCGCCGGGCGGCTCGATACGCAGATCTCCCTCACCAGCAGCTGGCGGGAGGCCGGCGCCGCGCTGGAGGCGCTCATCGAGCGCCGGGTGCGGGGCAAGGCCGTGCTGACGATCGATTAGGCGCGCGCGGTCGCCGCGGCGGCGTCCGGGCCGGCCAGCAGCGCCACCTGCAGCCGGAGCAGGATCGGCTCGAGCTCGGGCAGGGCCTCGGCGCCGGCCTCCCGGATGCGGCGCACGACCACGTCGTCGGTCGCCGCGGCCAGGGCGTGGGCCAGCTCGTCCGGCAGGGCGGGGAGGCCGGGCCGCTCGCGGCGGGCGTGGTCCTCCAGGTCCCGTGTGAGCTCGGCGTAGCGGCCGCGCAGCCGCTCGCGGCACTCGGCCGCCCGCGGCCCGGCGGCCGCCACCTCGACCAGGAAGACCCGTGCCAGCGCCGGGTCGCCGGCGATCCAGCGCAGGTAGGCCCGGATGCCCGCCCGGGCGCGTTCGACCCACTCGCCGGGTTCGTGCTGGGCGGCCCGCACCCGCTCGAAGAGCTCGACGCCGGCCGCCTCGTAGGCGGCGAGGAAGCAGTCCTCCTTGTCGCGGAAATGCTCGTAGAAGGTCTTCTTGGACACCCCGGCGCCGCGGACGATGTCGTCGATCGTGGCGGCGGCGTAGCCCTTGTCGGCCACCGCCCTGCCGACCGCCTCCAGCAGGCGGGCGCGCTGCGAGGCCGCGACCAGCTCGCGATCGAGGCCGTGGCTGCCGCGGGGGAGCCTCCGCGGGATGTCCTGTGGCTGCGCGGCCATTGTGTACCGGCTGGTACATTACCGCGCCATGGACCTCACTCTGTCGCCCTCGGAACAGGAGTTTCGCGACGAGCTGCGCGTGTGGCTCGGAGACAACCACCCCGGTGAGGAGCCCTCCGGCGAGGATGCGGCCTTCGATCACCGGCGCACCTGGCAGCGCGTGCTCTTCGACGCCGGCTATGCGGGCTTCTCCTGGCCCACGGAGTACGGCGGCCGCGGAGCGACCATGGTGGAGCAGGCCATCTTCGGCGAGGAGATGGCCCGGGCCAAGGCGCCCTCGCCCGCCAACGTACTGGGCATGGTGATGGGCGGGCCCGTGGTAATCCACCACGGCAGCGACAAGCAGAAGGAGCGCTGGCTGCGGCCGATCCTCACCGGCGACGAGATCTGGTGCCAGGGCTTCTCCGAGCCCGATTCGGGCTCGGACCTCGCCTCGCTCAAGACGAAGGCGGTCAAGAGCAATGGCGAGTGGGTGGTCACCGGCCAGAAGGTGTGGACCACGTTCGCGCACAAGTCCAAGTGGTGCATGCTGGTGGCCCGCACCGACCAGGAGGCCCCCAAGCACCAGGGCCTGACCTACTTCATCATGGACATGGAGCAGGAGGCGGTGCAGGTGCGCCCGCTTCACCAGATCACGCGCCAGCCGGAGTTCAACGAGCTCTTCATCGAGGAGGCGCGGATCCCGGACGAGAACGTGGTCGGCGGGGTGGGCGAGGGCTGGGCCGTTGCCATCACCACGCTGATGAACGAGCGCGCGGGACTTGGCGCCGCGTCCGCGGCCGGCGTCCGGATCGCGCTCGACGAGCTGCGCGAGCTCGCGATCGAGCGAGGCGTGGCCGACGACCCTCTCGTCCGCCAGCGCATCGGACAGCTCACCATCGAGGTGGAGCTGCTGCGCCTGAACGCGTGGCGCGGGCTCACCCAGATCATGAAGCGGGGCGTGCCCGGCCCGGAGGGCTCGCTGCCCAAGTGGCAGTGGTCGGACATCAACCAGTCGCTCACCGAGCTGGCCATCGACATCCTGGGCGAGGACGGCGCCGCCTGGGACTCGCCCTGGGCCTACCGCTTCCTGCGGTCCCGGGCCAACTCGATCGAGGGCGGCACCACCGAGATCCTCAAGAACATCGTGGCCGAGCGCGTGCTCGGCCTGCCGAAGCTGCGGTAAGCAAGGAGCCTGCGTGAACTTCGACTTCACCGACGATCAGCACGCCATCAAGCGCACGGCGCGCGACTTTCTCGCCGACCGCTTCAAGCTCGAGCGGGTGCGCGAGCTGGCCGAGGCGGGCGAGTACGACGACGCGGCCTGGCGGGAGATGTGCGAGCTGGGCTGGGCCGGCATCTTCATCGACGAGGAGCACGGTGGCCAGGGGCTGGGCGTGGTCGAGCTGGTGATCCTGATGGAGGAGCTCGGTTACGCGCTCGCACCCGTGCCGTTCCTGTCCAACGCTGCGGCCGGGCTCGCTCTGGTGCAGGGCGGCAGCGACGAGCAGAAGGCCCGCTGGCTGCCCGGCATCGCCAGCGGGGAGACCCGGGGCACCTTCGCCTGGCTCGAGGACGACGAGGCGCGCCTGGTGCCCGACGCCGAGGGCGCCGACGTGATCGTGCTCCGCGAACCGGGCGGCTGCAGGGTGGTCGAGGGCTCGGACGCCCAGATCGAGCCGATCGAGACGATGGACTCCACCCGCCGGTTCGCCCGCGTGCGGGCCGATGGCGGCGAGCCCATGGCGGGAGACGGCACAGCTGCGTACCGGATCGCCACGGCGCTCTCGGCGGAGCTCACCGGCGTGGCCCAGCGCGCGATGGAGATGGCCGTCGAGTACGCGCGCGACCGCAAGCAGTTCGGCCGCCCCATCGGGGCCTACCAGGCGGTGTCACATCGCTGTGCCCAGATGCTCCTGGAGACCGAGGGCGCGCGCTCGGGCAGCTACTACGCGGCCTGGTGCGCCGATGCGGAGCCCGAGACGCTGCCGCTGGCGGCCTCCATGGCGAAGGCCTACGCCTCCGACGCCGGCTGGCGCGTGAGCGCGTCCGCGCTGCAGGTGCACGGCGGCATCGGCTTCACCTGGGAGCACGACCTCCACTTCTTCCTGAAGAGGGCCAAGGTCGACGGCCTGCTGTACGGGTCCGCGTCCGACTACCGCGACAACGTGGCCGCGCTGTCGGGGCTCGAGGCCTCCGAGCCGGCGCCGGCGCCCGCCTGAGCGGCCTCAGCCGCTGCCGCGGCGGCCCGTGATGGCCGAGAGCGGCGAGAGCACCCCGTAGCGCTCCGGTTCCTGCACCGTCTCGGTTCGCGCGGGCGGGCGCGGCGCCGCCGCCACCACGTGCTCCACGCTCACACCGGTGAGCTTCTCCACCCTGTGAGGCAGGTCGAGCGCCAGCCAGCGCGAGGCCCCGGTGGGCAGCGTGGAGATCACGATCTCGTCGAAGCGGCGCGGGTCCCACACCTCGTGGAGGGCGACCACAGGATCCGGGTCGCCGATCAGCCCCTCGACCTCGAGGCCCTGGGCCCCCATCCGGGCGAGCGCTGCGTCGAGGCCCTGCTGCGCAGCCTCCCGGCCCGCACTTCCGCCGCCAGTGGCCGGTACCAGCAGGACGAAACCGCACTGGCCCCGCTCGGCGCGGCGCACCAGCGCGGCGAGCAGCTCATCGGACGTGGCGGTGACGTTGGCCAGTACCAGCACGTTGAACTTCCAGGCCATCGGACACTCCCTTGCTCGTCGCGATTGTCACGAGGATACCGCGGAGGAGGGGTGCCGGCCGGCGGCGCGGCCGGCGTCGCCGAGGGTTCGAGGCTGGGTAAAGGGGCCTGTTCCGAGGGGGTTGCGCACGTTCCGTCCATATCTTGGACGCTTCGTATGGAACCCCCCTTCGTTTCGGTCGCCCCGGAACGGGCTGAGGCCGCCCGCGATGCGGGCGGCCTCAGAGCCCTTCATGACGCGGCGTCCCCGGAGCTAGCCCTTGAGCTTGATCCGGTTCGTCGTGCGCCAGCCGTTGCCCTGGGAGTCCTTCGCGTCGATGCGCAGCTGGACCTTCAGACCCGAGCTCGGAGCCTTGGCCAGCAGCTTGCGGCCCGGCTTCTTGAGCTTGATCCGAACGGTCTTGCTCTTTCCGCGCTTCATCGCGAACGACTTGCCACCGAGCGACTTGCCGCCCTTGCGGAGGACCGCCAGGCCGTTGCAGCGCGCGGTGCCCACGCACTTGAGCGTCAGAGCGGCCACGTTGCCGTTCACGCTCACCGACTTGCCCGAGGGCTTGACCCGGAGCAGGCCGCCCAGCACGATCTCGCAGCCGCGGACCCGGTCGCGCCGGTCCACGAAGGCGAGGTCGAATCCGCCGCCGCACTTCACGGCGTCGGAGACCCTGTCCGCCGAGCGGATGAGGTCGCTGCCCTTGCCGCCGGAAAGCACGTCCTTGCCGTCGGTGCCCTTGATCCGGTCCTTGCCGTCACCGCCCTTGAAGGTGCTGTCGATGAGCTCCGCCAGCCGCTTCGAGCCGATGATCCTGTCGTTGCCGCCGTTGGCGTTCACGACCAGGTTCTCGGTGGTGCCGATGTCCAGGTTGAACGGGCCGGGCGGGGTCGGGCCGGTGCGGTCGAAGGACACGCGGCCGGCCGTGGCCGACGGGTTCACCTCGAAGTCCTCGTCGACGTCGCCGCCGTTGACCTCGGTGGTGTCGTTGCCGGGACCGCCCTCCATGGTGTCGTCGTCGTCACCTGGGTTCCACACCTGGGTGTCGTCGCCGTCGCCTCCGGACATCAGGTCACGCGTGCCGGCCGGGTTCTGACCCGCCGTGAGGCGGTCGTTGCCGGCGTCGCCCTTGAGCGCGTCGGCCGCGTCGCCGCCGTTGATCGTGTCGTTGCCGTTGCCGCCGTCGACGTCGAGCGAGAGGAACTCGATGCCCCGGGCAGCGCCCGCGGCGTTGACCTTGTCGTCGCCGTCATTGGCGTTGAGGTCGAGCTTCTCGGAGGTCCCGATGTCGATGGTGAAGCCACCGACCGGCGTCGTGTTGAGGCGCTCGAAGGCCGCGCGGCCCGGGACCGTACCGGCCCCGATCGTGAACTCCTCGCCGACGGTGGCGCCGTTGACCTGGACGGTGTCGTTGCCGTCACCGCCGTCGTTGACGTCGTTGTCGTCACCGCCGTTCCAAATCATGAGATCGTCACCGGCGTCGCCACGGACCACGTCCAGCGTGTTCGCCGGGTTGTCGTCGGCGTTGATCGTGTCGTTGCCGTCGCCGCCGGCGATCAGGTCAGCCCCGTCGCCGCCGTCGATGGTGTCGTTCTCGGTGCCGCCGTTGACGTCAAGCCTGAAGCCGAGGGCGTCGAGCCCGACGGTTGCAGCGGTGAACGAGTCATCGCCGCCGCCCGCGTTCATGTCGAGCTTCTCGGAAGTCCCGATGTCGAGGTTGAACGGGCCGGGCGGGGTGGGCCCGGTGCGGTCGAAGGACACGCGGCCGGCCGTCGCCGACGGCCCCACCGCGAACTGCTCGCCGCCGCCGCCGCCGTTCACCTCGATGGTGTCGGTGCCGGCCTGGCCGTCCATCTTGTCGCTGTCGTCGCCCGGGTTCCAGACGAGCGTGTCGTCGCCGTTGCCGCCCTCGAACACGTCGCGGGAGCCGGCGAGCTTGTTCTGGTCGCCGCTGATGCGGTCGTCACCGTCGCCGCCGCGCATGGTGTCGACGTGCTCGCTGCCCAGGATGTCGTCGTCTCCGGAGTTGCCGTTGATGGTGACGGACGTGATGTTCGGATAGTCGGTGTTCACCGCCGGATCGGCGTCCTCGACGCCGGCCAGGGTGATCAGGTTGTCGCCGGGCCCGCCGTTGACGACGATCGAGGTGATCGAGTCGCAGGCTGCCACCGCGGGCGGGGACCCGGGATTCCCGCCGTTGACCTTCACCTGGTTGGCCACGCAGGTGATGGCGATGGTGTCGCCCGCGTCGCTGTTGACGGTGAGAACACCGCCGGCGACCGACGAGGTCACCGCCGCGCTCGCCGCGCCCGGGAACGCCAGCAGCGCCGCCGCGGCGGCGCCCGCCAGCACGCCGAGGCGCGCCTTTCGCTTTCCAGTAGCTCGTGCCACTTCCACTCCTTGATCGGATTTGGTCTCCGGTCGGGAGGACGGAGCGGCGCGGGCGGTTATTCCAGGCGACCGCCGATGAACTGGGTGATGCCGCCGACCCGCTGGCGGATCTCGCCGAAGCCCCGGGCCCGGAGGGCCTCGGCCAGCTCCTCCTGCTCGAACACCCGCGCGCCGCTCTGGCGCGCGACCAGGGGCTCGGCCAGGCGGGCGGCCGCCGAGCGGTAGCCGGCGGTGGTGAAGAGGGCGATCCGGCCGCCGGGCGTGAGCACGGCGGTCATCCGGTCGAGGGCGAGCTCGGGTTCGGCGAACAGATGCAGTGCGGCGAAGCAGCAGACGGCGTCAAAGGTCCTGTCGCGGAAGGGGAGGTTCTGGGCGTCGCCGCGAACGAAGGCGACCTGCGGCAGCTTGGCGCGGCCCGTGTCGCGCACGGCGCGCTCGAGCATCGTGCGCGACACGTCGATCCCCACCACGAGTCCCTCCGGGCCGACCGAGGTCGCGAAGTCCCGGCTGAAGTTCCCCGTGCCGCAGGCCACGTCGAGCACACCGTCGCCAGGGGAGAGCGACAGCAGCAGACGGGCGATCCGATGCTCGTCCGCCATGCCCGGACCGAAGGCGCCCTTGAAGACGCGGCCCAGCGCGGGGCGCCACCAGCGCTCGTAGATCTGGGGGACCATGCCGGTGAGCATCAGGTCCTGGATCGGCCCGGTCGAGGCCGGCTCGTCCTCGGCCGGCAACAGGTCGAGGTAGCCCGCACTGGTACTGACTCCCCGCTCGCGCGCGTCGGGCAGAAGCAGCGGGCAGGGCCCGCTCGAGCGCGTCCGCCGTGGGTGAGGAACTACTCGGGCCCGCGATAGCTGGGCAGCCCCGCCTCGTGCTCCTGGATGGGCCCGCGCCGCTCGGAGCCCAGCGCGATCGCGTCCAGGCGCGAGATCTCGCGCTCGCCCTCGAGACGGGCCGGGTGGTCGGCGGGCAGGCCGGCGATCAGCGTGTGGATCCGGTTGCGCAGCTGGAGCGCGAAGTGAGGGGTGGAGGCGCCCATCAGCTGCCGCACGTCCTCCACGGTGGGCTCCCGGGTGGCGCGGTCGGGGCGCTCGTACTCGCTCATCGAGGCCGAGGATATCTCCTGGCCCTCAGCCTGGATCCACCGGGACTGGCATGCGTTTCCGCGCCGGGGGCCGAGGCAGGGGGCGCCGGGGAGCGGAGCGAGGGTGCACCCTCGCGAGCGAGCCGGGGCACCTGGCGACGGCAATCCGGCGCGGAACGCCGTCAGGATCGGTGGATCCAGGGTCAGCCCTCCTCCGCCTCCACCGGCACGAGCTCGGCGATGCGGTCGATGGCCGCCTGCTGGCCCACCGAGATCGCCTCGTCGTCGCCCAGGATCCAGACCCGGTTGTAGACCGCGTCGCCCGGGTCGTTCTCGTAGCCGGGCTGCACGCTGAGCAGGTAGGTCTCGAGCGCCTTCGGCAGGTCTTCGACCTCGTCCGAGAGGAGCAGCGGCGCGAACACGCCGTTCGTGCCCAGGGCCGCGGCGGCGGCTGCGTCGAGCGGCCGCGAGGTGCTGGCGACGGTGAAGTTGTAGCCCGGCACGACCACCCCCCAGCCGAAGTCGTCACGCTGGTAGCGAGCGAACGCGATGGCGTTCTCGACCGGGGTGGGGCCCTCGATGCGGTTGACCGAGCGGGTGAGGCGCCCCTTCTTCAGCTCGGCGGCGACCTCCTTGGAGATCACCTTCTCCGGCCCGAGGAGGTACACGTCGGGGCTCTCATGGCTGGCCAGCGCCTTGCGGATGGGGGCGGGGATGGAGCCGGCCCGCACGGGGAGGGCGGCGTCGCCGGAGCGCGCGGCCCAGGCTGTGGCGGGCATGGCCCACTCGGGGCTCTCGGCCGAGTAGAGCACCACGGCGCTCGAGGGAGCACCTCGAGCGGCCGAGACGAAACGGTCAAGGGCGGCGGCGCGCTCGAAGGCATCGTCGCCCTGTACCACGGCGGTCCGCAGCCCCTCGGGCCGGGCCACGTCGCCGCCCACTCGGATCACCTGGGCGTCCTTGGCCAGATCCGACCCGGTGGGATCGAGCCGCCCGAGCAGCTCCTCGGTCACGGCCGGGAGGCTGTCCCCGTCGGAGAGCAACAGCGGGGCCGAGACGGGGTCGGCGGCCAGCACCGAGGCCGCGATCGCGGTCACCCAGTCGTCGGTGTCGACCAGGGCCACCGCGTTCGGGCGGTCGCTCTCCGTGGTGGCGGGAAAGAGAGCGCCGGCGACGCCCGCCGCGTCGGCCGCCGAGTCGCCGCCGCCCACCCGGATCGTGTTGCGTGTGGCGGTAGAGGGAAAGCCGAGCTTCTCCGCCGCCTCCTCGTCCTCGCCGGTGGCGCCGAGCTGGGGCGGCGCCGGCGGGCCCGAGGGGCTGTCGCTCCCGTCGCCGCCACCCTCGCCTCCGTCGTCGCCCATGCATCCGGCCAGGCCGAGGGCGAGCACGAGGAACAGGACGGCGAGGCGAGCCACGGCGCGGGGCACGATAGCTGGCGCGGTCGCGCCGATTGCGCGCGGAAACGCCCTTCCCAGGGTATGATTGACTGGTCAGTCAACGCACGCCGCCTTCCCGGCGGCCCGGCCGGGAGGCACCGAGACCGTGGATTTCAGGCTCAGCGACGAACATCTGGAGTTCCAGGCGCACTGCCGGAGCTTCGCCCGCGAGGTCATCCGGCCGGTCGCGCCGCGCTATGACACAGAAGAGGGTGTGCCCTGGGAGGCCATCAAGGCCGCCCGGGAGTGGGGGCTGCACGGCCTCGAGCACATCCAGCGCATGGGCACGGACGAGAGCGGGCTGATGAGCGCCATCTACGCCGAGGAGCTCCACTGGGGCTGCGCCGGCATCGCGCTGGCGATCTCCGGCGGCTCGCTGGCGGCCGCGGGCATCGCCAGCTCCGGCACGCCCGAGCAGATCGGGCAGTGGGTGCCGGAGTGCTTCGGCCTGGGCGACGAGATCAAGCTGGGCGCCTACGCGGTCACCGAGGCGGGCGCGGGCTCGGACGTGCGCTCGCTGCGCACCACCGCCACCCGTGACGGCGACGAGTGGGTGCTCAACGGCACCAAGGTCTTCATCACGAACGGCGGCATCGCCGACGTGACCGTGGTGGTGGCCACCGTCGATCCGGAGCTCGGCCACCGGGGCCAGGCCTCGTTCGTGGTGCCCAAGGGCACTCCTGGACTGTCGATGGGCAAGAAGGAGTCCAAGCTCGGCATCCGCGCTTCCCAGACCTCGGAGGTCGTGCTCGAGGACTGCCGCGTGCCCATGGAGTACCTCCTGGGCGGCCACGACAAGCTCCAGCGCAAGCTGGAGCGGGCCCGCTCGGGGCAGTCCACCGGCCGTTCGTCGGGCGCGCTCGCCACCTTCGAGCTCACCCGGCCGCTGGTGGGCGCCTCGGCCCTCGGCATCGCGCAGGCCGCATACGAGTGGACGCTCGAGTACCTCGAGGACAAGTCCGAGGAGGGCGTGCCGCTGCTCGAGCAGCAGCGGGTGCAGCAGGTGCTCGCCGACGTGGCCACCGAGATCGAGTCCGCTCGCCTGCTGGTGTGGCGAGCCTCCTGGATGGGCCGTAACGGCCTGCCCATGACCGGCGGCCAGGGCTCGATGTCGAAGCTGAAGGCCGGCGACGTGACCATGTGGGCCACCACCACCCTGATGGACCTCGTCGGCCCCTACGCCCAGACGAGCGACTGCCCGCTCGAGAAGTGGTTCCGAGACGCCAAGATCTACCAGATCTTCGAGGGCACGGCCCAGGTCCAGCGGCTCGTGATCTCGCGCATGCAGCGCACCGAGTACCGCAGCCGCCTCACCGAGGTGCTGGAGCAGGCTCCCGGCTCCGCCCCGGGCGATCCCGTGGGCCAGCCGGCCGCCTGAGCCTGGCTGAGCCCGGGCGTATCCTCGGGTGCGGTGATCGCGCCCCTCGCTCACGTCGGCAGCGGCGTACTCGAGCCGCTGCAGCTGGTGCCGCCCGCGCTGGCGCTCGGCGCCTACGTCGTGCGGGCCCGGACGCTCGCCCGCGAGGGCCGGCCCGTACCCCCGGCCCGCATCGCCTGCTTCGGAGTCGGGCTCACCCTGATCCTCGCCGGCCTGGTCACTCCCGTCGCGCACCTCGGCGAGGAGCTCGTGCTCGCGCACATGGCGCAGCACCTGGCCATGGCCGACCTGGGCGCGCTGTTCATCGTCCTGGGTCTCACGGGACCGCTGCTGCAGCCGCTGCTGGCCACCCGGCTGGCCCGCAGCCTCAGGGTGCTGGCCCACCCGGTCGTGGCCTTCACGCTATGGGCGGTCGACCTCTACGTCTGGCACCTGCCCGCGCTGTACGAGGCCTCGATCAGCTCCCCCGCCGTCCACGCCCTGCAGCACACGACCTTCGTGTTCTTCGGGGTCACCATGTGGTTCGCCCTGCTCGGGCCGCTGCCTCAGCCGGAGTGGTTCGGCAACGGAGCGAAGCTGCTCTACATCGTGGGCGTGCGGCTCACCGGGGCGCTGCTGGCCAACGTCTTCCTGTGGTCGGAGAGCACGTTCTACCCCGCCTACGCCCCGGGCCAGGCGGAGTGGAACATCACGCCGCTCGAGGACCAGGGGATCGCCGGCACGATCATGATGCTGGAGGGCTCCATCGTCACGGTGGTGCTGCTGGGCTGGCTCTTCCTCAAGGCGGCCCGCGAGTCGGAGGAACGCCAGGCGCTGGTGGAGTACGCGTCCGCGCACGGCCTGGAGCTGAGCGAGGCGCGGGCGGCGCGAGCGGTGGGGGCCGGGCGGGGCGATGAGCTGCGCCGGCGCCTCGACCGGGCCGCCGGCTGAGCCTGGATCCACCGGAACTGGCATGCGTTTCCGTCCCGGGGGCCGAGCCGGGGCGACGGGAGCGAGCGAGGGTGCACCCCTCGCGAGCGAGCCGTCGACGCGTGGCGACGGCAATCCGGGGCGGAAACGCCGTCAGGATCGGTGGATCCAGGCTGAGAATCAGAGACAGGCGGCCAGCGCGTCGGTGAAGCGCTGAAGCGTCCGTCCCTCCTCGTCGCCGTGGAGCGGGTTGAGCTCGGTGACGGTGAGCGCGCTCAGCCGCTCCGCGCCCGCCAGCACGCCGAGGGCGCTGAAGGCGGCCTGCAGCGGCAGGCCCTCGTTGCGGCCGGTGTTCTCCGACAACGGCGCGTCGGTGAAGTCGATCGTGTCCACGTCGAAGTGCACCAGCAGCCGGTCGAAGCGCGGGGCGAACTCCTCCAGCACCCGCAGCGCCGTCTCCTCTGGAGCGGCGGCCACCTCGTCCACCGAGGTACGCGCGAGCCCGCGCCGCTCGAGCACCTCCCGCTCGAACGCCGTGGCCTGGTCGGGGCCGTAGGAGAAGAAGAACACCTGGTCGTCGCCGAGCAGCGGCGTGCGAGGGCCGATGCCGCTGAGCTCCGCCACGGCGCCCGGTTCGTCGAGCACGTGGGCCATCCCCATCCAGTCGAGCGCGCCGGGGCGGACGCTCTGCGGCGTGTTCAGGTCCGGGTGGACGTCGAAGTACACGAGCCCGACGTCGAGGTCGCGGCGCACATGGCCCACCACCGTGCCGATCTCCACGGTGCAGTCTCCGCCCAGCACGAGCAGGGGGCCGCCCGCGCCCAGCGCCGTCTCCACCCGGCCGGCGGTGGTCAGGGCGATGTCGGCCACCGCGCTCAGGTTCTGGGCCCGCGCGGAGCCCGGATCGGGCCGCCAGCGCCAGACCTCGGAATCGCCGAGGTCGGTGACCTCGGTGCCGGCCGCACGCAGCTTCTTCACCAGGCCGGCCGACCGCAGCTCGCGAGGAGCGAGCTCCTGCCCGGGGGCGAACGCACCGGCGCTGGTGGGCACGCCGAGGAGGGTGAGCTCTTGTCGCATGACCCGAGCCTAGGCATCCGCGGCGGACCGGCGCGCGTAGTCTCTGAATGTGCGCCCGGCACTCCTCACCGCCGTCCTGGTGACTCTTGCCGTGGCCGCGGGATGCGACTCGGACTCGCCGCCACCGACCGAGCGCGAGCGGAGTCAGGAGCAGACGCAGCGCTTCACCTACGAGGAGCGGGTGATCCGGGGCTGGCTGCTCGCGCTCGGGCGCGAAGACTACGACGGCGCCGCCTACTACTTCGCGCCCGGGGCGCTTGTCGACCAGGGCGAGCCCTACCGGCTCAAGAACCAGGCGGCGGCCCGTACCTTCAACGCCTCGCTTCCCTGCCGGGCCGACCTCACGCAGACGAAGGACGAGGGCCCCACCGTGCTGGCCTCCTTCTCGCTCCGGGAGGGGCCCGGCGGACCGTGTAGCGGCGTCGTCCAGGTCCGCTTCACCATCCGCGACGGCAAGTTTCGCGAATGGCGCCAGCTCCCGGAGCGGCCGGAGCCGGCGGGCGAGCCGATCTAGTGACCTGAGTCGTCATTTCGGCGCACCTTCCCGGCGTCTGGACGGGCCTGGCGCCACCCACGGGAGTCGCCGATGCGCTGCATCGACTCATCCCGTGTGCGTCGCCAGCCCCGCCCAGCCACTCAGGAAGCTGAAGCCGAACTTCCGATCAGGTCACCAGCCCTCCGAGCGCCCGGCCTCGATTCGCTCGCGTTCGGCCAGCCGGCTGTCGCGGCGCAGCTGCGCCTCGCGGGCGCGCCGTTGCTCTTCGGGGCTCGCCGGCTCGAGCGGCGGCACGGTCGCCGGCCGTCCCTCCTCGTCCAGCGCCACCATCGTGAGGTAGGCCGTGGAGGTGTGGGTGCGCTCGCCGGAGCGCACGTTCTCGGACTCCACCCGCACGCCGACCTCCATCGACGTCCGCCAGGCGGCGTTCACCGATGCCCTCACCGTGACCAGCTGGCCGACGTAGACCGGGTGCAGGAAGTTCATGCGGTCCATCGCCGCGGTCACCACCCGGCTGCCGGCGTGGCGCACGGCTGCGATGCCGGCCACCTCGTCGCAGAGATGCATGATCACGCCGCCGTGCACGTTGCCGCCGAGGTTCGCCTCGCCCACCCCCATCCAGCGCGTGAGGACGGAGCTGGAGGCGGACGGCGGTCGCGGCTGCACGGCGCCGGGTAGTCTAGGGCGGGAGGACCGATTCTCGAGCGTGAAGGAGGCGCGGCATGCCAGGGCTTGGCGGTCGCATGTCGACGGTATTCAAGGCGAAGATCTCAAGGCTGCTTGACCGGACGGAGGATCCGGCGGAGACGCTGGACTACGGCTATCAGAAGCAGGTCGAGCTGCTGCAGAACGTCAAGAAGGGGATCGCCGACGTCGTCACGTCGAAGAAGCGCCTTCAGATGCAGTCCTCGAAGATCGAGCAGCAGGTGGTCAAGCTCGACACCCAGGCCCGCCAGGCCCTCTCCCAGGGCCAGGAGGACCTCGCCCGGACGGCGCTGGAGCGCAAGACGCTGGCCCAGACAGAGCTGCAGGGGCTGGACACCCAGATCACCGAGCTGGAGGGCCAGCAGGAGCAGCTCACGGCCAACGAGCAGAAGCTGCGCCAGAAGATCGAGCAGTTCCGGACCAAGAAGGAGGTCATCAAGGCGCAGTACTCGGCCGCCGAGGCTCAGGTCAAGATCGGCGAGGCCGCCCACGGCGTGGGCGAGGAGATGGCCGATCTCGGCCTGGCCATCCAGCGCGCCGAGGACAAGACCGAGCAGATGCGCGCCCGCTCGGGTGCGATCGAGGAGCTGGAGGCCGCCGGCACCTTCGACGACGTCACCCAGCTCGGCGGTTCCGAGGACGACATCGACAAGCAGCTCCGCGAGCTCACCAGCGGTGCCCAGGTCGACGACGAGCTGGCCAAGATGAAGGCCGAGCTCGGCTCCGGCGAGGGCGGCGAGGCCCCCGCCCTCGAGCAGGGCGAGAAGCAGGGTGAGGAGGGCACCGCCCGATGATCGTGCGGGTGGCCGGGGAGGGCCAGTTTCGCCTCCCCGACGAGGACGCCGACCGCCTGAACGAGCTGGACAACCGGGCGGTGGCCTCGGTCGAGCAGGGCGACGAGACCGGCTTCCACGAGCTCTGGTCGCAGATGCTCGCGCTCGTGGCCAGCGACGGCAACGCGCTGGACGACGACGAGCTCGTCGAGTCGGACGTGATCCTTCCGCCGCGGGACATCTCCTTCGATGAGGCGAAGGGCGAGTTCACGGGCGAGGGTCTCATCCCCGATTGAGCTGCGTCATGGACGAGGAAGCCTTCAACCTCTCGGTCCGCAAGTTCCTCAAGAAGCTCGGGGTGACCGCCCAGCGGGAGATCGAGCAGGGCGTGCGCGAGCAGCTCGGCGATGGCCGTCTTAAGGGCGGCGAGACCCTGCCCGCCCGGGCCACCGTCTCCGTCGAGGGCCTCGAGCGGGAGATCGTGATCGAGGGCCGGATCGCCCTGTCGGACGACTCGCCAGCGCCCGGCTGACGGGGTAGGATCACGCCCGCCGATGGCCCCGGCGGGGAACAGCAAGAAGCTCGTACTCGTCGCGATGATCTTCGCCGTCGCGATGACGTTCATCGACCAGACGATCGTCGCCATCGCGGTCCCCGAGCTGCAGAAGGACCTGTCGCTCTCGACCACCGGCGTGCAGTGGGTGATCAACGGATACCTGCTGGCGCTGTCCGCGCTGTTCGCCTTCGGCGGCAGGCTCGCCGACCTGGCCGGCCACCGGCGCATGGTGCTCATCGGGGTGGTGGTGTTCGCGGCGAGCTCCGCGATGTGCGGCGCGACGCCCACCGGCTCGGCGGCCGAGGCCTGGCTGATCGTCTTCCGGGTGATCCAGGGCGCCGGCGCCGCGCTCATGTTCCCGGCCGCCCTGGCCATCGTGGTGAGCGCCTTCCCGCTGCGCGAGCGCGGCCGGGCCATGGCGATCTTCTTCGGCGTCACCGGAGGCCTGACCGCGGTCGGGCCGATGGCGGGGGGCTATCTCACCGCCATCGACTGGCGGGCGATCTTCTGGATCAACATCCCGGTCGCGATCATCGCCGTGGTCCTGACGCTGATCTCCAAACCGGCCGAGGACCGCCAGGCGGCGAAGCTGGACGTGCGCGGCGCCATCATCATCTCGGCCGGCATGGCCCTCGCCGTGCTCGGCCTCCAGCAGTCGAGCGTGTGGGGCTGGGGCGACCCGCTCACCTGGCTCTGCATCGCGGCCGGCCTCGTGCTGCTGGCGGCGTTCGTGGTCTACGAGCGCGGGGTGGACGAGCCGCTGATCCGCGTGAGCATCTTCGGTGACCGGGGCTTCGCAGTGGACAACGTCGTGCTCTTCCTGATGTCGGCCGTCTTCATCCCGCTCTTCTTCTTCGGCAGCCTCTACGCCCAGATCGGGCTGGAGCAGAGCGCCTCCGAGGCCGGCCTCTACCTGCTGATCTTCTTCGCCGGCTTCGCCACGGCGGCGCAGATCGGAGGCCGGATACTCGATCAGCGGGGCGCCCGTGTGACTGTGGTGCCGGGCTGTCTGATCGCGGCCGTCGGCCTGGCCCTGTGGGGTTGGCGACTGCCCGATCTCGACCTCGACAACCAGTGGTACTTCATAGTCCTCGCCGGGTTCGGCATCGGGTTGCTGCTCGGCCCGGCCTCCACCGACGCTGTCAACCGCGCGCCGCGGACCAGCTACGGCGAGGTGACCGGCGTGACGCAGACCAGCCGGAACTTCGGGGCCAGTCTGGGGCTGGCGGTGCTCGGCACCATTCTGGTTCTGCGCGAAAAGGCCAACATCGAGTCGTCGCTGGGCGCGCTCGGCGTGCCGAAGGAGCGGGCGGACCAGATTGCCGATGCCCTCAACCACGGCGGGGGCGGATCGGGCTTCGCCGAGCGAGCGGGCAGCCGAGCCGAGACGCTGCAGGCCACCGTGCAGGACGACTTCGCCCTAGCGATCCAGGCGGTCTTCTACGTCATGGCGGGCGTGATGCTGGTCGCCTTCCTGGTCGCGGCCGTGGCGATGCCCAAGGGCCGCGTCGAGGCGCCGCCGGAGCCGGCGGCGCCCGCGGCGCAGGCGGCTGCCTAAGCCAAGCGCGTCCCGCCCTCGGGCGTGACGGTCCAGTGCGGGTTGTGGGCGATCTCCCACGGGTGCCCTTCGGGATCGATGACCAGCGCGCTGTAGCCGCCCCAGAACGTCTCGGCCGGCTCACGGCCGACCGTCCCGCCGGCCGCTCGGGCCTCCTCGGTGGCGACGTCCACCTCGGCCGGTGAGCCCAGGTTCAGCGCGAGCGTCACACCGCCCCACCCGGGCCTGTCCTCAACGCAGCTGTCCTCGGCCAGCCGCTCGCGGTCCCAGAGCGCGAGCACCATGTCGCCGGCCTGGAAGAACACCACGTCGTCCTCGGGCGCGGCGCCGGTCTGCCAGCCCACGGCCTCGTAGAAGCGGCGTGCGCGGGCCAGATCGCGCACGCCGAGGGTGATCACGCTCACTCGCTGGCGCATGCTCAGGTCTCCTTGGGGTGGGTTGCGCGGGTTATTCGCCCGCCGATCTCCTGCAGCCGCTCGATCAGCTCGGGCGGCTCGTGCAGCTCGAACTCGTGGCCGAGCATCGCGATCCGGATGGCCAGCCAGTCCAGGTTGTCGTCGCTGGTGCAGTAGAGGCACGACTCGTCGTCGATCGGCTCGACAGTGCCGCCCAGCCAGCGCCGGTGGCTCAGCTCCTCGGCGGGCGTGCGGACGGTGACCCGCGCCTCGTAGCGCGCCGGGGCGGCGGAGAGGCTCTGAGCCACGTAGGCCGCTGCGTCGGGGGCCGGCAGGACCCGCGGCTCGAAACGCACGCCGGTGGTGGCGGGCCGGGTCATGCGATCGACGCGGAAGGTGCGCCAGTCCTCTCTGGCGCAGTCGAAGCACACCAGGTACCAGCGCCGGCCGACGTTCACGAGCGAGTGCGGCTCGGCCTCCCGGCGCGTGCTGGCATCGTCGCGGGCGCGGTAGGTGAACCGCACCCGCTCGCGGTCGCGGCAGGCCGCCGCGATCACGGTGAGGTGCTGGGGATCGACCTGCGGGCCGCCCGGAGCGGGGGCCAGCGTCATCGTCGAGGTCTGCAGCGCCCGGACGCGCCTGCGCAGGTGCGAGGGAAGCACCTGCTCCAGCTTGACCAGGGCCCGGACCGAGGTCTCCTCGATGCCGGTCACCGACCCGCCGGCGGCGGTGCGCAGGCCCACGGCGATCGCGATCGCCTCGTCGTCGTCCAGCAGCAGCGGGGGCATGGCGGCCCCGGCCCGGAGCTGGTATCCGCCCGCCGGCCCGGTCATGGACTCGACGGGATAGCCCAGCTCGCGCAGCCGTTCCACGTCGCGACGGATGGTTCGGCCCGACACCTCGAGGCGGTCGGCCAGCTCACCG
This sequence comes from uncultured Thermoleophilaceae bacterium, assembly GCA_963850205.1. Taxonomy (GTDB): domain Bacteria; phylum Actinomycetota; class Thermoleophilia; order Solirubrobacterales; family Thermoleophilaceae; genus JACVRW01. The sequence goes on along the minus strand of CAWKKJ010000008.1, from coordinate 955,072 downwards.
CCAGGCCAGTCCCTGCGGCCCTGGAGCAGCGACAGCAGGGTGAGCAGCCGGCTGGAGGTGGTCTCGCCCATGGCCCCATGTTCCTCGCTGTTGAGGACAGAAACTGGCCTAAACAGATGGGAGGCTCAACCCATGATCATCACTCCATCCAGAAGCGCCCCGGCGATCTCGGTCCGGGGCCTCGTCAAGTCGTTCGGGGAGGTGCGGGCCCTCGACGGCGTTGATCTCGAGGCCGCGCCCGGCACCGTCCTGGGTGTGCTCGGCCCGAACGGCGCCGGCAAGACCACCGCCGTCCGGGTGCTCACCACCCTGCTGGCCCCGGACGCGGGCAGCGCCCGGGTGGCCGGGCTCGACGTGGTGCAGGACGCCGCGCGGCTGCGGGCCCGCATCGGCCTGGCCGGGCAGTACGCGGCCATCGACGACAACCTCACCGGCGTGGAGAACCTCGTCATGGTCGGCCGCCTCTACGGCGAGCGCCGGCGCTCCGCCCGCCGGCGGGCCCTCGAGCTGCTCGAGCGCTTCGGCCTCACCGACGCGGGCGGCCGCGTGGCCAAGACCTACTCGGGCGGAATGCGGCGGCGGCTGGATCTCGCGGCGGCGCTGGTGGCCCACCCGCCCGTGCTGTTCCTGGACGAGCCCACCACGGGCCTCGACCCCCGCAGCCGCCTCGACCTCTGGGCGACGATCGAGGATCTGGTGGCCGACGGCACCACCGTGCTGCTCACCACCCAGTATCTCGACGAGGCCGACCGGCTGGCCGACCGCATCGCGGTCATCGACCACGGCAGGGTGATCGCCGACGGCACGTCGGATCAGCTCAAGGACCGCGTGGGCGGCGAGCGCGTGGAGGTCAAGCTCACCCACCCACAGGCCTCGTTCGCCGCCACGTCGGCGCTCGCCGGCATGGGCGACGACTCACCCCAGAGCGAGGACGACCTCGTCCGCGTGACCGTCAGCGCCCGTGAGGGGGCGATCATGGAGGCGGCCCGCCGCCTGGACGGAGCCGGCGTCGGGGTCGAGGACATCGTGGTGCGCCGTCCGACGCTCGACGACGTGTTCCTGTCGCTCACGGGACATGCCGCGGAGACCGAGAACGAGCGAGAGGAGGTGGCGGCATGACCCGCCTCGTGAACGACACGCTGGTGCTGGCCGAGCGCAACCTGGTGCGCCTCCCGCGCGCGCCCGACCTGCTGCTGGGCTTCACGGTCCAGCCGATCATGTTCGTGCTGCTGTTCGTCTTCGTGTTCGGCGGGGCGATCGAGACCCCGGGCTACGCCGACTACGTCGACTTCCTGATCCCGGGCATCATCGCCCAGAACATCGCGTTCGGCGGGTTCGTCACGGCGCTGGGCCTGGCCGAGGACATGACGAAGGGCCTGATCGACCGTTTCCGCTCGCTGCCCACCGCGCGGGCCTCGGTGCTGGCCGGCCGCACCCTGGCCGACGTGCTGACCAACAGCGTCTCGATCGTGATCCTCCTGGTCACCGGCCTGATCTTGGGCTTCGCCTTCGACGCCGGACCGCTCGAGATCCTGGCCGGCTTCGGCCTGCTGCTGCTGTTCGGCTTCGCCTTCTCCTGGATCTTCGCCCTGATCGGCATGTCGGTGTCGACGCCGGAGGCGGCCAACGGGATCGGGTTCACGCTCATCTTCCCGATCACCTTCATCTCCTCGGCGTTCGTGCCGGTCGAGTCCATGCCGACCGGCCTGCAGGAGGTGGCCGACGCCAACCCGGTGAGCGTCGTGGTCGACGCGCTGCGGGCGCTGTGGGTCGGCGCCCCGGCAGGCGACAGCATCTGGCTGGCCGTGGTGTGGTGCCTGGTGCTGACCGCGATCTTCGCGCCGCTGGCCGTGGCCAAGTACCGCCGGGCAGCGACGTCCTGAGGGTCACCAGAGGTCGCCCTCCCGCCAGTCGCAGGTGAGCTCCCCCGTGAGGTCCGGCACGAGCGTCACGCCGAGGACGTAGACCGACCCGTCGTCCTCGAGGGTGCGCTCGATGCCGGATCGGGTGAGGGCCGAGGTGGGCCCCTCCCAGCGCTGCCAGCCCCGCCGCTCGTACAGGTCCGCCGCCTGTGGGGTGGCGCTCAGCGCTCCCAGGTCGTAGGCCCGGCGCACCACCCGCTCCAGCGCCTCCATCATCGCCGCGGCGTGCCCGCGCCGCCGCCGGTCGGGGCGCACCCCGACGCCCTCGACGTAGCCGGTCCGCAGCGCGCGTCCGCCGTGAAGCAGGCGGCGCTGGATCACCGACGCGTGCCCAACGAGCTCGTCTTGATCCCACACCATCGCGTGAACGCCGCCGAGGCTGTGCTCCCAGTCGTCGTCGCTGAAGTCGCCGGCGAAGGCGTCGTCCAGCAGGGCACGGGCCGCGTCGAGCGTCGCGGCGTCCAGGTCGGCGGTGTGGGCGGTGCGCGGCTGGGCCATCCGGGCCGGTGCCTACTGCTCGGCGAAGGCGGCGAAGCTGGCCGCACGGGCGTACAGCTTGTACAGCCGGAAGCCGGCGGCAAACTGCTTGCGACAGGTGTTGTCGAGCACGCGGTAGGCGGCCTTGTCGGAGAGCTCGGGTGTTTTCACAGCGCTGTCCTGCAGGTTGACCTGCTCGCGGATGTCGTGGATCGTCGCCAGGCGCTCCGGCCGGGTTCCAGCCCGCCAGTCGGCGCACTGCGCCAGTGGCGCCACCGAGCCCACCAGTACGTCGCCCAGCGGCTTGGCCTTCTCGTCGGGCTCCGGGTCGGCACCGCAGGCCGCGGCCGTCAGGGCGGCGACCGCCAGCAGCGCCGCCAGCCCGCACCGCGAAAGGATCACGGCGACGGCTGTGAGGCCGCGATCCCGGAGAGCTCGCCCATCTGGTCCTCGAGCTGCTTCGCCCGCGCCGTCCGGAGGAACTCGCGTGCGCCCTGGGCGAACGCGCGCTGCCTGCGCGCCGCGGCTGACGACCCTGGTTTGGGCGGTAGCGCGTACCAATCGCAGCTCTCCGGCGGCGAGTCGCCCTCGCGCGCCAGGAAGCACGAGAGCAGGTAGGCGACCTTGACCGTATCTCCGTTGCCCGTGCTAGTGGCGCAATCGGACGGGAGCGTGTCGGCGCCGTCGCCCGCTCCCGGGCCGGTGACCGCCGCGGCCGTGCCGTCGGCGCCCTTGTTGTCGAACCAGCAGTTGCGGATCACGGTGCCGACGCCGCCCTCGTCCCACCAGAAGTCCACTCCGTTCGGGGCCCTGCCCCTGACCGCGCCCACGCGGTTGCCGAACTTGCGCAGCGCGGGGAACGGCTTGAAGCCCTTCGGCACCCGTCCGAGCTGGTTGGCGTAGAAGCGGTTGCCGCACGACGTGGACAGCAGGGGGTTGTTGCACGAGCCGCCCGGCCTCACGTTGCCCTCCGGCGTGACCAAGGAGTCCGGGATCGACAGCAGGTAGGCGCCGCTGCGCCAGTTGTCCCAGATCCAGTTCTTGAATACGCGGCCATTGTTGTGGCCCGGCCAGAAAATCCCCACGCCCACGGGAAGCACTCCCACCACGGGCTCGACCGGCGGGTTCGGCTCGAAGAGGTCGAGGTTGTTGGAGTAGATGTAGTTGTGGTCGATCTGGACGCTGTCGGCGGGGAAGCCGGGATGTCCGGCAGCCGAGATGGTGTCGGTGGAGATCCCCGCGGTGTTGCCGTAGATGTGGTTGTTCGTGATCCGCACCGCGTTGCCCATGGAGCCGGAGTAGGCGAGCACGCTTCCACGCAGGTCGCAGTTCTTCACCACGGTGTTGATCCGCGGGGCGTCGCGATAGAAGGACAGATCGGCCTGTTCTCCGGTCTCCGGCGCGGCGCCGGGGTAGACCACGGCGTCGCCCGCGCCCAAGCCGTCGCAGTTCGTGTACAGGCCGTGGTCGGAGGTGAAGCTGAGGTTGCCGTAGTCGGCGGCCCAGAACATCTTGACGGTGTCGAGCCGGTAGCCGTCGGCCTCCTCGATGTAGATCCCGTGCTCGAGCGCGCCCCGAGCGGTGAGGTTGTGCACCACGAAACCGTCGGCGCGGTCGGCGCGAATCACCACGTGCTTGAGCAGCTTGCGCGGCCTGGCCTCGGGGCTGTCTGACGTATAGCCCGAGGCGCCGTCGACGATCACGTCCGTCGGGGAGACGCCGCTGCCCTCGATCTGGAGGTTGCAGCGCACGCAGGGGCCGAGGTCGGGAATGCCCTGGCGGTCCATCAGCGGAGGCTCGGGCGGCGGGGTGGGGGGCACCCTCCGGCCCTGGACGTAGACCAGGTTCTGATCGTTCGGGCATGTGACCTGGTAGCGATAGCTCGGCGTCTCCGCACCACTCGAATCGCGTTGGGTCAGGTCCGCGCAGCGCGGGTCGTTGAGCGGCTGGCGGCGCGACCTGGGCTCCGTGTAACGGCCGGGCATGATCACCACGCGGTCATTGTTGTTCGAGTCGAAGACCGCGGGCTGGATCTGGTGGTAGCGGCACTTGTCGGCGAGGGCGAGGTTGATCCGGAGCAGCTTCCGCGCCTGCTTCTGTGTCAGCCGGAGCTTCCCCTGGCTGGGACGGATCTGGTATCCGTGCCTCAAGGCGCCCGCAATCGACGCCCGCAGCGCCCGCAGCGACGCCGCGCCGCCGCTGCCCCGGCAGACGACCCGCACCTTCTCGCGCACCCTGGCGCTGCCCGCGACCGCCGGCACTTTTCTGCGCCGGAGGCCGCCCACCGCGGAGGAGAGTGAACGCAGCTTCGGCACCTTGCCTCCCGCGGCCGGGGTCACCGACCTGTCGGGGGCGGGGTCGGGCCAGTAGGAGGGACGCTCGAGATGAGCGAACGCCACGGCTGGGAGCAGCAGCGTGCCGAGTAGCGCGCCGCTCGCGATCAGTCTGCGCCGCCGTGGTCCCCTGTGCACTGCTACCTCCCTGTTGGCGTCCGAACCCTAGGCCAAGACCGTATCCGACGCGGGGGAGGGCCGGTCAGTCGGCGCTCGCCGGCAGGCGTGCCCGACCAAAGCCACCAGCGGCTAGTGTCACGCCATGAGTGCGCGGCGCTGACCGAGGAGGGGCAGATGCCAGGGATTCTCGAAGGGATGCGGATCGTCGAGGGCTCGGCCTTCGTGGCGGCACCGCTGGGCGGCATGGCGATGGCCCAGCTCGGCGCGGACGTGATCCGCTTCGACTCCATCGGGGGCGGGCTCGACCGCAAGCGCTGGCCGGTCACCGCGGAGGGCAGGAGCTTGTTCTGGGCGGGCCTCAACAAGGGCAAGCGCTCGATTCAGGTGGACCTCTCCTCCAAGGAGGGGCGCGAGCTCGTGGCAGCGCTCGTCACCGCCCCGGGCCCCGACTCAGGGCTGTTCCTCACGAACTTCCCCGCCCGCGGCTTCCTGGACTACGAAGCGCTCGCCGGCCGGCGCGAGGACCTGATCATGGTCAACATCGTGGGGAACCACGACGGCTCGTCCGCGCTCGACTACACCGTCAACCCGGCCACCGGCTTCGCCTGGGCCACCGGACCGCGCAACCTGTCGGTGCCCTTCAACCACCTCCTTCCCGCCTGGGACGCAATCACCGGCATGTTCGCCACCACGAGCCTGCTCGCCGCCGAGCGCCGCCGCACGCGCACCGGCGAGGGCCAGCTCGTGCGCGTGGCGCTCTCGGACGTGGCCTTCTGGATGGTCGGCAACCTGGGCAAGATCGCCGAGGTGCAGGTGAACCACCACGAGCGGCAGAAGGACGGCAACTACCTGTACGGCGCCTTCGGGCGGGACTTCGGAACCAAGGACGGCCGGCGGGTGATGATCGTCGCGCTGACCCCGCGCCAGTGGGACGGCCTCGTCGAGGCCACCGGCCTGGGGGAGGCATTCGACACGGTCGCAAAGCTGATGGAGGTCGATCTCAACGAGCAGAGCGGGCGTTTCGCCGCCCGTGAGGTGATCGCCGCCACCCTGCGGCCGTGGGTGCGCCGTCACACGCTCGATGAGCTGGCCGAGTTGTTCGACCGCCACGGCGTCTCCTGGGGGCCGTACCAGACGTTCACCCAGCTCGTCGAGGAGGACCCGCGCTGCTCGCCGGACAACCCCATGTTCGAGGAGGTCGAGCAGCCGGATATCGGCACCTACCTGATGCCCGGCTCGCCGGCCGCCTTCTCGGACGCCGCACGGTTGCCTCCGGAGCGGGCACCGAACCTGGGCGAGCACACCGATGAGGTGCTCGCGACGGTGCTCGGAATGAGCGAGGCCGAGATCGGGACGCTGCACGATCGCGGCATCGTGGCCGGCCCGTCGCTGGTGGCGGGCTGACGGCCTGAGTGGCGCGCCCTGTGGAGGGGGACGCGCTCGGCAACGCCACGTCGGCGCGCTCGCTTCACTCTGGCGGCGCCGCGCCACCGCCAATAAAGTGGGCGCATGCCTGGCCCGGCGCTTGTGGCAGTCGAGGAGGATTCGGACGCTCTGCGAGATGTCGAGCGCGAGCTGCGCGACCGCTACGGGCGGCATTATCGGATCGTGGCCCTGCCATCGTCGGCGGAGGCGCTCGCCTGTCTCGAGAGCGTTGCCGCCGCCGGCGACGACGTCGCTCTGATCCTGGCTGGACAGTGGCTGACGGGGATGACTGGAAGCGAGCTGCTGGATTCGGCGCGTCACCTCCACCCGCACGCCAAGCGCGGCCTGCTGATCGCCTGGGGTGGGTGGGGAGACCCGGAGACGGGGGAGGCGATCTTCGACGCGATGGCCCACGGCCGGATCGACCACTACATCCTCAGGCCCTCGGAGTTGCCGGATGAGCTCTTCCATCAGGCCATTTCGAGCCTGCTGCTCGAGTGGGCGGAGGCGCGGCGCACGTCCCCGCATACGGTTCACGTGGTCGGGGAGTCGTGGTCGGGCCGCGCCTATGAGCTGAGGGACACCCTGGGGCGCTGCGCTATCCCGCACGCGTTCTGCCTGGCCGACTCGAGCGATGGGCGGGCCTTTGTCGCTCGGGCCGATGAGGGGGCAGAGCTCCCGCTGGTCGTCTTTCCCGACGGGACGGTGCTGGCCGATCCGAGCAACCTCGACATAGCCAGGGCGGCGGGCTCGCCGGTGCATGTGGAGCGGCTGGATTTCGACCTCGTGGTCGTCGGCGCGGGACCGGCCGGGCTGTCGGCGGCGGTGTACGGCGCCTCGGAGGGATTCACCACCCTGGTGGTGGACGAGGCCGGAATCGGAGGGCAGGCAACCTCCAGCCCTCTCATCCGGAACTACCTCGGCTTCCCTCGCGGCCTCAGCGGGCGCCGACTGGCTCGGCAGGCGTACGAGCAGGCCTGGGTCTTCGGCGCGAACTTCACCTTCATGCAGCGGGCAACCGGCCTCGAGCGCGAGGGCGACAGGCTCGTCGTCGACGTCTCCGACAGCGGCCGGGTGCGGGCCCGAGCCGTGGTTCTGGCCACCGGAGCCAGCTACCAGCGGCTCGGCGTGCCGTCGCTCGAGGCGTTGAACGGCGCGGGAGTCTTCTACGGCGGCCCGACCTCGGAGGCGCCGTCGGTGGCCGGTGAGGACGTCTATGTCCTCGGGGGCGCCAACTCGGCCGGACAGGCGGCGCTGTACCTCTCCCGCTACGCGCGCCAGGTCACCCTCGTGGTGCGCGCGGATTCCCTCGATGCGGGAATGTCGCATTACCTGGTCCGGCAGGTGGAGGGGACGCCGAACCTTGCTGTGCGCCTCGGGACCGAGGTCGTGGGCGGCGGGGGCGACGGCTGGCTGGAGCAGCTGGTGCTTCGTGGGCGGGCTGATGGAGCTGAGGAGACCGTCGACGCCGATGGCCTTTTCCTCATGATCGGGGCGCGACCCCACACCGGATGGCTCCCACCCGGGATCGAGAGAGACGAGCGCGGCTTCATCCTCACCGGGACCGACCTGCACGCCGGCGGCGGCTGGCCGCTCGATCGCAGCCCGCTTCTCTTCGAGACGGCCATGCCCGGCGTTTTCGCGGCCGGAGACGTTCGACACGGTTCGGTCAAGCGCGTGGCGTCAGCGGCTGGAGAGGGCTCCGTTGCGATCCAACTCCTCCACCGCCTGTTTGCCGCGGACCGGTTGCATCCTCGGGGCCGCCTGAAGCAGCCGGGCCCTGCGCTCACGCGCTGAGTCGGTTCCGGCAAGCGCTTGGATCAGAAGTCCCACGCCGCGTACTCGGCCTTGCGCTGCTTCATGTCGGCGAACAGCAGCGAGACGCGGTCCAGGTACCAGGCCTTGCCCCCGTGGGTAATCAGGATTCCCGTCAGCACCGCGAGGAGGTTGAGCTCGACGAGACCGAAGGCGAGGACGCCCATGCCGATGGTGGAGTAGGCGTTGGCGATCCACGCTGCGGCGGGGGAGCGGAACTGGTCGGGTAGGTCGACCTGGTCTCGATCGACCCAGATCCGCTCACCCAGCACCGTCCGCGATGCCCAGTTGCGAGTTGAGTGCGGGGCCTTGAACAGGAGCGGGTTGATGAACATCCACACGATCGCCAGGGCCACGCCGATCAGACACCAGGCCCCGATCCAGTCGCGGCTCCAGATCGCAAGCGCCAGGACCGAGACCACGGTGAACCTGGTCCAGACGCTGGCGGGATTGGCGTGCCGAATCCAGCTGTCCCCCTGGAGGCCAAAGAGCCTGGCGACCCTGCTGTCGCCGGTCGATGCGGGCGGCGAGTCCGGGGGCATTGCTTCGGCGCTGGTAGCGGGGCCTGTGGTCATCTCTCGCTCCTATCCGGGTTCGGCGTTTCTCAACGCACGTTGACATCTAGTGGATCAACCTACTGCATCCCCCGCTTGATGTCAACGTCTGTAGAGTTACCTGTATGAGCAAGGCCAACCAGAAGCCGTCCGCGGCCAGGACGGGGAGAAGGCCCGGGCCCAGCTCGACCCGCGATGACATCCTGCGCGCCGCTCGCCGGCACTTTTCAGAGAGCGGCTATGACCGGGCGACGTTCCGCACCATCGCCACGGACGCAGGTGTGGACCCCGCCCTGGTGGTCCAGTTCTTCGGCTCCAAGCAAGACCTGTTCGCAGCCGCCACCGCGTCGCCGGTGACTCTCGCCCAGCTCTCGACAGAGCCCGCCGAGGACCCGAACGCCGGACCCGGCCTGCGCCTGGCCCGGCTCCTGATGACTTGGCTCGCGGACGAGGCAGCCCGGCAGGCCCTGCTGGGCCGCATTCGGTCGGCGGCGAGCGAACCGGCAGCCGCCGACTCGGTGCGCGAGATGATCGGTGCCCAGCTGACCGAGTTCGCCCGGCTCATGGAAGGCGACCGCCCCGACGTCCGAGCCAGCCTGTTGGCCACCCAATTCCTCGGGGTGGTCTTCGCGCGCTTCATTGTCCGCGTGGAGCCGCTCGCCTCCATGGACGGACGGGAGATCGCGAACTGGCTCGGCCCAACCTTCGACCTCTACCTCACAGGCCCGCTCGGCGACCACGACTGAGCTCCTCGCTTCTCCCGGCATGGGCTAGGCTCGGAGGTGGAGCGCATTCGCTCGCCCGCCCCGGCTCGTGTGCGTAAGAGCCCCCGGCGAGATGAGCGGAGTTGGACGGCCAGGAGTTACTGCTGGAAGGTTGTCGAGTCTCCGGAGGACCTGCGGACGCGGGTCCGGCTTCTCGGGGAGCTTGACATGGGCACGGGCGCTGCCGTCACGACGAGGTCGTGACCGGGTGACCTGACCGAGACTGGTCGTAACAGATCTCGAACCACACACACGTGCCGTTTGGGGTGGGCCTGACCGCCCAATGATTGGCGATGCGATCGACGAGTTGCAGCCCCCAACCGCTTTTCTCTGGCCGGCCCGGGACTGCGGCCTGGGCGGCGAAACCCGGGCCCTCGTCGTAGACCGCGACCCGCACGGTACGGGACTGGAGCTGGACCTCGACGCGCACCGGCGCGTCGGGCTCCGTGTCGGCGTGGCGGACAGCGTTGGTCACCAGCTCGGTGAGCAGCAGGAGGACGTCTTCGCGGACGTCGGCCGGCAGCGCGCCGTTTCCGGCCACCAGCTGGCGCCTGGCCACGGCGCCGGCTTCCGCGGTCCCGGCCAGGTCGAACGAGAAGTGCTCCGTCGTGTCGGCTGCGCCTGACCCAGAAGGGCCCTCTGATGCCGGGCTCGTCATGACGCCGGTGCGGGTTGTCCGGACTCGCTTCCGCGGTCCCTCCAATCGCCGGCCGCCGGCCGCGGACGACGTGCGGAGGCGCGTGCCCACCGTGCGCGCTTCAGTTGGTATTCCGGCGGCAGCCCGCCGCAGAGCGCGGCCGCCCGATCGAGCCAGTCGAGCGCGCGCTCGAGATCGCCCAGACGCTCGTAGGCCTCCGCCCGATCGAAGCTCGCCTCGATGATCTCGTGGTGTCTGTCCCGATGGCCCAGGAGCTCGTCCCGCTCGTGGAGGCCATGTCGAGGTCCATCCACCACCAGACGGCCTGACTGGTTCGGCGAGGATTTCGGCATGCTCAGCTCCTTGGCGGCGGCGGGTCGGGGTCGGGTGCACATGACACCGTGGCCGGCCACCTCGCTGGAGCCGGGTAGGACGCCCGCCGTGGGCTAGGGCGGGCGCGCCGGCAACCCTACCATTGGCCGGCGGCGGCTACCCTTGTAGCCCTTACACGATGAGCCCTCGCGAGCCTGAGCATCTGCGCGTGCTGATCGCCAATGAGCGGAGAGATCGGCTCGCCATAGTGGCGCCGATCGTTGCTGCGCTGGGACACGAGGTGATCGCCCGCGAGATCGAGGTCGGCGAGGTGGGAGCCGTCACCGCCAGGGAGCGACCTGACGTCGCCCTGGTGGGCCTCGGCGAGAGCTCCGAGCACGCGCTCCACCTGATCGAGCAGATCGTGCAAGAGGCCGCCTGCCCGGTCATCGTCATCATCCACGCGCCCGATCCCAACTTCATCAAGGAGGCGGCGAAGCGCGGCATCTTCGCCTACATCACGGACGCCGAAGCCAAGGACTGGCAGAGCTCAATCGACATTGTCCTGCGCCGTTTCGCCGAGTACCACGACCTCGAGGGCGCATTCGGACGGCGGGCGGTCACCGAGAGGGCGAAGGGGATCCTGATGGAACGCCACTCCGTGGATGAAGCAACCGCCTTTGACATGTTGCGCGATCACGCGCGGGACGGCAATCGCAAGCTGGTCGACATCGCCTCCGCGGTCGTCGACGGCCACCGCCTGCTACCAACGCGGGGCGAAACGCCTCCGTAGAGCTCACGACCCAGCGGAGCCGACGCCGCCTACGCCGCCGCGGCGCACAGGGCGATGCCCGGGAGCTCGTAGCCGCATCGCGATCAGGGTGCTCTGGAGGCCGTGCTCGAACGGGAACCCCATGCCGTGGGCGGAGCGGCTCAGCCGCCGCCCGTCAGCCGGTCGATCTCCGCGCTCGCGGGCATCCCGGTCCGGGCTCCCACCCGCTCGGTAGAGAGGGCCGCCGCGGCAGCGCCCCGGCGCGCGGCGGAGACCACCTCCTCGCCCCGCTCCAGGCTCGCGGCGAGCACTCCGGTGAAGGCGTCGCCGGCTCCGGTGGTGTCGGCGGCCTCGGCGGGGTAGGCGTGGACGGTGGTGTCCTCGCCGCCGGCGCTCGACACGTAGGCGCCGTCGGCGCCCAGGGTCACCACCACCGTCGCGCAACCCTCCTCGAGCAGGGCGGCTGCCCCCGGGCCGGGCTCGGTTTCGCCGGTGAGCCGCTCCAGCTCCCCGGTGTTGACCACCACCAGCGGCTCGGCATCCAACACCTCCTGGGCGAGGGGCCGGACCGGCGACGGGTTCACGACCAGCGTGGCCTCGCACGACGCGGTCGCCCGTGCGACCGCGGCGATGGCCTCGTCGGGGATCTCGAAGCTCACCACGCACACGTCGCCGCCCTCCAGGTCCTCCAGCGCGGCGCTCACCAGCTTCGCCGTGAGCCCCGAGTTGGCGCCGGGGGCGACGACGATGAAGTTCTCGCCGTCGCCGTCCACGCAGATCATCGCGAAGCCCGTCTCAGTCTCATCCAAAACCGCGACGCCACGGGTGTCGATGTCCTCGTCTCGCAGCTCGGCGAGGCTCCGCTCTCCGGCCTCGTCGTGTCCCACGGCACCGACCATCCGCACCGGCCGGCCGTCCAGGGCCGCCGCCACCGCGACGTTCGCGCCCTTGCCGCCGCCGGAGCGGACGGGCTCCCCCGCGAGGACGGTGGTCCCGGGCGCAGGCAGCTCCTCGACACCGAGCGCGATGTCGCGGTTGATCGAGCCGACGACCCAGACGGTCATCGGCCGATGATCGCTCGGCAGGCGAACTCGCGCGCCCCGACCCCGAATCGCGACGTCCTCGAAGTCGCGTCTAGAGCGGGATCTCCCAGAGGGGGAACCAGCGGGTGGTGTCCTCCTCGATGGGCAGCTCGGCGCCGATCTGGGCCTTCAGGCGCAGCTCGCGCTCGGTGTCGCGGGCCTGGTCGCCCGCTGCGGGAACGAAGGGATAGAAGGCGCCGCGCTTGAAGTTGTAGATCAGGTAGAGCGGCCGGCCCTTCTCCTCGAAGGCGAAGACGGCGCACAACAGGCGATCGCCGTAGCCGCCGCCCTGAAGCTGGTTCGACACCGTGTTGAGCGAGACCACGAGATCCTCGAAGTCCGCGTCGCGCAGGATGAGCCAGCGGTAGCCGAACTCGTCGTCGGCGGACTTCACCTCGGTGCCCGTGTCCGCGGCGGCGCTGGCCAGCAGCTCGTTGGTCTCGGTGAGGATCTGCTCGAAGTCCCCGGTGCCCAGCGGCTGGAAGACGATGCCGGCCTGCCGCTTGTGAGTGAGCCCGAGGCCGGTCTCGAGCGTGATCTGGGCCGTCACCATGGCGAACAGCCGGTCGGGCGCCGGGCCCTTGACCTGCTTGTTTCGCCCTCCCAGAAGCGCGTCGAGAAAACCCACGAGGCGGCGAAGCCTACGCGGTGCCCTGCAGCTGGGCCTCGAGCTGCTGGAGGCGGGCGATCCGCTTCTCCATCGGCGGGTGCGAGGAGAAGAGGGTCTGCACGGCGCCCTTGACCGACGCCGGCACGATGAAGAAGGCGTTCAGGCGCTCCGCCTCGCGCAGGTCGGTGGTGGGCACGCGCTGCATGTTGGTGGAGATCTTCACCAGCGCCGAGGACAGCGCGCTCGGGCGTCCGGTCATGATGGCCGCGCCCCGGTCGGCAGAGAACTCGCGGTAGCGCGAGAGCGACAGCATCAGGAAGAAGGAGAGGATGTAGACCACGAAGGAGACCAGCAGGACCACGAGGATGCTGGGGTTCTCGTCGTCGCCGCCGCCGAAGAAGAAGCCGAACTGCAGCATGATGGCGGCGAGGCTGGCGAAGAAGCTGGCGATGGTCATGATCAGCACGTCGCGGTGCTTGACGTGCGAGAGCTCGTGCGCCATGACGCCCTCGAGCTCGCTGGGCGAGAGGGTGCGCATGATGCCGGTGGTGGCGCACACCGTGGCGCTCTTCTGAGAGCGGCCCAGGGCGAAGGCGTTCGGCATCTCGGTGTCCGCGACCGCGACCTTCGGCTTGGGCAGGTCGGCCTGGATGCAGAGCCGCTCGATCATCGCGTGCAGCCCGGGCGCCTCCTGGGGCGTGACCTCCTTGGCCCCCATGGCCCGCAGAGCCAGCTTGTCGGAGAAGAACAGCTGGGCGAAGCTCAGCGCGCCCATCACCACGACGATCGTGACCACGCCGGCGCCGGCGGTGACCAGCGCGCCCACGAAGGCCACGTAGAGCAGCCCCAGCAGGAAGAGCGTGAACAGCATCCTCACCTGCAGGCCGGTGTCGCGGGGGAAGACGGTGCGGGTCTGTGCCATTGACCTGAAGATTAGTGATCGGCGCAAGAGCTATTGCAGGGCCACCAACAGGGCGGGCAGGCCGGATCGGCCGTGCTACATTGCCCGCCTTCGGAGAGCCGAATTTCCCTGCATAACGGCGGTAAACGGGACCCGTCCGGGCTTGCTCCGAGCCGTCTCATGAAGAAGCTCTTCTGGATTCCACTTGCGCTGGCCCTTGCGGCCTTTCTGATCCTGCCGCTGGCGGGCCTGTCCGCCCCGCTGGCCGAGCGGATCGAGCAGAAGCGCTCCCAGATCGAGCAGGCCCGGCAGAAGGAGGGCGTGCTCACCACCACCATCCAGCGCTACACCACGCGGATCGATGGCGTGCAGGCCGAGATCGGCTCCACCCGCCAGCAGCTAAGCCGGGCCCAGACCGGCCTCGACCGCCAGAAGGCCGAGCTCCAGGAGGTACGCAACGACCTGGAGGAGGCCCGCGACCGCCTCGAGCGGCTGCGCCGTGAGCTCGACACCGCCCGCACGGTGCTGGCTGCCCGGCTGGTGGAGATCTACAAGGCCGATTCTCCCGACGCGCTGACGGTGGTGCTCGAGTCCGACGGCTTCGGCGACCTGCTCGAGCGGGCCGAGTTCCTCGACCGGATCTCCGACCAGGACCGCGAGATCACCGACCGCGTCCGCCGCTTGCGCGACACCGCGGAGCGTCAGGCCCTGACCCTGGCCAAGCTGGAGCAGCGCGAGGCCGCCATCGCCGAACAGCTGCTGCGCCAGCGGGACCTGATCGCGGCCGCGGAGAGCCAGCTGGTGTCCGCGCGCGACGAGCTGGCCGTCGCCCGGGCCGACCGGCGCGGGGCCCTGTCCCAGGTGCGCGACAGCCGCGGCTCGCTGGAGGGCGACCTCCAGGCGCTCGAGGCCGAGCAGGCGCGGGTGCAGGCGGCGATCGTGGGCGCCGCGCCCGGTCCGATCCGCCCGGGCAGCGGCGCGCTGGTCTGGCCGGTGAACGGGCCTGTGGTGTCGCCCTTCGGGCAGCGCTGGGGCCGCCTCCACGCGGGCGTGGACATCGCGGTGGGCTCCGGCACCCCGATTCGCGCGGCCGACGCCGGGCGGGTGATCCTCATGGGCTGGGTCGGCGGCTACGGCAACTACACCTGCATCCAGCACACGGGGAGCCTCTCCACCTGCTACGCGCACCAGTCCAGCTTCAGCACGCGTAACGGGGCCTCGGTCGGACAGGGCCAGATCATCGGCTCGGTGGGCTGCACCGGTCACTGCTTCGGCGACCACCTGCATTTCGAGACGCGCCTGAACGGGTCGCCCGTCGACCCGATGGGCTATCTCTAACCGTGTGAGAGGAGTCGCCGCCGCGGCGGTTGCGGCACTGGCCGTGGCCACCGTCGCCGGCATAGCCCTGCTGTGGCCCGGCGACGTTCAGACCCAGCTCGCCCAAGGGCTCGCCGTCGAGCGCGAGAAGGCCAAGGTGGAGCGGGTGACAGAGCGCCTCTGCGCCGGCTTCACCGAGCAGCGCTGCCAGTACGTGACCTTCCGGCTGGAGAGCGGTCCCGAGCGCGGTCGCAGGGGCCAGATCCAGCTGGGCGCGGGCGGGGTCGAGCCCGACGTCGACCCCGGTGACGAGATCTACGTGACCGAGAACCCGGAGCCCGCGGCCGGCGAGCCGGCGGTCACGGGCCCGGGCTACAGCCTGAGTGACTTCGAGCGCCGCGGGCCGATGCTCATCCTGGCCGCGATCTTCGTGCTGGCCGTGCTGCTGTTCGCCCGCCTGCGCGGGGCGCTGTCGCTGGCCGGCCTGGCCTTCAGCCTGCTGGTCGTGGTGCTGTTCGTGGTCCCGGCCATCCTCGACGGTCAGCCGCCGCTCGCGGTCGCGGTGGTGGGCTCTCTGGCCATCGCCCTGGTCACGATCCCGCTGGCCCATGGGGGCGGGCCGAAGAGCATCGCCGCCCTGCTGGGCACCGCCGCCAGCCTGCTGCTCACGGCGGGGTTGGCCGCGTTGTTCACCGAGCTCGCGCACCTGACCGGGCTGGCCAGCGAGGAGGCCGCGCTCCTGCAGCTCGGGGGCGGCGACCTGTCGCTGCAGGGCCTGCTGCTGGCGGGCATGGTGATCGCCGCCTTGGGCGTGCTCGACGACGTGACCGTCAGCCAGGCCTCGACGGTCATGGCGCTGCGCGCTGCCGACCCGAAGCTCGGCTTCGGCGCGCTCTTCGGGCAGGCGCTACGCGTGGGCCGCGACCACGTGAGCGCCACCGTGAACACGCTGGTGCTGGCCTACGTGGGCGCGGCGCTGCCGGTGCTGTTGCTGTTCAGCGCCGCGGACCTTGGGGTGGGCGAGGTGATCAACCTCGAGCTGGTCGCGTCGGAGGTAGTGGCCACGCTGGTGGGCTCGATCGGGCTGATCGCGGCGGTGCCGCTCACCACCGCGCTGGCCGCGGCGCTCGCGCTGGAGGAGGCCCCAGAGCGGCTGGCGGCCGGCGGAGGGCACGTGCACTGAGCACGCCCAGGCCCCCTACGGACTGAACCGCCCCAACCGCTTCGTGTCGCAGTTGATGTTGCGGTCGCAGACCGCGGCGATCAGCAGGTTGTCCCGCGTTCCCTCCAGGGCAACCCGCCGGGTGAAGGGGCTGCGGCGGGCGCCCACCAGGGTGCTGAAGCGGCGGCCGCCGTCACGCGAGATCAGGAGCTGGTAGCGCACCCGGCCGGCCAGGCCGCGGCCGGCCTCGGTCCGGTCGCGCGAGCGCAGCAGGCGCACCGCGACCGTGCCCCCCCGGCGGCGCGCCCGGCCCCTGGCTCGCGGGGCGGTCACGTCGTAGCGGCGGGCGAGCGCGGTGGCCGCGCCGCCGTCGACGATGCCGGAGCCTGTCTGCCGGTTCCAGCCCCGGCCGACCGTCTGGCGCGCCGAGCGCGTCAGCACGTCCGCCACCTGCTCCGAGGCCAGGCGAGGCTCCACCTGCCAGGTGAGCGCCGCGATCCCGGCGGCGATCGGGACGGCGAAGCTGGTGCCCTCTCCGTAGGCGTAGCGCGCGCCGGCCCGGGCGAACACCCTCGAGCACGAGCTGCCCGGGTTGTCCCAGTCCGTGAGGTTGGCGGGGAGCGTGCTGAAGACGCCGTGGCGACAGCCCGAGCCGGACGCTCCCGGAGCGGCGAGGCTGACGAAGCGGTTGTAGCTCGAGAACGAGGCGCGGCGCCCGTCGGGGCCGGTGGCGGCCACCGACAGGCCGATCCCCCGGCGGCCCCGGACGCCACCCACCGCGGCCGCCGGGAACTCGATCGGGTTGCGCCCGGCGCCGCTGTTGCCCGAGGCGGCGACGGGGAGCACGTCGCTCACGTAGGCGGCCTGGAGCACCCGCGCCTGTGTGCGGGACAGGCTGGTGCCGGCCAGGCTGAGGTTGAGGATGTCCGCTCCGTTTCGCAGCGAGAAGACGATGCCCCGAAGCACGTCGCTCAGGGCGAAAGTTCCGTCCAGCGAGCTCCGAATGGCCATCACCCTGGTGGTGCCGGCCACGCCCTTCCCCCCGATCCCGTTGCCGTCGATCGCGGAGATCAGCCCGGCCACGAAGGTGCCGTGGCCCACGTTGTCGCCCACCGTGGTGCTGCCCGTCGTGGTGTCGTGCGTCCGCTCGACCCGGCCCGCCAGGTCCGGATGGTTCACGTCAAGCCCGGTGTCGATGATCGAGACGGTGCGGGTCGACCCGCCGCCGGCGGCGGCCAGGGCAGCGGCCGCGCCCACCTCGTCGTAGAACCAGGTGTACTTCAGGCCCGTTTCGGGGTCGACGGCGTCGAACGGCTCCGCGGCGGCCCGAAGACGCCGGTCGCGCTCGATGTAGGCCACGCGAGGGTCGCCCTGAAGGCGGGCGACCAGCTCCGCGCCGGAGGGCACCCGCGCCACCAGCACCCCCAGAGGGAGCAATGCGTCGGGCCGCGCACCCAGGGCGCGCAGCTCGGCCGCGACCCCGGCGCGGTCGCCGTGACGGCGCAGGCCCACCAGCACGGGTTCGGGTCTCGCACTTCGTGCGAGCGCATCCATGTCGCCGGACCCGGGGGCGTCGGTCTCCGGGAGCGCGATGGGGGCCACGCCGGTGCCGGACGACGCCCCGGCGGTCAGCCGGTTTGCCTCCCGCAGCGCGGCGCGCTCGAGCAAGTCGCTCGACGCGTACGCGGGCGCCACGGACAGGAGGGCCGCGCAGAGAAAGATCGCGAGCACAGCTCTGCGCACCGCCCGGATGCTAGACGCCGAGCCGAAGGGGGATCCGCGCGCAGCCGGCCGAGCCGGCTGCTTGCGAGGAGACGATCATCCGCGCGCAGCCGGCCGAGCCGGCTGCTTGCGGCTTGTTAGCCTGCGGCCGGGCGTGCTGCCGGAGATCGACATCGGGCCGATCGAGCTCCAGACCTTCGGCATCTGCTTCGCGCTGGGTTGGCTGGCCGCCGGCGCCGTGTTGAGCCGCCGCCTGGCCGAGGTGGGCAAGCCGGCCGACTGGACCTACGAGATCGTCTTCGCCGCCCTGATCGGTGGGCTGGTGGGCTCGCGGATCGACTTCCTGATCCAGAACTGGGGCCAGGTCTCGGACGACCTGTTCGGGAACATCTTCTCCGGCTCGGGGCTGGTCTGGTTCGGCGGCGTGGTGGGCGGTGCGATCGGGGTGATCCTGTGGGCGGCCTGGCGGGGCTGGCTCACCTGGCAGATGTGCGACGTCAACTGCCTGCCGCTGTCCCTGGGCTACGCGATCGGCCGCGTGGGCTGCCAGCTCTCGGGCGACGGCGACTACGGCGTGGCCTCCGACCTGCCCTGGGCCATGGCCTACCCGGACGGCACCGTGCCGACCACCGACGAGGTGCACCCCACCCCCGTCTACGAGACGCTGGCCATGGGCTTCGCGACCCTGGTGCTCTGGCACCTGCGCGACCGCTTCGCCCCGGGTGTGCTGTTCGGCCTCTACCTGGTCTTCGCCGGGGGCGAGCGGCTGCTCGTCGAGCTGGTGCGCCGCAACGACTCCGTGGTGGCCGGCCTCACGCAGCCCCAGCTGATCAGCATCGGCATGCTGGCGCTCGGGGCGGCGATCATCTGGTCGCGGCAGGGGTTGCGGCCCGCGACGGCCTAGCGGGGGGTGCGACGAGTTATCCCCCGTCAGCCGAGGGGAAATCGCCAAGCCCCGGTCGCCGGCGCCGCAGGGTGAGGCCGCCGGGCGGGAGGACCGCCCCAAGCGCCGCCGCCGCGCACAAGACCAGGGCCACCGCCGCGCCCCCGGCCACGCCGGCGTGGAAGGAGAGCTCGATTCCCACCAGTCCCGCGATGGCCGCGAGCGCCGCTCCGGCCACCATCGCGCGGGCAGGGGTGGCGGCATGCCGGCGGACGGCCACCGGCGGCGCCACGATCACCGCCAGCACGAGCAGAGCCCCCAGGCCCTGAACCGCCACGGCGATCGCGGCGGCGAGGAGCCCCAACAGGGACGCTCGCACCAGGCCTGGCCGCAGACCGGCCGCCGACGCGCCGGCGAAGTCGAAGGCCATCGCCGCCAGCGGGCGGTGCAGTCCGATCAGCGCCGCGCCGCCCACCAGCAGCAGCAGGGCAGCGGCGAGGAGGTCCGTGTCGCTCACCCCCAGCAGGTCGCCGAACAGCAGCTCCTCGAGCCGCTGGGGCGCGTCAGGGGCCAGAGCGAGCAGCGCACCCAGGCCCACCAGGCCGGTCACCGCCACCGCGGTGCCGGTGTCGGGCCCGATGCGCTCGTCGCGCGCCGCCAGCGCCACCAGCACCGCCGCGCCCAGCGCGCCGGCGGCGGCGCCCAGCAGGAGCGACGCCCCGGCCAGCGCCGCCAGCACCAGGCCGGGGAGCAGCCCGTGTGCGAGCGACTCGGCCCCGTAGGCCAGGCGCTCGGTGACGACCCAGAACCCGAGCGCGCCGCAGAAGGCGCCCACGAGCGCCACCTCGATCAGCGCGCGCCGGCCCAGTCCCGAGCGCAGCGGCTCCAGCAGGAAGTCGAGAGCCTCCATCAGTGTCCGTGCTCGTGGTGCTGGACGGTCACAGCACGGGCCGGGCCGCCCTCCTCCAGCACGATCAGCTCGCTGCCGTAGGTGGCCTCGAGGGTCTCCCGCCGCAGCACCTGGCCCGGCGGGCCGAAGGCGACCTGCCGGCCGTGGAGGCAGAGCACCAGGTCGAACAGCCGCGCGCTCTCCACGTCGTGGCTGGCCACGAGCAGGGTGCGCCCCTCGGCCCGGAGCTCGCCGAACACGTCGCCGATCAGCGCCGCGCTGGCCGGGTCGACCCCGGAGAGCGGTTCGTCGAGCAACAGCACCTTGCCGCCCTGCACGAGCGCCCGGGCTAGTAGCGCGCGCTGGCGCTGACCGCCCGACAGCTCGCCGTAGGCCGTGCCCGCCTCCGCCTCGAGCCCCACCCGCGTCAGGGCCTCGCGGGCGTGGGCGCGCTCGGCCCGGCGGGCCGGAAGCCACCAGCGGCCATGAGCCAGGGCACCCATCAGGGCCACGTCGAGCGCCGTGACCGGAAAGTCGAGTCGCGTGCGGTCGGTCTGGGCCACGTAGGCCGGCCGCCCCGCGACCTGCACCCGGCCGGCGGAAGGCGCCAGCTCGCCGATCAGCACGCGGAACAGGGTGGTCTTGCCGCCGCCGTTGGGTCCGAGCACGCACACCGACTGGCCGCCGTGGGCCGCGAAGGCGACCTCGCGGAGGACCGGCTCGCCGCCGCCATATCCCGCGGCGAGGCCGTCGGCGGCCACCGTCGCCTCCGCCGTCACGCCTGTCTCCGGATCAGGGACAGCAGCGCGTAGACGAGCGCGCCCAGCACGGCCACCGGTGGCCCCGGGGGGACGTCCAGCCAGTAGGCGAGATACAGCCCGACGGCGCCCTCCGCGAGCGCGAGGCCCAGCGCCCAGGCCACGAGCGCCCGGGTGGTCGGTGCCACCACCCGGGCGGCGGCCGCGGGCAGCACGTAGACCGCCGTCACCAGCAGGGCGCCCACCGCGGGAATCGCCGCCACCGCCGCCACCGCCACCAGGACCAGGAGCAGCAGGTCGGCGCGGCCCGCGGGCACGCCCAGTGCAGCGGCGCCGTCGGGGTCGAAGGTCACGGCCGCCCAGGTGCGGCCCAGCGCCAGCGTCGCCGTCACGGCCAGCACCGCCACGACGGCCGACAGCGCGAGGTCGGCGAGCCCCAGTCCCAGCAGCGTCCCGAACAGCAGGCGGTCGACCGACGCCCCGGACTCGAACACGTCGCTGGCCAGCACCACCCCCCCGGCGAGGGCTGCCACCAGCAGCAGGGCGATGGCCTCGCCCGCCTCGCGACCGGCGCGGCCGACGCGCTCCACCCCGCCGGCGTAGCCCAGCGCCACGGCCACGCCGGCCAGCGTGGGGCTCACCCCCGACGCGTCGGCGGCCACCAGCCCAGGGAAGGTGGCTGAGCCGACGGCGTGGGAGAAGAACGCGAGCCGCCGCAGCACGATCCAGGCGCCGAGGAAGCCGCCCGCCACGGCGAGCAGCATCAGCTCCAGCAGGGCGTCGCGGAGAAAGGGCAGCTCGACCAGGTCGAACGGCGAGGGCACGCGCGCAAGCCTACGAGAATGATTCTCAATACGGGCGGCGGCCCGGGTGGCCAGGGGGCCGGGCGCCGGGCAGTCGACCGTCAGGCGAAGTCGCGGATGAAGCGCCGCGACACCGCCTGCAGCTCCAGGTCGTGCTGGAGCGAGCGATGATGGCCTCCGGGGAGCACCAGCAGCCGCTTGGGCTCCCGCGCCGCCGCGTGGAGCTCCTCGCTCACCGTGAACGGGATCTGCTCGTCGCCCCGGGCGTGCAGCAGCAGGAGCGCGGTCCGGGGCCCGAGCAGGCCGACGCCCTCACGGAGGTCGACGCCGGCCAGCCAGTCCGCGGTGGCGGGCACGTCGCAGGCGAAGCGCAGCTCCTCGTCAGAGCGCAGCATCCGCAGCAGACTCTCCTCGGGTGCGGGGCAGATGGCCACCACGGACGCCACGGCCGACGGATCACGCGCGGCGGCACAGATGGCACAGAAGCCGCCCAGGCTGGAGCCGCGCAGGGCCACCCGGGGCGCATGCGCAGAAGCCAGCGCCGTCATCGTCCGGACGTCGTCCAAGCAGCCCGGCCCGAAGCGCCCCTCCGAGCGGCCGTGGCCGCGGGCGTCGAAGGCGAGCGCCGCCATTCCCTCCTGGCGGCAGCCGCGGGCGAAGTCGAAGTGGCTCTCCTTCGCCGACCCCGCGCCGTGGCAGATCACCACGCCGACCTCGGGCTCGCTCTCCGGCATGAACAGCGCGTAGGCCAGGCCGTCCTCGGCGCCGAGCTCCGGCGGGGCGGGCGGG
The DNA here is from genome assembly GCA_963850205.1 of uncultured Thermoleophilaceae bacterium. Classification (GTDB taxonomy): domain Bacteria; phylum Actinomycetota; class Thermoleophilia; order Solirubrobacterales; family Thermoleophilaceae; genus JACVRW01. Next base: position 933,025 of record CAWKKJ010000008.1, on the reverse strand, counting down.
GCGTGCTTCATAATCGCCGCCGATCATGGCAGCGCTCGCGGTCTCCTCCGTCTATCCACTGGGCTCCCACCGAAACGAGGCGGGACGCCTCGTCGTCGGCGGCTGCGACGTGGTGGAGCTGGCCCGCGAGTTCGGCACACCGGCGTATGTCTACGCCGAGGACGACATGCGCGCGCGGGCGCGCGCGTACCTGGAGGCCTTCCGGAGCCGGATCGAGCGCTTCGAGGTCATCTACGCGGGCAAGGCCTTCCCCTGCACGGCGGTCTTCCGCCTCTTCGCCGAGGAGGGTCTCTCGGTCGACGTGGCCTCGGGCGGCGAGCTGCACCTGGCCCTGGCCGGCGGGGCCGACCCCGAGCGGCTCTACCTGCACGGCAACAACAAGTCGCCGGCCGAGCTGGCGTACGCGATCGAGCAGGGCGTGGGCCACGTGGTGGTCGACTCCTTCGACGAGATCGAGCGGCTGCGAGGCAGCGCTCAGCGGGTGCTCATCCGGGTCCGCCCGGGGATCCGCCCGGACACCCACGCGAAGATCCAGACCGGCCAGGAGGACTCCAAGTTCGGCTTCGGCCTCGAGGAGGTGCCGGCCGCGGTCGAGGCCTGCCGCGCCGCCGGCCTGGAGCTGCGGGGCCTGCACGCGCACATCGGGTCGCAGATCCTCTCGCTCGACCGGCTTCGAGCGCCTGGCCGGCGTGCTGGCCGGCATTGGGCGACTGGCCCCTGCTCAACCTCGGCGGAGGCCTGGGAATCGCGTACACCGAGGAGGATCGCCCGCCCTCGATCGAGGACTACGTGGACGCGCTCCTGCGCGGGGCGCCCGAGGGGGTGACGGTGCTTTGTGAGCCGGGGCGCTCGCTGGTGGGCAACGCCGGGGTCACGCTCTACACCGTGGGCACGGTCAAGCGCATCCCGGGGGTGCGCACCTATGTGTCGGTAGACGGCGGGATGTCGGACAACCTGCGGCCGATGCTCTACGGGGCCCGCTACGAGGCCGAGATCGCCGACCGCTTCGGGGGCGAGCTGTCCTGCGCGATCGCCGGCATGCACTGCGAGTCGGGCGACGTGCTCGTGCCCGAGGCGCGCCTTGACGACCCCCGGCCAGGCGACACGCTGGTGATTCCCGCCACCGGGGCCTACGGTCACGCGATGGCCAACAACTACAACGCCGTGCCGCGCCCGCCGGTGATCTTCTGCCGCGACGGCGAGGCGCGCGTGGTGGTCCGCCGCGAGACCTACGAGGACCTGAGGCTGCGCGATGCCTGAGGGTCCGTTCCGCGTGGGCCTGCTCGGCCACGGCACCGTGGGCGGGGCCTTCGCGGAGCTGCTGGGCGAGCGGGCCGACGCGATCGAGGCCGAGGTGGGGCGTCGGCCCGAGCTGTCCGGCGTGCTCACCCGCAGCCGGGGCGACTTCGACGACATCGTCGCCCGCAGCGACCTGATCGTCGAGCTGATGGGCGGCATCGACCCCGCCCGCGAGTACGTGCTGCGCTCGCTGGAGGCGGGGCGCCACGTGGTCACCGCCAACAAGCAGCTGCTCTCCCAGCACGGCGAGGAGGTGTTCGACGCCGCACGCGAGCACCGCGTGCAGCTGCGCTTCGAGGGGTCGGTGGCGGGCGTGGTGCCGGCGATCCGGGTAATGGCGGAGACCCTGGCCGCGGCTCACATCGAGCGCGTGCACGGGATCGTGAACGGCACCACCAACTACATCCTCACCGAGATGACGCGCACCGGGGCCAGCTACGCCGCGGCGCTCGCCGACGCGCAGGAGCTGGGCTACGCCGAGGCCGATCCGACCGAGGACGTGACCGGCAAGGACGCCGCGGCCAAGATGGCCATCCTCGCCCGGCTGGCCTTCAACGTGGCGGTGCGCCTCGATGACGTGAGCTGCGAGGGCATCGAGCGCATCACCCCGGACGACATCGCCTACGCCAAGGAGCTGGGTCTGTCGCTGAAGCTCGTGGGCTCCGCCGAGCGGATCAACGGCGGCGTGGCCGTGCACGTGTACCCGGCCTTCCTCTACGCGGAGCACCCGCTGGCCTCGGTCAACGGGGCCTTCAACGCGGTGACGGTCGAGTCGCCCGCGATCACCGAGATCACCCTGTCCGGTCCGGGCGCAGGCGGAATCCAGACGGCCAGCGCGGTGCTGGGCGACGTGGTCTCGGCCATGATCCCGCCGCCGTCGCTCCCCGCGCCGGCGGTCCCCGCGCCGATCGTGACCGACGTGGCGTTCTCCTTCTACCTGCACCTGGAGGTGGCCGACCGCCCCGGCGTGCTCGCCCAGGTGGCGGAGATCCTGGGCCTTCAGGGAGTGTCGATCCGGTCCGTGGTGCAGAAGGGGCTCGGCCGCGAGGCGCGGCTGGTGATGGTGATGCACCCCGTCTTGGAGTCGAAGTTCCGAGCGGCGGTAGAGCTGATCGGGCGGCTCGACTTCGTGCGCGAGCCACCGCGGGTGATCAGGGTGATCGAGGAAGTCTTCTAGGTAGCCATGTCGCTCTGGCGCTACCGCGACCGGCTGCCGGTGGAGCCGCTCGTGACCATGGGGGAGGGGGACACCCCGCTCGTCTTCGCGCCGCACCTGTCGGAGCGAAGCGGGGCCGAGGTCTGGCTCAAGCTGGAGGGGGCCAACCCCACCGGCTCGTTCAAGGACCGGGGGATGACGGTGGCGGTGTCCGCGGCGGTGGGCGAGGGCGCCGAGGCCGTGGTGTGCGCCTCCACGGGCAACACCGCCGCCAGCGCGGCGGCCTACGCGGCCCGTGCCGGGCTGCGGGGGGCGGTGATCGTGCCCGAGGGCAAGATCGCCACCGGCAAGCTGGCCCAGGCGCTCATGCACGGCGCCCGCGTGATCGCCCTGCGGGGCAACTTCGACGAGGCGCTGGCGCTGGTGCGCGAGCTGGCCAAGCGGCACCCGATCGCGCTGGTCAACTCGGTGAACGACTATCGGGTGGAGGGTCAGAAGACCGGCGCCTTCGAGGTCTGCGACGAGCTGGACGAGCCGCCCGACGTGCTCTGCATCCCGGTCGGCAACGCCGGCAACGTGACGGCCTGGTGGAAGGGCTTTCAGGAGTACGGCGCCTCCCCGCGGATGCACGGCTACCAGGCCGAGGGCGCGGCGCCGCTGGTGCGCGGCGCGCCGGTGGACTCCCCCGAGACCGTGGCCTCGGCCATCAGGATCGGCAACCCCGCGCGCTGGGAGGACGCCATGAACGCCGTCACGTCGTCGCGGGGCGAGATCAGGGCGGTGTCCGACGCCGAGATCCTGGACGCCTACTCCCTGCTGGGCGCGCGCGAGGGGGTGTTCTGCGAGCCGGCCTCCGCGGCGGCGGTGGCGGGGCTGCTGCGCTACGGCGCCGAGGGGCGGGTGGTGTGCGTCCTCACCGGCCACGGCCTGAAGGATCCGCAGACGGCCATGAACCGGGCGGCCCCGGTGGTGCCCTGCGAGCCCGACATCCAGAGCGTGGAGCGGGCGGTGATCCGGTGAGGCGCCGGCGGCTGGTCTCCGTGCCGGCCTCGAGCGCCAACCTCGGCCCCGGCTATGACGTCCTGGCCGCCGCGCTCGAGCTGAAGCTGGAGCTGGAGGTGGAGGAGACGGGCGAGTTCGGCGTGTTCTCGGAGGTCCCCGGGCTGCCGGACGATCGCAGCAATCTGTGCGTGCGCGGCTTCGAGCGGCTGCACCCGGCCGACGGCCTGGCCTTTCGGATCCGCTCCGAGATCCCGGTGGGCGCGGGGCTGGGCTCGAGCGCCGCCGCGATCGTCGCCGGCCTCGCCGCCGCCGACCACATGTTCGAGCTCGACGCGCCCCTGTTCGCGCTCGCCGCCGAGCTCGAGGGCCATCCGGACAACGTGGCGGCCGCCCTGTTCGGCGGCTTCGTGATCTGCGCCGCCGACGGTGGCGAGCCGGTGCGGTTCGATCCAGCCGCGGGCCTGGAGGGCGTGCTGGTGGTGCCCGGCAACGAGGTGTCGACCGTGGCGGCTCGCGCCGCGATGCCGGCCGAGGTGCCGATCGCCGACGCGGTGCACAACGTGGCCAGCGCCTCCCTGCTGGTGCTCGGCCTGGCCGGCGACGACTTCTCGCTCATCGGACGCGGCCTGAGCCGACCGGATCCACCAGCCCCGGCGCGCACATCTCTACGGCGACTCGCTGGCCCTGGTCGACCGGGCCCAGGAGCTGGGCGCGGTGGGGGCCACGATCTCCGGCGCCGGGCCCTCCGTGCTCTTCTGGTGCCATTGGGAGCAGACCGGGCCGGTGATGGAGGCTCTTCGCAGCGCGGCGGCGGGCGCCGAGGTGCGCCGCGTGACCTTCGCGTCCGGCGGCGCCGACGTGAGGGAGCTGTGACCGGCGAGGCCGAGGTACGCGCGGCCGGCGGGGTCGTCCTCGACGGCGACGGCCTGGTGGTGCTGGTGCACCGGCCCAAGTACGACGACTGGACCCTGCCCAAGGGCAAGCTCGACCCGGGTGAGACCTTCGAGGAGGCGGCGCTGCGCGAGGTCGAGGAGGAGACGGGGCTGCGCTGCCGGCTGGTTCGGGAGCTGCCCTCGAGCGAATACGCCGACCAGAAGGGCCGTTCCAAGCTGGTGCGCTACTGGCTCATGGAGGTGGAGGCCGACGTCGGCTTCGTGCCCTCGGAGGAGGTGGACGAGCTGCGGCGCCTGGAGGCCGAGGCGGCGCTCTCGCTCCTCACCTACGACCGCGACCGCGACGTGCTGCGCGCGGTCTGAGCGGAGCCTCAGGCGGCGGCCGGCTCGGGCCGCCGGGCGGCCCAGGGCCGTTCCGCCTCCAGCTGGGCGCCGAGCCGCAGCAGCGTGGCCTCGTCGGCGGGGCGGCCGGCGAGCTGCACGGCGATCGGCAGTCCCGACTCCGTCCGGGTCAGCGGCAGCGAGATCGCCGGCTGGCCCGTGACGTTGAAGATCGCCGTGTAGGGGGTGAACTGCCCGGAGCGGCGGAAGTCCTCCCAGGGCTCGTCGCTGCAGGAGTCGATCTCGCCGATGCGGACGGGCGGCTCGGCGAGCGCCGGGGTGAGCACCACGTCGTAGTCGTCCCACAGCGCGACGATGGCCCGTGAGTAGGCGGTGAGCTGCGTGCGAGCCAGCAGGTAATCCACCGGGCCTCGCTCCTTCAACCCGCTCCACATCATCCAGGTGAGCGGCTCCACCAGCTCCTCGCTCGGCTCGCGGCCGGTGACCATCCCGCCGAAGACCATGGCCATGCCCACCGGGGTGCCGAACACCATGGTGAACACGCTGAGCAGGTCCTCGCCGGCCCAGGGCGCGTCCACCTCCTCGACCTCGTGGCCGAGCGAGGAGAGGAGATCGGCCGCCTCCGCGACCGCGCGGTCGCAGTCGGGGTCGAGCTCAGCCTCGATCGGGGGCTGCCGGGTCACCCCAACCCGCAGCCGGCCCGGCTCGCGCGCGGCAGCGGCGGCAAAGGGGTCGGACGGCGGGGGCGCCCAGGTGGCGTCTCCCGTCTCGTAGCCGGCGAGCACGTCGAGCAGCTCGGCGGTCTCGGCCACCGTGCGGGTGAGCACGCCGTCCTGCACCAGGAAGTCGTCGCCCTGCTCGGGCCCGCGCGAGATGCGCCCGCGGCTGGGTTTGAGCCCGACGAGGCCGCAGCACGAGGCCGGGATGCGAATCGAGCCGCCGCCGTCGCTGCCGTGGGCAAGCGGCACCATCCCGGCGGCCACGGCGGCGGCGCTGCCGCCCGACGACCCGCCCGGGGTGCGCTCGGTGTCCCAGGGGTTGCGGGTCGGCCCGAAGCGCCGCGGCTCGGTCACCGGCAGGATGCCGAACTCGGGCAGGCTCGTCTTTCCCACGACCACGAAGCCCGCGTCGCGCAGGCGCCGTACGAGGAAGGCGTCGTGCTGAGGGGTGAAGCCGGAGAACAGATCCGAGCCGAAGCTGAAGGGCAGGCCCGCGACGGGAGCCGTGTCCTTGATGGCGATGGGCACGCCCGCGAACGGCCGCGGATCGCCGGGCTCGACGGCGCCGGCGGCGGCGAGGGCGCCCTCGTGGTCGACATGGCAGAACGCGTTGAGCTCGGGCTGCAGCGCGTCGATTCGCGCCAGCGAAGCCTCGACCAGCTCCCGGGAGGAGAGCTCTCCCGACCGGATGAGAAGGGCCAGCTCACCGGCCGGCTTGAAGAGCAGCTCGGACATGGGCGGCGAGCGTAACGGTTGGGGGCGGGGCCAGCGCCGGGGGGCGAACTTCGGGGGTTAGGCGCTTTAGGTCGTGATATGACGACACAAAGCGCCTTACCCCCCGTTGAATTGCGTTTGGGCGCGATCGCGGACCGGCAGTACGGGCTCATAACCCGCGCGCAGCTGCTCGATATCGGCGTGGGGAGGCAGGGCATCGTCGAGCGGGTGCGGTCGAAACGGCTGCGCCGGCGCTACCGGGGCGTGTACTCCGTCGGCCACGCCGTGCTGCGGCGCGAGGCCTATTGGCTGGCCGCCGTCCTCGCCTGCGGGCCGGGCGCCGTCCTGTCGCACCGAAGCGGCGGCGCGCTGTGGGAGATCGCGGCCGACAGCGCCACCACCATCGACGTCACGGTCCCAACCCAGAACGGGCGCCGGCCCCCGAAGGGCATCCGCATCCACCGCTCCGGCCGCCTGAGCCCCACCGAGGTGACCGTCCACCAGGGCATCCCGGTCACCACCGTGGCCCGCACGCTCCTCGACTACGCCGACGTCGCCTCCCGCCAATCGCTTAAGCGGGCCATCGATGAATCCGACCGCCGCCGGCTCTTCGACCTCAATGCCCTACATGCTGTCGTTCAGGGCAACCCGGGGCGCAAAGGCGCCCGATTGCTGGCCCTGGCCCAACAGCCGCCCGAGCCCACCCAGTCCGCGCTCGAGGAGCGGTTTCTCAGGTTCGTCGAGCGCCACGGGCTGCCTCGTCCGCTGGTGGGCGTTGACCTGAGCGAGTACACCGCCGACTTCCTCTGGCCGCACGCCAAGCTGATCGTCGAGACCGACGGCCTGCACGCCCACGGCACCCGGACCGCTTTCGAGCACGACCGGCGGCGAGACCGGCGCCTGCTGGAGGCCGGCTACCGCACGATCAGGCTTACGTCAGGGGCGCTCGAACGGGAGGGCCCCGCCGTCGCCCGCCAGCTCCGCTCGCTCCTCGCTCAGACGGGCACGAGCGCCGACAGCCGCCCCCGCGCGTCGTCGAAGCCGCCCAGGCGGGCCAGCAGCTCGTCGGCGAGGGCGAGGTAGTCCGCGCCCAGGGCGGGCGCGTAGTCGAGGATCGACACCCCTCGCTCAGCAGACTCGGCGTAGCGAACGCTGCGCCGGATAATCGAGTCGAAGACCCGGTCGCCGAAGCGCCCCTTCAGCTGCACCAGTGCTTCCCGTGAGTGGATCAGCCGCATGTCGGCGATGTTCAGGACCACGCCGAGCCAGTCCAGGTCCGGGTTGAGCGAGTCCTTGGCCAGCTCCACGACCTCCAGCGCCTGCTCCACCCCCTGGAGCGAGAAGTACTCGGCCTCGCTGGTGATCAGCGCGTGGTCGGCGGCCACCAGCGCGTTGACGGTGAGAAGGCCGAGCGCCGGCGGGCAGTCGATCAGGATCAGGTCGTGCTGGCGCCGCAGGTCGCGGAGCGCCCGCTTGAGGGTGAGCTCGCGCCCCATCTTGCCGGCCAGGACCAGCTCGGCCTCGGCGAGGCCCAGGTTGGCAGGCAGGACGCCGTCGCAGATCGCGTCGGCCGCCTTGGCCCGGCCGGCCAGCACGTCGCCCACCGTGGGGGACGCATCGGCGGGCACGTCGAAGTAGTCGGAGAGGTTGCCCTGGGGGTCGAGATCGGCGCACAGGACGTCGAGCTCGACCCGCCGGAGGACGTCGGCCAGGGTGCGCACCGCGGTGGTCTTGCCGGTGCCGCCCTTCTGGGAGAGAACTGTGATCGTCTGAGACACGGGGAGGTCGTTCGGGAGCCGAGCACAGTAGCGCGACTCAGGGGTCCGCCGTGGGCATGTCAAACGCCTGCTCGCTCTATGCTTCTGCGCCCCCGTCCCCCAGTAAGCGCCCACTCGGCCGGGCGCAAAAATCGAGGAGGTGAACCCACGCTTTGCAGGCATCGCGCGGCCTGTACGACCCGAGCTACGAGCATGACGCCTGCGGTGTCGCGTTCGTCGCCCGACTGCGCGCTCCCGCGTCGCACGAGGTCATCTCCCGGGCGCTCTGGGCGCTGGAGAACCTCGAGCACCGCGGGGCGGCGGGGGCCGACCCCGACTCGGGCGACGGGGCGGGGATCCTCGTCGGTCTCCCCGACGAGTTCCTGCGCGCCGAGGCCGGCTTCGAGCTGCCCGAGCCGGGCCGCTACGGCGTGGCGATGTGCTTTCTCCCCCGGGTCGACGGAGACCGCGCGCGCCAGCTGGTGGAGCGCGTGGTCGAGGACGAGGGCCAGCGGGTGCTGGGCTGGCGCGAGGTGCCGGTCAGGGACGAGGCCTGCGGGACCACCGCGCGAGCGGTGGCCCCCCGCATCGAGCAGCTCATCATCGGCGCCGGCGAGGAGATGGCCGATCAGGACGCCTTCGAGCGCACCCTGTACGTGATCCGGCGGGTGGTCGAGACCGAGCACGTCCAGGACCTCTACATCACGAGCCTGTCCTCACGGACGGTGGTCTACAAGGGCATGCTCACGGCGCCGCAGCTGTCCCAGTACTACCCCGACCTCAAGGACGAGCGCTTCCACAGCCGGCTGGCGCTGGTGCACTCGCGCTTCTCGACCAACACCTTCCCGAGCTGGGAGCTGGCCCACCCCTACCGGATGCTGGCCCACAACGGCGAGATCAACACGCTGCGCGGCAACCGCAACTGGATGCGGGCCCGCGAGCTGCAGCTGGCCTCGCCCCTGTTCGGGGAAGACGTCGAGAAGATCCGGCCGCTGCTGCGCGACGACATCTCCGACTCGGCCTCCCTGGACGGGCTGCTGGAGCTGCTCGTGCTGGGCGGCCGCACCTCCGCACACGCGATGTCGATGCTCATCCCCGAGGCCCACCGGGGCCGGCCCGAGCTGCCCCGCGAGGTGGTCGACTTCTACGCCTACCACTCATCTCTGATCGAGCCATGGGACGGGCCCGCGGCCGTGGCCTTCAGCGACGGCCGGGTGATCGGCGCAACGCTCGACCGCAACGGCCTCCGGCCCGGGCGCTGGCTCACCACCAAGGACGGGTGGGTGGTGCTCGCCTCGGAGGCCGGGGTCTTCAAGGTCGCGCCGGACCAGGTGGAGGCCAAGGGGCGCCTGCTGCCCGGAAAGCTGTTCCTCGTCGACCTCGAGCGCGATCTGATCGTGCCCGACGCGGAGGTCAAGGGCGAGCTCGCCGGCCGCCGGCCCTACGGGCAGTGGCTGGAGGAGCGCGTGGTGCACATCGGGGACCTTCCGGAGAAGAGCCCGCGCGTGCCCCGGGTCGAGCCTCTGCGGGCCAAGCAGCTGGCCTTCGGCTGGACCGAGGAGGACCTGAACGTGTTGCTGGTGCCGATGGCGGCCAACGCCGCCGAGCCCACCGGCTCGATGGGCAACGACGTGGCGCTGGCCGCGATGTCCGACATGCGCCCGCCGCTGTTCTCCTACTTCAAGCAGCTCTTCGCCCAGGTGACCAACCCGGCGATCGACCCGCTGCGGGAGTCGATCGTCATGAGCCTCGAGGCCTGCATCGGCCCGGAGATCAACCTGCTCGGGGAGACGCCGGACCATTGCCACCAGCTGGTGATGGCCCAGCCCATCCTGAAGAACTCGGAGCTGGAGAAGCTGCGGCAGGTCGACCACAGCGTGTTCGAGTCGCGGACGATCGACATGACCTGGCCGGTGGCCGACGGCCCCGGCGGGATGGAGCGCCGGCTGGCCGCGATCTGCGAGGAGGCCAGCGAGCTGGTGTCCCGCGGCGTGAACATCATCATCCTCTCGGACCGCAACCTGGGCAGCGAGCGGGCCCCGATGCCGGCCCTGCTGGCGGTGGCGGGCCTGCACCACCACCTGGTCCGCGAGGGCACCCGGCTGCAGATCGGGCTGGTGGCGGAGACCGGCCAGGCCAAGGAGATCCATCACCTGGCCTGCCTGATCGGCTACGGGGCGGCGGCGGTCAACCCCTACCTGATGTTCGAGTCGCTCTACGGGCTCCACCGCGGCGGCCGCCTCCCCGAGGGCATGAGCCCGGAGGAGGCCCAGGAGCGCGCCATCAAGGGGATCGGCAAGGGCCTGCTGAAGATCCTCTCGAAGATGGGGATCTCCACCGTCCGCTCCTACACCGGGGCCCAGATCTTCGAGGCGGTGGGCCTCCAGCCCGAAGTGGTCGACCGGCACTTCACCGGCACGCCCTCACGCGTGGGCGGGGTCGGCCTCGACGTGCTCGAGGTCGAGGCCGTCGACCGCCATGCCCGGGCCTACCCGGCAGCCTCCTCCGAGCTGCTGCCCGCCGGCGGCATCTACGCCTGGCGCCGCGACGGGGAGTTCCACGGCTGGAACCCCGAGACCATCGCCACCCTCCAGCACGCGGCCCGGGGCGAGGACGGGGCGGAGGCCTACGATCGCTTCGCCACCTACGTCAACCACGTGGCCGTGCCCCGCTCGACGCTGCGCGGCCTGCTGCGCTTCAGCGACGACGTCGAGCCGGTGGAGCTGGACGACGTGGAGCCGGCCAGCGAGATCGTCAAGCGCTTCAAGTCGGGCGGCATGAGCCTCGGGGCCCTGTCACCGGAGGCGCACGAGACCCTGGCCGCCGGGATGAACCGGTTGGGGGGCAAGTCCAACACCGGCGAGGGCGGGGAGGACCCGGTCCGCTTCGGCGACGAGCGCCGCTCCTCGATCAAGCAGGTCGCGTCCGGCCGCTTCGGCGTGACCGTCCACTACCTGGTGAACGCCGACGAGCTCCAGATCAAGGTGGCCCAGGGCGCGAAGCCCGGCGAGGGCGGCCAGCTGCCGGGCCACAAGGTCGACCGCTACATCGGGCGGTTGCGGCACTCGACGCCGGGCGTCGGGCTGATCTCGCCGCCGCCCCACCACGACATCTATTCGATCGAGGACCTCAAGCAGCTGATCTACGACCTGCGCTGCGCCAACCCGCGCGCGCGGATCTCGGTCAAGCTGGTGGCCGAGGTGGGGGTGGGCACGGTCGCGGCCGGGGTGGCCAAGGCCAACGCCGACCACGTGGTCATCGCGGGCCACGACGGCGGCACGGGCGCGTCACCGCAGGCCTCGATCCAGCACGCCGGGGTGCCCTGGGAGATCGGGATCGCGGAGACCCAGCAGACCCTCCTTCGCAACGACCTGCGCTCGCGCATCATCGTGGAGGCCGACGGGCAGATGCGCACCGGCCGCGACGTGGCCATGGCCGCGATCCTGGGCGCCGACGAGTTCGGCTTCTCCACCGCGCCATTGATCGCGCTGGGCTGCGTGATGATGCGGGTCTGCCACCTCAACACCTGCCCGGTGGGGGTGGCCACCCAGGACCCCGACCTGCGGCGCCGCTTCGAGGGCAAGCCCGAGCACGTGGTGCGCTACCTGTTCATGGTGGCCGAGGAGCTGCGACAGATCATGGCCCGGCTGGGCGTGCGCTCGGTGTCCGGGCTGATCGGCCGCACCGATCTGCTCGCGCCCGACGAGGCGGTGCAGCACTGGAAGGCGCGCGGGCTCGACCTCAGCTCGCTGCTCGAGCCTCCGCCCGCTGACGAGGACCTGCACTGCACCCGCCGCCCGGACCCGGTGCTGTACGACGCCATCGACGTGGACCTCATCTCCAGCCACCGCGCCGATCTCGAGCTCGGCCGGCCGATCCGGGTTGAGCGGGAGATCGTCAACCGCAGCCGGGCGGTGGGCGGACTGCTGTCGAGCGAGATCGCGCGCAACCACGGCGCGGAGGGGCTGCCGGACGGGACGATCGAGCTGCGGCTGGAGGGCTCCGCCGGCCAGAGCTTCGGCGCCTGGCTGGCGCCCGGCGTCTCGCTGCTGCTGGAGGGAGACGCCAACGACTACTGCGGCAAGGGCCTGTCCGGCGGCCTCCTGGTCGTCCGCCCGCCCGCGGGCGCCCGCTTCGCGGCCGAGGCGAACGTGATCGTGGGCAACACCGTGCTCTACGGGGCCACGTCCGGACGGGCGTTCTTCAGCGGGCTGGCCGGGGAGCGTTTCGCGGTGCGCAACTCGGGAGCGCTCGCGGTGGTCGAGGGCCTGGGCGACCACGGGTGCGAGTACATGACCGGCGGCCGCGTGGTGGTCCTGGGGCCCACCGGGCTCAACTTCGCCGCGGGGATGAGCGGCGGCATCGCCTACGTGCTGGACGGGGACGGCGAGTTCCGCGACCGCTGCAACACCGACCTCGTGGGCTTCGACGGGATCACCCCGGACGAGGCGGCCGAGCTCCGAGCCTGGGTCTCCGAGCACCGGGAGCACACCGGCTCGGCCGTGGCCGAGGCGCTGCTCGAGGACTGGCGCGGAACGCTCAACCGCTTCGTGAAGGTGATGCCGCACGACTACAAACGCGCGCTGTCGGAGCTGGCGACCGAGGAGGAGGTGGCCGCTTAATGGGCGAGCTCGGCGGCTTCCTCAAGCTCGAGCGCGTGGGGTTCGACAAGCGCGACCCCGACGAGCGGGTGGCCGACTACCGGCAGTACTTCTCGCTGCCCGAGGACCGCACCCTGCGCGACCAGGGCGCCCGCTGCATGGATTGCGGGGTGCCCTTCTGCCACGAGGGCTGCCCGCTGGGCAACCTGATCCCGGATTGGAACGACCTGGTCTACAAGGACCGCTGGCAGGACGCGCTCTCGAAGCTGCACGCCACCAACAACTTCCCCGAGTTCACCGGCCTGATCTGCCCGGCGCCGTGCGAGTCCGCCTGCGTGCTCGACATCAACGACGACCCGGTGACGATCGAGCAGATCGAGCTGGCCATCGTCACGCGCGGCTTCGACGAGGGCTGGATCACGGCCGACCCCCCCGAGGTGCGGACGGGGAGGACCGTGGGGGTGGTCGGCTCCGGGCCCGCCGGCCTGGCGGTGGCCGCCGAGCTGAACAAGCGCGGTCACGAGGTCACCGTCTACGAGCGCGACGAGGCACCCGGCGGGCTGCTGCGCTTCGGGGTGCCCGACGCGAAGCTGGAGAAGTGGATCATCGACCGCCGGGTGGCGCTGCTCGCCGACGAGGGCATCCGCTTCGAGTACGGCGTGGACGTGGGCCGCGACCTGCAGGTCCCCGACCTCAGGCGGAGCCACGACGCGGTGGTGCTGGCCATCGGCTCGCGCCTGCACCGCGAGCTCGAGGTCCCCGGGCGCGACCTCGAGGGCGTTCACTTCGCGATGGAGTACCTCTACCAGCGAAACCGCGCGGTGGCCGCGGAGCAGGGCGGACCCCCGCCCGACACCGACCCAACCGAGATCATCACCGCCGCCGGGAAGCGGGTGGTGGTGATCGGGGGCGGCGACACCGGGATGGACTGCATCTCGAACGCCCTGCGCGAGGGCGCCGAGGACGTGCTCCTGCTCGACGTCTATCCGGCGCTGCCCTCCGACGGCCGGCCGGTGACGGCGCCCTGGCCGCTGCCGCCCAAGCGCACGCTCACCACGTACGCCCTCGACGAGGGCGGCGAGCGGCGCTTCGGCGCCGAGGTGATCCAGGTGAACGGCCAGGACGGACGGGTGACCGGCGTGCACGCCCGCCGGGTGGAGGGCACCTCGTCCCGCGACCTGCACGCGATCCCGGGCAGCGACTTCGACGTGCCCGCCGAGCTGGTGCTGGTCGCGATCGGCTTCGACCATCCCGAGCACGACGGCCTGGTGACCGAGCTGGGCCTCGACCTCGACCGCCGCGGCAACGTCCGGGCGCCGGTCTACGGCACCCGGATCGACGGGATCTTCGCCTGCGGCGACGCGCGGGTCGGCCAATCGCTCGTGGTCACCGCGATCGCCGAGGGCCGCCGCTGCGCCCGCGTGGTCGACCAGGCCCTGGGCGGGACCGGCGAGGTGCGGCGGATCTCCTCCGAGTCGATGTTCGACTACGAGGACGGCGACCCGCACTCGCTGCGCCATCAGGCCGAGATCGCGCGCAGCGTGACGGTGGGCGACGCCTTCTGGTCGGGGCCGCGCGACTAGCCGATGGCCTCGGCCAACCTCGATCTCGCGCGGTCGATCTTCGCCGCGTGGGAGCGGGGGGACTACAGCTCCGCCGACTGGGCCGACCCGGACATCGAGCTGGTCTTTGCCGGGCCCGTCGAGGATCGCTACAGCGGCCGGCGGGGCATGGCGGCGGGCTGGCGCAGCTTTCTCGGTGCCTGGGAGGAGTTCCGGGTCGAGGCCGAGGAGTACCGCGAGCTGGACGACGAGCGGGTGCTGGTGCTCGCCCACTTCGAGGGGCGGGGCAGAACCAGTGGAGTGGACGTGTCGCGCATGCTCACTGGGGGGGCAGCGTGGTGCGCGTGAGAAGAGGCAAGGTCACTAGGCTCGTGCTGTACACCGACCGGGAGCGGGCGTTCGCCGACACCGGTTCGGAGTAAGGCCTCCGTCATGCAGACCCAAACCGCGTCCGGCACGAGAGCGCCCGCCCACCGGGGCGGTATGAAGTGGTGGGGCTGGGGAGAGCACGGCGTCTCGTTCACACACGAGGACAAGCCGGAGCTGGCGCCCTTCATCAGGCAGGCGCTCGACCTCGACGTGAGCCGGATGACCTCCCGTCCCGTCGGCCTGGAGGAGCTCGAGCTGCCCGAGCCGTCGGTGCCCGGCGGCCTGCGGGAAGCGCTGGAGGCGGCGGTGGGGCAACAGGCGGTCTCCGACGACAACGCCGACCGGGTGGTGCACGCCCGCGGCAAGAGCCTGCGGGACCTGGTGCGCCACCGAAGCGGCGACGTGGGCCCGCTGCCCGACCTCGTTGTCCGCCCCGGCTCCGAGGAGGAGGTGGAGGCCGTCGTCGGTGCCGCGCTCGAGGCCGACGCGGTCCTGATCCCCTTCGGCGGCGGCAGCAACATCTCCGGCAGCCTCGAGACCCCGGAAGGCGAGACCCGAAGTGTCATCTCCGTCGATCTGACCCGCATGGACCGCGTGCTGGACGTGGACGAGCGAGCCCGTCTTGCCCGGGTCCAGCCGGGCGTGTTCGGGCCCCACCTCGAGGAGCAGCTGAACGCTCGGGGATGGACGCTCGGCCACTTCCCCGACAGCTTCACCCATTCGACGCTCGGCGGCTGGATCGCCACCCGCTCGTCGGGCATGCAGTCCGACAAGTACGGGGACGTGGCCGACCTCACCCGGGCCGTGCGCGTGGCCACGCCGAAGGGCATGCTGGCCACCCGCCCGGTGCCCAGCACCTCCACCGGGCCCAGCGTCCGGGAGATGGTGCTCGGCAGCGAGGGGCGCCTGGGGATCATCTGCGAGGCAACCGTGCACGTCCACCGCGTGCCCGAGGAGCGCACGATCCTCGGGTATCTGTTCCCGGACTGGGAGGCGGGCCTGGCCGCGATGCACGACATCGCCGCGGGCGAGGCGGCGCCGTCGGTCACCCGTGTGTCCGACGCTCCCGAGACCCGCTTCTCCTTCGCCACCAAGAAGGACCCCACGCTGCTGGACCAGGTGACCTCGAAGGCCATGGCCGCCTACCTCAGCCGCCGGCGCCACTTCGACCTGGAGGCGATGTGCCTGTCGTTCATCGGCTACGAGGGCTCCAAGCGGCACGTGGCCCGGCAGCGCAAGCTCGTGGGCGAGGTGGTCAAGAGCCACGGCGGCCTCTGCATCGGCAGCGGCCCCGGCACGCTCTACGACCAGAAGAAGTTCGACACCCCCTATATCCGCGACTACCTGCTCGACCGGGGCGCGCTGGCCGACGTGTCCGAGACCTCGGCGCCCTGGAGCGTGCTGCCCACGCTGTACGGCAACGTGATGGCAGCGGCGCGTGACGCCTTCGCCGGGCTCGGGGTGACCGGCTACATCATGTGCCACCTGTCGCACTCCTACCACGCCGGGGCCTGCCTCTACTTCACGTTCGCGTTCAAGCCCTCGGGGGATCGTGAGCCGCTGGACGAGTACGACGTGGTGAAGGGCGCGATCCAGCAGGCCTTCGTCGACTCGGGGGCGACCCTGTCCCATCACCACGCGGTCGGGACCGAGCACGCACGCTGGCTCGAGGAGGACATCTCCGGGCCCGGCGTGGCCATGATCAGGTCGCTGTTCGACGGGATGGACCCGGGTCAGAACCTGAACCCGGGGAAGATCGTCTAGCGACCGCACGTACCGGGTAGACCTCGTGATGTGACTGAGTCACATCACGACCGGCGTCGGACGGCGAACCTCCTTGGCGCCCTCGGGTTGGCGATTGCAGAGCGGGTGGAGGCCGACGAGGCTCGCGAGCGCGCTGCGCTGGTCACCCTGGCGGGTTCTACGAGCGCTCCTTCAGCCGCCACCCCACCGGCGTGGTCTGCGCCATGCTCGCGATCAGCGGGCTGCTGGTGGCGCCCGTGGCGCTCGTCGATCCCCCGGCCGCGCTGCCCTCGCTCACGGTTGTCGCGGCACTGGCCGCACTCGGGGTGCTCAACACGGGGCTCGGCTTCTGGCTCTTCTACTCCTTGATCGACGAGGCGGGGGCCGCGAGGGCGTCGCTGATCACCTATGCCTCGCCGGGCGTGGCCGCCGTGCTGGGCGTGGTCGTGCTGGGCGAGAGCTTCGGGCTCAACACCGCCCTCGGCCTGGTCCTGATCCTCGGCGGCTCCTGGATGGCCTCGGGCGGCGGCGAGACGCTGCGACCCGGGCGCTTGGTTCGGGCCCGTTCCGGGTAGCATGCCGACGTTCTCTGTCCTTGGAGGAGGGAAATGGGCATGCGGGTAATCGGTGTGGTCCTGTTGGCGCTGGCGCTGCTGCCGGCCACGGCGCTCGGAGCGGAGCCACCGCCCGGCGCGGTCATCTCCCCCAGCCTGCGCTATGTCGACCGGGTGCCCGACTCGTCCATGATCACCGAGGGCAAGTTCGACCGGGTCGGCCACCGCAGCGTGCTGGTTACCACCGGCCGCTTCGGGTTCAAGACCTACGACGTGAGCGATCCCCGCAACCCGCGCCTGCTCGACACCTACCAGCCCGCCCAGATCCTGGGCGAGAACGGCTACTGGCAGGACGAGGACATGGAGATCGACCGGCGGCGCAAGCTGATCATCGGCGCGCTCGACCCGCGGCACGACAACGTCGACCAGACCAGCTGCCCCGGGATCGGTACGAACGTCATGCCGTCCAAGACCCGCAACCCGCTCTGCAAGAGCGGCTTCTACGTCATCTCCTACCGCAACCCGCGCAACATGCGCCAGATCGGCGACTTCGTCGAGCTGCCGGCGGGCCACACGGCCACCTGCATCGACGACTGCAACTACATCTGGACGGGCGGCCCGGCGCGTCGCACCGACCTCGCCTATCTGGGCCCGTTCACGCCCGGCGCCCGCGGCGACGGCCGGCCGATCTGGGTCACCGACCTGCGCAACCCCGCCCGCCCGCGGGTCTTCGGCCAGCCGATCGACCTGTGGCGCAACGACAGCCTCACCGACTACTCCCACGACGTGAACGTGGACGAGCGCGGCATCGCCTGGGTGAGCGGTCGCGGCGGCATCCGCGGCTACGCCACCGAGGGCCGCTGGCGCGATCCGCTGATGAACATCACCCGCGAGGCGGCGCCCTGGGACCCGATCCTCGTAGCCGGCGGCGGCGTGGGGGGCACGGCCCAGCCGACAGGCTTCATGCACAACTCGCTGCGCCCGGTCGATGGCTCAACCGAGGCCGACGGCGTGCGGCGGGGCAACGTGCTCATCGGCACGGAGGAGGACTTCACCACGCCCTGCGAGGCCAGCGGACGCGTGGTGTTCTCCAACATCACCGACTCGCTCGGGCGGTGAGCCGGCGGCGAACTCGACGCCCGAGAGCCCGTACCGGATGACGCCGCTGGACAGCTTCCATCCGACGGACACCGGCGAGGCCGTGGAGGAGAGCCTGGGCTGCTCGGCCCACTACTTCGAGCTCAGCGGCTCGACGTTGGGGGTGGCGTGGTACGGCCAGGGCCTGCGCCTGCTGGACGTGTCCGACGCCCGCGACGTGCGCCAGATCGGCTACTACCGGGTCACGGGGACCGACCCCGAGACGAATCCCAGCTCGAACTCCTGGGACCTCGCCTGGCGGGGCCGGTACGCGTACCTGTTCGACATGGACCGGGGCATCGAGATCCTGAAGCTGCGGCGCTCGACAGCCTCGTCGGCGCGGATGCGCAGCGTCAGGGCGCCCGACGTGCGGAGTGACCGCTTCGCGCCGGTGGCCGTCGGCGGCCCGTCCGGTGCGCTGGTGTGCCCCGCGTTCAAGCCGTCGAAGGCCGCACGGGTGGCGCTGGCCCGGTAGACGCCGGCACAAGCGAGTAGCGTCGGAGGCCGTGCCCAGCGCCTTCGTCACCGGCGGCTCCGGCTTCATCGGCGGGGCGCTGATCGAGCGCCTGCTCGCCGAGGGCTGGGACGTGCGTGCCCTGGCCCGCTCGGAGGGGGCCGCCGGACGGCTCGGTGAGCTCGGGGCCGAGCCGGTGAGCGGCGACCTGGGCGACGGCCGCAGCCTGC
Organism: uncultured Thermoleophilaceae bacterium; assembly: GCA_963850205.1. Classification (GTDB taxonomy): domain Bacteria; phylum Actinomycetota; class Thermoleophilia; order Solirubrobacterales; family Thermoleophilaceae; genus JACVRW01. Next base: position 914,493 of record CAWKKJ010000008.1, on the reverse strand, counting down.
GCGCCGGCGCCGAGGGCTGCGAGGTGGCCTTCCACGCCGCCGCCAAGGTCGAGGACTGGGGCGACCCGCACGAGTTCGAGCGGGTGAACGTGGGCGGTACGCAGAACGTGATCGCCGCCTGCCGCGACGCCGGCGTGAGGCGGATGGTGCACGTGGGCACCGAGGCGGCCGTGACGGCGCTCGAGCCGTTGGTGAACGTCAACGAGGACGCGCCGCTGCGCCCCGACTCCCCGGCCCTGTACTCGTCCACGAAGGCCAAGGCCGAGCAGCGGGTGCGAGCGGCCAACGGCGGCGGGCTGGAGACCGTGGTGATCCGCCCGCGCTTCGTGTGGGGCCGGGGCGACACAACCCTGCTGCCGGCGATCGTGGACCTGGTCCGGTCGGGCCGCTTTCGCTGGATCGGCGGCGGGGCGCACCTGACGGACACCACTCACGTGGACAACACGGTGGAGGGGCTGCGGCTCGCGGCGACGAAGGCTCCCCCGGGAGGCGTCTACTTCGTCACCGACGGCGAGCCAGTCCTGTTCCGCGACTTCGTCACCCGCCTGCTGGCCACGCAGGGCGTCACGCCGCCCGACAAGTCCGTGCCGCCGGGGCTCGCCCGTGCGCTGGCCTTCGGTTCCGAGCTCGCGTGGCGCCGCCTGAAGCGCCCGGGCCCGCCGCCGCTCACGCGCTTCGCGGTGTGGGTGTCCTCGCAGGAGTGCACCCTCGACATCTCCCGCGCGGAGCGCGACCTCGGCTACCGCCCGCCCAAGAGCCGCGAGGACGGGCTTGCCGAGCTGGCCGCTGCGGTGGCCGGCTGAAGCCGGACGGCCGTCCGCTCAGGCAAACATGCTGCCGGCGCTGCGGGCGGCCGGCTCGCCGCTCAGGCTCATGTAGAACAGGCGGAAGCGACCGACCTCGATCTCGTCGCCGTCCTGGAGCTCGGCCAGCTCCACGCGCTCCCCGTTCCTGAACACGCCGTTCAGGCTGCGGTCGTCGAGCACCCGAGCGCCCGACTCGTCCCGGTAGAGCAGCGCATGGCGCCGCGAGACCGTGGGGTCGTCGAAGCGGACGTGTGCAGACAGGCTGCGCCCGATCCGCGTCCAGCCCTCCTGGAGCGGGACCACGCGCACGCGCCGGTCGTCCTCGAAGGCCAGGTAGTCGCCCTGGCGCACAAGCGCATCTCGGGCCTCCGCCAGCCAGCGGGGCGTGCCCTCGACCTCGTGGCGGTCGGGCTTCGCGATCTGCTCGCCGAACAGCGACGAGCGCCGGAACCGCCGCCCTCCGCACTCGGGGCAGGAGGGCACCTGATCGAGCTCGTGAAGAGCCACGGCAAAGCCACACGAGTCACACCGAAACGAGCCGGCACCCGCAAGGGTTCCGGCACTGAATGCTTCCATCGGTTGAGTCTCTCCTCGGGGTGGGGGTGATGCGGATGGTAACGAGAGAACGCCCGAGGCCAAGTTAAAAGCCCGCTATTTGCATGCTTTCTGCCAGATGCGCGGGCGCCAGCGACGAGTTTCAACGCGCCAACGGCCGCGTGGGGGCCGAGGGCAGGAGACGCCGCGGCGGGCGCGAACGATAGGACCATGCCCGACCTGGCCGCCATGTTGCTTCGCACCAGCATCGGCCGGCTGGCCCCGGCGGGCGACCGCTGTGCGGACTGCCGGCGTACCCCGCTCGCCGGCGAACGCATGCACGAGCTGGACTCGGGCCGCACGCTCTGCGAGCTCTGCTTCGCCGCGCTTCCCGACGGCCGGCGCCTGGCGGTGCGCAGCGAGCGCGTCCACGCGAGCGAGCGACCGCTCGCCGTCGCACGCCGGGCAGCCTGAGCCTGAGCCCCAGGTCGGCGGGCCCGTAGACTCCTCGCGGATGCGCGAGGTCAAGGTCTCGACGGTCATCTCGGCCCCTCGCGAGGAGGTGTTCGACTTCGTCAGCGACCTGGCCGCCCGGCCGGCGTTCACGGACCACTACCTGCGCGACTATCGCCTCGCACGGGTGAACGCGGTGGGCCTGGGAGCGGCGGCGCGGTTCAAGCTGAAGCTCCCGCTGGCCAAGGAGTACGCCGAGCTGTCGGTGACGGAGGTGGACCGCCCCCGCCGCATCGTCGAGCAGGTGCGGGTGGGCCGGCGAGGGCGCAACCGCTCGCTGGCGCTGTACGAGTTCACGTCCGAGGCAGCGGACAGGACGCGCGTGGAGCTGACCACCTACAGCGAGCCTGCCACCCCCATCGACCGCCTCAAGGAGATCGGAGCGGCGGGCTGGATCCGGCGCAAGACCAAGAAGTCGCTGGAGCGGCTGCGGCGGATCTTCGAGGAGCCGATCAAGGATCCGTTGAAGCGGGCCTCGATCGCCGGCTACGACCCGGCCAACGCCGCTCGGTACGGCGCTGCGACGGGGATGGATCCGGCGCGCTCCGGCCCTGAATAGACTCCGCGGCCGATGGTTTTCTCGCTCCGCCGCCTCGCTGTCGCGCTCTGCCTGCTCGCCCTGGCGGCCGGCTTGGCCGCCTGCGGAGACGAGGAGCCGGGCTTCGACGAGCCGGCGCGCGAGGGCCTCGCGATCGAGCTCGACGGCATCGACTACAACGTCTTCATCACCCGTCAGCTCAACCCGGAGGTAACGCCGGACGAGGCCTACTACGACGGTCCCGACCCGGGTCCGGGCGAGACGCTCTACGGCGTGTTCATGCAGGTCTGCAACAACTCGGACGAGCGCCATCCCACCGCCGAGGAGTTCCTGATCACGGACAACCAGGACAACGAGTTCGAGCCCGAGGAGGTGGAGCTCGAGCAGAACAACTTTCTCTACGAGCCCGCGGTGCTCGACCCCAAGGAGTGCATCCCGGAGGCCGGCAGCGTCGCCCAGCTCGGCCCGAGCGCGGGCACGATGCTGCTGTTCCGGCTGCCGCTCGCGAACACCGAGTTCCGGCCGCTCGAGCTCGAGATCGAAGGTGAGGAGGAGACCCTGACCTTCGAGCTCGATATTTAACGCTTCAGGCCCTCCTCCAGCACCACCCGGGCGGCCGGCGCCGCCGTGCCGCCGCCCGACCCGGCCCGCACGAACATGACGCCCACCGCGATGCGCGGGCGGCGCAGCGGGGCGAACGCGGTGAACCAGGCGTCGGTGTTGGATCCGTCGGTCACGGCGCCGGCCTCCGGACCGCGGGTGTCCTCGAGCTCGGCGGTACCCGTCTTGCCCGCCACCTTCACGCCGGTGATCGCCGACGCCGTGCCGGTGCCGTAGGCCACGACGTCGACCATCAGCGAGCCGATCGTGCGGGCCACCTTGGGTGAGGTCACGCGCACCGGGTTGGTCTCCTCACCGGCCGCCAGCGTGGGCTCGTATAGCGCTCCGTCGGCCGCGATCACCTGCGCCACCGACGCCAGCCGCAGCGGCGTGGCCAGCAGCCGGCCCTGGCCGATCGCTGTCGAGCCGACGTCGAGCGGGGTCTTGATGTCGGCGGCCGGCGGCAAGGTGCTCGCCACCTCGCCCGGGATCGTGGGCTTCGCGTTCCAGCCGTACCGCTCGGCCGTCTCCACCAGCCGCTCGGCGCCCACCTCGACCCCGAGCGGGGCGAACACCGAGTTGCAGGAGTGGGCGAAGCTCTCGCGGAAGTTGCCCCCGCAGGATTCGCCGTTGGCGTTGTCGAGCTGGACGCCGTCGATGATCGCGGCCGTCTCGACCGGGAACTCGTCGCTCGTCTTGACGAGGCCGTCCTCGAGGGCGGCGGTGGTGGTCACGATCTTGAAGGTCGAGCCCGGCGGCTGCGGGGCGGAGAAGGCGACGCCCGCCAGCGCGCGGATCTCGCCGTTCTCGGGGTCGAGCGCTGCGATGCCGCCGAAGCGCCCGGCCAGTGCCACCACCGCGGCCTCCTGGATGCGGGTGTCGATGCTCGTGCGCACCGGCGGCGCGCGGCGGGGCCGCGCGCGGGCCAGGACGCGCCGCCCGGCCACGAGCTCCCCACCGGGCCGCCCGGCCAGCCGGTCCTCGAAGGCCTCCTCGAGACCGCTCTGGCCCACGGGCCAGTCACCGGGAAAGCCGCGCGCATAGAGGGCGGCCCGCTCCTCGCGCGTCTCCTCGGGCTCCATGCTCCCGGCGATCGAGTCGGCGATCCCCACCAGCGGAGAGCTGCGGGCGTCGGCCGGCCCCTCGGCCAGCACCTTGCGGTTTCGGGACAGCAGGGTGGCCCGCTCGGCCGGCCTGCTCCTACGAACCAGGCGCTCGCCCTCGCGCAGCTCGGGAAAGACCAGCCGCGGCTTCCAGACCACCCGTTCTTCCTCGACCGGCACGAGCAGGTCCCCGCGCAGGCGGCCGAAGACGCGGGTACGCAGCGTCATCGGCACCACCACGGAGCCCCCGCGGGTGCCGGCCGGGTCCTCGGCCGCGAGGGCCGCCAGGGTCGCGGTGCCCGCGGCCCGGGCGTAGGCCCGCTCGAAGCGCTCGAACGGCCACGACGAGCGGGTGCGCGCGTCGACGAGCCGGTACATCGCACGCTCGTCGCCCCGCACCCATGCGGCGGTGAAGGCCTCGGCGGTGGCCTCGCCGGCGCTGACGACCCGCGAGCCGACCAGCGCCCCGGCGGCCAGGGCCACGACGGCGAGCCCGCCCACGGCGGGCAGGGCACGGTGGGTCAGGCGCCTGCGGCGTTCGGAGGTGAGCTGACTCACGGCTGACTCACGGCAGGACCCGGAGCGATGGTAGCCAGCGCCCGGACGACCTCCAAGCGCCCGCCGCTACGCTGCCTCGGGCCCGTGACGCCGCTCGATTGGATCATCGTGGGTTTTACGGTGCTCATGGCCCTGTGGGGTTACGGCCAGGGCCTCATCGTGGGAGCGCTGTCGCTCGCCGGCTTCGCCGTTGGCGCGGTCCTGGGCTCCCGCCTCGGACCGGAGCTGCTCGACGAGGGCTCGCGCTCCCCGTACGCGCCTCTCACGGCGCTGGTGGGCGCTCTGCTCATCGGCGGCCTGCTGGCCTCGGTGCTCGAGCTGCTGGGCTTTCACCTGCGCCGCCGCCTGGGCGGGCGCCTCGGCGTGCTTGACGGTGTGGGGGGCGCGGCGCTCCTGGCCTGCCTGGGCCTGTGCCTCGCCTGGATTGGCGGGGCGGTGGCGCTGCAGACGCCGGGGGCGACGGAGCTGCGCGAGCCGATCCAGCGCTCCGCCATCCTGCAGGAGCTCAACGACCGGCTGCCGCCGTCAGGCCCCGTCCTCCAGGCGCTGGCCCGCTTCGACCCCTTTCCGCGGATCGCCGGTCCCGACCCCGACGTCGGCCCTCCCGACTCGGCGATCGCCCGCGACCCCCAGGTCGCCCGTGCCGGCCGCAGCGTGGTGAAGGTGCTCGGCACCGCGTGCGGGCTCGGCGTGCAGGGGAGCGGCTGGGTGGCCCGCGACGGGGTGGTGGTGACCAACGCCCACGTGGTCGCCGGCCAGGACGACACCACCGTCCAGCTGCGGGGCGAGGGGGACCGGCTCGACGCCCAGGCGGTCGTGTTCGACGCGCGCAACGACCTGGCCGTCCTGCGCGTGCCCGGCCTGTCGGGCACGCCCAGGCTGCGGCTGCGCTCGGATGCCCCGGAGGGCACCTCGGCCGCCATCCTCGGCTTCCCGGAGAACGGGCCCTACGACGTGCGGCCCGGCCGCCTGGGCGGGACGTCCACCGTGATCACCCAGGACGCCTACGGCCGCGGTCCCGTGCAGCGGCCCATCACCTCGCTGCGCGGGCGGGTGCGATCCGGCAACTCCGGCGGCCCGGTCGTGGACGGCGCGGGCCGGGTGGTCACGACAATCTTCGCGGCATCGGTGTCGGACGACGGCCGCAGCGGCTTCGGCGTGCCTGACTCGATCGTCCGCCGGGCGCTCCGGCAGGCGGGCGGCCCCGTGGCCACCGGCCCCTGCGCGCGCTGACGCGCGCCAGCTCTTAGAGGCGGGCGATCAGGGCGTCGAGCCGGTCGCTCGAGCTCTCGATCAGCTGCTCCGCCTGGCGGCGCAGCAGCCGCAGGTTCTCCTCGCTCGCGTCGTCCAGGTCGTCGCTGGCCTCGGTCAGCTCTACCTGCAGGCGCCAGTAGCGCTCCTCGCCCAGCACGTGCAGGAGCTGGTAGTGCACGGCGTCCGAGACGCCGTCGAACACCACGTCCAGGATCGGGCGGGCCCACTCGACGAGGCCCCAGTCCTTGATGTCGCCGTAGGTCCGCCGGCGCGTTCGCTGGCCGGTGCCGAGCGAGAGCAGCACGATCTCGGGGCTCGCCTCTTCCCGCAGGCCCGGCTGGCGACGGAAGACCTCGGCGAACGCCGACATCGCGGGGTTGATCGCGAACACGCCGCCGTCGATGAGCGCGCGCGAGCCCACCGCGGACGCCTCGAAGTAGGTCGGCGCGGCGGAGGTGGCCCGGGCCACGACCGACAGCGGAAAGTCGTCCTCCTCGCTCTGCCGTGCCTTGACCGACTTGAAGAAGTAGGGCCCCGGATCGGCGGTGTCGTACGCGGGCACGATCAGGTCGGGGCGGGACTCGCTCAGGCGCTTCCTGGAGAGAAACCGCTCGAGCGCCTTGTCGAGGGCCTCCGAGTCATACTTCTCGTCCAGCAGGCCCTCGCCGCTGCGGACCCGCTGTAGGGCGGAGCGCGAGAAGATCTCGGGCCCCTCCTCGTCGTACAGCGACACGAGCTGCGCCGCGGGCAACGAGTCCGGCGCGCAGAGCGCGCAGGCCAGAATCCCACCGGTGGAGGTGCCGGCGATGAGGTCGAACAGCTCGAAGACCGGACGCTCGCTGCGGCGCTCCAATTCGGTCAGCACCAGCGCGGGGATGATCCCGCGGATGCCGCCCCCGTCGATGGAGAGGATTCGCATGCCGTCGAACCTACCCGCTACAACTTTCTCGGGTGCGTGCCGTGCGGACAACCCTGCTCACCGCCGCGGCGGCCCTCGCCGCGACGGCGCTGGCCGAGGCCCAGCCCGGCGCTCCCGCGGGGCGGGTGCAGATCGACGCGAACCCCTGCATCGCGCTCGAGGCGCAGCAGCTGCGCTGCCCCGACCTGGTGATGCGGCGGCCGTACGGCCTCGAGACCGACCGCCGCTCCCAGCGAGGACGCACGCTCCTGCGCGCCGGCAACGTGATCGACAGCGTGGGGTCGGGCCCGGCGGAGCTGCGGGGGGTGCGCACCAGCTCGCTGTTCATGCGCGCCTACCAGCGCATCTACGCAAGGAACGGCGGGCGGATCGACGTGAACACCGGCGCCCGCCTGCAGTTCAAGTACGCCCACCAGCAGCGCTACTGGTGGAAGTTCCGTGACGCCGCCCGGTTCGAGCTCTGGCGGGTCGACGGCAGGGGCCGCCGGGTCAGGCGCGTGCGCACCGGCCCGAAGGTGGCCTACTGCCTACGCGACCTGACCCACACCCGCGCCGGGCTGGCGGGGTCGCCCAGGCGGCGGGTGTATCCGGCCTGCAACACCGATCCCAACAGAAAGCGGGTCGCGCTGGGCACCTCGATCGGCTGGGCCGACGTGTATCCCCCCTCCTACCCGGAGCAGTGGATCGACGTGACCGGCCTGCGCGGCTGTTTCGCCTACGTGCACATCGCCGACCCGGAGAACGGCGTCTACGAGGCCAACGAGGACAACAACGAGGCGCAGATGATCGTGCGGCTGCCGTTCAGAAACGACGCGCCGCGGCGCGGAAGCTGCCGCGGCGCGGACCGGGGGCGCGGCTACAACCCGCGTCGCTACGACTATCCCTAAGCAGTAGGCCCGCGCAGCACCGAGATCTTGGAGTGCGACGGGTCGCCGTCGTCCGGCTCGCGGGACACATCGACGAAGCGGAAGCGCTCGGGGTCGACGGGCAGCGGCACGCTCAGCTCGGCCACCCCGGAGCGGGGCACCCTGAAGGAGCCGAGCGAGACGAGCTCGCCTTCGTCGCCGATCAGCCAGAGCTCGTAGAAGCTGCCCGCGTCGCTGGGCTTGAGGCCAGTCACGCGCACGTCGGCCGTCCCACCGCCGGCGCCCTCCAGGCTCACCTCGCCGGTTGCTCCTGCACCGCGGCCGTCGACGGGCCCGAGGGCCACCTTCACGCCGGCCGGCGCGTCTCCATCGTCCTCGCCGCCGCCCAGGAGCAGACCGCCGGCCACGCCGGCGGCCAGCAGGACCACCGAGGCGGCCACGGCGGCCACCGGCCGCAGGAGGAAGCCGCGCCGGCGCGCCGGCCGCTCCTCCGCCGGCCACGGGGCCGGCGGAGGCTCGGGCCGGTCCCAGGCCTCGCGCGGAAGCTGCTCGAGGCGGCGGGCCAGGTCGTCGAGCGACTGCTCGCTCACGACTCCCCCTCCTCGTCGATCATGTCCCGCAGCCGGCGCAGGGCGGCGACCATTCGCATCTTGACGGTGCCCAGCCGGATCTCGGTGCGCTCGGAGATCTCGGTCTGGCTGAGACCCTCGTAGAAGCGCATGCGCAGCAGCTCGGCCTCGTCGGGCCGCAGGCGCGACAGAAGGTGGGCCACCCGCCAGCGCTCGACGAGCGCGTCGGGCGACAGCTCCGGGTCCTCCACGTCGGCCAGCTCGAGCCCTCCGGCCGGGTCCCGAGGCTCGGGCCGCCGGCGGCGCTGCTCGTCGATGGCCCGGCTACGGGCGATGGTCATGATCCAGGTGAGCAGGCTGGCCCGTTCGGGGTCGTAGCTCGGCGCCCGCTGCCAGACCTCGAGGAACACCTGCTGGTGGACGTCTTCGGCCGCGCCCCGGTCGCCGAGCGTGTTGATCAGGTATCCGAGCACGGTGGGGGCGTATTCGCGATAGAGCGACTCCAGAGAGGAGCGGTCACGGCGCTTGAGGGCGCCCACGAAGCCCCGGCCCGGGCGGTTCCCGCCTCCGGGCCGGCGCAACAGCGACCGGCCACGTTCCGCCATCGGCAGTGCGAGAACGGACGTAGCCATATCGCGAGGGGGTACGAGAGGGAGCATCCCCCCGGTTGCCGGGGCGAGTACGAGCCGGGGCCGGGCGGCGGGCTCCGACCGCAGCCGGCTTGCAAGCTGGGATGCGAGGCGGACGAGCATCGGGCTCGGCCGATCGTAGCCTGATCGCGTTAGGGCGGCGGCCGCCTCGGTGGCGGTGGAGTCGGGCGCGGCGGAGTGCCCGGAACGCCGGTCGGGGGCGGTGTGCCGGGAATCCCGGCCGGCGGCTGGCGCACGGGCGGCTCTTCACGCGGCGGCGGTGGCGGCGGGTCGGGGCGTCGCGTCGGCGGCGGCTCGGGCTGCGCACGCTCGGGCGGCGGGTCGGAGGGGGTCGGATCGGACTGCGGCGTGTCGGCCGGGTTGCTCGTCCGGGCCGGCGGCTCGCCGCCGCTCGGCTCGCCTCCTCCTGCGCTCGCCCCGTCGCCGGCTCCGCGGCGATCGGCACCGCCGCCCGGGCCGGCGCGCCCGGCCGTCTCCCCGCTCCGCGCGCGGGGACTCGACGGCTCGTCGCTCGCGCCGCCGGCGGGCTCCTCGTCCTCTGCCCCCGGCTTGTTCTCGTTGTCTCCGCCGGGAGCGGCACCCGGCGAGCCGTCGCCCGCCTTCGTCTCGGGGCTCTCGCCCTTCTTCGCCGCTTGGGCGGGATCCTCGGGAGCGCCGGGCTCGGGCTCGGCCTCCTGCGCCGACTCGTCGGCCACGTTCAGCGCGCTCACAGGCGGCTGGTCGTCGTCCCCCGTGGCGCCGGCGAAGACCACGACCACCAGCGCGAGGGTCAGGACACCGATGAGGACGAGATCCCGCCTGCGGTGGGCGAGGACCGGGGAGGAGCCGTTGGCGCTCAGGCTCCGGCCGGCCCCACGCCGGAGCCGATCCGCGCGCGTCCGGCCGCGTGCGGCTTCGCGCCGGGCAGCCACGTCGCTCCAATCGGCGCCCACGGCCTCGGCCGCCTCGGCCATCGTCTCGCGGAACAGCACGGGCGCCGCGGCGATCGGGATCCAGGAGCGATAGGAGAGGCCGGCCTCGTCCATGGCCTCCCGGCTGAGGCGGCAGGTCTCGCAGTCCCGGGCGTGCAGATCGAGCCAGGCGGCGTCCTCGATCGGCTGGTCGTCCTGGCGGGCCGCCATGAGGGCGAGGGCCCGCTCGCACTCCGGCGTGGCCGCGGCGATGGAGGCCAGCGCGCTGCCGCGCAGGGCATCGCGCAGGTTGATCCGCGCCCGCGAGATCAGCTGGGCCACCGAGTTGCGGTTCATGCCCATGATCGCGGCGATCTCGTCGTAGGACAGCTCCTCGAGCTCCTTCAGCGCCAGCGCCTCGCGCTGCCGTTCGGGGAGGCCGGCGTTGGCGGCCCGGATCTCCTCCTGGCGGGCGTCGAGGAGCACGTTGCGCTCCGGATCGTCCTCCGGATCGCCCGGGTCGAAGCCGAAGCCTCCTCCGCCGACGCCCCCGCCCACGGGGATCGACGACTCGGGGATGTCGTCGCTGGGCTCCGTGCGGCGGCGGCGCTCGATCAGGTCGTAGCAGGCGTTCCGGGCCGAGGTGAAGAGATAGGAGCCGAAGGCCAGGTCGCGGCCATCGAGGCTCGGCAGGCGCCGCAGCAGGCCCACGAAGGCCTCCTGGGTGGCGTCGGCGGCGTCGTCCTCCGAGCCCAGGATCCGGTAGCAGAGGTTGTAGGCCCGGCGCTCGTAGCGCTCGTAGAGATCGGCGAAGGCGTCGCCGTTGCCGGCGGCGGCCTGCTGGGCCAGCCGGGCTTCGTCCGCCGGGGACTCGGCGGCGGGCATGCCGCTCATCCTCCCGTGTCCAGACCGCCGGCGGAAGGGCACGGGCGAGGGCTGCGCAACACTCTCCATCGCCTGTCCAACCGGCCGGGGCCGGCCGAATTACGGTGCACGGCTCCGGTCTATCGCAATGGCGCGCCTGGTTCTGTGCGTTTGCGCACGTTCGCGCTCAGCGCGCCAGGTGGATACCCACCGCGCGGGGGGCCGCGCACGCGGCCCGCGTGAGCGCGTCGGCCCGTCCGCCCTCCTGCTCGATCCGCTCCCGGCGCACCAGCGCCGCGCGGACCAGCGAGCCGCCGAAAAAGGCCAGCGGCTCCGGGGGCACGAGCGCTCCCGGCCCCGAGTCGACGATCGGCAGGCGGCTGGCCGCATCGCGCCGGTCGAGCGCAAGCGAGGCCAGGATGCGCCCGGCCAGTTGGCTCGGGCCCACCCCGTTGCCCGTGTAGCCGAACGCGTAGTGCACGGGCACGCCGGGGAGGCTGCCGACTTGGGGGATGTGGCTCGGCGACACGTCGATCGGCCCGCCCCAGGCGTGGGTCATGCTCACCGAGCGCAGGCCCGGGAACAGCTGCAACAGGTCCGCGCAGACGTGCTCCGCCACGTCGCGGTCGATCTCGGTGCGGCCGTTGACCCGCGCGCCCCAGGCGAGCCGGCCCCCGCCCCAGCCGAACACGATGCGTCCGTCGCGCGTGGTGCGGAAGTAATGGACGAGCGTCCGGCCGTCGGTGATGCACTCACCGCCGGTCCAGCCGATCTCCTCGAGCAGGTCGGGCACCGGCTCGGTGAGCACGATGTGGGACGACGTGACCGACAGCCGGGTGCGCAGCGGGCGCAGCGCGCGCGCCTCCGGGCCCATGGCGAGCACGGCGGCGCGGGCCCGGACGCTGCCCGCCCGGGTCTCGGCCACCACGCCCCCGGGGTGGGAGCGGAGGTGCTCCACGCGCGAGGACTCGAAGACGAGCGCGCCGCGCTCGATCAGCCGCCTGCGCAGGCCGAGGGCCAGCCGCGCCGGCTGCACCGTGGCAAAGTCGGGGATCGAGACGCCGCCGCGGAACCGGGGCGAGTGGCAGCGCTCCCGCACCTCGCCGGGGCTCAGCGCCACCACCCGCTCGGGCGCGCCCAGCTCGGCCGCGGCCTCGACGGCGGCGCGGCCGACGTCGTCGAACGCCGGAGCCGTGGACACGCACAGGTAGCCGGACTGATCGAACCAGGCGTCCACCTCCTGCTCCTCACACCAGGCGCCGATCTCGCTTACGCTGCGGCTCGACGCCTCCAGCAGGTCACGGGCGGGCCCATCTCCGAAGCGCTCCCGCAGCGCCGGCGCGCTCAGCCACATCGACTCGCAGAAGCCTCCGTTGCGCCCGCTCGGGCCGTGTCCGCACACCCCGCCCTCAAGGACGGCCACGCGCGCGCCGGGCTCCGCCTGCAGCAGATGCCAGGCGGTCCAGAGGCCCGTATAGCCGCCGCCGATCACCAGCACGTCCGCGCTGATCGCCTCGGCGAGGGGCCGGCGAGCCTCGACCGGCCCGGCCTCCTCGAGCCACCAGCCCGTGGCGGTGTGACGGCCTATATGCGTATCGTGAGAAGGGACCGCTATGGCCAAGACCCTAGTCATCGCCGAGAAGCCGTCCGTGGCCCGCGACCTGTCGGGCACGCTGCCGGGATCCTTCTCGCAGTCCAAGGACAAGACCCATCTGGTGGGCGACGACTACGTCGTCACCTGGGCCGTCGGCCACCTGGTCGGGCTGGCCGAGCCCGATCAGTACGACCCCAAGCTCAAGAAGTGGCGCTTCGCCGATCTGCCGATCATCCCCGACCAGTTCAAGCTCGTCCCCAACGACGACAGGGCGGCCAAGCAGCTGCGGGCGATCCACAAGCTCATGAAGGGCGGCGAGATCGAGTCGATCGTCAACGCCTGTGACGCCGGCCGCGAGGGCGAGCTGATCTTCGCCTACCTGTACGAGACCGCCCCGGTGGAGAAGCCCGTGCTGCGCCTGTGGCTGTCGTCGATGACCAAGAGCGCCATAGCGGAGGCGTTCGAGCACCTGCGGCCCGGCGAGGAGATGAAGCCGCTGGAGGCCGCGGCGCGCTCGCGCTCGGAGGCCGACTGGGTGGTGGGCATGAACGCCACCCGGGCAGCATCCATCCGGCTGCGGGCGGCGTTCGACGGAGCGGTCTCGCTCGGCCGGGTGCAGACGCCCACGCTCGCGCTCATCGCCCGGCGTGAGGAGGAGATCCGGGCCTTCAAGCCGGAGCCCTACTGGCTGGTGGAGGCCCGCTTCGAGGCTTCGGGCGAGCGCCGCTACACCGGCCGCTACCTGGGGGGCAAGCGCCTGCCGGCGGAGGCGGACGCCACCGCCGTCGTGACGGCGGTCGAGGGCCGGCCCGGCGAGATCACCAAGCTGGAGAAGAAGGAGGAGCGCGAGCGCCCGCAGCTCCTCTACGACCTCACCAGCCTGCAGCGTCACGCCAACACGCTCTACGGCTTCGCCGCCCGGCGCACCCTCGCGGCGGCACAGCGCCTGTACGAGGAGCACAAGGCGATCACCTACCCGCGCACCAACTCGCGCTTCCTGACCGGCGACATGATCGCCGAGATCAAGCCCACGGCCGCGCTCGTCGGCAAGAGCGGCGCCTACGCGCGGGCGGCACAGTACGTGACCTCCCTCGAGCGGCTGCCGCTGGGCCGCGTGGTCAACGACAAGAAGGTCGAGGACCACCACGCGATCATCCCCACCCGCTCCGAGCACAACATGGGCCGCATGGGCCAGGACGAGCTGAAGGTCTACGACCTGGTGGCCAAGCGCTTTCTGGCCATCTTCCATCCCGACGCCGAGTTCGAGCGCACCCGCGTGGAGACCACCGTGGCCGAACATGTCTTTCGGACGAGCGGCCGGCGCCTGATCGAGCCCGGCTGGAAGGCGGTCTACGGCGAGGAGGCCTCGGTCGACGGCCGCGAGGACGACTCCGGCGGCGACCAGCTGCTGCCCAAGCTCGACCAGGGCGAGTCCGTGCAGACCCGCTCGGTCGAGTCGCTGCGCAAGGAGACCCAGCCCCCGCGCCGCTTCTCCGACGCCTCCCTGCTGGGGGCGATGGAGACGGCGGGCAAGGAGGTCGAGGACGCCGAGCTGCGTGAGGCCATGAAGGACTCGGGCATCGGCACGCCGGCCACCCGCGCCGGGATCATCGAGCTGCTCATCAACCGCGAGTACATCGAGCGCGAGGGCCGCGCCCTGGTGGCCACCGAGAAGGGCATCCAGGTGATCCGGCTGCTCAACGGGCACCCGCTCACCTCCCCCGAGCTCACCGGGAGCTGGGAGAAGCGCCTGCGCCGGATCGAGCACGGCGAGGACACGCGCCCGGCGTTCATGAAGGACATCGCCAGCTTCACCACGGAGACGGTGCAGGAGCTGGACAAGCTCAAGGGCGTGCGCATCGAGCGGGCCAAGCTCGGCCCCTGCCCGGTCTGCGGCCGCGAGATCACCGAGAACCGCAAGGGCTACTCGTGCTGGTCGCGCGACGACCCCGGCTGCGGCTTCGTGATCTGGAAGCGCAAGGCGGGCAAGTCGCTGCCGGTGTCGGTGGCCAAGGAGCTGATCGCCTCGCTGAAGGCCTCGCGCGAGCGGGGCGAGGACCCGGGCAGTCGGCCGGACCGCCAAAGCGGTCACCGGGTTCCGCGGCCGCTCGGGGCGCTCGTTCCGGGCCAAGCTCAAGCTCGAGCAGACCGACGAGGGCAAGTGGCGTGTGGACTTCGACGAGGAGTGGGCCAAGGAGCCGCCGAAGGAGCAGGCGGAGGCCGGGGCGGAGAAGCCGGCCGAGCTGCCGGCGGCGGCGTCCGGGGAGTCCGAGGCCGAGAAGGAAAAGGCCCGCGCCGCGGGCTAGGCGCTACTCGCCGGCCGCCCGAGAGCGAAACCCTCCCGACCGTGCGGCGGCGCCGATCGTGCCGAAACCGACGCTCTGCAGCCTGCCCTCCAAGCCCTGGCTCCGAAGCCGCCGCCCCTTTCACCCCGCCCCCTTTTACGCCCCGCCGGCGAAAACCCCAGTGCCATCGGAGGGGAAGCGTCTACGCCACCGGCTCCAGCGCCACGTCGCGCAGCGCGTTCTCCAGCCGCGGCGGGCCCGCGTCGTCCACCCACAGCACCGTGCCCGGCCAGTAGGGGCTGCGCTCGCCGGAGTCCCGGATGAAGGCGCCCTCCATCATCCAGCAGCCGCTGTTGTGGAGCCGCATCCCCGAGAGGGTGGTCCATTCCGCCGGGTCGTCGCCCGGAAGGGGCCCGGGGCGGTGGGTGTGGCCGAAGAGCACGTGCTCGGCGCCGGGCGCCAGCGTCTCCGCGACGCGCCCCATCGACAGGAGGCCCGAGCGGCGCAGCTCCTCGCCCGTGAGCACCGCCTTGAAGGGGCCGACGCCGAGGCGGTTGAGGGCGGCCACCGCGCCGGGGATGGTCACCCGGCCCAGCAGCAGACGACCGAGGCGGCCGCTGCCGTTCACCCGGCGCCAGACGTCCCGGGAGGTCCGTCCGCCGCGGGAGAGCGCCCGGGGGGAGGCGCCCTGGGCCAGGCCGGCGAAGAAGGCGTACAGCGGCGCCATCACGGCCTCGTAGTCGGCGGCCGAGGCGCACGCGGCCGGACGGCCGCTGATCCGTGTCATCGCCGACGCGGCGATCGACTCCAGGCGGGGCACCGTGAGATGCAGGTCGAGGTAGTGGCCATGGGTGGCGTAGACGTCCGGGCGCAGCCACAGCCCCGGGTAGGCGAGCGTCACCTCGCTGTCCGCCAACCGGGAGGCGATCCGGGCGGCGGCGGTCCCCTGGCCCGCCTCCACCGGCCACTCGCCGGCCGGCTCCAGCTCGGTTCCC
The DNA here is from genome assembly GCA_963850205.1 of uncultured Thermoleophilaceae bacterium. Classification (GTDB taxonomy): domain Bacteria; phylum Actinomycetota; class Thermoleophilia; order Solirubrobacterales; family Thermoleophilaceae; genus JACVRW01. The sequence goes on along the minus strand of CAWKKJ010000008.1, from coordinate 898,955 downwards.
TCGATCCGCAGATCGGCGAGCCAGGGCTCGGCGAGGCCGTGGTCGTGGTTGCCGGGAACGATCGTCACCCGCCGGCCCGCCGTGACCGATGCCAGCTCGTCGAAGAAGGGCCCGGTGACGTCGAGGAGCTCGGCCACGGGCCGCTCGCGCTCCTCGATCAGGTCGCCGAGCAGGACCACCCGGTCGGCGCCCTCGAGCGCCTCCAGCAGGCGCCGCCGGTGGGCGGGAACGGAGGCCAGGTCGGTGCCGCGGAGGGCGCCCAGGTGCAGGTCGGAGACCACCGCCGTGCGCATTTACCTGATGGTGGCAGCCCCCCGGATACCCTGAGGACCGGTGTCGCGCTTCTGCCGTCACAACCGCCTGACCGCCGAGTGCCCGATCTGCTCGAAGGACACGGTCCTGGATCCGCGGCGAGCGGCGCGCGCCCCCCGGTCGCGCTCCGGTGGCTCGCGGACCGGCTCCGGGCGGCGGGCAGCAGCACTCGGCTCCACCCGCCTCTCGCGCGGGCCGTTTGCGGCGGCCGGCCCCTACGAGGACGGTCGCGAGATCCGGCTCGAGCGGGTGCCCGGGGGGCTGCGGCTGGCCGCCTGGCAGGCCGGGGCCATCGCCCGCCAGGCGCCTGTGCTGCGCGCGCAGGACGTGGCCGGGCTGCTGCGCGAGGCAGCGAGCAAGGAGCTGGTCGCCCCGCCCGCCTCGCTGGAGGCCGGCGCCGTCGCGCACGGCGCGCATGCCGCCAGCCCGGGCCGCGCGGGCGAGCTGCGCGACGAGCTGCGGGTCGAGCGGCTCGACGGCGAGCGGGTGCGGATCGCTCGCTGGGTGATGCGCCCGAACTTCGGCTGGGAGCTCCAGGAGGCGCCCGTGCTCCTGCCGCCCGCGCGCTTCGAGCAGGCGCTGGCCGCCGCGGCCGAGCAGGGGGTCCTCGCGTCAGAACCGGAGTCCTAGCGACGACTCTCGGGGTGTCTGCCGTCCTTCCCGCGCGCTAGTTGTAGTCACCCCGTGCCACTCACCCTCGTCACCGGACCCGCCAACGCCGCCAAGGCGGGCGCCGTGCTGGGCGGCCTGCGGGCCCGGCTCGAGGAGGAGCCGATCCTCGTGGTGCCCACCTACCAGGACGTCGAGCACGCCCAGCGCGAGCTGGCGGAGCGCGGCGCAGTGTTCGGAGCGAGCGTGCTGCGCTTCCGGCGGCTGTTCGGGGAGCTCGCGCGCCGGGCCGATCACCACGCGAAGGTGGCCACCGATGTCCAGCGGGAGCTGATCACCGAAGAGGCGGTGCGCGCCGCCGGGCTGGAGGCGCTCGCCGAATCCGCCGCTCAGCCGGGCTTCGTGCGTGCCGCCGTGCGCTTCGTGGCCGAGCTCGGACGGACCATGGTCGAGCCCGCCCGGCTCCAGAGCGCCCTTCGCCAGTGGGCCGGCGACGGGCCGAGGCGCCGCTACGCCGACGAGGTGGGCGCCCTCTACAGGAGCTACCGCGAGGGCCTCGCCGCGGCGGGGCTGGTGGACGAGGAGCTGTTCGCCTGGCGGGCGCTCGACGCCCTGCGGCGCGACCCCGAGCGGTGGGGGCGCACGCCCCTGTTCGTCTACGGCTTCGACGACTTCACGCCGCTCGAGCTCGACGCGCTCGAGACCGTGGCCCGCCGCTGCGGGGCGGATGTGGTGGTGTCGCTTCCGTTTGAGGCCGGCCGCGTCGCCTTCCGCGCCGTGGCCGCGGTACGGGGCGAGCTGCTCGACCGCGGGGCCGAGGAGCGGAGCCTGGCGCCGGTGGACACCCACTACGCCGAGGGCTCGAGGGCCGCGCTGCACCATCTGGAGCGCCACCTGTTCGAGACCGAGCCGGCGGGTCGCGCCTATCCCGGGCGGGCCATCGCCTTTCACAGCGCGGGGGGTGAACGGGCCGAGTGCGAGCTTGCGGCGGCGCGGGTGCTCGAACTGCTGCGTGAGGGCGTGCCGCCGGGCGAGATCGCCGTCGTCTACCGGCGGCCGGCTCGCCTGGCCTCGCTGCTGGAGCAGGTGTTCGGGGCCTACGGCATCCCCTATTCGATCGACCGGCAGATCCCCCTCGGGCACACGGGGCTCGGTCGCGGCCTGCTCGCCCTGATCCGTTGTGCCCTCCTCGACGGCAGCGCGGCGGACCTGCTCGCCTATCTGCGCACTCCCGGGCTCCTGCGGGTGCCCGGCCTGGCCGACCGGCTCGAGGCCGGGGTCCGGCGCGAGGGCGCGTACTCCGCGGCCCAGGCCCGTGCGCTGTGGGAGCGCGACCAGTGGGCGCTGGACGAGCTCGATCGCCTGCGGGAGGCCCGCGACGAGGGCGAGCTGCTGTCCGAGCTGGAGAGCCGGCTCGAACGGCTCTTCAGCCGCCCGCGCGAGCGCCAGGCCGCCGTGCTCGACGGGGCCGAGCTCGAGGATGCGCGCGCCTACACGGCCGCCGGGGCCGCCCTGGCTGCTCTGCGCGCCCTGCCGGGCCGTCCCCCGGAGCCGCAGCGGGTGCTGCGCGTGCTGGAGGAGCTGCGGGTTCCGGTGGGGGAGAGCCCCCAGCCGGACCGGGTGCACGTCGCGTCTCCCGAGGCGATTCGCGCCCGCCGCTTCCAGGCGGTGCTGGTCTGCGGCCTGCAGGAGGGGGAGTTTCCGCGCGGCGCATCGCCCGAGCCCTTCCTGGCCGACGAGGACCGCCGCGAGATCGCGCGGGCCAGCGGCCTGGTCCTGCCGGTGCGGGAGGACCGCCTCGACCGCGATCGCTACCTGTTCTACGTCTGCGCCTCCCGCGCAGAGCGGGTGCTCGTGCTCAGCTCCCGCTCCAGCGACGAGGAGGGCAACCCGGAGGCCGAGTCCTTCTTCGTCGCCGACGTCCGCGAGCTGCTCACCGAGAACGAGGCCGAGGTTCGCAGGCGGTCGCTCTCGGACGTCACCTGGACGCCGGAGGAGGCGCCGACGGCCGCGGAATGGGACCGCGCCCTGGCCGCGTCGGGGCCTCGCCGCGAGGAGCCGGCTCCCGGCCCGCTGACGTCCGAGCCGCTGTTGGCGCAGCTCGGCGCCCGCGACGCCGTCTCCGCCGGGGCGCTCGAGCGCTTCGCCGACTGCCCGGTGAAGTGGCTGGTGGAGGAGATCCTGAGGCCGGAGGAGCTGGCGCCCGACCCCGAGGCGATGGTGCGTGGCGACTACGCCCACGCGGTGCTGGAGCACACCTACCGGCGGCTGCGCGAGGAGAGCGGGGACCGGCGGGTCACGCCCGGGAACCTGGTGCGGGCCGAGCGCATCCTGCTCGAGGAGCTGCGCGACCGCCGTGAGGCCTATCGGCTGTCGCCGCGGGAGACCCGCGTCCGCGCCGCCGCCCGCCGGCTCGAGTTCGACCTGCTGCGCTACCTGCGCGCCGAGGCCGGCTCCGATGGCGGCTTCCAGCCCGAGCACCTCGAGCTGCGCTTCGGGTACGGCGGCCACGAGCCGGTGGAGATCGCCGAGGGGCTGCGGGTGCGCGGACGGATCGACCGCGTGGACGTGAACGACGGCATGGCGCTGGTGCTCGACTACAAGAGCAGCAGGAAGGTGGACCGCTACAAGGTGGCGAGCTGGGAGCGCGAAAACCGCTTCCAGGCCGCGCTCTACATGCTGGTGGTCGAGGCGCTGCTCGACGTTCGCGCGGCCGGAGGGGTCTACGTGGCGCTGGGCAGCAACGACCCGCGGCCGCGCGGAATGGTCGCCGCCGACGTCGATGAGCTCGGCAGCGGCTTCTTCTCCGGCGATCGCCTCGAGCCGGAGGAGTTCCGCGACAAGCTGGCCTGGGCGCTGGAGCGGATCCGGGACACCGATGGCCGGATGCGCCGGGGAGAGCTCTGCCGGGCGCCCGACAGCTGCGCCTGGAACGGCGGCTGTGCCTATCCCTCGATCTGCCGGAGCGACCGGTGACCGGGCTCACCCCCGAGCAGCTCCGCGCCGTCGACCGCCGCGACGGATCGCTCCTGGTCCGCGCCGGCGCCGGGACCGGGAAGACCACCGTGCTGGTGGAGCGCTTCGTGCGCGCCGTGGTGGACGACGGCGCCGCCGTCGAGTCGATCCTGGCCATCACGTTCACCGAGAAGGCGGCCGCGGAGATGCGTACCCGAGTGCGGCGCCGCCTCCTCGAGGAGGGCCGCCGCACCGAGGCGCGCGAGGCCGAGGGCGCTTCGATCGCCACCATCCACGGGTTCTGCTCCCGTCTCCTGCGGGCCCACGCGCTGAGCGCGGGGATCGACCCCGAGTTCCGGGTGCTCGAGGAGCTCGAGGCCGAGCGGATCGCCGTGCAGGCGTTCGACGAGGCGCTCGAGGACTTCATGTCCGACGACATGGAGCGGGTCGAGCTGGTGGCGTCGCACACGCCCGACCGCCTTCGCGACATGGTCCGCACCGCCCACGCCCACCTGCGCAGCCGGGGTCAGCGGCGGCCCCAGCTCGGGGAGGCCCAACCCCCGCTGCCCCGCGGCGAGCGGGCCCGGCTCGACGCTGCGCTGCCCGCGGCGCTGGCGGAGCTCGGCGCCGCCAAGCCCTCGGCCTCGGTGGACAAGGGCCTGGCGGCCGTCCGGTCGTGCTCCGAGCTGCTCGCCACCGTCCCCGCCGGCGAGCTGGCGGCGCCCGGCGACCTGGACGGCTTGGAGCTCAAGGGTCGCAGCAAGGCGGTTTCCGGTCCCGCCTGCAGCGAGTACACGGAGGCCCTGGCCGGCTACGGCTCGCTCTGCGTGGCGCAGGGCGAGTACCGCCACCACGCGATGGTGCGAGTGCTGCTCGACCTGTACGGCGGGCGCCACGCCCGGCTCAAGCGGGAGCGCTCGGCCGTCGACTTCGAGGATCTGGAGCTGATCGCCCGGGATCTGCTGGCCGGCGACCCGGGCCTGCGCGAGCAGTACGCCGAGCGCTTCACGCATGTCCTGGTCGACGAGTTCCAGGACACCAACCCGCTCCAGAACGAGCTGATCGGGATGCTCGGGCGGGACAACCTGTTCCGCGTGGGGGACGAGAACCAATCGATCTACCGCTTCCGCACCGCCGACGTGGGGGTGTTCCGCGACCACGCGCAGCGGGCCGCGGACGCCGGTCGCTCCGAGCACATCAGCGTCAACTTCCGCACCCGGGGCGAGGTCCTCGACGCTGTGGACCTGGCCTTCGAGCGCACCTGGGGCGACCGCTTCGAGCCCCTGCGCGAGGCGCCCGGCTCCCGGACACGGGCGGCGCGGGTGCGCCCGAGCGTCGAGCTGATCGTGGTGGACCGTCCCCGCAAGCGCTGGGACGACCGCTTCGACCCCGCCGGCGACCACTTCGGCGCTGCGGCGCACGCGGCGCCTCCCTGGCGGGCCATCGAGGCCCGTCTGCTGGCCAAGCGGGTGGACGAGCTGACCGGAGAGGGCGGCCCATTCGGCTACGGCGAGGTGGTGATGCTGTTCCGGGCCACCACGGCCATGGGCCTGTTCGAGCGGGCGCTCGAGGAGCGCGGCATCCCCGTGCACGTGGTCGGCGGGCGCGGCTACTGGAGCCAGCAGCAGGTGGCCGACCTGCGCCACTGGCTCTCGGCGCTCGCCAACCCGCTGGACGCGCTGGCGGTGTACTCGGTGCTGGCCTCGCCGCTGTGCGGGCTGTCCCTGGACTCGGTGGCGCTCATCGGGCTCGAGGCGCGGCGGGCAAACCGCGATCCGCTGTGGCTGCTCGGAGAGCAGTTCGGCCCGGGAGCACAGCCGGGCGAGAACGGCCTTCCCAGCCTGCTGCCCGCGGACGATCGAGGCAGGATCGTCTCGTTCCTCGCCCGCTTCGGCGCCGAGCGGCGCGTCGCCACCCAGGTGGCGCTCGAGACGCTCATCGACCGGGCCGTGACCCTCACCGGCTACGACCGTCACGTGCTCTCGCTCCCCGGCGGCATCCGGCGCATGGCCAACGTCCGCAAGCTGATGCGGCTGGCCCGCGAGTTCGAGGCCGACCAGGGCCGGGATCTGCGCGGGTTCATCGACAGCATCGCCGACCGTGACGCCATCCAGACCCGCGAGGGGGAGGCGCCGCTGGAGGCGGAGGCGCTCGACGCCGTCCGGCTGATGACGATCCACCGCGCGAAGGGGCTGGAGTTCCCGGTGGTCTGCCTGGCCGACCTGGGCAAGGACGGGCGCGACGACGACGGCGCGCTGCGCATCTCCGACGACGGCAGCGTCGGGCTGCGGCTGGCCCGGCTGAGCGGCGGAGCGATCCAGAGCGAGCGCCTGGAGCGCATCAAGGCCGAGCAGCGCACCGCGGCCGAGGAGGAGGAGCGCCGGATCTTCTACGTGGCCTGCACCCGGGCCGAGGAGCACCTCGTGCTGAGCGGCGCCACCGACCTCGAGAAACGACCGCCGCCCGACGAGCTCAACGAGCCGATGCGCTGGGTGTGGCGCGGCTTCTGCGCCGGGCTGCCGGCGGAGGGAGCGTCCGGCGAGCACGTCGACCAGCGCGAGGGGCGGGAGGTCCGCGTGCGCTGGACGCGCTGCGTGCCCGACACGATCGACGAGCTGCTGCCCGAGGCCGACCGGGCGCCGGCCCGCCTCGAGGCCGGACTCGATCCGAGCGCGGCAGCCGGCGGCTTCGAGCAGCCCAAGCTCGAGCTCGGCGCCTCGCCCGCGCCTCGGGCGCTGCCCGTCAGCCGGCTCAGCTATTCGAGCCTCGAGGCCTACCGTCGCTGCGGCTACCGCTTCTACCTCGAGCGCGTGCTTCGCCTGCCCGCGATCGACCCGCCACCCGGGGTGGAGGCGCCGTCCGAGACGGGCCTGCCGCCGCTGGTGCGGGGCTCGCTGGTGCACGAGCTGCTGGAGCGCCTGGACTTCCGCCGGCCGCGTGTGCCGAGCGAGGGGGAGGTGGCGGCGCTCATCGAGGCGACTGCCAGGCCCGCGCGGCCCGAGGACGTGGCCGACCTGCGCGGCCTCGTCGAGGGCACGGCCGGATCCGCGCTGCGGGAGCGGCTTGCGCGCGCCCGGCGGGTGCGGACCGAGCTGCCCTTTGCCTTCACGCTCGCTCCGCCCGGCGCGGCGGGCCGCAGCCTGCTGGTGGGCGGGGTGGTCGACGTGCACGCGACCGAGGACCACGGGACGCTGGTGGTCGACTGGAAGAGCGACCCCCTCGACGGCCGCGACCCCGGCGAGCTCGTTGCTGAGGCCTACCTCACCCAGCGGCTGATCTACGCACTGGCCGCGCTCCGGGCCGGCGCAGAGCGGGTGGAGGTGGCGCATTGCTTTCTCGAGCGCCCCGACGCGCCCGCCCTGGCGACCTACGAGGCCGGTGACGCCCAGCGGCTCGACGCGGAGCTGCTCGAGCTCGCCGGAGGACTGGTGGAAGGCGACTTCAAGCCTGCCGCCGAGCCGCACATCGGCCTCTGCGGCGACTGTCCCGGCCGCGCCGCCCTGTGCAGCTGGGGCCCCGAGTACACGTCGCGCTGAGCATTTGCGGTCATTCCGTCAGGTTCGGGTCCTACTCTGCGACTCAAGTCAGCAGTGCAACCCCGAGGAGACCGACAGCAGATGCCTCTCTGCTTCATCGAGCCACACGAAGCGATCAGGGTCGTCGCCGAGAGCGTGGGCCGCGAGGCCCGCCGCCAGCTGCTCGGGGAGGTCGTGAAGGCCTGGGTCGACGAGATACCCGACGACGAGCTGCAGGTCCACTACGCCAAGGCGGTCGAGGAGCTGGACGACGACGACCTCTCGATGCTCGCCGCCTGGCACGCCTCCCTGGAGGTCGGGCAGCCGATCGCCAACAAGGAGTTCCTCCTGGGGGCCTTCCCGCGCCTCGGCGAGCACCGCCGGGAAGCGCTGCGCATCGCCGCGGGCTTCCGGGGGGACGTCGCCTTCGAGGCCGGCGTGAGCGAGGACCAGGCCCTCGGGACCGTGCTCCCCTGGCTGTCCCAGGAGCGGTTGATGGAGCTCGCCTCGGAGGCGGTTGAGCTCTATTGCTGGGATCGCCTCGGCTCAGACAACTAGGCGGCTGCAAACCTTCGCCTGGCTGCGTCATCGGTCGCTCGCCCGCTAGAGCAGGCGTCGCTCCCTGCTTCCTTGCCATGCTCGGTTTTCGCTCGCCTCAGCCGCTCTCCGCAGTCCTCGTGCTCGTCGCAACGGCTGTCGTTGGCTGCGCCGAAACCCGCCGGCGAGCGGTCCGAGCTTCGGCGCATCCGGGCGAGCGCATCCTCGCCCGCGTCACCCAGCACACCGACGGCGACACCCTCTACCTGTCGGGCATCGGCAAGGTCCGCCTGATCGGGGTGGACACTCCGGAGGTCTACGGCGGCGTGGAGTGCTACGGGCGCCGGGCCTCCGAGTTCGTGGAGCGGGTGGCGCCGCTGGGCAGCCGGGTCCGGTACCGGCTTGGGGTGGAGGAGCGCGACCGCTACGGGCGGGCCCTGGCCTACGTGTGGCTGCGCGGGCCGCGCTTTCTCAATCGGCTGCTGGTGGCCCGCGGGTACGCCCAGCCGCTCACGGTCCCGCCCAACGACGAGTACGCCGACGAGTTCGTGCGGGCGGCCCGGGACGCCCGCGAGCAGGAGCGGGGGCTCTGGAGCAAGCCCGGCTGCGCCGGATAGGCTCGCGCCCGTGCTGCGCCGCGTGACCGCCCCCGACGGGGTGCAGATCGCCTATGAGGTATCGGGCCACGGGCCCCCGCTCGTGCTGGTGCACGGCGCGGGATCGGCGCGCTGGAGCTTCGACCTGCTGCGACCGCTGCTCGAACCGCGCTTCACGGTGGCCGCGGTCGACCGCCGCGGGCGTGGCGACTCCGACGACGACCGCAGCGGCTACCGGCTGGAGAGCGAGTTCGAGGACGTGGCCGCCGTGCTGCGGGCCGTCCGGGACGAGGCCGAGGCGACGGTTCATCTGTTCGGCCACTCCTACGGCGGGTTGGTGGCCGCCGGCGCGGCTCCGCTGGCCGGCCGGCTCGGGAGCCTGATCCTCTACGAGCCGCCGATGGGCGCGGTCCTCGGCGCCCCGGCCCAGCTGGCCCGCTGGCGGGAGCTCGCCGAAGCGGGCGCGCGCGACGAGTTCGTGTCGGCGTTCCTGGAGCACGTGGGCGGGTACACGCCGGACGAGATCGACGCTCTGCGCGAGACGCCCGCCTGGGAGGGCCGCCTCGCCGTGGTGCCGACCGTTCCCAGGGAGCTCGACGCCGAGCAGGCCCACCGGCTCGACGGCGAGGCCCTGGCCCGGATCAGCGCGCCCACGCTGCTGCTGGTGGGAAGCCGCAGCCCGGCTTGGGCCCTGCGCTCCACCGACGCGTACGCGCAGGCGCTGACCGGCGCCTCGGTTGTCCGGCTCCAAGGTCAGGGCCACGGTGCCCTGACCGGGGATCCGGAGCTCGTGGCCTCGGAGGTCGAGAGCTTCCTGGGAGCCGGGGACGGTCCCGGCCGGGGTTGACTTCAGGATTTCCCAGGACCGCAGGCGAGGACGGCGGCGAGGTCGCGCGAGCTGGAGGTCAGCGCGAGGTGTCCCACCGCATACACGCCGCGATGGAGGCGGGTAAGGAAGCCTGCTTCGAGGCGGCGTTGGATGCCGCCCTTGGTCAGGCCGAGGGTCAAGAGCTGGGCGATCGCGACGACTCCGTGCTGGCGCCCGGCCAGGCGGCTGATCTCCCAGTCGATCGAGTGTGGCTTCCGAAACTCGTCATATTCGAGAGTTCTGGAAGCCACACTCCAAGGGTGGCGGCCCCGGTGTGACAGCGGGGTTGGGTGTGTGACGATTGAGGAATAACGCCCCCTGTTCCGGGACGTGTCGTTCAAGCTCGAGCGCGGCGACCGTATGACCCTGGCGGGCCGCAACGGGGCGGGCAAGACCACGCTGCTGCGGATGCTGGCCGGGCAGACCTCGGTGTACGACCAGCGCCCGCCCCGCGGGTGATTGAATCGGCCCATGACCGCGAGCCTGCCCCAGGAGGTCCAGCAGATCTTCCAGCGCTTCATCACGACCGAGTACACGACGGTGGACGGCCGTGGGCAGCCCATCACCTGGCCGGTCACCCCCTACTACCAGCCGGGTGGAGCCCGCATCGCCGTGACGACCGGTCTGGGCTATCCCAAGAAGGCCCGTGACGCCGCGCTCAACCCGCGGGTGGGCCTCCTGTTCTCGGATCCCACCGGCAGCGGGCTCGACCGGCCCTCCCAGGTGCTCGTCCAGGGCACCGCGGAGGTGGACGAGGCCGACCTCGCCGCCAACCGCGAGCGCTACGCGCGCGAGTCGATCGAGAAGCTGCCCGAGGTGAGCAGGCTGATGCCGCCGCGCGCGGTCCGCGGTCTGTTCAACTGGTACTACACGCGGATCTACGTGCACGTGCGGCCCGAGCGCGTCTACGTGTGGCCCCACGGCGACCCGCTGTCGGAGCCGGAGCTGTACGACGCTCGCATGGAGGAGGTGCGCTCCGGGCACGCCGAGGAGCCCGCCGCGCCCCACGCGACCCCCGAGGGCGGTAGCGAGGCCTGGGACTCACGCCTGGACGAGCTCGGCGCGCGCTATCCCACTGCCGTGCTCTCGCTGGTGGCCCCGGACGGGTTTCCCTTCTCGCTGCGGGTGCCGATCTCGGTGGACCGGCCCGCCCATCGCGTGAGGATCGGCGCCGGCGCGCTGGGCCTGCCGGTGCAGTCCGGGCTGGTGTGCGTGACCGCTCACGATCACCACCCGCAGTTCCTCTGGCAGCGCAACTTCCAGGTCCGCGGCGACCTCGTCCAGGACGATGACGGCTGGAGCGTGATCCCCCACCGGCTGGTCGGAGGCTTCGAGCTGCCCCCGGGGTCCGCCCTGCAGCGCTACCGGCTCAACCTGCGCCGGACCGTGCGCTTTCATCGCACGGCGCGCCGAGAGATGCGCCGGCGCGGCTGAACCCGCGAGAAAGAAAACGAGACGCGAACGTCGCGCTTGAGGAGCGCGCCCCTTGGGCCGAAGCCCGCAGGTCGCGCGGCGAGCCTTACACCTCTTGGCTTCGCTCTTTGCGCTCGGTCCGCGTCTCTGCGTTGCAGTGAACCAAGGGCGAGTGAGAGGGTCAAGACCTCCGCGGACGGACTCCCCGCTCGTTGCGTGAAAAAGTCGTTTCGCCCGGGCGCCGGGGCCCGCCTATGCTCCGATCCATGCAGTCAGCCGCCAACGCCCGCGACGGCCGGACCGTGCGCGGCGAGCGCACACGCCAGGCGCTCGTCGAGGCGCTCCTGGCCCTGCTCGACGAGGGCGAGTTGCGCCCCACCGCCGAGCGCATCGCCGCACGGGCCGGCGTGTCTGAGCGCTCGGTCTTCCAGCACTTCCCGGACCGGGAGCAGCTCTTCGAGGCGGTCGCGCTGCAGCAGTACGAGCGGGTTCGGCCCACGCTCCACCCGATCGACCCGGCGCTGCCGCTGGAAGAGCGCCTCGACGGCTTCACCGCCCAGCGAGCGCGGTACTACGAGCTGATCAAGGGGGTGCGCCGGGCGGCGCTGCTCCTCGAGCCGGAGTCCGACGCCGTGGCTCGCTGGCTCCAGACGGCACGGCGGGCAAAGGCCCACGAGGTGAGGAAGGTGTTCGCCGCCGAGATCGCCGGGGCGCCGGAGGCCGAGCGCGCCGCGCTCGTCGCTGCGCTGGTGGCGGCCGCGGCTTGGCCCGCCTGGGAGAGCTATCGCTTCCACCAGGGGCTGGGCGCCGCCCGGGCCCGGGCGGCGCTGCGTCTCACGCTCGCGCGCCTACTCGCCGAGCGCTGAGCGCAGCTCGGCGATCGCCTGCCCGCTTTCCTCGAAGCGCACGGCGGCCATCCCCAGCTCCCGCGCGGCCTCGCAGTTGATGTCGAGGTCGTCGACGAACACGCACTCCCCGGCGCGGACCCCGAGGCGCTCGACGGTCAGCTCGTAGATCGCGGGCTCGGGCTTGCGCATGCCGACGAACGCCGAGTCGACCACCACCTCGAACAGCTCGTCGATCTCGGGCAGCTTGGAGCGCCAGCGTGACTCCCACTCGCGCACGTTGTTGGTGAGCAGCGCGGTGCGCACCCCCCGGCCCCGGACCTCGCGGACGAAGTCGATCATCTCGGGGTTCGGCTCGATGTGCTCGAAGTAGAGCGCCATCAGACGGCTCAGGTCGAACCCGTCCGGGAGGTGGGCCTCCACCTGCCGGCGAAACTCCGCCTCGGCGAGCTCGCCGCGCTCGAGGGCGAACAGCGGATGCTCGCCGTGGTGGGCCGCCGCCCGGGCCATCGCCGTGCCCAGCTGCTCGAGGGTGACCCCGGCCTCGTCCTGGTAGGCCAGGAAGCCCTGCTGCAGCGGGGTGGTGAGCACGCCGCCGAAGTCGCTGATGAGCGCCGAGGGCCTGGCCGCAAGCGGCCGGCTCGGCCGGCTGCGCGCGGAGGGGTTCGCCGCCGCGCTCACGCCGCGGCCGGAGGCTCGGAGCGCACGGTCAGCTCGTAGGCGCCGATGGCGTCACGGCCCTCGAGGCGCCAGCGGAACACCGCGGTGTGGACCTCGAGGCCGGTCAGCGCGAGGGATGAGCCTGCGATCACGTGTCCCGACCCTCGCCGCGGCAGCTCCTCGCCGGGCAGCCACAGCTCGAGGCCGGCGCTGCGCTGCCGTCCGTCGCCGTCGTAGACGGTCGAGAGCCGCGCGTCCTCCACGGTCACCGGCGTGCCGTCGTCGATCAGAACCGCGCTCACGGACTCCTCGCCGTGGCCCCGGGCGCCCCGCGGGCGCCGGGCCAGGGCCAGAAAGGCATGGCGATCGTCCACCAGCGCGGACACCGTGCGCAACGCGTCGAGCTCGTCCCACTCGGGGGCGGTGCGCGTCTCCGCGAGGGTGCCGAGCGATTCCACGCGCTTACCGGCCGCCGTGCCCGCGATCCGGCAGACGCGCACCTCCAGGCCGTCGAGCGCGATCGCCTCGCAGACGGGGGCCACGTCCAGCTCGAGCACGCCCGGCAGCTCGGCGCGCCAGCCGTCGCCGGCAGGCTCGACGGTGGGTCCTTCGGGATGCGGCGCCGGGTGGCTGCCCTCGAACAGGATCGTCGCCCCCGATCGCGCTGTTCCGTAGAGGTCGTGCGCGGGATCGAAGAACGCGAGCGCGAGCGCGCTCACCGCTCGAGCCGCTCCGGCGGAGCGGTCTCCTCGCGCGCGGTGCCCTCGACGTCGTAGGACACGCGGCTGCGCGGGGTTGCCGCCCCCACCACCACGCGCCGGCCCAGGCGCCGCACGACGAGCCTGCGGATCAGCGCCCGGGTGGGCGGGATGAGGAGCAGCAGGCCGACGATGTCGGTGAGGAAACCGGGGGTGATGAGGAACGCGCCGCCGAAAATCACGAGCACCCCGTCGACCACCTCGCGGTGAGGGATCTTGCCCTCGGTCAGCGCGGTGTTGAAGCGCATCCAGACGCTTCGGCCCTGCGCTCGAAGCAGCAGGGAGCCGAGCAGGGAGTCGGCTGCGAGCAGCGCGAGCGTGAGCCAGATGCCGATCGAATCGCCCACCTTCCAGATCACGTACAGCTCCGCGATCGGAACGACGATGAACAGCACGACGAGGGCCATCAGGGGCATTGCCGTTGACCCTACTATCCTCGTTTGCATGCCGACCGTCGACGACGTACAGGAGGCGCTGACCAACGTGATCGACCCCGAGCTGGGGCTCGATTTCGTCGAGCTGGGCCTGATCTATGACGTGGAGGTCGAGGACAACGAGGTCTTCGTCAGCTTCACGCTCACCTCACCGGGCTGTCCCATCGGCCCTCAGGTCTCGGAGCAGATCGAGGAGTTCGTGGGCGAGCTGGACGGGGTGTCGGGGGTCTATCCGAAGATGACCTTCACGCCCGCGTGGACGCCGGAGAGGATGAGCGAGGAAGCGAAGTTCGCCCTCGGGTACTGAGCCTGGATCCACCGATCCTGACGGCGTTTCCGCGCCGGATTGCCATCGCCAGGCGGCGCCGGCTCGCTCGCGAGGGTGCACCCTCGCTCCGCTCCCCGTCGCCCCCTGCCTCGGCCCCCGGCGCGGAAAGGCATGCCAGTTCCGGTGGATCCAGGCTGACCAGGCTGAGGCTGGTCCGGGCCGCCTTCCCCGGCGACCCGGCGCTCGACGTCGCCGTGTCACGCGCGCTGATGCGTCGGGTGGCGAGCGGGGAGCTGCCCGAGACCCTCCGCCTGACCAGGCCGGGAGCGATGGTGGCCTTCGCCAAGCAGGACGCGGTGGCGCCCGGCTACCCAGCCGCCGTCAGGGCTGCCCGGGACGAGGGCTTCGAGGCCGTGCTGCGCCTGGCGGGTGGCCGGGCGGCGGTGTTCCACGACCAGACGATCGCCCTGGCCCACGCCGTGCCCGATCCCGAGCCCCGACTGGGCATCCACGCCCGCTTCGAGTGGACGGCGGGGCTGATCGCGCGCGCCCTCCGGGGGCTGGGAGCCGACGCCCGCGTGGGCGATGTACCCGGCGAGTACTGCCCCGGCGGGTACAGCGTCAACGCGCGAGGCGCGGTCAAGCTCGCCGGCATCGGCCAGCGCATCATCGCCGGGGGCTCCCATATGGGCGGGGTGATCGTGGTGGGCCAGGCGGCCCGCGTGCGGGACGTGCTGGTGCCCGTCTACCGGGAGCTCGAGCTGAGCTGGGACCCGGCCACCGCCGGAGCCGTCGAGGCGGAGCTCGAGCGTGGCCCGTCGTCAACGGCCTGGAGTGCCGTATCGGATGCGCTGATCGCCGAGTACGGGCGCGAGTACGAGCTGGAGGAGTCCGAGCTGGACGAGCAGACACTGGAGCTGGCCCGGGGCCTGGCGGCCGAGCACCGCCCCGCAGGTGCGTGAGCCCGCCGAGCCGGTCGAGGAGCTCGAGCGCCGCCCGGAGCTGCCTCCGGCTCGGGGGAGCGGTTCATGCTCGTGATCGGACGGGCGTAGTTCACCGGCGCCTCCCCTTGACAAGCCCCCGCCCCGGCATCGATGATCGGCCGATGGTAAGAGACCGGTCTGTCTTCCTGGTCGGGCTGAGCGCGCTCGCGTTGAGCCTGGCGCTCGTGTCGCCGGCGACCGCGGCTCCGGCCGCGCAGGCGGATCGGGCGCTGGACCGCGCGCTGGAGCGGCTGGTGGAGACCCCCGGCGGCCCGCCGGGCGTGATCTCGCTTGTGCGGCGGGGCGGACGGACGGTCGTCCATCGGGCGGGCGTGGCCGACCTGCAGACCGGCCGGCGCTGGCGGACCTTCGACCACATGCGGCTGGCCAGCACCTCGAAGGCCTTCAGCGGGGCCGTGGCGCTGTCGCTGGTGCGCCGCGGCCGGCTGGACCTCGACGACACCATCGGGGAGCTGTTGCCGGCGCTGCCCCGTGCCTGGCGAGCGGTCACTCTGGGTCAGGCTCTTCACCACACCAGCGGCCTACCCGACTACACCGAGAGCCAGGGCTATCAACGCGACCTCGGCGATGACCTGCTGCGCCGCTTCACGCCGCTCGGGCTGATCGCCTATGTCAGAGGGGACCCGCTGCGGTTCCGGCCCGACTCCGACTACAGGTACTCGAACACCGACAACGTCGTGGTGGCCCTGATGGCGGAGGCGGTCACCAGGCGATCGTACGAGCGACTCCTGCGGGCCCGGGTCTACTCGCCGCTGGGCCTGTCCGAGACCAGCCTCCCCAGCGGGGCGCTGATACCGCGACCGTTCGCGCACGGCTACTTCGTGAACCCGACGCCGCCGCTGGAGGACGTGAGCGAGGCCGTCGGGATGTCGGGGGTGTGGGCCTCGGGGGGCATGGTGTCCACGCCGACCGAGCTGGCACGGTTCATGCGCGGCTATGTCAACGGGCCCCTGTTCGGGCCGGCGCTGCGGCGCCGGCAGCGCAGCTGGGTGGACGGAACATCCGAGCCGGTCGGGCCGGGAGCCAACTCCGCCGGGCTGGCGCTGTTCCGCTACCGCCTGCGCTGCGGAACCCTGTACGGGCACACCGGCAACTTCCCCGGCTACACCCAGTTCGCGGCGGCAAGCTCCGACGGCCGGCGCTCGGCGACGGTGTCCGTCAACGTGCAGCTCAACCAGCAGCAGCCGAATCAGACCCCGTTCCGTGCCCTCCGCCGGGCGTTCGCCCGCGCCGCCTGCGCCGCGCTGGCCCGGGGCTGACGCGGCCGGCGCTCAGCCGCCCGCTTCGGCGGCCACGCCGACCGGAAGCCAGCGAATGCGCGAGCGGATGTCCTCTGGGGCGCGTTCGAACTCGCGCTCGATGGCGGCCCTGCCCTGCCTGAAGTGCTTCCAACCCTCGTAGTGGATCGGGATCGCCGTGGCGGGGCGGACCAGGCGACAGAGCTCCACCGCCTCCCGCGCGGTCATGGTGTAGCGGACCGGGCCCGTCACACCGAAGCGCACACCGCCTAGGTGAAGCAGCGCGGTGTCCACCCTGATCCGGTTCGCGACCTCTCGCACCCCGTCGTAGAGCACCGTGTCGCCGGAGATCCAGAGCGCCCCATCGCGCCGGCCGTTCCATCGCAACGCGAAGCCGATCACGTCGCCGAAGATGAAGTGGAGACCGCGGGGACCGTGCCGGCAGGGAGTGGCCGTGATCGTGATCGACGGTCGGCCGCCTGCCTCCAGCACGGTCGTCTGCCACGGCTCCAGCCCCCGCGCGGTCATGCCGAGCCTCGCCGCGCCGGAGGTTGTGGTGATCACCACACCCGCGGAGGGCAGCAGGGCGCGTCCCGCGGGATCGAGGTTGTCGCCGTGATGGTCGTGGCTGAGGAGAACCGCGTCGATCGGGCCGATGTCCTCCGCGCGGATGGCGGGGCCGGTCAGCTTGCGGGACGCCGCGCCCCAGCCGAAGGAGTACCTCCGGCCGGGAGCGTCGAAGGTCGGATCGGTGAGCAGGCGCCAGCCGCCCACCTCGATGAGCACCGTGGGCCCACCGACGTGCGTGAGGCGGACGTCGCCGGTCACGCGGCGGCGGGCTGGACGGCATGCTCGACCGCCCAGTTCAGGGCGCGGTCGGCAACCTCCTCCCATCCCGGCGCGGCCGGCAGGAGATGCGGCCCCTCGAACTCCTCGACCTCGGTGATCGTGTCCGACCTGTAGTGCTTGGCGTTCGAGCGTTGGATCTTTGGCGGCATCAGGTGGTCCTGGCTGCCCGAGATGAACAGAAGCGGCGCGCGCTCGTCGTTGCGGTAGTCGACGTAGTTGTCGTCCTTGCCAGGATGGATGTTGGCCAGCGCGCTGCCCCAGAAGATCGAGCCCGACGCCGGGATGTGGTAGCGCTCATAGAGCGCGCGGGATTCCTCCTCGTCGAAGGCGTTGGTGAAGGCGTAGTGCCACTGCTCGTGCGTGAACCCCACCGCCTTGTGGCGATTCGCCGGGTTCTTCAGCACCGGGAACGTCGCCTTCACCTGAGACAGCGGCACCACCGCCACGCCCTCGGTGGGCGCCGAGTTGATCGCCACCCCGGCCGCCCCGAAGCCGTGGTCGAGCAGGATCTGCACGAACACACCGCCCGCTGAGTGGCCGATCAGGATCGGCGGCTTGTCGAGCCCGCTGACGACGTCCTCGAGGTGCTCGATGATCTGCGGCACCGTCACCGCCTCGATCGGTGACGGGTCGGCGTTGAGCGCCTCGACCTCGACCTCGAACCCGGGGTAGGCCGGCGCCAGGACGCGGTAGCCGCGCTCCTCGTAGCGGCTGATCCAGTGCTCCCAGCTTCGGGGCGTGACCCAGAAGCCGTGGACCAGGACGATCGTGTCAGGCGTGGGAGTGCTCGCGGTCATGGGGTGTCCTTTCGGTGGTCGAGTCCAATGCGGGCTTCTTGCGGTCGTGGCTCGCCGATCTGGTTCACGGAGACCAGCTCGAGGCCGAGCTCCTGGATGCGCTCGATGAAACCGTGCAGCTGAGCTTGGTCGCGGATCCGGCCGGTGAGCACCGTGTTGCCACGGCTCCTCGTCAGGCGCATGTCGTCGAAGAGCACCTCGAAGCGGTCACCTACCTCGCCCCGAAGCACCAGCTCGTAGCGCGGCCCTCGAGCATCCGTGGTCATCGGTCGGGCAGCCTGCCGGCGGGGTAGGTGACCTGTCATCACCCGGCGGCGGATTTCACCTAGGTGATCAGAGCAGCCGCTCGTCCCTCGCGCGCTGGAGCGCTTCGTCGCGCGAGGACACCCCCAGCTTCCGGTAGATCGCCTTTACGTGGCTGTGCACCGTGTTGAAGGACAGGAACAGCTCCCCGGCGATCTCGCGCTGGGAGAGCCGGCCCTGCAACAGTCGAAGGACCGCGAGCTCCCGCTCGCTGAGCTCGGCCTGAGTCGGATCTCGGGTCCGCGGGCCGATCCTGGCCGCACCCCTTGCCGCTGCGACGCGACCGGGGAGCGCTCCGGCATCGCGGCAGGCGGCCGCGATCGCCTCGGCCTCGGCGAACAGCTCTTCGGCCCGGCCGCGATCGCCCGTTGCCGAAGCCACCGCGGCCAGCTCGATCAACCCATCGATGAGATCCAGCGGCTGGCCCCAAAGCCGGCGCAGGAAGACACCCTTCTCGAGGCTGGGCAGTGCTTCCTCGTGCCGCCCCTGGGCGGCCAGCGCCACACCGTGCGCGGTGTGCACCTCCCCGTCCTCGACGGCGTCGATCAGCCCCCGTTCCGCAGCGAGCTCGACCGCCCGGACAGCCAGCCGCATCTGCTCATCCCGGCGCCCGTGTCGACCGGCGATCAGAGAGAGATCGGCGGTTGCGGCCACGCCGACGATCCACTGGTCGGCGGCGGGCGCCAGCGCGGTGGTCTCCTCGAGCCATCGCTCGGCCTCGGCCAGATCGCCGTTGCAGTAGTGAGCCCACCCGAGCGCCCAGGTGATGACGGGGCGCCACGGCGATTCGGGGCCTTCGAGCTCCGCCGAGCGCCCGCCGTGCTCGAGGATCGCCGCGACGTCGCCCCAGCCGAACGTCGCGCTCAACACCGAGAGGCTCGACTCGAGCGACACGAAGCCGTCCGGCAGCGGCCCCTCGTCCAGGCCTCCGAGCTCCCGCACGCCGGCGACGGCCCGGCGCATGTCGACCTCGCGACCGCGCAGGGCCGAGACCCAGGCCTTGACGAGGAGGAGGCGAGCGTCGCTCTCGAGGAGCGCTTCGGGAAAGCGCGTGAGCCAGTCCAGGACCGACTCCGTCCGGCCGGCGTTCGCGTAATGCACCCAGTTCTCGGCGATGAGCTGCCCGGCCTCGGCAATCGCCTCGGCTGCGACGGCGTGACGAATCGCGTCGTCGGTGGTGCCGAACTCGCGGTGCCACTCGAAGGCACGCCGGTGCAGGGTGGCCACCAGCTCAGGGTCTCGCCGTTCCAGTTCCAACCGGAGGATCTCGGCAAAGAGGTGGTGGAAGCGAAACCAGCGCCGCTGGTCGTCGAGGGGCAGAAGAAAGAGGTTCGAGCGCGCGAGCGATTCCAGCGCATCGTCCGATGCGCTTCCGCCGAGAACCGCGTCGCAGAGCGGGGCGCAGAGGCGCTCGAGCACCGACGTCCGCAACATGAAGGTCTGCAGCTCGGGTTCGTGGGCGGCGAGCACCTCGCTGGCCACGAAGTCGACGACGTGCGCGCTCGTGCCGTCGAAGTCCTTGACCAGGGCGTGCTTGTCCTCGGCGCCGTAAAACGACAGGGCCGCCAGGTACAGCCCGGCCGGCCATCCTTCGGTGCGCGCCACGAGCAGCTCGACGTCGGCGGCGGCCAAGTCCAGGTCCAGGCGGTCGTTCAGGAACTCGTTGGCCTCCGCCGGGGTGAAGCGCAGCTCGTCCACGCGGAGCTCCACGAGCTGTCCGTGGGCCCGCAGCGCGCCGAGCGGGAGTGCCGGGTCGGTGCGGGATGACAGCACGAGCTGGACCGTCGCCGGCAGGTGCTCTACAAACCAGGCCACGCTCTCACGTGTCGACGGGCTCGACACACGGTGGAAGTCGTCGAGCACGAGCACGACCTCACCCTGACCGGCGAGCGCATTCACGAGTGTCGGCAACAGCACCTCGAGGACCGGCGCGGTCACTGCCAGCGTGGTGAGCGTCTCATCGGCGAGGTCCGGACACGCGCGTCGCAGGGCCTCGATCACATGCGACCAGAGAACGACGGCGTCGTTGTCACCCTCGTCCAGGGTCACCCACGCCGTGGGCCGCTCGCGCGCGTCGGCCTCCAGCCACGCGGCCAGCAGGGTCGACTTGCCGAAGCCGGCTGGGCACGCCACCAGGCTCAGCCGCGCGCCTCTGCCGTCCCGTAGCCGCTCGAACAGCCGCTCTCGCGCTACCGCCTGCGCCGGCACCGGCGGCGGTTGCAGCTTCGTTACCAGCAGGATGGGAGCGCCGCGACGGTCGGTCGCCTCATCCACTCCCTGGCTCACAAGGGCGCAGCCTAACCTCTCGGCGGCGGCCCCCGGGGCCGTTCAGCGGCCGACGCCGCGCAGGAACTCCCGCGCTCTGCCCGGGAGACCGCCCAGCGGTTCGCGGACGGCCTTGAGCCCGGCGCGCAGCTCCTCGTCGCCCGCCTCGACCGGCAGCATCGAATCCTGCAGCTCGGCCAGGGTGCGGTCGGCCGAGGACACCGCCTCGACCGCGCCCGCGATGAAGCCCGCCGCGCCCTGCGAGGGCAGGCCGGCCTGCTGCGTCATGAACGTGGCCGCGGTCAGCCCGTGGCGGTCGGCGAACTCGGTGTGGGTGCGCTTCGCCCGGCCGAAGGCCATCTGCACCGGGCGAAAGCACTCGGTCTCGAGGCGGTCGCCGTTGTACTCGTCCAGCTGCTCGTAGGCCTCGCCGAGACAGGCAGCGGCGAAGCCCAGCTCGTTCGCGGCCTCCGCGATCGTGTCCAGCAGCTCCTGTCTGGCCTCCGAGGTGGTGTACGCCATGGGGCCGTCCGACCGCGGCGGCCGGCTGGGCTAGACGGCGCCGTCGGTGCCGGTCAGCGTCTCGCTGCCCTGGCCCGCGTTCTCCGCCGCGGCCCGCTTTCTCGCGTCCTTCTTGGCCTTCTTCTCCAGCCGGCGCTCGAGAAGCCTCCGCTCGCGATTGAGCTTCGCCATCGTGGTCTTTCTCTTGCCGCTGGAGGCCATGCCTCTAGAGCACCTGGACGTTCGCGGCCGCCGGGCCCTTGGTGCCCTGCTCGGGGTCGAAGCTCACCTTCGCGCCCTCGTCCAGCGACTTGAAGCCGCTGCCCTGGATCGCTGTGTGGTGGACGAAGAGGTCCTTGCCGGAGTCATCGGGTGTGATGAATCCGAAGCCCTTCTCGTCGCTGAACCACTTCACGGTTCCTGTTGCCATCTGTTGTTCCCCCTCCGGGAGAAATGTGCACTGCGAAACGCGGAGGGTGCTCGGAGGCAACGACTGCCGGTGACGCGGGGCACTACTTTGGCCGAGCGGATGCCCGACCCGTACGGAACCAGCGTAGCGCCCTCGGCGGCTGCTAGGCAGGCTGGGCCTCGCGCGCCCTCCGCCCGTTGGCCGCCACGGCGTCCACCACCTGGGGCCAGACCTGGTGCGGGAGGTCGTGTCCCATGCCGGCGATGGCCAGCAGCTCGGCGTCCGGGATCGCCCGCGCCGTGGCCACCCCGGCGCGGAAGGGTATGAGCGGATCGGCCTTGCCGTGGATCACCACGGTGGGCACTCGGAGCTCGCGCAGCTGAGCGGTGCGGTCGCCGGAGGCCAGGATCGCCGCCAGCTGGCGGCCCGTGCCGGCGGGGTGGACGCCGCGGTCGAAGCTGGTGCCCGCCTGCGCGCGGATCCGCGCCTCGTCGGCCTCGAAGCCGGGCGATCCGATCCGGCGCAGGACACCGACGAAGTACTCGATGTAGGCGTCGCGTGTGTCCGGGGCTCGGCGCAGGAGCACGCCCAGCGCGCGCAGCTTGGGAAAGCCCACCCGGCGCTGCCCGGTGGTGGACATGACCGAGGCCAGCGAGGCCACGCGCTCCGGGCGCTCGATGGCCATCGTCTGGGCGATCATGCCTCCCATCGACGCTCCCATCACGTGCGCCCGCTCGATGCCCAGGTGGTCGAGCAGGCCGAAGGCGTCGCCGGCCATGTCGGTCAGCAGATAGGGGGCGTCCACCTTCGCCCCGGCCGCGGCCCGGAGGATGTTCGGCACCTTGGCCTGGATCTTGGTCGAGTGACCGGTGTCGCGGTTGTCGAAGCGAATGACGCGGAAACCGCGGGACGCGAATCGCTCGCAGAGCTCGAGGTCCCAGCCGATCAGCTGCATCCCCAGGCCCATCACGAGCAGGAGCGCCGGATCGCCCGGGTCGCCGATGGTCTCGTAGGCCAGCTCGACCGCGCCGGCCTGGGCTCGCTCCTCGGACACGGCCAGGACCCTACCGAGCCCGATGGGCCGGGAATACCGCTCGGCCCATCGGCGTCCTGTTAGGCAAATGATGCACTACGGACTCTTCTATCTCCATGGCTCTCGCCACCTCCACTCACACCCGCCGCAGCCCCCGACGGGCGGCCGCGGAGGCGGCCCCCGGCGGCGTCCGCGCCCGACGGGCCGGACCGCAGCCACCCTGGTGGCGGTGACCCTCTGCCTCGGCGGCGCCGGCTACGCGGCGGCCAGTGAGGACGGCAGCGGCTACGCCAATCAGCCCGAGTCGGCCGGCCCTCAGGGCCAGCGCGGCGATCAGGACCTCCCCAGCCGTCCCGGACGGCTCGGCGGCGGCCCGCTTCGCTGACGGGTTACGGCTCGCGCTCGGCCGCCCGCTCCGGCGGCGCGGCCCGCTTGTGGCCATTGGCCTTATCCGACGAGGGCCGATCCTCGGCCGGGCGCGAGGAGCGCGCCCGGGCGGCGGCCAGCAGCTCGTCGAGCGCGCTCTCGACGGCCTCGCCGACGCTCTCGAGGTCCGGCATCGCGTCGTAGTCGGCCAGGAGCCCGAAGTCGACCTTGCCGTTGTAGCTCATGATCGCGATGGCCAGCGCGTGGTTTTCGGGCAGGAAGGCGATCGGGATGATCTCCTCCATCTCCCGGCCGAGCAGGTAGAGCGGGAACTGCGGCCCCGGCACGTTGGTCACGATCAGGTTGAACAGCCGGGTGGAGAAGTTGAGGCGTGACGCCTGCGCGAGCAGGGTGGGAGGGGCGAAGTCCTGCAGCCCGGAGATCACCTCCGCGCCCAGCGCCTGCTTCGACTGCTTGAGGTTGCCCATCATCTGCTGCACCGTGCGCAGCCGCTCCACGGGGTCGCGCACGTAGACCGGCAGCGGGCCGCGCATGGCGGCGATCCGGTTGCCGAGGGTGCCGTGCTCCTCCTCGGTGCGAATCGAGACCGGCACGAGCGCCCGCAGCTCCAGTCCCTCGGTCCGCACGCCGCGGCTGGTCAGCCAGCGTCCGAGGGCGCCCGCCACCACGGCCAGCACCGCGTCGTTCACCGTGCCGCCGAGGGCGTTCTTGATCTCCTTGAAGTCGGACAGCCGGCTCCGCACCCACCACACCCGGCGATGCGGCCCGATCTCGACGTTCAGGGGAACGTCCGGCGCCGGGTTGAGCCCCGCCCACACCACCTCGCCCACACCCTCGGCGGCCTCGCGTGCCTCCTCGAACGTGCGCCCGGGGTGCTGAAGCGCGCCCAGGGCTCGCCCCGCGAGCCCGATCGGCGTCCGCACGAGGCCCTTGACGCCCTCCACCACCAGCTCGGTGTCCGAGGGCACGGGTTCGGCCTCCCAGCCTTCGTCCTCCACCTCGGCCGGCCGGGGCTGGAGATCGAACAGCACGGTGGCGATGTCGACGCCCGCGACACCGTCCACCAGGGCGTGGTGGGTCTTGGAGATCAGCGCGAAGCGGCCGCCCTCGAGGCCCTGCACGAGCCACACCTCCCAGAGCGGCTTCGAGCGGTCGAGCCGCTGGGAGAAGATGCGCCCCACCAGCTGGCGGAGCTGCTCGCCGCTGCCGGGGCTGGGGAGCGCGGTATGGCGGACGTGGTAGTCGAGGTTGAAGCTCGGGTCGTCGACCCAGAAAGGACGGCCCATCTCGAACCGCGGCACGGCCAGCTTCTGGCGGTAGCGCGGGACCAGCGACAGCCGGCCCTCGATGTGCCGGCAGAACTCGTCCCGCTCCGGGGGCGGTCCGTCGAAGGTCACGAGCGCGCCCACATGCATGTGCGACGCCTGCTTCTCCTGAGCCAGGAACGAGGCGTCGACGGCCGTCAGGCGCTGCCGGTGGTCCTGGTTCGCCACGGTGGGAGCCTACCCGCGACAATCCTGGGTGTGAAGCCGCTGGCGATCATCGTGGGCGTGCAGGTGACGATCGGCCTCCTGCTGGTCGCCCTGGTCCTGACCGACAGCCTGCCCTTCGGCGACGGCGAGGCCGACGGCGCTCCGGCGCCGCGGCCGGCGGTCGACCGCTTCGACGGCGACGCGGCCTGGAAGCTGGTCCGCGAGCAGGTGGCGCTCGGTCCCCGGCCGGCGGGCTCGGACACGTCGCGCGCGCTGGCCGAGCGCCTTCGCGAGCTGCTTCCCCGCGGGCGCTTCCAGGCGGTGCCGGGCGGACTGCGCAACGTGGTGGGCACGGTGCCCGGCCGCGAGCGTGGCTTCGTGGTGCTCGGCGCGCACTACGACACCAAGGACATCCCCGGCTTCGTGGGCGCCAACGACGGCGCCTCGGGCACGGCGATCGTCACCCAGATCGCCCGCCAGATCAAGCGCCCCCGCCGCACGATCGAGTTCATCCTCTTCGATGGCGAGGAGACGCCGCGGGGCACGTCCGACTCCGAGTTCAAGGAGGAGGGGATTCGGGGCAGCAAGGCGGCGGCGCCGGTGTTCCGCGACGCGCGGGCCATGGTGCTGCTGGACTTCGTGGGCGACAGCCGCCTGCGGATCCCGCGCGAGGGCTATTCGAGCCCGGGCGTGTGGCGCCGCCTGCGGGCGGCCGCCCGCAGGGTGGGCACCCAGCGCATCTTCCCCGACGACAATCAGGGCTCGGTGCTCGACGACCACATCCCCTTCCTGGAGGAGGGCGTGCCGGCGATCGACCTGATCGACTTCGCCTTCCCCTGCTTCCACCGCCGCTGCGACGACCTGTCGGCGGTCTCCCACCGCAGCGTGGACGCGGTGGGGGAGACGGTCTACGAGCTCATGCGGACGCTCTGAAGATCAGCCCGGATCGCTACCGTTCGTAGGGCATGGCAGCCAACCCGCAGAAGCTCCTGCTGGCGGCGCCGCGCGGATACTGCGCGGGCGTCGACCGGGCCGTCCAGACCGTCGAGCGCGCGCTGGAGCTCTACGGGCCGCCGGTGTACGTGCGCAAGGAGATCGTCCACAACAAGCACGTGGTCGAGCAGTTGCGCGCCCGCGGGGCGATCTTCGTCGAGCAGGAGACCGAGGTGCCCGAGGGCGAGACCGTGATCTTCTCCGCGCACGGGGTGGCCCCCAGCGTGCACGCCAACGCCGAGACCCGCCGGCTCAAGACGATCGACGCCACCTGCCCGCTCGTGACCAAGGTGCACGTGGAGGCCAAGAAGTTCGCGGCCGAGGGCTACACGATCGTGCTCGTCGGCCACCAGGGCCACGAGGAGGTCGAGGGGACCATGGGCGAGGCGCCCGATCACTTCGTGCTCATCGAGACCGAGGAGGACGCCGACCGGCTCGAGGTGGCCGACCCCGACCGGGTGGCCTACCTGACCCAGACCACCCTGAGCGTGGACGAGACCGACCGCATCATCCGCCGCCTGCGTGAGCGCTTCCCCAACATCACGGGGCCCAAGTCCGACGACATCTGCTACGCCACCACCAACCGCCAGCTGGCCGTCCGCCAGATGGCCCGCGAGTGCGATCTGGTGCTGGTGATCGGCTCGCGCAACTCCTCGAACTCGAACCGGCTGGTCGAGGTGGCCCGTGACCACGGCGCCGACTCCCACCTGATCGACAACGAGGGCCAGGTGCAGGAGGAGTGGCTCGAGGGCAAGCGGGTGGTGGGCATCACCTCCGGGGCAAGCGCACCCGAGGAGCTGGTGCAGCGGCTGGTGTCCTTCTTCCGGTCGCGCGGCACCGAGGACATCTCCGAGTTCGAGGTGGTGCAGGAGGACGTGCGCTTCATGCTGCCCAAGGAGATCCGCACGGCGCTGGCGGCCCGCCCGCTGCCGACGGCTACCTAGGCTCCTCCACCGGCGGCAGCGGGGTGAACTGCACGCCGTGCAGCCTCAGGCCCGGCGAGCCGGCCCGCACCACGCCGTCGACCTCGTAGAGCCCGGGCTCGGTGTCGCCGCCCGACAGGACCGCGAAGGCGCCCCCCGCGTCGAAGCTGAACTCCGCCGCGGCGCCCGCGTCGGCCGCCTCGATCCAGTCCTCCCCTTCGCTCCAGTCGCGCACCAGCTCGAGTCGCCCGCGGTCGCCCGGCAGCGCGATGTCGGCGGTCTGGGGGCGCAGCAGCACGCCCGGCTCGTCCTCCGGGCGCAGCGCGGGCAGCGGCTCGGGCGGCGCGTCAAGCCCCAGCACCTCCTGGATCGCGAGCTCGGTGTCGCGGTAATCGCCCTCGCCGTAATGCACGAAGCGCAGCCGGCCGGTGCGGTCGAACAGGTAGCGCCCCGGCCAGCCCTCGTTCCCGTACAGCCGCCAGACCTCGAAGTCCGGGTCGAGCAGCACCGGGTACGGGACCTCGAGGCGCTCGACGGCACGCTTCACCAGCTCGGCGTCGCGCCCGAACGAGTATCCCGGGCTGTGCACGCCCACCACGCGCAGCCCCGCTTCGGCGTAGCGCTCGTGCCAGGCCAACAGGTAGGGCAAGGTGCGCAGTGAGTGGACGCGCGCGAAGTCCCAGAACTCCACCAGCACGGCTCCGCGCCCCATGAGCGTGCCCATGCGCAGGAAAGGAACACCCAGCCAGGACAGGCGCGGGGGAAACTCGGGGGCATAGATCTCGGTGTCCGCGGGCAGGCGCACCGCGCCAGAGGATGCCGGACCGCGGGGGCGGAGCAGGGGCGACGGTTCCGCATCGAAATCCTGGAGACCGTGTTATAGGGTGATCTCGGCGCCGATTTCCGCTGCTCGCGGGAAGCTGCGCGGCGTCCTTTTGACGCAAATCCAGCTCATTCCAGGAGGGGTGAATGCGTAAGTTTTTGATCGCCGCGCTGGCTGCTGTTGCAGCGCTCGCGGTGGCCGGCATCGCGTATGCCGCGAACACGTACACGGTGGACGGCAACTCCAAGCCCGTGGTCAAGGGGAGCGCGAAGAAGCCGGTACCGGTTTCGCTCAACTTCGAGTACACGGTGCGGGACGAGATCGAGGCCAACCGGGGCACCCCGGTGAAGCAGTACCGCATCGGCGCCGAGGGCCTGGTGACCTATCCGGAGGCGTTCCCGGCCTGTCGCGGTGACGCGAGGGGGGTCAACAAGCAGGTCTTCAACGGGGCGGAGCAGGCGTGTAAGAAGAACACCAAGGTCGGCGAGGGCACGATCTACGCCTACGTCGGCGCGACCACTGACCAGTCGCAGCAGCTCGCCTGCGTCCTGAAGCTCACGCTCTGGAACGTCAAGCCGGGCAACTGGGGCGTCTACGGCAGGATCGGGAAGAAGGAGGGTGGGCTGGCCATCCGTATCGACTCGGTCGCCAACACCCCGCCGGCCCTCGAGGAGCAGTACAAGGGCCGCTGCCTGAACAACCAGAACCGGGCGATTCTCGCGCCGTACAAGCGGGTCAGGATCGGCGGCGTGGCCTCCGACGAGCTCCAGTTCACGGTGCCGCCCGTGCTGCTGCATCCGGCCTTCGACGAGAACGGCAACCCGTCCATCGACGCGGTGGTCCGGGACGTCTTCTCGAAGATCAAGAAGCGGTCGGCGACGAAGAAGATCGCCAGGAAGAACCGCAGGGTCGGCTTCTACAGCGCCATCGGCTGCAAGGGCAACACCCGCCTGATCCAGGTTACGTTCGTGTCCGAGTCGGGCGAGAAGAAGCCGGAGAGCAACAACACCCGGAGGTGCTAGGCCCGAGGGCCTGACATCCGGACGCTGCGACGGGGCGGTCTTCGGGCCGCCCCGTCGCGTTCGCGGGGCCAGAACTTCCGTTGTACGATCGCCCTTGACTCGCAGGGCAGGGGGGTCTGCGCGCCCCATGCCGTCCTCCTCGGAGACAGTCACCGTCGTGATCACCGACCTGGTCGGGTCCACCGGCCTGGCCACCCGCCTCGGGCCGGTGGCCGCCGATGAGCTTCGGCGCGAGCACTTCGGCATGCTGCGCGAGTCCGTCGCCGACTCCTCCGGCACGGAGGTCAAGAGCACCGGCGACGGTCTCATGATCGTGTTCCGGGGCGCGGCCGACGCGGTGGCCTGCGCGGTCTCGATCCAGCAGCGCATGGAGCGGCGAAACCGCGCTGCGGAGGTGCCGCTGACCATCCGCGTGGGCGTGGCCCTCGGCGACGCCACCTACGAGGACGGCGACTACTTCGGGATGCCGGTGGTCGAGGCCACGCGGCTGTGCGACGCCGCCGAGGGCGGCCGGATCCTGGTCAGCGAGCTCGTGCAGCGGATCGGCGGGCGGGACGGCCACGTGTTCGTCGACATGGGCGAGCTCGAGCTGCGCGGGCTTCCGCAGCCGCTGCCCGCCTACGAGCTGAGCTGGCAGTCGGCCGGCCGGGGTGCCGCCGCGGTCCCGGTGCCGAGCCAGCTGGCGGCGCCCGCTCCCGCCGGCTATGTGGGTCGAGAGCGCGAGCGGGATCGACTACGGGAGCGCTGGGACTCGGCGCTGGCCGGGCCGCGCCAGGGACTGCTCGTGTCAGGCGAGCCGGGCATCGGCAAGACCCGCTTTCTCACCCAGAGCGCGGTGGAGCTGCACTCCGAGGGCGCCGTGGTGCTCCTGGGCCACTGCCCCGAGGAGCTGCAGGCGCCCTACGGCGCCTGGATCCAGGCGCTCTCCCATTACGTCGAGCACGCGCCGCGCGACCTGCTCGCCGAGCACGTCGACCGCCACGGCGGCGAGCTCTCCCGGCTGGTGCCCGGGCTCGGCCGGCGGATCCCCGGCACGCCGGCGCCCAAGCAGACCGATCCGGAGACCGAGCGCTACCTCCTCTTCTCGGCCGTGGCCGGCCTGCTGGACGCCGCGGGCGGGGACAGCCCTGTGGTGCTGCTGCTCGACGACCTGCACTGGGCGGACGGCCCCACCCTCGCCCTGCTGAAGCACGTGCTGGGCGACGCGCGCCCGTCGCGACTGCTGCTGCTGGGCACCTACCGCGACAGCGACCTCTCCGGCGCGCATCCCCTCACGGCGGTGCTGGCCGACCTGCGCCGCACGGATGGCGTAGAGCGGCTGACCCTGCGGGGGCTGGGCGAGCACGAGGTGGTGTCGCTGATGGAGGCGGCCGCTCGCCACGAGATGGACGCGACGGGCATGGCACTCGCCCGCGAGATCGCGGAGGAGACCGACGGCAACCCCTTCTTCGTGGTGGAGATGCTCCGCCACCTGCTCGAGTCCGGCGCGCTGGTCAGGGTCCCCGAGGGCCGCTGGGAGCTGCGGCAGCAGCCGGACGCGCTGGGGCTCCCTCAGAGCGTTCGCGAGGTCGTGGGCCGGCGGATCGAGCGCCTCGGCGACGACTGCCGGACGGTGCTCGGCTGCGCGGCCGTGATCGGGCGCAGCTTCGACCTGGATCTGCTCGCGCGCATCGCGCGCATCGACGAGGAGCGCTTGATCGACGTGCTCGACGCGGCCGTCGAGGCGTCGCTCCTCACCGACCAGGGCGGCTCCTTCTCGTTCGCCCACAACCTGATCAACCACATCCTGTACGACGATCTCGGAGCCACCCGCCGCTCGCGGCTGCACCGCCGCGCCGCGGAGGCGCTCGAGGGCCTCTGCGGGGGAGCGCCCGGGGCACACATCACCGAGCTTGCCCGTCACTGGACCGCGGCCACCGCTCCGATCGACGCGCAGAAGGCGGTCTCCTACAGCGCGCGAGCCGGCGAGCGAGCCCTGGACGAGCTGGCCCCCGACGAGGCAGTGCGCTGGTTTGCCCAGGCGGTCGAGCTGCTCGACAAGGCGCCGGACCCGGATCCCGAGGAGCGCTGCGACCTGGCCATCGCCCTCGGAGAGGCCCAGCGCCAGGCCCGGCGGCCGGAGTTCCGCGACACGCTCCTCGATGCCGCTGGGCAGGCCGAGCAGCTGGGCGACCCCCGGCGCATCGCGCGCGCAGCCCTGGCCAACAGCCGTGGCTATGCCAGCGCGTTCGGCGCCGTCGACGAGGAGCGGGTGGCCGTGCTGCAGCGGGCCATCGAGCTTGACGACGGGACCGACGCGTCCCGGCGCGCGCGGCTGCTGGCCCTTCACGCCATGGAGCTGCAGTTCGCGCCGCGCCACGAGCACCGGCGGGCGCTCGCCGAGGAGGCCCTCGGGCTGGCCAGGACGGCCGGCGACGCCCAGATCCTGCCCTACGTGCTGCGCGACTACTTCCACGCGGTCTGGTCCGCCGACACCCTCCCGGCCCGCCGCGAGGTCGCCGCCGAGATGATGGAGCTCGCCGATCGGGTCGACGATCCGCTGGCCCGGATCTGGGCGCTCGACCGGACGGTGCATGCGGCGGCCGAGTCGGGCAAGCTGACCCGGGCGGCCGAGGCCTCGGACCGGCTGTGCGAGCTCAGCGGCGAGCTCGGCCAGCCGGACCTGCGCTGGCACGCCGCCTACTTCGCCGCGGGGCTGGCCCAGATGCGCGGCACGCTCGACGAGGCCGAGCGGCTGGCCGAGGCGGCGGCCCAGCTGGGCCAGGGTGACGACCCGGACACGATGGTCATCTACTGGGGTCAGATCTGCGCGGTGCGCTCGGATCAGGGACGGACGGAGGAGACCCTCGAGCTGCTCGAGCTCGCCGCCGCCGCCAATCCCGGGATTCCCGCCTTCCAGGCCGGGTTGGCGGCCGCGCTGTGCGACTCCGGCCGTGAGGCGGAGGCCGCGCCGATGCTGGAGCGGGCGGCGGCCGAGGGGTTCTCCGCGGTGCCTCGCAACCAGGTCTACTCGACGGCCCTGGCGATGTGGGCCCGGACCGCGGCGGAGGTCGGCTCCGAGCGAGCCGCGGCGCCTCTCTACGAGCTGATCGAGCCCTGGCACGACCGTTTCGTGTGGAACGGCGCCAGCGGCTACGGCTCCGCCGAGTCCTACCTCGGCATGCTGGCCGCCACGCTGGGAGCGCACGACCGCGCCCACGCCCACTTCGCCGCGGCGTCGGGGCGCCACGAGCGCCAGGGTGCTCGAGTGTGGGAGGCCCAGAATCTGTGCTACTGGGCCCGGTCGCGCCTGGATACGGGCGCCCCCGAGGAGGCGCAGGGCATGGCCGAGCGGGCGCTCGAGCTCGCGCAGACCGACGGGTACGGCCTCAGCGCCCGGCGGGCAGCGGCGCTCGTGGACGTGGCCGCGACAGCCTAGGCGCTGGGGCTGTGAGCCCGCAGGTAGACCGGGTCCCCAGCAAGGTCGAGACGCTGGGCTGCTACTCGGGGCTCTACGAGGTCGAGCGGGTGCGCGTGTTCTATCCACGGAACCCCGAGCAGGTGTGCCTGATCTTCGACCACGCCCGGGAGCATGGGCTCAAGGTGACGTTCCGAGGCGGTGGGCACTCGTTCGACGCACAGGCGCTCGGCGAGCAGGTCGTAATCTCGATGAGCTGCCTCAAGCGGATAGTCCCGCTGCCGGCGCAGCGCCGGGTGCGGGTGGAGCCTGGGGCCACCTGGGGCGACATCCTCGAAGAGTTGCGGCCCCATGGCCTGGTGCCCGCCATCACGGTCACCACCAGCCAGGCCACCGCGGGCGGCACGCTCTCAGGCGACTGTCTGTCGCGCTTCTCGCCCGCCTACGGGAAGGAGGGCACCTGGGTCGAGCACTTCAGGCTCATCACGCCTGCAGGCCGGACACTGGAGTGTCGCCCACCGCGGGCCAACGTGCCGCGGAGCCAGTGGACCAGGGAAGAGCGGGCCTTCGCCGGTGTCATCGGCGGCCTGGGCTACCTCGGCGCCGTCGTGTCGATCACCTACCGCGTCCTCCGGGTGGCCGAGCCCGGCGAGCAGTTCGGTGTGCGCACGGTCGTCCGCAAGTACGAGACCTGCCGAGAGCTCGCGGATGCCTTGATACCCAACACCCGGCGCACCTTCCTCGAGACCTCGGACCCGCGGGACCCGATGAAGCTGGACGCGATCTACTCGGCGATCGTGCCCCGCGGCGGACGGGAGCCCTCAGCTCTGTTCTTCACGTCCGTGTTCGTCCCGACCACGCGCTTCAAGCCTCGCATGAAGCTTCACCGGCCCGAGATGCTCGCCCGGCTGCTGGTCGAGTGGGGAATGCGGGTGCGCGTTCTCTGGCGCCTGATCTGGTGGTGGGCCTGGCACTTCGAGTACAAGAACCATGCCCGATACATCGATTACGTGGACGGCTTCACCTTCTTCGTGGACGGGAACGCACGGGCCAAGAGGCTGTGGCGCTTCCGGAAGCTGAAGACCGTGCAGCAGACCTTCGTGGTCCCCAGCGATCCACGCACCCCGGAGGGGTGGCGCGACGCGGGCGATCAGCTGGCGCAGTGGCTGGAACATGCCGGCGCCTACTTCGCCGACAAGGGCCTCGAGCCCACGCTGCACGACATCCTCTGGCTGCCGAAGGATCTCCCCTTCCTGATGTCGGCCACGACGGACATGGCCGGCTTCGCCGTCAGCTACGCGTTCGAGACCTCCAATGCGGACAAGATCGAGCGGGTCAAGGAGGCCTTCACCGAGCTCTCGGACATTCTCTGGCAGCAGTACGGCGGACGCGTCTACCTGGTGAAGAACGTCAGCGCGCGCGAGTCGACCCTGGCGGAGATGTACGGCGACAACGCACGCGAGTTCTTCGCGCTGAAGCGCGAGCTCGATCCGCGCAGCATGCTGCGCAACGAGTTCCTCGAGCGCACCTTCGGGCAGTACCTCTGACGTCGCCCGGACAACGGCACCCCTCCCCGGGGGTGACCGGTTGAGGACGCATTCTGGCCTAAATTCAGCATAGGTTTGCCCCTGCCGTCGGCAAACGAAAAGGAGCAGCCATGGCCGAACGAGACGGATACCTCCCCGGTGTCCCCTGCTGGATCGACACGAGCCACCCCGATCCGGAGGCTGCCGTCGCCTTCTATTCCGGCCTCTTCGGCTGGGAGTTCGAGGACGTGATGCCGCCGGGGTCCGAGGGCAAGTACTTCATCGGCCGTATCCGGGGCGGCGACGTCGCCGCCATCGGATCGGTCGCCGAGGGAGCGCCGCCCATGGCGATGTGGAACACCTACGTCTGGGTCGACAGCGCGGACGACGCCGCAGCCAAGGTCGCCGAGGCCGGCGGCAGCGTCATGATGGAGCCGTTCGACGTCATGGACAGCGGCCGGATGGCCGTGCTCACCGATGCCGAGGGAGCCGCGTTCTGTGTCTGGCAGGCCAAGGAGCACAGGGGTGCGAAGATCGTCAACGAGCACGGCAGCCTGAGCTTCAACAACCTCAACGTCCGCGATGTGGAGGGCGCGAAGCGCTTCTACGGCTCGGTGTTCGGCTGGGAGACGCTCGAGCTCGACGGCGGCTTTGAGATGTGGACGCTCCCCGGCTACGGCGACTACCTGGCGCGCGACAACCCCGACCTGCGCACGCAGATGGAGGAGCAGTCCGCTCCGGCCGGCTTCGAGAACGTCGTCGCGTCGCTCGCGCCGATGACGGACGACCAGCAGGATGTCCCGGCGCACTGGGGCGTGACCTTCGCGGTCGACGACGCCGACGCCGTCGCCGGCAAGGCGGCGGAGCTGGGCGGCACGGTGGTCGTCCCGCCCTTCGACGCCCCGTGGGTCCGGATGACCGTCCTAACCGACCCTCAGGGCGCGATGTTCATAGCCAGCAAGTACGTGCCGGAGAACCGCGACCTGGCGGGCCAGGCGGGCGAGGCCTCGGCCTAGCCGATCGAGCTTGCAGCGATGCGCTCGATCGTCTGAGCCGGCGAGAAGCCCGTCAGCCGAGGAAGCAGGGAGCGACGCGTGCTCTGCACGCGAGCGACCGATGACGTGGGCTGACGATGCTTCGCAGCCGGACTCAGCCGATCGAGTCGACCATTTCGAGCTGAATCAGGCGGTTCAGCTCGACGGCGTACTCCATCGGCAGCTCCTTCGTGACCGGCTCGATGAAGCCGTTCACGATCATGCCCGCCGCCTCGGCCTCGCTCAGGCCGCGGGACTGCAGGTAGAAGAGCTGCTCGTCGGAGATCTTGCCCACCACGGCCTCGTGGGCCACGGTCACGTGCGGGTTCTGGATCTGGATGTCGGGCCAGGTGTCCGAGCGGGAGCGGTCGTCCATCATCAGGCCGTCGCACTGGACGTGGGCCTTGGAGCCCTGCGAGTTGTGGCCCATGCGGACCAGCCCGCGGTAGCCCATGATCCCGCCGTCCTTGGAGATCGACTTGGCCAGGATGTTGGAGGTGGTGTTCGGTGCCAGGTGCACGACCTTGGCGCCGGTGTCCTTCCACACGTCGCCGCTGGCCACGCCGACGTTGAGGTGGTCGGCTCGCGCGCCCTCGCCGATGAGGAACGAGCCGGGGTAGAGCATGACCTTCTTGGCGCCCATCGAGCCACCGACCCACTCGACCGTGCCGTGTGCGTCGACGATGGCCCGCTTGGTGTTCAGGTTGAACACGTCCTTGGACCAGTTCTGCACGGTGGTGTAGCGGGCCTTGGCGCCCTCCTTGACGAAGATCTCCACCACCGCGGAGTGCATCGAGTTGGCGCTGTAGGTCTGCGCGGTGCAGCCCTCGATGTAGTTCACGTCCGAGCCCTCGTCGGCGATGATGAGCGTGTGCTCGAAGGTGCCCTCGCCCGAGCCCTCCATGCGGAAGTAGGCCTGGAGCGGAAGGTCGACCTTCACGTCCTTGGGCACGTACAGGAACGAGCCGCCTGACCACACGGCGCCGTGCAGGGCGGAGAACTTGTTGTCCTGCGGCGGCACGCACTTGTTCATGAAGTGCTCGCGCACCAGGTCCTCGTGCTCGGTGACCGCCGTGTCCATGGCGCAGAAGATGATTCCCTGGTCGGCGTACTCCTTCTTCAGCCCCTCGTAGAAGGGCTCCTGGCGCCAGACCCCCACGACGCCGGCGAGGTGCTCGCGCTCCGCCTGGGGGATCCCCAGCTTCTCGAAGGTGTCCTTCTGCTCCTGGGGCACGTCGTCCCAGCTGTCGTAGCGGCCGGCCTCGGGCGGCGAGTAGAGGACGAGCTCGGAGAGGTCGAGATCGGAGAGATCCACGCCCCAGGTGGGGACGGGCTTGCGCTCGAAGATCTCAAGCGACTTGAGCCGCTTCTCGCGCATCCACTCGGGCTCGTCCTTGATCTTGGACAGCTCCACGATCACCTCGCGGGAGATGCCCTTCTTCGCGACGAGCTGGCCCTGATCGTTTTCCTTGATCGGGCTGGCCTTGGGGACTCGCGTCTTGTCAGTGGCTGCCATACGCTCCAAATTCCGCTTTCCGAGGTCGGATATCAATTCTAGCGGCCAGAGGGGCTCTGATTCGACGCCGCTCGCGACAAGGCGCCGATGTGCCTTCCGTCGCTCGACCGTCACACCCGTGACCCAACCGTTGCCTTCGCGCGGCCGCGCGGCGAGTGTGGCTTCCAGAAGTCGCGCATATGGCGACTTTCGGAAGCCACAGTTGACCGCATCGGCCACCTTGCGGGTCAGCGCCTCGATCTCATTTGGCATCCCAAGCCAGTATCTGGCGCGGGCCCCTTCCTGTCCAGGAACCGGTCGAGCCGCTACTGGGGCCACGACGCGTCGCCCGTGGTGGCGCCGCGCATGACCTTCAGGGAGAGCAGCGCGCACTTGCGCCGGGTGGGGGAGATGTCGATGCCGAGCTGGTCGATCACCCACTCGGCATCCAGCTTCTCCACCTCCTCGAGCGGCATGCCAACCAGCTCATCGGAGGTGATCGAGGCGGCGGCCTGCGAGATGGCGCAGCCCTGGCCGTGGAAGCGGAGCTCGGCCACCCTGCCGTCCTCGACCACGATGTGCACCCCGAGCTCGTCGCCGCAGAGCGGGTTGTGGTCGTGCCATTCGAGGTCGTGCGGGTCGAGCTCCCCGAAGTTCTTCGGGTTCTTGTAGTGCTCGAGGATGTAATCGCGGTAGAGGGCGTCCATGGTTAGAGCCCGAAGACCTCGCGGGCCCCGCCGAGGGCCTCGACCAGGCGGTCCACCTCGTCGCGGGCGTTGTAGACGCCGAACGACGCGCGGGCGGTGGCGCCCACGCCCAGGGCGCGCATCAGCGGCTGCGCGCAGTGGTGCCCGGCGCGCACGCACACGGCCTCGCGGTCGCACAGCTCGGCGATGTCGTGGGGATGGATGCCCTCCATCGCGAAGGCCACCACGCCGCCGCGGCGGTCCAGGTCGGCGGGGCCGAACTGGGTGAGGCCCTCCACGCCCGCGAGCCGCTCCAGCGCGTAGTCGGTGAGGTCGCGCTCGTGTGCGCGCACCGCTGCCATGCCCAGCTCGCTCAGGTAGTCAACGGCCGCGCCCAGGCCCACGGCCTCGGTGGCGGCCGAGGTGCCGGCCTCGAACTTGTAGGGCAGCTCGTTCCAGGTCGAGCGCTCGCGCTCCACGCGCGAGATCATGTGCCCGCCGCTCAGGAAGGGAGGCATCTCCTCCAGCAGCTCCCGGCGTCCGTGGAGGAGGCCGATGGTGGGGCCGAGCGCCTTGTGGCCGGTCCAGGCGTAGAAGTCGGCGTCGATCGCGCGCAGGTCGACGGGCATCTGGGGCACGGCCTGCGAGCCGTCGATCAGGCTCACCGCGCCGGCCGCCCTGGCCCGCCGCACGATCTCGGCCACGGGGTTGATGGTGCCCAGGACGTTGGACACGTGCGCCACCGCCACCAGCTTGACCCGGCCCTCGCCGAGCACGGCGTCGAGCTCGTCCAGCGAGAGCTCGGCCCCGGGGGACACCGTCAGGTAGCGCAGGCGCGCGCCGGTGGCCTCGCACAGGAGCTGCCAGGGCACGATGTTGGAGTGGTGCTCCATCTCGGTGATGAGCACCTCGTCGCCCTCGCCCACCTGCTCGCGGCCCCAGGAATAGGCCACGAGGTTGATGGCCTCGGTGGCGTTGCGGGTGAAGATCGAGCACGCCGGATCCCAGTTCACGAAGGCGGCGATCCGCTCGCGGGCGGACTCGAAGGCCTCGGTCGACTCACGGGCCAGCTCGTAGACGCCGCGGTGGATGGGGGCGTAGGACTCCCGCTGGAAGCGGTCCATCGCAGCGATCACCGGCTCGGCGCGCTGCGAGGTGGCCGCCGAGTCGAGGTAGGCCACGCGCCGGCCGCCGAACTCGCGCGTGAGCACCGGGAAGTCGGCGCGCACGTCGACCAGCGGCTGCTCGGCGATCGCGCCCCCCATCAGGTCGCCTCGGCCCGCTCTCCGATGAACTCGCGCACCTGCTCCTCGGCGCCCTGCAGCTTCTCGGCCACCCGGCGGCGCACCAGGTCCTCGAGGCCCGGGTCATCCAGCCGCTGCACAACCTCCTCGAAGTAGCCCTCCACCAGCACGCGCACCGCCTCGGCGCGCGGCAGGCCGCGGGTCATCATGTAGAAGATCTGCTCCTGGTCGAGCTCGCCGACCGTGCCGCCGTGCGAGGCCTTCACGTTGTCGGTCTCCACGATCAGGGACGGGATGGCGTCGCCCTTGGCCCGCGGGGAGAGCAGGATCTGGTGGGTCTGCAGGTAGGTGTCGGTCTCCTGCGCGCCCGGGACGATGTGGATCAGGCCCTCGTACGAGGCCCGCGAGTCACCGGTGAGCGCGCCCTTCCAGACGGTGTCGCCGGTGGTGTGGCCGGCCTCGTGCTTGTCGCTGGTGAACAGGTCGAGGTGCTCGTCGCGCTCGGTGAAGTAGAGCCCGCTGTGGCGCATGTCGGAGCCCTGCTCGGCGGTGATGATGTCGAGCGTCTGCTTGGTCAGCTTGCCGCCCAGGTGGATCGGCACCCACTTCACGCGCGCGTCGCGCCCGATCTGGACCCGGCGGGTGGAGATGTCGAAGACCTCGCCCGAGCCCCAGTCCTGGTAGTGGGCCAGGTCGACCTGGGCGCCGGGCAGCGCGTAGAGCTCGAAGGCCCCGGCGTGGAGGGCCTGGCCCTCGAAGTCGGGGGCCACGAAGTACTCGCGGATCCGGCACTCCGCCAGCTCGCCCACCACCGCGAGGGTGTGCGCGTACTGGGCCGTGCCCGGCTCGTCGATCAGCCAGACCACCTGGATCGGCTTCTCGATCTGCACGTTCTTGGGGACGTGCACGAATACGCCGCCGGTCCAGAAGGCCGCCGTGGCCGCGGCGAACTTGCCCTCGTCGTAGGGCAGCCGCTTCGCGAAGTACTCCTCGACCAGGTCCGGGTGCTCCTCGACCGCCTGCTCGAGGGGCATCATGAGGATCCGCTCGTCGGTCACGTGCGAGTACACGACGCTCGCGCCGCGCTGCACGATCAGGCCCGCGTGCTCCTCGTCACCGAGGTCCTGGCGCACGATCTCCGGCAGCTCGGTGACCGGCTCGTAGCGCCGTGGCTCGAGCTCGTCCAGAGCCAGCTTGCGGACGGTGGTGGTCCAGAAGCCCGAGCGTCGCCAGGTGGGCAGCGGCTCGTTCTCGAAGACCTCGAGTGCGGCCTTGCGCCGGTCCTCGACGAACTCGGATACGGCTCGCTGCGCAGCCGGCCGAGCCGGCTGCTTCGCGCTAGGCACTGGCCGCGACCCCCTCGCGCACGAACTCGTAGCCCTTCTCCTCGAGCTCGCCGGCCAGCTCGGACCCGCCCTCGCGGACGATCCGCCCGTCGAGCATGATGTGCACGAAGTCGGGCTTGACGTAGCCGAGGATGCGGGTGTAGTGGGTGATGATCAGGAAGCCGCGCTCGGCGCCGCGCATCTCGTTCACGCCGTCGGCCACGATCCGCAGGGCGTCGATGTCGAGGCCGGAGTCGGTCTCGTCGAGCACCGCGAAGTCGGGCTGGAGCATGGCCAGCTGGAGGATCTCGGCGCGCTTCTTCTCGCCGCCCGAGAAGCCCTCGTTGAGATAGCGGCTGGTGAAGGCGCGGTCGATCCGCAGCAACTCCATGTTGCGCCCCAGCAGCTGCCCGAACTCCTTGACCTTGATGGGCTCGTCGCGGCCGGCGTTCATGGCCATGCGAAGGAAGTTCGCGACCGAGACGCCCGGGATCGTGGCGGGGTACTGGAAGGCCATGAACAGACCTGCGCGCGCGCGCTCGTCGGGGTCGGCCTCGGTCAGGTCCTCGCCGTTGAGCAGGATGCGGCCGTCGGTCACCTCGTAGACGGGGTTGCCCATCAGGGTGTTGGCCAGCGTGGACTTGCCGGACCCGTTCGGGCCCATGAGGGCGTGGGTCTCGCCCTTCTTCACCACGAGGTCCACGCCGTGCAGGATCTCTCGATCCTCGGTCCGGACGTGCAGGTTCTGGATCTCCAGGGTCATACGGTTGCGTTCTCCAAAGTCTTCTTCGGGGTGCGGGCCGGCCGGACAAGGTCGGCGAGCGTCATCTCGTTCAGGGTGCGTACGACCGAGCCCTGGACCCGGGTCCAGAGCAGCTTGGTCGGGCAGGGATCGTGGCCGGGCTCGTCCTCGCGGACGCAGACCAGGCCGCCGTCGGGGTTGGCGGTGATGCACTCGATGGGGGCGATGTCGCCCTCGAGCGCTCGGACGACCTCGGCCATGGTGATGTCGAGCGCCGGCCGGGCCAGCGTGTAGCCGCCGTGTGCGCCCCGGTGCGACTCGACCAGGTCGGCGCGGCGCAGCCGCTGCACGAGGTGCTCGAGGTAGGCCAGGGGCAGGCCCTCGGCGTCGGCGATCGAGCCCAGCGAGATCGGGGTCTCGCCCTCGCGACGGGCGAGGTGCGCCATCACGCGCACGCCGTACTCGGCTTTGGTCGAGAACATCACGGATTCAAATCCTACCTCCGTAGTAGGATAACGACCGGGTGCAGCCAGCCTCAGCTCTCCCGCTCGAGCAGCCGGATGTCGTGCGCCAGCCGCTCCGGCGTGGCCTCGGCGCCGGGGTAGCCCACCCGCTGGTAGCCGCGGGCGTCGACCAGGGTGAAGCGGGCCTGGTGCTCCCGGGTCACCGATTGGGGCTGGATGGCGAAGCCCTTCCACAGCGGGCGCAGCTCGGCTCGGCTGCCCAACACGAAATCGATCCTGCCGAGCGCCCGCTGCTCGGAGAGAAAGGCGCGCGCCCGCTCCGGCGTGTCGCGCGGCGGGTCGACGGCGACCGCGAGCGCGGGCACGTCGTGGCCCAGCTGGTCGAGGGCGCCCCGGACGGTCTGCGCCTGGAGCGGACAGCTGTCGTCGCAGGTCGTGTAGAGGAACGTGACGATCACCGGCCGGCCGCGGAGGTCGCGCATCGACACGCGCTCGCCGTCCTGGTTGCGCAGCGCGAAGTCGGGCGCCCTGAGCCCCTCCGGCATCACGGCGCCCTCGAACGTGTTGGCCGAGCCGACGACGGGCGCCTGCTCGTCCTGGCGGGCGCGGGCCACGAGGACCACGGCGCCGAGCGCGAAGACCGCCAGCAGGAAGAGCGCGATCAGGACCCGCCCGTTCACGGGGTCGAGGCTAGTGCAACGCCCCGGCGGCTCGGCGGGCACGAGCGCCGTCGATTGCGGGGTAAGGAAGCCGGTTCCGGCCGCAGCCGCCGGGGTTCGACGACTTTGCCCTTGTCAGCCGCGGAGAACTCGCCGCACCCCTCTCCCGTAGAGGCGGCAAACCTCACATTCTTCCGGCGCGGGTTGCTACGTGGGAGGTTCCTTACACCCGCAGGTCGAGCACCCAGCGCTCCAGGGTGATCTCGCGGCCCCAGTGTTGCAGCGGTCCCAGGCCCACCCGGCGGAACCCCGCCTCGCGGTACAGGTGGATCGCGGCCCGCAGCTCGGGAAGCGTCACGAGCTCGACCTGCTCGTAGCCCGCCGACCGGGCGCCCTCGAGGCAGTGCTCAACCAGCCGCCGGCCCAGCCCGCCGCCACGGTGCTCCGGGCGCAGCACCAGCATGCCCAGGCGGGCCAGCCCGGCGCCGCGGTCGTAGAGGATCACCGACCCCACGCCCTCGCCGCCGGCCTCGACCATCCAGACGCCCTCGCGGTCGCCCGGCCATCCCCGCCGCGCCAGCCCGCCCAGGGTCTCGGCCACCGACGGCTCGATCCCGCCCAGCCCGTACTCGGCCGCGTATACCTCCCCGTGCAGGCGGGTAATCTGACCGATGTCACCGGGGCGCAGACCGGCCCGGATCTCGAGGCTCATTCCGGTAGTACAGCGCACCGGACGGGGGTTGGCGGAGCCCCGCGACCTCGCTACACTTTCTGAAGTATTGAATTCCGACCGGGTTTGAGGTGTTCTGAGGAATGGCAAGCGGCGCGGAGCTGATCCGCAAGGTCAAGGAGCAGATCGAGGAGGTGGACCCCAAGGAGGTCCACGACCTCAGCCAGAACGGCAACGGCGCCGTGATCGTCGACGTCCGCGAGCAGCACGAGTTCGAGGAGTCGCACCTGCCGGGCGCCGTGCACGTTCCGCGCGGCCACCTGGAGTCCCGCATCGAGGGAGCCGCTCCCGACCGCTCCGACCGCGTGATCCTCTACTGCGCCTCCGGCAACCGCTCCGCGCTCGCGGCCCAGACCATGACCGATCTCCTCGGCTACGAGGACGTGGCCTCCATGCGCGGCGGCATCACGCTGTGGAAGGACCGCGGCTACGACGTCGAGGTGCCCCGCGCGCTGAGCCCCGAGCAGCGCGAGCGCTACTCGCGCCACCTGCTGATCCCGGAGATCGGCCTCGAGGGCCAGATGAAGCTGCTCGACGCCAAGGTGCTGCTGCTGGGCGCCGGCGGCTTGGGCTCCCCGGCCGCTCTCTACCTGGCCGCCGCCGGTGTGGGGACGCTCGGCATCGTCGACAACGACGTGGTCGACCTGTCCAACCTCCAGCGCCAGGTCGCGCACTCCAACGACCGCATCGGCGTGCCCAAGGTCGACTCCGCCGAGATCTCGATCCACGAGATCAACCCGGAGGTGAACGTCGAGAAGCACGAGGTGCGCCTCGACGCGTCCAACATCATGGAGATCATCGACGGCTACGACGTGGTCGTCGACGGGCTCGACAACTTCCCCACCCGCTACCTGCTCAACGACGCCAGCGTCCGCAAGCAGATCCCGGTGGTCTCGGCCTCGATCCTGGGCTTCGAGGGCCAGCTCTCGGTCTTCCATCCCTACGAGGGGCCCTGCTACCGCTGCCTCTACCCGACGCCGCCGCCCGCCGAGCTGGCGCCCTCCTGCGGCGCCGCCGGGGTACTGGGCGTGCTGCCCGGCGTGATGGGGCTGCTGCAGTCGGTCGAGGTGATCAAGCTGGTCACCGGCGCCGGCGAGACGATGGCGGGCCGCCTGCTGCTCTACGACGCGCTCGGCACCACCTTCACGGAGCTCAAGGTTCGCCGCGACCCCGATTGCCCGATCTGCTCGCGGGACCCCGACTCCATCTCCGACGACGAGATGGGGGTCTTCCCGGACTACGAGGCATTCTGCGCGGGCGCGGGCTGAGCGGCCTGCAAACCATCGGATGCCTGCGTCATCGGTCGCTCGCCTGCATTCGCAGGCGTCGCTCCCTGCTTCCTTGGCCTCCTCGGTTTTCGACCGCTCAGCTCCGCTGCCGGGGCGCTCTCCTCTCGGCTAGGCTGCCGCCCCCGTGAGCACGGTCAAGATTCCCCCGGTCCTGCGCAGCTCGGTCGGCGGCGTCAAGGAGGTCGAGGCCGAGGGTGGCGACGTGGGCGAGGTGCTGCGGTCGCTGGCCTCGCAGCATCCGGCCACCGAGTCGCAGCTGTTCAGCGAGGACGGTGAGCTGAACCGCTACGTGAACGTCTACTTGAACGATGAGGACGTGCGGGTGCTGGACGGTCTCGGCACCGCGGTGGGCCAGGGCGACACGCTCGTGATCCTGCCCGCCATGGCCGGCGGTTGAGGGTCCGCCTGCGGGAAGCCACCCCTGCGGACGCGCCTTCCG
This sequence comes from uncultured Thermoleophilaceae bacterium, assembly GCA_963850205.1. Classification (GTDB taxonomy): domain Bacteria; phylum Actinomycetota; class Thermoleophilia; order Solirubrobacterales; family Thermoleophilaceae; genus JACVRW01. The sequence continues at coordinate 856,136 of CAWKKJ010000008.1, read as the reverse complement.
TAACCGCGCTCTGGGACGAGGCGTCGCGGGCCGGCTTCGAGGACCTGCTGCCGGCCGGGCACGAGCTGCCACGGTGGATACCCGAGCGCTTCGAGGCCCTGCTGGACGATCCCACGGTCGTGATGCTGGTCGCCGAGGAGGAGGACGAGCTCCGCGGTTTCATCACCTTCGGGGCGTCCCGCGATGCGGACACGTCCGCGGAGACCGGCGAGGTCCGGAGCCTGTTCGTGGCCCCGGCGGCCTGGCGCAGCGGAGTCGGCAGCGCTCTGCTCACCCGGGCGCTGGAGGAGCTGCCGGCGATGGGGCACACAGAGGCGACGGTGTGGTCGTTCGCCGACAACGGGCGCGCGAACGCCTTCTACGAGCGGCATGGCTTCCGCCGCGACGGCGCCGAGACGCGCGAGGAGATCTGGGCCGGCGTCCTGGAGGTGCGCTACCGGCGTTAGATTGACCGCCGTGGACCTGCGCCACCTCCACGAGGCCGAGCCCTTCACCACCCTGGACGGCTCCACGATCCGGGAGGTGGCCGGACCGGCCAGCGGCAACGCCGAGAACCAGAGCCTGGCCGAGGCCACCCTGCCCGCCGGCGGGGAGACCATCGAGCACTATCACCGCACCAGCGAGGAGATCTACTTCTTCTCCCACGGCCGCGGGCGCATGCGCCTGGGCGAGCACGAGCGGGAGGTCGGCCCGGGCGCCTGCGTAGTGATCGCGCCGGGTGTGCCCCACAAGCTCTGGAACTCCGGGTCCGAGCCGCTGCGCCTGCTGTGCTGCTGCGCTCCTGCGTACTCGGACGAGGACACGGTGATGACCGAGGACCCGCCAGGCTAGTAGTGGACCTCCCGGAAACGTTCCACCCGAAACTGCGGCCCCGGACGCCGCCACCCGGCGTCCTCGGTCGCCCTGCTGGCGGGGTGACCCGCTTCGCGGGCACCCCGCGCAGTGGCGCTGCTATTCCGGCTCCCTGCGTCCTTGCCTGGCGCCGTCCGGACCTCGCATTTCCGGGGAAACGTTCCCGGTCGGCCCACTAGGGCTGGTTGCCCTGGCTGTCCTCCAGCTCGTCGGCCAGGTCGGACACCTGGGCGCTCAGGCTCGTGACCGACCGCTGTGCATCCGCGGCGGCCTCCTCGACCGCGCTCAGCTGGTCCTCGAGCTGCCCGACGCGGCGGTCGACCCGGGCCAGGTCGGCCTCCTCGGCCCGGCGCCGCACCTCACGGCCCAGGCGGGCCACGTCGGTCTCCTCGCCGGTTCGGCTGAGCGCGTCCTGCAGCTCGACCAGCCGGGCATCGAGGGTGCGCTCGAGCCGCACCACCCGCTCGCGGTCGGCGGCGTCCTGCTCCGCCTCGTAGGCCTTCACCAGCGAGAAGATCGCGATCGCCGTCCCCACCACAGCCGTGATGCCGATCACCACGAGCCAGCGGCGCACCGAGCGGAAGTCCTCGATCGTCAGCGCGCCCGCCCACTGAACGCGTCGTCGGGGCCGTCCAGGCGGCTCCGGCTCGGTCACGGGCGCGTTGCCGGGGGGCTCCGAGGAATGCGCCATTGCCATCCGTTTGCCCACCGTTGCCCATGGATACACTTTCTGAAGTGTTGGAGCCGCGGCTTGACAACAAGCCCTGTGGGGGCAGGTACGGCGACATCATCGAGGCCATCGGCAACACGCCGCTGGTCGAGCTGAAGCGCCTCAGCCCCCATCCGGGCGTGCGCATCTACGTCAAGCTCGAGAGCTACAACCCCACCGGGTCGGTTAAGGACCGTGTGGCCCGGTCGATGATCGAGCGGGCCGAGGAGGACGGGCTGATTCGCCCGGGCCAGACGATCCTGGAGCCCACCTCGGGCAACACCGGCATCTCGCTCGCGATGATCTGCCGGCGCAAGGGGTACCCGCTCAAGGTGGTCATGCCCGACAACGTGACCCGCGAGCGCACCGAGCTGCTGACCATGTACGGGGCCGAGATCGTCTACTCGCCCGGCGAGCAGGGCTCGAACGGGGCGGTGGCCAAGGCGCTGGAGATGGCCGAGGCAGACGCGGCCTACTACATGCCCTACCAGTACGGGAACCCGGCCAACCCGGACGCCCACTACAACGGCACCGCCGTGGAGATCCTCGACGAGCTAGACGAGGTGGCGGCGTTCGTCGGAGGGCTGGGCACCGGGGGCACGCTGATGGGCAACGCTCGCCGGCTCAAGGAAGAGGACCCCGACACCCTGATCGTGGCGGCCGAGCCGCTGCAGGGCGAGCTCGTCCAGGGGCTGCGCTCGCTCGAGGACGGCTACATCCCGCCGATCCTCGATCTCTCCCTGCTGGACAGGAAGATCTTCGTCTCCAACCGCGACTCGGTGGTCTGGACCAAGCGCCTGCTCGAGGAGGAGGGCCTGTTCGTGGGCGTCTCCACCGGGGCGGTCGCCGCTATCTGCGTCCGGGTGGCCGCCGAGCTGGACGAGGGCAACGTCGTCTTCGTGGCCCCGGACGACGGCTGGAAGTACCTCAGCTCGGGCGTCTACAGCAAGACGATCGAGCAGCTCGAGGACGAGGGCGTGCTCGAGACCGCTTCGTTCTGGTAGCCTGATCAGGACGAGGGCGTCGCGCTCTTCGTGGCGGTGGCGCTGTCGTCCTCTTCGTCGGGCTCCGGGTCGTAGTCCTCGTAGGGGTCCGGATCGCCCTGGATCGACTCTCTGAGCTCGCGCATGCCGCGTCCCACCGAGCGGGCCGCCTCAGGGAGCTTCTGCGGCCCGAGCACGATCAGCGCGATCACCAGGATCACGATCAGCTCGAGCGGCCCCGGGGCGGAGAAGAAACCCATCGCCATCAGGCTACACCCCGAGCAGAGGTTCGCCCAGCGCCTCCCTCAGCGCGACCTCGTGCTGGGCCTCGCTGCCCATGATGGCGCCCAGCGGCTGGCGCAGGCCCTCGTCCCGCAGGCCCGCGGCGGCGTTCGCGTAGGCCCTGACGGCGCGTGCCTCCAGCTCGAGCAGGTAGCGGACCAGCCCGGCGCGGTCTCGCAGGGCGCGGCGGAGCTCCGGGGCAGGCTCGGCCGCCGGGCGATCGGCGCGCCCGCGGGCGGTGAGAGCGCGCTCGAGGCCGCGCGCGTGCTCGCGCTCCTGGGCCAGCAGGCGGCGCGCCACCGCCTCGGGGAGCGCGCCGCGGCGCAGGGCGGCCTGGTAGCCGTCGGCCAGCTGCGCCTCGAGGGCGTAGAGCTCCTCGAGCACGTCGACGTCCGAGCGGCCCTGGGCGAGCGCCGGCGGCGGCGCGAGCACCGAGGCCGCCCCGAGGACCAGCAGGCCGCGGCGGGTGGCCCTCACAGCGTTCCCGTCACGAACGCCCGGGGAGACGCGGCGCCGCCGCGCAGGACGTCGACCACCGCGAGGTGCGCCCCCTCCTCCGCGCAGATCTCGGCGGCCACCAGCCGGAAGGCGGGGTCGGTGGACACGGGCAGGACGCCGAGGTAGGCCCGGATCAGCCGCTCCTCGAGGTCACGCGCGAAGCGAAGCGCGTCGCGGCCATCGCCGAGCCGTGGGAAGGAGCGGGCGTACTCGGCCGCCGTCCGCGGGCGGGCGCTTTGACCGCCCCGTTCGCTGACCAGCTCCTCGAGGCGGCGGATGTGCTCGCGCTCGGATCGCACGATCCGGCGGGCATACCGGCGGGCCTCGCCGCGCAGCAACTCGACGGCGATGTCGTACGCGGCGACGGCGGTGTGCTCCAGCACCAGAAGCGAGTTGGGGAGACCCGTTCCCACGCTCCGGCGGGAACCCGCCGGCGGCGGCTCGTCGGACGAGCAGGACGCCAGCAGCAGCGCTGCCGAGCCACCCACCACGCTGCGTCTGGTCAGGTGGGACATGCCGGGCGGACACTAGCCTTAGGTGCGTGCGGATCTCACGTACCCACTGGGACGAGCTGGTCGCCCACGCCGCCGACGAGGCGCCCAACGAGTGCTGCGGCTACGTCCGCGCGCGCGACGGGGCCGTCGAGGAGGTGGTGCGCGCCACCAACATGCGCAATTCGCCCTACGGCTACGAGCTCGACCACAAGAGCCTGTTCCGCGTCAACGAGCTGGACGACGAGGGCCACGAGGTCGGCGTCTACCACTCCCATCCGCGGAGCCCGGCCGAGCCGTCGCAGACCGACATCAACCTCGCCAGCTACCCATCCTGGACCTACCTGATCGTCTCGCTCGAGAACGGCGACGCGCCGGTGGTGCGCGGCTGGCGCATCGAGGACGGCCGGGTGGAGGAGGAGCCGATCGTCGTCGATGGCTGAGCCGCGGCCTCTGGCCTGTCCGGGGTGCGGCGACGAGGCCCGCTCCGCCGAGGCCTTCTGCGCCCGCTGCGGCATGCCGCTCTCACCGCTCGAGGGCGAGGCGCTCGACACGCCGCTCAACGACGCTCACGAGCGCGCCCGCAAGATCAACCCCCTGTACACCGAGGGCCGGCTCGTACGCGTGGCCGGCGGCCGCAACCAGGCCGAGGCCGAGCTGATCCAGGGCCTGCTGCTCGAGGAGGGCGTGCCCAGCATGCTGCGCCGCAGCGCGGGCTTCGACGTGCCCGACTTCCTGGCCGCCGGTCCGCGCGACGTGCTGGTCCCGCTGGCCGGCCTGGAGGCGGCGCAGGACGTCCTCCTCCAGACCGATCTCGCCCCTCGCGAGGAGACGCCCGCGCGACCGCGGCCGGTGGTGCTGATGGCGGCGGTGCTGCTCGGCGGAGCCGCCTTCTTCGTGCTGGCCTGGGTGGTCCAGGTGGGGCTCTGAGCGCGGTAGGCTCCGCGCCCCATGGAATTCGCTCCCTCAGACCGCGTGGCCGACCTGCTCGAGCGGGTCCGCGACTTCACCGAAGAGCACGTCGATCCCGTTGAGCGTGAGGCCTTCGAAGCCCTCGACAACGAGGTCGGCCCGGGAGTCGCCTACCCGCAGATCATCGTCGAGCTGCGCGAGCGGGCCAAGGCAGAGGGGTTGTGGAACCTGTTCCTCCCCGACGAGCGCTACGGCCCGGGCCTGACCAACTGGGAGTACGGGATGCTCTGCGAGCTCATGGGCCGCAGCGCGGTCGCGCCCATGGTCTTCAACTGCTCGGCTCCGGACACCGGCAACATGGAGATCCTGGCCGAGCACGGCTCGCCCGAGTTGGCCGAGCGCTGGCTCACGCCGCTGCTCGAGGGGGAGATCCGCTCCTGCTTCTCGATGACCGAGCCCGATAGCGCAGGGTCGGACCCCACGCGGCTGGTCTCGCTGGCTGAGCTGGACGGTGACGAGTGGGTCATCAACGGCCACAAGTGGTTCACCTCGGGCTACAACGGCGCCTCCGTGGCCATCGCGATGGTGGTCACCGACCCCGACGCCCCTCCACACAAGCGAGCCAGCATGATCCTGGTGCCCGTCGACGCCCCCGGCTTCGAGGGGGTGCGCCCGGTGCCGGTGATGGGCCACGACAAGGGACCCGGCCACTGGGAGGTGCGCTACGAGGACTGCCGGGTGCCCGCCTCCAACCTGCTCGGGGAGCGGGGGGCCGGCTTCGCGATCGCCCAGGACCGCCTCGGTCCGGGTCGCATCCACCACTGCATGCGCGCCATCGGCTCCGCTGAGCGGGCCTTCGAGATGATGTGCCGCCGCGCCCACGACCGTGAGGCCTTCGGCGGCCCGCTGGCCGAGAAGCAGTTCGTCCAGGATTTCGTGGCCAAGTCGCGGATGGAGATCGACGCCGCCCGCCTGCTGGTGCTGCACGCCGCCTGGAAGATGGACACCGAGGGCAAGCGGGCCGCCCGCCAGCAGATCTCGATGATCAAGGTGGTGGCCGCCCAGATGCACCAGCGTGTGCTCGACCGGGCGATGCAGGTGTTCGGCGCCATGGGCATGTCCGACGACATCCCGCTGGCGGCCATGTGGCGTCAAGGGCGCTGGCTGCGCATCGCCGATGGGCCCGACGAGGTGCACAAGATGGTGATCGCGGTGCGCGAGCTGAACCGGTTCAAGCCGCGCGAGCCCGTAGAAGCGTGACGACCGGCCTGTCCGACGAGCAGACGGCTTTCGTCGAGGCCCTCCGGGACTTCGCGGCCCGCGAGCAGTTCGACGTGCCCACCGACGACGGCCACTCCGACGAGGTGGCCGCCCGCATGGGCGAGCTCGGCTGGTACGGGCTCCAGATCCCGGAGGAGTACGGCGGCTCGGGCGGCAGCTTCCTCGACGCCACCCTGTTCCTGGAGGAGACCACCCGCGGCCGCATCCCGGTCGGCGGCTACGGCGTCACGCTGATCGTGGTGGGCGCGCTGTCGCGCTTCGGCTCCGACGAGCAGAAGCGGGAGCTCTTCGGCCGCGTGGTCAAGGGCGGCACGCTCGCCATCGCGATGTCCGAGCCCGAGGCCGGCTCGGACGTGGCCGCGCTCAAGACCAGGGCCAGGCGCGACAACGGGGAGTGGGTGCTCGACGGCTCCAAGATGTGGTGCTCCTACGCGCACAAGGCCAGCCACACGCTGATCGTCTGCCGCACCGGCGACGGCGAGCGCCACGAGGACATGTCGATGATCCTCGTGCCCCGCGAGGCGGAGGGACTCACCATCACCCCGATCAAGACCCTCGGCGGCGAGGAGACCAACGAGCTGCACCTCGACGGGGTGCGCGCACCCGAGGACGCCCTGCTGGGCACCGAGGGCGGCGGCTGGACCCAGCTCATGGCCGGCCTCAACTACGAGCGCACGATCCTCGCCGCCAGCTCGCTGGGCCTGGCCCAGCGGGCCTTCGACGACGCGCTGGCCTACGCCAAGGAGCGCCGCCAGTTCGGGCGGCCGGTCGGCTCCTTCCAGGCCATCTCGCACCGCTTCGCCGAGCTGGCGACCGAGCTGGCCCAGGTGCGGTTGCTGGTGCGCTGGGTGGCCTCGCTCACCGACGAGGACCCGAGCCGGATGCTGCCCCAGGAGGCCTCGATGGCCAAGCTGGCCGCCACCGAGCTGGCCAAGCGCTGCGCCCTGGAGGGCGTGCAGATCGCCGGCGGCTACGGCTACGCGCTCGAGTACCCGATGGAGAGCAACCTGCGCGCCGCCGTGGTCACCACGATCTACGGCGGCACCTCGGAGATCCAGAAGAACATCATCGCCAAGACGCTCGGGTTGTAGCCGGCCGCGGCTAGCCCGCTCGCAGCGAGTCCAGCTCCGCCCGCCAGTCGCGCTCCACCGCCGCGGCGTTGCGGCCAAAGGCCGCGGCGAGCATCGAGCGCGGCCCCTGGTCGAGGGGGCTCGTGGCCAGCGCGGCGGCGGCCCGGGCGCCCTCCAGGCGCTCCAGCAGCGCGAACACCGTGGCGCCGAGCAGCATGGCGTCCGGCGCCGACGGGGGGAAGTCCGGCCGGCGACCCTCGCGCAGGCGGCGCACGATCGCCGGGCGCAGGTGGGGCGTCTGGCCCGCGAGCCAGGTGGCCGCGCCCTCGCAGAGCCAGGCCCAGCGGACGTAGCCGCGGAAGTTCGCCACCGACATCGGCGGCGGCAGGCCGGGGTGGTTGGCGCCGACCACGAGGTGCGAGTACTCGTGTTGCGGGGAGAGCAGCAGGGCCTCCAGCGAGCCGGGTACACGCGAGGCGCGGCGTTCGAGCGCCTCCGGGCCGAGCACGTGGATCTCGCCCTCGGCGAACCAGCCGGCGAAGTAACGCCGGCTGGCGGGAGCCGCTACGACACGGGCCAGCGGCAGCCAGGGATGGGCGAGGGTGAGGGCGATGGGGCGGGGATGGAGCACCACCGCCACCTCCTCGGGCACCAGCTCGAACAGCTCGAGCACCTCCTCGCGGAACCGCTCGAGCTGGTCCAGGACCCGGTTCGCCTCGTCGCTCTTGGAGGAGTCGTGACGTGCGGAGAAGGCCGGCGAATGAGATTCCACCCAGGGCATGGCAGCGGTGGGAACTCTGCCAGGGACCTCTGCGGCACCAGTGCTCGTAGTGACTTGGGGTGAAGCGCGTGCAAGGCTCTGCGGCAGGCATGACAGGCGATGGGCGAACGGCGATGCTGCCGGCCGTTCCCGGTGTGAGGGCGGCGGCGGCTCGCCTGTCCCGGGGCCGGGTGCCGTCGCGGCGCCAGGAGCGCCGCCTGGTGGGCGAGGCGCAGCGCGGCTCGGCCGACGCCTTCGAGGCCCTCTTCCGGTTGCACTGGACGGGCGCCTACAGGGCGGCCTGGCTGGTGGTGCGCGACGCCGCGGCGGCCGAGGACATCGCCCAGGAGTCGTTTCTGGCCGCGGTGCGGGCCCTCGATCGCTTCGACCGCGGGCGTCCCTTCGGCCCCTGGCTGCACCGGATCGTGGTCAATCGGGCGATCGACGCGGCCCGGTCGCGCGCGCTGCGGCACGAGGTGCAGGCCAGCGCGGCCGCCGACGTACCGGCCACCGACCCGCCGGCGCAGGGTCTGTCCGATGAGCTGACGCTCGCCCTGGCCGAGCTCGGGCCCGAGCAGCGCGCCGTGGTGGCGCTGCGCTACCTGCTCGAGTACACCCCGGGGGAGATCGCGACGCTGCTCGAGCTGCCCAGGGGCACGGTGAACTCGCGCCTGCGCCGCGCGCTCGACCGCCTGGGCGACCTGCTCGACGAGGAGGAGGCCGAGTGAGCCCCCGCCGGCGCACGGAGGCCCGGCTGAGGCGCGTGGCCGAGCGGCCGCTCCCCGGCGAGGCCGACGCACGTGAGCGCGGCTGGTCGGTGATCGCGGCCGCCTACGCCGAGCGCGCGCCGGCCTCGTCCCGTCCCCGGGCGCTCCGCCCCCTGGCCGTGGCGGTGGCCGCGGCCGCGGCCCTGCTTGTCGTCGCCGTGACCCTCACCCCGGCGGGAGCCCGCGTGGGCGACTGGATCGAGCAGCGCTTCGAGCGCGAGGACGCCACGCCAGCCTTCGCCGGCCTGCCTCGCGGCGGCGACGTGCTCTCGGTGGCCCGCGGCGGCGCCTGGGTCGTGCGCCCGAATGGCTCCATTCAGCAGGTGGGCGCCTTCTCGCAGGCCGGCTGGTCGCCGCGGGGCAAGTTCGTGATCGGCGTGCGCGGCCGCCGCCTGGTGGCCGTCACCCCGACCGGCGACGTTCGCTGGACCGTCACCCGCCCGCGCCCGGTGCACGACCCCGCCTGGTCGGGCGGCCTCGGCTACCGGGTGGCCTATCTCGAGGCGAAGACGCTGCGCGTCGTCGTGGGGGATGGCACGGGCGACCGGCTGCTCCGAAAGGCGGCGGCCTCTGTCACGCCCGCCTGGCGCCCCGGCGGGCGGTGGGTGCTCAGCTACGCGGGCACGGGCGGCCTGATCGAGACCGTCGACGTCGATACCGGACGCCGCCTCTGGGCCCGCCGTACCGGGCGCAAGCCGGTCTCCCTGGCCTGGACCCGGGACGGGCGGCGGCTGGTCGCGCTCTTCGCGGACCGCCTCCGGGTCTACGACCGCCGCGGGCGCCCCGTGGCCGCCAGGCCCGTGCCGCGGGCGCGCGCCCTCGCCCTTCATCCCGGCGGCCGGCGGGCGGCGGTCGCGGCGGGCGGGCGGAGCGGCACCAAGGTTCTCAGCGTGCCCCTGCGAGGGTCCGGAGCGGCGCGGAGCCTGTTCGACGGCTTCGGCCGCGTCGAAGGCCTGGCCTGGTCCCCGGACGGCCGCCGCCTGCTGCTGGCCTGGCGCGACGCCGACCAGTGGCTGCTGTTGGGCCCGCGCCGGCAGGTGAGCGCGCTCTCCGAGGTCAGCGGCGAGCTGGGCGCCGGGGCGGGCTTCCCCGGGATCGCCGGCTGGTGCTGCCCGCGCTGAGCCTCACCGCCCTGCGCAGCTGAGCGGTTCTCACGGCGCTGGCTTCTGTTGCACGGCTGTCACACCGGTCGCGGCGCTGTTGCACCCGGGCCGGCGGGTGCCGGAATGCAAGATCTGACCCGACTGCTAGGCCAGGACCGGCACGGCGTCCGAGGCGATCGCCTCGATCTGCTCCGACGCCCGCTCGAACTCGTCGTCCGAAAGCACCGGGGTGCCCTCGAAGGGGAGGTCGCGGTACAGCTCGATCCAGGAGCGGCAGCCGTGGTACTCGGGCCGCACCTTGACGGTCACCGGGCGCGGGATGCGGTAGGTGCGCAGCACCATCACGTGCAGCGGATGCCGGCGCTTCCAGTGCAGCCGCTTCTCGGCGTAGTCCGTGGTCCAGATGTAGTAGGGCGACAGGGCGTCGATCGCGCGTGGATCGGTGATCAGGTAGCTCGCCGACACCTCGGCCCAGGCCCGGATGCGCACCCGCTCGGGCTGCGTGATGCCCCCGTCCTGGATCAGCGCCTCGGCCGGCGGCTCGTCCTCGGGCCAGACCCCCTCCTCGAGCGCGCGGGCGAGCTCCGGATGGTGCGAGCGGCGGACCAGGTCGTTGCGCTGGTGATCGAACGTCGGGTAGAGGAAGAACCGGTCGTGCTCGATCTCGAAGTGCCGGTTCTCCTCGCGGATCCCGCCCTTGCGCAGGGTGAGCAGCTGCTCGCCCTCGGCGAGCGCACGCACGGTCACAGCCCATTCCTTGAAAGCAACTGGCATAGAAGAGGGTTCCCCAATTCCGCGCCGGGGACGTCTGGTGTGGGTGAGGCGCGGGGAACGAATTGTTGCGAAACAGGGTCGGCGTTTCAAGGGAATTTTCGTTCCCTTTTCAGATCCGGCGTGCGACCGCTCAGCCGGTCGCCGTGACAACGGCGGCGAAGTCCTCCTCGCCGTGGCCCTCGTCGGTCGCCCGCGAGTAGAGGCTCTCGGCCTCCCGGCCGAGGCTCAGGTCGACCCCAAGCGCCTCGGCCTCCGCCAGGCAATGGCGCACGTCCTTGAGCATGTGCTCGAGCTTGAACAGGGGCTCGAACTCGTCCTCGAACATGGGCTTGCCCTTCAGCGTCAGCACCGTCGAGCCGCCGGCGCTCGCGCTCGCCACCTCGAGGAAGCGGTCGGGGTCGATCCCCGCCTTCTGGACCAGACGCACTCCCTCGGCCAGTGCGGCCGCGTTCACCGCGCCGAGCGTGTTGGTGAGCACCTTGGCCATCTGGCCGTGGCCCCGCGGGCCGACCAGGACGATCAGCTCGCCCATCGCCTCGAGCAGGGGCCGGGCCCGCTCGAAGGTCTCGGGCTTCCCGCCGGCCATGATCGTGAGCGTGCCGTCCTCCGCCTTGGGCCGTGAACCGGAGACCGGTCCCTCGAGGTAGGCCAGGTCGCGCTCGTCGAGCTTCTTCCCGAGGGCGCGCGCCGCGCTGGGGGCGATGGTGGACATGTCCAGGCACAGCGAGCCGGGCTCGAGCGCGTCCGCGGCGCCTCCCTCGCCCAGGAGCACCGACCCCACCTCGGGAGCATCCACGACCATCGTCACGACGGCGCTCGCGCCCTCGGCCGCCTCCGCCGGCGTGGCGGCCGCCCGCACGCCGTGCTCGTCGGCGAACCGATCTGCCTTGCCCTCGCTGTGCGTCCACACGGACACGTCGAAGCCCGCGCGGGCCAGGTTCGCCGCCATGGGCCCGCCCATGATCCCGAGCCCGCAGAAGGCGACCCGTTCATCCTGATCCATATCCACCACCTCCGGGGGTCTCGATTCGCAGCCGGTCACCGGAGCCGAGCGCACCCGAATGCTTGGGCGGTAGCTCTTCCCCGTTGAGCAGGTTCCTACCAGGCTCGCCCGGGTCGCCGCCGTCCGCGCCCGGCGGCGGGTGGCGCCGCCGCTCGGTGATGAGCGAGTAGCGCATGTCGTCCAGCGCCTCCAGCTCGCGCACCACGCCGTCGCCGCCCCGCCTGCGTCCCGCCCCGCCGGAGTCGCGACGCAGCGCGTATTCGACGGCGCGCAGCGGGAACTCGAGCTCCAGCGCCTCGACCGGGGTGTTGAGCGTGTTCGACATGGCCACGTGCACCGCGCTCGGGCCGTCGGCGTCCTCGCAGGCCCCCTGGCCGCCGCCGATCGTCTCGTAGTAGGTGAAGTCGTCATTGCCCAGCGTGAGGTTGTTCATCGTCCCCTGGCCGAGCGCGTGCCCGAAGGCCCCGAGCACGAGATCGGCCACCCGGGACGAGGTCTCGACGTTGCCGGCCGCGACCGCCGCCGGCGAGCGGGCGTTGAGAAGGGTGCCCTCGGGCGCCGACACCGTCACCGGGCGGTAGGCGCCGGCGCAGGGAGGCACGTCGGGGTCGGTGAGCACGCGGAGGGCGAAGTAGCAGGCGGACAGGGTCACGGCGAGCGGGCAGTTGAGGTTGCCGTCGTGCTGCTCGGCCGAGCCGCTGAAGTCGAGCGTCACGCTGTCACCCTCGACGGTCGCCTTCAGCGACAGCTCGAGGTCGGCGTCCGGAGCCTCGAGCACGTCACGGGCCTCGCGCACGCCGTCTTCGAGCTCGTCGATGCGCGAGCGGGTGCGCCGCTCGGCGTAGTCGAGGGTCTCTCGCATCGCGGCCTGCACGGTGTCCAGGCCGAACCGGTCGATCAGGGCGGCCACCCGCTCGGCGCCGGCGCGGCCGGCCGCCAGCTGCGCCCGCAGGTCGGCCTCGCGCTGCCGTGGGTTGCGCATCTGCCCGGCCAGATCGTGCAGCACGTCGCCGGTCAGCCGGGTGGGCGCGATCACCACACCCTCCTCCTCGAGCGTGCGCGAGTCGGCGGGCATGCTTCCCGGCTCCTCGGCGCCGACGTCGGCATGGTGGGCGCGGCTGGCGGCGAACCCGGTGAGCTCCCCGTCGAAGAACAGCGGTGAGATCACGGTGATGTCCGGCAGGTGGGTGCCGCCCGCGTAGGGGTCGTTGAGGATCCAGGGCTCGTCCGGCCGCTGCTCCTCGTCGAGCACCGCCGCCACGGCCGAGGGCATCGCCCCGAGGTGCACGGGGATGTGCTCGGCCTGCATCACCATCTGGCCCTCGGCGTCGAACAGCGCCGTCGAGGCGTCGCGGCGCTCCTTGATGTTGGCCGAGTGGGCCGAGCGGACCAGCACCGCTCCCATCTCGTCGCACGCCGCGCGCAGCGCGCCGAGCATCACCTGCAGCGTGATCGGGTCGAGCTCGGCGCTCATTCGCGGCGCTCCATCTCCACGGCGTCGCCCCCGGCCCGAACGCTCCACCCCGGGGGTACCACCAGCGTCGAGCCGGGCAGCTCGAGGATCGCCGGGCCCTCGGCCTCCAGCTCACCCGCTCCGAAGACCGTCGTGTCCTGCACGTCGTCGCCGAAGCGAGCCTTGCGGCTGCCTCGCTCGCTCGCCCGCTCGGGCGTGGCGGGCTGCAGCTCGGCGCCGGGCTCCGCGATGGCCACGCGCACGCTCACCAGCTCCAGCTCGGCGTCGGGGTCCTCGTAGCCGTAGCGCTCGGAGTGCGCCTCGTCGAAGGCGCGGCGCAGGTCGTCGGGATCGGGCTCGGGCTCGCCCGGCACCGAGAGCTCGAAGGCCTGGCCCGCGTAGCGCAGGTCGTAGGTGGCCCGCAGCTCGGCGTCCGGCGCGTCGAGCTCCTCGCGGCCCCGCTCGGCCAGCCGCTGCACCACCTCGGCCACCCGCTCGCGAGTGAGGTCGTCGCGGGCGAGCAGCACGCTCTCCACCAGGTCGCGCCGGCGCTCGGAGACCACCAGGCCGAGCGCCGACAGCACCCCGCTCGCCACGGGCACCAGCACCCGGCGCATGCCCAGCTCGTCGGCGATCCGGGCCGCGTGCAGCGGTCCGGCGCCGCCGAAGGGGACAAGGGCCAGCTCGCGCGGATCGATCCCGCGCTCCACGGTCACCACGCGGACCGCCTGGGCCATCTCGACGCCGGCCACCCGGGCCACCCCGGCGGCCGTCTCCTCCAGCGACAGGTCGAGCTCGGAGGCCAGCTCTCCCAGTGCCTTCTCGGCGGCGCCGGTGTCGAGGCTCACGCCCCCGGCGAGGGGCGACTCTGCGTCCAGATAGCCGAGCAGCAGGTTGGCGTCGGTCACCGTCGGGCGCTCCCCGCCCTTGCCGTAACAGGCCGGGCCGGGATCGGCTCCCGCGGACTCCGGTCCCACGCGCAGCGCCCCGCCGGAGTCGCGCCAGGCGATCGAGCCCCCGCCGGCGCCCACGGTGTGCACGTCCACCATCGGCAGGGCCAGCGCGCGGCCGGCCACCGTGCGTCCCGTGCCCACGGCCGCAGAGCCCCCGAGTGCCACCGACACGTCGCAGGAGGTGCCGCCCATGTCCAGCCCGACGACGTCGCCGGCCCCCGCCGCAGAAGCGGCGCGGGCCGCTCCCACCGCCCCTCCGGCGGGCCCGGAGAGAACGGTCCAGGAGCCGTGGCGCGCGGCCGTGGCGGCCGCCGCCGTTCCGCCGCTGGAGAGCATCACCTCGGGGTCGGGCAGGCCGGCGTCGCGGGTGCGCTCCGACAGGCGCTCGAGGTACCCGCGCAACAGCGGGGAGAGCGCCGCGTCCACCACGGTGGTCGCGCAGCGCTCGTACTCGCGGAACACGCCGGCGGTCTCGTGCGAGGTCGAGACGTGCACGCCGTCGAGGGCCTCCTCCACCAGCTCGGCGGCACGCTCCTCGTGCCCGGGGTGGCGAAAGCCCCACAGCAGGCAGATGGCGGCGGCCTCCGCCTCCAGGCCGCTCAGGGCCTCGCGCAGCGCCTCCTCGTCGAGCTCGCGCAGCACGCCCTCCGGCCCGCAGCGCTCGGGAACCGCCACCCGCAGGTCGGCGGGCACCAGGGGCGGCGGGTGTCCGGCGCAGAGCCGGTAGAGCTCGGGGCGAGCCTGGCGGCCGAGCTCCTCCAGGTCGGTGAAGCCTTCCGTGGCCAGCAGCGCGGTGCGGGCCACGCGGCCCTCCAGCAGCGCGTTGGTGCCCACCGTCATGCCGTGCACGAACCGCTCGACGTCCGAGCTCGACGCCCCGGCGTTGTCGAGCGTCTCCTCGACGGCGCGCATCACGCCGTCGGACTGGTCCTCCGGGGTGGTGGGCGCCTTGCCCGTGACCACACGGTCGGGACCCAACAGCGCGGCGTCGGTGAAGGTGCCGCCCACGTCGACCCCCAGGATCACCGGGGGAACGCTATGTCAGGCCGTGATCATCCGCGCGCAGCCGGCCGAGCCGGCTGCCTGCGGCTTACGCGGCGACCTCGACCAGCTCGTCGTCGAGATGCTTGTGCGACGGGCAGTAGCGGCTGCCCGGCAGCGGGATCCGCTTGCACGCGCTTCCCTTGCGTGTGCTCGCATGGCAGCAGGCGGGGCTGCCGTCGAACGTCACGCCCTGACTGAGCTGGCTGTCCACGTACTCGACGGCGAGCGACATGTGCCGCTCGCAGGTCCGGTAGACCCGCAGCTGCTCCGTCATCGGGAAGAAGCAGCGAACGTCGTTGAACAGCGTGGCGACCGGGCGCGCGAAATAGTGCCGGTCGAGCGCGAGGCGCTCGATCGACGTTTCGCAGGCACGGAGAAAACGTTGACGGGCGAGGCCTGCCTCCTCGCCCTTACACGGCACCACCTCGGGTGCCAGCTCGCGGTACATCGAGCGACTGAACTGATACATCGGGCCTCCCTCGCCCATTCCATGCGGCGGCCGTAGTACGACCACGATCCAACAACAGGTATGCCCCCGCCGCAAGGCCTTAAGGTTAAGCGCAGATTAAACCGACTGAGCGTTCAGTAAGTACGAACTTGGTCCTCTGTGCAGCCCCTTTGGGGGACATGTGGAGCAGGGTGGGGCAGGGCCGGGCGCCCCGCGCCCCGGGGCCCACGCGGCCGTTTAGGATCGCCGCATGGCCAGCCTCCTCGACCTCACCAGCCAGGGCGATGTCGCCACGATCAGCGACGACGCCTACCTCAACCGCAGCCTCGAGCTCATGCGCCCGCAGCAGCTCTACGAGCTGTGGGAGCGCCAGCAGTGGCAGTCCCTGGGGATCGACCTGGAGCGCGACAAGGAGCAGTGTAAGGAGATCCCCGACGAGCAGCGCGCCGAGCACCTCTGGGGCCTGTCGTCGTTCTTTCTCGGTGAGGAGCGGGTGACCACCCAGTTCTCGGGCCTGGTCATGGCCTACTCGGCCCTGAGCCGGCGGCTGAAGGTGATCGGCGTCCCGCTCGGCGAAGCTACTCCATCGGCCGCATGAGCCAGTCCATGCGCCGGCGCGCGTAGAGCAGCGGCTCGCCCCTCTCGATCCGGCCGCCCTCGAGGTCCCCGATCAGGACGGTGTGGTCGTAGCGCACGAAGTTCTCCACGCGGCGGCAGCGCAGGTAGGCGAGCGTGCCCGAGAGCTCCGGCACGCCCTCGTCCCAGTGCCAGTCGAGCCCCTCGAACTTGTCCTCCCGCGCCCGGTCGGCGAACCGGTGGGCCAGCTCGAGCTCGTCGCTGCGGAGGAGGTGGACCCCGAAGTGCTCGCACTGCTCGAGCGCGCGGTGGCAGCGCGACTCGTGCCAGATCGACACCAACAGCGAGGGCGGGTGACCGCTGAACGAGGTCAGCGACGTGGCCGCCAGGCCGCAGGCGCGGTCGTCGGATCTCTTGGCGGTGATCACGGCCACGCCGGAGGCCAGATGCGTCATCGACTCGCGAAACAGCTCGGGGAGCGGGGTGTCGGTGGTCATTCCCAGCGGATGAACGAGGGCGTCTCGGCCTCGCTGACCAGGGTATGCATGCCGTCGAGGCCCGGGTCGCGGGCGGGGTGGTCGGTTCGCTGGTGCGCACCCCGGCTCTCCTCCCGGGCCAGGCAGGCCACCGCGATGGAGCGAGCCAGCGGAAGGGGCTCGTCCAGCAGCCCGCGCAGCCCCTCCGCGTCCCGGCGCAGGCCGGCGCGCTGCCAGAGCGCGGCCCTGGTCTGATCGCTCGGCAGGCTGGGGGGCGCCGCGTCCGGGCTTGCCGGGGCGGGCGGTGCGTCGGGCTCGCGGCAGGCGGCCACGGCGGCCCGGCGCCCGAACACGAAGCACTCGGCCAGCGAGTTCGAGGCCAGCCGGTTGGCGCCGTGCAGGCCGGTGCAGGCGCTCTCGCCCACGGCGTAGAGGCCCGGCAGCGAGGCGCGGCCGTCGTTGTCCACCGCCACGCCGCCCATCGTGTAGTGCGCCGCGGGAGCCACGGGCACCGGCTCGCGGGTGGGGTCGATGCCCACCTCGCTCAGCGCGGCGGCGATGTTGGGAAAGCGGCCCAGGTCCACCCCGCGCATGTCCAGGCCCACCGCCTGCTCGCCGCTCTCCTGCAGCTCCCGCTCGACCGCGAGGGCCACGTCGTCGCGGGGCGAGAGCTCGTCCACGAACCGCTCGCCCCGCGCGTTCAGGAGCGTGGCGCCCTCGCCCCGCACCGCCTCGGTGATCAGAAAGCCGTCGCGGGGACCGTCGTGGCGCAACGCGGTGGGGTGGAACTGCATGAACTCGAGGTCGGCCAGCTCGGCGCCGGCCGCGAGGGCCAGCGCTAGGCCCGCCCCCACCGCACCGCCCGGATTGGTGGTGCGCTCCCACAGGGCGGCCATCCCGCCGGTGGCCAGGATCACGGCCCGGCGGGCCGACAGCAGCACCGAGTCACCCCGCCGCGAGAGAGCGGTGAGGCCGGCGCAGCGCCCATCGCTGACGGCCAGGGCGGTGGCGGCGAAGGGCTCCAGCACACGCAGGCCCTCGTGGGTGGCGGCCAGGGCCGAGAGGTCGCGCGTGATGCGGCGGCCGGTGGCGGCCCCGCCGGCGTGCACGATCCGGCGGCGAGAGTGGCCGCCCTCGAGGCCGAGGGCCAGGTTTCCGTCCCGATCGGCGTCGAAGCGAACGCCAAGGGCCTGCAGGTCGCGCACGCGGGCGGGCGACTCGGCGCACAGCACCTCCACCGCGCTGGGGCGGGCCAGATCGCGCCCCGCCGCCAGGGTGTCCTCGATGTGCCGCTCGGGGGAATCGTCCGGCGCCAGGGCCGCCGCGATGCCTCCCTGCGCCCAGTAGCTGGCCGTCTGAGCCAGCGGCGAGCGGCTGACCAGCGTCACGTGCGCGCCCTCGGCGGCGGCCGTCAGCGCCGCGTAGAGGCCGGCGGCGCCGGCGCCCACCACTGCGACGTCGGTGCGAAGGGGCTCGAGCAGGGGCCGGTACGGTATCGGCCGCGCGTGCCCGTCTACCTGCACCACCCCTCCTCGCTCGAGCACGACACCGGCTACGGGCACCCTGAGCGAGCGGACCGCATCCGCGCCCTGGAGAACGAGCTGGAGCACCGCGACTGGCTCGGCTGGGAGCGGCGCCAGGCGCCGCGGGCGGGCGAGGAGCAGCTGCTCGCGGTTCATCCGCCGTCGCACGTCGAGGCCGTCCGCGAGCTCAGCTCCCGCGGGGGCGCCTTCGACCAGGACACGCCCCTCAGCGAGGGCTCATGGGAGGCCGCCCTCCACGCCGCCGGGGGAGCGTGCTCGCTGGTCGAGACGCTGCTCGCGGGTGACGAGCGCATCGGCTTCTCCGCTCTCCGGCCCCCGGGCCACCACGCCGAACCGGCCCGGGCCATGGGCTTCTGCCTGTTCGGGAACGCCGCGATCGCCGCCCGCCACGCGCTCGACTCCCTGGGCGCGGAGCGGGTGTTCATCCTCGACTGGGACGTGCATCACGGCAACGGGACCAACCGGATCTTCTTCGGCTCGCCCGAGGTGCTGTTCGCCAGCATCCACCAGTGGCCGTTCTACCCCGGCACCGGGCGACTCGACGAGGTGGGTGAGGGCGAGGGCGAGGGCTTCTCGCTCAACCTGCCCGTGCCCGGCGGCAGCGGAGAGGACGTGTTCCTGTCGCTGCTGGAGCACGTCGCGGAGCCCGCCGCCCGCCAGTTCGCCCCCGACCTGATCCTCCTGTCGGCCGGCTTCGACGCCCACAGGGCCGACCCGGTGGGCGGCTGCAACCTCCTCACCTCGAGCTACGGGGAGTTCGGCCGCCGCGCCCGGGCCGTGGCCGACGAGCTCCAGGTTCCGGTAGGCGCCATCCTGGAGGGCGGCTACGACCTCGAGGCGATGGCCGGATCCGCGCTCGCGCTCATGGAGGGGCTGGAGCAGGGAGGGGCGCCCCGGGCGGTCGAGCGCCACGCGCTCGCCGAGGCCGCCGGCGAGGTGCTGGGCCGCTACTGGGAGCTGTGAGCGCGGTCGGTGAGCGCCCGCTCGACGACGGCGAGGATGCCGTCGCGCCGTCGCTCCATCGGAAAGCGCTCGAGGATGCGCTCGCGAGCGCGCTGCGCGGCCTGCGGGCCGAGCTCCAGGGCCCGGCGCACGCCTGAGGCCACCTCCGCCGGGCCCTGCGAGTCGATGAGCACGCCCGCGTCGCCCACCACCTCCGGCATCGCCGTGACGTTCACCACCACCGGCACGCAGCCGGCAAGCATCGCCTCGGCCACCGCCAGGCCGAACCCCTCGTGTCGCGAGGCCTGCACGTAGACGGCGGCGCTCCGGTAGCGGTCCTGCAGGTCGGCGTCCGAGAGCCAGCCGGTCAGCTCCACGTTGGCGGGGGCCATTTCCCTGAGCTCCTCCACCGCGTCGTCCAGCCATTTCCCGGCGAACACGAAGCGCACGTCCGGGAGCTCCGCGGCCGCCTGCACGAAGGGAATCTGGCCCTTCTGCACCAGGGTCGTCCGGTCGATCGCTCCCACGGTGAGCGCCTCGCGGCGCTTGTCGCCGGGGGGTTCTTCGAACGGGTCCGGGACGCCGTGGTGGACCACCGTCACCCGCGCAGGCGGGATCGGGGTGTTCCGTTCGATCTCCCGCAGGCTGTACTCCGAGTTCGTCACCAGCAGGCCCGCCCGGCGCATGATCCAGCGGCTGGCCCGGCGCCGCAGGCCGCCGCGCTGGTGGCCGTAGCCGATGTCCGGCATGTTGGCGGTGTCGAAGCCGCCGATCACCAGCACCGACGGCTTGCGCAGCAGCCAGGCGAGGGTGATCGGGAAGAAGGTGTGCCAGGAGGCGAACCAGCCGAAGACCAGGTCGGCCCGCAGGACCCCGCCTACGAGCTTCAGCGGGTGTGGGAGGCGGCCGGGCTGGTAGAGGTCGTCGACGTCGTAGCGCTCGGCCAGGATCGCACGGTCGATCGCCACGAAGCTCGCCCGGCGGCTGTAGGCGTAGAGGACGCGGGTCACGCGGCCACGGGCTCCCGCGCCTCCACGAACGCGGCGTGCCACTCGGACAGCTCCAGCAGGCAGTAGAGCACCGACTTGTGGTCGGCCCGCCCGCGGCGGTGCTCGCCCACCAGCCGCGCCACGGCGGCGGGCGCGATCAGCTCGCACAGGGCCGAGCCGGGTGCGTAGCGGGCCTCGACCTCCCGTCCGAGCGAGCTCCGCAGCCAGTCGTCGTAGGGGGTGGAGAACCCGTGCTTGGGCCGGCCCGCGAGGCCGGGCGGAAGCAGCCGCTCCATCGCCATGCGGTGCAGTCGCTTGCCCGCCCGGGGCCGCACGCGCGCCCGCGCGGGAATGCGCTCGACGAAATGCATCAGCTCCAGGTCGAGGAACGGCACGCGCAGCTCCAGGCCCGCCGCCATGGAGGCCTTGTCGTTGCAGAGCAGGATTCCGTCGGGCAGGAACATGCGCGTGTCGAGGTACAGCGCCTGCTCGAGCAGGCCGCGGCCGTCAGTGTCCTGGAGGATCCCGCGAGCGGTGGCCAGGCGCTCGTCCGTGGCCTGTTCTCCGCTCCCGCCGAGCAGGGAGGCGCGAACGGGCTCGTCGGTGATCTCCACCAGCCGCAGCAGGCGCTCGGTTTCGCCCCGGCCGCCGATCAGGTGGGCGGCCCGGCGCGCCCGCGCCGCCCGCGGCAGCGCTCTGGCCAGCGAGGCCGCCGGCGCGGCGGCAGCGGGGGGGACCAGCTTGAGGGAGCCCATGAGCGCGGCGGCCTGATGGCGCCCGTAGCCGCCGTGGGGCTCGTCGGCGCCCTGGCCCGCCAGCACGACCTTCACGCGCTCGGCCGCGAAGCGGGACAGCTGCATCAGCGCCGGGGCACTCGGGATGCCGCAGGGCTCCTCGAGCCGGGGCAGCGCCCGCGACAGCTCGCCCAGGAAGTCCGTCTCCGCCATCGCGGTGTCGCGGTGGTCGGTGCCGATGAGCCGGGCGCTCTCGCGCGCGTACTCGCGCTCGTCGAGCGCCGCGCCGTGGCCGGGAAAGCCGATCGTGAAGGTCGCCGGAGGCGCCGCGGAGCGCTCGGCCATCGCCGCCACCACCGCGGCGGAGTCCACGCCGCCGGAGAGGAAGGCGCCGTAGGGGACGTCGGACATCATCTGCCGCTCGACCGCGTCGCTGAAGCGCTCGGCCAGCTGGTCGGCGAGCTCGTCGTCGGCCAGGCCCTCGAACGGCCGGCCCGGCGGCTCGCGGAAGCTCTCGATGCGTGGCGACGCTCCTTCCTCGGCGATCAGCGTGGAGGCGGCCGGCAGCTTGCTGATGGTTTCGAACAGCGTGCGGGGCGCGGGCACGAAGCGGCAGGCCAGGTAGTGGTCGAGCGCCACCCGGTCGATCGCCGGGCGGATCGAGAGCGCGGAGAGCAGCGCGCCGACCTCCGAGGCCAGCGCCAGCCGGCGGCCATCGGTCCACCAGTAGAGCGGCTTGACCCCGAACTGGTCGCGGGCCGCCACCAGCCGGCGGCGATCCGCGTCCCAGAGGGCGAAGGCAAAGATGCCGTTGAGGCGGCTCACACAGGCCGTGCCGTGCTCCTCGTAGGCGTGGACCACGACCTCGGAGTCCGACCGGGTGGCGAAGCGGTGGCCGGCGGCCTCGAGCGCCGTCCGCAGCTCGCGGTGGTTGTAGATCTCGCCGTTGACGATGGCTGTCACCCGGCCGTCCTCGGAGTCGAGCGGCTGATCGCCGCCGGCGACGTCGATGATCGCCAGCCGGGTGTGGGCGAGCGTCGCGGACCCGATGCGCCTGACGGCATCGCCGTCCGGGCCCCGGTGGCGGAGCGCCTCCACCATCCGCGTGGCCGCGTCAGGCCCCGTCTCCCCGGCCGGGTCGAGGATCGCTCCGATCCCGCACATGGGCGCTGATCATGGCAGGGGGGTCCCTTGTCACACAGTTGTTACCCCCAGGTCTGGAGCCGTCTGCCGCCCCGGCGGAGCATGCGTCTCGCTCGCATTCCAGACCGAGGGAGGCCGACCGATGTACCGCATGATGGGACGTATTCACGCCGCGCTGTCGCGGCCGTCGAGCGAGGCCGGGCAGGGCACCGTCGAGTACGTGGCGCTGATCCTGCTGGTCGCGCTGGTGATGGCCGGCGTGATCGCGGCGATGAAGGGCTTCAAGACCGACGAGGGCCAGGAGCTCGGCGACGTGATCATCACGAAGATCAAGGAGGCGGTGAGGAAGGTGCAGTTCTAGGGGCGGGGCGGCCGGCCGGCCGCGCCGAGGCATCAAGAACTTCCCTCGCGACGACCGTCGCCGGACGAACGGGAGGTTTGCCGCCCTGAGCAGGGCAAACCTCCCGCGGAACGAGATGCGGAGCGCCCGCGGGAGGTGAAGGGGCCCGGGGTGTGGCGAGTTCTCCTCGCCTGGCCGGGGGGAAGTCGTCAAGCCCCCGCCGACGGCCGGGACCGGCTTCCTTACCCCGCAATCAACGACGCTCGTGCTCCCCGGACCGGCGGCGCGATCGCCCCGCAGCCCCCGCGCCGCGGGGCTCCCGCCCGGCGGCGTGCCACCATTCGCGCCCGTGGCCGCGTCCGAGCGATCACTGCCCGTCGCCGTCTTCGACTCCGGGGTCGGTGGCCTGACCGTCCTGCACGAGTGCCTCGTGTCGCTGCCCCATGAGGACTACGTCTACCTCGGCGACACCGCACGCTTTCCGTACGGGGATCGCGCGCCCGATGAGCTGCTCGCGTTCGCTCGCGAGCTCGCCGGCATCCTGCTGGCCCGAGGGGCCAAGCTGCTGGTGGTGGCCTGCAACTCGGCCACGGCGGCGGCGCTGCCCACGCTGAAGGCCGAGCTCGAGGGCACCGTCACAGTGGTCGGGGTGGTCGAACCGGAGTCGAGGCTGGCCGCCGCCGCCACCCGAAGCGGCAGGATCGGCCTGCTGGCCACCCCCGCCACCGTCGAGAGCGGCGCCTACGCGCGGGCGGTCGCGGACGCGGCGCCGGGCGCGGAGCTGCACGCCGTCGCCTCCGCCGAGCTGGCCCCTCTCATCCAGGCGGGCGGCGAGGTGGACGCTCGCGTGGTCAGCTGCGTCGAGGGCCTCTGCCGGCCGCTGCGGGCCGCCCGCGTGGACACCGTGATCCTCGGCTGCACCCACTATCCCCTTCTGCGCCCACTGCTCCAGCGCGAGCTCGGCCGTGGGGTGGCCATCGTCAGCTCCGGCGAGGCCATTGCCGCCGAGGTCGAGGAGCGGCTGCGAGAGGCCGGGCTCGAGGCCCACGAGGGCCGCCGCGGGACCTACGGCTTCCTGGCCAGCGGAGATCCCGCGGATTTCCGCCGCCTCGGGACCCGCTTCCTGCAGTTGCCGATCGACACGGTGGAGCACGTCGAGGTGGCCCAGACCGCGGACGGTGGCGCCCGGAGGGCAGCGTGAGCGGCGACCGGCGCAGGGACGGCCGCTCCCCCGGCGACCTGCGGGAGGTCGTGATCCATCCCGGGTTCGTCCGCACCGCCACCGGCTCGGCGCTGATCGAGGCCGGCGGCACCCGGGTGATCTGCACGGCGACGGTGGCGGAGGACGTGCCGCGCTGGATGACCGGCCGGGGCAGAGGCTGGGTCACGGCCGAGTACGGGATGCTGCCCGCCTCCACCGGGGAGCGAAAGCAGCGCGACGTCTCCAAGGGACGGCCGGACGGCCGCTCGGTGGAGATCCAGCGGCTGATCGGCCGCGCGCTACGCGGGGTGGTCGACTTCAAGGCGCTCGGCGAGCGAACCGTCTGGATCGACTGCGACGTGCTGGAGGCCGACGGCGGGACGCGCTGCGCGGCGATCACCGGCGGCTATGTGGCCCTCGAGCTGGCGCTCAGGCGCGTGGTGGAGTCCGGCAAGCTGGAAGCCCTGCCGCTCAACCAGTCGATCGCGGCCGTCTCCTGCGGGATGGTCGACGGTTCCGCCCTGCTCGACCTCGACTACTCCGAGGACTCGCGCGCCGACGTCGATGCCAACGTGGTCATGACCGGCGACGGAGGCCTGGTGGAGGTGCAGGCCACGGCGGAGCGCACGCCGCTGTCCCGCGCCTCGCTCGACGAGCTTCTGGCCCTGGCCGCGGCCGGGATCGAACAGCTGCGCGCGGCGCAGGAGGACGCGGTCGCGGCCGCCGCCGCGGGCTGAATGCCTGCCGAGCGGAGGCACCCCGCTCACCGGGCGCCCGCACGATGACGACGCTCGTCCTCGCCACCCGCAACGCCCACAAGCTGCGCGAGCTCGGTCCGCTCATGGAGCCCTACAGCCTCGAGCCGCTGCCCGACGACGTCCAGCTTCCCCCCGAGACCGGCACCACCTTCGCCGACAACGCCCTGGTCAAGGCCCGCTCGGCCGCGTCGGCCACCGGCCGGGCGGCCATGGCCGACGACTCCGGCATCGAGGCCGCGGCCCTGGGCGGCGCGCCGGGCGTCTGGTCGGCCCGCTACGCCGGCGAGGGCGCCCGCGACGAGGAGAACCTGGCCAAGCTGCTCGCCGAGGTGCCCCCCGACGGCGACCGGCGGGTCGCCTACGTGTGCGCGCTCGCGTACGTGGAGCCCGGTGGGCGGCAGGAGCTGGTGCACGGGCGCTGCGAGGGGACGCTGGCCACCGAGCCGCGTGGAGCGGGAGGATTCGGCTACGACCCGGCGTTCCTGCCCGACGACGGGCGCCCCGGATACACGATGGCCGAGCTGAGCCCGGAGGAGAAGGAGGCGATCAGCCACCGGGGGCGCGCGGCGCGCGCGCTGGTCGAGCGACTGATGGCCGCCGACCAGGAGCACCGGCAGAGGACCCGGCTCGGCGGAGGCCGGCGCCGCCTTCGCCGCGGAGACGCGCCCCGATGAGCGCCCCTCGCCTGCGGCGCGACCGCTTCACGGGCGCGGCGGCGGCGACGGCGCGCGCCGTGGGCCCGGCTGCTCAGGCGCCGCGCAAGGAGCGGGCGGCCGCGGTCTCGATCTTCTCCAACGCGCTGCTCATCGCCCTCAAGGTGGCCGCCGGCCTGGCCACGGGCTCGATAGCGATCATCACCGAGGCGGCCCACTCGGCGATCGACCTGGTGGCCTCGATCATCGCCTTCTTCTCGGTGCGCAAGGCCGACCAGCCGGCCGACGAGTCCCACCCCTACGGTCATCAGAAGGTCGAGAACCTGGCGGCCGCGATCGAGGGGATGCTCATCCTCGTCGGCGCCGGGGTGATCATCTTCGAATCGGTCCGGCGGCTGTCCGAGGGGTCCGAGGTCCACTCGCTGGGGATCGCGATCGCGGTGGTGGGCTTCTCGGCCGTGGCGAACTTCGGGGTGTCGCGCTACCTCTACCGCCAGGCCCGGCTCACCGACTCGCCTGCCCTCGAGGGCGACGCTGCCCACCTGCGCACCGACGCCGCCACCTCGTTCGGCGTGCTCGTGGGCCTCGTGCTGGTGGAGATCACGGGCGTGGTCGCACTCGACGCCGTGACCGCGCTCGTGGTGGCCGTGGCCATCATGGTGGCCGGCGTGCGGATCATCAGCCGCTCGAGCCGGGTGCTGGTCGACGAGGCGCTGCCCGCCGACGAGCTCGGCGCCGTGCGCGAGGCGATCGCGAGCCACGGCGCGCCCGAGATCGTGGGCTTCCACAAGCTGCGGGCCCGCCGGGCCGGCAGCCGCCGCTACGTGGACCTGCACGTGCAGTTCCGCCAGGGCACCTCGCTCCGTCGCGCGCACGAGATCTCGCACGAGCTGCAGAGGGCGATCCTCGAACGGGTCCGCGGGGCCGACGTGCTCATCCACCTCGAGCCGCAGGAGGCGGCCTCAGAGGAGGTTGACGGCCGCCGCAGCGCCGACCGCCAGTAGCACTCCGGAGTAGCCGACGTAGCCGTTGATGATCAGCAGCAGGGCCGCGATCAGGCAGATGGCCAGCGTCACCAGCCATGAGATTCGGGACAGGGGCACGCCGTTATTCTGACCGCGATGGCAGGGACGCTGACTCCCGCGCGCACCGGGGACCGCCTGTGCGAGCTCTCCTCGGACGCCCGGGCGGCGGTGCTGCTCGACGCGGCTGGGGCGCTCGCGGGCTCCAGCGAAACCGATTCAGGCCGAGCCAGGGCGCTGGCCGACCTGGCCCGCGAGCTCTTCGAGACCGTCGACCGGGCGACCCGCGACTGGGAGACCGAGCCCGCCGAGCAGGTGGAGGTTCAGGTGCCCGGCGGCGCCGTCTTCGCCTCCCGCACGCCTCGCTGGACGCTCGCGGTGGTGGCTCGACGCTCGGCGCTGTCCTCGCTCATGCTCTACGACCTGAGGGCGGTGCTGGGCGAGCTCGAGGGCGGACCGACGATCCGCCGCGCCACCGCCGCCGATGCCGGGCAGCCCGGCCCGGCCACCGAGGAGGAGGCCGCCAGCGACCTTCCCGTGCCCGAGCTCGGCCACGACGCCGAGGACGGTGACGGGCGATGAAGGAGCGCAGGAAGGGGCCGATCGGCAGGGCGGCCGACCTGGCCGAGGGCGTGGCCGCCGCGGTGCGGCGCATGACCCGGGAGCGCGAGCCGCGCGTGCTGGTGTACGACAGCAGCGGGTACGCCCGCCTGATCCAGCCCGAGGCCCGCGGGCACGAACGGATGCTCGAGATCGGCCAGGACATGGTCCGGCTGGCCGCCGGCGAGGACGAGGCCGCGCCGGAGGAGCGCCGGCCCAGCGGGATCGAGGACGACGCATGACGCTGGTCGAGCCCGAGCTGGCCGCCAGGACGATCGAGCGCGCGCTGCGGCGCGGCGGCGACCTGGCCGAGCTGTACGCCGAGGCGCGCGAGGGGTTCACCCTCGCGCTCGACGACGGTCGCGTGGAGCGTCCCCTCGGCGGCCGCGAGCGCGGGGCCTGCGTGCGGGTGGTCCGGGGCGAGTCGACCTACTACGGGTACGTCGACGGCCTGGAGGAGGAGGACCTGCTCCGGGTGGCCGACTCGGTGGCGCAGGCGGTGCGCAGCGAGGCCGCCGAGCCGGCCCCGCTGGCGGCGCTCGAGGTCGCCCGCGAGCACCCGGTCGCCGTGCGGCCCGAGGACGTCGAGGCCGTGCGGAAGGCCGACATGCTGCGCGCCTGCGACGAGCGCGCGCGGGCGGCTGGGGGCGAGGTGGCCCAGGCGCGGATCGGCTACGGCGAGACGCGGCGACGCGTCGAGGTCTACAACTCGACCGGCCGCGCCGCCTCCGACGACCGCACGCGGGTCCGGCTCAGCGCCCAGGTGGTGGCCCGCCGCGAGGGGAGGGTGGAGACCGGCACCGACACGCGCGGCGGCCACGCCGGCTGGGAGTTGATCGAGGCCGAACCGGAGGAGGTCGCCGACAAGGCTGCCCGGCGTGCCCTTACCCTGCTTGGCGCGGTCGACGCTCCCACCGGCCGCCTCCCGGTCGTGGTCGGCAACGGGTTCGGCGGGGTGCTCCTGCACGAGGCCGTCGGGCACGGGCTGGAGGCCGATGCCGTCCAGAAGCGGGCCAGCGTGTACGCCGGGAAGCTCGGCGAGCAGGTGGCGGCGGACTTCGTGGGTGCCTACGACGACGGCAGCCGCGAGGGCGACTGGGGCAGCGACGGCATCGACGACGAGGGCACCGCCACCCGGCGCACCACCATCATCGAGGACGGCCGCCTCGTCTCCTATCTCTACGACCTCCTGCGGGCCAGGCGCGACGGGGTGGAGTCGACCGGAAACGGCCGGCGGGAGTCCTTCCGCCACGTGCCGGTGCCGCGCATGACCAACACCTTCTTCGCCCCGGGCGCGGCCTCGCCGGACGACCTCATCGCGGGCGTGGAGCGAGGCCTGTACGCGGTCTCATTCGGCGGCGGTCAGGTGGAGCCCGCCACCGGCGACTTCGTGTTCGGGGTGTCCGAGGGCTACCTGATCGAGGGGGGCAAGGTCACGGCGCCGGTACGCGGCGCCACGCTCGTCGGCAACGGCCTGGAGGCGCTTGCTGCCATCGACGGCGTCGCCTCCGATCTGGAGATCGCCACCGGGTACTGCGGCAAGGCCGGACAGTCCGTGCCCGCCGGAGTGGGCCAGCCGCACGTGCGCATCCGCGAGCTGACGGTGGGAGGCACCGGATGAGCCTCGAGGGGGTCGCCCGCCTGGCGATGGAGAAGACGCTGGCCGCCGGGGCCACCGACGCGGAGGCCTGGGCCGAGGAGAGCACGAGCCGGAGAGTGCGGGTCTACGAGGGCCGGGTCGAGAGCCTGAGCGACGCCGGTGGGCGGGGCGTCGGAGTGCGCGCCTTCGCGGGCGGCCGCACCGGCTACGCCTACGGCACCGACCTGTCGGACGCCGGTGTGGCCGAGCTCGCTCGCGCGGCCCGTGAGGCGGCCGAAGTCGCGGACGAGGACGAGCACGCCGGCCTGCCCGACGAGTTCGGGTCGACGTCCCTCGAGGGCCTGGCCTCACCTCGCATGGCCGACTGGTCGACCGAGCAGAAGGTGGAGCTGGCCCTGGCGGTGGAGCGCGCCGCCCGCGCGGCCCCGGGCGTGACCCAGGTCGAGAACGCCGTCTACTCCGACGCCGAGGGCTCGGTGGCGCTCGCGAACTCCCGCGGCTTCAGTGGCGGATACGACGCCACCCAGGCCTGGGCCTACGCCTCCGCCTTCGCCGGCGAGGGCGCCGATCTCATGACCGGGCTTGGGGTCGGGCTGGGCCGCGACCCGGGCGCGCTCGACCCGGAGGCCATCGGCGGTGAGGCCGCCGACCGGGCGCTGGCGCTCGTCGGAGCCAGACGGCCGAGCAGCCGCCGTTGCCCGGTGGTGCTGGACGCGATCGTCGCCGCCTCGTTCATCGGCTTCATCGGATCGATGGTGTCCGCGGACGCGGTGCAGCGCGGGCGCTCCCTGTTCGAGGGCCGGGAGGGCGAGGAGGTGGCCGATCCGGCGCTCCGCATCGCCGACGACGCCACCGACCCGGAGGGGCCCGCGAGCGCACCCTTCGACGGCGAGGGGACGGCGAGCCGGCCCACCAGGCTCCTGGAGGACGGTCGGCTCCAGAGCTTTCTGTTCGACACCCGCACGGCTCGCCGGGCGGGGCGGGCGAGCACCGGGAACGCGTCCCGCGGCTCCTACCGCTCACCGCCCTCGGTGGGCGCCAGCAACCTGGTGGTCGAGCCGGGCTCCGGCGACTTCGAGTCGCTCGTCCAGAGCGCGGGCGACGGCCTGTACGTGACCGACGTCGCGGGGCTGCACTCCGGCGTCAATCCCGTGTCCGGCACCTTCTCCGTCGGGGCGGCCGGCCGTCTGATCGAGAACGGCGAGCTGGGAACGCCGGTTCGGGAATTGACCATCGCCGGGGACCTGGTCGCAATGCTGAAATCGGTGCGCGCGGTGGGCGCCGAGTCGCGCTGGGTGCCGTTCGCGGGGAGCGTCAAGGCGCCCCCGCTGCTGCTGGCGGAGATGTCCGTCTCAGGCGACTGAGCCCCCGAAAGCGCCGGAAGGAGCGCGTTCTTTTGGCTCTGGAATGGGGATCTATCCCGCCGTCGTCCGGATCCGTTGTTACGTTGCGCGCGGATACTGCCCCCGGGAAGGTCCTTCGGCAAGGAGGAGATCGTGACCAAGCAGGAGTTCGTCGATCAGGTAGCGCAGGATTCTGGCCTAGGAAAGGGCGACGCCGAGAAGGCGGTCAACGCCGTGTTGGAGACGATCACGGAAGTTCTCTCCCGCGGCGGTGACGTGAGCTTCACCGGGTTCGGGAAGTTCTCAGTCGCCGACCGCGGGGCCCGCCAGGGTGTCAACCCGCAGACCGGCGAGAAGATCCAGATCGCCGCCACGCGGGTGCCCCGGTTCAGCGCCGGCTCCTCCCTGAAGTCGTCCGTGAAGGGGTCGTAACCGGGCGCCGGAGACCCAGCGGCCCGAGTACGACGCGTCGCGGTCTTTGACCGGGGGCTCGCGGCCACACTTCGCCGACCGGCTGGCGGCGCTCGTGGAGGAGCGCCGCAGTCGTGTCGTCCTCGGTCTGGACCCCGATCCGGCCGCGCTCTGGCCCGGGGCGTTCGCAAAGCTGCAGAGCACCGCGGAGAGCCCGCACCTGGCCCGGGTGCGCACGGCCGATGCCGTTACCGAGCACTGCCGGGCCGCCATCGTCGCGGCCGGGCCCGCCTCGGTGGCGGTAAAGCTGCAGCTCGCCTGCTTCGAGCGCCTGGGCGCGGTCGGCTGGGAAGCGCTCGAGCGGGTGATCGCCGTCGCCCGCGACCACGGCCTGCTCGTGATGGCCGACGGCAAGCGCGGCGACGTGCCGGTGACGGCACGGGCCTACGCCCAGGCGCTGGTCGGCCGCACCCCGGGCCCCTTCGGCGACGTCGAGGGCCTCGGTGTCGACGCCTTCACCGCCAACCCGCTGCTCGGGCGCGACGCCCTCGAGCCCCTGATCGAGGCCGCGGCCCAGGCCGGCGCAGGGTGCTTCGTGCTCGTCCGCACGTCCAACCCGGGGGCGGCCGAGCTCCAGGACGAAGGTCAGCCGCCGCTGCACGAGCGCCTGGCCCGGATGGTGCACGAGCTGGGGTCGGCGCACCTGGGAGAGTCCGGGCTCTCGGCCGTCGGCGCGGTCACCGGCGCCACCAGCCCCGAGCACCTTGCGCGTCTGCGTCAGCTCATGCCCAACGCCGTATTCCTGCTCCCGGGGGTGGGCGCCCAGGGCGGCCGGGCAGAGGATCTCGGCCCCGCCTTCGAGGCTCATCCGGCGGGCGGGCTGGTTGCCGCATCCCGCTCCATCGTCGGCGCGTACCGCGAACAGGGCGGGGACCCGGCTGCGGCGGCGGCAAAGGCCGCAGAGGATCTACGGGCGGTGGCGTGGAACCTATAGGGGCCGCAGAGCCACCTGCGTCCCCCCTATCCTCCGCGACGCCTGTCCGGAGGACCGATGCCCGATCAGCCACGAAGACGCCGCCGCCTTTCCCGCCTGTTCGCGCCGCTCGCCCTGGTGGCGGTCGCCGCTGCATTGGCCGGCGTGGTGATCAACTCGAACGTCGTGAACGGGGACGAGGGCGATGGCGGCGAGCGCACGACCGAGCGGACGTCGACGGGAGCGGAGGAGCAAAACGATCGTCCCCGGCAGCGAACCCGCGCGCGCTACACGATCAAGACGGGGGACACTCTGGGCGGGATCGCCGAGAAGACCGGCGTGTCCGTTGAGCGCCTCGAGGCGCTGAACCCGGAGCTCGATCCCCAGGCGCTCGTGGCCGGTCAGAGAATCAAGCTGCGCGAGTGAGGCGGGCCCCTCTCACCATCGCGGCGCTGGCCGTGATGTCGGCCCTCGCGCCGCCTGTTGCGGCCGCGCCGCCCCCGGACGTCGCCGGAGCGGCCGCGGCGGTGGTCGTCGACGGCCGCAACGGAGAGGTCATGCTCAGCCGCAGCCCGGACCGCCGGCGCGCCATCGCCAGCACCACCAAGCTCATGACGGCCCTTCTCACCCTGGAGCGGGCGAAACCGGACGAGGTGTTCACCTCCCCCGGGTACGATCCGCTGCCGCCGGAGTCGAGGATCGACCTGCGCCGGGGCGAGCGGATGCGGGTTGACGATCTGCTGGAGGCACTGCTCCTGGAGAGCGCCAACGACGCGGCCGTCACGCTCGCGGAGGGGATCTCCGGCTCCCGCGAGGCGTTCGTCGCCCTGATGAACGAGCGAGCCGCCGAGCTGGGCCTCGAGAACACGAGCTATGCCAACCCGATCGGGCTCGATGACCCGGCCAACTACTCGACGGCCAACGACCTCGCCGTCCTCGCGCGGCTTCTGATGACCAAGCCTCGCTTCCGGCGGATCGTGGACATGCCGTCGGCCCAGCTGGAGACCGGCCTGCAGCCGCGGGTGGTGGACAACCGCAACCGCCTGGTCGAGCTCTACCCCTGGGTCACGGGGATCAAGACGGGCTACACCAGCCTCGCGGGCGACGTGCTGGTCGGCTCCGCCCGCGGCCGGGGCGGGGCGCGGGTGATCAGCGTGGTGCTGGGCGAGCCGAGCGAGGCGGCTCGCGACGCCGACACCGTGGCGCTGCTGCGGTGGGGCCTCGGGCGCTTCCATCGGGTTCGCGCGCTCAGCCCCGCGCGCCCGCTGGCCCGAGCCGAGGTGGAGTACCGCGACGAGCTCGCGCCCCTCGCACCCGCCCAGGCCGCGACCGTGCTTGTGCGCGACGGCGAGAGGCTCCGGCGCCGGGTACGAGCGCCGAAGGAGGTCGAGGGGCCGCTGGCGGCCGGCGAGCGGGTGGGGTCGGTCACGGTGCTCGTGAACGGCCGCCCGGTGCGGCGCGTGGCGCTGGTCACCGCCCGCGATGTGCCCGGAGCGGGCACAATGAGGGTTCTCCTTTCGGCACTGGGGGTCCCCTTGACCTTGCTCGCAGCTCTCGCCATCCTGGGCGCCGCCGCGTTCGCCGTCACCCGCTACCGGCTACGGCTCCGCGTCGTCAAATGATCGTCACCGTCACCCTCAACGCCGCCATCGACAAGACCCTGGCCGTGCCGAACTTCCAGCTCGGCCGCCGCCACCGCGCCGTCGAGCAGACGGCGACCGCCGGAGGCAAGGGCGTGAACGTGGCCCGCGCGCTTCGGGTGCTCGGGCAGCCGGTGATCGCCACCGGCGTGGCCGGCGGACCCACGGGCACGCGCATCGTGGAGCACCTGACCGAGGAGGGCATCCTCAACGACTTCGTGCGCATCCGCGAGGAGTCACGGACCTCGACCGCCGTGGTCGATCCGACCTCGGGCCAGCAGACCGAGATCAACGAGCGCGGCCCGAACGTGTCCGAGCAGGAGCTCGAGCTGTTCGTCGACAAGCTCCTGTACCTGGCCAAGGGCGCCGCCATGTGCGTGTTCGCCGGCAGCCTGCCCCGCGGCGTCGACACCGGGCTCTACGCGCGGCTGATCGAGGAGATGCGGCGCCTGGGCGTGGTCACCATGGTCGACTCCGAGGGCGAGGCGCTGCGCATCGCCACCCGCAGCGGCCCCGCCGTGGTGAGCCCGAACGAGGTCGAGGCCGAGGGCCTCGTGGGCCACGAGTTCTCCGATGACGAGGATCGCCGGACGGCCGTGGGGGAGATGGTGACCCTCGGCGCACGCGAGTCGATCATGACCCTGGCCGACGGCTGCCTGGCCATGCTGGAGGACCAGGGCGACCGGCGCCTGTACCGGGCCACGCTCGAGCCGCTGGAGCCCGTGTCCGCTGTCGGGTCCGGCGACGCCTTCCTGGCCGGCTACGCCGCGGCCCGCTACGGCGGGCGCGACGCCGAGGGCTGCCTGCGCTTCGCGGTCGCCTGCGGCGCCGAGTCCACCCAGCACTTCGGCGCCGGCGTCCTCGACGCCAAGGAGGTGGGGCGTCTGGTGCCCGAGGTGCGGCTCGAGACCGAGGACGCACCCGCAGTGCACGTCGGTTAGGGCTGGTGCACAACCAGGGAGGTTTGCCCCCACTGGGAGCGAGAACCTCCCGTGAGCGCACGCCGGCCGAAAGCGCGGGAGGTTGTAGCAGCCCGTGCTCCAGGGTGAGCTAGGCGGGCTCCGGCGCTGCGCCGGGCACGCCCAGCGGGGTGACGCACTCCGGCAGCTTCATCCGCCGCGCCAGCTCGTTGCCCTCGCGGGCGACGCGCTCGAGCTCCGGCAGGTTGCTGCGGATCGCGTCCAGCGGCTGGCGCCCCTCGCGCAGCGACACCAGCAGCTCATCCAACAGGCGCTCGCCCTCCTTCGAGAGGTCCACCGCCTTGCGATGCTGGGCGGCCAGCTCCTCCGGGGGCTCGAGGGCGGCGAACTCGCGGTCGTAACGCCGCGCGATCTGGCGGCCGCGCTCGAGATAGCGCTCGAAGCTCGCGGCGCTGGTGGGCGGGGGCAGATCCTCGACCGCCCGCTCGCTCGCTGCGCAGAGGCGGTTCGCTTCCTCACGGTACGCGGCGGCGTTCCCGCCGTCATCGTCGCCGCCACAGCCACCGAGGGCGCCCAGGCCGAGCGCGGCGGCACAGGCGGCGATGCGCCGGAGGCGGGGCACGCGGGACAGCATAGGTAAGGTCAGAGTTCGTCCGCCTCCGAACCTAGGATCCCTCCATGGAAGTAGAGATTGGGCGCGGGAAGAAGGGTCGCCGCGCATACGGCTTCGACGACATCGCCATCGTGCCCTCGCGGCGCACGCGCGACCCGGACGACATCGACGTCACCTGGACGATGGGGCCCTACCGCTTCGAGCTCCCCCTGCTCGCCTCGGCGATGGACGGGGTGGTCTCGCCCCGTACGGCGGGGATGCTGGGCGAGCTCGGCGGGCTCGCCGTCCTCAACCTGGAGGGCATCTGGACCCGCTACGAGGACCCCGAGGCCGAGCTCGAGCGCATCGCCGGCTGTCCTCGTGAGCTGGCCACGGGCGAGATGCAGCGGATCTACGCCCAGCCGGTGCGCGAGGAGTTGATCGCCGAGCGCATCCGCCAGATCAAGGAGCAGGGCGTGGTGGCGGCCGCGTCGCTCACCCCTCAGCGCGTGCGCACCTACTACGAGACGGCGCTCGAGGCCGGGCTCGACGTCCTGGTGATCCAGGGCACCGTCATCTCGGCCGAGCACGTCTCCACGCGCACCGAGCCGCTCAACCTCAAGGAGTTCATCCGCGAGGTCCCCGTGCCCGTGGTGGTCGGAGGCTGCGCCTCCTACGCCACCGGGCTGCACCTCATGCGCACCGGCGCGGTGGGCGTGCTCGTGGGCGTCGGCCCGGGCGCGGCCTGCACCACACGGGGCGTGCTCGGCATCGGGGTGCCCCAGGCCACGGCCATCGCCGACGTCCAGGCCGCCCGCTCGCAGCACATGCTCGAGACGGGCGAGTACGTGAAGGTGATCGCCGACGGAGGGATGCGCAACGGCGGCGACGTCTCGAAGGCGATCGCCTGCGGGGCGGACGCCGTGATGATCGGGTCCCCGCTGGCGCGCGCCTACGAGGCTCCGGGCCGCGGCTACCACTGGGGCATGGCCACCTTCCACCCGTCGCTGCCGCGCGGTGCGCGGGTCAAGACCACCCAGAACGGCACGCTCGAGCAGATCCTGCTCGGCCCCGCCCACGAGAACGACGGCACGTTCAACCTCATGGGCAGCCTGCGCACCTCGATGGCCACCTGCGGCTACGAGGACATTCCGGCGTTCCACAAGGCCGAGCTGATGGTCGCCCCCGCCCTGCAGAGCGAGGGCAAGCAGCTCCAGCGCGCCCAGGAGGTGGGTATGGGCGCCACCGCCGCCGCGGTGCCCCACCCGGCGGCCGACGGCGTCACCGACCAGCTGGCCGGCGCCGACGATCCGGCCACCCCCTCGACCGACCCGGCCCTCGTCGGCGACTAGAGAGGTGACCACCCAGGCGGCTACCGGCTCCGCGACGGCCCAGCCGAGCACGCCTGCCACCGACGAGATCCTGGTCCTCGACTTCGGAGGTCAGTACTCGCAGCTGATCGCCCGCCGGGTACGCGAGTGCGGCGTCTTCGCCGAGCTGCTGCCCCACCACGTCGCGCTCGATGAGATCACCCGCCGGGCGCCCAAGGGGCTGATCCTCTCCGGAGGGCCGGCCTCCGTCTACGCCGACGGTGCTCCGCGGCTGCGCCCGGAGCTGCTCGAGCTCGGCATCCCGGTTCTGGGCATCTGCTACGGCATGCAGGCCATGGTGCTGGAGCTCGGCGGGCGCGTGGAGGGCGCCGAGGTGGGGGAGTTCGGCCGCTCACACCTGGCCGTCTCCCAGCCCGGCCGGCTGCTCTCCGGCACGCCGGGCGAGCAGAGTTGCTGGATGAGCCACCGTGACACCGTCTACGAGGCGCCGCCCGGCTTCACGGCGCTGGCGTCGTCGAGCGAGTCCCCGGTCGCGGCGATAGAGGACAACGAGCGCCGGCTGTACGGGATCCAGTTCCACCCGGAGGTGGTGCACACCCCCTACGGGACGCACATCCTGGAGACCTTCCTGCGTGACATCGCCGGCTGCGACATGGCCTGGAGCGCGGCTTCGGTGATCGACGAGCAGGTGGCCCGGATCCGCGAGCAGGTGGGGGATGGCAGGGTGATCTGCGGGCTCTCGGGCGGCGTGGACTCGTCGGTGGCCGCGCTGCTGACCTACCGCGCCGTGGGCGACCAGCTCACCTGCATATTCGTCGACCACGGCCTGATGCGCAGGAACGAGGGCAACCAGGTGGTCGCGGCCTTCCGTGACCAGTTCCAGGTCCCGCTGATCGCGGTCGACGCCGAAGAGCGCTTCCTGCGCCGTCTCGCCGGGGTGGTCGAGCCGGAGCGCAAGCGCAAGATCATCGGCGAGGAGTTCATCCGGGTCTTCGAGGAGCAGGCCGACCGGCTCGACAGCCCGCGCTACCTCGTCCAGGGCACCCTCTACTCGGACGTGATCGAGTCGGGCGGGGGCACCGGGGCGGCCACGATCAAGTCGCACCACAACGTGGGCGGGCTGCCCGAGGACCTCGAGTTCGAGCTGGTGGAGCCGCTGCGCTGGCTGTTCAAGGACGAGGTGCGCCAGGTGGGCGCCGAGCTGGGCCTGCAGGACAAGCTCGTGTGGCGCCAGCCCTTCCCGGGGCCGGGTCTGGCCATCCGGGTGGTCAGCGGCGAGGTGACCAAGGAGCGCTTGGAGATCCTCCGCGGCGCCGACTTCATCCTGCAGGACGAGATCCGCTCGGCGGGCCTCTACCGCGAGCTGTGGCAGTCCTTCTGCGTGCTGCCGGCGGACCTGCGCAGCGTGGGGGTACAGGGCGACGAGCGCAGCTACGGATACGTGATCGTCATCCGCGCCGTCACCAGCGACGACGCCATGACCGCCGACTGGGCGCGGCTGCCCTACGACCTGCTGGAGCGGGTGGCCTCGCGGATGATCAACGAGATCCCGCAGGTCAACCGGGTGACGCTCGACATCACGTCGAAGCCGCCCGGCACGATCGAGTGGGAATAGGGGCTCGCTTCAGTCGGTCGCCGGCGGTCGTGACCGCGCGCTGAGCCGTCCGATCCAGGGCAGGTGGAAGTGGCGGTGCGACTCGTGCTCGGGGCCGACCGCGGCCTCGTCGCCTGCGCGCACGAACGCCCAGGTCAGGACCGTGCCCAGGGCGCACAGGCCCGCGAGCAGCCACATCGCGCCCGACAGGCCGGAGGCGAAGGCCGCCGGGTCCGCCCGGCCGGCGTGGCGCTCGTCGTCGAGCAGCGCCTGGAAGATCGCGCCGGCGGCCGCGAGCGTGATCGCGCCCGCCAGCACGCGGTTCATCCCCAGCACGCCGGCCGCGATGCCCGCCTTGTCCGAGGGCATCGCCGTCATCGCCGCCGTCGACATCGGCGCATACACGAGGCCCAGCGCGATACCGAACAGCAGGTAGCCCCAGAAGACAAGCCCGTAGCCGCTGGACGCGTCGACCTGGGCGAGCACGACCAGTCCCGCGGTCCCGAGTGCCATGCCGACCGTCATGAGCCGTCGGATGCCGAGCACCGCGATCAGGCGTCCGCCCAGCGGCGAGAGCGCGATCATCGGCGCCGTCACCGGCAGGATGAGAACGCCCGTCTCCAGCGCGCTGTAGCCGAGGTCGGTTTGCAGGTACTGCGGCTGCAGGAACAGCACCCCCCAGTAACAGCCGACCAGGCTGAAGCCGGCGGCGCTCGCTCCGAAGTAGGGGCCGTTGCGGAACAGGTCGAACTCGACGATGGGCGACCGGACGTGATGCTCGATGAACCAGAACGCCACCAGGAACCCGACGCCGGCCATAAAGACGCCGAGGGTGGCGGCCGAGGTCCAGCCCCAGGCCTTGCCCTCCACGAGGGCGATCACGATCGCGGCCAGCCCGGCGCCCACCGTGATCACGCCGGCGAAGTCGATGCGGCGCGCCGCCGTTTCGTCACGCTGCTCGGCGGTCGAGGCCAGCACGAGCACCACGCCGAGCAGGCAGAAGGGCAGGTTGAGCCAGAACAGCCAGCGCCAGCTGACCGCGTCGACCAGGGCCCCGCCCAGCAGCGGACCCAGGCCCAGCGCGAGCGCCGACACTCCGGCCCAGATGCCGAGCGCGCGCGCGCGCTCGCCGGCCTCGAATACGGCCGAGACGATCGCCAGCGACAGTCCCAGCAGGGCCGCGCCGCCCAGGCCCTGCAGCACGCGACCGGCGACCAGCACCTCCTCGGAGTCCGACGTCGCCGCCACCGCCGAACCGAAGGCGAAGGCCGCCATGCCGATCAGGAACAGCCGCCGGCGGCCGAGGATGTCGCCCAGGCGAGCCATGGTGATCACGAATGCGGCCAGCACCAACAGGTAGGCGTTCATGACCCACTGCAGCCCCGCGGTCGTGGCGTCAAGGTCGCGCGCGATGTCCGGGAGCGCGACGTTGATCACCGTCGAGTCGAGCATCAACACGAACAGCCCCATGCAGGTGCCGGCCAGGGTCCACCAGCGACGGTTGCTCTCGGTCAGTCCGGGAAGCGTGTGCGAGGCGATCAGTCCCAGAAGTCCTCGAACCGCTCGCTGTCGCGCCCCTTGGGCCTGCGGCCGCCGATGCAGATCACGTCGAGCCCCTCCGGGCCGGCCTCGAACGACCGGATCACGGCCGGAGCGACTCGCAGCACGTCCCACGCCGAGAGCTCCACGACCTCGTCATCGAGTTTGGCGCGACCCGACCCGGCCACCACGACGTAGACCTCCTCCTGCTCACGGTGCCGGTGACCCCACGGCATCCGGGCACCGGGTTCGTAGGTGAAGCGGCTAACGCCCAGCTCGGGCGAGCCCAGAGGCTCCCGCGCAAACCGCCACTGCATCCGCGCATCCGGCGGGCTGACATCGCGAAGATCGCCGAAGTTCCTCTTCGTCCAGTCGGGCATCCGCACACTCTCGCACCGACGACAGCGAACGGCCCGTCTCGTAGGGTCGGGCCTCCATGACCGCGTATGAGGCCAGCGAGTGGACCGACTTCTTCGTTGCGGGTGCCGGCGCGTCGGCCGCGCTGGCCGGGCTGGTGTTCGTGGCCGTGTCGATCAACATCGACCGCATCCTGAGCTTTGCGGGGCTGCCCGATCGCGCCCAGGCGACGGTGATGCTGCTGCTCAGCGTGGTGCTCGTCTCGCTGATCGGTCTGATACCCGGGCAATCACGGACCGCGCTGGCGGTCGAGTTGCTGGTCCTGGGCCTGGGGTTCGGGGTCTTGATCCTCAGGCTGACGAGCCGGAGCATGGCCGGTCGCGACGAACAGCGGCTGCATGCCCTCAGCCACTGGCTCCTTGCCGGCCTCGGGACGCTTCCCTTCGTCGTGGGCGCGGTGAGCCTGTCCGCCGAGGCCGGCGGCGGGCTCTACTGGGTGGCGGCGGGGATGATCCTCGCGACGACCGGCGCGGTGTCGAACGCGTGGGTTCTGCTCGTGGAGATCTTGCGCTAGGTGAGCGCCGCGAGCGCGTTCGGTGCTTCGTCGATGAGAGGCAGATCCTGAATTTCGTCGGCGATGGCACGGGCTCGGTCGCGATAGCGCGCGACGCTTAACAGCTCCTCCACGGCCGGTCCGAGCCCGGCGAGGGATGCGGCGCCGTCATCGAACGCGAGGGCGGCGCCCAGCTCGGCCACCCGGCGTGCGTTGAAGGGCTGGTCGGCGAAGAACGGCACGAGCACCATCGGAACCCCGGCGGCGAGCGCGCCGAGCGTCGAGCCCGCACCAGCGTGCCCGATCATCGCCGCGGTG
The DNA here is from genome assembly GCA_963850205.1 of uncultured Thermoleophilaceae bacterium. Lineage (GTDB taxonomy): Bacteria > Actinomycetota > Thermoleophilia > Solirubrobacterales > Thermoleophilaceae > JACVRW01. Next base: position 816,604 of record CAWKKJ010000008.1, on the reverse strand, counting down.
TGCGGCATCAGCTCCGCCTGGGAGACCCAGCGCTCGACGCGCACCGAGGGTGGCAGCGGGGCCAGCTCGGCGGGATCGCGCTGGTTGCCAATCGTGACCAGAACACGCGCATGCGTCCCCGCCAAGGCGTCCACAGCGGCGCGGTAGAGGCCCGGGAAGTAGTCGCGTGTGGGCGAGGGCACCTCAGTGCCGAACGACAGGTAGACCAGCGGCGCAGCCGGATCCCCCCATGCGTCAGGCGGAGAGCCAGCAGGGTCGGCCGGGGCGTCCCGAAAACGCCGCACCCGTCCAGGCTCGGCCGAGCGAGGATCGTCGAGCGACGCGGGCGCCATCGTCAGACACAGCGCGCCCGTGGCGCGCCCGGCGAGGTCGTGTGTGACTCCGACCGTGGCCCCTAGCTCGTGGAGCGCCGGGCCCGCGAGAGGCAGCATCTGGTGCTCGAGGTGGGTCGTGAGGCCGATGCCCACCCGGGCATGCGGAACGCCGAGGCGCTCCGCCGCAATCAACGATGAGAACTCTGCGCTCTCGCGCACCACGACATCCGGGCGCCACTGCTCGATCGCCGCCAGCATGTCGGGTAGCGCCGCGCCTGCGTAGAGACGGACATACAGCTCCGTCAGGGCGCGCGCCATGGCCTGCTCCACCGACAACCCTGCCTGCTCAGCCTGAAACCGGCGGAGCGCCTCGTCCTCCGGCTCCGCCAGCGCCCGAAAGGCAAGACCTGCTCGCTGCGCGGCCGGCGCCGCGCCGGCCTGACCCGCCACCAGGACGTCGTGGCCGGCGCGGCGGCAGGCCTGGGCGAAGGGGACAAGCGGGCGGAAGTGACCCGTGTTGGCGGTGGTGGCGAAAAGAAGGCGCATGCGGCCTCGAAGCTACGGGGGGGGGGGGGGGCGGCTCGGGCGCACCGGTACCGGCCCTGACGAGCCGCCCGTTCTACGGCTCCTCGCCGGACACCAGGGCTCCGGTGAGCCCGTGTTCGAAGAGGTCCCGGCAGAATGCTGCCCGGACGACGTGCACAGGCTGCTCGCCACGCCGGGCCTTGTCTATGTGTACGACGAGGACGACCGGCCCTCAACTGGTGGCTGAGCTAGCGGAACTCGCGCCCGCCGATGCCGACGGCTCGCAGCGCCGGTGGGCCGTGTACGACGCGCACCAGCGGCAGCGTGCCGTCGAGCCACCGCTCCAAGCGCGCGGCCTCGCCCGCGACCTCGATCCAGGTGATGCCGCGGCCTTCCCCCCCGCCGCCGCCCGGGTCGGGCACTCCGGGATCGCGGCTGAGGAAGAAGGGCAGGAACGGCTCGCGCAACGCTTCGGCCACTCCGGTCAGGCGGGCGCTCAGCCCCGCGCGTCTGATCGTGGTGACCTCCGATCCCAGCCGCCGCGCCACGTGGTCGACATCGTCCACCGCGACCACCCAGCCCAGCAGGCCGTCGCCGCCCTGAGCGAGGCGGGCCGCCACGCCGCGACCGAAGTCCGAGCCCGCTGCCTCCTTCTTATCGGCCACCGCCACCAGCTCGAGATAGCCGCCGCCCAGCGGCACGATCCGGTTGTGTGTCCCGAGTCCCTCGTGGCGCCCGCCGGCGCGGGCCACCAGCCCGAGCTCGCTCTCGACGCGGCTGGCCGCCCGATCGAGATCGGCGGTCGCGTAGATCACATGATCGATCCGCACCCGCGCACGACCTGGTGACCGTTCAACGCCGCGACGGTCGGTCTGAGCCCGTCGGCATCACCCGACAAGATCGCTCCCGGGCGCATCACCGGCCTAGCGCTCGAACCTGAGGGTCACGTACGAACCGCGGCCGATCGTCTGAACGGCGTTGAGGGTGAACCGATAACGCGAGCCGCCGTCGGTGAGACGCTGCTCGGAGAGCCCATAGGCGCCGCGCACCGACCGGCGGTTGGGCCGCACCGAGACCAGCCGCAGGTCGGTGTCCGTGAGCCGGATCGTCACGCGCTTGTTGCTGGCGCCACCCGCGAGGCTTACCCGCGCGCGACAAACGCTTGCGGTGCCGCGGCAGCGAACCGACACCGGGCGCAGCTGGTCGACGACGCGCCGGACCGCGCGCACCACCAGGTCGGGCTGGATCACATGGATGTAGTGCCCGCTCCTGCCGGCGATCCAGTGCAGCGTGTACGGCAGCAACGTGGCCAGGTCGTCCTGGGCCGCCCGCCAGACGCCCTCGAACGCCTCGATCGGGTACCCCGGCGGCCAGCCGAGCGGGTTGGGCACGCGCCGGCGGTCACGTGAGTGCTCGAGCACGATCATCGGCATCGGCCGCAACGGCCGCTCGACCCGCGCCCGTCCCAGCTCGGCGGCGAGGGTGGCGACGCGAAACTCAGCCCCCGGCGGGTTGGTCGCAGCGGGAGGCAGCAACCCCAGGTACCCCCGCTCGTAGACGATCTCCGTGGCGGCGTCGACGGAGACGAATCCGACGACCTGGCGGGGATAAGCGCCGGCATACAGACGGGTCAGGGCGCCGCCGAACGAATGGCCGACCATCACATATGGACCGCGGACCCGTGCCGCGGCCAGCAAGGCACGCAACTCGGCAACCATCTCCGCGCCGGTACGGGGCGGCGACACGGGATCGCTTCGGCTCGGTTGCCCGGAGGCCAGGACGGTCCCGGGGCGGTCGTAGGTGCACACGCGAGTGAAGCGCGCGACGGCCGGCATCACCGGCGTTAGCCGCACGCCAGGCGCGACGACCTGCCAGACATCGCCACCGTCGCCGCCGCCCGCGGCGAGCACCACCGTCGGGCTGCCCCGGCCGCGGCACTCGAGATAGATCCGCCGGCCGCTCGCAAGCCGGACCAAGCCCTTGAAGACCCCTGAGCCCTCGCCGGCAGCGGCCGCGACGCCACTCGCCGGGGCCGGCACGGCCGAGGCCTCCGCGGCCGGCGTCGCCGCCATGGACACAGCCGCGAGCGCGACCGAAACCGCTACCCGAGCGCCAGGCACCCCCCCAACACGACCAGACACCGCGCGGACCCTAGCCCCGGCCTCCGGCCAACGCAAGCCGGCCGGCATACCCCGCGGCCCTGCCGACTCTCGCCGGCGGCCGTTAGGCTGGCGAACGGCGGCCGTTCGCGCCCAACCTCCGGCAGCCGGCCCGCCACGCCGCTCGGGGATCCGGAGGACGGGTCGCAGGAGACGAACATGACCAGGCAGGCCGAGGCCCACCCGCCCGCAGAGGTACTCCACGTGACCAACGGTGACGCCACGGTGCCGGGGCTCCGCGGTACCGGGATGGTGGACGCGATCATCGCCTGGCGCGACGTGTTGCACGAGGGCCCGGTGCCGGATGTGCCCGATGACGAGCTGCGCGCCGTCCGCGCCGGTTTTCTGAAGGGCGCGGGCGCGGCGGACATGGGGACGGCCTCGGAGTTTGCCCGGCGCGATCGCACGCTCGCCGGCCATGCCGGGCTGTACGTCCTCTGGTTCGAGGCCGACCTCTACGACCAGCTTCAGCTGATCCAGATCCTGGCCCAGCTCCGTTCTCGGCGGGTGGCGGCCGGCCGGATCACGCTCATCTGCATCGGCGAGCATCGGGGGATAGCCCATTTCGGAGGACTCGGCCAGCTCACATCGCCGCAGCTCCGCCGCCTTCCGGAGACAGCCGCCACGCCGATCACATCCGCCGGGCTCGAGCACGCCGCCCGAGCCTGGTCGGCGCTGCGCGCCCCGGACCCGTCGGAGCTGGGTCCGATCGCGGGTACGCCCTCATCGGAGCTGCGCTTCCTCGGGGAGGCCTTCGACCGGCTCAGCCGCGAGTACCCCTCGACGCGGGATGGGTTGTCGCTGACCGAACGGCGAATCCTGGCCGCGGTCGCCGAAGGTGCGGGGACCGCCGGCGCCGCCTTCGCTCGCACCGCAGCGAGAGAGACGCGGCCGTTCCTCGGCGATACCTGGTGCTTCGACAGGATCGCGGGACTGGCCACGGCGCCGGTCCCTCTGCTCGAGGCCGAGCCCGGCGCCGGCCCGGTCGGCCGCCAGACCCGCCTGCGCTTGACCGACGCCGGCCGGCGCGTGCTCGACGGGCAGCAGGACCGCGTCGCGCTCAACGGCGTCGATCGCTGGATCGGGGGGGTGCACCTCGAGGGCCGGGAGGTGCCCTGGCGCTGGAACGAGGGGACGGAAGCGATCACCGCCAGGCGCTAGCGGGAGTACCCTGAGGGTGGAGTGCCTTTCATCGCCTACGTCCACGCCGATGATCCCGATCCGCGCCCCGAGCGCCGTCCGCCGTGGGAGCCGAACTGGCGCATGTGGCGCTGGATCGCGGTCGCCCTCGTGGCCTCGTACTGCGTGTCGCGCACCGACGGCGTCGCGGGCCTCGTGCTGGTGATCGTGGCCTTCGGGGCGGGGTGCATGGCGCTCGACGAGGCGCTTCCGCGCGGCGACGGGCTGCGGGAATGGCGTCAGTAGGGGGTCCCTGCTAGGCGGGCCAGAAGTCCGGCACCCGCTCGACGTCGTCGCCCGGGTCGCCGCCCTTGGAGGAGACCATGATGAGCACGGCGTCGTCGGGGCCCTCGTTCCACACCGAGCGGGTCACTTCGGGGGCGACCCGCACCACGCTGCCGGGGCCCAGGTCCATCACCTCGTCCTCGAGCTTGAACTGCAGCGTTCCGGAGGAGACGAAGTAGACCTCCTCCTGGGTCCTGTGCCGGTGGCCGTAGCTGCCCTTGCCCCCGGTCTCGGGCGGCATGCGTCGCCAGCTGAAGGCCACCTGCTCGCAGTCCATCCCCACCGAGGTCATGCGCATCTCGCCCGGGTAATCGCCGAGCACGTCGGGAAGGTCGTCGAGCTGGACGACCGTGAAGTTCGCCATGCGTCCTCCCTGTTGCTGTGGCGGAACCCGGGAGGCTACGACCAGGAGTCCCAGGCGCGCAGCGAGGGGAGCGGATCGAAGGGATCGCCCCCGTCGTACCAGCCCGGCGAGGCCCAGAGCTCGAAGTGCAGGTGGCAGCCCTGGGCGTTGCCCGTCTCGCCGACCGCGCCGATGCGCTGGCCCGTGTACACGCGGTCACCCGCCTTGAAGGGCGTGGGCTCCGCGAGGTGCATGTAGACGTAGTCGTTGCCGGTGCCGGCGCCGTCGATCACGATGTAGTTGCCCGCAGCGCCGTGATAGCCGGCGTACTGCACGCGACCGCCGCGCGCGGCCACCATCCGGGTGCCGCACTTGGCGAAAACGTCGTGGCCCTGGTGCGAGTGGCCAGAGCGGCCGGCGCCGAACTGGGACCCCGACCCCCCGAAATCGTGCTTGCCCCGGATCGGGAACATGTGGTCGTAGAGGTCGAAGGCGTCGCGCTCGTAGCTGTTCGCCTGCGCGCTTCGTACCTGGGCGCCGTTGGCGGCCGCCGCGGTGAGCCGGAAGGAGTAGCGGCCGGGAGGAGCGCCGGCCTTGCCGATTCGCCCGCTCCAGGACACGTTTTGCACCGCGCCCGGTGCGGCGGCGGCCGGGACCCAGGTCTTCACCGCTGCGCCCGTGGTGGCGCTCACCAGCTCGACGTTCAGCGAGGCCGGGCTGGCGCCCGAGAGGCGGAAGGAGAAGGTGACCGCCCGGCGGGCGTCGACGTAAGCCTTGGTGCGGCTGGTGCCGGTCTCAAGGAGCGGCGCACCCGGGGCCGTCGCGCCGGGCACCGGCGTGAGCTCGGTGTTGGCGACCGGCTCGGCCGGCGGCAGAATCGAGACCGGGGCCGTGGCCCGCGACTTGACGCCGTCACTGGTGAGCACGGCGAGCGGACCCGTGACCGCGCCCATCGGCACCTCGACGCTCACCCGCGAGTCGCTGCTGGGGCTGACGTCCACCCTGGCGTTGTCGGCCCTCCCGACGCTGCCGCGGAAGACCACCTCGGACGCGGCGGAGAGGCTGCTCCCGGTGAGCCTGAGCGTGCTGCCGGCCCGGGCGCGCTTTCGGGAGGCGCACTCGCGCACGCAGCTCACCTTGACCACCTTCGGCTTCGCCAGGTAATTGGCACCGCCACCGCCAGCCTGGGCACCGGCGGTCGTGGCGGGAACGAACGCGAGCAGGCCCAGCGCAAGTGCGCCTAGGCTTCGCCCAGCGGGAACGTGGATGTCTCGCAACTCCTTCGGCCTCTCTTCTATTCCGGCCTACGGGGTTAGCTGACGGGCTCGCGCTCGAAGAGCAGCGCTACGACCAGGGCAATCCGGTCGATTCGCCCCCCGGAGACCGTCTTTCGACGGACTCCGAACGGTTCCCCCGCTCCCCGGGACCACGGCGGCGGCCACGGAGACTCGGCAGGCACTTCAATTGGCGCGGCAGTATAGCCACGGGTTCGGCGAACGGCACAGCGGTTAGGTATTGCCCACTTGCGCGAGCTCGCTAACCCCGCAAATAGCGAGATTAAGTCGCGCGACGCCCGAGTTTGCGGCGCCGCGCGGATCCGAGATCGCCCGTCGCCGACCCGGCTGCGTCTGCCACACTACGAGTTCCGGCCGCCTCTCGGGCGGCCCCATTTGTGATGAAGACGTACGTCGCGACACCGGATACCCGCGAGCGCAATTGGCTCGTGGTAGATGCGAGCGGAAGGACGCTCGGCAGGCTCGCGACCCAGATTGCGGACGCGCTGCGGGGCAAGCGCAAGCCGGAGTACACCCCCCACGTGGACGTGGGCGATTTCGTGATCGTCGTGAACGCGGAGCGAATCTCGGTCACCGGGAACAAGCGCGCGGAAAAGCGCTACTACCGGCATTCCGGGTATCCCGGCGGCCTGCGAAGCCGCACGCTCGGCGAGATGCTCGAGCGCCGGCCGGAGGAGGTCATCCGCCGCGCCGTGAAGGGGATGCTCCCTCGCAACCGGCTGGGAAGGGCGCAGCTGCGCAAGCTGAAGGTGTACGCCGGCCCCGACCATCCCCACGCCGCGCAACAGCCAGAGCCCATGGAGGTGAACGCCTGATGACCGAGGATCCGCAGCGGCCCGACGACGAGACGCCGGAGTCGCCCGAGACGAGCGAGGGCGCCCCCGGGCCGGAGATCGAGGGCGCGGACCAGCTCGCCGACGCCGTGCAGCGCGAGCCCGCCGAGGAGCCCGAGGCTCCCGAGGAGACCCCCGCCGCGGAGGAGCCCGCCGCCCCCGAGGAGCCTGCGGGCGCCGAGGAGCCTGCGGCCGCGGAGGAGCCTCCGGCCGCGGAGCAACCCCCCGCCGCCGAGCAGCCCGAGGCCGCCGAGGAAACCCCCGCCGCGGAGGAGCCCGCCGGCCCCGAGGAGCCTGCGGCCGCCGAGGAGCCTGCGGCGAGGAGCCTTCCGCTCCCGAGCAGCCTGCGGCAGCCGAGGAGCCCGTGGCCGAGGAGCCCGAAGCCGCCGAGGCAGCCGCGCCCGACGAGGCCGGTGAGGCACCGCGCGCCGAGCGCCCCCGGCCGGAACGCGGCCGCGACAAGGGCGACGCGTCCGCCGACGAGGTCATCCCGGGAGCCCATCTCGAGCCCGATCTGGTGCTCGAGGAGAAGGCGCCGCAGGCGGAGGGCGAGTACGGGCAGTACGGCGAGTACGCCGAGACCGAGACCGAGACCGAGACGGAGACCCCGGAGGCGGCCGCCCCGGAGGGCGAGGCCTCCGATGAGGCCCCCGCCGAGGCCGAGGTGGTCGAGCGCCAGCCGATGGACCTGGCCCGCGACGCCCGCTACCACGCCACCGGCAAGCGCAAGAGCGCCATCGCGCGCGTGATCCTCAAGCCGGGGGAGGGGACCTACCGCATCAACGGCCGCCACCTCGACGAGTACTTCCCGCGGGTGCGCCTGCAGCGGATGGCCCAGCAGCCCCTCGAGGCGGCCGGATACCAGACGCGCCTGGACGTGGTGGCCCGCGTGCACGGCGGCGGAGTCTCGGCCCAGGCCACCGCGCTGCGCCACGGTGTGGCCCGTGCCCTGGTGGAGGCCGACCCCGCCCTGCGCGGCGAGCTCAAGCGCCGCGGCTACCTCACGCGCGACCCGCGCGTGAAGGAGCGCAAGAAGGCCGGCCTCAAGAAGGCCCGCAAGCGGCCGCAGTTCTCCAAGCGCTAGCCCCCACATGGGCCTGTTCGGGACGGACGGGGTCCGCGGGGTCGCGGGCGACTACCTGACCGCCGATCTCGCGCTGGCTTTGGGCCGCGCCGCGGCCACGATCGCCGAGGCTGAGGCGCCCCAGGTCCTGATCGTCCGCGACACGCGCGAGTCGGGCGAGATGCTCGAGGCCGCGCTGGCCGCCGGGATCGCGGCCGGAGGCGGGCACGCGCTGCTCGGAGGGGTCCTGCCCACGCCGGGCGCGGCGGTGCTCGTGCGCCGGCACGGATTCGACATGGCGGCCGTGGTCTCGGCGTCGCACAACCCCTACGAGGACAACGGCATCAAGTTCTTTGGGTCGGCGGGGACCAAGATCGACGACGCCCAGGAGGCCGAGATAGAGCGCCTGGTGGCCGAGGGCGCCCCCTCGGGCATCGGCCGCGTCCGCGAGCTTCACGGCGGCGCCGGCGACTACCTGCGCGCGCTCGAGCTGCGCTTCCGCGACCTCGACCTCAGCGGGCGCCGCGTGCTGCTCGACTGCGCCAACGGCGCCACGTGGCAGGTGGCGCCCGAGATCTTCCGCCGCCTGGGGGCCGAGGTGGACGCCGTGGCCGTCGAGCCCGACGGGCGCAACATCAACCGGGCCTGCGGCTCGACGCACGTCGAGGCGCTGGCCGAGCGCATGGACCGCCACGACGTGGGCTTTGCCTTCGACGGTGACGGCGACCGCGTGCTGGCGGTCGACCGCACGGGGGCGGTGGTGGACGGCGACGAGCTCATGGCCCTGGCCGCGCTCCACCTGCGTGAAAGCGGCGGGCTTCCGGGTAACGGTGTGGCGGTGACCGTGATGACCAACTACGGCTTCCACACGGCCATGCAGTCCGCCGGCATCGAGGTGGCCACCACGCCGGTGGGCGACCGCCACGTGCTGGCCGAGCTGCTGCGTCGCGGCTGGGGGCTGGGCGGGGAGCAGTCGGGGCACGTGATCGAGACCGGCTTCGTACCCGCCGGAGACGGCACCGCGGCCGCCCTTCTGACGCTGGAGGCGCTTGCCGGAGGCGACCTCGCCGAGCGTCAGGGAATGGAGAAGCTGCCGCAGCGGCTGGTGAACGTGCGCGTGGCCGACCGCGACGCGATCGAGGGCGCGAGCGAGGTCTGGGCCGCGGTGGAGGAGGAGTCGGCGCGGCTTGAAGGCCGCGGCCGGGTGCTGATCCGTCCCTCGGGCACCGAGCCGCTGGTTCGCGTAATGGTGGAAGCGCCGCGTGAGGAAGAGTGCCAGGAGATCGTTGATCGACTGGCGAAACTCGTAAAGGCGAAGGTAGGCTGATCTTCTCTCATGTGCGGAATCATCGGATACGTCGGGCCGCGGGATTGCCGCGATCTCCTCCTGGGCGGCCTGCGCCGCCTCGAGTACCGCGGCTATGACTCCGCGGGCCTGTCGCTGGTCACGAACGGCTCCGTCGGGAGCGTTCACGCGGTGGGCAATCTCGACAACCTCTACGAGGCCGTGGCCCGCTCCAACGGCCGGCTGCATGGCTCCACCGGCGTCGGGCACACCCGCTGGGCCACCCACGGCCGGGTGACCGAGGAGAACGCCCACCCCCACTGGGACACCTCCGGCCGGGTCCACATCGTCCTCAACGGGATCGTGGAGAACTGGACGGAGCTGCGCGACCGGCTTCAGGCCGAGGGAGCCGAGTTCACCTCGCAGACCGACGCCGAGGTGGTGGCCCACCTGATCGCCAGCCACCTCGACGGCGACCTGGTCGAGGCCGTGCGCCTGACCTACAACGAATTGCGCGGCCACTACGCGTTCGTCGCAATGTCCGCGGACGAACCCGGGGTCCTCGTGGGCGCCCGCAAGGAATGTCCGCTGGTGGTGGGCCTGGGCGAGGACGAGAGCTTCATCGCCTCGGCCATACCGGCCTTCCTGGCCGAGACCCGCCACGTGCAGCTCGTGAACGACGGCGAGATCGTGGCTCTCACCCCTGGCGGCTCGCGCTTCCTCGCACCCGACGGCAGCCCGCTCGAGCGCGAGATCGACGAGGTCGACTGGGACGACGACGCCGCCGAGAAGGGCGGCTACGAGACCTTCATGCTCAAGGAGATCCACGAGCAGGCCGACGCTGTTGCGGAGACCGTGGCCGACCGGGTGGCCGGCGACGAGGTCGACCTGGGCGACTTCGGCATCGACGACGACTTCCTCCGCGACGTCCGCCGCGTGGTGATCGTCGCCTGCGGGACCTCCTACCACGCCGGGCTGGTGGGCCGCTACGCGATCGAGACCTGGGCCCGGCGCCCCGTGGAGATGGACATCGCCTCGGAGTTCCGCTACCGCGACCCGGTGCTCAGCGAGCGCGATCTTGTGATCGGCATCTCGCAGTCCGGGGAGACGGCGGACACGCTGGCCGCCATGCGCCTGGCGCGGGAACGGGGCGCCAAGGTGCTCGCGATCACGAACATCATGGGCAGCCAGGCCACCCGCGACGCCGACGGCGTGATCTTCACGCGGGCCGGCCTCGAGATCGGCGTGGCCGCCACCAAGACCTTTTTGGCCCAGGTGGCCGTGATGTACCTGTTCGCCCTCAAGCTGGCTCAGCTGCAGGAGACCCTCGAGCCGGAGCGGCTGCGCCGCCTGTGCCAGGAGATGCGCGAGATCCCGCGCGCCATCGGGGCTCTGGTGGACCGGGCCGATGCGCCGATGAAGACCTTCGCCGAGGAGTGGCGAGACGCCGGCTTCTTCCTCTACCTGGGGCGCCACATCGGCCTGCCGGTGTGCCTCGAGGGCGCGCTGAAGCTCAAGGAGATCTCCTACATCCCCACGGACGCCTACGCCGCGGGAGAGATGAAGCACGGCCCCATCGCGCTGCTGGACGAGAACACGCCGGTGGTGTGCGTGGCCACCGACTCGCCGGTGCTGGACAAGATGCTCTCGAACATCGCCGAGGTCCGCGCTCGCGGAGCCCACGTGATGGCGGTCGCCACCGAGGGCACCGGCCGCGTGGCCGAGCACGCCGAGGAGGTCGTGGAGGTCCCGCGGACCGACTGGCTGCTCCAGCCTCTGCTGGCCGTGATCCCGCTCCAGCTGCTGGCCTATCACCTCGCTCGGGCCCGGGGCCTGAACGTCGACCAGCCGCGCAACCTCGCCAAGACCGTCACGGTCGAGTGACCCTGGATCCATCGGAGCTGGCGCCGTCAGAATCGATTGGTCCAGGGTGAGCGGGGTCGGGCTCGACCTTCTCGACATCGAGCGCCTGGAACGCGCGCTGGCCCGCCGGCCGCGCCTGGCCGAGCGGCTCTTCACCGACGGCGAGCGGACCTACGCCGCGGCCCGGCCTCGGCCCGGGATGCATTTGGCGGCGCGCTTCTGCGCCAAGGAGGCGGTGGCCAAGGCGCTTGGCTTGACCGGCTGGAGCTTTGCCGACGTGGAGGTGGTGGCCACCGAGGGCGCGCCCGAGCTGCGTCTGAGCGGCACGGTGGCCGACAGGGCGCGCGAGCTGAGGGCCGAGCCGGTGATCTCGCTGACCCATACCCACACGATGGCTGGGGCGGTGGCCATACTCCAGCGGCCGTGACGCCCCTTCCCGCCTGGCTTCAGCCGCTGTTCGAGGCGGCCGAGATGCGCGCCGCCGACGCCTGGGCGATCAAGGAGCAGCACGTGCCCTCGCTGGACCTGATGGAACGCGCCGGCGCCGGACTGGCTCGCGTGACCGCCGCGGCGGCGGGGCCGGGGCCGGTACGGGTGCTGGTGGGCAAGGGCAACAACGGCGGCGACGGCCTGGTGGCCGCCCGGCTGCTGCGCGAGGATGGCCACGAGGTGGACGTGCTGGCGGCGGCCCCGATGGAGGACCTGCAGGGCGACGCGCTGGCCAACCTCGAGCGCCTTCCCGGCGCGGCGCCCGAGCCGTTCACCGCGGAGGGCCTCGCCGGTTCCGGCGCGCTGCTCGACGCGCTGCTGGGGACCGGTTTCGAGGGCTCGCCGCGCGAGCCGCTGCGATCCGCGATCGTCGCCATAAACGCGCAGGACGCACCGGTAGTGGCCTGCGACGTGCCCTCGGGCGTGAACGCCTCCACGGGCGAGGTGGACGGCGAGGCCGTCCACGCGCTCGTCACCGCAAGCTTCCACGGATCGAAGCTCGGCCTTCATGTGGAGCCGGGCAAGTCGCACGCCGGACGGGTCGAGGTGGTGGAGATCGGCATCCCCCGCGGCGCTCCGTCCGGCGAGGCGGCCGGCCTGATCGGCAACGGCGTACTCGATCTGTACCCGCCCCGCGAGCGCAGCGGCTCGAAGTTCACCTCCGGCGTGGTGGTGGTGGTGGGCGGAGCGACCGGGCTCACCGGCGCTCCCACCATGGCCGCCCGCTCGGCCCAGCGCGCCGGCGCCGGCTACGTGCAGGTGGCGGTGCCGGGGCCGGTGCAGCAGGCGGTCGACCTGCGGCTGCTCGAGCAGATGAGCCGCGGGCTGCCGGACGAGGACGGCTTCCACACTCCGGCCGGGGCCGAGGTGGTCGCCGAGATGGCGCAGCGGGCCGGGGCGGTGGTGCTGGGACCGGGGCTGGGACGCTCGCCCGGCGCCGCCGAGTTCGCACGCTTGGTGGCGGCCGAGGTGGAGGCGCCGCTCCTGGTCGATGCCGACGGCCTGAACGCGCATGCCGGCCGGATCGAGCTGTTCGCCGAGCGCTCCGGGCCCACCCTGCTGACCCCCCACGAGGGAGAGCTCGGCCGTCTGCTCGAGCTGGACTCCGAGGCCGTGCATGCGCGGCGGGTCGCGCACGCCCGCGAGGCCGCCGAGCGCAGCGGGGCGGTGGTGCTGCTCAAGGGCGACGACACCATCGTCGCGCCGCCCGGCGGCCCGCTCGCGGTGAGCGGCGCGGGCACTCCCGCCCTGGCCACCGCCGGCACCGGGGACGTCCTCTCGGGTCTGATCGGCGCGCTGCTGGCCAAGGGCCTGCCCGCCTTCGAGGCCGCGGCGCTCGGCGCCTTGGCCCACGGCCTGGCCGGCCGAGCCGCCGCCGAGGACGTGGGCGCCGACCACGTGATGGCGGGCGACGTGATCGAGGCCCTTCCGCGGGGGCTCGCACACCGTTAGGTAACGTCCGCGGCCGATGGCGGAGCTCGTGCGGGACATCATGGACGCGACGCCGGCGACGGTGGCGCCGGACAGCTCGGTCGAGGACGTGGTCCGGACCCTGCGCGAGCACGAGCTTCCCGGTGTGCCGGTGGTGGAGGCGGACGGACGCCTGGCCGGGCTGGTCACCGAGGCCGACCTCGTGCTGCCCGACGATCAGGGCGACCTGCACCTGCCCCACTACATCAACCTGTTCGGGGGCACCGTGTTCCTCGAGCCGCTCGGGCGCTTCGAGGACCGGCTGCGCAAGGCGTTTGCCTCGAAGGCGTCGGACATGATGACCACCGACCCCGACACGGTCGAGCCGGACACCAGCGTGGCGGAAGCGGCCCGGCTCGTGCACGACTCCGGCCACAACCGGCTCCCGGTGGTGGAGGATGGCCGCCTGGTGGGGGTCGTCACCCGGCTGGACCTGCTCGGCGCCCTGGCGAAGTGAGCGCCGCCGAGCGCGCGGTCGCCCGGGTGGACATCGGGGCGATCGAGCGCAACTGCGCGCACCTGAGGACCGTGATCGGCCCCGGCGCAGAGCTCTGCGCCGTGGTCAAGGCTGATGGGTACGGGCACGGCGCGGCCTGGGCCGCCAAGGCCGCCCTTGCCGGCGGCGCCACCTGGCTGGCCGTGGCCACCGCCGCCGAGGCCGAGGACCTGCGCCGGCACGGGATCGGGGAGCGCATCCTGGTGATGGGCGCGCTCACGAAAGAGGAGCAGCGCGCCGCTGCCGAGGCCCAGGCCGACGTTGTGGCCTGGACGCCCGGGCTCATCGGCGAGCGGATCCACGTGAAGCTCGACACCGGGATGGGGCGCCTCGGGACCAAGGACTTCGACGAGGCCGCGCGCCTGGCCCAGGACGAGTCGGTGGTGGGGCTGATGACCCACTTCGCCACCGCGGACGAGACCGGGGACGATCACTTTCCCGCCCAGCTGGAGCGCTTCGCCGCGTTCGTGGAGGCGGTCGGGCGCGACGACCTGATCGTGCACGCCGCCAACAGCGCCGCCACCTATCGTGACCCGGCGGCGCATTTCGACATGGTGCGCTGTGGCATCGCGGTCTACGGGATGGACCCGTTCGGCGTGGATCCCGCCGAGCGCGGGCTGGAGCCGGCTCTCGCGCTGACCTCGTACGTGGCCGCGGTAAAGCGCTTCGAGCCCGGGGACAGCGCCGGCTACGGGCGACGCTGGAAGGCGACGGAGCCGGCCTGGGTGGCCACGGTGCCGATCGGCTACGGGGACGGCTGGCGCCGGGGCCTCACCAACGACTGCGACGTGCTGATCGGCGGGCGGCGACGTCCGCTGGCGGGGGCCGTCAGCATGGACAACGTGACGATCGACCTCGCAGACGACGAGGGCGTGGCGGTGGGTGACGAGGTGGTGCTGCTCGGCACCCAGGACGGCGAGCGGATCCTGGCGGAGGAGGTGGCGCGCCGGCTGGGCACCATCAACTATGAGGTCACCACCGCGCTCACGCCCCGGGTGCCCCGCCAGCACGTGCGGTGAAGCTCGCGGAGACCCTCGGATCGACCGAGGCCTGGGTGGTGGGCGGAACCGTCCGCGACGAGCTGCTCGGGCGTCCGACCACCGATGTCGACCTGGCCGTGGCAGGCGATCCCGAACCTGCCGCGCGCGCCGCCGCGCGAGCGCTGGGAGGCCCGGTCTTCCGGCTGTGCGAGGGCTTCGGCGCCTGGCGGGTGATCGAGCGCGAGGCGGGGCTGGTGTACGACTTCTCCCCGCTCCAGGGCGATTCGATCGAAGAGGACCTCGCGCTCCGCGACTTCACGGTGAACGCGATGGCCCGGCGGGTGGGAAGCGACGAGCTCATCGACCCCGTGGGGGGCCGGGCGGACCTGGCCGAGCGGCGGCTGCGGGTGCTGGGGCGGGGGGCCTACGAGCGCGATCCTCTGCGTCCGCTGCGACTCGCGCGCTTCGCCGCCCAGCTGGGCTTCACGCCCGATCCCGAGACCGAGCGGCTCACGGCCGAGGCAGCTCCGGGCGTGTCCCGGGCCGCGGGCGAGCGGATCTTCAGCGAGCTGCGCCGTCTGGTGCTCGCCGACGGCGTGCTGGCCGGGCTGGCGCTGGCCGACCGCCTGGGGCTCGTGCGCTCGGTGCTTCCCGAGCTGGCCGAGCTGCACGAGGTGGAGCAGAGCCACTACCACCACCTCGACGTGTACGGCCACACGATCGAGGTGCTCGAGCGCCAGATCGAGCTCGAGGGCCGGCTGGACGAGCTCGATCCTCGTCTGGCTCCTCTGCTCGAGGCGCCCTTCGCGGACGAGCTGACCCGCCTGGAGGCGCTGCGCTTCGGGGCCCTCCTCCACGACATCGGCAAGCCGGCCACCCGGGCGCTGCGGCCCGACGGCCGCGTCACGTTCATGGGCCACGACCGTGTGGGGGAGGCCATGGTGGGCGACGTGTGCCGCCGGCTGCGCACCAGCGCCCGGCTGTCTCGTTTCCTCGCGGCGCTCGCCCGCCATCACCTCCGCCTGGGCTTCCTGGTGCACGAGCGGCCCCTGGACCGCCGCGCGGTCTACCGCTACCTGACCTCGACCATGCCGGTGGAGGTGGAGGTGACGCTCTTCTCCTGTGCCGACCGGCTGGCCACCCGCGGCCGGAACGCCGAGGTGGCCACCGAGGCCCATCTGGACCTGGCCCGCGAGCTCATGCGAGCGGCGCTGGACTGGCGGGAGACGGGCCCGCCCCCGGCCCCGCTGCGGGGCCACGAGCTGGCGGAAGAGCTCGGCATCGAGCCCGGGCCCGAGCTGGGCCGCCTCCTGGCCCGGCTGGAGGAGGCGGCCTACGCCGGCGAGGCGGCCGATCGCGCCCAGGCGGTGGAGCTTGCCCGGCGGCTGCGCGACAATCCCGAGCGGTGATCGTCGACTGCGCCGTCTACGAGGAGGGCCGCCGGCGCGACGGGCCCGTGGAGCTGAACCACGCCTACGAGGCCTGCCGCCAGTCGGACACCTTCGCCTGGATCGGCCTCTACGAGCCCAGCGAGGAGGAGTTCGACTCGCTCAAGCGCGAGTTCGTCCTCCACCCGCTGGCGGTGGAGGACGCCATCAACGCGCATCAACGGCCCAAGCTCGACGTCTACGAGAACCTGGTCTTCATCGTGCTCAAGACGGCGCGCTACGTCGACGAGCGGGAGGTCGTGGAGTTCGGCGAGATCCTCATCTTCCTCGGCCACGACTACCTCCTCACCGTGCGCCACGGCAAGGCCAGCGCGCTCCAGGAGGTCCGCACGGAGCTGGAGCACAACCCCGAGCTGCTCAAGCGGGGGCCGGGTGCGGTGCTGCACGCGATCGTCGATCGGGTGGTCGACGACTAC
Organism: uncultured Thermoleophilaceae bacterium; assembly: GCA_963850205.1. Lineage (GTDB taxonomy): Bacteria > Actinomycetota > Thermoleophilia > Solirubrobacterales > Thermoleophilaceae > JACVRW01. The sequence continues at coordinate 800,161 of CAWKKJ010000008.1, read as the reverse complement.
GCCCCGGCCCTCGCCGGGCTGGGCGAGGACATCGAGGAGGTGGAGAACGAGGTGTTCTCCGATTCCCGGACCAACCCGGCGGAGCGGATCTACAAGCTCAAGCGCGAGGTGCTCGACTTCAACCGCGCCGCCGCGCCGCTGGTGGAGCCGGTCGACCGGCTGGCCAAGGGCCACTACGACCAGGTGCATCCCGAGGTGCGCGCCTACTTCGGCGACGTGAACGACCACCTCATCCGCGTGCACGAGCAGCTGGAGAGCTACCGCGACCTGCTCACCAGCATCCTGGAGGCCAACCTGGCCCAGATCACGGTGCGCCAGAACCAGGACGTGCGCACGATCTCGGCCATCGTGGCGATCGTCGCGGTGCCGACGATGATCGCCGGCATCTACGGGATGAACTTCGAGCACATGCCGGAGCTCTCCTGGACCTTCGGCTATCCGCTGGTCCTCGTGCTCATGGTCAGCATCTGCTTCGGGGTCTACAGGTACTTCAAGAAGGTGGGCTGGCTGCAATAAATTGCGGCCATGCCCGACGACTGCATCTTCTGCAAGGTCGTGGCCGGTGAGCTGCCGTCCGAGACGGTCCAGGAGGACGAGCACACGGTCGCGTTCATGGACATCAACCCCTGGACCCGCGGTCACGCGCTGGTGATCCCGCGCGCCCACTCCAAGGACCTGTACGAGGTCGAGAAGGCCGACCTGGAGCGGACGACGGCCGGTGCGAGGACCCTGGCGGCGAGGATGCGCGACACCCTGGGGTGCGACGGCGTGAACCTGCTCAACTGCTGCGGGCCGGCGGCCTGGCAGACGGTCTTCCACTTCCACATGCACGTGATCCCGCGCTACGACGACGATCCGCTCGAGCTGCCCATCCGTCCGCAGCCGGCAAAGCCCGAGGAGCTGTCCGCCGTGGCGGCTGAGATTCGTGGCTGAGGCGCGCCTCGAGACCGATGGCGACCTCGGGGTGCTGGTGCTGGACAGCCCTCCGCTGAACCTCTTCGGCGACGAGATGGTGGCCGACGTGCTCACCGCGCTCGACGGCGTCGGCGACTGCCGGGCGCTCCTGGTGCGGGCCGAGGGCGAGATCTTCACCGGGGGGGCCGACGTTCACGTGTTCGAGGGCCTGACGGTGGAGGGCGCCGAGACCTTCACGGCGGAGCTGCTGGAGATCACCCACCGGATCGAGGCGCTGCCGCTGCCCACGCTGGCCTCGGTGCATGGGCTGTGCCTCACCGCGGGCCTCGAGTTGGCCCTGGCCTGCGACATGATCTGGGCCGCCGAGTCGGCGCAGTTCGGGCTGGTGGAGGCGGTCGTGGGGCTCACCCCGCTGATGGGCGGCACGCAGCGGATGGCAGAGCGCGCCGGGCCGGCCCGGGCGCGGGAGTTCGTGATGTCGGCCGGCCTGTACGACGCCGCCACGCTGGAACGCTGGAACGTGGTGAACCGGGTGCTGCCCGACGACGACCTGGCCGAGAAGGCGCTGCGTTTCGCGCAGCGCCTGGCGGCCGGCCCGACCCGGGCCCACCAGGCGACCAAGCAGATGGTCCGGGCCTTCCTGGAGCACGGGGTTAGGGGCGCCGACGAGCAGGCACCCGCGATCGGCGCGCCGCTGTTCGCCACCGATGACCTCCAGGGGGCCGTCAGGTCGTTTCTGGACGAGGGACCGGGCAAGGCGACCTTCCAGGGACGCTGAGCGGCTGAGCGCTTCCCGCGCCCGCCCCTGGTAGCGTCCCGCCTGTAAGGGTCGGCCGATAGAGCCGGCGTAGTTGAAACATGCAGGTGCCGACGTTCGGGCTCGCTTCGCCGACCGATACCGGGGCACACGCAGGAAGGGGCACAAGTGCCTACCGGAACCGTGAAGTGGTTCAACGACGAGAAGGGCTACGGGTTCATCACGCCTGACGATGGCGACCGAGACCTGTTCGTCCACTACTCGGGGATCGACGGCCAGGGCTTCAAGTCGCTGGCCGAGAACTCGAAGGTGGAGTACGAGGAGGAGACGGGCGACAAGGGACCCAAGGCGGTGAAGGTCCGCCTCATCTGAGGCCTCTCGGTTCGTGCCCAAGGAAGAGAAGATCGAGATGGAGGGCGAGATCCTCGAGGCCCTCCCCAACACGATGTTCAAGGTGGAGCTCGACAACGGGCACGAGGTCCTCGGCCACATCTCGGGCAAGATGCGGAGGCACTACATCCGCATCTTGCCCGGTGACCGGGTCAAGATCGAGCTGTCTCCGTACGATCTCGACCGGGGTCGAATCACCTACCGTTACAAGTAATGGGCGGAGCCCATTTCTTTGTCCACGGTAGTTAGCGGAGCCGCCATGCCCGCGAATGCGGGCGTATGCGGCGGAGCCGATACAAGTAGGAAGCGAAACTCGGCCGCCGGTCGGGTGTTGGAAACCGGGTCATGAAGCGAATCCTGCTGCCCACCCTCATCGTCCTCGCCGCCGCGCTGCTCGCTCCGGCCGGCGCTTCCGCCCGCATCGTCGAGCTTGGCGCCGAGGCCACCGCGGTCACGCCCAGCTGCCCGGCGAACCCTTGCACGGTTGCGGTGCGGGTCACGGGCCTCCAGGGCCGGGCTGCGGGCGGCCCCAAGAACCCGTATTACATCCGCCGCAACGGGACGATCGTGGCCTTCTCCATCACGCTCGGCTCTCCCACCCCCGAGCAGATCACTTCCTTCGAGGACAGCTTCGGCAGCCCCGCCGCAGTGCGGCTGGCGGTCCTGCGCCGCGGTGACACCCGCCGGACCCGGCTGAACTATCGGCTCCTCAAGCAGTCCGACGACTATGAGCTGGACGACTACTTCGGCTCCAGCCCCACGTTCGCCCTGGACGAGCCCCTCCGGGTGCGAAAGGGCAATTGGATCGGCGTGACCATTGACACCTGGGCGCCGATGTTCGCCCGCGATCTCACGCGGCAGGACTGGTGGCGGGCGTCGCGCGCCAGGGGCAGCTGCGAGGGCGAGGCCAGCCTCGAGCAGTTCGCCATCGAGGACCTGCGCGAGATCGCGACCTTCGGCTGCACCTACAGCACGGCGCGCCTGCTCTACACCGTCACCTACATCCCCGACAACCGGCCGACGGTTCCCGCCGACGACGATTCGTAACGGTCGGGCGCCGGGGCGGCCCTGTCGGCGCCGCGGCCTCTTTCGCGGGCCTCGACAGCGCGGTAGCATCGGGTTGTGACCACGGAGGGGTGGATCTTCATGGTCGGGTTCCGCGTCTTCGACGTCGGCCTGCTCATCGTGTGGCTCGTGTGGTTCTTCCGGCTGCGCGACGACGACGACGACTCGCACGAGGAGGGCGGCGGCGGGGGCGAGGGCCCGGACCCGCAACCCGGAAACGACGGTCCCGGAGGCGACGGGATCCGGCTTCCCCTCGGGCGCTGGCCCCTCGGGCGCGGGCGTGATCGAGGACACGGCCCGGCCCGCTCGCCGGGCCGGCGGCGCGGTGCCGAGCCGCCGGTGCCCGCCCCGTTGCCGTCGCGGGTGCGAAAACCGCGCTCGCCGGTGCCCACGCACCGCTTGCCCTAGCTCCTGATAGGTTCTCGACCTTGATGGGAGGGCTGATCGACTTCGGGCTCGTGAACGAGCCCGTGGACGGCACGAAGAGCGTGGTGGCGCTCCAGGGAGAGGTCGACGCACACACCGCTCCCAAGCTGGGCAGCTGCCTGTTCGGGCTGGCCGAAGAGGGAAAGAAGGACGTGATCGTCGACCTGTCGGACGTGACCTTCCTGGACTCCACCGGCATCGGGGTGCTGGTGCACGCGCTCAGGCACTTCTCGCTGCGTCACGCGCGCATGGTGCTGGTCTGCCCCACCGAGCGCGTGCTGCGTCCGTTCCAGATCGCGGGCCTGGCGGGCCACCTGACGATCTTCGACTCGCGCGAGAAGGCCCTCGCCGTTCTCGCCTGACGCTGTCCCCTTATCCGCAGGCGCCCGGGTTCTCCTCGCAGAACTCCTCGAAGCGCTCCGCCGGCGTGCCCTCGGGCGGCGCCACGTCGTTCTCCGGCGTGTCGGCCGGGGCCTGCGGCTCGGGCTCGGGGGCCGGTGTGCCGCCGTCGGCGGGCGGCGTGGGCTCGACCGGCTCCGGGGCCGGGGGTTGGGTCTGGGTCTCGGGCGCGGTCGTCTCCGTCGGCTCCACCTCGGGCTCGGGGACCGACAGCTGGGGCAGGGTCTGGGTCGTCCGGGCCTGTTCGTCATCGCCGCCGCAGCCGGCCACCACCGCGGCCAGCAGCAGCAGCAGAATGAAGGCCCTCGTCAGCGCTCGACGGCCGGCAGGCGCCGGCCGCAGTGCGGACAGTCGTTCAGGTCCTTCTGAACGAGCTGCTCGAGCGAGCAGCCGCACAGTCTCAGGTTCTCGACGGCGTACGGCAGATCGCTCGGCGAGGGGGCCAGGGGCAGCAGCGCACCCACCACCTGCAGCTCTTCGCCGGACTCGTGGTCCACGTAGGTCACGCCCGGCTCCACCTCGCGGATCACCTCGCGGTCGGAGCGGGCGCGGAGCCGGTACCTCTGGCGGCGGGGCGACATTGCGGCGGGAACAATAGCGTCGGGCCCATGCGGATCCTGATCTTCCACGGCTACCTGCTGCGCGGCACCGGCAGCAACATCTACAACGCCAGCCTGGCGCGGGCGCTGGCCTCGCTCGGACACCAGGTGGACCTCGTCTGCCAGGACCGCGAGGTCGAGATGCCCGATGGCGTGACCGTCCACGTGCCCGACATCGGGCGGGTGCTGCCGGTGTACGTGGCCGACACCTACGCGGGCTTCGACGCGATCCCCTTCTCCGAGCTCGACGACGCGGCCCTGAACCACTACATCCAGGCCAACGTGGAAGCGATCGCCGCGCTTCCCCTGCCCGACGCCGCCCTGGCCAACCATCTGGTGATGGGCCCAGTGATCGTGGCCCGGGGCCTGGCGGGCCGGGCGCCCTACGCGGTGAAGGTCCACGGCAGCGCGCTGGAGTACACGGTGCGCCCGGGCGGGCCCCGATTTCTGCCCTACGCCCTGGAGGGCGTGCGCGGGGCCGGCGGCGTGCTCGCGGGATCGAGCCACACCGCCCACAGCCTGTGGGAGGTGCTGGCCGAGGAGCCGGCGCTGCCGGAGAAGACGCGTCTGCTGCCGCCGGGGGTGGACGTGCACAGCTTCCGGCCCCGGCCGCCCGAGGAGGCGGCCCAGGGGCTGAGCCGGCTGGCCAAGAAGCTGGAGGCCGGCAGCGACGCGGCCTGGGGCGGCGAGGAGGGGGCGGCCCGCGCGCTGCACGAGCTGCATCCCGGCCGCGACCGCATCGTCAGCTACGTGGGCAAGCTGATCGTCTCCAAGGGTGTGGACCTGCTCCTCGCCGCCTGGCCGCTGGTGGTGGCCAAGGAGCCGCGGGCCCGGCTGGTGGTGGTGGGATTCGGCACCTACCGGGAGGCGCTCGGCCGCTTCGTGGACGCGATGGGCCGTGCCGACGTGGGTGACCTGCTCGACATCGCTGCTCGGGGCCGCGAGCTGGAGGGCGGCCCGGCCGGCGAGCTGAAGTACCTGAAGACCTTCCTGGAGAGCGCGGGGGAGGAGTGGCTTCGGACGGCCCCGGCGGCCGCCGCCCGAGTGCACTTCACCGGCGCGCTGGCGCACGGCGACCTGCCCGACCTCCTGCCCGCCTGCGAGGCGCAGGTGATGCCGAGCACCTTCCCGGAGGCGTTCGGAATGGTCGCGGCCGAGGCAGCCGCCTGTGGCGCCTTCCCGCTGTCGGCCGGGCACTCCGGGATGGCCGAGGTCACGGCCGCGCTGGCGCCCGCTCTGCCGGAGCAGCTGCGGCCGTTGCTCTCCTTCCGCGTGGGGCCCGGCGCGATCGAGGAGATCGCTTCCAAGCTCGTCGCGTGGCTGGGCACCGACCCGGCCGAGCGTGACCGCGCCAGGTTGGCGCTGGCCGAACGGGCGGCGAGCCGCTACAGCTGGGAAAGCGTGGCCGAAGGGGCCATAGCGGCGGCCCAGGGAAGGCTCGACGAGCTTCCCCGTCCGGCCCCCGCAGGGGATAATCTTCACGGCCCGTGAGGGTCCTCCGCCACTCGCTCAAGCCCCTGCTCGCCGCGCTGGCCGTCGCCGCCGTGGCGCTGCCGCTGGGAGCCTGCGGGAGGGAGGAGCCGGACCTCGCGAACGGCAAGGCGCTGTTCGTGCAGAAGTGCGGGTCCTGCCACCAGCTGGGGCGGGCGGGCACTCAGGGCCAGACCGGCCCGAGCCTCGACGCCTCGTTCGACGCCGCCCTGCGGGACGGCTTCAACCGCGAGACCGTCGAGGGCATCGTCCACGACCAGATCGCCAACGTCCGCAAGAACAGCTCGATGCCGGCCAACCTGGTCACGGGCTCGGACGCCACCGACGTGGCGTCCTACGTGGCCTTCGCCACCGGAAAGTCCGGCGAGGATCAGGGGGCTCTGGCCACCGCCGGGCTCGAGGGCGCCACCAGCGGCAGGGAGATCTTCATCGCCGCCGGCTGCGGGTCGTGTCACGTCTTCGCCGACGCGGGCACGAACGGCAACGTCGGTCCGAGCCTCGACGAGCTGGCCTCGGCGGCCGGCGACCGGGGCCAGGGGTCACCCGAGGAGTACACGCAGGAGTCGATCCTGGACCCGGACGCCTTCACCGTGGACGGCTACCAGTCCGGCGTGATGCCCTCGTACGAGGGCCGCCTTTCCGAGAAGCAGGTGCAGGCGCTCACCGAGTACCTGCTGGGCGGGCAGTAGCCCTAATCGACGACCAGCCGGGCTTTCAGGGCGCGGTCACAGCTTGGAAAGCGGTCGCCCGGGGTAGAGGGCTGGGATGCCACGCCTTGCTTGCGCAACCGCTCTCCTGGCCATGCTCCTCATCGCTGCGTGCGGGGGGAGCGATGCGCCGTCTGCGAGCGAGTTCGCCAACGACGCTGACCGCATATGCAACAACGCGGAGGAGACGCTGGAGAGCCTCGGTGAGGGCGCCGAGACACCGGAGGAGGTGGTCGCGGTGATCCAAAAGGGGCTCAAACGCACCCGCAGCGCCGCCGACCAGCTGGTCGAGCTCGAGCGGCCCGAGGGCGCCGACGGAGAGACGGCCACGAAGTTCGTGGAGGGCTTCTCCGAGGAGCTCGACAGCAAGCTCGTGCCCGCTCTCGAGGAGCTCAAGGCCGCTGTCAAGGACAGGGACGAGGAGGCGGTCCAGGCCGCCGCTCAGAAGCTGAGCCGGCTGGAGGCGAGCGAGTCGGACCGCTACGCCCGCGAGCTGGGCGCCCGGGCCTGCGTCGGCTAGTCGACGACCAGCAGGGCTTCCGGGGCGCCTCGCAGCCCGGCGATCCGCTCCGCCTCGTCCTCGAGGTCCTTTCGCGCGAGCCGGCCCAGCTTCTCGACGCTGATCTCGGCCTTCTTGCCCGCGGCCTTCACCCGCCACAGGCCGGCGAGCCGTCCGTCCTTGAGGACCGCGCCCGGGCTCGCGACCGGCCGGAACAGTCGCTTGCGCAGTTCGGCGTCGGGGGCCAGAAGGCCTCGGTTGGGCTTCTGCAGGTAGGGATCGCCGGGCGGGATCAGGCGAACGCCCTCGGCGGCGGGCGGTGACTCGAGCGCCTGCAGGTCTCCGCTCGCCACCCACGCCCGCCGCCTGCCGGCGGAGACCTCGCGCAGGTCGGCTTCGACCTCGCCCCAGAGGCGCTTGACGTGCGACTTGGCCAGGCCCGCCCAGTCGGCGAACTCCGCGTCGGTGGACGGCCCGTAGAAGCTCAGGAAACGGCTCACCGCCTCGGCAGCCCGCGGCCTTCGCCCCGGCTTGCCGAGGAGGTAGCGGCGCTGTGAATCGAGGCGGGCGCCGGCCGCCACGCTGCCGTAGCGCCACAGCATCGGCGCCACGTGGTGGCTCTTGCACCCTCTGCACCAGGGCATCAGATCCGGGTCGACCCGCCGGCGCAGCTCCTCATGGAGCTCGTTCTTGGAGAGCGCACGACCCTGGCTGAGCGCATTCTTGGTCGCCTCGGCGACCTGATCGAGGGCGTCCGCCGGCGCGAACCCCTTCTCGGCGGCCAGCCGCTGGACCTGCCGGCCGAGCTGTACGCCCAGCTCGTCGTCGTCACGCGCGACGAGCGCGCGGCCGTAGAGCGCAAGATCGTTGGGCGCGAGCGCGTGGATGGCTCCGCGCACGATGTGCGCCACCACCAGGTCGCCCCCGTCGACGGCCTCGTCGTAGCCCTGCCGAGTGACGCCGTCCTGGCGTGCCGCCAGCGCCAGCAGAGCCGCATCTCGTGAGAAGTCGGAGGCCGGGCAGGCGGCGGCACCGGCGAGATCGGCCGCGCCGGGCCCGGCCAGCCCCACGCGGGCGAGACGGAAGGCGAGGATCTGCTCGGCGTCCACGGAGGCCGCGAGGCTAGCGGCCGCGTGCCGCCCTCGGCCGAGACGCCCGCTGCGCTGAGTACTGCCTGGGTCCGGGCGGTGGTGGTGGCGGGGCCGCCGTCATCGCCTGTCCGCCGACCTGCTCGCTCGCTGCGCTCGCTCTCGCTCGCCTGCTTCGCGGCTCGCTCGGACACGGTCTGCGGCCAGGGATGCCGGCGGCCCCGGACGGGGGCGGATGGTTTCCGGCCGGGTCCGACGCGGCTGGGCGAGGCTCCTGCGGTGCGAGACCGGCGCACACTCCTCGGCATAGGGCGGCGCGCGCTAGGTCGCGCGGTTGTTCCTCAGGCGCACCGAATCGAGCGCCTCCGGTTCGTCTCGACAGGCCGCGATGCGCCACAAGCTTCCGTCGCGGAGGCGAGTGGCCACAACGGGCCGCCAGTCAAGGTCGACTCCGCTTGCCCTGGCTCGAGCGTGAGCTTGCAGCCACCCAACCATCAGATCCCCGCGGTCCTCAATTCGCTCGATCTCGAAGTGGTACTCGTCGAACGTGTCGGTGAACTCGTGGAAGTAGACGCGCATGCCGGCGTGCCCGCGAAAGGTGCCGCCGAGATCGCTGGCGAACGAGCGGAACTCCACGTCCGGGTGGCACACCGCCAGAAAATCCTCGAGGTCGCGCCGATTCAACGCGTCGAGGAAACGGCGCACCAGCTCGGCATCAACCTGCGACATACCTGGCCGAGTATCCCGTTGACTGCAGCGGCTCGATTACCGCCCGTAGTAGCGGCTGAGCCCGCGCTCGAGCAGCTTTGTCATCCGCTTGGAGTTCGGGAACCAGCCGATGTCCTTCTTGAGCCCGAAGCGGGTCACCATGATCGTGTGCGGCTCGGTGTACTTGAGGATGCCCTCGCGTCCGCTGCGAGCGCCTACGCCCGAGTCGCGCGAGCCGCCGTACGGCGCCTCCCAGCCGAGCACGTGGAGGTAGCCGTCGTTGACCGCGGTGTTGCCCGCACGGATGCGCCGGGCGATCGCCTCGCCCTTGGCCGTGTCCTTGGAGTAGACCGACGACGAGAGCCCGTAGCCGGAGTCGTTCGCCAGCCGTACCGCCTCGTCGGTGTCCCGCACCCGCATGACGGGCAGCGTCGGGCCGAAGGTCTCCTCGCGCATGCAGTCCATGTCGTGATCGACGTCGACGAGGACGGTGGGCTCGTAGTAGAGCCCGGGCCCGGGCCCGCGCCGGCCGCCGGTGAGCACCCTCGCCCCCTTGGCGAGCGCGTCCGCCACATGGCGCTCCACGACTTCGATCTGCGGCGGAAAGGTCATCGCCCCGACATCGGCCTCGCCCGCGGACGTGATGCCGCGCTGGCGCAGCTTCTCCACCGCGCCAACCAGCTTGTCGACGAACGCGTCGTGGACCTGCTGCTCGACATAGATGCGCTCGACCGACGTGCAGGCCTGGCCGCTGTTTGCCAGACCCCACTGCGCGGCGGCGTTGGCGGCACGGTCGAGATCGGCGTCGGCGCACACGATCATCGGATCCTTGCCGCCCAACTCGAGCGACACCGGAATCAGCCGCTTCGCCGCGCCCGCAGCCACCTTGCGCCCGGTCCGCGTCGACCCGGTGAACATGATCATGTCGACCTGATCGACGAGCGCAGCGCCTGTGCCACCACGACCCGTCGCAACAACCAGCACGTCCTCCGGCAAGCCCGTATCGCGCACCCACCCGTCGACCACCATCGCCGTCGTCAGCGGCGTGATCTCCGACGGCTTGACCACCACAGCGTTGCCGGCCATCAGCGCCGGGGCGGCGTCCCCGATCCCGACCAACAGCGGGTAGTTCCAGGGGGCGATCACACCGACCACGCCGAGCGGGCGCCGGCGCACAACGAACTTGCGGCCCAGCAGCAGCGGGCTACGCGCCGGGACGCGCTCGTCGCGCAAGAATCGCCCCGCCCTGCGCCCCCAGAACCGCAGCGCGTCCGCTAGGGCGAACACCTCGCTGATGAGCGCATCCTCGTAGGTCTTGCCCGTCTCGCGCATCGTCGACTCGACGACGGCGTGCCGGTTGGCGACGAGCCAGCGACGCATGGCCCCCAGCACCTTGGCCCGCTCATCGACCGGCCGCGCGCCCCAGGCCGCCTGGGCCCTGCGCGCACGGGCGACAAGCGACGGGATCTCCCGGGTCATGTCGGGCGCCTCGCCGGCGACTCCCCCGGTCACGGGGTTCTCCACAACGATGTCCGAGCCGGCCTCGACGGCCGGCGTGGCGGCGGTAGCGCTCATCTGTTCAGCGTCCCACCGCTGTGCACGCATGTCCACCCAGCCAGACGCGCCGCTGCTGGTGCCGGGGCCCGCAGGAGCTGGTCTCTAGCCGTGTCCGCCGCGGCCGGGCGAGGCTCCTCCTTGGCGGCGGGAGCGGGAGAGCGGCGAAGCCGAAGTCGTTTTTTGGACGGACCTGTTCGGGCTGTCCCGTATAGCGCCCCTCACCGCGACACGTCACCGAACCACCCTTACGGCACACGCCGCCACCGCTTGGCGCCGTAGGTCCCTGATCACGGCGTCGGGTGTGCCGGCAACCGTTCCTTTCCGTACGAGCATCTGCTTGGCGTCGTGGTCAACTGGCCCTCGGTGGGCCTGACCGATGATTTTTGCGCGCCGTGTTGGTCTGTACGCCGAATACCGACTCACGGGAGGCTGACGCCATGCGGAAACTGACCTTTGGCATGAACCTGAGCCTGGACGGCTACATCGCCGCGCCCGGCGACGACCTCGGCTGGAGCGTGCCGAGCGACGAGCTGTTCCAGTGGTGGTCCGACCGGGTGGGGGCGACGGGCCTGGCGCTGTACGGGCGCAAGCTGTGGGAGACGATGAGCTCCCACTGGCCGACCGCCGACCAGCAGCCGGGCGCCACACCGGCGCAGATCGAGTTCGCCCGCCGCTGGCGGGACATGCCGAAGGTGGTGTTCTCCTCGACGACCAGCGACGGTCGACTGGAACACCCGCCTGGTCACCAGCGACGCGGTTACCGTGATCGCCAGGCTCAAGGCCGACGACGGCGGCCCCATGGACATCGGCGGTGCCACCCTCGCCGCGGCGGCGATGCGGGCCGGGCTGATCGACGAGTACGCGATCGTCACCCATCCGGTCCTGGTGGGCGGCGGCACGCCGTTCTTTACGGCCCTGGACAACTGGGTGAACCTGAGCCTGGTGGAGACCGGGACGTTTCCCGACGGCGTGGTGCTGACCAGGTACGAGACCAGGCGCTGACTACCCGACCTCGGGTCGGCGCGGGCTTCGGGCCACCCAAGGATCTCGTGGCGCTGTGTTCCGAGGCGATCGTGACGTCCCTGCCGGATCCTGTTCTTCACCGCAGACGATCCGTCCGGTTAGGGATCCTCCAACGGAACACCCTCCGGCGATGTACATCGCTGTGGGCCTTCCGCTTGGGTCGTCGCAGACTGGCGACGGACGCCCGACGACACCCGGGGGCAAGGCTCCAGGCTCCTGCATTGCGCGAACACCATGAGCCTCCCCCGGTTCACGCGGGAGGGGGAGAGCGCCGGGTTCTTGCGAGAAGAGGGACCGCCCTGCTTTCGTCGACGAGCAGCAGTGTCCGGCGACGCGCCTGCTCCTCGTCCGACGCGGGAGCGACGGCGGGTTACGGCACGCTATTGCTCTTGGGACGAGAGCAGTCACCCGCTCCAGGAGGGACGCCTGCCCTTCGTCCTGAACGGAAGGGAGCCCCGGATCCGTGCGCGTCTCGCGTCCAGACCGGGGGGTTGCGACGGCCTCGATCTAGTGTCGTTGAGGTCAGCCCCCTCGGTCGTGTCGGGTGTGCTTTTCTCACCTTACGCTTCGACCGTCTGAGCGGCCGCGAGGGTGCCTTCCAGCGTGCGCAGGATCAGCTGGTGGAGCTGGTTGCGGGTGATCTCGTGGCGGGTGAGCCAGCGGACGACTGCGCCTTCCATGAAGTGCATGTGCGCGTGGAGCGCGGTGCGCAGGACGTTCGAGCGGCGCGCGGCGTCGGGGTCGGCTGTGATGGTGGCGACGGTTGCGATGAAAGCGTCGAGGTCGCGTTCGCGCGTCTGTTCAATCAGTGCCGCGATCTTGCGATTTGCGACGCCGCCTGTGAGGACCGCCCGGAATCCCGCGGCGTGTGCTTCTGCGAATCCGATGAACGCGTCGGTCGCGGCGTCGATCCGTTCGCGGCCGCGCAGCTGGCGATCGCCGCGCAGCGCCTTACGGAGCTCGGCGCTGGCCTGCTCGAGGACCGCGACCACGAAGCGCGTCCCTGTCCTCGAAATAGTGGTAGAGCAGACCCTGGGAGATTCCCGCGCTGCGAGCTATGTCTTCGACCGAGATCTCGTCGGGGGTGCGGACGCGCAGCAGCTCGACTCCTGCGCGCAGCAGCTGTTCCCGGCGCGTGTCGACTGCGAGCCGCGTCCGCGGTTGGCTGGCGAGGGCCATGGGTATATTGAAGGCTACTTCAATAAGCGGGCGGAAGAGGTGACGATGAAGACCGCGGGGATCGCCTACCAACGCAGCGGAAGCGGCGAGCCCCTCTTGCTCCTCCATGGGACCGGCGGCTCGCCGCGACACTGGGCCCCGGTGCGACCGACGCTCGCCGCCCACCACGATGTGATCGCAGTCGATCTGCCGGGCCACGGCGAATCCGACCCTCCGCCTGACCACGGCGACCACACACCGCTCGGGTATGCCGTCGCGCTAGCCGCCTTGCTGGACGAACTCGGCCTCGACGCGGTTCACGCTGCCGGAGTCTCGGTCGGCGGCTGGACCGCGCTCGAACTGGCCAAGCTCGGCCGCGCGCGGTCGGTCGTCGCCATCGCGCCCGGCGGACTCTGGCCGCGCCGCGACCCATGGCGATGCAGTCTCAAGCTGTGGGGGATGTACCGACTCGGACAGCTCACGACGCCACTGACAGAGCGCGCACTCCGCAGCGAAGCCGGCCGCGTCCGACTGCTCCGCGGCATCGTCGCGAAGCCACTCAACCTATCCCAGGCAGAGGCCCGAGACCTGATCGCGACCTACAACCGGACGCCAACCTTCACCAAGCACCTCGCCCAGACCAGGCGCGCTAGGTTCCGTGATGGCGCCCACATCCAGGCCCCGGTCACGGTCGCGTGGGGTGACGATGAGCAGCTCATTCCCCCCAAGGCCCGCAAGCAGAACGAGCTGCCATCGCACACGAAGACACTCACCCTTCCCGGCTGCGGCCACATACCCTTCTGGGACGATCCCGAACAGGTGGCGCGCACAATCCTCGAAACCGCTTCGGGCGTGGCGTCACACGACGCGCCCCTCGTAGGCGGTACCTCGACGCCGGCCTAGCTCTCCCTCCAGCGTCACCGCCGGTTTGAGATCCTTGCCGGCACTACCCGGGCTCCTGCAAAGCGCGACCACCGAGACTCATAGAGCCGGCGAGGTCGAGCTTGGTCGCGATGCTTCCGGTGCGCGGACTACGCGTCGCTGGTGGTGCGGTCGGACCAGACGGCGAGCTCGTTGCCGGCCGGATCCGCGAAGTGGAACCGGCGTCCGCCAGGAAACGCGTATATCGGCGCCAGGATTGTTCCGCCGGCCGCAGTGACGGCCTGGAGGCTGCGCTCGAGGTCTTCGGAGTAGAGGATCACCAGCGGGCCGCCGGTGCGGGCCTCGGGCTCGCGTCGCAATCCGCCTACTTCCTTGCCGTCGCCTTGGATGCCGGCGTAGTCGGGGCCGTAGTCGACCAAGGACCACCCGAACGCGGAGGTGTAGAAGGCCTTGGCGGCGTCGAGGTCAGTCACGGCGATCTCGATGTAGTCGATCGCGTGGTGGTCGTGGGCTATGTGGTCGGCGGTGCTCATCGGTGTCGCTCCTCGTAGTTCGACGGGTCGGGGTAGTTAGGCACGGGGACGCTTCGTCGAGTAGGGGAGTTCAGCTTAAACGGGGCCTGTGGCCGTGCCGGATACTGACCCGGTGATGGGGGCCGAGCGCCTTGACCTCTGCCGCCGAGAGTCCGATCCATGCACCCCGCATCGAGGGCACAGGGTCTCCTCCTTTGCGCGATCACCAGGAGCCTCCCCCGGTTCACGCGGGAGGAGGAGAGCGGCCCCTTGGGCATCGGCTGGAGCCTCTCGTCCCACTCGATAGCCGGGCCCCTTTGCTCAGCGCTCTCGCGTCTGCCTCATGGCGGTAGCGCGGCTACAACGCTGTAGGGCTCCTGGCTGCGCTGTCGTAAGTTGCCTGGTTGCAAGTCGGAGCGGGCGCGTTGGCAGCATGAGTTGTTCCGCTGCGACCTTGAGCGCTATCTGGCCCACCAGACTGGGGCCGAGTCGGCTTTAGCAGTAAGGGATCGGCAGGGACGGCCCTGGGTGCGTTGCTGCCGCTTTTCGTGCCGTCTGTGCGGCAGGCCGGTGGCTCTGAGGCGGTCTGGGCCGGCCCTGCCGCAGTGATGCTTGCTACTGCTCCTCCCCCGGTTCACGCGGGAGGGGGAGAGCGGCCCCTTGGGCATCCGGCTGGTGCCTCTCGTCCGCAGCGAGCGCCACGCTACGGCGTGCTTGTCCCCCTACCTGACTGCGACACCACCGAACTGAGAGGCCCCCATGAGCCAGCCACGACCCACCGATCCGATCGGATCCATTGGATGGACCGAACGCACCGGGGGTGTGCTGACCGCTCGGGAATGCCTAACGCTTGCCCGGCCCCTGCTGCGGGGGGAGCTCAGCATTCTTGCCGGCCGTCTCGCGATGGTGCTCCGAATGCACTCGGGACGCCGGAGTTCCATCGATCCGGCGAGCCTGGTGCCTCCCGACTCTCCTCTCGCAAGAGATGCCGAGGTCGCGGCGCAGGATCTCTTAATACCGGCTCTCCTCAACCATTCCAGTCGTGCCTACACGTGGGGCGCGGCCATCGCCGCACTTCACGGGATCACGTTCGACCGTGAGCTCCTGTACCTGGCTGCAATGTTCCACGACACCGGGATCCCGAGCCCGGTGCCCGACGTCGACTTCACGGTTCGCAGCGCCGCGTTGGCACGCGAGTTCACCGACAGCCACCGCGTGCCTGCCGATATCCGCGAGCTCGTTGCTAACGCGATCGCCATGCACTACACCCCCGGCGTTGGCCTCGAATCCGGTGCCGAGGCCTACCTCCTATCTGCCGGCGCAGCCGTCGATGTGTTCGGCCTACGCAGCAACGAGATACCCGATGCAGTCCGCCAGAGCGTCATCCAGGAGTACCCGCGGTTGGGCTTCAAGCGGGAGTTCGCCGGGCTTCTCCGAGCCGAGGCCAAGCAAGTCCCTCGTGGCCGCGCCTGGTACCTGCACCGCTTCGCCATGAGCGATCTAAGCATCCGGCTCGCGCCCTTCCGTGATTGATGTGACGGCAACCGGCAAGGGGTGCGGGCCCGCAGTCGGAAGTCTGTCGTGAACTGAAGACCGCTGGAATCCTGGCGATCGGGCCTCTGGGTTTGATGGCGGGAGGCCCTGAAGATCACTTCACCGACAGCCGTGAGCTGTATGTGCTGGTCGAAGGCGACGAATGGGCGCATATGGAGGCCCTTGATCCCGACCCCGGTTACTGGGCCCGCCGGTTTGCGCAACTCGTCAACTGGCGGGCGCGGGGCGAGAAAGCCGTGATCGAGCCGTCGTCCCTTCAGCGGCGGAACTCGTCAAGCAGCTCGAGGAAATCGCGCGGCTGAGGGCGGAGGGCGCGCTGACCAAGAGCGAGTTCGAGGCAGTCAAGGCGAGACTGCTCTCGGACGAAGCCTCGGCTTAAGAAGCTGGTCCGACGCCCGCAATGGACGGCCAGCGACCTCCAGGAGCCTTCCCGGGTGCGACCGTGGGTTGGTCTGGCGGACGGGCTCCCCGCTTGGCTTGCGTTTCGTCATGTCTGGGGATTGAGCGCGAGAACACCGGGCATCTGTAGTCAGATTCCTTGTGAGCATGAGGCGCCTTCGAGTCTTGGCTGAGGCCCGCTGTCGTCGTCCTCGCTTGCCGAATTGTGAGTCGCTAAATTCGTCGCGTGACAAACGACACCTCTGTGATCAGCGACGGGCTCGATGTCTTGGTCATCGGCGGCGGCCAGGCCGGGCTGGCGATGGGGTACTACCTCGCCGGGCGCGGGCTCTCGTTTGTGATCGCGGACGCCAACCCCGAGGTTGGCCATGTCTGGCGCTCTCGCTGGGAGTCGTTGAAGCTGTTCACCGCGGCCCGGTTCAACAACCTGCCGGGGATGTCTTTCCCGGCCGAGCGGGAGGCCTACCCGGGTAAGGACGACGTCGCCGACTTCCTTCAGGCCTATGTCGAGAGGTTCGAGCTGCCCGTGCGGCTGAACACGTCCGTGACCCGCCTCACTCGGACCGACAGCGGCGGATATCTGGCCGAGACGACGACCGGTCCGATTCGGGCTGACCAGGTCGTCGTCGCCACGGGTCCGTTTCAGGTGCCCTTTACGCCGCCGATCGCCGACGAGCTCGATCCCGAGCTGAGCCAGCTCCATAGCGCGTCATATCGAAGCCCCGAGGATCTGCCCGAAGGACGGACCCTGGTGGTCGGCGGGGCCAACTCGGGGCAGCAGATCGCGCTCGAGCTGGCCGATTCGCGGGACGCCGAGATCGCGGTAGGGCAGAAGCTGCCGACGTTGCCGCAGCGGCCGCTGGGCCGCGACATCTGGTGGTGGCTGACCGCAACCAGGCTTGCCCGCGTACCGGTGTCGTCGCGGCTCGGTCAGCGCCTGTCGCAGCGTGATGTCGTTATCGGCGGCGGCTTGCGCGAGCTGCGCCGTCATGGGGTTGGGATCCGTCCCCTAGTGACTGCTGCCAGCGGCCGGACGATCACCTTCGAGGACGGTGAGTCTGCCGACTACGACGGCGTCGTCTGGGCGACGGGCTTTCGGATCGATCACTCATGGATCGAGGTCCCGGAGGTAAAGGACGAGCGCGACCAGGTCCGGCACGTGCGCGGCGTGACCGACTCTCCTGGCCTGTATCTGCTCGGGATGACCTGGCAGTACACGCGAACGTCGGCGCTGCTCGGGTGGGTTGGCGATGACGCCGCGTTCTTGGCTGACCAAATCGAGGCGACCAGGCCGGCCACGGGCCGGTCCGAGAGGGTGGCCGAGCCAACTTCGTAACCCGGGAGGAGCGAGATGCATACCCATCATGAGGTCAACTTCAGCACCGAGGTGGAAGGTCTGGAGGAGGCCAAGCGCCCGGAGGTCGTTCGGCTGCGGGACGGGGAGACCCACGAGATCGAGATCAGGCCGGTGCGGAAGCGGATCAATGACGCCGAGGTGCGGATGCTCGGCTACAACGGCTCGATTCCTGGTCCGACGTTGCATGTCGACCAGAACAGCGAGGTGACGATCGAGGCGACCAACGTGGGCGACGTTGACGCGACGCTGCACTGGCACGGCCTCAGGCTCGAGAACCGCTTTGACGGAGTTCCCGAGGAGACCCAGGCGCCGATTCCCCACGGGGGCACCTTCACCTACCGACTCCAGTTCCCCGACCCGGGCTTCTACTGGTACCACCCGCACATCCGCGAGGACTTCGCCCAGGAGATGGGCCTGTACGCGGGGATCATCGTCGAGCCCGAGGGCCCCGGCTACTGGCCGCCGGTTGACCGCCAGCTGGCGATCACGCTTGACGACATCCTGATCGAGGACGGGCAGATCGCGGCCTTTGACCGCTCCGGGCCGACCTTCACGGCCATGGGTCGTTTCGGCAACGTAATGCTGACCAACGGCGAGACCGATCTCCGCGCCGAGGCCAAGGTCGGCGAGGTCATCCGCCTGCACTTGGTCGACACGGCCAACACCCGAATCTTCAACTTCGGCCTCAGTGGCGCGCGGATGAAGCTGGTGGGTGGCGATAGCGGTCGGGTCGAGCGCGAGGAGTTCGTTGCCGAGATCCTTCTCTCCCCCTCCGAGCGCGCGATCGTCGATGTCCTCTTTGACCAGCCCGGGGAGGTCACTCTCGAAAACCGGACCCCCGACCACACCTACGAGCTCGGACGGATCACCGTCTCCGGCGAAGCCACCAGCGAGGCGGCGGCTGCCTTCAACGAGCTTCGGGTTGATCCTGAGCTTTCGGCCGAGCGCGAGCGCATCCGTGTGGACTTTGAGCGCGCGGCCGACAAGACCCTGGCCTTCGTCTCGGAGATGCCGATCCTCTATGGCGGTGACGCTGAGGAGGCGTCGTCGTATGTCTGCCCGATGCATCCCGAAGTCACGGCCTCCGAGCAGGCCACCTGTCCCAAGTGTGGGATGAAGCTGGTTGCGGCCGCTGAGTCAGTGCCCACCTACGCCTGCCCGATGCATCCCGAGGTCACTGACAGCGAAGCCTCGAGCTGTCCCAAATGCGGCATGAAGCTCGTTGCCGCCGACAAGGTTCCGGGTGCGGGCGAGGGTGACCACGATCACGGCGGGCACGAGGGGCCCGAGCACGCTCATGACCACGCCGACGGGCTCGAATGGGAAGACCTGATGCCCGACATCAACCGCCAGACCAACACCAGCAACATGATCTGGCAGCTGATCGACAAGGAGACCGGAGCCGAGAACGCCGGCATCACCTGGGCCTTCCGCGTTGGCGACCGGATCAAGATCCGTCTATCCAACGAGATGGACCAAGACCATCCAATGCACCACCCATTCCACATCCACGGCGCCGGACGGTTCTTAGTGCTAAGCCGTGACGGCCAGCCTGAAGAGAACCTGGTCTGGAAAGACACGGTGCTTCTGCGCGCCGGCCAGACGATCGACATCCTGCTTGACGTCACCAACCCGGGGCTATGGATGGCCCACTGCCACATCGCCGAGCACACCGAGAGCGGCATGATGTTCAGCTTCGACGTGGCACCCGCCGCAGACCCGAGCTAGAGCGACGATAAGCAGCAGAAGAACGTCGCCGCCGTCTATCCCGACACCACCGCGCTCGGGCCCGGATCGCAGAGGAAGCAGTCTGTGTCGAAGGCGATGAGCTCGCACGGGGGCGCCAACAGCCCCGCGCGAGGTCTCCCGCTTTGCGCGATCAGCAGGAGCCGTTGGGGCACGGTCGCGACCTGCGGGAGTGCGACCAGTCTCGAGATCAGGCCCGACCATGGCGCGCGCATCAGCGCGATGGTCGTCTCGAGCGTCCGTCGAACCGCGTAGCCGGGGGTGGTGTAGCGGCGTGGCTCGCGGGTACCGCCGGACTTCTGGACCAGCGCGGGGGCGAGCGTCGGGGCGCGGTCGAGGGCGGCGGTCATCCGCATCGGTGGTGTTCTAGGAGGCGAGCTCAGCCGGGTCAAGGCCGGTGCCGGCGGCAGCGGCGGCGATGAGCGCGTGGTTGTCCAGAGGCTCCCCGGTCAGACCTCGATCCGCAGACGGCTGGCCGGAACCGGCCACGCCGGCGCGGTGGCGGATCTGGGAATGCGCGCGCGGGGGCGAGGCGTCATCAAGACATAGCTACGAAAGGGGAGCCTCGTGTCCGCCAAGCAGAACGATGCGCAAGACCGGCATGAACCATGCTCGGAGGCGGACGCCGTCCGCTCCCCGAAGAGCACCAAGGACGCGGTCCGCTCGCCGGAGAACAGGGCCGGGTCTTTCCTCAAGCCCTTCGACGTATCCCAATGGTGACGATCCCAAAGGCCGCCACGAAGAGCACACCGTCGACCTGTTCGTGTTCTCAGACCGGGACGTGGCTTTCCGGGCGCCGACCACCGCGGCGCGGATCCAGACGTCGTTTCGCCCGAGATCGCGATGTGGCAGAACGTTGCGACTGCGAGGTGTCGGTCTATCACCAGCGAAACGCCGCGAACGTCGGCCTCTTCCACAGCACCGCTGACAAGTGACCAACAGGATCCTCGAATGGCTCGACGACCACGGCCTCTAACGCATACGAGCTCAAGGTCGACCCGCGCTCTACGCGAACTGGGGAAGTGGTGAGTGATGCCCTACGCCACCAACCGTCGGGATGGGACCCGGATCTACTTCGAGGACGACGGCGGCGGTGGCGCGCCAGTGCTACTTCACGACGGCTTTGGGGACTCGGTCGAGGACCTGCGTGAGTCCGAGATCGCTAACGCGCTGCCGGCCGGGGAGTTCCGGCTGATCTACGCCGATCACCGCGGTCACGGTCGCAGCGACAAGCCCCACGACCCCTCGGCGTACGCGATGCCGCTTCGGGTCGCCGACCCGGTAGCGGTCCTTGACCGGCTGGGCATCGAGCGGGCGCACTTCATCGGCAGGTCGTGGGGAGGCAGGCTTTGCTTCGGGGTCGGCGAGCACGCCCCCGAGCGCGTGCGGTCGCTGGTCATCGGCGGCAACCAGCCCTATGCGTGGCCCGACAGCCCGCTCAGTCGCCTCGTCGGGGAGGCCCTGGAGGTGGGGCGCGTACAGGGCAGCATGGAACCCCTGGCGGAGGCCTTCGAGGGATTCTGGGACATTGAATTCCCCGCCTCCCAACGCGCGCGCCTGCTGCGAAACGATCCCGTCGCCCTCCACGCCGCCTGGAGCACAGCCAGCGTCGAGGGCGCCATCTGCAAGGACCTCAAACGCTGGCGGACGCCATGCCTGATCTTCATCGGCAGCACGGATGTGGACTTCCTCGATGGGGCCCGGCGCGCGGCCAAGGAGATCCCGAACGCTGAACTGCTGCTGCTGGACAAGGCCGACCACTACGCCGCCCACATGAGCCAGAGCGAGGTCGTGCTGGAAGCCGTCGTGCGAACGCTACGCACCAGCACCTGATCTGAGACGGAGAAGCGCGACTCCAAACGCGGCCGCCCGGGCTAGCGGTCGCGGTCGAGACTGGTGACAAGCGACACCTGGCCGTCGCACATACACGCTCCTGGTCTGTGCGACCACCAGGAGTCTTTCCAGGTTCAGCGGAAGCGGTAGCCCGCGTAGCGGCTGCGTCTGTTGTCGTCATGGCCCGGGCGGCTGCCCGTTTGGGACGGGAAGACGCCCGCAGCACCGAGTTGCATGGAAGGCAGGAGTCTCTACCGCGAGGATGGGGCGAGTGCGCAGAGTCGCCGCGTTGAGGCGTGGGCGTGACGGTTTCCCGGCGGCCGGACTATTACCCGGCGCCAGAGCGCGGGCCCTCGCCGAAAGCCAGCGCGTAGACTGCCCGGCTCGTCAGACGAGGAGGCGAGCATGCCCGGACAGTTCCGCTTTGTGGTTGTCGGCTGCGGCGGGATCGGAAGCGCCGCTGCATACTGGCTGGCGCGCGAGTTTGGCGGCGAGGTTCTTGCGTTGGAGCAGTTCCGGCTTGGGCACGACCAGGGTGCTTCGGAGGATCACTCGCGGATCATCCGCCACGCGTACCACTCGCGGGTGTACACGGCGCTGACCCAGGCGGCTTACGACGCGTTCGAGATCGTCGAGAAGGCCAGCGGGATGCAGCTCGTGCACAAGACCGGCGGCGTCGACCTCGCCGAGCGGGACAGCGAGGGCGAGGTCGAGCTGCGTGGCTACGCGGAGTCGATGGACGGCCGTGGAATCGACTACGAGCTACTGGAGGCCAGGGAAGTCCGTGAGCGCTATCCACAGTTCCGCATCGACGACGACATCGTCGGCTTGTACCAGGCGGACGCAGGCATCCTCGACATTCGGCGGTCCGTTGCGACGCATATCGCCCTCGCGCGCGCTGCTGGCGCCGAGGTTCGCGAAGACGTCGCGGTGCGTGACATCGTGGCTCGCCCGGAGGGTGTCGAGGTGGTAACTGACGATCGAGCGTTCCTCGCCGACCGGGTGATCGTCTGCGCTGGCGCATGGACGCAGCGGCTCTTGAGCGGCTCGCTCGGCGTGGACTTGCCGATCACGCTGACCCAGGAGCAGGTCACGTACTTCTCGACCCCCCACCTGCGGGAGCTGACGCCCGATCGCTTCCCCATCTGGATCTGGCACGGCGATCCGCTTTTCTACGGGTTCCCGGTCTACGGCGAGGTGGCGACCAAGGCGGCGATCGACTTCGGCGGACCGTTCGTCGAGCTTGAGGCACGCGAGTGGCCGCCCGACGAGGACCGCGCGAAGCTAGTCGAGGAGTTCCTCGCGCAGCGCATTCCCGCCGCGCTCGGGCCCCGGCTCTACACGCGGACGTGCCTATACGACATGCCTCCCGACCGCGACTTCCTGCTCGACCGCCTACCCGGGGAAGAGCGCGTGCTCGTGTGCGTTGGCGCCGGACACGCCGGGAAGTTCGCGGGTGTGCTCGGACGGATCCTGGCCGAGTTGGCCGAGCGCGGCGAGACCGCGTACCCCATCGAGGCGTTCCGCGCGGATCGCCCGGCGATCACGGACCCGAACTTCCCGCGGCAGTTCCGGCTGACCGTGCCCGTCGCCACGACGTAGCCGAAACACCGGGCAACCGGAGGAATTCGGAAGGGCCGCCGAGCATCGCCGCCGCGTGCGATCAAGGCAATCGAACTGACGTCGGCGAACGTGGCGACTACGAGTACCAGGGACCCGGTGACGCGGGGCTCCTGCTGCGCGGCGGAAATAGGGATCACCAGTAGTGGGGCCAAGAGATCCACACAGCTTCCTCTGACAAGCGGCGTCCCCATCAGCGCCGAGATCGCCCCCCCTCGGGACGACCCGCAGCAGCCACCAGGTGCTGACCGGCGCTCCTGCATTGCGCGAACACCATGAGCCTCCCCCGGTTCACGCGGGAACGGGAGAGCGGCCCCTTGCGCATTGGGCCGGCGCTTCTCGTCCCTGAGCAGGCGCCTCCCGGCTCAACGGCTGGGTGGTCGCTTCGGGCCACAGCGAGTCGCGGGCGACACCGGTGCCCGAGCTACTGGAATGTGTCGATTCCGATATCCGATGGCCTCTCGTGTCCGGCTCGTCGTCTTGAAGCGCCCGTGGTGACCGCTGCCGACGAAATTCCGCCGTTCGTAGGCGACACTGCAAGGGATGCATGGTGGGAAGCAAGACGGCGCCTACGACCTGAGCGCCCTCGGCTGGCTGTTGTTCGAACAGCTGTGCGCCGGCTGGCTTCAGCAAGGCGCCGGAGTCGAGCCCGAGCGCTGGCTGGGAAGCGCCGATTCCCATCGCTACGTCGTGGTCGAGGATGGGCTCCCCAGACTCGCCATGAGCCCGCCGCTGAAGGCGCCGACGCTCGTCGCGACCGCTTGGCGCCGCGCCGGGCGCTCAGGCTTGTGCTCGCGTATTGAGTCGACCGTCCGCCGCGCGTGCATAGGTGCCGGGGCGAGTCGTCCCAACGCTTTGCCGGTGCGTTCGCTGCTGGTGCTCACGAATCTGCGCGGGGGACTGGTTAGGGTCTGCACTGGCGGAGCGCTCCAGGTACTGGACGAGGCGCCGAGTGTGGCGGTCCTCGGCGCTGTAGAGCTGGGCGAGGAGATCGAAGGCGATCGAGAGCTTCGCCTGAAGCATCCCTTCGTTTTCGGTGTCCGCCGCGGTGGCCCCAGCATCGCCGAGCGGGTACGGGGACAGTCGAGCCTCGACCTCAACACCGCCACGGAGCTGGCCCGGGTCTTCGTTCCCACTCGTCCTTATGCGAGGGCGCTTGCCGTACTGCGGTCCCACGGCTTCTGCGTGCTCACGGGACCGCCTGAGATGGGAAAGACCGCGGCCGCGCGGATGATCGGGCTGTCGCTGATGTCCGCTGGCTGGGACGCGCATGAGTGCACCAAGCCCGATCAAGTGATGGCGAGGCTCCGCCCCGACCGGCCGCAGGTGTTTGTTGCCGATGATGCCTTCGGCTCGACCGAGTACCGGCCCGATGCGGCCGAGCGCTGGGCGCGTGCCCTGCCCGAGATCCTCCGGGCTACCGACGAGCGCCACTGGTTGATCTGGACATCGAGACCAACGCCGCTGAAGACGGCGCTGCGGGCGATCCAGCGAGAGCGGGGCAGTGAGCGTTTTCCCGCGCCGGCGGAGGTGCACGTCGACGCAGCGGACCTCGATGCGGCCGAGAAGGTCTTGATTCTCTTCCGGCACGGCAAAGCCACTGAGCTTGGGGCGCGCGCTCTAGCGGTAGTCGAGGCTGAGGGAAGCGGCATCGTCGACCACCCGCACTTCACGCCAGAGCGGATCCGCCGCTTCGTCCAGATACGGCTACCCCAGCTGGCGCAAGCCGGCGGCAGACCGGCGGCTATTGGGCAGGCGGTACGGCTCGAGATCGAGCACCCCACCGAGGCGATGGCCGCCTCTTACCTCGCTCTCAGCTCTTCGCTAAAGGCGGTACTGATCGCCATGCTCGACTGCCCGCCCGGTCCCGTTGCAGAGCGGGAACTCGCCGCCGCGGCACGCCGGCAAGCTCCCGCTGGCCTCGATCGCGCTCCTTTCCAGCTCGTTGACCGGCTCACGGATCACTTCCTGCGGCTGGTCAGCTCGACCAGCGTCGAGTGGGTGCACCCGAGCTGGCGCGATCTAGTTATCGCAGAGCTCGCTGGCGATCCCTCCGCCCGACAGATGTTCTTGTCGCGTTGCGGTTACCACGGCCTGGTGCTGGCCCTCTCAACCGCCGGCGGGCCGACCGGAGCGAGGACGCTGCCGTTGTTGGTAAGCGACGCCGATTGGGACGCCCTCGGCGACCGGCTGGCCGAGCTCATCCATCTCGCCGATGAACGCACGCTCGCCGGGATTCTGGCGGCACTGCGTGCCGCGCTTGAAAGCTCGGACGCTCCACAGGTCGAGGCCGAGCTCCGCTCGCTCGCTTCCCTCGGCCTTCAGCTCGCGATCCGGGTCCGTCCGACGCACGAGCCGGTCGGGGTCGGATTGCTCCAGTCTTGGCTTCGGCTGGCACATCTCGTTACCGACCGACCGAAGCAGTCCTGGCTGACAGCGACCTGGCTCGAACTCCTCCCGACCAGTCCCCCTGATCCCAACTCGCCGGCCGAGCTCACCCGCTACGAGGAGTGGCTGTCGCTCACTGAGGCACTTCTCGAACTCGATCAGCCACAGCTCAGCGCCCTCGGCTTCCCTGGCGCGCAACTGGAGATAGCGAGGGGGTTCGCAGAACAGGCACATAGCCTGCTGCAGAGCGAGCCCTCATCACCCCGCGCGCGGCATATCAGTCAGCTTCTGGTGCGAGCCGCCGACGCGCTAGGTCGAAGCCCCCTGTGGCTCGGCGTAGCGGCCGGAGTCATCTTCGAGCAGCGGATCTCCGAAGCGGAAACGGCGACACATCTTCGGCCCGGCGTCCCGCTTGAAGTCGCGATGAAAGACGAGCTGATTGCCCGAGTCCTCGCTGACCTTCGGCCAACCGCGGAGCACCCCAGCGGATGACCACCCAATATGAGCGCAGCCGCCCCGGGTCGAGCGGCTCGGCAGCTGAGACAGCGGTGGTGAAGCCGCCGATCGTGCAGGAGACCCACCGGCTCTCCTCCATTGCGCAATTTCCAGGAGCCGCCGAGCGGCGTCACGACCCAGGGCGCCCGGGCGCGGCTGGGGTCGCAAGACGAGGTACGGCGGACGCCGGCGGCGAACGAGCCAACGTCCATGCGAGCGTGCGAGCGTGCGAAAGGACCAGGCCATTACTGTGGTACTCGAGGCGCGCCACGCCCCCGGGGTCAACGTTCGGCTCCCCCGCTGCGAATCAGCCCGCGCCTGTCCCGGTGTCGCCGCCGCGCGGCCTGGAGCAGCACGCGTCCCATGAATCTGGCCCCCATCTCGATGGTCGACGGGTGGTCGACGAGTCCTAGACGCCAGCAGCCGGACACCGCGGCGACGGCTGGCCGGTTCCGCTAGATACCAGGTACTTCGTGGCGGGAACATGCGATGGTCGGCGCGCCTGACTGGCGCTTGTGCGGATCATGAGTCCACTGCTCTGCCGGCCCTCGGCCGGGTGGTAGGAGCGGGACGGGGGTCCGGCTCGGGCGCGACAGTTCAGCGCGCTGGCACCGAGCACTCGCGGATGACCAGGTCCACGGCAGTCGGAACCGCGGCCAGGACCGGCGGGCTCAGCTCGGAGGTGAACGCCTGGACGTCTCCGATCTCGGCTCCGATCAGTACGAGCTCGGGCGGGTCGGTCGAGCCCGCCCTGAGCGCGACCTGGAGGGTGGCCACGCCCAGCTCATGCAGGCTGAGCTCGCCGCCGGGGGGCTCGAGGTCGTCCGGGAGCAGGCGATGCACGGATCCCAGCGCCGCTCCCACCCTGACCGCGTCGACCATCACGGCCTTGGAGCACCGCTCGAAGTACGGGAGGGCGTTCAGACCCGCGACGCCGGCGTCGAACAGCTCGACGGCACGAGGGAGGCTGGCGCACTCGCACAGGTACTGGAACACGTGGCATCCGAAGCCGTCGTCGCCGTGCCACGCGTTACCGAAGCAGACGATGTGGGTGCCCGTGGGTGCGACGCTCACCAGAAGCTGAACGTCCGGGGGGTGCTGCCGCGGCTTGCGACGTGCACCGTGCAGACGAGGCAGGCGTCGTGGGACCGCACGACGTGGAACAGCTCGACCGGGTTGTCCACGTCCTTGAGCTCCAGGCCGACAAAGCTCTCCTCCCAGTGGCCGCGCCGGCCCGTGTTGTCACGAGGGGAGCCGTTCCAGGCGGTGGGCGTGATGACCTGATAGTTGGCGATCCGGCCCTCCCTGATCCTGACCCAGTGGCCGAGGCTTCCGCGGGCGGCGTTGATGGCGCCAAAGCCATCGCCCTCGGGCTGGGGCTCGTAGGGGACGAAGGTCGGCTCGTCGATTCGGGCGCGCAGATCGTCCACCGTCTCGCGCATGGCCTGAAGCGTCGCCACCGGGCGATGCAGGCGCGTGAACTGGCGCAGCCAGGTGCCGGCTCCCTGAGCATCGAGCATCGAGCGGATGAGCGGGTCGCCGGACAGGACCAGGTCGGCCAACGGGCCGAGTTGCACGACGTGGTCGTCGTATCGGGTTGCCTTCGCGAGGCTGTAGGCCTCGGGGCGCGAGTCGTCGGGCGCCGTCTGACTGTCCCAGGGATGGCGCGCGGAGCCGGGGTCGGCCAGCTGGGAGTGCCGCATGTGCTCCGCGACCGACAGGTGCGAGAACGGTTCGATCGTCTGTTCCTCGCCGTCGTAGAAGCCCCCTGGCTGAAGGCACGGACGCTCCTCGAACGGCGGCTGCCAGCGCTCGGGGTCGTAGTAGCAGCCCATGCTCAACAGATGCGGGGTGCCCCTCCCCAGCTCGTGGAGGCCGATCGACTGGCCGAACCTGGTGAAGATTCCGACCGCGCTCTCCCGATGGGCGGGCACCTCCATCCACGCCTCGAAGTCATCGGCCGTCTCGAGAGCGAGCCACTCCTCGCTGGTGCAACCGAGCACCTCGCGCTCGTACCACTCCGAGTAGCCATCTATCGCCTTGGCGCACTCGGCCAGCTTGGTCTCGTCCAGGGCACAGGTGACGCCGCCGGGCATCATGTAGGTGGAGTGCGGCCATTGTCCGCCGAAGGCGATGACCACCGCCAGGATGCGCTTGCTGTTCTCGACGGTCTCGCGAGCGAGCCGCCCCTTGAACGGCGGTTCGAAGAGCTCGTTGACCCGTGGATACAGCGGATGGGCGCTGTATGCGGAGTTGCAGAAATCCGGCGTGAACATCAGGAAGGTGTGCCGGGCGTCGCTCATCACCGACTCGGCCATGAGGCAGAGGTTGCGGATGCGGGTGCCGTTGGGAGCGATGGGCAGGCCGTACGCGGTCTCCAGCGCCGACGCCGCGGCGTAGAGCTGCGAGGTGCTGCAGATTCCGCAGATGCGTGGAGCGATCACCAGCGCGTCGCCCGGATCGCGCCCCGCGAGGATCTGCTCGAAGCCGCGGAACATCGTGCCGACGCACCACGCGTCGGTCACGGTCTGTCCCTCGAGCTCGAGCCGCACCTCCATATCCCCCTCCACGCGGTTGAGCTCCATCCGGATGGTGCGGCGCTCAGTTGCCATGTTGGGGCCTCCTTGCCTAGGGATTCATGGGGCTTCTGCGGCCGGCCGGTGCCTGAACAGGGCCCTCGGAAGCGGGAACTTCGGCCCGATGCAGCCGTAACAGGCATAGCCGACCTTGTCGGCGGTGCGGCAGCGCTTCTCCTCGGGGTCCGACAGGCAGGGCTTCTGCAGGGGAGGGCGCCCGACCTTGTCGAGCTCGAGGGCCCGACCCTCCACGATCGACCTCATCGTCCCAATCATCGTCGTGGCGTCCACGGGGCACGCGCTGAGATTGATCACAGGCATCCCGGCCCCCGACCGCCATTCGGGGCTCAGCAGGCCGCCAGGCTGATTGTTGGTGAACTGAAGCCCGGTGGACTCCGAGGGGTTCGGCGCTGCGGCAGGGATACCGCCGAAGCTGGAGCAGCTGCCCATGGCAAGTACATAGTCCGCCTTCTGGCAGAGCGCGGCAACAACGTCGCGCTTCGGCTGTCCCTCGAACATGTCGAAGCGCCCGCTGCCGTTCGGGCCGTGGATGATGCTGCCCTCCACGCAGAGCATGCTGAGGTGCTGCTCTCCAGCGACGATGCGCTCAATGATCTCCGCCGCCTCCCTGGGCGACTCGAGTGACAGCGAGGGATGCCAGAGCAGCCGAACGTCATGTTCCTCTAGAAAGCCGGGAAGGGTGTCGCCGCGCTTGCCACGACCCTCCGCACCAAGGATCGCCATCGACTCCCCGCTACAGGCGCCGCACTCCATCCACAGCAGCGTCGGGGCAGGATCGCTGCCCTGTTGATGTCCTGGGTGTCGCGGACCGGTGCTCATGTCGATACCTACGACGCGAGCGCAGCCCGTTCTCTTCCCGATGGGCTTCGGGTCGTCGCGACCGCCACGAGCCGGCTCCGCCTGGCAGGGTCTACTTCGCTCCGGGGTCGCGCTCGGATCAGCGCAGCCCGATCGGCAGCGCCATCACGCCTGGGCCCTGGCGCCGCGCCTCTGGGCGGCCGGAAGGGCGCGTGGCTGGGCGGCGCCCTTCACATCCTCAGCGCCCCGGATTCCGAGCCGGTGCGTGCGATCCGGTATCGCCGGCAACTGCCGAACTCGGTCTGGACGGACTAACGAGTCCGCTGTCTGACCGCTGAGCTTCCGGCGGGTAGAGCCAAGTCTCGCCGACCGGGAAGCCTCAGAAGTTCGACGAGCATTCCGACCTCCCTCGCGGGTCTCCCAGACCCCTCGCAGCCAATGCGCACCTCTGTGGCGAGGAGGCCGGAGCCGCACTGGCCCCGAGCCCTCGCCCCGGCAGTCGATGAGGTTCGGTGGGCTTCCCGCCATGTGTAGAAGCTGGTCACGCCCAGCACCACGACACCTCGCTGAGCATGGACGCGGGCGTCCCGACCGGCCTCCCGACGGCTCTCGCCCCGGACGAGCAGACAGCAAGCAGCCGACTCAGCCGCGCTCCTGCATGGCGCGAATTCCGGGAGCCGGATCAGAGCTGTGGTCCTGCGCTGGCAGACATCATTGGTGGTTGGCGGGAGTGAACGGTCTTGATGATGTCCGTGTTGTCGATGCCTTGCAGGTAGATCGAGGTGACGCCCAGGTCGGTGTGGCCCAGCTGGCGCTGGATGATGTTCAGCGCCACGCCTTCTTGGGCCATCTCGATGGCGTGGGCGTGGCGGAGCTGGTGGGGCGCGAAGCGCCGCCGCACCCCGGCTTGGATGGCGAGCCTGCGCAGGCGGCTACGGGCGGCGCTGACGTCCCAGGGCCGGCCACGGGTGGTGCCGTAGATGACACAGACAGCGGGCCCGGGTGGCAGGCTGGTTCGGTGAGACAGCCAGGGGCGAAGCTGCTGCCAACCCCAGTCGTCCATCCCAGCCTCGCGGCGCTTGCCGCCCTTGCCGCTGCGCACCAGTAGCGAGCCGCGGCCGATGTCGAGGTCGGCCTCCGCTAGGCCGAGTGCTTCGCCGATGCGCAGGCCGGCGCGCCACAGCACCACGATCAGGCCGCGCACCCGGTCGCCCCCGATGCCGGGCCCCGCTTGTCGCATCGCGTTGACGTGCGGCGCTCGGGCGGCTAGGTTGGACGGGCTGCTGGGGTTCCAGTGGCCGGAGAGGATTCGCATGGATTCATCGGCTCGGACCCCTACACGGGCTACGCCAACACTGTGCGCGCCGAGCGCTACCTCGGCAGGTGCGCTGGCGCCTTCGTGGCGTCGAGCGGCGGTAGTTGTTTCAGCTGTCGGGGCAGGGGTGTTGCTGTGGGCCGCCACGGCCGCGGCGGCGCCTATCGCGTGGAAGGCGTGCAAAGGCGCCCCAGGCGGGCTGCAGTGCGCCCGCGTCGCGGTCCCGCTGGACTGGTCGCAGCCTGGCGGTCGGACGATCTCGCTGTCGGTGATCCGCCGACCGGCCAGCCGGCC
Organism: uncultured Thermoleophilaceae bacterium; assembly: GCA_963850205.1. Taxonomy (GTDB): domain Bacteria; phylum Actinomycetota; class Thermoleophilia; order Solirubrobacterales; family Thermoleophilaceae; genus JACVRW01. The sequence goes on along the minus strand of CAWKKJ010000008.1, from coordinate 769,589 downwards.
GGCGCAGCGGATCGGGTCGTTGTTCGTGAACTTCGGCGGTCCTGGGGTGGCCGGGGTGGCGACGGTCAAGCGCCTCGGTCCCAGGCTCAACCGCTTGGGGCGTGGTCGCTTCGACGTCGTGAGCTGGGATCCGCGCGGCGCCGGGGAGAGCACCCGCATCTCGTGCTTTGCCAATGACCGCGATCAGCTGCGGTTCTGGGGGGCGTTCGCGATCCCGGTAACGTCTGCGCAGTCGAAGCGCTTGGTTCGGAAGACCACTGCCTTCGCGCGTCGGTGTACCGAGCGCAACCGAGGTCTCATTCCCTTCCTTTCGACCGCCGACACCGCGCGCGACCTCGACCACCTGCGCGAGCTCGTCGGCGACGCGCAGCTCAATTACCGGGGGATCTCCTACGGCACGTTCATCGGCCAGACCTACGCGAACCTCTTCCCCGACCGCGTGCGGGCGATGGTTTTGGACGGCAACATCAACCCGTTCGCCTTCACGAGGTCGGTCCAGGCGGCGAGCGGCAGCAGCATCATCGACACCGATCGGGTGATCGGCAGGAAATTCTTCGAGTTGTGCCGGCGCGCCGGCCCGGCGCGGTGCGCGCTCGCGCGTGGCGGCTCCCCTGCGCGGCGTTTCGCGCGGCTGCTGGCGCGGCTGCGGCGCGGCCCGATCCCGGCTCCGGCGGCCGATCCGCCCCGGCTCTCCTACAGCGATCTGCTGATCCGGATCTTTCTCGCCGAGGGGACCCCCGCCGGGTGGCCGGACTTTGCGCGTGAACTCGACCGGGCCGCCCGTGGCGACGGCTCGGCGATGGCGCAGATGGTCCAGGGGGCCAGGCCGCTCCTCGAGGACGCGCTCAACTCAGCTGTCGGCTTGCAGTGCGCCGACAAGCCCGTCCCACCGCTACTGGGTCCCGAAGCATGGCCCGAGGTCATCAGGCGGCTGGTCCGCGTCAGCTACTCCAACGGCCCGATCCTGGGATGGTGGCTGTGGGCGCCGTGCGCGGCGTGGAAGATTCCAGCCGCCAACCGCTACACCGGGCCGTGGAACGCGGCCACCCCGAATCCGGTCCTCGTGATCGGCACCCGCTACGACCCGCGCACGACCTACCGATCTTCCGTCGTCGCGGCGAGGGCGCTCGGAAACGCGGTCCTGCTGACCCACGACGGCTATGGCCACACCTCCGACGAGGACCCCAGCGCCTGCATCCAGCGCAGGGTGGCCGCCTACCTCACCGGACTGGCGACTCCGCCTCCGGCGACGGTCTGCCGGTCCGATCACCTCCCCTTCAGTCGCAAATTCGGGCCGTCACTCGGCTGAGCCTCAGTCCACTGTTCGGTGCGGCCGAGCGCTTCCCGCCCGCCGTCGGGGAGACCGCCTACTTCGCGATCGCCGGGCTCACCGACCTGTGTCGCCGCTGCCGGTCACGCTGGACGCCGCCTGCAACGACGGTCGCCTGGTGCTCGACCTGCGGTCGCTGGGTCGCGCGCCGGTCCCGCTTCCGCCAAGTGCGGCGCACCACCGGCCCCCCGGCTGTCGTGCAAGCCCATCGCCGAGTTCGTGGTCGAAGTGGATCCGCGGACGACGAGAAGACGCCTATTCGCCTCGGTCGCGCAGCCGTCACCCGACGTCGGCACAGCCGAGTGTTCGGTGATCCATCACGCGGCCGCTGCGATCGCATTGCGCATGACTGCGGTTGTCTCCGCGAGCGCCCAGCAGACGACCGCCTAGGACGAGCAGCAGGCGTGCGCCGACACGCAATCGGCCGCGACGCCAGTGCTGGAACGGTGGAAAGGGAGCACTCGACGGACGACTTTCCTGCTTGGCGCGAAAAGCGCTAAAGCCGGGTGACCCAGCCCAAGTCGCCCCTACGGACCGCGTTTCTTGTGCGGCCGGTTGTACCCCTCGCTCTCCATGATCTTGCGCGTCTCCGTCGCTGCAGGGTGGGCGGCGCCGACACGCGTCAAGACCATCCCGGCGATGCCATCGGGCTCAGAGAGAAGCCCGAGCAGCCTGTGTTCTGTTCCTGCGAAGCTGTGGCCCCGGCGCTCCGCCTCGTCAGCCGCCGCGGCAAGGACCCGAAGCATGCGAGGTGTGAGCTGCTTCCCGGCGAGCGCTTCTTGAGGTGATGGAGGTATCGGTTGTCGGGGCATGTCGGGCTCCTCGGAGATTGGACGGATTGTTTCGAGCTCGCACCCGCCAGTCTCGCGATGCTCGAGTGCCGGCTCAATGGATCGGGCGCTCCCGCTTCGCGCGACCTCCAGGAGCCTCGCCACGATGGCTGCTGTTCCTCGTTCGCTACGAGAGCCTGCCATCAGCCGTGGGTACGCCCCGTCGTTGCGACACGAGAGTGGCGAGTGTCTCGTGAGCGGGTCCGCCTATGCACCTGCGACGGCGGACGGGTGATGCGCGGAAGCGACTCGCGGGAGGGCCTCCGACCGATTCTCCGGCAGAACCGTACGTGACTGATCCCGGCGTAGGTCGTCGCGGTGCCTCGCCCGGCCTGACCCGGAACTCAAGGGGCCTCTCAAGCTCGCGAGGGCGGGTGCGGGAAAGTGGCATGCTCGCGTGATGACTGTTGTCGTGGCAGGCCGCGCGGATTTGACGATCGAGGCGGTGCGTCGGGTCGCGTGGGAGGGCGAGGCCGTCAGGCTCGCTTCCGAGGCCTTCGACAGCATGGACCGTGGGCACGCCGCGTTCACTGCTTATCTGGCGGCTCGTCTGGCCGAGGACCCGGGTGCGCTGCTGTACGGGGTTACGACTGGGCCGGGCGACGCGGGGGGTGCGGTGCTATCTGATCGTGCCCGCGCCACCCGGCCGCGTGGGTTGTGGACGGCCGCGTCGTTCGGGGAACCGCTTCCTGAGCGGGTCGTGCGCGCGATCGTGTTAGCGCGCTTGGCCAACTTCGTGGAGGGTCACGCAGCCGTGCGGACCCAGGTCGCCGATGCGGTGGCCGCGATGCTGGACGGAGGGCCGCTCCCGGCCGTGCCCGCCCGGGGAAATGGCGGATCGGGCGAGGTTCTCGCACTCGGTCACCTGTTCAGTGAGGTGGCCGAGGGGCTCGAGCTCGAGCCGAGGGAGAAGATGGCGTTGATCAACGGATCGCCTTGCGCCGCCGCGATGGTGGCTGACGCGGCCCTCGGCGGGCGGGGCCGACTCGAGCTCGCCGAGGGTGTGTTTGCGTTGTCGGTCGAGGCCATCCGGGCGCCGCTGGAGGCGTTCGCTCCCGAGCTGGGCGAGCTGTGGGGTGATGAACACGAGGCCGAGGCGTTGACGTCGTTCCGATCACTGCTGGCGGGAGGCGCTCGCGAGCGCCAGGCCCACCAGGCTCCGGTGAGCTATCGCGTACTGCCGCGGGTGCTCGGCAGGCTACGCGAGGCGCAATCGCACGCCGAGCGCACCGCGACGGGCTCGCTGGCCTCGGTGACCGACAATCCAGTCTTCCTGCCGCCGAGCGAAAGCCACCCGCTCGGCGCACTGGTATCGAACGGCGGTTACCACAATGACCGCGCCCACCCCGCGCTGGACGGACTGGCGCACGCATGGGCCGACGTTGCGCAGCTCGCCCAGCGCCACATCGACAGACTCTTCCAGCACCCGGTCAGCGCGCCGTTGCTGGCCGGCGAATGGCTGATCAAGCCGCTGCACATGGCGGGCGCTGGGTACGCCGAGGAAGCGCGAACGATGGCGCAGACCACCGTGCTTGGCCTCGGTGGCTTCGGCCAAAACGACCTTCCATCTCCCGTCTTTCTCGCGTGGGGCAAGGCGGCCGCCGTCGGCACCTGCCTCGAGCGGATACTCGCGGTGCTTGCCGCGCTCGCTTCCCAAGCCCTTCACGTCGCGGGCCAAACGCCACCGCCCGCCCTCGCACCGCTACTGGATCACGTGCGCGCCTGCGTTCCGCCGATCGACTCGCCTCGCCAAATTGGCCCTGACGCCGCGCGTCTGGCCGCTGCCTTCAGCCGCCACGTACAACCGCAAGATCCGCCGGACATCAACCGCTGATCACTGGCGGGCACCCCAGGTGTACGAGAGCCGAATGGCAGCAGAAGACCAGGCTCGGCGACACGACCCTGCAGTGGACTCGGAGCGCCGCGGTTCGATCGGATCGCCCGGCTGGTCCCGGCGCCCGGCGAGTGACCGAGAGCCTGGCCGCCCACTCGCGCGCGTCGCTTGAGACTCCCGCTTTGCGCGACCAGCGGGAGCGTCGTTCCGGCCCACGACGTTGGCGGAACCGGCGGGTCTCTTGCGGGAAGAGCGGCGACGCTGCTGTGGTGCGCGACCTCAGCGGCGTTTAATGGCATCGCATGGATCACGAGCTGGCGTGTCCTCGAGCTCGACCGCCATCACCTCCGCCGCTGATCGGCGTCCGCCGTGGCGCCGGCGGGCGGGTCCTGCTCGAAGACCAGGCCGCAGCGCTCAATGACAGTGCGTCTTTCGGCGCACCGAGTGTTCGAATCCCTCCCCCTCCGTTGGATGGCTGGTCAAGGAGGCGCGTGAGTAGGTTGCGGTTGCGCGAACGCACGGCCGTCATCATCTGCGCATGGCCGAAGCCCGGGAGCTCAGCCGCGAAACCGTCCATGCGGGCGACGCTTTCGAGGTCCACCTGCGCCTCTACCGTCACGCCGACGGCGAGCAGGTCACGCGGACGGTGGCCGCCCATCCGTCATCGGTCGTGATCGTGGCCCATGATGATGACCGTGTCTGGCTCGTCCGCCAGCCGCGTGAGCCGGTCGGCGAGGCCGGCCTGTTGGAGCTGCCGGCGGGAAAGATCGAACGCTCCGACGCGTCCCCGGCTGCTGCGGCCCGCAGAGAGCTGGCCGAGGAGGCGGGTAAGGCGGCGGCACGCTGGGAGTTCCTAGGCGTCGTTCTACCTTGCCCCGGGATACAGCGACGAGCGGGTGCACCTGTTCATCGCCACGGACCTGAGTGACGTCGCCCGGCCGCCCGCGCCGGACACGCGGCGGATGACGGTCGAGCCGCATCCGCTGAGCGAGCTCGACGCCCTGATCGCCGGCGCCGGCGAGGCGTGCACCCTGGTGGGCCTGATGGCGCTGCAGCGCCGCCTCTAGGGGTATGCTCGCACGCCTGATGGACTCGCCGGAGAGCGCCGTCGCCGATCTCGCGGAGCTCGTCCCCGAGCTGCGCGGCGTGCGCTCCATCATGGAGCTGCCGGGCGGACTGACCAACGCCAACCACCGCGTCCAGACGGACAGCGGCGGTTACGTCGTGCGCCGCTGGAGCGACGACACCGGCCTGCTCGCCATCGACCGCGACAACGAGTACGAGAACTCGGTCAAGGCCGCGGAGGTCGGGATCGGCCCACCGGTGGTCGCCTACTTGCCCGAGCGCAACACCATGGTGGTGGGGTTTGTCGAGGGCACGACCCTGAGCGCGAAGGACCTGCGCGGGGGCGACCGCTTGGAGGCCATAGCCGCCGCCTGCCGTCAGCTACACGGCGCGGCGCGCTTCCGCCACGACTTCAACATGTTCGACATCCAGCCGCGCTATCTGCGGATCGTGCGCGAGCGCGGCTTCCGGCTGCCAGAGCGCTATGACGAGTTCGAGCCACAGGTGGCAGCGTTACGCGAGGCCGTGGCCGTTCGCGACGAGGGGACCGTCCCGTGCAACAACGACCTGCTGGCCGAGAACTTCATCGATGCGGGAGTCCGCATGTACCTGATCGACTACGAGTACTCGGGTAACAACGACGCCTGCTTCGAGCTGGGCAACATCTGGAGTGAGTCGAACCTGTCGCTCGAGCAACTCGACCAGCTCATCGCGGCGTACTACGGGCGCCCGCTGCGCAACAAGGTCGCCCGCGCCCGTCTGTGGGGGGTGATGTCGAAGTACGGCTGGACCCTCTGGGCGTCCATCCAGGACGGCGTGTCGAAGATCGACTTCGACTTCTGGGAGTGGGGCATGGAGAAGTACGAGCGGGCGGTGGCGGAGTTCGACGGCCCGGACTTCGAACGCCTGCTCGAGGACGTCCAGCGGTCGGACTAGGCGCGCACCCGCTCGCTCTCCGGGTCAACCAGGGAGTCCGGACTCACCTCCGCCGCCACGCCATCGGCGAACACGTCGACGGTCACGCGATCGCCGATGGCCAGCTCGGCCGGTACGCTCGCCAGCGCGACGTTTCGGCGCACGGTGAAACCGTAGGCGCAGCTGCGCACCCGTCCCACGACCACGCCGTCCCGACGCACCGCCTCGCCGCCATAGATCGGCAGGTACTCGTCGTTGCCGATCGCCAACGTCCGCAGCCGGCGCTCCGGGTCGCGCGCACCTGGTTCCGCCAAGGCGGCGCGCCCGATGAAGTCGCCCTTGTCCAGCGCTACGCAGAAGCCCAGCCCCGCTTCGTACGGGGTGTCCGCTGCGGTCAGGTCGGTGCCCAGGTAGCGGTAGCCCTTCTCGATGCGCAGCGATTCGAGCGCGCGGTAGCCGACCGGCGTGATGCCGTCATCGGCGCCCGCGCGCATGAGCGCGTCCCAGACCTGCACGGCCCATTCGCGGGCGATGTAGAGCTCGTAGCCCAGCTCGCCGACATAGGTGACCCGCTGCGCAAGAACGGGAGCGTGGGCGACCGTTAGCCAGCGAGAATGCGTGAAGGGAAAGGCGGCGGTGGAGAGGTCGGCGTCGGTCAGGCGCCTGAGCACATCGCGGCTGCGCGGCCCCCAGATCCCGATCACGGCGAGCTCGTCGCTCACTTCGCCCAGCCGGACGGAGGGACCGCTCTCCTCGAGGTTGAGTCGCAGCCACCCGAGGTCGGCGTCTACGGCGGCCGCGCCGCTGACCACACGGAAACGGTCTCGGTCGAGCCGGGTGATCGTGACGTCGCCGATGATCCCGCCGCCCTGGTCGAGCATCTGGGTGTAGACCACGCGGCCGATCTCGCGGCCGATGCGGTTGTCGCAGACGCGCTCGAGCAGGTCCAGAGCGCCGGGTCCGCTGACGTCGATCTTGCCGAAGGACGACACGTCCATGATGCCCACGCGCTCGCGAACGGCGGCGTGCTCCGCAGCCGTGTGGTCCAACCAGGGGGGCCGCGTCCAGCCGAACCCCCGCTGATCGGGACCGGCACGCCGCCAGCGGGAGCCGGGCTCGAAATGCTCCGCCCGCTCCCACCCGTTCTTGGCGCCGAACACGGCACCGAGCTCCTGGAGCCGCCCGTGCAGCGCGCTGAGACGTCGCCCTCGGCCGGACTCCGGCACGTCGAACGGGTAGCGCAGCCGGTAGTAGTACCTGTAGGCCTCGCGCGCCGACTCGCTGGCCACGACCGGGTCCCGGTAGAGGCTTCCGAAGCGCCAGGGCCGATAGGCGGTCACGTCGAGCTCAGCGCGGCCGTCGGTCATCCACTCGGCGAGCGCCCTCCCCATGCCGCCCGCGCCGCCGAAGCCGTTGAGCGACAGCCCGGCCGCCACCCAGAGGCCGCGCACCCCGGGCATCGGGCCGAGGAGCGGATTGCCGTCCGGCGTCATCGCGTCGGGGTGGCACAGCAGCCGGATCACCCCGGCGTTCTCGAGCAGGGGAAACCTGCGGATCGCGCCCTCGAGCAGCGGTGCGAAGCGGTCGATGTCCGACTCCACGGGGCGGCCGCCGTGGTCCCAGGGCACGCCGTTACCCCAGCGCGCGGGCGGATCGGCCTCGTAGCCACCTATCAGCATGCCGCCGGCCTCGGGTTTCCCGTAGACGAGGTTGTCGGTATCGCGGAAGCAGGGAGCATCGCGGGGCAGCTCGTGACCGGCCACCGCCTGCATCGCCACGTGCTGGTGGTCAACGGGCACCGAGGCCAGGAACGCGCCCACCATCGCGGCGAGCTGCGGACCCCAGATGCCGGCGGCGTTGACGACACATGGCGTCTGGATCGACCCCGCGTCGGTGTGCACCTGGCGGATCTCGCGCTGCGAGCCGAGCTCGATCCCCGTCACCCGCCGGCGCAGCGCGAAGCGCACACCGAGCTCGCGAGCGGCATCGGCGACTGCGTGCGTGGCGATGTGCGGGTCCACCCAGCCATCGTCCTCCATCCAGATCCCGCCGTGCAGCGACTGCGCCGAAGCCCATGGGAGGCGGTCGAGCACCTCCTCCGGAGTGAGCAGCTCCGCCTCCAAGCCGTTGGCGGCGGCCCGGCTGGCGGCGCGCCGCAGTTCGAGGAGGCTGTCGCCACTCGACGCGATTCGCACGCTTCCGACCGCCTCGAACACCTCGAGGCCCCGATACAGCTCGACGCTCTGCCGGCGAAAGCGCATCATGGTCGCCGATGGGTTGAACTGCGTGACCAGCCCAGCGGCATGATGGGTCGAGCCGCTTGTCAGCTCGCCCTTCTCCACTACCAGCACGTCGGTCCAGCCGGCCTGCGCGAGGTGATAGGCCGCGGAGCAGCCCATGATGCCCCCGCCGACGATGACGACGTTCGCTTGCTCCACGGAGGCGCACACAATGGGTCTCTTTATATGCCAACCCGTCGCCAGCGACGCTTGCGCGTGAACTGGGAACGCCTCCGGCGCCGTCGCGTCCGCCGATGATCAAGGACTCTGGTGGCGGTTCGACCTGAGCGCGTCGATGAAGTCGAACCCGATGGTCAAGAAGATGCAGTCGAGCATGCTCGGCCACACCGTCCTGCTGCGCCGCAGCGGCAAGGGCGTCGGGGATCGCATTGCCCGCCGGCCCGGGTGACCCGGTTGCGATGCTTCCGACGACCTGATTCGCAACGCAAGGAGACCGGATGCTTGGCGATTATCCAATCGAGGTCGTGGAGAATATGGTCGCTTCAGCGGAAACGCTTCCGGCTTCCGCGCGGCACCGGAGGATGCCACTCAGGCGTATCCGGTCCCCCTTACCGTCGTCCTGGTGCATTAGGGCGGTATCGAACAACCCGAGGCCTCCGCATGCCGGCAAGGACGCATTCGACTGCGGCTCCATTCCTTGGTTGGTCAAACGCCCCGGGACTCGGCGAGGCGGCGCATCCAGTAGCGAAACCAGTTGGGGCCGTAGGGGACGTAGACCCGCGTGGGAACGCCGCGTGCGTTCAGGTCGGGCAGCGCCTGGGGACGGACGCCGAGCAGTTGCTCGACGGGCACCGCTCCGTGCGCGAGCAGCAGCGCCTCACGCAGCCGGGCGTCGTGGGTGGCCATGGACCAGGCCGCGCCGCGATCGGCGAGGCGAAAGCCGAGAGCCAGAAAGGCCACGTCGGTGGGCTCCCCGTGAGGGTGGGCCCCGCTCGGCTCGACATAGGCCCCCTTGACCAGCCGGACCTGCACGCCGGCGTCGGCCAGGCGGTCGGCGTCGCTGGGTGTTCGCAAGAGGTTGGCCTGCAGCGTCGCTCCGATCCGGTCGGCCAGTCCGCGGGCGGCGACCTCGAGCACGCACGCCTGAACTGCATCGGCGTGGGCGGCCTCCTCGGCCCCGACCTGCACCCGCCGCCCGCGAGGCAGGGCACCGGCGATCGCCGCCAGGCGGTCCGCGGCCGCCGCGGCGTCCGTGCTCAGCGCAAGGTGCGAGAGGTCCACCGACAGCCATACGTCGGCCGGAGGGGGCGGCAGGCCGTTGGCCAGCTCGAGGTAGCCGGCCAGCACCCGGTCGGCCTCGGAGGGGTCGCTGACACGCTCCCCGAACAGGTCGACGCTGACCCCGTGACCCTGCCCGAGCAGCATCGCGACGGTCTCTTGCGCCTCGGCCAGCGATCGGCCGGCGACATAGCGGGAGGCTGCTCGCCAAGCCGCGGCCTCGCCGCCCGGTGAGCGCTTGACCGCGCGCTCGAGCCGCTCGCTGGTCGCCAGGCGAAACAGCACGGCGCGGTCGAGCCCCATGGGCTCATCCTGTCAGCCCTCGGCCGTGCGGACCTGCCGCGCAGCGGACCCCCGCGGGTTCGAGCCCGTTGCGCAGCGGTCAGCGGCGCCCGGTCAGCCGCACACCTCCACTTCGGGCAGGTCGAACGGGCTGTGCAGCGCTCGCGCGTCCAGAACGAGCGGGATGAACGGCTCGGCCGGTTGGCCCAGCGGCACCGATACCCCGCCGCCGGCGAGCGGCTCGGTCTGGATGTCGTGCACGTCGAACAGCGGCGCGGCCGCCGCTGCCTGCGTGGCGTCGAGGTCGTAGCGACAGGGAGGGGTCAGGTCCAGCTCATCCGCATCCGGCAGCACGTTGTCGGCGCCCCCGAAGAACACCGGCTCCTCCTGCTCGAGGCCCTCGATCGTCTTGAGCCGCGGGGCACGCCGGGTGGCCCGGCGGACCTCTACGGCCAGCTCCGAGAAGAAGTTCAGGCTCTCCTCCGCGGCGACGATCTGCGAGTCGACGCGCCGGAGGTTGAGCACCTTCACGTCGGCCTCCTCCTCGGGCGTGGTCGGATCCAGGTTGGTCTCCACGAGGATCCCCAGGCTGTGGCGCAGGCCGGACGAGTTGCGCAGGATGCGCTCGTCCTGGTCCCCGGCCACCTGGGCCAGCGGCTGCCCGTTGCGCAGCCAGATCCCGTACACGCCGGTCGAGTAGCCGGCCTCCTCGACGCCCTCCTTCACGTACTCGGTCGAGAGCTGCTCGGAGAGGTCGTGCACCGTCTGGTCCGCGTTGAGGTTGCGCGGCCAGAGGTACAGCAGCTGACGGTCGTACACCTCGGGAACGGAGTTGAACTCGTGCAGGTCGTGCACCAGGTCGGGCTTGTAGTCGCGAACGGTCTCCCCGATCGCCCGGCCCTCGTTCGTCGCGTACGCGAGGTGGTCGCGGTTCACGTCGACGCCGTCGGCGTTCTCACGGGTGTTGGCCGCGCGCCCGTCCGGGTTCGCGTTGGGGATGAACAACAGGGTCGTCCTGCGCAGGTCGGCGACGAGCTCCGGGTCGTCCGACGTGGCCACGTCGCGCATGAGCTGCAGGCAGGCCTCCCGGCCCGACGGCTCATCGCCGTGCTGCGAGCAGACGAAGAGAATCGACGAGCGCCGAGCCACTCGTTCCTGCGGCCGCGGGCGCCGGGCGTCGACCTGAACCAGCTGGATCGGGCGCCCCTGCTTTGTGGTGCCGATCTGGCTGACCTCGAGGCGCCTCTCCGCCTCGTCGAGCTGAGCGAGGTAGTGCTGCTCCTCCTCCGCCGTTGTCCAATCGGCGCCGCCACGGGCCTCGAAGCCCGTCTCTTGCGCCAGTGCCTGCCCCGTGCCCGCAACCGAAAGCGCGAGCGCGCACAGCACGAGCTTCACCAACCGCATGACCTCTCCTCCCGTCGAGTTCTCCCTCGATACCCGACACGGGACCTGGTGATGCCTCGGGGTCGCTCGGGGCGGGAAGTAACCTTTTCGCGTGCACCTTTGTCTAAGTAGGTGAGTCCAGACAGCAAGGAGGCTTGACGATGGCCGAGGAAACAGGCTCTACGGCACGGGCCGGGCGCGGTGCAAGCGGATCCGGCGGCGATGCCCTGAGCTCGGAGCGTGGCTCGACGAGCATCGCTGACACCGTCGTGACCAAGGTGGCCGGGATCTCCGCACGCGAGGTGGCCGGCGTTCACGAACTGGGAGGTGGCGTTGAGCGCGCCCTCGGCGGTGTGACCCAGCGCGTCGGTGTCACCGACGAGCGCTCGCAGGGCGTCAGCGTCGAGGTTGGAGAACGCGAGGCGGCCGTGGACCTGACGCTCGTGATCGAGTACGGCGAGTCGATCCCCCAGGTCTCGGAGGCCGTACGCGACAACGTCATCAAGCGCGTCGAGGGAATCACCGGGCTCTCGGTGACCGAGGTCAACGTCGCGGTGAACGACCTCTACTTCCCCGGCGACGACCAGCCCGAGCCACAGCGGGCCGAATAGCCGGCGTGGCCCCAGGCCGCCGAAGCGGGCTGGCGGAACAAGGCTCCCAGAGCTCGCCGCGCTCGCAACTGGCCCGCGCCGCGCTCGACGCGGCGTGCTCGCTCCCGCAGGTGGCCGGGGGCGTACGCGGAGCCCAAGGCCTCTGGGCGACGACGGACGCCGGCGCCCTTCTGGAGGGTGTCACCGCCGTGGCGCGTACCGACGGACGCTACGACGTCGACCTCCACCTCATCGCGCAGTGGCCGCTGGACTCGCTGTACTCGCTTGCCGAGGAGGTGCGGGAACGAGTCCGGCGGGCGGCCGATCGAGGCGGGCTCGGCCTGGCCGTGGGAGAGGTGAGCGTGTCCTTTGAGGATCTCCGGGAGCCCGGAGGATCGCCATGATCCTGCTGCTTCGCGCCGTTGTGCGCGTTCTGACCTTTCTTCTTCTGCTGGCCCTCGCGATCGCCGGCCTGGCGGTGGCCGTCTTCTCGCTCGGTTCGGGTTCCGGCGACTTCAGCCTGCCCGGCCTCGCCGGCCTCATCGGGCTGCCGGAGCTGCGCGACGAGGTAGGCACGCTGCTCGCGCGCCTCGAGGCGCCGGGCGGAACCGCGGCGGTGGCGGCTGCCTGCGGGCTCGGAGCAATCGCGCTGGGCACGTGCCTGCTCCTAGGTGCGCTCTGGCCCCGGCGCGAGCGCCTCGTGCTGTTCGAGCGGGACGAGCAGGGTACCGTCGCCGCCCGTCGCCGTGTTCTCGCCAGCGTCGCCGGCGCTCTCGCCGAGCAGCCCCGCGGCGTCACCGAGGCAAAGGTGCGGGTTCGCCCGGGCCGGCGACGAGGCGGCAGGCTGTCCGTCCGGGCCTACCACTCGCGCCTTCATACCTCCGACGACGTGCGCCGGCGCGAAGAGGCCGCGCTTGCCCCGCTCACGGAGGACCTCGGGATGCGCGCCTCGGTGCGCGCTCGTCTCGGCGATGGTGGCAGGAGGGTGGAGTGATGACGCGCCAGCGGCTTCGCTTCCGCGGCTCGTCCCTCGCCTTCATCGGTCGGGCGCTGATCGTTCTGCTCGCCGCGGCGCTGATCTGGTACGGGCTCATGTTCCTCTTGCTCGCGCTGAAGGTCGACCCGGTCACCGTCAACGATCTGAGCGGCTACCGCAGTGCCTACGACTACTTGGCCGACCTGCAGCCGGACGACGTCGACGGCCAGTTCAGGCTGATCGCCGGCCTGGCCGGGCTGGCAGCCTTCCTCCTGTTCGGCTACCTCGCGCTGAAGGAGCTGCCGCGCCCCTACCTCGCCCGCTCGGATCTGCAGCTCGAGGAGCAAGAGCAGGGCATCACCGAGATCGGCCCCCGCGCGATCGAGCGAGTCGCGGAGGCGGCGGCGCTCGAGCTGCCGGCCATTGCTTCGGCCAAAGGTCGCTACGGCACCGACGACCTCGCGCTCGATGTCAACCTGGCTCGAGCGACCGACCTTGGGGAGACGATGCGCACGGTGCGCACCCGAGCGCGCGAGCGGCTGGAAGAACACGGGTTGCCGAAACTGCCGGTCAACGTCACGCTCACCGGCTTTGAGAGAAAGGGACGAAGGGAGCTCAGATGATCACCACCAAGCACTTCGCTGCCGCGCTCGGGTTCGCGTTCGTGGCCGTCTGGATCGGCACGAACGTCGGATACGCGCTGCTCTGCCTCCTCGGCGCCGCTGTCTTCTACATCCTTGCCGAACTGTTCGAAGGCGAGATCGACCTCGGTGAGCTGCAGGCGCGGTTCAGCGGAGGGACACAGCAGGGAACCAGCCCGCCCGCGAGAACGCGGCCGCGAGCGCGCGTGCAGTAGCTCCTTCTTTCTTCGGAGTCACCGCGGGCACGACTGCTGGATCAGGTCGCGGGTCATCTCGCGTGTCTCTTCGATCACCAGGTCGCGATCGCCGAGAAAGGCAAGCGTCGTGGCTCCCTCGACGACGAGGGCAAGCCGCATGGCAAGCTGCGCCGGGTCCACCGCGCCTGCGGCGCCGGCGAGCTCTTCGAGCTCGGCGCGATACCACGTCTTGTGCTCGTGCGCTCTGGTGGCTGCTGCTCGTCCGCCTGCCTGGGGTTCTGCGGCGGCTCGCACGAACCCACAGCCACGAAACCGCCTATCGGCAACCCAGTCCAGCTGCCACTCGACGGCAGCCTCGAGGCGTATGGCGGGTGAGGACGGTCCGCGCTCAAGGGCGGCGACGAGCGACTGCCGGCGGTCGGCGTCTCGTTTGGCGAGCGTGGCATCGACGAGGCCCGCCTTGGACACGAAGTGGCGATACAGGGCCGGCTTGCCCACCCCGGCTCTGCCCGCAACGGTCTCGACGCCGGTCGTGCCGATGCCGCGTTCGTAGAACAGCTGCCCGGCGGCGTCGAGCAGCGCAGCGTGGATCTCCGAAGAGGGGGGACGGGGCATCTAATCATGTTACCGAACCGTTCGGTTACAGAATTTGCTACGGTGACCATGTGGCCCGCCGCTTTCCTCGGCTGCATCACCCGATCATCCAGGCGCCCATGGCCGGCGGGCCCTCCACACCGGCGCTGGCGGCCGCCGTATCGGGGGTTGGCGGTCTGGGCTTCGTCGCCGCCGGCTACAAGAGCCCCGACGATCTTCGAGCGGAGATCACGAGGACCAGAGAGCTCACCTCGGCGCCGGTCGGCGTCAACCTGTTCGTGCTCGCCGAGACCCCGGTCGATCACGCCAGACTGAGCGCCTACGCGCAGGCGATCAAACCCGAGGCAGACCGGCATCGGGTCGCGGTCGGCGAGCCGCATTTCGATGACGACGCACTGGACGCCAAGCTCGACGTTGTCTGCCGCGAGCGCCCGCCGATCACCTCGTTTACGTTCGGGTGCCCAGCGCCCGAGGTCGTGCAACGGCTGCACGAGCGGGACATCGCCGTGTGGGTCACGGTTACCGAGGTGGATGAGGCACTCAGCGCTGCTCACTCCGGGGCGGACGCGCTGATCGTGCAGGGAGTGGAGGCCGGTGGGCACCGTGGCTCATTCGAGGACGCCGACGACTGCGGCGAGATCGGGCTCCTTCCGTTGCTGCGGCTCGTCGCGCAGGCCAGCGAGCTTCCGCTGATCGCCTCCGGCGGTATCGCCGACGGCGCCGCCGTGGCCGCCGTCGTCGCCGCCGGCGCACGGGCAGCCCAGATCGGGACAGCGTTCATGCGTTGCCCCGAGGCCGCCACCAGCGACGCGCATCGGGATGCGCTGACTCATCCCAGTCCCACGGCTCTCACGCGCGCCTTCAGCGGCCGCCGCGCCCGCGGCATCGTCAACGCCTTCATGCGCGACCACAGCACACACGCGCCGCCGGCCTACCCGCACGTGCTCCACCTCACTGCGCCTCTGCGAGCGGCTGCGCGCAAAGCCGGTGACGCCGACGCGATCAATCTCTGGGCAGGCCAGGCGCATGCCCTCGCCGAAGGCCGCCCGGCCGGCGAGCTGGTGCGCCGCTGGAGCGCCGAGGCTCGCGCCGCCATCGAGCAGGCGCACGCGACGCTCGCCGCGCCCGCAGAGCACCTGACGTAACCGCGCGAGGGGGGAGGCTGTGGCCGTCTCGGGGGCCCGGTCCCGTATGGGGGCGTTTGGTAGCGTGCGCGGGCGTCGGTGGCGGCTTGGCGATTGGTCGGCGTGATCTTCGGCCGTTGCGGTTGGAACTTGGGGGTTCGGATGCTCGTGTTTGCTTGCCCGCGCTGGACACGGATGCTGGTTGGGGTTTCGGCGGTGGTGGCCTGTGTGGGGGCGGCCGCTGGTGTGGTGTTGGAGGACGCGGAGGCGGGGTCTGCCAGGGAGCGACTGGCGAGCCGGTTGTTGCGGCTCGATCCGGGGGCGCTGGTTGGCGGCAACACGCAGGTGGCGAGTGTGGCGGGGGCGCGGGTTGTGGGGGTGCCCGGCCGGGTCAATTTCATGCTCGGGCTGGCGGCGCGTCAGCGGATCGTCGGCGGTAACGGCCACGACCAGCTCGGCGCCCGCGGGGCCGGCGGCCGCGTGCACGGCGGCCGTGGCCACGACCTGATCCACGGCTTCGGCGGCCACGATCGGCTGCACGGCGGCCATGGGCACGACCTGATCCACGGCGGCGGTGGCCATGACCGGATCGTCGGCGGCCGCGGCCATGACCTCATCCGCGGCGGCCGCGGCCACGATCGTCTCCATGGCGGCCCTGGCGACGACCGTTTCATCGACCGGCAGGGAGACACGGTCGTGGTCACCGGGCCGGGAACCAACCACGTCGATGTGGCCGACGGCAACAGCGACCGCGTCCACTGCGCGCCCGGCTCGACCAACAACATCGTGGTCGACCGCGGCGACCGGCTCCACCCCCGCTGCCGCAACCAAGCCTCCACCACCCGCTACCGCCCTCTCCGGCTGGACACACCACCGATCAGCCGTCACGGAGCGCTCAGCAGTCGAGGATCACCGGGGACGGCAGCAGCGACAATCCCTACACGGCGCCCTGCGACAACGAGAGGCAGACCATCTGCGTCGTCGGCTCCTTCCGTGCGCGCAGTCTAAGCCAGCTCTGGGATACCGAGAACGTGCCTGCCTACAGGTGCCCCGCCTCGCACGCCTATCTCTACGCCCAGGGCTATGCCCCCTTCGGCACCTCGCTGCCGGACGGCGTCGAGGTCGCGGGGCTCGGGCCGATCGGCGTCTCGATCACGGGGATCAAGACGTCAGGGGGCTGGGCGGTCGGAACGACGACCGGCGTCCCCAACTCGAGCGCGACGAGCTGGAGCCTCGGCACGAACTCCTACCAGGTGAAGCTCCACTGCAGCAAGACCACGGCGAACGGCTATTGGTTCGCGGGACGGCCCTAGACCGGCGAGCGAGACACAGACAACGCGAGCGCCCGAGCTTGCGTCAGTCGCGGGCCAGCGCGGCGCAGGCGGCCCGGGCGAACGCCCGGCGCAGGGCACGGAAGGGCGCTTGGGCGGGCTGCTCCTGGTTGAGCTGCACGTTGGCGGACACGGTCGCCGAGCGGCGACCGTCGGAGCTCGCGGCGGCGAATTGGGTGGTGCCGTAGAAGTTGCCGGTGTGCCCGTAGACGGTTCCGCAGCCCAGGCGGTAGCGAAACAGCGCCAGCCCGGCGGAGTTGGAGCCCGGCCCGATCGGCTCGGAGTGACCGTCGACCCAGTCGCGCTGCTCGCGCCGCAGGCCGCGGCCAAAGAGCCGCCCTCTTACGTAGCCGCGCATGAACCGTCCGAGCTCGGTCGGCGTCGACACCATCCCCCCGGAGGCCCAGACGCTGGACATCGAGATCGCCTCGCTGACGTCCTCCGGCGGTTGTGGCGGATCCAACACGTAGCCGTGGGCAAACGGTCGCGGCAGCTGCGCTCCGCCGGGAAGGCTGGTCTGCGACAACCCCAGCGGCCGGTAGACCCGAGAACCCAGCAGCCGCTCGTAGGAGCGCCCCGTGACCGCCTCGGCCATCAGGGCCACCACCACGTTGTCGGTATTCGAGTAGTTGTAGTCGGTGTCGGGCGCAAACAACAGCGGCTCGCCCGCTACATAAGCGATCAGCTCGGGAGGGGTGAAGCGCCGCAGCGGATCTGCGCCGAAGTCGGCCTGGAAACCCGCGCTGGCGGTGAAGTCGGGGAGGCCGCTGGTGTGGTGCAGGGCCTGACCCAGCGTCACCGCCCCCCAGGCGGCGGGCAGTGCCGGCAGCAGCTCGCCGATGGTGTCGTCGAGCTCGAGCCGGCCGCGGCGCACCAACGCCAGCGCCAGCGCTCCGCTGAAGGCCTTCGAAACGCTCGCCAGCCGCATGTGGTCAAAGACCCGCCAGCGGCGATCTGTCGTCAGATCGGCCACTCCGGCACGGTGCACAAACGTCCTCCCGCCCCGCCGAACCAGCGAAATCGCACCCGGCGGGCCGCCCGCAGTCGCCACCACCCGCTCCAGCGCCCGGTCGAGCGCCCGGTCCGCGCGCATAGCGGGACTGCCGGCGACCGCCGGGGAAACCAACGCAAGACTCAAGGCGACCGCGCCCAGCCCGACCAAGCGGACAAACCGTTGGGGCGGCATGCGACGCATCATCGATCCAACCGGTCACGCCTGTCAAGAAGCGCCAAGACTCTTCGGCCCGCGCGGCTTGTGAAAGGATGGTGTCGCTCGGTTCCACGAGCAGAGGCGAGGGGATGGGCTCTAGAGGACACTCACGGGTCGCCGGCTGCCGGACTCACCGAGGGGTCCTCCGGCGCGCGCGTTGCGCCGGCGTCGCCGCAGCCGCCTCGGCGTCGCTGCTGCTGTTCGCGTCGCCGGCGCAGGCTCTCGACGTTCCCAGTCGGGCCGACGTCCAGCGCGCGCTGGAGCGGCTTGTGGATGGAGGCGCTCCCGGCGTCACCGCGGTGATTCGCGGTCCCGGCGGCCGGGAGCGGTATTCGGCGGGCTCGGCGGACCTCCAGAGGGATAGACCGATCTCGCCCCGCCATCACGGCCGGGTGGGCAGCGTCACCAAGTCGTTCACGGCGACGCTGGTGCTGCAGCTGGCGGCCGAGGGCAAGCTCGGGCTCGAGGACTCGGTCGAGCGGTGGCTGCCCGGCCTGGTGCCGAACGGCGATCGGATCACGGTCCGCCAGCTACTCGATCACTCCAGCGGGATCGCCGACTACTGCAGCGTTCCGGGCATCACGCTCTGTGCCAACCCAGACCCCGGTCGGCGCTGGACTCCCGAGGAGCTCGTGGCGATTGGAGTGGGGGCCCCGCCGACCTTCCCGCCCGGGCAGGGCTGGTCCTACACCAACACGGATTACCTGTTGCTGGGGATGATCATCGAGCGGGCCACCGGTCGTACGCTCGGCGCGGAATACCGGCGCAGGATCTTCAGGCCACTCGGTCTCGGCGAGACCAGCTTTCCCAGCGGCACGTCGATGCCTCGCCCGGTCGGCCGCGGCTACAACGTGCTGGGCCGAGGGACCTGGCCTCCGGACGTTACGGCGACCAGTCCGACGATCGCCGGCGCTGCCGGCGCGATGGTATCGACACCGGGCGACCTGCAGACCTTCATGCGCGCGCTGCTTCGCGGACGCTTGGTGTCGCGACCCCTGCTGCGCGAGATGAAGCGCCCCACTCCGGGATCACTCGACGGCGACTTCGCGCTCGAGGGCGGAGGCGTGGGGACCTACGGGCTCGGCCTGATCCATTACACCTGGTCGAAGGCCTGCGGCGTGTGGGGCCACACGGGCGCCTACCCCGGCTACCGCACCATTGCGGTCTCCAACCGCAACGGCCGCCGAGGCGCCGCGATGTACATCACGGCCGACGACCTGGCGCCCCCGGGAGCGATTGCGGGCCTCGAGGCCGAGCGACTCGTGTCCTGCCGGATGCGCTTCGGGCGCATCGGCAATCGTGATGCTCCCGCTCGGAGGGGACGGTGACCGGCGGCGCCTTGATTCTTGGGCGGCGTGCCTGGAAGGTCCCGCGGCGAGTCCAACTGCTGCTCGCCGTCGTGCTGGTCGGTGTGTTCGCGTTCGGACTATGTGCACGAGCGGAGGCCGGCGCGGCACGCGACAAGCCGACGGTGCTGGCGGTGTGGGGGCTGGCCGACGGAGACACCGATGCTGCGGGAGCAACGGTGAGGGTGTTCGCGGGCCCGCCCGCCGCCCGCGGGGGCGCCTCTCGGTCGGGTCGGCCGCTGGCGCAGACCAACGGCCGGCGCGCGGATCGCACGTACCGCTCGGGCGCGGCGCTGCTGGCGTTCCGGCGGCTACCGAGCGAGTTCGTCGTCGAGGTGACGGGCGGCCGGGCCAACGGGCGGAGGGTCCCGGGCACGCTGCGGGCCCCCGTGCGGGGCTACCGGTCGGGCGACGTGATCTACGTCAACCCGGTCACCACGATGATGGCGGCGTACCGTGCCGCGGTCGAGCGGGGATCTCTTGATGAGCGCTACGCCGGCGCCCGCCGCCTGGCCTACAGGGAGCTGCGCATCCCGCACTGGATGAGCCAGGCCGACCTGTCCTATCGCGACCGCCGCTTCGACGGCGACACCTTCCTCGGCGCCGCGCGCCGCGCCGGCGGGGTCGGCGCACTCGTTCACCGGCTCCTCCACGACGACCGGGCCGGCCGCCGGTTTGCCGAGTCCCCCCGGGCGCGCGCAGCGGGAGGCATTAGTCCACCGCCGCGCCGGGAGCCCCTGGGGCCGTTGCCGGGGGGCGGAGCGGTGCTGGAAGGGGCGGCCGGAGTGGTGATGAGATTGCTGATTACCGGAGCGGCCCTGGCCGCCGGGGAGGTGGCGCAGAGGAACCAGATCGAAGTGCCGGGCTGGCTTCTGGGGCTCTTTGGCCTCGGGGACGCTGCCGACGAGCAATTCGCGGAGATCAGGCGGCTGCTCACGGGGTTGAGCGCGCAGGTCACCAGGCTGCAGTCGGACGTGAACCTGGCCGGGTTCAGCGCGCTCGTACATCAGACGGATCGGACCACCGGACAGATCGACTACGCCAACAGCCAGCTGGTACTGCTGGCCAACACGCCCAGCGGGGATCCCACCAAGCGCGAGTTCGCGCGGACGATCGTCAACTACATCGGGACCAACCTGCTCGACGCGCCCGAAATCCTCAACCAGAACCTCGGCACACGCATCTCGTTGGCCGACAACCTGATCAAGTCGGCTTCCAGGACGCTCGGACAGCGCAAGCTCTTCGGGCCCAAGAGCTCCGCCGAAGTCAGAGGCATCTACGACTACTTCGCCGCCTATCAGGTGCAGCTGGCGATGCTCTTGCAGGAGTACTACCACGCCAAGCCGGACGTCTACAACGCCACCAACGCCGCGGCCAACCTCGAGCGAGTCAGGGCCAACGTGGTGTCGCAGGCCGACTCGCTCAAGCCGGACGTGCCGGAGAACACCGTGATCGACACCAAGAACCGTGAGATGTGGGTCACCGACCTGCGCGATCCCGAGGTGCCGCTGCGTCGGCTCGCCTATGTGGCCGCCCGCGGCGGGTTCACCTGGGTCAGGGAGTCTCGCTCCGGATGCGGCTTCGGTCCGGTGAACGGACCCATCGGTGTCGCGGGCGTCCCTTTCTGCGACTGGGAGCTGCCAACCCAGGATGCCTACGAGCGGCTCATCGACGGCTGGAGCGGCGCCTCACCTTCGCACTGGCTGCGCAAGGAGGGCGGCTTCAGCGGGCGGATCCTGTCGGCCTTCGGCTACAAGAAGTGGATCAATCGCGACTACGGCATCAGGGACCAGGGACCCGCGTCGCTCCTGGGCGTCAGTACCTTCGATCTCTACTACAACCGGGCGGACTACAACCCCCTGCTGTGGGGCGTGGACACCAGCTGGGAGTCGAAGTTCGACGGTTTCCACGCGGGCCTCATGTACAAGCGCAGGCTCGCCCCAGACCAGAGCTACTGGTGGTCGAACTGAACACCCGCGTTCTGGGCCTCGCCCTCACGCTGGCTCTTGCCGGAGTCCTCATCGTGTTCGCGCCCGCGGGCGCGGCGGAATCGACGCGGGCGGCCGGCGGGCAGCCGTCCCCGGCGCAGGGTGGGCACTTCGCCGGCCGGGTCGAGCTCCCGGGGGGCCGCAAGCTGTACCTCGAGTGCCGGGGCCAGGGTGGGCCCACGGTGGTCCTGGTGTCGGGCTATCCCAACAGGGGCGACGTCTGGAGCCAGCTCGACCCGGGGGTGAGTGGGCCGCCGGTGCTGGCCGGAGTGGCCCGTCACAGCCGCGTGTGCGCCTATGACCGCCCCAACACCGTGACGCCTGGCGGGGACTCGCTGGCGCTCAGCCGCAGCGACCCGGTGTCGCAGCCACGCACCGGTGCGGCGCTGGTCGCCGAGCTGCACGCGCTGCTGCGTGCCGCGCGCCTGCCGGGTCCCTACGTGATGGTTGGCCACTCGCTCGGCGGCCTGTTGGTGCGCCTCTACGCCAGCACCTACCCTCGCCAGGTGGCTGGGCTGGTGCCGGTCGACGCGACCTACGAGGCGCTGCGGGAGCTGATGACACCGGAGCAGTGGGCGGCCATCGCGCGCACAACGCTCGAGCCAACGCCCGGGGTCGACCCTCCCGTGGAGTTGGTCGACCTGAGCGCCAGCCTGGACGAGATGTTGGCGGCCAAGGCCGCCCGGCCGCTGCGGCCGACGCTGCCGCTGGTCGTCCTCACCGCCGGTCTCCCCACGGAGGTGCCCGACGAGGGTCGGCCGCCGGGGTTTCCGGATTCGGCCACGCTCGACCGGGTGTCACGGGCCGCGCAGAACGAGCTGGGCATGATCTTGCCCTACGCGCGGCACGTCATCGCGAAAAAGAGCGGGCACTACATCCAGAACGCCCAGCCGGAGCTGGTGATCGACGCGGTCCGGCGGATACTCAGGATGGTGCGGCCGGCCACGGTGCGCTGCCGGGGCGGCGCCGATTCCTGCCGGGCCAGGGTGAGCCTGGCCGGCGGGGCCAGCAACAAGAAGGTGGTGATCCGGCTCACCGACAGCGACCTGCGGCTCGTCTCGGTGCGCCCCAACCGCCGCGCCCTGCGCGGCGCCTACGGGCTATTCGGCCAGCGCCTGTCAGGCCGGCGGCACCAGATACGCCTTCAGGCTCAACGCCGTGCAGTCCATCCGCCGCGGCGCCTACCTGACCATCTCGTTCCGGTCAGCCGCCGGCTGACCCAGCCGCGGCCCCCGCGGCCTCTCACTCCGAACGAGGTCGCCCGGACAGGACCTTGGCTTCGTACTCCTCCGTCGGGGTGCCGCCGACAGCGTCGCGCACCGACTTCTTCAGCCGTTCGGTTCGGCGATCGGAGCGGAAGCGCCGCTCGGCCTTGGCCTGTTTGTCCGGCCGGCGCGTCCCGTAGAAGCGACGCGCCCAGAACGACCCCGGCTTGGCCAGCCGCGCGGCGCCGTAGATCGCCAGGAAAGCTATGACCACCCCGGCCAGCCCATGGAAGACACGTTGTTTGGCGAAGCAGACCAGGACCAGCGCGCCCCAGACCATGAATATCGCCACGGCGACGACCACCGCAAGGGCGCTGTCGGCGGTGACCTCGTAGGGAGCTGCCCCCAACAAGATCAGCCCCATGGCGGCCACCGCGATCAGCGTCGCATCGATCGAGCTGCGGCCCTCCTCGGCCCAGTAGACGTCGTCGAGATGAAGCCAGAGCGCGAACTCGTCGATGGTCAGCCCTACGCCGATCCCGAACGCCAACGCGCACACGTCGTACCAGAACCCCACGTCGGACAGGGCGAAGCTGACCACTCCGGCGATCATCATCGTGACGATCCCAAACACGTGGTGATGCACATGCAGGCCGCCCTCGCTCACGACGCTTCCCGGCCACCACGGCACGCGGGGGCTGCGCATCAGGCGCGTGGACAACCGGATGAAGCCGAACGAGCCGACGAACCCGATCAAGACAAGGAAGTGGTACTGACGGCCGTGCTCGACGAGCTGATCGTCCCAGAGCTCCGTGATGAACGAGGCCGTGCTGGTCCCCACCGGGCCCCACCTTACCGCTCGAGTCGATCTCCGCCTAGGCGAAGGCACCTCCGGTGCGCCGGACCCGCTCGGGCGCGCCCGCCCGCTGGTCGACGAGTTCTTCGGCTAGGAGGCAGCGACCTTGCGGCAGATGATGAGGGCCTCGATGTAGTCCCGGCGGTAGCGGTCCGGCGCCTCGGCCACGCGCTCCTCGAGCTCGCGCAGGAAGTCGACGACGAGACCGGGGGCGCGGTCCTCGCCCTCCAGCGCGAAGGAACGCAGTAGGAGCGGCCCGCCCCAAGCGCTCACGCTCTGCACGTAACTTCGCGCGAACACCGCGGGATCGTCGTCCCAGTACGGGTTGTCGAGCCGGAAGAGCTCGGCGCTCTCGAGCTCCAGGCCGGCGATCTGCCCGTCGCCCGCCGCGAAGGGCGCCCGGATCTCGTCCAGCGTGCGCATCCACACCGGCACGACGACCGCGGCGACGGTGGCCGGCCGGATGCGTCCCGCGCGGCGCCACTCGGCGAGCAGCGCGTTCATGTCCGCTATGAGCTCCAAGTAGAGGCCGGTCCGGTCGGGGCACGGAGCGGGGGAGGCGGGGAGCGCGGCGATGAACCGGCCGCCCGGCGCGAGTTCGACGGCGCGCAGCTCGATCAGCCGCTGCCATTGCCCCGCGGCCTCCTCGCGCCACGCACGACGCTCGGCCTCGTCGACGTGGTCGGGATAGCCGGGGAAGACCGACCCGCTCGAGGCCAGGCCCTCCGATTGCGCCACCCAGTGCATCGCCGTCCCGGTGACCGCGACGTGGACGGTGCCCGGCGGCAGGCTGGGCGCCTGCTCCAGCGGGATGCCCGCCAGGCTCACTATCCACGGCGGGGGCGGGCTGCGGTCGACCGCTCGGCGGCAGCCCTCGGCGTGGGCCTCCGGCGAGGCGTAGTGCAGGCCGGTACCGACATCGGCGACCCCGGGGCCGTCCTCGCCTGCGGCGGGGATGACGACGACCCCGCCTCCGAAGGCCGTGCGCAGATGGTCGGCGGCCACGGCCCACGGGTTGGTCGGAAGGTCGACGAGCGCGTAGGTCAGCGGCCGGCCGCCGCGCTCCTCTGCAAGCGCGCGGATGAGGCCGTGCGAGTTGACGCCGTCGGCCGCGCCGAGATCGACGACGCGGAGCACCGGCTCGTCCGCGAATCGCCGTGCGGCCGCGAGGGCGGCCGGGTGAGTCGCCTCGAACGCGGCGCGCTGCGACAGTGCGTGCCGCGCATAGTCGTCCGCCATGCTGGAAAGTCTGGGGCGATCTGACGGCGTGGGCGCCTCCTTGCCGAGTCCCGGCGTTGCGGCGACGATCGTCCCAGGGGTGGGCTTCCGGTGCAAGCCGCGAACCCGCTTCAGGCGCCGGCCCGGCCGTCGAGCCGGTCCTGCAACCGGGAAGCGGAGGGCCCCTGAGTTGCTGAGGCAGAGCCCGATGTCCGCGCGGCGACGTCGGTACTCCAACTTCGTGGGCCTGCCGCACAACCCGACGGGCAAGGTCTTCACCGTGCGGAGCGAGCACCTGACCTTCGACGGCGCGCCGCACATCCCGCTGCACACGCGGCCCGAGATGGGAAATGCCCGGGGAGGGGCGTCAAACGGATACGAGCCGCTCGGCGAGTTCCCAGGTCCCTGCAAGACAGAATCCGCCAACGCTCCTGCACTGCGCGATTCACGGAAGGGGCGGGGCCGGACACAGCCAGGTCTACGGCGCGGCCCGCCACTGGGCCCGCCACTCCGGTGCCTCGAACGGCTCAGCGAAGTGGATCGCCTCGCGTTCGATTCGATCACCCGCGGAACTGGTGAATGCTCACCCCGAAGTTCCAAGGGAAGCGCTCTCCGGACTGCGGGGACTTCGAGGACGGCATCGTCGTGGTAGATCGCGTGAGCCGCCGCGGGAGCTCGTCGGCTGAGAGCAAAGTGCTTCTCGAACATCGCCCTGACTTTCGTCTCGTCCATGCCGACCAGCAGAAGCTGCATCCCTTCCTTTCACCCGGCCGTTCGCGACGCGCGGCGGGCGAGGAAGCCGAGGATCGCTTCGTTGACCGTGGCGGCGTTCTCCTCGTGCATCAGGTGCGAGGCGGCCGCAATCTCGACGCGCTCGGTATTCGGCAGCAGCTGCTGCAGGTGGTCGGTTAGCCGGAGTGGGTAGGCGGGGCTCCGCTCTCCGGTCATGAGCAGCGTTGGAGTCGCGACACTGCGGACGTCGTCCTTGCTCAGGGGCGGGAAGCCTGCGCCAAGAACCTGCGCCCGCAGTGTGTTCAGGTTCTCGTGCGCCTGTTGCTTACGCTCCTGTGGAAGCCGCTTGTAGCTGTCGGTGCCGAGCATGCCGTGAGACATTTTTCGCAGCGCCGCATCGTCGTCGCCCCGCCGGAAGGCCTTCCGGGCCGGCGCGTGCGTCTTCGCGCCGAAGCTGAGGATCGTAAGCGCGGTCCGCGGTCGCCGGACAAGGAGTCGAAGGAGCTCCGCCGGACGCGGCGGCACGCTGGTCAAAAGCGTCAGCGCGGGCGGCTCTGCGAGCACGAGGCTGCAGACCAGCTCGGGATGCCGTATCGCTGCCAAGAGGCAGATGAAGGCGCCCCAGGAGTGCCCGACGAGGTGGGCAGGCGCGGCACCCATCACCCGCAGGAGCGCGACCAGGTCGTCCACGTGCGGGAGCATCTGGTCGTCCGCGCCTGGCTCGATGTCTTGGTTGGGCCGTGCGTAGCGGCGGCTGTAGGCGATCGCGCGGTAGGCGGCACCGATCGCCGGGAGCTGCTGCTCCCAGGTGCGCAGATCGCTGGAGCTGCCGTGGACGAAGACGACGGGCTCGCCCTGGCCCTGCTCGCGGTACGCAAGCGCGGCTCCGTCGACTGCTGCGGTCCGCACCCCCCCGAACGAACCGGCGCTCACCCCGCGGTCCTCGACGCCGCCACGACGCTCGGCCGAGCGCGTCGCGGGCGGGCTGGTGGCCGCGCCCGCCCCAACTGCTTTTGCCGCTGCTTCGGCGGGGTGCATGGCGTCGCTCGGCATGGAGGCTCCTTCGGGTTCGGCTCTGTGGCTGACACGCTCGCTCACAACGGCCCCTTGGTCACGTATCCGTTAGAGGTCGTGGTGATCGAGCCAGTCGAGGATCCTGCCGGTCAGCCGTGTGCTCGTCTTGTGGAAGAGGCCGACGTGCCCGGCGTTCGGCTGGAAGTAGACCGAGACCTGGCAGTTGCAGCCATTGCGCCACATCGCGATCTCGGGCGTCACGACGTCGGGATCGGCGCCGTGGTGGTCGGGGCCCGGAAAGGCCGCGTCCCGGTCCGAGAACACGAGCAGTACGGGGGTGGGACCAACGTTCGCGATCGTTGCCGGCGTGTTCGCCAGGTTGACGCCCTCACCACCCGGCGTCGGCCAGGCAGTCTCGGCGTAGTAGTCGGGTCCGCAGAGCTGCTCGAGCGCGTCCTCTCTCATTCCGGGTGGGTAGAACAGGAATCGCTCGCAGAACTCGGAGTAGCCGTCGGCGCCGTCGAGGAAGAACTCGCCGTAGTCCTTGCCCGCGGCGAGCTGCGCCGCCAAGATGCCGATGAGCTCTTGGAAGGCCGCCGACAGTTGCGGCTGGTTGGACCAGGACATCGGGATGATCCCGTCGATGTCGTGGTAGCGCGTTGCGTAGCCCTCGACGATGGCGGCTCCCGAGCTGAAGCCGGACAGCACGACACGGGCGGCGCCGCGGCCCGCCGGCTTGCCCGCGCAGTCGGTGTGGGAGCCGGCGCGGATCTGGGTGACCATCTGGTGGGTCATCTCGATGTAGCCGTTCGGGGTCAGCAGCAAGCCGGATCCCGGGGGCCGCTCGTAGCGGCTCTCGCCGTAGCCGAGGCGATCGATGGCGAACACGGCATAGCCTCTCTTGGCCAGCGACCGCGCCATGTCGTGAGTCCCCTCGATGACCGGGGCGCCGCCGCTCCAAGCGCTCCGCTCGGCAACCGCGCCGTGTTGCAGAAGCAGCGCGGTCGAGCGCGAGCGAAGCTCGTTCCTCGACTGGAAGAGGGTGCCGCGGACCGTCGACAGGATCGGGTCACCGGGATTGTTCACCGCAAAGCACACCTCCTGTGCGACGGTCGCCCCGGCACGAGCGAGGGTGGCGGTTACCCGTACACGCTCGCACCACCTGCGGCTGTCGGTGACGCGCGATCCTGTTCGCGTCTTTGCCACCGCGCAGACACGGCCGCGGCCGCTCTCGAAGCGGGTCCCACGGCGGGCGCGCGCCCTGACCTGCCAGTGCTGGACCTCTCCCGTGCACCGGCCGTTCCACCGGCCCCGGCCGCGGGCCGCGGTCGCCGGCTGGCGGACGGCGACCCTGATGGCGACGCGCTCTCCGCGCGTGCAGGTGATCGGTCCGGTCACCCGCACCAGAGTGCCGCGCTCCTTGTAGGTCGCGCGCTCGTCGATCGTGTTGGCGGAGAGGAAGGCGCTCGCCGCCTGTGCTCCGTAGAGCAACACGACGGCGAGACCGACCACAACCAGTGGCGTCTTCCGCATCACACTCCTCCCGCCGCGGCAGCCCGGATGGGGTGCTCGTTCTGGGTCGCTTCCTGTGCTGCGGCGGGCGCGGCCGGGCCGGTGGCCCGCATGATGAAGTCGCGGATGAGGTGGGCGATCCCGCTCGGGTCGTCGAGCATCGGCACGTGCCCGACGTCGTGCAGCATTCGTAGCTCTGCGGAGGGCAGGGCCTTGGTGAGCGGCCGTCCGTAGCGCTCGAAGGGAAGGACGCGGTCCTTCGCGGGCCAGGCAAGGAGCACGGGGCAGCGGATCTGATCCAGGTCCCGGACGTGCTCGTGCGTTCCAGCGCGGAGGAGCTCGAGGTAGGCGGGACACTCCATCGCCGCGCGAAAGCCGTACGTTGCGCGGCCCGGCTCGAGCCGCTCGGGATGGGCCGAGAACCGACCGAAGAGGAGCCGCCGGCCGAGCGAGGAGCCGCACAGCCGTTCGGCGTGCAGGAGAAGCGGCCGCCCGAGTACACGTCTGATGGTGAACATGCGCTCGATCCGCTTCACCGCGGGACTCCCGGGTCGCCAGCCTCCCGCCGGCGCCAGCGCCACGACGGAGCGCGCCCGCCCTCGCTTTGCCAGCTCGAGCGCGAGCCAGCCGCCAAGCGAGTTCCCGGCGATATGCGCGCTGTCCCAGCCGACGGCGTCGAGCTGGCACTCGAGCCAGTCGGCCAGTGCATCGATCCGTGGTGCGACGCCGGGAGGGAAGGGCTCGCCTTCGAAATGGCCCAGCAGGGTCGGGGCGAGCACCTCGAGGGAGTCCTCGAGGTCCTTCGCGACCGGCTCCCAAACTCCCTCCCGTCGCGGCAAAGGCGTGGACCAGGAGGACTCGATCCTTGTCTTCGGCGCCGTGGCCTT
Source organism: uncultured Thermoleophilaceae bacterium (assembly GCA_963850205.1). Lineage (GTDB taxonomy): Bacteria > Actinomycetota > Thermoleophilia > Solirubrobacterales > Thermoleophilaceae > JACVRW01. The sequence continues at coordinate 741,011 of CAWKKJ010000008.1, read as the reverse complement.
GGCGACGTATCGGTTCGGTCATATCTCCTCCTGGAGCGCTGATGATTGCCTGCCACCAAGCTCGCAGCGGAGCGCTAACGCTCCGCGAAACGGGCGTGACAGCAGCGCGACCGGCGTAGGCTTGGCCGGGCGATGTTGTGCATCTGGCTGCTCGGGCCGCTGCGCCTCGAGGTCGACGGTGTCGAGGTGTCGCCGCCGTCGAGCCGGCGCGCGCGACTGTTGCTGGCGATGTTGGCGCTTGAGCGGCGGCCGCATTCGCGGGAGGCGCTTGCGGCGCGCCTGTGGCCGGACGTGCTGGACGAGAGCGCGCGTGTGAGCCTGCGGACGGCGCTGGTGCGGCTTCGTTCGGCGATCGGCCCGGAGGCGGACCGCTTCCTGGACGCCACCCGGGACAGGGTGGCGTTGGCGGGCCCCGACCAGGTCTGGACCGACTTCGGGGAGCTAGACGGCCGGCTGCAGGCAGGCGAGGTCGAGGCGGCGCTCGAGCTGTGCGGCGAGGAGCTCCTGACCGGGCTCGAGGATGACTGGGTGTTTGAGCGCCGCGACGAGCTTCGGCGACGGCTGTCGGATGCGCTCGGCAAGCGCGCCGCCGAGCTCGAGGCGGCCGGCGAGCTTCAGGCGGCGGTCCGCTTGACGCGCCGGCAGACCGAGCTCGATCCGGTGGCAGAGGAGCCCCACCGCTATTTGATTCGGCGATTGGCCGTTGCCGGGGACAGCGGCGCGGCCCTGGAGGTTTACGAGACGGTCGCCAAGCGACTGCGCGAGCAGCTCCGCACCGCTCCCTCCGCCGCTACCCGAGAACTCGCCGAGGCGGTCCGGTCAGGCGCCACGCTGGCAGACGCGGCGAGAGCGAAGCGCTCGACGGCCGACCAGCCCGAGACGAGGTACGCGAGGAGCGGCGAAGCAAGCATCGCCTACCAGGTGTTGGGCGATGGACCGCTCGATCTCGTCTTCGCGACGGGCTTGGTGTCGCACCTGGATCTCCAGTGGACCAACCGCGCCTGGGCAAGCTTCCTGAACCGGCTTGCGTCGTTCTCGCGGCTGATCCTGTTCGACAAGCGGGGCACAGGCCTGTCTGACCCGGTCAGCGGCGCGCCGACATTCGAGGAGCTCATGGACGACGCGCGCGCGGTCATGGACGCCGCCGGCTCCCAACGCGCCGCCGTGCTCGGCTACTCGGAGGGAGGCCTGCTGGCAGCACTCTTCGCAGCCACTTACCCCGACCGCACCGAGGCGCTGATCCTCTGGGACACCTTCGCGAGAGTGGCCGTCGATGCCGAAGACGAGCCGGACAGCGAGCCGTGGCTGGAGCTGCGCCGGCTGGCGCTCGACGCGATCGAGCACTGGGGGGAAGGGCGCTTCCTCCATGTCGTCGCGCCGACCGTCGCCGAGAGCCCCGAGATCCGCCGCAGATACGGCCTCTTCGAACGCGCCGCAGTGAGCCCGGCGATGGTGCGCTCCCTATGGGACGCGATCGAGCGCTCAGACATCCGCCCGGTGCTGCCGACGATTCACGTGCCAACGCTCGTGATCGACCACGCGGATGAGGTGAAAGCCCCGCACGGCGGCCGCTACCTTGCCGAGCACATCCCGGGCGCACGCTTCGTGGAGATCGACGGCCCGGACCATCTGCCGCTCATCGGCGACATGACGAGCATCGCAGAGGAGGTCGAGGAGTTCCTGACCGCGAGTCGCCGCATGCCGGAACCGAACCGGGTGCTGGCGACCGTCCTGGTCAGCCACGTCGTCGGCTCGCCGGAGCCGGCGCCCGCCAGCGGCCACGGCGCTTGGCGCCGCCTTCGTAGCCGGCACGACGCGGCCGTGCGGACCGAGCTGGAACGGTTCGGCGGGCGCGAGGTGACACGCGCCGCAGATGGCTTCCTTGCCACCTTCGATGGCCCCGCCCGGGCCATCCGCTGCGCGGTCGCTATCCGCGACGCCGCTCAGCGGCTCGGGCTGCGACACCCGGTCCGGCCTGCACACCGGGGAGATCGAACAACACGACCGCCACGTCACAGGCATCGCCACACAGATCGCAATGCAGATCGCGGCGCTAGGCGGCCCCGATGAGGTGCTCGTCTCGCGCACCGTCAGGGACCTCGTCGCCGGGTCCGGCCTGCGCTTCGCCGACCCCACGACCCACTCTCTCGACGCCATCGCGGAGCGCTGGCCCCTATATCCGGTCGAGCAGGACGAGCCCGAGGGCACCGCCCTGACACGGCAGCGCGGCCCCCGGACCGGCCCCGGCCGTGCCGGGGCTTAACGACGACCGGACCGTCTCGCGGATCGTGAGCGGCCCGGAGAGCCTCCGAGGAGGCCGCGCGCTAAGGATCTCCAGGGCGCTGTTACTCATGGGTTGTGTCGCCGGCACCCTCACGCGCGACGACTACATCCGGCACCTCGGGCCGCCGGCCTGGTCGACCTCGAGATCATCGACACCCAGCGCATGAACAGGCACGCCGGCTCGGTGATCGTGCGCGCCCGCAAGCCCGGCCGCGCGAAAGCGGTCAGCCTCGCGGACGCGGGGCGGGCGACAGATCCGGCGTTCCCGGGGCGGGATCCTGATGGCTCAGGCCGGGACCGCGATCTGCGGGCCGACGATGGTGACCTCGGGGATCGGCTGCAGCGCCCACTGCGGCGGCTCGACTCCGGCCGCCTTGGCGGCGGTGCGCGCCCAGTGGCGCTCGAAGCCCGCGGGCGTACAGACGAGCACGTAGCGCGCGGGCGCATCGCTGTGATTGGCCAGCGTGTGGGCTACGTTGCGCGGGGCGAAGGAGAGCTCGCCGGCGCCCTTGGTGACGAGCGCGTCCTCGACCTGGAAGACCAGCTCGCCCTCGAGCATGTAGAAGGCCTCGTCGAAGTCGTGGGTGTGCAGCGGCGGGCCGGCGCTGTGGGGCGGGACCACGATCTCGGTCACGGACACCTGGCCGCCAGTCTCCTCGCTGCGCAGCAGAACGTTGGTGCGGAGGTTCGGCACGGCTGGCATGGGTCTGAACTCCTTTCAGAGTCCGGGCTGAAAGAGCTCGATCGGATTGCCGGCGGGATCGTCGAGCAGGATCTGGCTGCCGCCCCGTCCGGTGACGATCTCGCCGCGAAAGCTGGCCCCGCCCGCGCGCAACGCCTTGACCTCGTGCTCGAGGTCTGCCACCTCGATCTGGATGCGGTTCCAGCCCCCGGGCTCGGGCTCGCGGCCGTCGGCCGCCGGTTGGCCCGCGCCGCCCGCGCCGGGCTCGTTGAGCAGCAGCCGCAGGTCGCCGCGGGAGAGCATCGCGAAGCCGGGTCCGGGCCGCATGTCGAGGCTGAAGCGGAGCCGCTCGACGTAGAAGGCCACCGCGGCGTCGACGTCATCGGTGATGTAGCGAACGCTGACCATGGCGACCACGCTCCTCGAAGATAGGCGGTTACCAGAACTGTTTATAGCACTAACAGTTCTAGCCGCGCGGTACCATCGCCAAGTGCCCCGAAATCCCGCCAGCGTGCAGGCAGCCCCGGCGCGGGGGCTGAGCCGCCGTGCCGGCTTCCTGCTGGTGCAGCTGGGCACCCATCAGCATCGCTGCTTTGCCGAGCGCCTTGCCCCCCTCGGCCTCCACCCGCGGCACTTCGGGATGCTCAGCCACCTCGCCGTGAACGAGGGCCAGTCCCAGCAGGCACTGAGCAGCGCCCTGGGGCTCCACCGCAGCGCCGTCGTTGCGCTCGTCGACGACCTCGAGCATCGCGGGCTCGCCGAGCGGCGCCGCGACCCGACCGACCGGCGCGCCTACACCCTCTACCTGACTCCACCCGGCCGCGAGCTGCTGACCGAGCTCGTGGGCGTCGCAGACGACGACGAAGCCGAGCTGCTGGCCGCCCTCGACGCGCCTGAGCGCTCGCAGCTCATCTCCCTGCTGCAGCGCGTGGCGGAATCACAGGGCCTCGCCGCGGGCGTCCATCCCAACCTGGAAGCGCGAGACGGCTAAGGGGGACGCGTGCGCTCTCAGCGGGCTCTCAGGTTCGGGGCCATCATTTAGGGCGTGAGGGTTCTTGTTGTCGAGGACGACGTCCGGATGGCGGCGGCGATCCGACGGGGGCTGCGTTTCGACGGGCTTGTGGTGGACCTCGCCGGTGGCGGCGAGGAGGCGCTGCGACTCGTGCGGGCCATCGACTACGACGCGATCGTGCTCGACGTGATGATGCCCGACCTCGACGGCTTCGAGACCTGCAAGCGGCTGCGCGCGGACGGCGTCTGGATCCCGGTCCTGATGCTGACCGCCCGCGACGCCGTGGAGGACCGCGTGCGCGGGCTCGACGGTGGCGCGGACGACTACCTGACCAAGCCGTTCTCGCTCGCGGAGCTCACGGCCCGGCTGCGGGCGCTGGCCCGTCGCGGCCCGGTGGAGCGGCCGGCTGTGCTCGAGGTGGGCGACCTCCGGCTGGATCCGTCCACCCGTGAGGTGCACCGGGGCGACACGGAGATCGAGCTGTCGGCCCGGGAGTTCGCCTTGCTCGAGACCTTCATGCGCCGGCCTGGCCAGGTGCTGACGCAGATGCAGCTGCTCGAATCGGCCTGGGACCTCGGCTACGAGCAGCGCTCGAACGTGGTCGAGGTGTACGTGCGATACCTGCGCCGGAAGATCGACCGGCCCTTCGGCGTCAGGTCGATCGAGACGGTGCGCGGCGCGGGCTACCGGCTGCGCAAGGACGGCGGCAGGGCGTGAGCCGGCTGCCGATCCGCGCCCGGCTGACGGCGGCCTTCGCGCTCGCCATGGTGGTGGTGCTGGCGGCCGCCGCCTTGTTTGTGTACCTGCGCCTGAAGGCCGATCTCGACGAGAGCGTGAGCGCCGGGCTGGAGAACCGCGCGGCGGCGGTGGCGGCGTCTGGGCGGGCTTCGGCCGGCGCCGCCGGCGACGACGAGGAGGGCTTCGCGCAGGTCGTGGCGACGAACGGAGAGGTCCAGGACTCAGCCGGCGGCGCCGGCTCCCGCTCGGCGCTGACCCGGGGGGAGCTGAGGAGCGCCGCGGGCGGCGGTGAGGTGTCGGTCGAGCGGCGCGTGCCCGGCATCGAGGGGACCGCGCGGGTGCTGGCCCAGCCCGCGGGAGGGGGGGAGGTCGTGACCGTGGGCCAGTCGCTCGACGACCGCGACGAGACGCTGGCCGGGCTCGTCGCGTCCTTCGCGGTGGGCGGGCCGATCGCGGTGGTACTGGCCTCGCTCCTCGGCTACGCGCTGGCTGCCGCCGGGTTGCGCCCCGTCGAGGCGATGCGGCGGCGGGCGGCCGAGGTGTCGCTGGAGCGGGAGGGCGAACGCCTGCCGCTGCCCGCCGCGCGCGACGAGATCCGGCGGCTGGGGGAGACGCTCAATGCGATGCTCGACCGACTGCGCGCCTCCTACGAGCGCGAGCGCCGCTTCGTCGCCGACGCCAGCCACGAGCTACGGACGCCGGTGGCGGTGATCAAGACGGAGCTCGAGGGGGCGCTGCGCGCGGGCGGACACGATCCGCCGGTGCGTGAGGCGCTTGCGGCGGCGGTGGAGGAGTGCGACCACCTGGCCCAACTCGCCGAGGACCTGCTGGTGCTGGCCCGGAGCGGCGATGGCAGGCTGCCCGTGCGACCCAGCGAGCTTGCCGCGGGGGAACTGCTGGAGGCGGTGCGCGAGCGGTTCGCCGACCGGGCGCGTGCCCGTGGCCGCGTGATCAGGGTGGAGGCCGCGGACGGTCCGCGGCTGGAGGCGGACGACCTGCGCCTTCGCCAGGCGCTCGGCAATCTGGTGGACAACGCGCTGCGCTACGGCGACGGTGACGTGGTGCTCCGCTCGCGCGCGCTCGACGACGCCGCCGAGCTCGAGGTGGCCGACTCGGGCCCCGGTTTCCCGCCGGAGTTGGGCGAGCGCGCCTTCGGGCGTTTCGTCCGCGGCGACTCCGCCCGCACGCGCGGCGGCACGGGGCTGGGCCTGGCCATCGTGCGCGCGATCGCCGAGGCCCATGGCGGAAGTGCCGCCATCGTGCCCGACGGGCCCGGTGCCACGGTCCGGATCTCCCTCCCGACGCAACCGGGCTTCGACGATCATGTGCCCGCTGCCGCTCGGCGCGAGCACCTCTCTCAGGGCCGTCTCAGCGGCCGGTCGTAGCTTGGCGCGTGCAAGGTCCAACGGGCACCAAGGAGGCACCGTAATGCGGAACAAGATCAAGGGCGCGGTCATTGCGATCGCAGTCATCGCGGCTCTTGCCGTGGGTGGTGCGGCCATCGCCGGCGCTGCCGGCGGCGGCGACGACGACGGGAGCGACCGCGCGATCAGCGGCCCAGCCCTCGACCGGGCGAGCGCGGCGGCGCTGGCGGCGACCGGCGGCGGCAAGGTGACGGAGACCGAGGTGGGCGACGAGGAGGGCGCCTACGAGGTCGAGGTCACCCGCCCGGACGGCAGCCAGGTCGACGTCCACGTCGATAAGGACTTCAACGTCCTCAACTCGGTGGGTGACGACGATCGCTCCGGCGAGAGCGACGGCCCGAGCGACGACTGATGCGCCGCGCGGCACTGACCACCACGGCCGCCGTCCTCGCGGTGGGGGCGGCGGCCGGCGGTGCCATCGCAACGCAGGGCGGCAACGGCAGGCTGCCTCAGGGAAGCGAGACCGTGCACCTGAACCCGGCCGATTTCTCCACCAGGATCGACAACCCCTACTGGCCGATGAAGCCAGGCACCCGTTGGGTCTACCGGGAGACGGACTCGGAGGGAACGAGGCAGAAGGTGGTGGTGACCGTCACCGACCGGACCAAGCGGATCGCCAACGGGATCACCGCCCGCGTGGTGCGGGACGTGGTGACCGAGAAGGGCCGGTTCGTCGAGGTCACCGACGACTGGTACGCGCAGGACAAGCGGGGGAACATCTGGTACCTGGGCGAGGACACGACCGAGTACGAGAACGGCGAGCCGGTGTCCAAGGCGGGCTCGTTCGAGGCCGGCGTGGACGGCGCCCAGGCCGGCGTGATCATGCCCGCGCACCCGCGCCCGGGCCTGGCCTATCGCCAGGAGTACTACAAGGGCGAGGCCGAGGACAGGGCGCGGATCGTGAGCCTGCGCGAGCAGGCCGAGGTGCCGGCCCGCCACTACCGCCGGGTGCTGATGACCCGGGACTGGAACCCGCTGGACAGAAAGGTCCTCGAGTTCAAGTTCTACGCCCGCGGGGTGGGCCCGGTGCTCGCCGTCAGCGTGTCCGGCGGTAGCGACCGCGAGGAGCTCGTCCGCTTCAGAAGCTAGCGGCGGCGCACGAAGGTGAGCCCGTCGGCCACGAGGACCATCACGCTGTCGACGCGCTCGTCGGCCGTCACGCGTTCGTTGAGCTCGGCGATGACGCGGTCACGCTCGTCCTGCGGGTCCGTGACCCGGCCGCGAAGCAGCACGTTGTCGATCAGGAGCAGCCCTCCCGGCAGCAGGCGCGGGACGAGCTCCTCGTAGTAGTCCGGGTAGCCGGTCTTGTCCGCGTCGAGGAAGACGTAGTCGAAGGTCGGCTCGGCGGGCATGGCGCGCAGCGACTCCAGCGCCGGTCCGACAATGATCTCCACCGCGTCGGCAACGCCGGCGTCCACGAGATTGCTGCGCGCGATCGCCGCGTACTTCTCCTCGAGCTCCAGACACGTCAGCCGGCCACGGTCCGCTAGCCCGCGCGCGATCGAGATCGCTCCGTAGCCCGTGAAGGTCCCGACTTCAAGCGCCTGACGGGCGCCGACCAACCGGGCGAGCATCGTCAAGAGCCCCGCCTCGTCGGCAGTGGTCGCCATCTCAGCGCGGGGCATTTCCGCGGTCTCGCGGGCCACGCGCTCGAGAACCGCGTCCGGTCGGGAATGCTGGATGAGGTAGTCAGCTACCTCCTGGGTGACCTGGGTCTTGACGAGCGCCATGGCGGAGGCGGGAGCATACGTGGCCGAACCGGCCCATCCCAGCCCAGGGCGGGATCAGCTCGCGGTGGTCGCCCCGGTGGCGCGGGCCACGCCGCGTCAGTGGCTGGAGCGAGCGAGGACCCGGCCCGGCAATCCGGCCGGGCCGCCCCAAGAAAGGCGCGGTTCAACGGGAGGGGCTGCTGCCACCTTGTCGAGGTGCCGGCAGCGCCAGTCGGCGGGCCGTCGTGACGACTTCCGTGACGAGGGTTGCGAGGTGCTCCGAGCTCGTGTCGGGGTGCAGGATGCAGGCGCGCAGCGTCTCGCGGCCGCCGAGAACGGTACCCGTGACGAACGCGCGGCCGCGCGCCTGAACCACCTCCGGCAGTACGCGGTTGAGCTCGTCCAGGCCGGCGGGCGGGCAGCCCGCCGGGCGCGCTCGGAAGGCGACGATGGAGGTCTCGGGCGCGGCGGCCAGCTCGAGCTCGGGTTCGCGTTCGACCAGCGTGGCCAGCTCGCGGGCGAGTGCGTTCGCGCGCGCTACCCGGGCGGCGATGCCGGCGCGACCGCGGGCGGCGATGGTCGCCCAGGTCTTGAGGGCGCGGAAGGGTCGCGTCTGCTCGGGCCCGTATTCGGCGAACGTACCGACCGGCGTGTCGTTGTCCTGGCGTAGGTATGGCGGGATGAGGCTGAACGCGTCGCGCAGGTCGTGGTCGCGTTGCACCAGCGCGCAGCCGGCGTCGACGGGGACCCCGAGCCACTTGTGGGGGTCGAGAACCAGCGAGTCGGCCTGTTCCATGCCGCGGTAGCGGCCGGCGATCGCCGGGTCGAGCACGCCGAACGCGCCGTAGGCGCCGTCGACGTGGAACCAGAGGTTCTCTGCGGTCGCGACATCGGCGAGCGCGTCGAGCGGGTCGATCGCGCCGGCGTTGACGGTGCCGGCCGAGCCGACCAGCAGCGCCGGCAGGGCGCCGCTCGCGCGATCGGCGGCAATCGATGCTCGCAGCGCGGTCGCATCGAGCCGGCCTCCCTCCAGCGGCACGTCGCGCATCGCACCACTGCCGAGGCCAAGCAGCTCCAGGGCGCGCCGCACGCAGCTGTGGGCCTCGGCCGGCACGTAGGCGACGAGCTGCGGAGCGCCGGCGAGGCCCTCGCGGCGGACGTCATGCCCGACCGCCGCCAGCGCACGACTGCGAGCGCCCGCCAGGCAGACGATCGTCGCGGCCGATCCGCCGCTGGTGAGCAGCCCGCCGCCCGGCGCGTGTGGGAAGCCCACGAGCTCGGCCAGCCAGCGCACCACCGCACGCTCGAGGTGGACGTCGGCGTGGTCGCCGGCGACAACGCTCGGGTTCATCGCGGCTGCTGCCAGCGAGGCCATCACGCCGGCTGGGGAAGGCGGCGGGTTGACCCAGCCGAAGAAAGCCGGGTGGCCGTTGCCCATGGCGTACGGCAGGACATCGCGCAACGTGGCCGCGACCAGGTCGTCCAGCGCTGCCGGCTGCTCCGGCAGGGGCAAGTCGAGCAGTCGGTCGCGCAGGCCCCTTGGGAGCGGCTGCCAGACCGGCCGTGAGGGCAGCGCGTCGAGGTGATCGGCGACGCCGTCCACGAGCGCGTGCGCGGCGCCGCGGAACATCGGTAGCTCATCTCCGCGCGCCGCGCTGGTGTCCGCTTCGCTCACATCGCAAGCATAAGAAGCCCCATGAACGGCATTAGCCGGCGCGCGAGGCACACGGGTCTGAGAGGGGTCGAAGGGGCGCTTGCTTCAGCCCTGCAGCACCTCGTGTGCAAAGCGCACGGCCAGCGCGCCGTCGCCCACGGCGCCGGCCACGCGCTTGGTGGCGCCCGCGCGAACGTCGCCCGCTGCGAAGACGCCGGGCCAGATCGTCTCGAGAAGGTGGGGCTGCCGGTCGGTCGGCCGCCAGCGCTTCGGCCCCTCACATCCGGCGGCACCCTCGCCGCAGCGGATGTAGCCGGCCTCGTCGAGGTCGAGCATCGTCCCCACCGCCTCGGTGCACGGCTCTGCCCCGATCATCACGAATACCTCCGACACGGCGACGCGCTCGACGCCTCCGTCGGAGCGGTTGCGCAGGTCGGCGTGCTCCAGCCGGCCGTTGCCGTGGAGGGCGCTGATCTCGGTCTCCGTCGTGATCTCGATGTTGGGCCGTGATTCGAGTCGCTCGAGCAGGTAGCGCGACATCGTCGAGGCCAGGGCCTGGCCCCGGATGACGACGCGGACGCTCCGCGCGGCGCGCGAGAGGTGCACGGCCGCCTGGCCGGCCGAGTTACCGCCTCCCACCACGATCACATCCTCGTCGCGGCAGCGCTCCGCGTCGGCCGGCATCGCCGCGTAGTACACCCCGGCGCCCGCGAAGCGCTCCACGTTGTCGGCAGTGAGGGCGCGCCAGCGCGCGCCGGTGGCGACCACGACCGTGCGGGCCAGCGCATGCTGCCCGTCGTCGAGGTCGACTCGGACCAGCCCCTCCGCGCCGCGGGCGAGCTCGACGGCCCGGTGAAAGCTGGACAGCACCGCGTCGAAGCGGCGCGCCTGCAGCGTGGCCTTGCGGGTGAGGTCGCCGCCGGGGATGCCGGTCGGAAAGCCGAGGTAGTTCTCGATCCGGGTGCTGGTGCCGGCCTGTCCCCCCGGCGCCCAAGCCTCCGCCACCAGGGTGCTCAGCCCCTCGGACCCGCCGTACACGGCCGCGGCGAGCCCGGCGGGCCCGCCGCCGAGCACGACCAGGTCGAAGCGCTGGCCGTCGATCTCGGCACGCAGACCGAGCTCACGGGCGACCTGGGCGGCCGACGGGTTGCGCAGCACCGAGGTGTTGCGCACGAGCACCGGGGTCTCCTCGCGCGGGATCTGGAGCCAGTCGAGCATCGCTGCGCTGTCCTCGTCGGTGTCGACGTCGTACCAGCGCACCGGGATGAGGTTCCGCTCGAGGAGGTCTCTCACCTCGAACGCTCGCCGTGATCCGCGCGGCGCGATGAGCCGGAGCACGCCGTAGCCGTGCTCCTCGTGCCACTCCCTGCGCGCCATCATCGTGCGCAGGACCATCTCGGCGAGCTCGGGGTGCGCCGCCAGCATGGATCGGAGCGCCGGGCGGTCGAAGGCGATCACGTCGGTGGGCTCGTCGGCGACGCACTCGGCGATCGCCGGCTCGCCGGTGAAGGTCGCGATGTCGCCCAGGAAGGTCCCCGCGTCCGCGTCGGCCACCCACACGTCCTTGCCCGGCTTACGATCCAGCACCCGCACCCGGCCGCGCTCGATGACGAGGAACGGTGCGTCGCGCTGCCCCTGCTCGTACAGCGGCTCGCCGGGCGCGAAGGACTGGCGTGTGCCGTGCCTGGCCAGCTTCTCGAGCTTGGCCTCGGACATGCGCGGGTACATCGTCGTGTCGCCGAGATCGGGGAAGTGCTCCGCGCGGATCTGCCTGGGTGTCGTTTCCTGGATCGTCATCGTCGTACGCCAAGGAGTAGCAAACGCGAGCGGGCGCCAGGGAATATGTGGGCCGGAGAACGTGTCGCAGCGGGTGGAAGCTTCGCCAAACGACGATGGGAGTCACGATGAAGCGCTTCACCTTCGCACTCGCCGGGCTGCTGCTGGGGCTCGCGGTCCTCACCTTCTCCGGAGCGTTCGCCGGGTCCGCCGCCACCGCCAACCCCGGGCATGGCGCAGGGCACACCTACAGCTTCGACCGCTTTCTGGAGCGGTACGAGGCGGCCAACTCGGCCTTTGTCAACGGCGACCCGCGGCCGTGGTCGTCGATCGTCGCCGAGAAGGACCCGCAGTCGATCTTCGGGGGGTTCGGCGGCGTGGGAGACGCAGGCGCCGAGGCGGTCCGCCGGCGTTACGTGCTGGCGGCTGGGGCCTTCCAGCCCGGCGGCACCGAGGTCGACTTCGAGTACCTGGTCAAGGACGTGCGCGGCAAGCTGGCCTACACCGTCGCGATCGAGCGCGCCAAGGTCCTGTACACGGGGCAGACCGAGCTCCAGGATCAGGTCCTGCGCTCGACGATGATCTTCCGCCACGAGCGGGGCGCCTGGAAGATCGTTCACCGGCACGCGGACACGATGATCGACCTGCAGCTGCCCACCGCGAGCAGGTAGTCCCGCGGAGCGGCCGCTCAGCCGAGGGCCTCCGCGACGGCCTCGCCCACGTCGGCGGTCGTTGCCTCGCCGCCCATGTCGGGCGTGCGGGGGCCCTCGGCGAGCACCCGCTCGATCGCGGTCATGACCGCGGCCGCGGCGTCCGGGTGGCCCAGATGATCGAGCATCATCGAGGCCGCCCAGATCTGACCGATGGGGTTGGCGATGCCCTGGCCGTAGATGTCCGGCGCCGAGCCGTGCACCGGCTCGAACAGGGAGGGGAAGCGCCGTTCCGGATCGAGGTTGGCCGACGGCGCGACGCCGATGGTCCCGGTACAGGCCGGCCCCAGGTCGGACAGGATGTCACCGAACAGGTTCGAGGCCACCACCACGTCGAACCAGTCCGGATGCAGGACGAAGTGCGCGGCCAGGATGTCGATGTGGTACTTGCTGGTTCGCACGCCGGGATAGGCGGCGGCCATCTGGTCGAAGCGCTCGTCCCAGAACGGCATGGAGATGGAGATGCCGTTGGACTTCGTGGCCGAGGTGACGTGCCGGGCGGGCCGGCGTTCGGCGAGCTCGAAGGCGAACCTCATGACGCGATCCGTGCCGTGTCGCGTGAAGACGCTCTCCTGCAAGACCGTCTCGCGCTCGGTGCCCTCGAAGATGCGGCCGCCCAGGCTCGAGTACTCGCCCTCGGTGTTCTCCCTGACCACGTAGAAGTCGATGTCGCCGACCTCCCGGCCCGCCAGCGGCGAGGGCACGCCGGGCATGAGCCGCACCGGTCGCAGGTTCACGTACTGGTCGAACTCGCGCCGCAGCGTGATCAGCATGCCCCAGAGCGAGACGTGATCCGGCACCGACTCCGGCCAGCCGATGGCACCGAAGAAGATGGCGTCGTGACCGCCGATCCGCTCTTTCCAGTCGGCCGGCATCATCGAGCCGTGCTCGAGGTAGTAGTCCGAGCTCCAGTCGAGATGCTCGTACTCGAACGCGACGTCGAACCTGCGCTCCACCGCCTCCAGCACGCGCAGCCCCTCCGGAACGACCTCCTTGCCGATCCCGTCTCCGGGTATCACCGCGATCCGGTGCGCCGTCATCAGGGCCGGGATCAGATCCCAGGGTCGTAGAAGAGCAGGTCGGTGTGGCCGCCGGCGCCGAACTCGCCGGGCACGATCGCCCTCCAGCTCTGTCTCCAGCCCTCGTGCAGGCGCGGCTGGCCGATGCCTCCCTGGCCGTCGGTGGTCCAGAACTCGCCCTGGCCCAGGGAGGGGTCGTAGAAGAGCAGGTCGGTGTGTGCGCTGCCGCCGAAGTTGCCGGGAACGATGGTCCTCCAGCTCTGCCGCCAGCCCTCGTGCAGGCGGAGCTCGGTCATGTTGCCCTGGCCGTCGGTGGTGTAGAAGACGCCGTGGCCGGCGGTCGGGTCGTAGAAGAGCAGGTCGGTGTGTCCGCTGCCGCCGAAGTTGCCGGGGATGATGGCCGTCCAGCTGCTGCGCCAGCCCTCGTGCAGGCTCAGTTGGGTCATGTTGCCCTGGCCGTCGGTGGTGTAGAAGACGCCGTGGCCGGCGGTCGGGTCGTAGAAGAGCAGGTCGGTGTGTCCGCTGCCGCCGAAGTTGCCGGGGATGATGGCGGTCCAGCTGCTGCGCCAGCCCTCGTGCAGGCTGAGTTGGGTCATTCCGCCCTGCCCGTCGGTGGTGTAGAAGACGCCGTGGCCGTTGGAGGGGTCGTAGAAGAGCAGGTCGGTGTGTCCGCTGCCGCCGAAGTTGCCGGGGATGATGGCCGTCCAGCTGCTGCGCCAGCCCTCGTGCAGGAGCAGGGGAGAGATGTTCCCCTCGCCGTCGGTGGTCCAGAACTCGCCGTGGCCGGCGGAGGGGTCGTAGAACAGCAGGTCCGTATGCCCGTCGCCGCCGAAGTTGCCCGGCACGATTGCCGTCCAGCTGCTGCGCCAGCCGGAGTGGGCGGCCAGCCTGCCGATGTTCCTCTGGCTGTCGGTGGCGTAGAACTCGCCCTGGACCGGGGTGGCCAGCGCGAGGCGGACGGCGGCCGAAGCGCTGATGCGCCCGAACCCGTAGAACTCGCTGAACAGTGGTCCGGTATAGGCCGGGTCGGTCGAGATTCGTCCGGCGCCGTCTCGCCAGCGGCCGGTGGCGTTGGTGTTGTTCGGGTCGATCTTGACCGCGGTCTGGGTCAGGATGTCGCCGACCTGCTCCCAGCGCAGGTGCGGGGCGGCCGAGAGGATCAGGGCGGCGGTGCCGGCGCAGACGGGTGTCGAGTAGGACGTGCCGCCGAAACCGCTCTGGTAGGAGCGGGGTCCGGACGCGACCGCGGTGCCCACCCCGTGCGCGGACAACAGTCCAGGCTGCACCGTCACCTGGTTGGCGGCGGCGTTGACCGCGTCGATCTGGCGGCTCTCCGTGGCGGCGGCACCGGGAGCGCCGATCAGCACCGCCTGACCGGCGGCCATTCCGGCGGTTGTCCCCACCGTCACCACGGTGGCGCCCACCGCGGCGGCGGCCGTCAGCGTGGTCTGGTTGTCGGGCCGGCCCGGGATGGCATCGCCGTCGGGTTCGGCCTGGATCGTCGCGGCATTGGCGCCAAAGGCCTGAGGCGGGTTGTGGATGCCCTGGTTGTCGTCGCTCGGAGCACAGAAGTCGACCGTGGAGCCGAAGTCGCTGTAGCCGGCCTTGATCTCGGTGACCCCGGTGTTGTCGAGCGTGGACGCCGCCACCCCGAAGCAGCGTTCGTACATGCTCCACGGCCGCCGGAACGTGGTGTCGAGGTCGACGTTGTCGTTGCCGGCGGAGAAGAGCAGCACCGTTCCCCTTCCCTGACGACCGTCCCGGGTGAGAGCGTCGAAGGTGTTGCGCATGAGGCCGGAGATCGGCTGGTTGTTGCTGACGCCGAAGCTGCTGGAGATGACGTCCGCGCCGGGGCTGATCCGGTCCGGGGCGATGAGGGGAGGCACCTGCAGCCCCGCGGCCCACAGGTAGGCGATCGCGTAGCGCAGCTCCGATCCTCCGCGGCGCACCGCGATCAGCCGGCAGTTGCCGGCCACGCCGGCGATGCCCTCGTTCACCCCTGCCACCGCGGACGGGTTGTTGGCGGCTGCGACCGCCGCGCTGGCGCACCCCGTGCCGTGGTCGCGGTCGAGGTCGTCCATGTTGGCGGCCCCGTTCTCGAAGTCGTACACCTTGTGGACCTTCGGGCTGCCGTTGGACACCCGGCCGGCGAGCTCGGGATGGGTGATGTCGACGCCGGTGTCGATCACCGCGACGATCACGTCGGCGCTGCCGAACGTGAGGGTGGGGTCGAGGTCGCTCAGCGCCTGCCAGGCGTTCGGCGTGTCGATGATCGGGTGGTCCCACTGCTGAGGGAAGAGGAAATCGGTGGGGATGACCGGAGAGTCCTCGGCCACCGTGTGAACCAGGTCCGGCTCGGCGAAGACGACCTGCGGCTCGTCCATCAGGGCGTTGCTCGCGTCGAGGACGGCGTAGGTGGCGGGGCCATCGAACCTCAGGGTGTGGACGTTGCCGAGCGCCTCGATCCTGCCCTCGTCCCGAAGGCCGTGACGGGCCGCGATCTCGGCCGCAGCGGCGTCGTCCACCTCGTCGCCGAACTGCGCGATGACCGTGTCGGTCAGAAACGAGGCGTCCTCATCGGTGAGGTGGACCAGTGCCCCGGCCCGCTCCACCGCTGGGCTCCCGGCCAGCCGATCGAGAAGCTCCTCGACCGAGGGGGCGGGCGCCTGACCCCGGCGAGCCTCCGCGGGCAGACCGACCACCGCCACGCCGCCGGTGGCGAAGTTCCCGCCCGAGCGAATGACCTCGGCGCCGAGGCTCCCGGCGGCGTCCGCCACGGCCGCCACCCGGTCGGCGGGCCGCTCGCCGGCGCCGGCCGGCACGACGCCCACCGCGTCGCTCACCGGCTCGAACGGGACGCGGACCGTGTCGCGGTAGAAGAAGGGGAGCCCGGGCCGTCCGAGCACGAACACCTCGAGGTGCTCCGGCCGCTCGCCCGACACCGTGCGTTGATCTCCCTCCAGGCCGGCGGCCTCGACCCTGATCAGGAGCTCGCGGTCGTCGTCACGCCCGATCTCGGCCCGGCCCCGCTCGTCGGTGGCGGCCGTGGCCAGCGTGCGGCCGTCGCGCTCGGCCGTGATGCTTGCGGACTGGACCGGCTCACGATCGACGCTCGTGACACGGATCGACAGATCCCGAAAACGTCCCATTGATCAAGCCTCCAGACGCGTGGCCGCCCGCCGCAGTCCAATACCGGCTGAGAACCTAAGCCACGGCGCGACGCGAAGTCAACCGGTGACGAGTGCCTCGAGGTCCCGCAGCAGCTCCGGGCTCGCCGCCGCCACCAGACCCTCCGGCTCGCCCTCCAGCGCGGCCGTCGCGCCGCCGGCCTCCTCGACCAGGAGGCGGCCGGCGGCCCAGTCCCAGTGGTGCAGGCCGCGCTCGTAGTAGGCGTCGACTCGCCCTGCGGCCACCCAGGCCAGGTCGAGGGCCGCGGCGCCCGCGCGGCGCAGGTCGCGCACCCGCGGCAGTAGCCGGCGCACCACGCCCGCTTGCTCGGCCCGGCGGACCGGCTCGTAGGAGAAGCCGGTGGCCACCAGCGCCCGGTCGAGCCTGCGCTGGTCGCGCACGCCGATCGCCTCGCCGTTCAGCCTGGCCCCGGCGCCTCGCTCGGCGGTGAAGGCCTCGTCGCGGAGAGGGTCGAGCACCACGCCGACCAGCGAGCCGTCGCCGTCCTCCAGCGCCACGCTCACGCCCCAGGCCGGGAACCCGTACAGGTAGTTGACGGTCCCGTCGAGCGGGTCCACCACCCAGCGCCGCCCGCTCGCCGCCTCGGCGTGTGAGCCCTCCTCGGCCAGCAGCCCGTCGTCGGGCCGCTCCAACGCGAGCAGCTCGCGAACGGTCCGCTCGGCCTCCCGATCGGCGTCGGAGACCGGGTCGGTCTCCGATGACTTCGATCCCAGCCCCTCCGGCGGCCGCCCGAAGTAGGAGAGCAGCACCTCCCCGGCGGCGCGGGCGGCCCGCTCGGCGAGCTCGAGGTCGGAGCTCAAGAGATCGCCCGCACGAGAAAGACGATCGCGACGGCGATAGCGACGACGACCAGCACGTACAGAAAAAAGCGAAATGCATCCTGCTCTGAGCGAAGCGGATTAATCACGAGGCGAAGCCGAGGGAAGGACGGAGAGCGCGAAAACCGAGCATGCCAAGGAAGCAGGGGCCGACGCGTGCCCAGGCACGCGAGGCCCCGATGACGCAGGCAGGCGACGGTTTGCAGCGCGACCGCTCAGAGCAGATAGAGCGTGGAGAAGACGAACACCCACATGATGTCGACGAAGTGCCAGTAGATGCCCGGCACCTCGACGCCGCGGTGCTCCTTGGCCGAGAAGTGCCCGCGGAAGGCGCGGATGGTGGCGAAGGCCAGCAGCGTCAGGCCCACGAACACGTGCGCTCCGTGCAGCCCGGTGAGGCCGTAGAAGACCGTGGTCTGGGCGTTCTCCGAGATGGCGAAGCCCAGGTGGAAGTACTCGTTGATCTGGATGCAGAGGAAGGTCAGCCCCAGCATGAAGGTGGTGAGCAGGCCCACCCGCAGCGCGCGGCGGTTCTCGTTGCGGGCGCCCTCGAGGGCCCAGTGCATGGTGAAGCTCGACGACAGCAGGATCGCGGTGTTGATCCCGGCGATGGCCACCGGCAGCTCGTTGCCGTCGAACGGGAACCACTCCGCCTCCCCCACGACCCGCACGAAGAAGTAGGCCGTGAAGAATGCTCCGAAGAGCATGATCTCGGAGATGATGAAGAGCAGCATCCCGAGGAATTGAGCCTCGACTCGCGACGAGACGTTGGCCTCGGGCGGGCCGTGGTGCTCTTCGACGGCGGCGTGGGTGGCCGCTTCCATCAGGCGGTCCCCTCGCTGACCACGTGGTCGACGTTCTTCCCGGTGGAGCTCCGCACGCGGCCCACGAGGTCGTTGCGCAGCCACCCGGAGCGGGTCTCCGGGAACGTGGAGATCACGATGTCGTCCGGGGCGTAGAACTGCAGGGCGTTCTGGATGGCCGTGTACGGATCCGGGTGCACGACCTGGCCCACGACGTCGAGGCCCGCGTCCTCGAGCTCCGAGAGCGTGTGGGCCAGGCGCTCGGCCGCATCTTGGGTGGCCCCGTCGCTGTCGCCGTTATCGGTCTCCGCCTGGGGGCAGATCACGATGAAGCGCCGCGGCTCCTCGGCGGCCATCTCCTTCAGATGCTCCAGGAGCTCGCTCCCGCCGACGGTCTGGTTGGCCACCACGAGCGTGCGCTTGGTGTCGTCGCGCTCGGTGTCGAGGTCCACCACCACGTGCTCCACCTCGCGCCGGGTGGCGCGCGTGAGGCGGTCGACCAGGCCCTGGCGAAGCCAGCCGGACCGGGTCTCCGGGTGGGTGGAGACGATGATCTCGTCGTAGTCCTCCTCACCCAGGGCGTCCATGACCGCCGAGTAGGGGTCGGGGTCCTCCAGGGCGCCGTCGGCCTCGATCCCGGCGTCGTGCAGCAGCGCCAACGTCATCGTCAGCCGATTCTCGGCGGCGTCGCGCACATGGTCCTCGTAGATGACGTAGCCGTGCTTGGGCTGGTTGAGGGGGCAGACCACGTGCACCTTCACGTCCTCGCCCTCGGCGCGTCGCTTGACGGCGTCGATGAGCGGCCTGCCGGCCACCGTCTCGTTGGCTACCACCAGGATGCGCTTCATTCAGTCGGTGGAGGCGCTCCTCCGCCACCCGCCGGCGTGGGGACCGCGGCGCCCGCCGGCGCACGCTCCTTGAACACCGCATGGACCGCGCCCGGAACCCCGTACTCGTAGGGGCCGCCGACCACCGTGGGGATCTCGTCGAAGTTGAAGATCGGCGGTGGAGAGGAGACCTGCCACTCGATCGAGTGGGCCCGCCAGGGGTTGCCCACGGCGCGCGGGCCGTGCCGCCACGAGGCGATCATGTTGTAGAGGAAGATCAGGAACGAGAGGCCGAAGATGAAGGCCGACACGGAGATGATCGCGTTCCAGGTCGAGAACTGCTCCGCGTAGTCGGCCACCCGCCTGGGCATGCCGTCGATGCCCACGAGGTGCATCGGGCCGAAGGTGAGGTTGAAGAAGACAAACGAGAGCCAGAAGTGGAGCTTGCCGAGCGTCTCGTCGTACATCCGCCCGGTCATCTTCGGGAACCAGTGGTAGATCCCGGCGAAGATGGTGAACACCGAGCCGCCGAAGAGCACGTAGTGAATGTGGGCGACGATGAAGTAGGTGTCCGACACGTGGATCGTGAACGGGACGACCGCGAGCATGATCCCGCTGATGCCGCCCAGCGTGAACATGGTGATGAACCCGAGCGCGAACAGCATGGGTGTTCGCATGTGGATCACGCCCCGCCAGAGCGTGGCCAGCCAGGAGAAAATCTTGATGCCGGTGGGGACGGCGATGAGCATCGTGGTGATCATCATCGGCACCCGCAGCCACGAGAACATGCCGCTCACGAACATGTGGTGGGCCCAGACGGTGAAGCCCAGAATCACGATGGCCACCAGCGAGAAGGCCATCATCCGGTAGCCGAAGATCGGCTTACGGGAGTTGGTGGAGATGACCTCGCTGATGATCCCGAAGCCCGGCAGCATCATGATGTAGACGGCCGGGTGCGAGTAGAACCAGAAGACGTGCTGGTACATGAGCACGTCGCCGTTCGCCGCCGGATCGAAGAAGTGGGTGCCCAGGGTCCGGTCCAGGAGCACGAAGAACTGTGAGCCCGCGATGAAGGGCGTGGCGATGACCACCAGCAGCGAGGTGGTGAAGTTGGCCCACACCAGCAGCGGCATGCGCCAGAAGGTCATCCCGGGCGCGCGCATGGTGATGATGGTCACCAGGAAGTTGAGCGCGGTGGCGATCGAGGAGGCGCCCGCGAACTGCACGCCGAGCGTGAAGAACTGCTGGCCCAGCGGCACCTCCGTCGAGAGCGGGGCGTAGGCCGTCCAGCCGGTGGCGAACGCGCCGCCCTCGGCGAAGAAGCTGGCCATCATCATCACGCCGCCCACCGGCAGCATCCAGTAGGACAGCGCGTTCAGCCGCGGGAAGGCCATGTCCGGCGCGCCGATCATCAGCGGGATCACGAAGTTCGCGATCCCGGCGAACACCGGGATGATGAACAGGAAGATCATCAGCGAGGCGTGCACGCTGAACAGCCCGTTGAAGGTGTTCGGATCCACGAACTGCGAGCCCGGCGCCGCCAGCTCGGCCCGCATCACCATCGCCATCAGGCCACCGGCGATGAAGAAGAAGAAGGTGGTGCAGATGTACTGGATGCCGATCACCTTGTGATCGGTGTTGACCTTGAAGTAGTCGCGCCAGGATCTGGCGCCGTGGCTGGCGTGGTCGTCGGGGACCGTGGGGGCACCTGAGGCCCAGCGGAACCAGTAGTCGAAGCAGCCGATTCCCACCAGGAACCCGAGCGGGGCCACGACCAGGGCGCCGACCGTGATGATCGCGTCCCAGTCGAAGAGCGGGTCCCATCCGTAGGCGGCGCGGGCGGCCACGACGATCGCCGTGCCGAGGGCGAAGCCCAGCGTGACGCCGAGCACAGCCCGGTACCAGCCGGGCGCGAAGAGCCTGGTCGTGAGGGTCATTGCTGCGCCTCCAGAAGGTACTTGACCAGCGCGTCGAGCTCCGCCGGGGAGAGTTCGTCACCGAAGTCGTCGGGCATCACGTTGCGCGGGTAGCCGCTGACCAGCTTGGCGTTCGGGTTCGCGATCGACTCCTCGATGGCGGCGGCATCGGCGTCCGTGATCTCGTCGAGGCTCGGCCCCACCGTCCCCTCTGTTCCCGCGGCCTCGAGGGTGTGGCATGAGCCGCAGCCGTTGGCGGTGAACACGGCCTCGCCGTCGGTCGCCTGCTGGCCGCCGCCGGACCCGCCCCCGCCGCCCTGGCCGCCGCCACCGCCGCTGCCGCCCCCTTCGGCCGACGCACGGCGGTCGAGCCAGGCGTCGAAGTCCTCCTCGGCGATCACGCGCACGTCCTGGCGCATCGTCGAGTGGCCCAGGCCGCAGAGCTCCGCGCACACCACCTCGTAGCGGCCGATGCGGTCAGGAGTGAGGCGAACCTTGGTGGTCAAGCCGGCGACGGCGTCCGACTTCAGCCGGAACTGCGGAACCCAGAAGGAGTGGATCACGTCCTCGGTGCGAATCCGGAACTCCACGGGCCGGTTCTCGGGCAGGACGAGCTCGGTCGAGTTGACCTTCGACTCGGGGTACTCGAAGGTCCACGTGAACTGCTGGCCGGTGACGTTCACCACCAGCTCGTCGGCCTGCTTGGCCTCGATGTCGTCGAGCACGATCCAGCCGTAGATGGACAGGGCGGTGACCATGATGAAGGGCACGGTGACCCAGATCACCTCGAGCCGGGTGTTCCCGTGGATCGGGGCGCCGTCGCTCATGTCCCCCGGCTGAGCCCGAAAGCGGATCACCGAGTAGATCGCGACGGTCATCACCAGCACGAAGACCGGCACCGAGCAGATGAGCAGCACGTCGTAGAGGGTGTCGATGTCGCCTGCGGCGCCGGAGGCGCCAACCGGGAACCAGTCGATCAGGAGCGAGATGGCGATCCCGAGCACCGAAGCCACCACCCCGATGGCGATCATGCGCCCGACCGGGTGCTTCTGTCCCTGGAGCCTCGGATCGTCCTCCGGGTGCCCGGGCTCGCCGTAGTCGGTCTCGTGGCCTTCGGCGGCCTCGGCCTCGCGATCCCTCTCGGTCATCGGCGCGCGAGTTTATTGCCTCGCTCCGATGCACGCGAGGGGGAGCCGCGCCAGGAACGGCGCCCGCGCGGCTCAGGCGGCGAGCTGTTCGCTCTGACTGCGGAACGCCGAGGGCGGGGCGCCGTGGTGGCGCCGGAACGCCTTGGCGAACTGAGCCGCCTGCCGGTACCCGACCGCGCCCGCGACCGACTGCACCGACAGCGATCCCTCTCGCAGCAGCGAGGCGGCACGCGCCATCCGAACCCGCTGGAGCTCACGCCGGAAGCTGGTGCCGCCCGCCTCCGAGAAGGCGCGCTGCAGCTGCCGGCGCGAGGTGGCGATGGTCCGCGCGACCGTGGTGAGGGACAGATCCTCGTCCCCGTATTCCTCCTCGATCACGGCGATGGCGTCGCGGTAGAGCTCGTTGCGTCTGTAGACCGTGGACTGTCGCACCAACCTTGATACGGACCGCCGGCGCGGGTGGATGTTCGCTACGCTAGCTTGCGCCGATCGTCACGAACTCCGGAAGGGGGAACGATGCAGGTCCGGGTGGGGATGAGCAGCGTCGTGCTGACGGTGAACCCCGGTCACACGCTGCGGGAGGCGGCGAAAGCGATGGCGGCCCGAGGAGTGGGCGCCGCGGTCGTGATCGACCTCGAGCAGCCCGGCCCCGGCATCCTCACGGAGCGTGACCTGCTCCAGTCGCTCGGGTCCGGCGAGGACCCCGACACCGAGAAGGTGGCCGACCACCTCTCCGCGGACCTCACCTTCGCGTCGCCGGAATGGTCGCTGGAGCGTGCCGCCGAGGCGATGGTCCGGGGCGGCTTCCGTCACATGGTGGTGGTGGACGGCGGCGAGATGGCGGGCGTGCTGTCGATGCGCGACATCGTGCGCGTGTGGGTGTCGGACGGGGCCACCAGCGAGCTCCCCGACGACCGCCAGGCCGCGACCGGCTGAGCCCGCCCGCCCCTAGTGCTCGAGCGGAAGCTCGGAGATGTCGTGACGGGTGTCGCGGATCCAGCGCCAGAGCACGATCACTGTGACGATCGCGCCCACGATGACGAAGATCGGGGAGAGCACCACCCCGATCACGGCCAGGGAGATGCCCGCGGCCAGGAGGACCGGCTGGTAGGACGGGCCGGGCAGGTGGATGGCCTCGCCCGCCGGCTCGGCGTCGTCGCCGCTGACCCGTACCTCTTCGGCCATCAGTAGACGAGCCCCGCGACCCAGGAGAGCGCGAACACGACGACCGCGACGGCGCCGGCGATCAGCCCGGTGCGGATGTTCTTGAGGGCGAGGCGGCGGTCCACGCGTCCCGTTGTATCAGATCGCCGCTCGGCCTCGGGCGGCCTACAGCAGGCGGGCGCCGGCGCGCGGGGCCACGGCGAGGGCGTGCTCGGGAAGGGCCGCGCCGGGCCCGAACAGGGCCAGCACCGACCCTCCGAAGCCGCCTCCCATGATGCGGGCGCCGAGCGCGCCGGCCGCGCGGCACCTCCGCACCGCCTTCTCGGTGGCGGCCACGGACACCTCGTAATCGTCGCGCAGGCTGGCGTGCGAGGCGTCCAGCAGCCGGCCGAGCCCGGCGAGGTCCCCGCTGCACAGGGCGGCCACCGTTCCCTCGACGCGGGCGTTCTCGGTGATCACGTGGCGCACGCGGCGATCGAGCGGCGCCGGCAGGTCCCGTGCGGCCTCCGGATCGGCGTCGCGCAGGGAGCCGACGCCGAGCGCCGCCGCCGCCCGGCGGCACTCGGCCCGGCGCTCGTTGTAGTCCGAGGCGGCCAGGCTGCGCTCGGCCCCGGAGTCGAGGGTGACGAGCGTGTGGCGGCCCAGCGGAAGCGACACGGCCGCGATCTCCGGGCCGCGCATGTCGATCCGAAGCGCGCGCCCATCCTCGCCGCAGAGCGAGGCCAGCTGATCGAGGAGCCCGGTCTGCTGGCCGCACCAGTCCCGCTCGATGCGCGAGCAGAGCCGGGCCAGAGCCAGCGGCGGCGGTGGGGCGGCGCCGGCCAGGGCGTACAGCGCGAGGCAGAGCGCCACCGACAGCGCCGCCGACGAGGACAATCCCGCCCCGCGGGGGATGTCTCCGCTGATCTCCAGCCGGCAGGGAGGCGTCTCGGCGCCCTCTGTGCGCAGCTCGGCCACCGCGCCGTGGACGAAGCGGCGCCAGCCCGCGCCGGCCGGCCGCTCGGCGCCCAGCCGGAAGCGGTCCTCCTCGCCCAGGTCGAGCGCCCGCGCCTCCACGTGCTGCCCTCGCTCGAGCGGGACGCCGGTGACCGTCACCCCGCGCTCGACGGCAAAGGGCAGGCACAACCCGTCGTTGTAGTCGGTGTGCTCGCCGATCAGGTTGACCCGGCCGGGCGCGAACGCCCGCACGCGCGTGGCCATCGCGCGCAGCGTAGTGCGCGAGGGCGCGGGCTCGCCCGCGCCGGAGCGAGGCGTTCACCCGCTCAGGAAATCCGGACGTGCAGGTGGTTGTCGTGGTTGACCAGCGCCTGCACCTGGCCCGCGGGGCCGGTCAGGCCGGTCGAAGGGCCGATGAAGATGGTCGCGGCGCCCTTGGCCACGAAGCGGTCGACCAGGTCCTGGGACAGGGCCCGGTTGATCTGGGAGGCGTCCTTCGGGGCCCGCTCCTGCCCGTCCGCGCGCGGGTAGTAGACGTCCACGTCGAGGCCGTTCTGGTGGCTGGCGTGGCCGATGTAGCCGAAGCGGGGGCCGAAGTCGCCCCCGCGCGGGCGGCTCAGGTCGCCGATCCCCAGGCGGGGCGCGCCGGGGTGGGCGGCCGCGTACTCACGCACCACCGCCAGGACCATGCGCACCAGGCGGTCGGTGCCGTAGCGGCGCCACCAGCGGTTGGGCGAGCGGCGCTTCACCGGGTCCCAGCTGAAGAACTCCGCGCCCTCTGACGGAAGCCGAACGCCCCGGATGAGCCGGCCGGCCGCCGGATCGCCCACGGCGAGCGAGCGCTTCCAGCGGATACGCCGCTCGGGCTTGGGCTCGGGCTCGGGCTCCGGCGGCGGAGCGGGAATGACCGGCGGCGGTGGCGGCTCGGCCTCCACGGTGGGCGGCGGCGCAGCGGTGGTGCGAGGGGCCTGCTCCTCGCTCGTCGCCGGCAGGGCCAGCGCCGCGGCCGTCAGGGCGGCCAGGAGCACGGGGATGAGAAGCGCCAGGCGGCGGAAGGGAGTCACGAGGGGGAGGGTGGCTGGGCTGTGTGAACTTCGGCTTACGAACTACGCGCCCCGGCCGGCCGGAGGTCCCGCCGGTATCGTCGTGGGCATGGACGACCCCGTATTCGGCCGGCTGGTGACCAGCGAGGAGGAGCTGCGCGAGGTGGTGCCGGCCCCGCCCGACGACGCGCCGGCGCGGCGCAAGCAGATCGATCGCCTCGACGGGCACTGCCGCGACTTCATCGCCCGCTCACCGTTCTTCGTCCTGGGCACCGCCGCGGCCGACCGGCGCGGAGACGTCTCCCCGCGTGGGGGGCCGCCGGGCTTCGTGCGCGTGCTCGACGAGCGCCGGCTGCTCATCCCCGAGTATCCCGGCAACCGGCGCGCGGACTCCCACACCAACCTGCTGGAGAACCCCCGCGCGGCGCTCATCTTCCTGATCCCCGGGCTGCGGGAGACGCTGCGCATCAACGGGACGGCCCGCATCACCCGGGACGAGGAGCTCTTGGCCGAGCTGGGCGAGCGCGGCCGGACGCCGGCGCTGGGCATCGGCTTCGAGGTGGAGGAGGTCTACGTGCACTGCGCGAAGGCCTTGATCCGCTCCAGCCTGTGGGAGCCTGAGACCTGGCCGGACGAGCTGCCCTCGGCCTCTCGGATCCTGCGCGACCACATGAACGTGCCCGGCGTGAGCACCGACGACGTGGCCGCGCGGCTCGCCGAGAGCTACGAGAAGACCCTCTACTAAGCCGCATCGCGGGAATACCAGGGCGCCGTTCGGTGTCCACCTGGGTAGATGCCGATCCAGCCCATCACCCACCAGTCCTGGCTGTTCGTGCCCCCGCTCGACATGCCGCTGGCCCTGCGGACCGAGAACGGCCGCTTCGACTCCCAGCGGCCCCAGCCGCTGCCGCGCCGGCCGCGCTGCAATACGACGCACGTCATTCCGGCCGGGGACCCTGAGAACCCCACCGGCGAGGATGTCTTCTTCGCCACCGGCCTGCACCAAGCCGTCGACCTCGCCTCGGTCGCGGGCAACTGCGTCTACGCGGCCGCGAGGGGGCGCGTGGTCGAGGTGGAGGAGGACCCCGCTCAGACGAAGGGCAGCGTGCTGATCGACCACCACCCGCGCGGTCTCGGCTTCATGACGAAGTACCTGCACATCACCAGGATCCGGGTCTCCGAAGGGGAGTTCGTGGGCGAGGGCGAGCCGTTCGCCGTCGTCTCGGAGGAGCCCACCGAGCCCCATCTCCACTTCGAGCTCTGGGCCGTCGCGGACCGCGGAGGGAGCGGCGCGCCCGGCGACACCGACCTCGCGCCCATCGACCCCACCCGGGCGCTCTACGCCTGGGAGCAGCGCCTCGAGCCCGACGAGTCGCCGGCGGGGGGCCAGGTTCCCCTCTCGATCGGCACTGTCCGCGTGAACACCTTCCCGTTCTTCTTCGTTCGCCTGGAGGGCGACGTGACCGTCCACGTGCCGTTGTACGAGCCCATGACCGAGGAGGAGCGCGTGATCGTGGCGCTGCTCGGCGACGCGCACCGGCACGGGAACCCGGTCGAGCTGAGCTTTCGCCGCTCGGCGTTCTGGGGCCTCGACGTCGTCACGCAGGTCGCGCAGGAGTAGCGGCCCACTAGCGGAACATGGCGCCCTATGTGACACTCGGCACAGAGTGGCGGCCCGGTCGGGCGTACGGTCGCCCCGGAAGGTCAAACCCCAGCGAAGGGACTCGCATGCACTGTCACCGCACCCACGGTCTGCACTGCGTATTGCCGCCGGTCGTGCTCGAGAACATCGCGCGCAACGGCGACGACGAACAGCGGGCATGGGCCACCACCGCCCTCAGCCGCGACAGCTCGATCCGCCTGGCCCGCGTCCAGAACTCGCTTTCGGTACGCGGAATCGCGGGCGAGCGCGCCGACGCTCTCGTCGGCGCCGCCGCGCCCAAGCCCGCGCGCGTGATCAGCGACGCGAAGGGCCAGGAGGACGTGCGCGGGCCCATCGTCCGCCGCGAGGGCGACGAGGCCATCGGCGACGTCGCCACCGACCAGGCCTACGACGGCCTCGGCGACACCTTCGACTTCTTCCTCTCGGTCTACGGGCGCAACTCGATCGACGCCGCCGGCATGCCGCTCCGCGGCGTGGTGCACTTCGGCGAGCAGTATCCGAACGCCTTCTGGGACGGCCAGCGCATGGTCTTCGGCGACGGCGACGGCCAGGTGCTGGGACAGATGACCGCCTCCCTGAGCGTGATCGGGCACGAGCTGGGCCACGGCGTGACCGAGCACGAGGCCGGGCTCGAGTACTGGGGGCAATCCGGCGCCCTGAACGAGCACTTCTCGGACGTCTGCGGGGCGATGGTCAATCAGTACAAGCTCGGCCAGGACGCGGCGGCCGCGGACTGGCTGATCGGCTCCGAGGTGTGGACGCCCACGATCGCCGGCGACGCGCTGCGCTCGATGAAGGCCCCGGGCGAGGCGTATGACGACCCGCTCGTGGGCAAGGACCCGCAGCCCGCGCACATGGACGACTACTTCGAGGGCGTCCAGGACAACGGCGGCGTGCACATCAACTCGGGCATCCCCAACAAGGCCTTCTACCTCGCCGCCACCAAGATCGGCGGCCGCGCGTGGGAGGTCACCGGCCGCATCTGGTACGAGACCCTGCAGCACCCGTCGCTGCGAACCGACTCCGGCTTCGTCGACTTCGCCCGCCTCACGGTGCACACGGCCCAGCGCCTGCACGGCCGCGACAGCACCGAGATGATCGCGGTGGCGGACGCCTGGGGGGACGTGGGCGTCCAGACCGAGCAGGCTGGGCGGCTCGCCTTCCACGGCCAGGCGCAGGCCGCTGCGCGTTGAGCTGACACGAAGCGGCGGCTTCGCCGGTCTCACCACTCCCCTCGGGACGCTCGACACCGCCGAGCTGCCCGCGGAGGAGGCCCGCGAGCTGGAGCGCGCGTACCGTGCGACGGACCTGGACGCGCTGCGTCCCGGCCCGCCGGCGCCGGGCGGCGGAGCCGACCGCTTCCAGTACCACCTGACCGTCGAGGATGAGCAGGGCCGGCGCGAGCTGACCATGCGCGAGGACCAGGTGCCCGAGGGCCTGCGGCCGCTGGTCGAGCGGGTGCGGGCCGCCGGGAACGGCTGATCTGAACCAAATCCCCCTCGCGGAGCGAAGACAGGGCTCAAGTGCCCCGACTCTTCCCTCAGGAGGACCCCATGCCTCGAAGGATCCTGACGGCGCTGCTGGCCGGCGCCCTACTGGCGATTGCCCTCGTACCCGCGGTGAACGCATCGTTTGGTCGGCAAGCACAAGCGCGACCACGACTGCGGCGAGCGCTCGAAGCGAGCCCTCGACGTGGTCGGACTGACCGACAGCGGACGCCTCATCTGCTTCTCGGAGAACGACCCCCGAGACGCACGGACCATCGGCCGGGTCAAGGGACTGGATGGCGACAACCAGCTCGTCGGCATCGACTACCGCCCGGCGACCGGTGAGCTGTACGGCCTTGGCGACAAGGGCGGCGTGTACGTCGTCGACGACGACAACGGCCGGGCCATGCTGAGGTCACGCGTAAACGTGCCGCTCATGGGCACCTCCTTCGGGGTGGACTTCAACCCGACGGTGGACCGCCTGCGCATCATCTCGGACACCGGCCAGAACCTGGCCGACAACGTCGACGCCAACAACGACACGGTCACCAACACCACCCTGTCGAACCCGGGTCCGCCGCCCGCGACGGCCCTCGGGGTGACCGGCGCCGCGTACACCAACAACGACGCCGACCCGACCACGGCCACCACGCTGTTCGACATCGACTCGACGCTCGACCAGACCGTGATCCAGTCGCCGGCCGCGTCGGGAGTGCTGGTGCCCACGGGCAAGCTCCTGACCGACACCGGCCCCTCGGTGGGCGCGGACATCTACAGCACGATCCGTGGCGGGACCACCGTTCACGTCCAGGGCTTCGCCTCCCTGACCGTGAACGGCCAGAGCGGGTTCTACTCGGTGAACCTGCTGCAGGGACGCGCGGACTCGCGCGGCTCGTTTGCTCCCCGCAACGTCGTGACCGGCATCGCGGTACCGCTCAACCAGCGATAGGACGGAGCAGCACGATCGGGGGCCGGCCGCGTGCCGGCCCCTCGTCGTTCTAGCGTGTGCCGCGCGACCAGTTCGAGATGGAAACGCTCTCGTCGCGACCGGAGGCGCTGCCGGGGCCATAGGCGCCGGGGGCGTCGCTGTAGGCCCCGCCGTGGGGGTGCTCTGCGATCCCGCTGCCGTTCACGGTGAAGTAGCCGTAGACCACGGCGCCGAGCATCACGAAGCAGAAGATCACGATTTCCATGGCACGAGCTTCTCGCGTCGAGATGGCGCCGTCTGTGAGACCGCGCACACTCCCCCTCGGCAGACCCCAGGGAGGCGCCGCCTTTGCCCCCGGTACGGTGCCCGTCATGGCGACCCATCGGGTGGAGGTGCCGGTGCCGCCCGGCCGGGCCTTCGCGGTCTTCGCCGAGGGGCTCGGCTCCTGGTCGCCGCCGGAGTACACCTGGTCGGGCGAGGTGCTGGAGGAGATCGGCATCGAGCCCCGGGAGGGCGGCCTCTGCTTCGAGCGCGGCCCGCACGGCTTTCGCTGCGACTGGGGCCGGGTGCTCGCCTGGGAACCTCCGGACAGGTTGCTCTTGGCCTGGCAGATCTCCCCGCGGCGCGAGCCGGTGCCCGATCCGTCCCGGGCCAGCGAGGTGGAGGTGCGCTTCGAGGCCGCGGGCGGCGGCACGATCGTGACGCTCGAGCACCGGGGGTTCGAGCGTCATGGGGAGGAGGGCGCCGGCTACGAGGAGATGCTCGGGTCGCCGCAGGGCTGGCCCTTCCTGCTGGACCGCTTCGCCGCCGCCGCGGCCGGCTGAGGCCAAGCCGGTGCCGCCGGGGTACGCTCGACCGGTGCTCCTGCCCGCGGGCGTCGCCGCCACCGCGGTCCTGGCTCTGAGTCTCGCCCCTGCGGCGCTCGCCGGACCGCCGCTTGGAGGTATTCCGCTCGCCGGCGCTGCCCAGCGCGAGGCGTCTGTGCCCCGCCTCGCCTTCCGATCCGAGGGACGCTGGTACCGGGCGACGCGGGTGCTGCGCCGGGGCTCCTCCCGCCGGAGGTCGACTGAGCTCTACGCCACCGATGACCCCGAGAGGCGCCGGATCGAGTTGGCGGCCCGCTACCGCCGCTCGATCTTCACCCGGATCCGGGTGCGCGGCGGCGGGCCCGAGGTGGAGGCCGTCAGGATTCGCTTCCGGGTCGAGCGGGGCGAGCGGTACCTCGGCTTCGGCGAGCGCTCCAACGCGGTCGACCAGCGTGGCAACGAGGTGGAGAACCTGGTGCAGGAGGGCCCGTTCCAGGACGACGAGTACCCGATCATCGACGCCTCGATACCGGACTGGGCGCTCTTCAACCGTCCCGACGCCAGCTACTTCCCGATGCCCTGGCTGCTCTCCACCGCCGGCTACGGCCTGCTGGTGGAGAACCTGCGCACCAGTCGCTTCCGGCTCGGCTCGACGGCCGGCGACCTCACGACGATCGAGGTGGACGGGAGCCGGCTGGTGCTGCGGGTGTTCGGCGGCCGGCCGGCAACGCTGGTCCGGGAGCTCACGAGGGTGACCGGCCGGCAGCCGCCGCCCACCGCGCCCTGGCTCCTCGGCCCCTGGTTTCAGACCGGGCACCAGAACACCTCGCCGGGTGAGCTGGGCTACGCCCGCACGTTGCGCCGGGCCGACGCGCCGGTGTCGGCCGCCGAGACGCACATGCGCTACATGCCCTGCGGCGCCGACCGGGGACAGGAGCCCCCAGAGCGGGCCCGGACCCGCGGCTTCCACCGGCTCGGCCTGGCCACGCTCACCTACCTGCGCGAGGCCGTGTGCGCCAGCGACCCGCCCGCCTTCGACCGCGGTCTTTCCGAGCGGATCTTCCTGCGCCGGGCCGACGGCTCGGCCTACACCTTCCCTGCCTTCGTGGGCGGCGGCGTGACCGACGTGGGGATGATCGACTTCGGCAACCCGGCCGCTGACGGCTACTACGCCTCGTTGCTGCGGCGGCCGCTGCGCAACGGCTACGACGGCTGGATGGAGGACTACGGCGAGTACGTGCCCCCGGACTCGGTCTCGGCCAACGGGCGCAGCGGTCAGACCATGCGCAACCTCTACCCGGTGCTCTACCACCGCTCGGGCTGGCGCTTTGCGCGGGCCCAGCGGCGGCCACTCGTGCGCTTCATCCGCTCGGGCTGGACCGGCGTGCACCCGTACGCCCAGGTGGTGTGGGGCGGCGACCCCACCACCGGCTGGGGCTTCGACGGCCTGCGCTCCTCGGTCACCCAGGCGCTCACCATGGGCCTGTCCGGCATCTCGCTCTGGGGCTCGGACATCGGCGGGTTCTTCACCCTCGGCGACCAGCGCCTCACCCCCGAGCTGCTCACCCGCTGGCTGCAGTTCGGCGCGGTGTCGGGGGTGATGCGCACCAAGGCCGAGGGCATCGGAACGGGACAGGACCTGCGCCCCCAGATATGGCAGCCCAGGATGCTGCCCCGCTACCGGCGCTGGGCCAAGCTGCGCACCCAGCTCTACCCCTACCTGGTGGCGGCCGACGCCGAGTACCGGCGGAGCGGCCTACCCGTGATGCGCCACCTGGCCCTCGCCTATCCGGGCGACCGGCGCGCTGTGGGGACCGAAGACGCGTTCCTGTTCGGCCCCGACCTGCTGGCCGCGCCCGTGACCCGCCCGGGCCAGCGCCGCCGCCAGGTCTACCTGCCGCGCGGGCGCTGGGTCGACCTCTGGCGTTCGCTGGAGTACCGCCCCGGAAGCGGCGGCCTGCGGCTTGGGCGGGTCAGCCTGCTGCCCGGCCGGCGCCGCGTGAACCTGCCCGCTCCCCTCGACCAGCTTCCGCTGCTGGCCCGGGCCGGCACGCTGCTGCCGATGCTGCCGCCGGACGTGGACACGCTGGCCGGCTACGGCAGGGGTAGAGGTCTCGTGCACGAGGCCGACCGCCGCGACCGGCTCGACCTGCTGGCCTTCCCGCGCGGCGACTCGAGCGGCGGGATGGGCGCGCGCGGGCGCGTGCGAAGCAGTGAGGACAGCACGGGCTGGACGCTGCGCCTCTCGGCGTCCCGCCGCCTGCGCGTCCGGCTGCGTGCGTCGATGGCCACGCTCGAGCGGCCCCTCATCCCGGCGACGGTGCTGGTGGGGCAGCGTCGCCTTCCGCGGCGGGCGTGGAGCTACGACCGCCGCCGCCAGGTTCTCAGCGCACGCTTCGCCGCCAAGAATGCGATCGTGCGGGTGCGTGGTGACCGTGCTCCAGGCCTGTCTGAACGGAAGCCGGTCACCGGCTGACCACCCCGCCCTTCCCCTGAGCGCGGCCGAGCTGGCCGCCGACGCCCGCCTCACCCTCGACGCCGGCGCCCAGCTGCACGTGCATCCGCGCGACCCGCGAGGAGAGGAAGCGCTTGAGCCCGAGCCGCGGCTGCGACGTGCGTGAAGGCCCGGCGGGGTGGGCTGGGTAGGGAGGACCCAGCCCGGCCGGGTCGGTCGATCGGAGTGTGGCTTCCGAAACTCGTCATATGCGCGACTTCTGGAAGCCACACCCTCGTGCGGGCGGCGCTAGTGCAACGGCACGGTGAGGGGTGTGACGGCCGGGCGACAGGAGCCAGCGTCGCTTGTTCCCCTTACCCAACCCGAGCGGCGCCCGAGTTGCCACCGGCTCGCCGAACTGGTGGGGCAAGCCTGGAGGACACGCTGGTGCTGGCCGACGGCAGCACGGCGCGCGACAACGCGGAGCTGGTGGCCGCGCTGGCGGACTTGCGTTAGCGGCCCGCCGCCAGGCCCAGCACGGCGTGGCGCAGCTTGAGCGGCAGCGCCACCGCCCCGTCCAGTCCCGGCCGGTGGGCCATCAGGCGCCCCTTCCCGGCGCCCCAGTAGAGCCAGCCGCCGGGTGACCATGCCGGCGCGGCGAAGGTCTGGTCGAGGCGGGAGCCCTTGACCGGGGTCACCTGGCCGCTGCGCGTGTCGATCAGCGCCATGCGGGGCACCTCCGAGCGGTCGGTGGCGGGCACGGCGAGCACCGAGCCGCCGGGCGACAGGGCGCCCGTGAAGGCCTGCCGGAACGACCACCCGGGCGGGGGTGAAACCAGGCGCTCGCGACCACTCTTCAGATCGGTGATCCGGATCGCCCGGCAGCCGTGCGGGCGGCACCAGGCCACCAGCTCGCCGCCGGCGGCCAGTGCGAAGGACCGCCGCTCGCGCCAGAGGATGTGCTTCGACTCCGGGCTCCAGGCCACCAGCCCGCCGGAGCGCGCGGCCAGCAGCAGGCCGCGGTCGAGCGCGGCGACCAGCGAGATCCCGGGCACCCGGGCCCGTACACGGCGCGTGATCGTCCCGCTCACGGTGATCTCCTGCAGGTTGCGCAGCCGCCAGACGTTCCGGCAGCGGGGGATCTTGGCCAGCCACACCCGGCCGGGCGTGCGCGAGGGGATCACCTCGTGCGCGGTGCCCAGACGCCGCGGCGCCCCGGGCCTCGCCGGATCGAGCGCGTAGGCATAGCTCGCCCGCCGCGTGTAGCCCACGTAGACCAGCCGCCCCCCGACCACGTGCATGCGCGCGCCGCATTTGGCCAGCCCGCGGGGGCGGACGAGCTCGATGCGGCCGCCGGCCGCGTCGACCACCAGCACGCGGTCCTCGCGCCGGTCGAGCACGAACAGGGTCCCGTCCGGCGAGTCCGCCGCCCCTCCTCCCGCCTCGGGTGAGCCGCAGACGACGAGGCCGGCGGCCGCCGCCACCAGCAGGAGTGCGAAGGGCCGCCGCATGCCCCCACTACGGCGGCAGCCGCCGCAGAGGTCCGCCTGTCATCCTCGTGGCCATGCCCGCCTGCACCCACCTCGACCAGATCCGCATCGAGCCGCCCGAGTCGGTGGAGGGCTGCGAGGACTGCATGAAGACGGGAGGCCGCTGGGTCCACCTGCGGACCTGCCTGACCTGCGGCCACGTGGGCTGCTGCGACTCCTCGCCCAACCGCCACGCCAGCGCGCACGCCGGGGAGAGCGGACATCCGATCGTGCGGTCGGCCGAGCCCGGCGAGGACTGGAACTGGTGCTATGTGGACGAGGTGGCGTTCGAGCTGGAGGCCTGAGCGGTGCCCACTTGGATCTTCGAGCCCGGTCACACCGAGGCGGAGTTCCGCGCGCGCCACATGATGGTCACGTGGGTGCGGGGTCTGTTCAAGGACATTCGCGGGAGCGTGGAGTGGGACCGCGAGCACTGCGAGCAGACGTCGTTCAGGGGCCGGATGGACGCGACGAGGCTCTGGAGCGGAGAGCCCGACCGTGACGCGCACCTCCGCAGCCCCGACTTCTTCGACACGGACACCCATCCGGACATCACCTTCGAGGGCCGCTTCAGCGAGCGCGTGGGCGACAACGACTTCAAGGCCCTCGCTCAGCTGACGATGCGGGGGACCACCGGCGAGGTCCCGCTCGACGTGACCCACCTCGGCCAGTGGGCGACGCCCTTCTGGGTGGGCGACGAGAACCGGGGCACGATGCGGCGCATCGGCTTCGAGGCCCGCGGCCGCCTGGACCGCACCGACTGGGGGGTCTCCTGGAACGATCAGCTGCCGGGCGGCGGGGTGGTGGCCTCGAACCTGATCGACCTGACCCTCGACGTCGAGGCCATCCTGCTCGAGGACCTGGAGGCCACCGGCGCGATCGACTACTACCGCGAGATCGGCGCGCTCAGCTCCTGATCAGCACCCGGTTGCCGGAGGGATCCTGCGCGAGCAGGCCCTCGGGCGTCCGCTCGGCCGCCACCCCCGCGGCCTCCAGGCGCGCCGCCACCGCGTCGAGCTCCGCGGCCTCGGGGAGCACGAGCTCGTAGCGGTCGAGCCCGAGCGCGCCGGGCGGGGGCGGCGGCGCGCCCGCGCTCGCCCAGCTGTTGACCCCCACGTGATGGTGATACCCGCCGTAGGACATGAAGAGAGCGTCGGTGAACACGCGGGCGGTCACGTCGAGGCCGAGCGCGTCCTTGTAGAAGGCCGCGGCCTCCGGGATGTCGGCCACCTGCAGGTGCACGTGGCCGATCCTCGTGCCCGGCGGGAGCCCGTCCGCCTCCTCCGGGGCGCCGTCGAGCTCGGACAGCACATCGTCCAGGTCGAGCGGCAGGGTGTCCATGCGCAGCTCTCCGCCGAGGGACGGCCACTGATCGCGGGGACGGTCGCGGTAGATCTCGATGCCGTTGTACTCGGGATCGCGCAGGTAGAGCGCCTCGCTCACCAGGTGGTCGGACGCGCCCGTGAGCCCCTGTTGCGCGTTCGCCAGCCGCGGCAACGAGCGGGCCAGGTCCAGGCGGCTCGGCACCAGCACGGCGAAGTGGAACAGGCCCGTGCTCCGCGCCGGGCGGGCCGGGGCGTCGGGCCGCCCGCTGAGCCGCAGCAGCACGGGGCCGCCCTCGGGGCCGAGCTCGGCGGTGTCGCCCGACCGCTCCAGGGTGTGCAGGCCGAGGGCGCGCTCGTAGAAGGACTGCTGCGCGTCCAGGTCGGAGACGATCAGGGAGACGGCGCCGATCACGACGCCCGACGATACCCCCGCTCGCGTCAGCTGGTGGGCAGCTTGGGCACCACGCGCTCCTCGGCGGCGGTGGTGGCCCGCGTGATCAGCCGCTCGGAGAAGCCGAAGATGAACGAGACCGCGAGGGCGACGGTGGCGTCGGCGCCCTCCAGCCCGTCGCTTCCGGAGAAGATGTCCCGGAAGGTGCCGGCGTCGAGCAGGCCGAAGTCCTCGCTGGCAAGCGCCTCGGTGAGCGCCACGCCGAGCCAGCCCGCCAGGCCGCCGGCGATCGGAGCCAGGATCAGGGTCGACCAGGAGGCGCCGTAGTCGTTGGCGCGCGGCCGGCGCGACAGGATCCGCGTGAGCCGGCTCATCAGCCCGCCCACGGCGCCGACCAGGAAGAAGATCTGGCCCTGATCGATCGCGGAGCCGAGGGCGACGATGGCCACGGCGCCGATCAGCGCGAGCCACTGAGTCTTGCGGTAGACCTCGGCCGCCTCCTCGTACGCGCTGTCGCGGCTGTCGTAGACCACGGTCAGCGCCTGCTTGAGGGTGGCGCGCCCGTCCGCGAGGGCATCGCCGGGATCCTCCGAACCGGCCCGCAGGGCCTTGGCCGCGCCGACGGCGGCGTCCTTCAGCGGGGCCTGGCTCTCCTCGGTGAGCTCGGCGGCCCGGGCCACGAGCTGCGCGCGCAGCTCGGGTGTCCTCAGGTCGGCCACGGCGTCGACCTCCCGGGCGTGCAGCGCCCTCCAACCGGCCAGGATGTCGCCCTGGTTCGGCAGGCGCGGTGACAGGTACTTGGGCTCGAAGCGCTCGTCCTTGCGCTCCGGATTGCGCGCGACGAAGGTCGACCACTGCGCCCGCAGCTGCGCCCGGCTCGGTCCGACGATCACCAAGAAGTGCAGCAGCACGAGCGCGACCAGGTACACGGCCGGGAAGACGTACGGGATGTAGTCGGTGAGACCCCCGTCGAGCATGTGCGCGGTCCAGTGTGCTGCCGCCCGGGGCCGGGGTAAAGCACCGGCCCGGGGCTGGTCGCAAACTTGCAGCGGCCGAAGCGGCACAATCCCCGCCCATGAGCATCGAGCGCAAGACCCCCGAGCCCGCCTTTCTCTTCGACCTGGACGGGACGCTGATCGACAGCGTCTACCAGCACGTGGTCGCCTGGCGGGAGGCCCTCGAGCAGGTGGGCGTGTCGATGGCGGTCTGGAAGATCCACCGCCGCATCGGCATGAGCGGCGGTCTCTTCGTCACGGCGCTGGCCCGTGAGCTGGGCCACGGGCTGAGCGACGAGGCGATCGCCGCGCTTCCGGAGCTGCACGCCGAGGCCTACGACCGCTACTACGCGGGCGTGCGCCCGCTGCCGGGCGCCAACGAGCTACTGGACACCCTTCGCGACGGCCAGGTCTCGTACGCCATCGCCACGAGCGGGGCGGAGCGCTCCGCCGGCCGCGCCCGCGAGCTGCTGTCCCTGCCCGAGGACACCACCTTCGTCACCCGCGACCTGGTGCGCTACGCGAAGCCCGACCCCGACCTCTTTCTCACCGCCGCCGAGCGCCTGGGCGTGGACATCGCCGACGCCATCGTGGTGGGCGACAGCGTCTGGGACCTGCTCGCCGCCCGCCGCGCCGGCGCGCTGGGCATCGGGCTTCTGTCCGGAGGCTACGGGCGCGAGGAGCTGTTCTACGCCGGCGCCTTCCGGGTCTACGAGGATCCCGGCGACATGCTGGTCCACCTCGACGAGGTCGGGGTGCGCCGGCCGCTGTAGGCCGGCCCTACGCGGCCGCGGGCACCTGGGCGCCGAGCTCGGCGAGGCCGTACAGGAAGGCCTCGGAGAAGGTGGGGAAGGGCTGGATCACGTCGGCCAGCAGCGCCAGCGGCACCCGGGCCCTGATGGCCAGCGTGGCCTGCTGCAGCCACTCCCCGGCCTCGGGGCCGAGCGCGTAGGCCCCGGTGAGGCGCTCGCCGTCGGACAGCAGGGTCAGGAACCCCGGGCGCTCGGCGTAGGCGCGCGTGTACGTGGAGGTGCGGGGCACCCCCGACAGCGCCACCGTGGCGCTCAGCTCGTCCTCGCCCGCCCCCACCGACGCCGCCTGGGGATCGGTGAACACCACCCTGGGCACCGCCTCGTAGTCGGCCGGCCAGTGCCGGCCCAGGATGTTCGCCGCCGCGACCCGGCCCTGGTACTTGCCCACATAGGTGAGCGGCCAGACCCCGGTCACGTCGCCGATCGCCCACACGCCCTCGGCGGCGCGCATGTGGGCGTCCACCTCGACGCCGCCTCGTCCCGGCTCGATGCCCACGCTGTCCAGCCCGAGGCCGTCGACGCGCGGGCTCCTGCCGGTGGCCACCAGCAGGCGGTCGCCGCGCAGCTCGTCGCGGTCGGGAAACTCGAGCACGTAGGCGTCGCCCTCCCGCCGCACGCGGGAGGCGTGCTGTCCGAAGCAGAGCTCGATCCCCTCGGCCGACAGCGCCTCGCCGAGGCCCTCACCAAGCGGGGCGGGCTCGCGCGGAAGCACGTGGTCCTTGCCCTCCACCAGCGCGACCGACGCGCCCAGCCGCGAGACGGCCTGAGCCATCTCCACTCCCACCGGGCCGCCGCCGAGCACCAGCAGCCGGCCGGGCACGTCGGTCAGGGCGGTGACCTCGCGGTTGGTCCAGACCCCGCCGGCCTCCGCCAGGCCGGGGATGGGAGGCATCACCGGGTCGGATCCGGTGGCGAGCACGACGTGCTCGGCGGTATGGCGCTGGTCGCCAACGGTCACGCGGCCCGGGCCGTCGAGGCGGGCCGCGCCCCTCAGCAGGTCGATCCCGCTGCCGGCGAGCCAGTCGGCCTTGGCGCTGTCGTCGTAGTCCGACACCATGAAGTCGCGCCACTCGAAGGCGGCCTTCGCGTCGAGCCGGCCGGTGGCCGCCTCCCGGGCGCCGGGCGCCTCCCGGGCGGCCTGGAGGGCCTCGCCGGGTCGCAGCAGCGTCTTGGAGGGGATGCAGGCCCAGTAGTCGCATTCCCCGCCCACGCGTTCGCGCTCGGCGATCGCCACCCGCAGTCCTCCCTCCGCCAGGCGAGCGGCGCAGTGCTGGCCGGCCGGCCCGGCCCCGATCACGATGACGTCGTAGTCCTGGCTCATGGCATTCCCTCCCGGGCGGTGTCGATCGCGTACGCGGCCACGATGAGGCCGATGTGGCTGAAGGCCTGCGGGAAGTTCCCCAGCAGCTCCCCGTTGTCGGTGTCGATCTCCTCGGCCAGCAGGCCGAGGTCGTTGGCGTAGGCCACCAGGCTGTCGAACAGCCGCTCCGCCCGTTCGAGCTCGCCGGCCATGGCCAGGCAGGCCACGAGCCAGAAGGAGCAGATCACGAACGTGCCCTCCTCGCCGGTGAGCCCGTCCGCGTTCAGGCCCTCGTCGTTTCGGTAGCGCAGCACGAGCCCGTCCTCGGTCAGGTCCCTCGCGATGGCCTCGATCGTCGAGCGCATGCGCTCGTCGTCCGCATCGAGGAAGCCGAGGATCGGCATCAGCAGCTGCGCGGCGTCCAGCTCGTCGGAGTCGAAGGACTGGGCGAAGGCCTGGAGCGACTCGCTCCAGCCCCGCTCCAGGACGGCCGCGCGGATCTCGTCCCGGGCCGCGCTCCACTCCTCGGCCTTCTCCCCGTGCTCTCCCAGCAAGGGGGCCAGCTTCACCGCCCGGTCGAGGGCGGTCCAGCACAGCACCTTCGAGGAGAGGTGGTGCCGGGGCTCGCCGCGCATCTCCCACATGCCCTGGTCGGGCTCCTCCCAGCGCCGGGCGGCGGTGTCGGCGAGGTCGGCCGCGAAGGCCTGTATCTCGGGGTGCAGGTCGCCGAGCCGCTCGCGATACAGCCAGAGCGCGTTGAGCAGCTCGCCGTACACGTCCAGCTGGGTCTGGCTCCAGGCCCCGTTCCCCACCCGGGCCGGACGCGAGTCGCGCCACCCGCGCAGGTGGGGCAGCTCTCGCTCGCTGAGGTCGTGCTCGCCGCCGATCCCGTACATGATCTGGAGCGACCCCTCGCCCGCGCGCCCGCCGGCGGAGCTGGTCATGAACGAGACGAACTCCTCGGCCTCGTCGGTGCAGGCCCCGATGTAGAGCGCCTCCAGGGTGAGGCTCGAGTCCCGGATCCAGGAGAAGCGGTAGTCCCAGTTGCGCTCCCCGCCCACGGTCTCCGGGAGCGAGGTAGTGGGCGCCGCGACGATCGCGCCGGTGGGCCGGTAGGTGAGGCCCTTCAGCACCAGCGCGCTGTGTCGCACCAGGTCGCGATAGCGGCCCTGGTAGATGTCGTGCTCGGCTCCCCACGACCGCCAGGCCTCGACGGTGTCCTCCATCCGGGCGGGCACGTCCTCCGGCGCGGTCGCCTCCGGCGGGGTCCGGCGCTCCACCGAGGCCCAGCGCAGCGAGAAGGCGGCGCCCTCGTGTTCGGTCAGCCCGAAGGCGGCCCGGATCGTGCCGTCCTCGCCGAGCTCCAGCGGCGCGCTCCCCCTGAACACCACCGGGCTGGTGCCGCCGAAGGTCCGGCCGCCGTCGCCGTCCATGCGGATCAGCGGCCGGTAGAGGCCGTACTCGGGCCGGACGGCCAGCTCGAGCTCCAGCTCGACTCGCCCCTCCAGGCACTCCAGCGAGCGCAGCAGCTCGTGGGGGGCGTCGTAGCCCAGGTCGTGACCGCGCTGGCCGTCGCTGAAGACGAGGGCGTCGAGCAGCCGCACGCTGCCGGTGTCGGTGCTGAAGGTCGTCTCGATCACCAGCGTCCCGGGCAGGTAGCGCCGCTCGGCCGAGAACTGGCCCCGCGGCCGGATCGCCCAATGGCCGGCCTGCGGGTCGAGCAGCCGGGCCAGCACCGAGGCGCTGTCGTAGCGCGGGAAGCAGAGCCAGTCGATCGACCCCCGGCGGTCCACGAGGGCAGCCGAGTTGCAGTCGGCCAGCAGGCCGTAGTCCGCGATGGGTCGAAAGGGCTCGGGGGAGATCATCACCTGTCGGGCCTGCCCGGACGACGTTACCGTGGCCCGGCCGGCCCGGCTCGCCGCTGCCGGCACGAACGGTTGACGCGAGCCCGCCGGGCGATCAGGCTCACGGCGTGAGGGTGATCGTCCTGGGCGGTGGGGTGGCCGGCCTGAGCGCGGCCCACGAGCTGATCGAGCGCGGCTTCGAGGTCACCGTCTACGAGACGCGCGAGCGGCCGGGCGGCAAGGCGCGCAGCATGCCCGTGCCGGGGTCGGGCACCGGCGGCCGTGGCGATCTCCCCGGCGAGCACGGCTTTCGCTTCTTCCCGGGCTTCTACCGCCACCTGCCCGAGACGATGAGCCGGATCCCCTACGCGGGCCAAAGGGACGGGGTGCTCGGCAACCTGGTGCAGGCCGGGCGGGTCCAGGTGGCGCGCAGCGGAGGCTCCGAGATCGTCGCCCCCGCGCATTTCCCGCGTTCCCTGGACGAGTTGCATCAGGCCTTCCGGGCGCTGTTCACCTTCGCCACCGGCGCCGGG
The DNA here is from genome assembly GCA_963850205.1 of uncultured Thermoleophilaceae bacterium. Taxonomy (GTDB): domain Bacteria; phylum Actinomycetota; class Thermoleophilia; order Solirubrobacterales; family Thermoleophilaceae; genus JACVRW01. Next base: position 700,113 of record CAWKKJ010000008.1, on the reverse strand, counting down.
GTCCCGCCCGACGAGCAGCTCCATTTCGCCAACCGGCTCCTCCTGTTTCTCTCGAGCTGCGAGGAGCGGCGGTTCGCCGAGTACGAGCACCAGAGCTGGTGGAGCTTCTCCGGCGCCGAGCAGTGCTCCCCCGCCTACGGCAAGTTCCTGGCCGACGGGCTGACCCGCACGCTGGTGGCCGCCAAGGCCCGCGAGATCAGCGCCCGGACCGGTGGCGCCATCCTGCTTCAGCTCCTGTTCGACCTCTCCCGCCCCGGGGCGCAGGCGGACCGCGTGCTCTGCGGGCCCACCAACGACGTTTGGATCGACCCCTGGCTCGACCACCTGCGGGGGCTGGGGGTGGACTACCGCACCGGTCATCAGGTGCAGGCGCTGCGCTGTGACGGCCGGCGGATCACCGGGGTGGGTGTGACCAACGCGGCGGGCCCGCTCGAGGACAGCGCAGATCACTACGTGGCGGCCCTGCCGGTGGAGGTGATGCGGCTGTTGGCCGGGGCCGAGCTCGAGGCCGCCGAGCCGCGCCTGGCAGGCCTGCACCGGCTCCGAACCCGCTGGATGAACGGGGTGCTCTTCTACCTCGACCGCGACGTGCCGCTGGTGCACGGCCACACCATCTACATCGACACCCCCTGGGCGCTGACCTCGATCTCGCAGGCGCAGTTCTGGCCGGGGGTGGACCTCCCGGCGCTTGGCGATGGGAGGGTGGAGGGGATACTGTCGATCGACGTGTCCGACTGGGAGCGCGAGGGCATTCGCTTCGGCAAGCAGGCCATGTTCTGCTCCAAGGAGGAGGTGCGCCAGGAGGTGTGGGCCCAGCTCGAGGCCGCCCTGGAGGACGCCGGCCTGGACGTGCTCGAAAACGCGAACGTCGTCACCTGGTTCCTCGACCCGAGCATCGTCTACCCGAACCCCACGCAGGCCACCAACCTCGAGCCGCTGCTGATCAACACGGCGGGATCGTGGGACGACCGCCCCGAGGCGGTCACGGCTATCGAGAACCTGTTCCTGGCCTCCGATTACGTTCGGACCCACACCGACCTGGCCACCATGGAGGGCGCCAACGAGGCGGCGCGCCGGGCCGTGAACGGCATCCTCGACGCCGGCGGATCGAACGAGCCCAGGTGCCCGGTCTGGAGGCTGCGGGAACCGGCGTTGTTCGCCCCCGCCCGGGCTCTCGACCGGCTCCGCTTCGCTCTGCGCCGGCCCGCCACCTCGCTCGTGCGCGTCCGACCGGACCGGACCGAGGCCTCACCCCTGCTGCGGGCCGGCGCTCCCCTGGCCCAGCGAGCGTCGCGGGAGGAGCCGTGAGCGACCTGCTCCAGCGCCATCGCCCGATCCTGCGCTACGACTCGCAGGGCAGCTTCGCGGCGGACTCCCCGGCGATCATGACCAACCGCTGCGGGCCCGGCGGCGACCCGGCCAACCTGCTGCGCAGGGCCGGCGGCGACGTGCTGGCGTCGGCGGCGGGCGGACGCCGCCGCCCGCGGCTCGAGCTGTCCTATCTGGGCTCGAAGAGCTACCGCGACGAGGCCGGCGTGACACGCTCGGACCACCTGGACGCGTTGGGGGGCGACTATGTGCTCCAGGCGCGCGAGATGCACCGGCCCGAGTTCGCCGACCGCGTCTACGGCCACGAGGTGCCGGCCGACGACGGCGGCGCGTGGCTGCAGTACTGGTTCTTCTACCTGTTCAACAACAAAGCGTTCCTGGGCTTCGGCCTGCACGAGGGCGACTGGGAGATGGTGCAGGTGCGCATCGGCGCGGGCGGCGACCCGCAGGCGATGGCCTTCGCGCAGCACACCCACGGGCAGCGCTGCGCGTGGGACATCGTGCAGAAGCAAGGGCAGCGGCCGGTGGTGTACGTGGCCCGCGGCTCGCAGGCCTCGTTCCCGTTCGCGGGCAGGCACAAGGCGCCGATCGTGCCCGACCACGCCGACGGCAAGGGGGCGAAGGTGTCGCCGGCGCTCGAGGTGATCGCCCGCGACCTCCCGGGCTGGCTCGCCTGGCCCGGGCGCTGGGGCTCGAGCAAGGCGCGCAACGTGGCCGAGTCCAACAGCCCGCGCGGGCCGGCCCACCAGGACAAGTGGGACGACCCCGAGACCTTTCACGAGGAATGCGACGAGCTCGATCCCCGCACCCACCGGCCGGAGCCCGACCCGCCGGCGCCACCACGGCCGGAGATCACGGTGCGCCGCGAGGGCGACCGGGCGGTGGTCGCGTACCGCTTTCCACGAGCGCCGGGGGCGCCGGCGCCCGCGCAGCTGCTCGCGACCCTGGACGCACCCGGCGACGGCCTGCCGCCCGTCACCGACACCCAGCCCGTGGCCGGACGCGAGGGCGAGGTTGAGCACCCGCTGCCGCTCACCGAGGAGAGGTACCACGTCCTGGTGAGCGCCGCGGACGAGCAGGGCAACGTCAGCGAGCAGGCCGCCGTCCAGCTCGGGCGTTGACTCCGTCCGGCGAGCCTGCATAGAGTCGCTCAAGCTGGCCCCGAGCGCGAGGAGCTCCATGCCCGACGCCGCGGACGATCTTTCCGACGAGGGTCTCGTCGAGGAGGGCGTGACCCACCACGGCGGCGCGCCTCAGCGCGGGCTCGCGGCGGTGCCGCGGTCCCCGCTCTTCGAGGGCCGCTTCGGCCGGATGTTCCCCAACCTGCCGATCTCCCGCCCGCCCAATGAGGCGCTCATCGCGCTGGGCAAGGCCATGCCCGAGGAGCGCCGCCCGCCGCCCCAGGCCGACAACGCGTCGATCCCGGTGGGCTACACCTACCTGGGCCAGTTCGTCGACCACGACATCACCTTCGATCCGGTCTCGACCCTGCAACGCGTCAGCGATCCTGACGGGCTGATCGACTTCCGCTCGCCGCGCTTCGACCTGGACTCGCTCTACGGCCGCGGGCCCTCCGACTCCCCATACCTCTACGAGTGGCTGGACCCGGAGTTCCGTGGGGTGAAGCTGCTGGCCGGACGCAACCCGCAGTTCGATTCCGACGACCAGGTGCTCGAGCGGCAGGATCTGCCCAGAAACCAGCAGGGACGGGCGCTGATCGGCGACCCGCGCAACGACGAGAACATCATCGTCTCCCAGCTGCACCTGGCGATGATCAAGTTCCACGACCGGGTGGTCGACCGGGTCAAGGCGGACACCGGCCTGTCCGGTGCGGCGCTGTTCGAGGAGGCGCGGCGGCTGGTCACCTGGCACTACCAGTGGGTGGTGGTCAAGGACTTCCTGCCCCGCATCGCGGGCGCGGCGGCGGTGAACGACGTCCTCAAGACCGACCCGGCCACGGGCCGGCCGGTGGCCGACCTGCGCTTCTTTACCTGGACAGGCGACCCGTTCATGCCGGTGGAGTTCTCCGTGGCCGCCTACCGCTTCGGGCACTCGATGATCCGGCCGAGCTACGACCTCAACGAGATCGTCACCGGCGTGCCGATCTTCTCGCGCAAGGCGCAACCCGGTCCCCTGGAGCACCTGGGCGGGTTCCGCCGCCTGCCGCAGGCCTGGACCATCACCTGGCCGCACTTCGTCAAGATCACGAGCCGGCGCCCGCAGCCCAGCCGCAGGATCAACATCCGGCTGGCCCGGCCGCTGATGAAGCTCCCGGGCGGGGTCAACCGGGGTCGCAACCCGCTGTCGGTGCTGAACCTGCGCCGCGGCAAGGCGCTCCAGCTGCCCTCCGGCCAGTCCGTGGCCCAGCACATGGGGGAGACCCCGCTGACCGCCGAGCAGCTCGAGCTGGAGCGGCTGCGGCTGCGCGCGGCTCACCGCAACGCGCTCCAGCAGGACACGCCGCTGTGGTTCTACGTGCTCAAGGAGGCGGAGAAGCGCGAGCAGGGCAGGCGGCTCGGGCCGGTGGGAGCCCGCATCGTGGCCGAGGTCCTGGTCGGCCTGCTCGCCGGCGACCCCAACAGCTGGTTCAACGTGGAGCCGACCTGGACCCCGAGCGGCATTCCGGCGAAGACCGCGGGCGAGTTCACCCTGGCCGACCTGCTCGACTTCGCCACCCGCTGAGCGATGGCGACCGACGAACAGAGCACGTTCGAGGCGGCCTACGCCACCGGAATCACCAGGGAGCTGCCGGAGCCCGCCTTCGCTCCGGGCCGCACGGCACTGGTGAGCGCGGCGGCGGCCGAGCCCTTCGCGCTGAAGGGCTGCGTGCTGACGCCCGACGGGCCGCTGGAGCGGGGCTACATCACGGTCGGGGAGGGGACCACCATCGGGGCGATCGGCACCCGCAAGCCGCGGGGGATCCGGGTGCACGACACCGGCGGCGGGGTGATCCTGCCCGGCCTGATCGACCTCCACGGCCATCCCGAGTTCAACGTGTTCGCGGCCTGGGAGCCGCCGCGCCAGTTCATCAACCGCTACGCGTGGCGGGGGTCGGAGATCTACCGCGAGCTGGTGCGCCGGCCGCAGGACCGCCTGATAGCCGCCCTGCCCCAGCAGACCCAGCTGCGCTACGCCGAGATCCGCGCACTGGTGGGTGGGGTCACCGCCATCCAGGGCACCTCGGAGCGGGTTGAGCGGCTCGAGGAGGAGTCGCTGGTGCGTAACGTCGACCGCTGGATCTTCGGCCGCCACCGGGCCCGGGCGATGATCGACGTGCCCAAGGAGGGCCAGCGCGACTACGCGCGGCTGGAGAAGATCGTCACCGAGATCGGCGCCGGTGAGATCGATGCCTTCTACGTGCACCTGGCCGAGGGGCGGCGCGACAACCCGCGCTCGGTGGACGAGTGGGAGCTGATCGATCCGCCCGGGAGCTTCAGCGCCCTCACCGCCGCCACGGTGGTCATCCACGGCAGCGCCCTCGGGCGCGAGCAGTTCGGGCACATGAAGGACGCCGGGGCCAAGCTCGTGTGGTCGCCGCAGAGCAACCTGCGCCTGTACGGCGAGACCACCCTGGCCGCGGACGCCCTCGACGTGGGGGTGACCATGGGCCTGGGGGCCGACTGGCTTCCCAGCGGGAGCCAGAGCCTGCTCCACGAGATGAAGGTCGCGCGCCGGGAGCTCTCCCGCCAGGGCGCCCACCCCTCGCCCCGACGACTGGTGGACATGGTCACGAGCGAGGCAGCGGAGGTGGCGGGCCTGGGCGACAAGCTGGGCCGCCTGCGCGAGGGCCGGCCCGCCGACCTGGTGGTGTTCGAGCGCCGCCTGGACGACCCCTACGAGAACGTACTCGACGCCGAACCGGCCTGGGTCGACCTGGTGATGATCGACGGCGACCTGCCCTACGGCCGCCAGGACTGGCTCGAGACCCTCACCGACCCGGCCGACCGCGAGCGCCTGGAGCCGCTCATCGCCTGGGGCAAGCGCATGCTCCTGGACACGAGCCACACGGCGGCGCCCGCTACCGACCCGGTGGCCCGGCTGGAGGAGCTGCGCGGCCTGCTCGTCGACGAGTACCCGCAGGTGGGCCCCATTTTCGCCTAACAGTGGGCCACTAACAGGAGGGAAAGACATGGCAGCTGAGCACCCGTTCGACGCCGGCCCGGTGCGCCGGCCGTTCTCCGGTCTGGCCTTCGGCTACCCCGGAGCCGAGGCCTATCCGCCGGCCGACTTCCGCATCGAATGGGGCCCGGTCTTCCACCGGGGACGGCTGGACGGGAGCGCGCTGGTGCTGGTGGTGGGCCAGGACCCGGGCCAGCACGAGGGCATCGCCCGCCGCATCCTGGTGGGCGAGGCCGGCCAGCGCGTGCAGGGCTTTCTGCGCAAGCTGGGAATCGACCGCTCCTACGTCATGGTCAACGCCTTCCTGTACTCGGTCTACGGGCAGGCCGGCGGCGAGCGCCACGTGGACTCCGAGCCGATCCTCGCGTACCGCAACCGCTGGCTCGACGCCCTGCTGGGCGAGGAGGGGCGGGTTCAGGCGGTGGTGGCCTTCGGCCACATCGGCCACACGGCCTTCGACGCCTGGGCCGAGGCCAACCCCGAGCGCGCGGCCGAGCTCACCGTCGAGCGGCTGACCCATCCCACCATGCCCGAGGCCTCGTCCAAGGGCAACGAGGAGAAGCGGCGCGAGGCCACCAAGAAGATGCTGGGCCAGTGGAACGAGGGTCTCGAGCGGCTCGACGCCGGACTGTCGGAGCGCGACACCGAGCTGCCCCTGGAGCTCTACGGCGACGACCTGCTGCCCGACGACCGCGCCCCGATCCCGGAGCTCGACCTGCCCGCCGGCAGCCCGCCCTGGATGCGCTCGCTGCGCACCTGGGCCACCCGAAAGGGCGACGACGAGGAGGCCAAGCGGGCCACGATCCAGGTGGTGGTGCCGACCGCGGAGCGCCCCTGGCACGACTGAAGGCGAACGCCGTTCTCGCCACGCCCCGGGCCGCTCCCGCTACCCCGTAATTCACGCCCTGCCGAGAATCCCAAGCGCAGGAACAACTTCCCGGGAACGCGTCCCGCATCGCCCTGTGGGAGGTTTGTGCTGGTAGGGGCGGCAAACCTCCCGTTCTCGGGGCGAACGTTGGCGCGGGGGAAGTTCTTGGCCGCCACGCCCTGCGCCGGCGCTTCGGAGTGCGCGAGCGCCGTTGAGTGCGGGGTAAGGGAGCCGGTCCCGGCCCGGCGGCGGGGGGCTCGACGACCTTGGCCCTCCGGCTAGATCCCCCCGCGGCTCAGGCCGGTCCGCTTCGAGAAGGGGCTGTCGAACACGCCGCTTGCGTTCAGCCGGCCGTGCACCTCCTGCCATTCGTCGTAGCGCGGGTAGAGCGAGCGCACCAGGTCGTGGCTGCCGGTCAGCGTGTTCACCTGGCCCCAGTGGGGCCGCCCGCCCAGGTCGTAGAGCGCCTCCTCGTAGGCGGCCAGCAGCTCGAAGCCGCCCTCGGTGCGGGTGGCCTGGATCAGCTCGATCATCATCGTGTCGCGGCCCTCCATCATCGAGAGGCAGGCGCTGGAGGCCGCGACGAAGCGCAGCGAGATGGGGGAGGTGTGGTACACCGAGCCGGCGTCGCGGTGGCGGGCCGCGATCCGCTTGATGCGCTCCACGGCCTCGACGTGGCTGCCCTCGGCGTCCACGGGTACCCCGATCTCCGACGAGTAGGCCGGGAGCAGGTTGGCGGTGCCGATGTTGAGCACCTTGAAGCTCAGGTTCGTGTACTCCTTGTCGGCGATCGCCTCCAGCGCGCGGTCGAGCAGCCAGGGCGTGAGCGATGGGCGGACGTCGGAGATGAGGTTCAGCACCTTCGGGGTGATCGGCAGCGTGGCGAAGAACTCCGGCAGTGAGTTGCGCTCCCGGCCGCGCGGGGTCTCGGCCGGGCCCTCGCACGGGTGGCGCGTGGTGATCAGGCAGTGGTCGTCGTCGTCGAGGCTGTGGGGGGAGATGTAGACCTCGTAGTGGCGGTGGCCGGCGAGCACCGAGCGCTCGCGCAGCTCCTCACGCACCTCGCCCCAGGGACGCAGGGTGCGCACCTCCCGCAGCCAGTAGCGCTCTCCCACCTCGAGGATGAGCGAGTGGATCAGCCCGAGGCAGCCCACGCCCACTCGCGCGGCGTCGAAGAAGCGGTCGTCCTGCACCAGGGTGCGGTCGGGATGGCGAGCGGCGTAGGCGCCGGGCTCGGTGGGCCCGTCCGCCGGCTCGATCCGGTACACGGCGCCGCCGGCGGCCACCAGGTCGAGCGAGCGCACGAAGTCGCAGATGGGGCCGAGCCGGATCCCCGACCCGTGCGTCGAGGTTGAGACCACGCCCGCCACCGTCTGCCCGTCGTAGCCGCCCATCTGAAGCAGCGCCCGGCCCTCCGAGTCGAGCTGGGCGTTCAGCTCCCGCAGCCGGATGCCGGAACCGCAGCGGGCCAGCCGGGCGGGATCGGCGCCCTCTCGCAGCAGCTCGGTCTCGAGCGGAAGCGGCCGGGCCAGTCCCTGCGGCTCGATCAGCAGGCCTCCGGTGAGGGCCACGTCCGACCAGGAGTGGCCGGAGCCGATCGCCCGGGCGGTGAGCTCCTTCTCCTCGGCCTCCCGCACGAGCTCCGACAGCTCCTCCACCGACTCGGGCCGGCAAATGCGCAGCGGGTCGCAGCCCTGGTTGCCGGTGTGGTTCGTCCACGCGCTGCGTACCCGGATCCTCATGGCCGCCCCTCGGCCACCAGCGCGGCGGCGCTGCGCTCCGCCAGCGCGGCGATCGTCTTGGCCGGGTTCACCCCCAGGGCCGTGGGCACCACCGACCCGTCGGCCACCACCAGCCCGCGTTGACCGTGAACGCGCCCGCTGTCGTCGGTGACCCCCTGGCTCGGGTCGTCGGCCATGGGCGCGCCGCCGAGCGGGTGCACCGTCACGTACTTGCCCAGCGGACCGCCGTCGAGGGCGAAGTAGGGGTCGGCGCCCGCCTTGCGAGCGAGGTCCTCGGTCGTTTCCCGCATGCGCTCGAACAGGCCCCGGCTGGCCTCCTGGCTCCAGCGGATGTCGAGAGTGCGAAAGAGCGGCGTGAGCCGCATCCGCCCGTCGGCCGCGTCCTGGCCGATCATCAGGAACACGATCGAGTCGGTGATCGGCGGGGTCTTGGCCAGGCGCACCGAGCGGGGCGTGACCGGCTGGTCGCTCAGGCCGGCGCGCGCCGCGAGGTCGCGCAGGCGCACCAGGTGGCGGCGCCAGCCGGTGAGGGCGTTGCCGCCGCGCACGATCTCCAGCAGGCCGGAGAAGGCCTCGGGCAGCGCGCCGTCGGCGAGCATGAGACGCCGCTCATCCCAATAGTCGAGCCGTCCGGTCATCACCGGCCCGATATGCATCTCGGCCCGCTCCAGGCCCGGCGCGGTGGGGTCGAAGGCGCCGCCCAGGGCGTCGCCGTTGCCCGAGAAGCGGCGGCCGAGCGCGCGCGACAACCCGCCGATGCGGCGCCGGTTCTTCAGCAGCAGCCGGGTGGTGCCGAGACAGCCCGCGGCCAACACGAGCCGCGGCGCCTCGACCCTGCCCTTGGCTTCGTACTGGAGGTCGCGGAAGCCCACCCGCCAGCCGCCGCCCTGGCGCTCTATCCGCAGCGCCTCGTGGAGCGGGTAGACCTCGGCCCCGAGCGCCTCCGCGCGCGCGAGGTAGGTGATGTCCACGGTGTTCTTCGCTCCTCGCGGGCAGCCGATGTTGCAGCGGGCGAGGTTGGTGCAGCCGCCCTGGGCGACCCCGGAGAACGGGTGGGCGCGATCCTCCCCGAAGTGGACGGCCAGCGGAAGCCGCTCGGCCTCGGTGCCGCCGAGGCGGCCGAGCTCCTCGAACGCGCCCAGCTTGCGCAGCGGCGGCTCGTCCGGTGTGGTGCGCGGCTTGAGCGCGTCCTCCGTGCGGTCGTACCAGGGGTCCAGCTCGCTGCGGTCGATCGCGTCCGGCCACCCGCTGTCGAACACCTGCCGCGGCGCCCGCAGCTGCACGTTGGCGTAGACGACCGAGCCGCCGCCCACACAGGCCGCTTGCAGGACGGCCACGTCGCGCATCAGGCGGAAGTCGAACATCCCGCCGGGATTGGCGCGGGGGTGCCAGAGGAGGCGCGGGGCCTGCTCGGGGCGGTCGGGGAAGTCCCCACGCCCGAAGCGCCGCCCGCGCTCGAGGACGCAGACCCGCCAGCCGGCCTCGGCCAGCCGGCAGGCCGTGACGCCGCCCCCGAAGCCGGAGCCGACGATCAGAGCGTCGTACGCCCGCTCCACGATCGCCAGGTTATCCGCAACGGGGGCGGCGCTGCCTGAGTCAGGGAGAGGCGCAGACGATGTAGGCGCGGACCGAGATGTTGCCCATGTCGTCCTCGTTACGGTCGATGTTGAACGCGCGCACGTACCAGCCGGTAGGCTTGTCGTCCGCGCCGGCCACGGGCCGCGACACGCCGGCCATCATGTCGCCGGTGTGCCCGTTGGTGGTTTCGATTCCTCCGCCGGTCGCCGTCTCCCCGGGGAGGCAGTCGACCTGCGCGTTGTCGTTCGTGTCCGGGGCGATGACGGTGAAGGCGCTGTGGCGCGCGATGACATTCGTCGCTCCCGGCGCGCCAGCGGCGCCCTGCGTGCCCTGGAGCCCCTGGGGCCCCTGCGGACCCTGAGCGCCGCGCAGGCTCTCGACCGCGGACTTCTTGAGGTCGCTCTTGAGCAGGGAACCGGGCTTGACCTTCTTCGATGTCACGCTGTTCTTCTGCAGCTGCTTCGGGCCGACCGAGGCCTTGGGCAGGTTCAGCGCCGCGTAGCTGCTTCCGCCCAGGGCGAGGAAGAGCGCGACGGTGGCGATGACGTTGGCGTAGGAAAGACGGGACAACATGGCTGAGCCTCCTGGTCGTTTGGAGACCCAACCGGGCGGAGCGCAGCGAATTACGCCGGCTGTGCCGCCTTCGCGGGGCCGAACTGCAGCGAGGCTCCGATGGCGCCGCCGAGATCGCCCAGCTCGGCGAGATGCACCGGCGGCGGATCGTCGCTGGTGAAGAGATGGGGCATCATCGCCTCCTCGATGCGCTTGCGGTAGGGCTCGCCCAGGCGCAGCCCCAGGCCGCCGCCGATGATCACGGCCTCGACGTCCAGGATGTTGAGCGCGGAGGCCACGCCCACGCCGAGCGCCTCCACGGCCTCGTCGATCAGCTGGATGGCCACCTTGTCCTCGTGCTCGAGGGCGCGGGCCCAGATGCCGCTCGTCAGGCGGTCGCGCCCGCGCTTCTCCATGATCTTGAAGAGGTCGGTGTGATGGCCCTTCTCCTGGCGGTGGCGTGCTCGCGCCTCCAGCGCCTTGCGCCCGGCGTAGGCCTCCATGCAGCCCTGGCGGCCGCAGGGGCAGATGGCGCCGTCCATCTTCACCACCACGTGGCCGATCTCGCCCGCGCCGCCGCGCCCCGCCCAGGGACGTCCCTTGAGGATGATCCCCCCGCCCACGCCGGTGCCCCAGAAGACGCCCAGCAGCGAGCGGTAGGGCCGGCCGGCGCCGAGCGCGAACTCGGCGTCGGTGGCCACGTCCACGTCGTTCTTGAGCTTCACCCGCGTGCCCAGCGCGTCGCTGAGCTCCGGGCCCAGCGCAAACGAGCCCTCCCAGCCGGGGAGGTTGCGGGCGCTCGTGACCACGCCCTTGCGGGAGTCGATGATCCCGGGGGAGCCCACGCCCACGCCGGCGAGCTCGGAGGTGTCCACGCCGGCCTTCTCGGCGGCGGCGCGCATGGCCGCGACCATCGCCCCGGCCACGTCCGACGGGCCGCCGCTGGTGGGGGTGGGCTCGCGCTCCTCACCCTTGACCTCGCCCGCGTCGTCCACCACCGCGGTCTGGATCTTGGTGCCGCCCAGATCAATCCCGCCCCTCATGCCCTCACGACGCTACCGGGTCGGGCAAGAGCGCGCAGCGGGGCCCTTGACATCGACGGTGCGTAAGTCTACACTAACGGTTAGTGAACACTTACCAGAACGGTCTGAGTGCGCTCGGGGATCCCACCCGCAGGGCGATCTTCGAGGAGCTGGCCCGCCGGCCGCGTCCGGTGGGAGAGCTCGCCGAGCGCTTCCCGGTCAGCCGCCCGGCCGTCTCCCAGCACCTCAAGGTGCTGAAGGAGGCGGGGCTCGTGAGCGACCGCCGCGAGGGCAGCCGGCGCCTGTACCGCGTCGACCCGCGCGGGGTGGGCGCGATGCGGGCCTACTTCGATCGTTTCTGGCACGAGGCTCTGGCGGCGTTCGAGGACGCGGCCGGGCGGAAGGGAGACGCATGACCGCAGCGACGGGACGGAGCGAGACCTCGGTCTCTCATTCGGTGACGGTGGGCCTGACGCCGGAAGAGGCGTTCGCGCTCTTCACCGATGGCATGGACGACTGGTGGCCAAACGACGAGAGCCACAGCATCCTCGAGGGCCCGACGGTCGGGACGATCGAGCCCTTCGAGGGCGGGCGCTGGTACGACCGGGCCGAGGACGGGACCGAATGCGACGTGGGCACCGTGCTGGTCTGGGACCCGCCCGGGAGGGTTGTCTTCGCGTGGCGCCTCACCCCCCAGTGGGAGCACGAGCCCGATCTGGAGCGGTGCACGGAGGTGGAGGTGACCTTCGCCGCCGAGGGTGACGTCACCCACGTGACGCTGGAGCACCGCGGGTTCGAGCGCTACGGCGAGCCGGGGGCGGCCATGCGCGAGCAGGTGGGCGCGCAGGACGGCTGGCCGGAGCTGCTGCGCCTCTACGCAGCGGCGGCCGCATAACCCCGGCTTGACAGGGGCATGGCCCGGGGTGCGAGACTCGGGCCATGCCGAACCTGTTCGAGCCCGATTTCGACGCCGAGCGCGAGGACGGGCGCTTCCGCTGGCGCCGGGCCCGGCTCGGACGGCAGGCGGGCTCCGACCAGCTGGGCGCCTCGCTGTTCGAGCTTCCCGCCGGGGCCGCGAGCTTCCCGCTCCACGCGCACTACGCCAACGAGGAGCTGCTGCTGGTGCTCGAGGGGGAGCCCACACTGCGCAACCTGGAGGGCGAGCGCCGGCTCGAGCGCGGCGAGGTGGTGGCCTGCCCCGCCGGCCGCGAGGGCGCACACGAGCTGAGAAACGAATCGGAGGCGCCGGTCAGGGTGCTCATCGTGAGCACCATGCGGGCGCCCGACATCAACGAGTTCCCCGACAGCGGCGAGTTCTGGGTGCGCGACTACGCCCCCGGCGCCGACCCGCCGGCGGGAGCGCTGGACCGGCACCTCGAGAGCCGCGACTGACGATGGTCCTCGGGGTCGACGTGGGCGGGACCAAGGTCGCGGTGGCCGCGGTGGAGGGCGTCGAGGTGGCCGAGAAGCAGGAACAGCCCACGGTGACCGAGAGCACCGAGGCGCTGCTGGACGGCATCGAGGCCGTGGTGCGCCCGGTCATGCAGAGCGCCGGCGAGCCGGAGGCGATCGGCGTCGGCGTTCCCTCTCAGATCGAGTTCGCCAGCGGGACCGTTGAGACCAGCGTGAACATCCCGCTCACCGGAGTCGGGCTGCGCGACGAGCTGGAGGGGCGTTTCGAGGTGCCCGTGTTCGTGGACAACGACGCCAACTGCGCCGCGCTCGCCGAGGCGCACCTGGTGGGCGTGCCGAACCTCGTGATGCTGACCCTGGGCACCGGGGTCGGCGGCGGCGTGGTGATCGACCACAGGACCTTCCGCGGGGCGAACGGCCTGGGCGCCGAGCTGGGCCATTTCGCCATCAACCCCGACGGTCCGCCCTGTCCGGGCAACTGCCCCAACCGAGGCTGTCTCGAGGCCTACTGCTCGGGTCAGGCGCTCGAGCGCGACGCCACCGAGCTGGCCCAGGACAAGCCGGGGAGCAGGCTGGCGTCCGTGATCGGCGAGGACGGCAAGGTCTCGGGCCACGAGCTCGTGGCCGCGGCCGAGGAGGGCGACCCCGACGCCCTGCTGCTGGTGGAGAACTTCGCCCGCATGCTGGGGATCGGGCTCGGCGGCTATGTGAACGTCTTCGAGCCCGACCGGCTGGCCGTGGGCGGCGGGCTGTCTCGCGCCGCCCACCTGTTCCTCGACCGGGCCAAGCGCGAGGCCGGCGCGCGGGCGCTACCGGCCCTGTGGCGCCGGACCACCATCGCCTTGGCCGAGGGCGGGGCCGACGCCGGCGTGATCGGGGCTGCCGTGCTGGCGGCGCAGGAGGTGGGCAGTGCAGCGGGGCGGCCGGCTCGGGATACTGGGCAGGCCAGGGCCACCGCGACCGAGGGAGCCGAATGACCACCGCCACGTCCTCCGCGCTCGACGAGCTGTGTGTGAACACCATCCGCACGCTGTCCATGGACGCCGTGGAGAAGGCCAAGTCGGGGCACCCGGGCGCGCCGATGGCCCTCGCGCCGCTGGCCTACGTGCTCTACACCCGGCTGATGGACCACAGCCCCGAGCAGCCGGACTGGTTCGATCGCGACCGCTTCGTGCTCTCGGCCGGCCATGCCTCGATGCTGCTCTACTCCACCCTCTACCTCTGCGGGTACGGCCTCACGCTGGAGGACCTGGAGCGCTTCCGCCAGCTCGACTCCCCCACGGCGGGACACCCTGAGTACGGGCACGCGCACGGGATCGAGGCCACCACGGGGCCGTTGGGCCAGGGGCTGTCCATGTCGGTGGGGCTGGCCCTGGCGGAGGCCATGCTGGCTGCGCGCTTCAACCGCCCCGGCCACACGATCATCGACCACCACACCTTCGTGATCGCCAGCGACGGCGACATGCAGGAGGGGGTCTCGTCCGAGGCCTGCTCGCTGGCCGGGCACCTCGGCCTGGGCAAGCTCACGGTGTTCTACGACAGCAACCACATCCAGCTGGCCGGCGAGACGGCGATGGCCTTCAGCGAGGACGTGGGCGAGCGCTTCTCCGCCTACGGCTGGCACGTGCAGGACGTGGGCGAGGACCTCTCGCAGGACCGGCTGGCCGGCGCCGCCGAGGCCGCGAGGGACGTGACTGAGCGGCCCTCGCTCGTGGTGGTTCGCTCGCATATCGGCTACGGGTCGCCCCACAAGCAGGACACCTCCAAGGCTCATGGCTCGCCCCTGGGCGAGGAGGAGGTGGCGCTCACCAAGGAGGGCTACGGCTGGGACCCCGACGCGCTGTTCATGGTCCCGGACGAGGTGCAGGCCCGCTTCGCCGAGCTCGCCGGGCGTGGCCGGGAGCTGGCGGGCGAGTGGGAGCAGCGGCTCGAGGCCTACCGGTCGGCCGAGCCGGACGCCTACGCACAGCTGCAGCTGGTGATCGAGGGCCGGCTGCCGGACGGCTGGGACGCCGACGTTCCCACCTTCCAGCCGGACGAGGGGATGATCGCCACCCGAAAGGCCTCCCAGAAGGTGATCCAGTGGGCCGCGGCCCAGGTGCCTCAGCTCGTGAGCGGCTCCGCCGACCTCGAGCCCTCCACCCTCACCCTGATCGACGACGGCGGGTCGGTGGAGCGGGGCGACTACAGCGGGCGCAACGTGCACTACGGCGTGCGCGAGCACGCCATGGGGGCCATCGTCAACGGCCTCAACCTGCACGGGCTGAAGGCCTTCGGCTCCACCTTCTTCAACTTCCTCGACTACATGAAGGCCGCGGTGCGGCTGGCGGCGCTGATGCGGCTGCCCTCGATCTTCGTGTTCACCCACGACTCCATCGGGCTCGGGGAGGACGGGCCGACCCACCAGCCCGTCGAGCAGCTGGCCATCCTTCGCGCGACGCCCAACACCTACGCGGTGCGGCCGGCCGGGGGCAACGAGACCGCGCTGGGCTGGCGCTTTGCCATCGGGCAGACCGAGACGCCGGTGGCGCTCGTGCTCAGCCGCCAGGGCCTGCCGGTATGGGACCCGGCCGGCGTCCCGCCCGACGCGGTCGACCGCGGCGCCTATGTGCTGCGCGAGTCCTCGGCCGAGGGCGAGCCGGAGCTGATCCTGATCGGGACCGGGTCCGAGGTGCACATCTGCACGGCAGCCGCGGAGAAGCTGGAGGAGGGCGGCATCCCCACCCGGGTGGTGTCCGCCCCCTGCCTGGACCGCTTCGCCGAGCAGGATGCCGGCTACCGGGACCGCATCCTGCCGCCGGCGGTGCGCGCCCGGATCTCCGTGGAGGCCGCCTCGCCGCTCGGCTGGAGCGAGTGGACCACCGACGACGGCGAGCAGATAGCGATGACCACCTTCGGGGCCTCCGCGCCGGCCCATGACCTGTACGAGCACTTCGGCTTCACGCCCGAGCGGGTGGCCGAGCGAGGCAGAGCGGTGGTCGAGCGCCTGGCGGCGCGAGCGGGCTGAGACAAGCGAGCGGACGAAAGGCTGATTCGATGCAACTGGGATTCATCGGGCTGGGAAAGATGGGCGGCAACATGGTCCACCGCATCCACCGTGACTCCCAGCACGAGTGCGTGGTGTTCGATTTCAGCGTCGAGGCGGTGGACGAGGCCAAGCGGAACGGCGCCGAGGGCGCCGCCTCGGTCGAGGACATGGTCTCGAAGCTCGAGGCGCCGCGGGCGGTGTGGATCATGGTGCCGGCGGGCCGTCCCACCCAGGACACCGTCGACGCCCTGGCCGATCTTCTGGACGAGGGCGACACGATCATCGACGGCGGCAACTCGCGCTGGACCGACGACAAGGCACGCCAGGAGGCGCTTGCGCCGCGAGGCATCCACTACGTGGACGTGGGCGTGAGCGGCGGCGTATGGGGCCTGCAGGTGGGCTACTGCATGATGGTGGGCGGCGACGACGAGGCGGTCGAGCGCCTGGCCCCGATCCTCGACGTCCTGGCCCCGCCCGAGACCGAGGAGCACGGGCCGGGCTGGGGCCACTTCGGCCCCACCGGCGCCGGGCACTACGTGAAGATGGTCCACAACGGCGTGGAGTACGGGATGATGCAGGCCTACGCCGAGGGCTTCTCGCTGTTCGACGCCTGCGAGTACGAGCTGGACAACGCCAAGATCGCCCACCTCTGGATGCAGGGCTCGGTGGTCCGCTCCTGGCTCTGCGAGCTGGCGGCCCGCGCCTTCGAGCAGGAGGGCAACGAGCTGGTCGCCCTCGAGCCCTGGGTCGAGGACTCGGGTGAGGGGCGCTGGACGGTGGAGGACGCCATCGAGCGCCGTATCCCGATGCCGGTGATCAGCACCTCCCTGTTCGAGCGCTTCGGGTCCCGGGGGCAGAACGCGTTCGCGGCCAAGGTCAACGCGGCGCTGCGCAATCAGTTCGGCGGCCACGCGCTGCACGCCGCCGACCCGGCAGCGCAGGCGCAGCCACACGCGGAGTAGCGATGGCCGTCGCCGAGCAGAAGAACCCGCTGATCGAGGGCCTCGAGCGGCTCCCGGTGCACCCGACGACGCTGGTGATCTTCGGGGGAACGGGCGACCTGGCCCACCGCAAGCTGCTGCCGGCGATCTACAACCTGGCCCACGAGGGCGCGTTGCCGGAGCGCTTCAACCTCATCGCCGTCTCGCGCTCGGACATCCCCCACGACGACTATCGCGGGATGGCCCGCGAGTCGGTCGTCGAGTACTCGCGGCGGGAGCCGAGCGACGACGTACTCAACAAGCTGCTCGACCGGGTGCGCTACGTGCCGGGGACCTTCGACGACGACACGGTGTTCGACCGGCTCTCGGACGAGCTGGACAGCTTCGACACCGAGGCCGGCATCGTCTTCAACCGGGTCTTCTACCTCTCGACCGCGCCGAAGTTCTTCCCGGTGATCGTCGGCGAGCTGGGCAGCCACGGTCTCGATCACCACGCGGGCGCCGAGGTGCGGGTGGTGATCGAGAAGCCGTTCGGGACCACGCTGGCCGAGGCCCGGGAGCTGAACCGCGACGTGCTGGCCGTGCTGGACGAGAAGCAGGTCTTCCGCATCGACCACTATCTGGGTAAGGAGACCGTCCAGAACATGCTGGCCTTTCGCTTCGCGAACGGCATGTTCGAGCCGATCTGGAACCGCAACTTCATCGACTACGTCCAGATCACCGCGGCCGAGGACCTGGGCATCGGGCGGCGCGCCGAGTACTACGACTCCTCCGGGGCGCTGCGGGACCTGGTGCAGAACCACATGCTTCAGCTCCTCTCGCTGTTGTGCATGGAGCCCCCGGTGACCTTCACGGCGGACGAGGTCCGCGACGAGAAGGTGAAGGTGCTCCAGGCCATCCCGCACCCCACGCCCGAGACCGTTCCCGAGCAGTCGGTGCGGGCGCAGTTCACGGCCGGGATGGCCGAGGGCACGGAGGTGCCCGGCTACCTCGACGAGGAGGGCGTGCCCGACGACTCCCGCACGGAGACCTACGTGGCGCTCAAGCTCGAGGTGGACAACTGGCGCTGGGCGGGCGTGCCGATCTACCTGCGCACCGGCAAGCGGCTGGCCCGCAAGGTCACGGAGATCGCGGTGACCCTCAAGCCCGTGCCCCACCTGGCCTTCGAGGCCGCCGGGTCGGTGGGGGTGCAGCCCAATCAGCTGATCCTCACGATGCAGCCGAACGAGGGCGTGTCGATCTCGCTGGGGGCCAAGATCCCGGGCACCCGCATGCGCATCCGGCCGGTGAACATGGAGTTCCTCTATGGCACCGCCTTCTTGTCCCAGTCCCCGGAGGCCTACGAGCGCCTGATCATGGACGCCATGCGCGGCGACGCCACGCTCTTCACGCGCGACGACGAGGTGGAGGCCCAGTGGCAGATCTGCGATCCCATCCTCAAGGGCTGGGCGAACGACGACACGCCGCTGCGCACCTACCCGGCCGGCTCTCAGGGCCCCGAGGAGGCTGACCGCCTGCTCGAGCCCGGCGACCGCTGGCGGGCGATCTGATCCGGCTGTGGTCGACGCCGGAGCACTCTGGAGCGGCCAGGGCGTCACCCCGAGCGACGTGGATGACGCCCTGCGCGGGCTGCTGAAGGATGAGTACGCGAAGGACCACGCCTGCTCGCCGGCACGGGTGCTGAACCTGGTGGTGGTGGCGGATCGCGAGTGGCGCGGCGAGATCCTCAACCGGCTGGAGAAGGTGGGGCGCTACCACCCCTCGCGCCTGATCCTGTGCGCCGTGGAGCCCGGGCGCACCACGATCGACGCGGCGGTGGCGCTGACCATGGACGCGACAGGCGACCCGGGTGAGGCGGCGCTCGTGCGCGAGCGGATCGTGCTCGACATGGGTGAGGCCCACCTCCGGGCCCTCGACTCGATCGTCGACCCGCTCGTGGTCAGCGACATCGCCACGCTGGTCTGGTCGCCGCACGGCCATCACGAGGCCGTCGACGCGCTGCTCAGCCTGGCCCAGGTGGTGCTGGTGGACCTGGTCGAGGAGCCCGACCCGGCCACCGCCATCCACCGGGCCCTCCAGCTGGCCCAGTCGGCCTACGTCGTCGACCTGGCCTGGCTGCGCTCGACCCCCTGGCGTGAGCGGGTGGCTGCGAGCTTCGATCCGGCCCAGTGGCGGGAGGAGCTGCGCCGCATCGACTCGGTGACGGTGCACCACCACCCCGACTCCGAGGTGGCCGGCGTGCTGTTCTGCGGCTGGCTGGCCGCGCGGCTGGGCTGGCAGGCCGGGTCCTTGATGAGCGCCAACGGCGACCTGCACGGCATCGCGCACGGCCGCCGCCAGGACGTGGCCGTCAAGCTGATACCCGATCCCGCCCAGAGGGTGCCGGGCCTGGCCGGCATCAAGATCGGCAGCGCGTCCGGCATGAGCCTCTCTCTGGACCGAGGCCCCGGAGGCCTCGAGGCCCACCGGGTGAAGTCCGACGGCAGCGAGTCCTCCTGGACGGTGCTGGGCGCCTCCCGCGGCGAGTCGGGCATCCTGGGGGAGGGAATCCGCCAGGCCCTCCTGCGCGACCCTGTCTACCGCCACGTGCTGGATCAAGCGGCCTCGATGCTGGGCTGAGCCGCCGCTCCGTGCGCGGCTTCATCACCGATCCGGACGCTCCGGGGGGCCTGCGGCTCGACGACGATCTTCCCGAGCCCGAGCCGTCCGCGGACGAGATCGTCGTCGACGTGCGCGCCTTCGCCGTCAACCGGGGCGAGCTCAGGCTCATCCCCGCTCGACCCGATGGGTGGCGGCCCGGCCAGGACGTGGCCGGCGTGGTGGCAGGTGCCCCGGTGGTGGCCATCGCCCAGGGAGGGGGCTGGAGCGAGCGGGTGGCCGTGCCAGCGGCCCATTGCGCGCAGCTGCCGGACGGCGTGTCCTTCGAGCAGGCCGCCTCGCTGCCGATCGCCGGCCTGACCGCGCTGCGGGCGCTTCGGCAGGGAGGCTTTCTGCTCGGGCGCGGGGTGCTGGTCACCGGCGCCACCGGCGGCGTCGGTCAGTTCGCGGTCCAGCTGGCCCGGGCGGCGGGGGCCCGGGTGACGGCCCAGGTGAGCGAGCCCGACCGGGCCGAGGAAGCCCGCGCCGCCGGCGCCCACGCGGTCACCTGGGACCTCGAAAGCGATGAGCTCGGTCCCTATGCCCTTGTCGCCGACGGGATCGGCGGCGCCGTGCTGGCCGCCGCCATCGGGCTGCTGGAACCCGGCGGCGTCGCGGTGACCTACGGCGCCGCGGGCGGGATGGCTGAGCTCGGCCTGCCGAGCTTCGCTGCAGCCCCGAACGCCCGGCTGGTGGGCCTCTTCCACAGCGTGCCCGAGGACGAGAAGGGAGCGGACCTGGCGATCCTGGCCGGGCAGGTCGCGGACGGAGCGCTCGTGCCGCGCCTCGGACGGGTCGAGGACTGGACCGACACGGTGGAGGTGCTCGCCGCCCTCGGCAAGCGCCGGATACGAGGCAAGGCCGTTCTGCGCCGCACCTGAGCGGCGAGCTCAGCCGACGAGCACCTCGCCGCCGCGGTCGGGCGTCACGACGAGGGCGCTGCGACGGGCGCGCTCGGGCTCGGGCCGGGCCGGCCGGAGCCTCAGCTCCGCCGCGGCGCGCAGGACCTCCCGCATCTCCATCTCGGCGAACGGCGCCCCGGCGCAGCGGCGCACTCCTCCGCCGAAGGGGATCCATGAGGCTGGATCGGGCGGCGGCTCCTCCAGCCAGCGCTCGGGCCGGAACAGGGCGGCTTCCTGCCACAGGTCCTCGCGGCGCAGCGCCAGCCACAGGCAGGCCGCCACGTGCACCCCGGCGGGCAGCCTCCGCCCGGCGATCTCCACCGGCTCGAGCAGGCGGCGCGGGGCGATCGTCAGCACCGGTCGTATCCGCAGCACCTCCTTGACGACCGCGTCCAGGTAGCTCGGGTCGCCCTCGCCCAGCCGCGCGTGCACGCGCGGCTGGCGAGCGAGCCGCTCGAAGGCCCAGGCCAGCGCCGCCGCCGAGGTGTCGTGGCCGGCGGCCAGCAGCGCCACCAGCTGGTCGCGCAGGTGCCGGTCGGTCGGCGGGTTGCCGGCTTCGTCACGCTGCGCGAGCAGGAGGGCGAGCATGGAGTCGCCGCCCGGTTGCGCCCGCTGCCGCGCCACGAAGTCGAGCAGCAGACCGTCGAAGCGCTCGACCGCAAGGCGAAAGCGGCCCCAAGGGCTGTGCGGCCCGAGGTCGCGCTGCACGAGCGCCATCGCCAGCATGCGCGGCAGGCTGCGGACGCTGTCGAGCGTGGCGTGCACGGCGGCGCGCAGCTCGCCGGCCTCCCGTCCGCCGCGGGCGCCGAAGACGACGCGCAGGATCGTCTCGAGCGTCAGCTGCTTCATCCGCTCGAGCGTGTTCACCCGGCCGCTCCACCCGGCCAGCTCGCTTCGCGCCAGCTCGGCTACGACCGGCTCGAACCCGCGCATGCGCTCACCGTGGAACGGCGCCTGGATGAGCCGGCGCTCGGTCAGGTGCTCCTCGCCGTCGAGCACCAGGATGGACTGCTCCCCGGCGAAAGGGCGGAGGAACTCCCAGCTCTGTCCCGCCGGCGCGATCGCCGGATCGAGGCGAAAGATCTCGCGCACGGCGCCGGGACCGGAGAACAGCACCAGCGGCTCGTCCATCCAGTACGTGCGGAGGGTGACCGGATCGCCGAAGCGGCCGTGCACGCGCCGCAGAAACTCCGCGGGCCGCACGATCCAGGCCACCGTCTGCAGGGCGGCTGGGGCGCGCGGGCCGGACGGCAGGTCCCCGGATCGCGTCATGAGTTCCTATCCTCGTCAGTCAGTTTGCGCATCGCGGTGACAGGGGCCGGAGGGCGGATCGGCAGCCAGGTCGTCGAGCTGCTGGCCGCCGGCGAAGGACATCAGGTCGTGGCTCTGGCCCGCGCGGTTGCGGACTACGCCGACCCAGACGCGCTCCGCGCCGCGCTGCGTGGCGTCGACACGCTGGTGTTTGTCTCGAGCGACGGTCCGGTCGCGACGGCGATCGTTCACCACCACAACGTGATCACGGCCGCCGCAGACTGCGGCATCGGCCACATCGTGGCGTTGAGCGCCCTGGACGCCGACCTGGGTTCCCCGTTCTGCTACGCCGTCAGCTGCGGCTACACCGAGCAGCTGCTTCACGCCAGCGGCTGCCCGCTGTCGATCGCGCGCGCATCGATCTTCAGCGAGTTCTTCACGGCCTTCCTGACCACAGCCCGTCGTCGCGGCCGGCTTCGTCTGCCCGCCGCCGACGGGCGGATCTCACTGGTGTCCCGTAGGGATGTCGGGCGCTGTCTCGCCGCGCTCGCCCTCGCGTCCCCGACCGGTCGATGCCACCAGATAACCGGGCCTCGGTCGCTCGACATGGCCGAGGTCGCTGCCACCGCCGAGCAGGAGTGGCGCACCCCGATCGAGTACAGCGAGATCACCCCCGCCGAGTACTGCATCGAGCTTGCACGCGCCGGCGAGGACCCCTGGTGGGTGTATGCGTACTCGACGATGTTCGACTCCGTCCGCCGGCAGCGCTGGGCCTCGGTCACCGACGACTCCCAACAGCTCACGGGTCGCCCGCCGATCGCGCTGCGAGAGGTGCTCGCGGCGGAGCATTGATGACTTTGCCCCCTCATGGGGGGCAAACTCGACGATGTACCAAGTAGCACGCCCCCTTACCCCGCGGGAGCCGCCGACCGAAGAGGCGGGAAGGCGGACATCAGGCCGGGCGCCTCGACCTGGAAGATCTCCACGGGCTCGGGCAGCCCCTGGAAGCGCCACGCGCCCAGGCCGGCCAGGCCGACGCCCTCCGCGAGCGAGTCCTCGACCGCGGCGCGCACCGCCGAGGACATCACGATCTGGCCGCCGTGTCCGGCGAAGCAGATGCGGGCCGCGGCATGAACCGACAGGCCGACGTAGCCGGTGTCGGTCATCGAGGGACGCCCGCGATGCATGCCGATCCGCAGCCGCACGTCGTGGTGACCGGGCCAGTCGGCGGCGTGCATCGACCGTTGGATGGCCAGCGCGGAGTCGAGCGCTCCGACAGCCCGCTCGAACACCGCGAAGACGTCGTCGCCGCGAGCGGACACCAGGTGACCCCCGGCGGAGCGCACCTCGGCGCGCACCAGGCGGCGGACACCGGCGAGCAGCCCGGCGTACTCGTCGCCGAGGCTGCGGAGCAGCTCGGTGGAGCCCTCCAGGTCGGTCAGCAGGAAGGTGACCTGGCCCGTGGGCAGCTTCTTCTGCGGCTCGAGCTGCGCGCTGATGAAGCCGATCGGCATGATCCCGTGCTTCTTGGCCGCCCTGAGCAGGCGGGTCCGGGCCCGGTCGCGGGCGGCCTCGTCCTCGAAGGCCACCTGGCTGAAGCGCGCCAGCGCGTTGCGCACGTGGGCGGCGTCATGGATCGGCAGCCGTCGCTTGCCGGTCGAATCGATATAGGCAAAGGCCCGATCGGGGAGCTCCCTGCGCTCCTTCGCGCTCAGCGTCGCCATGGCGCGGCATAATCGCAGCGGCCGGGCTCCACCCGCGGTCGGGCAGGCCGGTTCCGACCGTGGTGGGATGTGGGATGCGAAGCGGAGCAGTACGGTCGGGATGTGTCAGGCGAGCCGGCTCAGGCTGGGTCCGAAGGCGACCTCGTGCGCCGCCTGGCCCCGGTCTTCTCGCTCGCCGTCGCCGTTATCGCGGGCGTCGCCGACCCAGCCTCGGCGGGCGAGCTCATCCTCGCGGCGATCCCGGTGGCGGCGTTCGCCGCCTGGGCCTACCTGCCGGGTGTGCCGCTCCTGGGGTTGGCGCTTGCGGTGCTGGTGCCGGTGGTCGCCGCCCAGCGCCTCGGGAAGCTCGAGCCCCTGATGTTCGACGCGTCCGTGCTCGGCTTCGTCGTCGGGCGCTGGTCCGCATCCCTGCGGGCGGCGGTGGCGCTCGGGCTGCTGGTGGCGGCTGCACCCCTGGTCGCCGCGCTGATCCAGGATCCGGCGGAGATCTCCGTGTGGATCTGGATCCTGGGCATCGTCTTCCCCTGGGTCGTGGGCCGGACCGTCGCTCGCCAGCTGGAGCTCGCGGATCAACTGGCGGCCACTCGCAGCGAGCTCGCCGAGCAGGCCATGCTCGCCGAGCGGCGCCGGATCGCTCGGGACGTCCACGACTTCGTCGGGCACGGGCTTGCCGCGGTCATGCTCCAGGTCACCGGTGCCCGGCACGTGCTGCGCCGCGACCCGGGCGCGGCCGAGGAGGCCCTGCGCTCGGCCGAGGATCTGGGCCGGCGCAGCATGAACGAGCTGCGGCGTACGGTCGCGCTGCTCCGCAGCGATACGTCGGAGGGGGTGGCGCCGCCGCTCCCCTCGGCGGGCGAGATTCCCGTGCTCGTCGAGCAGGCCCGGGAGGCGGGCCTGGTCGTCGAGTTGCGGACCCGGGGGGACCTCGGCCAGATCGGGCCCAGCGTCGGCGTCGCCGTCTACCGGATCGCCCAGCAGGCCCTGGCCAACGCGGCGCGGCACGCGCCCCGGGCGCACACCGTGTGGAGCTGGAAGTGGCCGGAGGGCAGGTGGCGCTCGAGGTCGAAACCCGCGGGCCGGTGATCGCCGCGCCGGCCGGCGGGCGAGGCCGATCCGGGTTCGGGCTGATCGGCATGCGAGAGCGCGCGACCGCGCTCGGCGGCGACTTCATGGCCGGGCCGACCCCCGACGGATGGCGCGTGCGCTGCCGGCTTCCGGCCCAGGCGGAGGCCACGAGCGTGGAGGGCCCGCGCGAATGATTCGCATCGCGCTCGTCGACGACCAGGCCATCGTCCGCGCGGGCCTGGCGCGGATCCTCTCGCCGGAGGACGGCTTTGCCGTGGTCGCCGAGTGCTCCGACGGCCGTGAGGCCGTCGAGGACCTGCCCGCCCTCGCCCCGGACGTCGTGCTCATGGACATCCGCATGCCGAGCCTCGACGGCATCGCGGCGACCGCACAGCTGCGGGCCGGGCCGCAACCGCTGCGCATCCTGGTGCTCACCACCTTCGGTGAGGACGAGGTGCTGTGGGGGGCCATCGAGGCCGGGGCGTCCGGGTTCGTACTCAAGGACTCGTCGGCGGAGGATCTGATCGCGGCGGTCCGGGCGGTGGCGGGCGGTGGCGTCTGGTTCGACTCGGGGGTCGCGCAGCGTGTCCTGGACCAGTACCGCAGGCTGGTGGCCCCGGCGGCCAGGCAGGCGGCCCGGCTCGAGTCGCTCACCGACCGCGAGCACGACGTGCTGCGGCTGATGGCTCGCGGCGCGACCAACGCCGAGATCGCCGCCGGCCTGCACGTCGCCGAGGCGACGGTGAAGACCCACATCGGCAGCATCTTCGCCAAGCTCGACGTGCGCGACCGCGCCGCGGCGATCGTGTTCGCCTACGACCACGGTGTGGTCGCGCCCGGCGCCGGGCCGCAGTAGGCGAAGCTCCCACCGGGGTCGTAGCGCAAGTCGGGCCCACGGGCCGATGCGCGACCGCCCTTGCGCACCTAGCGTCGGGAGCATGGAAAAGGACGTCTACGCCGTGCCGCCGCGCGACCCGGAGCTCAAGCGCCTGGAGCCCTTGCTGGGCACCTGGAGGACCGAGGACCACACTCGAGAGAGCCCGCTGGGCCCCGGGGTGCCGGTGACGAGCACGGAGACCTTCAGCTGGCTCGACGGCGGCTACTTCCTGGTGAGCAGCTACGTGACGGTGTTCGGAGACGAGCCCGCCCAGCGGGGCGTCAACTACTGGACGTACGACTCCGAGGCCGAGAGGTTTCGCATCGTCTTCTTCAGCAACAACGGCCCCTTCAGCGATGCGGGCAACCGCTACGACGGAGAGATCATCGACGGGGAGCTCACCTTCGAGGGCCCCGCCCGCTTCCGCTACGAGCTGGACGACGACGGGGCGATTCGGGTGAATCCCGACGGCACGATCTCGGTGTCGTGGTGGCTGCGCGACGAGGCCGGCGACTGGCAGCCCTGGATGAGGAACGTCTACGCGAAGGCCGGGGGAGGGGACACGCTGATCCGGGGCGTGAGCAAGGTGGTCATCCCGGTGTCCGATCAGGAGCAGGCGCTGCGCTTCTGGACGACACGTGTGGGGTTCGCCGTCGCCCGGGACGAGTCCTACGGCGACGAGCGCTGGATCGAGGTCGCTCCCCCCGACGGCGGGCCGGTGCTCGTGCTCACCCCTCGCCGGTCGGGCCAGGCCCGGCCCGAGGTGCCCGAGATGCTTCCCGAGTCGCCGGTCTTCTTCACCTGCGACGACATCCACAGGACGCATGGCGAACTGGCCCGCCGGGGGGTCGAGTTCACGGCGCCGCCGGTGCGGATGCACTTCGGCTGGTGGGCGCTGTTCTGTGACCAGGAGGGCACCCGCTACGCAATCGGGGAGTGGGAGTAGCCCGGAATGACCGAACGGCTGGCACGAGCTTGCAGCACGCGACCGGGGCGCGTGCTCGCGATCTGGCTCGTCGCCGTGATCGCCTCCTTCGGTGTGATCGGCATGTTCCTCGGAGACGTGGTGACCTCGGATGTCGAGATCACATCCGAGACCGAGTCGAATCGCGCGAACGAGCTGCTGGACCGAGCCTTCCCGGAGAGCCCGGCCGAGCGGGAACGCCAGATCTCGGAGATCGTCGTCGTGCGGACCGCCCGGGCCGGTGTCGACGCTCCCGAGGCTCGCAATCGGGTGGAGGCCCTGGCGGGCGATCTGCGCGCGGCGGGTGCGGCCGCGGTCGTCACGGCGCCGGAGGGCCGGGCGCTCGTCTCGACGGACGGCGACGGTCGCGCCCTGCTCGTGGGTCTCGGTTCGACGGCGAGGACGACGTCGAGAACGTCTACGACGTGGTCCAGCGGCTGCACGATGAGCCCGGCTACCAGGCCGCGATCACCGGCGAGCTGACCTCCGAGGCCGATCAGGACGAGCTGTCCGGCGACGACCTGCGCACCGGCGAGCTGTTCTTCGGGCTGCCGGCGGCCCTGGTGATCCTGCTGCTGGTCTTCGGCGCGGTGGTGGCCGGGCTCGTGCCGCTGCTCCTGGCGATCGCCTCGATCTTCGTCGCGCTGGCGCTGGCCGGCCTGCTCGGTCAGGTCTTCGAGCTGTCGGTCTTCACGGTGAACATGCTCACCGGCATGGGGCTGGCACTGGGCGTCGACTACTCGCTCTTCGTGCTGTCCCGCTACAGGGAGGAGCGGCGGCAGGGCCGGGAGCAGCTCGACGCGATCGCCGCCACGGGGGCGACCGCGAGCCGGGCGGTTCTCTTCAGCGGCATGACCTTCGTGCTCGCGATGTTCGGCCTCGTGCTCGTGCCGAGCACGATCTTCCGCAGCCTCGCGGCCGGCGCGATCCTGGTGGGGATCGTGTCGATGGTCGCGGCGCTGACCCTGCTTCCCGCGGTCCTCGGCCTGCTGGGCGACCGGATCGATGCGGGGCGCATTCCCTTCTTCGGGCGCGGGGCCGATCGGGCCGGCGCCGAGAGCCGCTTCTGGGGCTCGACCGTACGCGCTGTGATGCGCCGGCCGCTGGCCAGCCTGGCCCTCGCGGCGGCGCTGCTGCTGGCGCTCGCAGTGCCCGTCCTGGGGCTGGAGACGGGGAGCCAGGGGCCCAGCGCGCTCCCCGACCGCTTCGAGTCCAGGCAGGGCTACGAGCTGCTGAGCGAGGAGTTTCCCGGCCGGACCACCGATCCCGTCGAGATCGCCGTGGCCGGTGACAGCTCAGCGCCGGCCGTGCGGTCGGGACTCCGGCGCCTCGAGGCCGAGCTCGCCGGGCGGCCCGGATTCGGCCGGCCCGTGGTCGAGCGGAGCGCATCCGGCGAAGAGCTGGCCAGGATCACCGTGCCCATCGGCGGCGACCCGGTGGGCGAGGCGGCGATCGACGCGGTCCGGGACCTGCGCGCCGACGCCATCCCGCGCGCGTTCGCCGGAGCGGGGGCCGAGGTGCTCGTGACCGGCGACACGGCCGAGGAGCTGGACTACCACGAGACCGTGGACGCGTGGCTTCCGCGCGTGTTCGCGTTCGTGCTCGGCCTGAGCTTCGTGCTGTTGACGATCGCCTTCCGCTCGATCGTCGTCCCGATCAAGGCGATCGTCCTGAACCTGCTCTCGGTCGGGGCCGCCTACGGCCTTCTCGTCCTGGTCTTCCAGGAGGGAGTCGGCGCCGAGCTGCTCGGCCTCACTCAATCGCAGAGCGTGGCCGCATGGGTGCCGCTGTTTCTCTTCGCGGTCCTGTTTAGAGATTGGCAGTATGGGACTAAAAGGAGCCCTCCCTTGGCTCTACGCCCCAACTTGTCCTTTTAGCCGGGGGGATTGTTTATGGACAAGTGAGCGGTCTAGGGGCTAGGGCAGCCAGGAGCGAGTGGAACCCTTTGGGTTCTAGGGCAGGTGATCTGACCTGCCGTAGCGGTGGAGGATGGCCTCGGCCAGCTCGATGGCCTGGTGGCGTTCGAGGCGCATCCAGTCGCTCGGCTGGAGGCTCGTGTTCGGGTACTCGTAGGTGATCGCGATGCTCAGCACGTCGACCGTGGTGGCCTGATCGAACTCTGCGATCAGCACGACCCCGACCACGTCCTCGTACCAGTAGACGTCGCGAAGGGGATCGTCGCTCATCACCCGACCTCGAGCCGCTGTTGTCCGTCGTCCAGGCGCCGGCGATTGAGCATGGTGTTGGGCTTCCCCGCGTCGGGGCCGTACCACGACTGAGACGGCCAGTAGGCCCACTCGCCCAGGTCCAGGTAGGTCCACGTCTGCTGCCAGAAGCGGCCGGTGTAGCCGCTCGACTCGATGAGAGCCACGAAGGCGTCGAAGTCGGCCTGGAGCTCGGGCGTCAGCTTGGCCCTGGCGGGTACTCGTGCGGGTGCTCGGGCAACGACTTTGCGTAGGTGAAGTCGACGCTCGCGACGAACGCCCTGGCCTCGTCAAGCGTCATCGTCTAGCGGTACGGTGCGGCTACTCATGGGAGCTGTGCCCTCCTGTGGGTCGTGCCCCTCGGCCGTTTGGCGCGGCGCGGGGGGCTTCTGTTGTCACACTTACAGTCTAATGGTTCTCACTTGTCCAAATAGGTGACACAGTGAGATATGGACAAGTGACAGAAGCCGTCTAAGCCGTTGTCACGGTGAAGGGACGGTGGGAGGCCTCGAGACCCCTCGCAGGGCCTCCAGGGGCCTCCTGGTGGCTCTCAGGGCCTTCGGGCCGGTGAGAGAGTTACCGTCGCCTCATGCCGGAGAAGTTCGTCCTCGGCTTGCCCGTGCACCGCGACCGGCCGCTGCCACCGGACCTCAAGGCGCTGCGCGCCCTGCTCGTGGCGATGAACGGCATCGACGTCGAGGTCACCCCGGAGCTCGTGCAGGGCCTGAGCGCCCTAGTGGTGGCCTGGCCTCCGATCGAGGACACCGACGAGCCCTAGCTGGCCCGTAATGCGCGGCACGCCGCGCATATGGGTTCTGTCCGCGGCGCCCTTGCCGAGATCAGGGCTGGACCGACGAGCCCTAGCCGAACGGCCGCGGCCGCACCTGTGCAGAACCGCACTACCGCCGCCGCGGCGGAGCCGCTAAGCGAACGGGTCGCCGACGCGCGCCTCGGCCAGCAGCTCGAGCAGCGAAGGCCGGGGGCCGAGGCCCCACTCGGCCAACTGAACCTCACCCAGGGGGTGGCGCAGCTTGTGAGCCGCGACCCGGTGCGTGTCGGAGCAATAGATGCGCGGCCGTCCCATCGCCGCCCGCTCGAACGTCCGGCCACAGACCGGGCAGGTGCCCGTGAGAGGTGCTCCATTTGGAGCTGCTGCCATGAGCGCAGGCTACTTCCATTAACGGATTCCGCCAGAGCCATTTTGCTTCCCCCGCGGATCTTCGACTCCCGCTGGAGGGCCTCGGTTCCTTCGATCACCGCCCCCGCCACCCGGTCAGGCGCGCGCCCAGGGATCGGTGGCCCGGTGGCAGGGCTGGCACAGGCAGATGCCACGGGCCGGGTCGTACTGGTCGGCCGGCGACAGCAACCTGAATGGCACCGGGTGGTGGGCAGCTACCAGCCGCTCGGTCGCACCGCACCGACGACAGCGGTGCCGGTCACGCCTGAGCACCGCCTGCCTGAACCGCTCCTGCTGGTGGCTGGTCCGGGGCGGGTGGTCCGGGCAGCGTCGCTCGTTCGTGATCTTGCCGCACACCCCGCACGTAAACCGCATCCCACTCAGCGACCGTCCACCATGTCGGCTCCTCGTGGTCCCATGGCTGTCTGGGCACCTGTAGCTGCAACATCCGCAACATCCCGCTCCCCATGCGGGTTTGCGGGGTCTCCGCTACCCGCAACACCAGCGTCCTTGTTGCGGGTAGAAACCCCCTGTTTTTGGCTCTGCGCTGCGGATGTTGCAGGCGTTGCAGGTAAATAGCGCTCCCAAGCGTCGGAGAACCATTCGCGGCGGTAACCGCGCGGGGTCTTGCCGCCGATGCGGACGCCCTTGGGCTTGATCCGGTAGCGCTTCAGCAGCTTGGCGATCTGGGTGGGCTTGATGCCCTTGCCGTCGTTGTAGGTGCAGAAGGGCCAGTCGTGGTTGCCGTTGAGCGTCACCACCACCGCCTCCGTTGCCAGCACGCCCTGCTTGCCGAACACGTCCTTCAGCGCCACCAGCAGCAGGTGGCTGCCATCGCCGTCGTCGTCGGCCTCGCCGGCGGCCAGGGCTTCGGCCGCCCTGCGCGTCTCCTCGGGCCAGGTGCCGCCAGCGTGCGCGGCGATCGCCAGCAGCGGCTCCCAAGCCTCCTCGAGCCGGTCACTGATCTTCTCCAGCGACTCGCCGAGCTCGTACGCCGACAGCTCGTCGTGCGCCGCATCACGCCAGGTGACCAGCGCCGTGCGCAGCGCCCCCACTTCGGCCTCGACCTTGCGCTTGCGCAGCCGCTCCACCCGCTCGGACTTCTTCTTGCGGTCGATGGCGATCACGATCGCGCGGTCGCGGATCGTGTCCGGGAGGCTCCCAGTCGCGATGCCCGCGATCACCTTGGGGCAGTAGACGTCGTACTCCACCGGTTCGCCGTCCTTGCCGCCGCGGCTGACGGGGGAGCCGGGCATGTTGCCCGCGTTGAGCACGCCGCGCAGCTCCTCGTTACGGTCGCCGCTCCTGCCGAAGATGGCGTCGGCCTCGTCGATCAGCAGCGTCGGCTTGTGGCCCTCGATGGTCTGGTACAGCGCAGCGGGGCTGACGTTCGCCGCCCGCTTGGGCGTCCGGCAGAGCAGCTCCAGCACTTCGAGCAGCCGGGTCTTGCCGCTCTGCTTCTCCGGGCTCTCGACCACGATGTACGGGGTGGCGTAGGCGGCCTCGAACGCCCACGTGTGCAGCACGAACAGCGCCAGCGCCCGCCGGGTCGCCGTCGACGGCAGCAGCACGAAGCGCCCCGTGAAGGCCATCACCCGCTCGAGCAGCTGGGCGGCGTCCGGCACGCTTCGGAGCCGCGCCGCGAGGATCTGTGCCTGGTCACAGTTCTCGGGGCAGTCGTAGCGCGTCCCGTCGTCGTCGTCGATGTCGACCCGCAGCAGGCCGGAGCAGGCGGGGCAGTCGGTGGTGAAGCCGGGGCCGTCGCCGTTGAGGTCGACGGTGGCATAGCCGAAGCTGTCGAAGTTGGCCCGCAGAGCCTCGATCACGCGCTGCGGTTGATCCGGGTGTTGGCTCATGGCCCTTGTCCTTTGGGTTGAGGGCTGGCGCGCCTTCTTGTCCGCCGGCCCTACGTTTCGCCCATAGCAGCACCACCGGCGGATAGAAATGCCTGCGGTATGGGAACCCGCCCACAACGCAGAACGCGGCCCCGGGACAAGTCGAGACCGCGTTCAAAAGCCCAAAGGAAAGAGCTTGCTCGCCTCCGAGCGTACCCAGTCGTCCCGACGAACACGACGGACACGACGGACCAGCGAACACCTGTTCCCAAATCTTCCCCCCGGTGGGAATCGTTGTGCATGCCTACGTCACACAACTCACGTGCTGGTGGGAGGACCGGGACGAGACGGGCTGACTCGGAGGGAAACCCCGCCCCGACCCGGTCCATCTGCGGGAGTCAACGGCGCTACGCACGCCGCCCGCAGAAGCTCATGTCGAGCGCTTGGCCTTGCCCTCTCGCTTCGGCTTCGGCTCGGGCTCAAGGTGCTCCGTGGAGGACCTTGCTTCAGGCTCGTCCCAGCGCCAGCCCGAAGGCAGCTCATCGCCGGCCTTTACGAAGCGGCGGAGGCCGCGCTCATCGAGGGCGTAACGGTCCTCGTCGGCTACTCGTTGGCCAGAGCCAGCCACGAAATCGCCTCGTCGGGCGTCCAGTTGTCCGACCAGCCGTACAGGGCGCGCCTGCCCGAGGGCGTGACGAGCTGCTCGACCCAGAACTCCTCGCCCTCGATCTCGAACACCGTCTTGACGGTCACGTCCTCGCCGATCAGAGGCACCCTCGAGAGGTCGAAGACCGGCTCGGTGCTCATGGTCACGGAGTCGCGAGGTCGATGTGCGCCAGCGCTGCCGGCTGCAGCACCATCGGCGCCCATCTCCCTTCCAAAAGTACGGTCAGGACATTCTGGATAAGATCGGACCCCTCGGTGCCCACCGCCACCGTCACGCCTTGCCTGACGCCGAGCGCAGCGCCGACCCGGCTGTCGCCGACGAGCGCCTCGCCCGCCGGTAGCGCGGGCGACTGCACGACCGGCGGCAGCTTCTCCCACGGTGACCCGGCGACGTAGCCGTTCTGGTCGCCCTCTCGCTCCTTGTATGCGAGCGTGGCGTCGGTCGGATTGAGCGCAATGAAGTTGGGCACCACACCGGATGCGGTGAGCAGGCCGACCGCCGTCAGCAGCTTGTCGGGAACGTTGCCGTCCCCGCTCACGTTCGGCGCGAGCAGCCCGGTGGTGCCCGTGATCTCGGCCACGAGCAGCGCCTCGACCGCGTGCAGCACGTCGTAGCGCAGCGCGCCGTTCTGCAGGTCGGCCATCAGGCCAGGAACGTCATCGACGTCGACTCTGTTGACCTTCACGTAGCACGCGACCACCTCGGCCTCCACGTCGACCGCCTCGTAGACGACGTTCGACTGCGGCTTGACCGCGCCGGGCTGGGTCACGGCCGCCGCACCCGCGCCACCCTTGCGCCGCATATACGTGGCGACCCGGGTGTCCTGCGGCGTTGACGGGATCACGTCGAGCAGGGTCAGCGGCGGCTGTGGGGGCGTGACGATGCCCGTGGGGAACGAGGCCGGGAGGCCTCCGGCGGGAACCGTGGTGGCGGCCAGGTAGCGGCCCGTCAGCCCGGCTGCGTCGTCGACGCTGACCAGCTCGCCGGCGCGCACATAGTTCCGAATCTCGTGCGTCGTCCCGGCCAGCTCGCCCAGCAGCTGCTCATCGAGCGACTGCGCCATGCCCACCGTGTAGCCGGACGCACCGTTGCCGTTGAACCCGCGCAGCAGGTTCTGCTCCTCACCCTCAGCCAGGGCGATGTCGGCCTCGACCTGTCGGACCTCAGCCACGGCGCGCTCGGCCCGCTTGAACAGCGGCGACTGGGTCACGTCGCCGTCGTAGTCGCTGGCGGCGAAGGCATCGCGGGCGGTGTCGCGCTGGTCGCGGGCCGCCTTGCGCTGCCGGCGCAGATCGTCGAGCCGCTGGCGAACGTCGGAAAGGGCTTCACGCTGGCCTGGGTGGGTGGTCACTGCTCCTCCTTCGGTATCTCGACAAGCTCGAGCACGAGCCCGTTCGACGCTCGGTGCACCTGCACGTCCAGCTTCATCCCTCGGGCACGCAGGCGGGCGACGAGGTAGTCGCTGAAGTCGAGCGCCAACGTGTAGTCCTCGGAGAACGGGATCACGAACACGCACGCCTCGCCGTCCCGCCTCGCAAGCATCAAGTCCAGGTCGACCTTGTCGACCAGGGCCGTGACGGACTTCATGACCGCGCTGATGCGCTGATGAGAAACGCCGAAACGCTCGCCCAACTCGGTGACGGTGACGCCCTCGCCGCGCGCCACGGCGATCTGTTGGTCTCGTTCTCGCAACACGCAACCAGAAGTGTTGCAGAGAGACTGGCTGTACGGCCAGCCAGTCTCCCGCCTAGAAGGCCCCCTGTGGCCCCTGTGCGGGTGCTGGAGGCCACGGAAGCCCGGAGAGGGACCCAGGGGACCGCCGCAACGGCGACGGGCTTGACGTCGCCAGGCGCGCTCCCGAATTCAGGGCGAAGGCAGCAGCGAGCGGTCAAGTCTCGAGTGGGATGCCTACCGCGAGCTGGTTCCGACGAGCGGGTGCAGCTCGCACGCGCGAGTCCCGCAGGATTGGGCCTGGCAACGAAGAAACATGAAGCTCGATACCGCACACGTTGCAACGACCCTGGAACTGCAACGACATCGAAAGGGAGTGAAATCTGTGTCAGCACGACGGATGGGTCTCGTCTTGAGCGTCCTGATCGGAGCCCTCCTCCTGCCTGCCCCGGCCTTGGCCCAGGACATTCCCGGCTGCTACGCCACCGGCGGCGCGGGCACCGGCGGCGTTGGCGGGTACGGCGGTGCTGGCGGCTACGGCGGTGCCGGTGGGTACGGTGGCTACAGTGGCGCTGGCGGGTACGGCGGGTACGGCGGCGCTGGCGGGTACGGTGGCTACAGCGGTGCCGGTGGGTACGGCGGTTACAGCGGTGCTGGCGGCTATGGCGGCTACAGCGGAGGCGGCGCTGGCGGCGCTGGCGGTGCTGGTGACAGCGGCGACGCCGCTGGCGGTGCTGGCTCAAACACCGGCGATGGTGGCGATGGCGGCGACGCGGCTGCTGGCGGTAACGGCGGTGACGCGGCTGCTGGCGGTAGCGGCGGCGCAGGCGCAGCTGGCGGCGCAGGCGGTGACGCGGCTGCTGGCGGTAGCGGCGGCGCAGGCGCAGGCGGCGGCGACGGTGCCGCTGGTGGCGTTGGCGGCGGCGGCGTGGGCGGTGCGGTCACGGCCAACTGCGATATCACCGTCAACGGCGGGACCACAATGACCGCTGGCGGGTCTGCAACGAGCGGCGCTGCGACGCCGGTGAGCACGACGACGGTGACCAACTTCGTCACCGTTGTCGAAGTCGTACGGGTCCGTGGCCACCGGCACGTGCGCCGCGTTCGTTGTCGCCTCCCCGCCCGAGTTAGGTCGCGAGATGCGAGCAGGCGGCAGCGCCGCCGGGCAGTTCGACGCTGCAAAGGGCGTGCGGGCCGACGATCGCGTGCGGGACGACGATCGGAAGAGCGCCACTGGCACGTGCGCATCGTCCGGTGAGGCGCGTCGCCGCCCGGAGCACGGCGCCGCTTGCCAAGCGCCGCGGCTCCAGTCCCATTCGCAGGAGCGGACCCACGGCGCCATCTTGACCTGCCACATGTAGCGCGCACCCACGCGCGGGTGTCCGTGCGCCACAGGCATCGCGAGATGCGAGAGGCTCGGCGGCGCACAGCAGACACCCGCTGCGGGCGAGTCGCGGCGGCGACGGCGGAGCAGGACCGTACGTTCTGCGCTACCGCAATGAGGCACGAGCAGCACTGCTCCAAGCAGGCGAATGCGGCACCGCGCGAGCGACCGCGCCGGCCCCCGAGCTGCGGTCTGCCATGGGGTCGTGTCGACGCCCCGCCTGCTCGGTTGAACAGGGCTGCCGGCCGTCTTGTCCATCAGCTTGCGGTGGCCGGCCGTGTAGACGAGACTGCTCGCTGCACTTCGATGACACACGGCGCGCGAGAGGAGCGGACATGACCACCCAGCCCGACGAAAGCAAACCGACGATCGTCCTTGTCCACGGGGCATGGGCCGATGCGACAGGCTTCGACCCCGAGATCCGCGCCCTCCAGCGTCAAGGCTTCCGCGCCATCGGGTTCGCCAACCCGCTTCGCGACCTCGCCGGCGACTCGACCTATCTGGCCGAGTTCCTGGGGACGCTGAACGGCCCGATCGTGCTCGTCGGACACTCCTACGGCGGCAACGTCATCTCGGCCGCCGCGGCCGGCAACGACCAGGTCAAGGCACTCGTCTATCTCAACGGATGGTTGTGCGACGAGGGCGAGAGCCAGCAGGAACTCCTCGAGCGGTTCGAGGGCAGCCTCGTGGGACCCTCGGTCCGGCCCGTGCCCTACACCAGTGCGGACGGGAGCGAGGACGCGGACCTCTTCCTCGCCCCCGAGGCGTTCCGGGAGGCCTTCGCCGCCGACGTCGACCAGGCCACGGCGGACGTCATGGCGGCTGCGCAACGGCCGTATGCCGCCGCCGCATTCGCCGGCACGCCGGAGGGTCCGCTGGCGTGGAAGACGCTTCCGTGCTGGTATCTGCTCGGCACCGAGGACAAGGCGATCCCGGCGGCGCTCCAGCGTTTCATGGCCGAGCGCGCGAACGCGACGATCGTGGAGGTGCCGGCCTCGCACGTTTCGTTCGTGTCGCAGCCCGACGCAGCGACCCAGCTCATCCTTCAGGCCGTCGAGGCGACCATGCCCGCGGCAAGTAGCACCTGAGCAGCCCGCTGATGCCGCTTTGAGGCAGACGCGATAGTTCGGGCTCATCGCCCCGTTCCCCTGGCCGGGAGCGACGTGCGCGGGGCGTCGTCACCGACGATCTTCGGCGCCCCGACCGGTCTACGCTTCGATCGTGGCTCGGCGACCGGGATCGGAGCGAACAACGCATCCGAGAAGTGACCACTTGGCCTTTTATGACACCTGCGATTAATGGACAAGTGACAGTGAAAACCGTCCGGCCGAGGGGCTACCGTGAGCCCATGCCCAGGATCATTGAGGAGATGACACCGGAGCAGATGAAGGCCGTCGGCCAACGAGGGGCAGAGGCCATCGCCGGGGTCCTACGCCGGGAACGGCCAGGCCACCTCATCACCGTCGAGGACGGTCAGGAGGGTGGCCCGGAACCCGATCGGGACCCGGGGCCCACGCCCGGCTCCCGGGTGGACGACGACCCGGGAGACCATGCCGCGTAGCGCCGCCCGGAACTTCGCCGGGTCGGCAAGCTGATCGGCGCCCGGTAGCTCCTCCACGCTCGCCTCTCGGCCCATCGCCTCGAGGTAGGCGGCCTTCGCCTCGTCGGCGGCCCGCTCGCGCACCTGCGCGCCGGCCCGGTAGGCAGACCGCCTGTCGGGGCTGATCGGCGGGTCGGTCATGTACTCCTCGAGCTCGCTCTCGGCCTGCTCCCACGCCTGCTTGAGTCCCGCCGCGCCCTTGGGCTGGAAGCGGTCACGGAAGCGCTTGGTGCCCAGCGCCCCGCCCAGGCGCTCCCGGACGTAGTCCTCCAGCTTGTCGGCGTTGATCGAGCAGCCGGTCGCGCAGTCGACGTTCGAGCAGCGCATCCGCCGGTAGGTGCGGCCGTGGACGCTCTGCAGCGCCCCCACCAGGCCCGACTCGCAGGTCGCGCAGCGGGCGATCTGCGTGAGCGGGTAGTCGCCCGAGGTCCGCTTGGCCTTGGGCTTGGTCTGCGCGAGCTCGTACAGCGTCGGCGTGGTCAGCGGCGTGTGGGCGACCAGCTTGCCGTCGTCGTCGGTGTAGACCAGCTTGCCGAGGCGGACCTCGCCGAGGTAGGCCCGTGAGCGCAGCAGGCGCCGCACGTCGCTGGTCAGCCAGCGCTTGTCCGGCATCTTCTCCGTCAGGTACGCACCGGCCGCGTGCAGGCCCTCGCTGGCGGCGAGCTCGTAGGCCTCGGTGACGATCGGCGCCTCGTCCGAGGGCTCGAGCGGGCCGTTGTACTCCTTGCCGTTCTCGTTGGTCAGGATCGTGCGCCGGTAGCCGAGCGGGGTGGGACCGATCCAGACGCCCCGCTTGATCGCCCTCGACTGCGAATCGCGCCAGCTATCGGTGATGCGGTCGAGCTCGTCCTCGGCAATCACCAGCATGATGTTGCGCGTGAGCTTGTCCTGGCCCTCGGTGGCCGAGCGGACCTTGCCGCGGGCCTCCTCGAGGGTGCGGATGCGTAGCGCCGACTCGATCAGCGAGCGGCCGAAGCGGCTGTACTTCCAGACGACTACGCCGCCACTGTCGCCATCGGTCACGCGCTTCAGCAGCGCCTCGAACACCGGCCGGCGCTTGCCCGCGCCGCCGGAGCGGTCCAGTTCCTCGTGCCAGGCGACGATCTCGACGCCGTTGGCTTTCGCCCACGCGCTGATGGCCTCGCGCTGCCGCGCCGGACTGATGAACGAGTCGCCGCTGCGCCCGTTGACCCGCGACACGCGGACGTAGCCGTCGAGCTTCGTGGTCATGTGTCTTCCTTCGGTTGGGATTGCTCGTTTTCCAGGGGTTTTCCCCATACCTCTAGGGTAACAGCTTTAGTCCCTTTCAGATACTCCCTATTCGGGCTGTCGATGGACTACCAGGTGTTCCTGCTCAGCCGGATACGGGAGCGCTACCAGCGGACCGGCGACAGCGACGAGGCCGTGGCCTACGGGGTGGGCTCCACGGCCCGCCTCATCACCGGAGCGGCGCTCATCATCATCGCCGTCTTCTGGGGCTTCGCGATGGGCGACCTGATCATGTTCCAGCAGATGGGCTTCGGCGTCGCCGTGGCGCTGCTCATCGACGCCACCATCGTCCGCGGCGTGCTCGTGCCGGCCGGGATGAAGCTGCTCGGGAGGTGGAACTGGTATCTGCCGGCCTGGCTGTCGTGGCTCCCGGACGCGCACGTCGAGGGCGGCCCCAGCTCGAGGCGGTAGTTTGCCCCTCCCGGCCTGGCCGGGCCGGGCCGGGAACCTATGGCGGTCGACCTCGTCATCGACATCGAGAACACGCCGGGCGCGCTCGCGGCGGTCGCGGCTGCGATCAGCGATGCCGGCGTGAACATCGCTGCGGCCACGTGCCTGGGGCCAGGCGAGCGGGCCGAGCTGCACATCCTCGTCCCGCACGCCGAGGCGGCGAAGCATGCGTTGGCGATCTCCCATCTCGCGGTCACCCGCGAGCGCGAGGTCGTCGTGGTCGATGTCCAGGACCGCCCGGGCGTGCTCGCGGACCTGACCCGCCAGATCGCGCGGGCCGGGGTCGATCTCGATCTCGTCTACGTCGCCACGCGAAATCGCGTGGTCTTCGGGGCGGCCGACATCGACGCCCTCAAGGCCGCCCTGGACGTCGCCGCGTAGATTCCCGGGGATGAAACCCGAGCTGCGCGTCTCCGACGATCCCGCCCGAGCCGCCGCGGAGCTGCTGGCGGGGTCCACCGGGCACGTGGCCCTCACCGGAGGGTCGACACCGCGATCGGCCTACGAGCAGGCCGCCGCCCTGCGCCCGGACTGGTCGGGGGTGCAGATCTGGTTCACCGACGAGCGCTGCGTGCCGCCCGACCACGAGCACTCCAACTTCGGGATGGTCGAGCGGGCCATGCTGGCGAAGGTCGAGGGCGCGGTGGTCCACCGGATCGAGGGCGAGCTCGGTCCCCAGGAGGGAGCGGTCGCCTACGAGCGCGAGCTGGAGGAGGCGCGGCTGGTGGCGCTGGACCTGATGGTGCTGGGCGTCGGCCCCGACGCCCACATCTGCTCGCTCTTCCCTGGCGCCGCCGAGCTCGGCGAGCGCGACCGGCAGGCGGTGGGGGTGGAGACCCCGGGAATGGCGCCCCTGGTGTCCCGGGTCACGCTTACCCTTCCGATGGTGAACTCCGCGCGGCAGATCGTCTTCCTGATCACGGGCGAGGACAAGGCCGACGCCGTGTCGCGGGTGTTCTCCGGGCCGCCCGACCCGCGCGCGCCGGGCTCGCTGGTCGAGGGAACGCCGCTGGCGCTGCTGGACGAGGCGGCGGCCTCCCGGCTGTGACCCCCTGGGTGCCCGACCCCGGGCTGGGCTCCAGCACCTTCCCGCCGATCGCCGAGTACGCCTTTCTCTCCGACTGCGAGACCTGCGCCCTGGTGGCGCCCAACGGGAACATCGAGTGGCTCTGCCTGCCGCGCTTCGACTCGCCCAGCGTGTTCGGCGCGATCCTCGACCGCGACGCCGGCGTCTTTCGCCTCGGCCCCGCCGACGTCGAGGTGCCCGCCGCCCGGCGCTACCTGCCCGGCACCAACGTGCTGGAGACCAGCTGGGGCACCAGCGGCGGCT
Source organism: uncultured Thermoleophilaceae bacterium (assembly GCA_963850205.1). Taxonomy (GTDB): domain Bacteria; phylum Actinomycetota; class Thermoleophilia; order Solirubrobacterales; family Thermoleophilaceae; genus JACVRW01. Next base: position 660,514 of record CAWKKJ010000008.1, on the reverse strand, counting down.
GGATCATCGTGCGCGACGTGCTTCTGATCGGGCCCTGGCACCACGAGCACGAGCGCTCCCACACCCATCGCCGGGCCCCCACCGACTACGACGCCGACCACGTGCTCCTCCGCCTGGTGCGCTGCGTGAACGGCGAGCTCCAGGTGACGCTCGACTGCGAGCCCTGCTTCGAGTACGGGGCGCGCCACGGCACGTGGGAGTACACCGGGGCCGGCTACCACGAGGCGCTCTGCCGGGCCGAGGACAGCGAGGTGGAGCTCAAGCTGGTCACCGACCTCAACGTGGGCTTCGAGGGCGGGCGCGCCACGGGACGCACTCTCATGCACGAGGGCGACACGCTGTTCGTGGCCCTGGCCTGGTCGGACCATCCCGCGCCCACCACCTACGAGGACGCGTACGACCGCCTGGTGTGGACCGCCCACCACTGGCAACACTGGCTCGACCACGGGCAGTTTCCGGACCACCCCTGGCGCACGCATCTCCAGCGCAGCGCGCTGACGCTGAAAGGGCTGTCCTACTCGCCCACCGGCGCCCTCGTCGCCGCCGCCACCACGTCGCTGCCCGAAAGCCCGGGGGGAGAGCGCAACTGGGACTACCGCTTCACCTGGATCCGGGACGCGACCTTCATGCTCTGGGGCCTCTACACGCTCGGCTTCGACTGGGAGGCCAACGACTTCTTCTACTTCATCGCCGACGTGGCCGAGGCGGAGGAGAACACGCTTCAGATCATGTACGGCATCGACGGCACCGCCGACCTGACCGAGAGCACGCTCGACCTGTCCGGCTACGAGGGGGCACGGCCGGTGCGCATCGGCAACGGCGCCTTCAACCAGGAGCAGCACGACGTCTGGGGGGCGCTGCTCGACTCGGTCTACCTGCACACCAAGTCACGCGACCACCTGCCGGAGCGCCTCTGGCCGATGCTGAAGAAGCAGGTGGAAACGGCGCTCGAGAAGTGGCGTGAGCCCGACCGCGGGATCTGGGAGATCCGCGGCGACCCCAAGCACTTCACCTCCTCGAAGCTGATGTGCTGGGTGGCGGCGGATCGCGGCGCCCGCTTGGCGGAGATGCGCGACGAGCTGGAGTTCGCGGCCCGCTGGCAGTCGGCCGCGGACGAGATCAAGGCCGACATCTGCGAGAACGCGATCGACGAGCGCGGTGTGTTCACCCAGCACTACGACACTGACGCTCTCGACGCCTCAGTGCTCCTGATGGTGATGGTCCGCTTCCTGCCCCGCGAGGACGAGCGGCTGCGAAAGACGGTGCTGGCGATCGCCGACGAGCTCTCAGAGGACGGGCTGGTGCTGCGCTACAAGGTGGAGGAGACCGACGACGGGCTCAGCGGGCGCGAGGGCACCTTCACCATCTGCTCGTTCTGGTGCGTGTCGGCGCTGGTGGAGATCGGTGAGGTGGCCCGCGGCCGCGATCTGTGCGAGCGGCTGCTCTCCCACGCCAGCCCACTGGGGCTCTACGCGGAGGAAATCGACCCGCGCACGGGCCGGCATCTGGGGAACTTCCCGCAGGCCTTCACCCACCTCGCGCTGATCAACGCGGTGATGCACGTGATCCGGGCCGATCAGGGCCTGGAGTCAGGGCTCCTGCCGCTCGAGCGTGAGCTCACGCGGCAGCGCACCCAGAGCTAAGCCGCAAGCAGCCGGCTCGGCCGGCTGCGCGCGGATGATCGTCTCCTCGCAAGCAGCCGGCTCGGCCGGCCGCGCGCGGATCCGTTACGCCGCTATGACTCGCGGTCGGGCGGCGTTGCCTCCTGGCCCTCGGCGAAGTCCCGCTTCACGTGCTTCTCGGGGTCGCTGTCGGGCAGCTGCTCCTCGCCCTCGCTGAAGCGCCCCTGGTGATCCTCGGGGTCCGGGTCGGGGATGTCCTCCTGGCCCTCGCTGAAACGCCGGTGGCGCTCGTCCTCGGGGTGGGCCTCAGGATCGTCCTCGCCCTTGGCGAAGTCGTCCTCGGGCTCTCTGCGACTCTCGTGTTCCATCTCGCATCGACCTCCTTGGTCGCTGCAACCGTACCGGCTGGCCGCTGGTTGTAACAGCGCGCACCGAGGGGGGTATCGAGAAGCGGTGCAGCTTCCCCGCCGCAAGCGTTCGCTGAAGGACCGCGCCATCAAGCGCGGACGGGCGCTGCGCAAGGCCGCCCCCCAGCTCGATCTTCCCTGGGCCCGCTCGCGTCCGGCGGGGACCATCCGCGAGAACTTCCTCCGCTTCGTGCTGCGCCCGGCCATGAACCTCTACACCCGCCGGCGCTCCACCGGCAAGGACGCGCTGTCCCGCATCAAGGGGCCGGTGATCCTGGTGGCCAACCACGCCAGCCACATCGACACGCCGGTGATCCTGGCCGCCCTCCCGCGCCGGCTGCGCAAGCGCACGGCGGTGGCGGCCGCGGCCGACTACTTCTACCGCAACCGCCTGATCGCGGCGGCCGTGTCGCTCATCTTCAACACCGTGCCCATGGACCGCGACGGCGGCGGTCTGGGCAAGCAGGCCACCGAGCACCTCGACCGCCTGCTGGACCAGGGCTGGAACCTGCTGCTCTACCCGGAGGGCACACGCTCCCGCAGCGGCGGGCCGGGCCGGATGCGGCGGGGGGCCGCGGTGCTGGCCAAGCGCCACCGCCTGCCGGTGGTGCCCATCCGGGTGAGCGGCACCAGCCAGGTGATGCCGCCGGGCCGCTTCTGGCCGAAGCGGCTGCACGGCCGGATCATGTCCAGGCGGCACAAGGTTCAGATCTCCTTCGGCGAGCCGATCAAGCCGCTGGAGGACCCGGCGGCCGTGATCGCGCGCGTGCAGAGCTTCTTCGACCAGAGCGACGGCGGCGACGGCGCCGTCACCCGCGTGCGCGAGAAGCTGACCGCCGGCAAGTCCTAGCGCGCGGCCCGAGAGGGCCTACATCGTCGACTTTGCCCCCCAGTACGGGGGTCAAGTCGAGCACTGTGCAGGAAACCGAGCGGCCGGCAGACCCCCACCCAGCCGCCGTACGATTGAGCGACCGTGCACGCCGAGGCCGAACCGCTCCCCTTCACCGGCTTCCCCCGCAGCGCCTTCACCTGGTTCGCCGGCCTCGAGGAGGACAACTCGAAGGCCTACTTCGAGCGCACGCGCTCCCTCTGGCAGACCGAGGTGCGCGATCAGCTCGAGGCGCTGCTCGAGGAGCTGGCCGACGACCTCGGCGGTCGCGTGAAGTTGTTCCGCCAGAACCGCGACCTCCGCTTCAGCGCGGACAAGTCCCCCTACAAGACCGCGACCTACGGGCTCATCGTCGACCGTCCATCGAGCCGGGCCGGCCTCTACGCACAGCTCACGGCGGCGGGCCTGTTCGCGGGCAGCGGCTACCACACGTTCGCCCGCGACCAGCTCGAGCGCTACCGCGAGAAGGCGGCCGGCCGGGGCGGCGGGAATCTGGCCACGATCCTGGGCGAGCTCTCGGACGACGGCTTCATGCTGATCGGCGAGGAGCTGAAGACCGTGCCGCGCGGGTTCGACCGCGACCACAGGAACGCGGCGGTGCTGCGGCGCAAGGCGGTGGCCGCCGGCCGGCGGATCGCCCCCAAGGGCCGCGGCGGGATCGGCCGCGAGCGCGCGCTGGAGCACGTGAGCGGGACCTGGAAGCGCCTCGAGCCCATGAACCGCTGGCTCGACCGCAACGTCGGACCGAGCGACGAGCCGCCCGAGTCCCGCTTCACCCGCTAGATCTCGTCGTCCTCGTCGATCCAGTCGGTGGCGCGCTCCACGGCCTTGTTCCACTTGCGATAGCCCCGCTCGCGCTGCTGCGGGTCCATCCCCGGCTGCCACTCCGCGGCCTTGTGCCAGTTGGCCCGCAGGCTCTCCGTGTCGGGCCAGAAGCCCTCGACCAGCCCGGCGGCGTAGGCCGCGCCGAGCGAGACGGTCTCCGCGACGATCGGTCGGATCACGGGCACGTCCAGCACGTCGGCCAGGAACTGCATGAGCAGGTTGTTGGCCGTCATGCCGCCGTCCACCCGCAATGCGGTCAGCGCGACACCGTAGTCGTCGTTCATCGCGTCGACCACCTCGCGGGTCTGCCAGGCGGTGGCCTCGAGCACCGCCCGGGCCAGGTGCCCCTTCTGGATGTAGCCGGTCAGGCCGGCGATCACCCCGCGCGCGTCGCTGCGCCAGTGGGGCGCGAACAGCCCCGAGAACGCCGGCACGAAATAGCAGCCGCCGTTGTCCTCCACCGTCCGGGCGAGGGTCTCGATCTCCGGCGCGCTGCCGATCAGGCCCAGGTTGTCCCGGAACCACTGGACCAGGGCTCCGGTGACCGCCATCGAGCCCTCGAGCGCGTAGGTCGGCGGCTCGTCGCGGAGCTTGTAGCCGAGCGTGGTGAGCAGCCCGTTTGCGGAGCGCACGGGCTGCTCGCCGGTATTGAGCAGCAGGAAGCTGCCGGTCCCGTAGGTGCACTTGGCCTCGCCCGCTCCGAAGCAGGTCTGGCCCACCAGCGCGGCACTCTGATCGCCGAGCGCAGACGCCACCGGCACGCCGGCCACCGGCCCGTCCGCCGCCTCGCCGTAGAGCTCCGCGGAGGGGCGGATCTCCGGGAGCATCGCGCGCGGCACGCCCATGAGGTCCAGCAGCTCGTCGTCCCAGTCGGTCGCATCCAGGCTCATCAGCATGGTCCGGCTGGCGTTGGTCACGTCGGTCACGTGGCGGCCGGTGAGCTTCCAGATCAGCCAGCTGTCCATCGTCCCGAACAGCACCCGGCCGGCCTGGGCGTGCTCCTCGAGCCCCGGGATCCGGTCGAGCAGCCAGCGGATCTTCGGGCCGGAGAAGTAGGTGGCCAGCGGCAGCCCGCAGCGCTCGCGCAGGCGGTGCTGGCCCACGTCACCGGCCAGCTCCTGGCAGAGCTGGTCGGTGCGGGTGTCCTGCCAGGTGATCGCGTTGCTCACCGGCTCCCCGCTGTCGGCGTACCAGAGCACGGTGGTCTCGCGCTGGTTGGCGATCCCCAGGGCCACCAGCTCCGCTGCCGTCAGGTTCGCCCCCTCCAGCGACTCGCTCACGACCGTGAGCACGTTGGCCCAGATCTCCTTGGGGTCGTGCTCCACCCAGCCCGGGCGCGGGTACTGGGGGCGGTGCTCCTTCTGGGCGACCGAGACGATCCGGGCCGCCTCGTCGAAGATCAGGCAGCGCGAGGAGGCGGTGCCCTGATCGATGGCGGCGACGAAGCGCTTGCTCATGCTGGGCGTCCTACCACGGAATCGCGCCAAGCTCGCGCGAGACGGCCCGGGCCGCCTCCCGCACGTAGGCAACCAAGTCCTCCCGGGGCCCGCCATCCTCGCACACCCGCTCGGGGGTGCCGGAGATGCCTATGGCGCCCACGGTGAGGCCGCGGCGGTCGTCGATCGGTGCCGCCACCGAGACCTCCCCCTCGATCAGCTCCCCCTGATCTACGGCCCAGCCCCGCTCGCGGACGTCCTGCAGCTCGCGTCGCAGCCGGTAGAGGTCGGTGATCGTGGTGCCCGTGTAGGCGCGCAGGCCGGCGCCCGAGAGCTCGGCGGCGAGGTACTGGTGGTGGGCGAGCAGGGCCTTGCCCATGGCGGTGGCGTGAGCGGGCAGGAGCGCCCCCACCTCGAGCGCCTGGCGGCTGTCGTCGGGGCGGAACACGTGGTGGACCACGAGCACCTGGTTCTCGTGCAGCGTTCCGATGCGAACGCTCTCCTCGCTGCGGGCCGCCAGCGCGTCGGACCAGTTGATGGCCCTGGTGCGCAGCTCGTTGCCGTCGAGATAGCTCGAGCCCATGTGCAGCAGCGCGGCCCCGAGCTGGTACTTCCCCGACTCGGAGTCCTGCTCGACGAAGCCCACGCGCTGGAGCGTCCGCAGGATCCCGTGCACCGTCCCCTTCGGAAGCTCGAGCTCGCCGGACAGCTCGCCCACCCCGAGCCGGCGCGTCCGCCCCGACAGCAGGCGGAGGATCGCGGCCGCGCGCTCGATGGACTGGATGTGACCGGGCATTGGAAGAGCGCAGTCTGTGAACTGCGTTTGACATTGTCAAACGGACTCGGTTAGGGTCGCGCCCGGCCAGCTTTGTTCACGAGGAGGAGGAACTCTTGAGCATTATCGGCGCTGAGACGATCGGGACCGCGCTCCTGATCCTGTTCGGCGATGGCGTGGTGGCAGCGGTCCTGCTGAACAAGTCGAAGGTGCAGAACGCGGACTGGATCGTGATCGCCCTTGGTTGGGGCTTCGCTGTCATGGTCGGCGTCTACGCGGTCGGCCAGTTCAGCGGGGCTCATCTCAACCCCGCGGTCACGGTCGGTCTCTGGATCAGCGGAGCGACCGAGGGCAGCGACGTTCCGAAGTACTTCGTCGGCGAGTTCCTGGGGGCGGCCATCGGGGCCTTCCTGGTGTTCCTCGCCTACTACCAGCACTTCGGCGAAACCGAGGACCCCGGCCTGAAGCTGGCGGTGTTCTCGACGGGCCCGGCGATCCGCAATCCGTTCTGGAACACCATGACCGAGGTCATCGGCACCTTTGCGCTCGTCTTCGGCGTCCTCGCGTTCGGCAATAACGCAGCGCCAGGGGAGAGCCGGGCTGGGCGGGTTGCTCGTCGCCTTCCTGGTTGCGGGCATCGGCCTGTCGCTTGGCGGTCCGACCGGGTACGCCATCAACCCCGCTCGCGACCTGAGCCCGCGCATCATGCACGCGATCCTGCCCATCCCGGGCAAGGGCACGTCGGACTGGGGTTACTCCTGGGTTCCGGTGGTCGGGCCGCTGATCGGCGGCGCGCTCGGCGGGGCGGCGTATTGGTGGTGGTGGCCCTAATCCGGCCGAGCGGGTCCAGACCCTCAAAGGGGAGATGACGTGAAGAAGCTGATCAACGCGCCCGACGCGGTGCTGCAGGACGCCCTCAGGGGCGTGGAGGCCGCACACGGCGACCGGCTCAAGGTGAACTACGACCCGGCCTACGTGGTCCGGGCCGACGCCCCCGTGGAGGGGAAGGTCGGCCTGGTGTCGGGCGGCGGCTCCGGACACGAGCCGATGCACGGTGGCTTCGTGGGCCCGGGGATGCTGGACGCCGCGTGCCCCGGTGAGGTCTTCACCTCGCCCACGCCGGACCAGATGCAGGCGGCCACGGAGGCGGTGGACGGCGGCGCCGGGGTAGTGCACATCGTCAAGAACTACACCGGCGACGTCATGAACTTCGAGATGGCGGCCGACCTCGCGAAGGGAGAGGGAACCGAGGTCGAGTCGGTGCTCACCAACGACGACGTGGCGGTGCAGGACTCGCTCTATACGGCCGGTCGCCGCGGGGTGGGCGTGACCGTGCTGATGGAGAAGATCTGCGGCGCGGCGGCGGAGGAGCGCAAGTCGCTGGCCGAGGTCGCGGAGCTGGGCCGGAGGGTCAACGGCGCCGGCCGCTCGATGGGGCTGGCGCTCACGCCCTGCATCACGCCGGGCTCGGGCGAGCCCAGCTTCGAGCTGGGCGAGAACGAGGTGGAGATCGGCATCGGCATCCACGGCGAGCCGGGCCGCTTCCGCGAGGAGATCGGCCCCGCCTCCCAGCTGGCCGAGCGGCTGGTGACCCCGATCGTCGAGGACCTCCCGTTCGAGTCCGGGGACCGGGTGCTGGCCTTCGTCAACGGGATGGGCGGCACCCCGCTGATCGAGCTCTACGTGATGTATGCGGAGGTGGCGAAGCTGCTCGACGGGCACGGCCTGACGATCGAGCGCAACCTCATCGGCAACTACATCACCTCGCTCGAGATGCAGGGCTGCTCGATCACCCTGCTCAAGCTGGACGACGAGATGGTCAACTACTGGGACGCGCCGGTGGATACCCCGGCCTGGCGGTCGGCGTAGGCCGTTGCCGGTCACCCGGGACACGACCCTCGACTGGATGCGCCGCTTCGGCGCCGAGATGGACGAGCACCGTCAGGAGCTCGTCCGTCTCGACACGGCGATCGGCGACGGCGACCACGGGACCAACATGAACCGTGGGATGAAGGCCGCGCTGGAGAAGCTCGACTCCGAGGAGCAGGCGGATGCAGGCGCCGTGCTGAAGACCGTGGCCATGGCGCTGGTGTCGAAGGTCGGGGGCGCCGCGGGGCCGCTGTACGGGACGCTCTTCCTCCAGATGGGGGGAACGTTGGCCGGCAGCGACGAGATCGGCCAGGCCGAGTGGGCGGCCGCGTGGCGGAAGGGGCTCGAGGGAGTCCAGGCCCGAGGCAAGGCCGAGCCCGGCGACAAGACGATGGTCGACGTGCTGGTCCCCGCCGTCGAGGCGATGGAGCAGGCCGACGACCTCGACCAGGCCCTGCGCGACGCGGTCGAGGCCGCCGAGGCCGGGGTGCAGGCCACGATCCCGCTCGAGGCCCGGCGGGGCCGGGCGAGCTACCTGGGGGAGCGCAGCAAGGACCACCAGGATCCGGGCGCGACGTCCACCTACTACCTCTACAGGAGCGCCGCCGAGGCGCTGACAGGCTGAAGCAGGCTGAAGCCTGCTGAAAGGAGCACGCATGGCTGAATACGCGGCAGCGCTCGATCAGGGGACCACCAGCTCGCGCTGCATGATCTTCGACCACGGCGGCCAGGTCGCCGCGATCGAGCAGGAGGAGCACGAGCAGATCTTCCCCAAGGCCGGCTGGGTCGAGCATGATCCCAACGAGATCTGGCAGCGGGCCCAGCAGGTGATGGACGGCGCGCTCGAGAAGGTGGGCGGGAACGCCGACGACATCGCCGGGCTCGGGATCACCAACCAGCGCGAGACCACGGTGGTCTGGGACCGCAACACCGGCGAGCCGGTGTACAACGCGATCGTCTGGCAGGACACGCGGACGGACAAGATCTGCGACGAGCTGTCCGCCGACGGAGGCCAGGACCGCTTCCGCCAGAAGACGGGCCTTCCGATCGCCACCTATTTCTCGGGGCCGAAGATCCGCTGGATCCTCGAGAACGTGGACGGCGCCCGGGACCGGGCGGACGCCGGCGACCTCATGTTCGGCAACACCGACACCTGGTGCATCTGGAACCTCACCGGCGGGACCGACGGCGGCATACACGCGACCGACCCGAGCAACGCCAGCCGGACGATGCTGATGGACCTGGCGACGCTCGACTGGGACGACGAGCTCCTGGACGCCATCGGCGTGCCGCGCTCGATGGTGCCGGAGATCCGGTCGTCGAGCGGCGAGTTCGGCGAGGTCAAGGGCGGAGGCTTCGCGGGCGTGCAGGTGGCCGGTGACCTGGGCGACCAGCAGGCGGCCACCTTCGGGCAGACCTGCTTCTCGGTGGGCGAGGCCAAGAACACCTACGGCACGGGCAACTTCCTGCTGCTGAACACCGGCACCGAAGCGGTGCAGTCGGAGAACGGCCTGATCACCACCGTGGGCTACAAGATCGGCGATTCGGACGCGGTCTACTGCCTGGAGGGCTCGATCGCCATCACCGGGTCGCTCGTGCAGTGGCTGCGCGACAACCTCAAGTTGATCAAGTCGTCGGGCGAGGTCGAGGACCTGGCCGCCAGCGTGGAGGACAACGGCGGCGCCTACTTCGTGCCGGCCTTCTCCGGGCTGTTCGCGCCCTACTGGCGGTCGGATGCGCGTGGCGCGCTGGTGGGCCTGACCCGTTACGTGAACGGCGGGCACATCGCCCGGGCGGCGCTGGAGGCCACGGCCTTCCAGAGCCGCGAGGTGGCCGACGCCATGAACGCGGACTCCGGTGTGGATCTGGAGTCGCTGAAGGTGGACGGCGGCATGGTGGTAAACGAGACGCTCATGCAGTTCCAGGCCGACATCCTCGGGGTCCCGGTGATCCGGCCGAAGGTGGCGGAGACCACCTCGCTCGGCGCCGCCTACGCGGCCGGGCTGGCCACCGGTTTCTGGGCCGAGGTCGAGGACCTGCGCGAGAACTGGGTCGAGGACAAGCGCTGGGAGCCCAAGATGGACGAGTCCGACCGCGAGGAGGCCTACCGCTTCTGGAAGAAGGCCGTGGAGCGGACCTTCGACTGGGCGGAGTAATGGTGCGCCGGGGCCGGGCGGCTGCGCCGCCCGGCCCCCCGGCCGAGGCAGGCACACCGGTAGGCTGACGACGTGGCCACGCTCGAGACCGACGTGCTCGTCATCGGCGGTGGCGCCACCGGCGCCGGCGTGGCCTGGGACGCCGCCCTGCGGGGGTTCGATGTGGTGCTGGCCGACCGGCTCGATCTCTGTGAGGGCACGAGCGGTCGCTTCCACGGCCTCCTCCACTCCGGCGGCCGCTACGTGGTCAAGGACCCCAAGGCCGCCGAGGAGTGCATCGTCGAGAACCGGGTGCTGCGGCGGATCGTGCCCGACTGCATCGAGGACACGGGCGGCCTGTTCGTCACCACCCCCTACGACCCGCCCGAGTACGCCGGCCAGTTCGCCGAGGGCTGCCGGGCCACGGACGTGGACTGCGAGGAGATCGAGCCCGGGGAGGCCCTGGAGCAGGAGCCTCGCCTGAACCCCGGCATCTCGCGGGCTTTCCGGGTGCCCGACGCCGGCATCGACGCATGGAAGACCGTCTGGGCTCTGGCCCGCGGCGCCCACCAGAGCCATGGGGCGCGGATCATGCCCTACCACGCCGCGGTCGCCGTCGAGCGCGACGGCGACGAGGTGACCGGCGCGCGGCTGCGGGACGAGCGCAGCGGCGAGGAGGTCGACGTGCGCGCGCGCGCGACGGTGAACGCCGCCGGCGCCTGGGTGGGCGGCATCGCCGACCTGGCCGGCATCGAGGGCGTCCGCGTGCATCCGGGCCGGGGAATCATGATCGCCATGAACCACCGGTTGGTGAACACCGTGATCAATCGCTGCCAGATGCCCACCGACGGCGACATCCTGGTCCCGATCCGGACCGTGTGCGTGATCGGCACCACCGACGTGGAGACGACCGACCCCGACGACCACAGCGTGGATCAGGAGGAGGTCGACCAGATGCTGGAGGACGGTGAGAAGCTGGTGCCCGGCTTCCGCCGGGCGCGTGCCCTACGCGTCTGGACCGGCGTGCGCCCGCTGTTTCAGGACGCCAAGGGCGACAAGGGCGACCTGGCCTCCACCCGCGACGTGACCCGCGCGCACACGCTGCTCGACCATTCCGAGCGCGACGGCGTGGGGCGCTTCGTCACGATCACCGGCGGAAAGTTCACGACCTTCCGGCTGATGGCGGAGGAGACGATGGACGCGGTCTGCCGTCAGCTCGGCGAGGAGCGCCCCTGCGCGACGGCCACCACGCCGCTGCCGGGCTCCGAGGGCGGCGAGCACTACCACCTGTCCGAGCGACTCGCCCGGCGCGAGTCGACGCTGCTGGACGACCAGCTGATCTGCGAGTGCGAGCTGGTGTCGCGGGCCAAGCTCGAGACGGCGATGCGCCGGCGGGGCACGGCCAACCTCGACGACATCCGCCGCGTCCTGCGGCTGGGCATGGGGCCGTGCCAGGGCGGCTTCTGCACCTACCGCGCGACCGGCCTGCTGCACGGGCTCGACGGCATGAGCACCGAGGAGGCCGACAAGGCCCTGCTGGGCTTCCTGGAGGAGCGCTGGAAGGGCACCTGGCCGATCCTCTACGGCGACCAGCTGCGCCAGGCTCGCCTCGACGATTGGATCTTCCAGGGCGTCCTCGACGTGGGCCACCTGCCCCGATGAGACGGGCGCTGCACTACGACGTGGTCGTGGTGGGCGCCGGCGTGTCCGGTCTGGTGGCCGCCACGCGGCTGGCGGAGGCCGGCGCCCGGGTGTGTGTGCTGGCGCACGGCGTCGGCTCCACCCACCTCGCTCCCGGCACGGTGGACGTGCTGGGGTACGCGCCCGAGCCGGTGGAGGCGCCCGCCGGCGCGCTGCCCGCGTTCGTCGAGGCCCAGCCCGGCCATCCCTACGCCCTGCTCGGCGTCGACGCCATCGGCCCTGCGCTGGATTGGTTCGCCGAGCGCATCGAGCGCGGCCCCCAGGAGGGCTACCGCTACACGGGCGGCCTCGAGCGCAACCTGCCGCTGACGACCGCGGTGGGCGCCGCTCGGCCCTCGGCGCTGGTGCCCGAGACCATGGCTGCCGGCGACCTCGATGTGGAGGGGCCGCTGTGCGTGCTCGGCGTGCCCCACCTGCGCGACTTCCACGCCGCCCTCTGCGCGGCCAACCTGCGCGAGCGCGGGACCGAGGCGCGGGCCATCGAGCTGGACGTGGAGGACGGCCGCGCCGAGACCAACGCCCTCGGCCTGGCCCGCCGCTTCGACGACCCCGCCTTCCGCGCCGGCTACGCGGCCCGCCTGGCCCCGCTGCTGAAGGACGGCGAGCGAGTGGGGCTGCCGGCCATGCTCGGCCTGCGCGACCCGCACCGCGCCTGGACCGACCTGCAGGACCGGTTGGACCGCCCGCTGTTCGAGATTCCCACGCTGCCGCCCTCCGTGCCCGGGATGCGGGTGTTCGATGCCCTGAAGGCCGCGCTGCGCGACGCCGGCGGCCGGCTGGTGCTCGGGGCCCGGGTGGTGGGAGCCGAGCGCGAGGGCGCGCGGGTCACCGCCCTGCGGGCCCATACCGCCGGGCAGGACACCGAGTACGGCGCCGGGCAGGTGGTGCTGGCCAGCGGCGGCTTCGCGTCGGGCGGCCTCGCACTGGGCTCGGACTGGGTCACGCGTGAGAACGTGCTCGGGCTGGCCCTGACCGGCCTGCCGGAGCCGGGCGCGCCCCGCTTCGTCCCCGACTACTTCGGCGATCAGCCCATGACGCGAGTGGGCGTGGCCGTGTCCGGCGGTCAGCTGGCCGAGGGCACCGAGAACGTGCTGGTGGCCGGGGCCGCGCTGCCGGGAGCCGTCCCCTGGCGCGAGGGCTCAGGCGAGGGCATCGCGATCACCAGCGGCCACCGGGCGGCGGAGCTCGCGCTGGCCGAGGCCGGTCAGGCGGCGGCCGCGTGACCGACCTGGTGGAGAACCTGCTGGAGCAGGAGTCGCTGCGCGGCTCGCTGGACCACTGCGTGAAATGCACGATCTGCGAGACGGCCTGCCCGGTGTCCAACGTCACCCCGCTGTTCCCGGGGCCGAAGTACGCCGGCCCTCAGGCCGAGCGCTACCGCGTGCACGACGAGCCGGCCACCGAGTGGTCGGTGGACTACTGCTCCGGCTGCGGGATCTGCACCCAGTCCTGCCCGCAGGGGGTGAAGATCGCCGAGATCAACTCCCAGGCGCGCCGCAAGGTCAAGGCGCAGCGGGGCATCTCGCCCCGCGACCGGCTCATCAGCCGGCCCACCGTGCTCGGCCGGCTGGGCGCCCCGGTCGCGCCGCTGGCCAACGCATCGCTGAAGTTGCGCCCGCTGCGCATCGTGATCGAGAAGGTGATGGGCATCCACCGCGACGCCGCGATGCCGAGCTTCGCGCGGCGCCCCTTTCGCTCCTGGGCCAAGAAGCACAAGAGCCCGGCGGCCACGCGCCGCGCGGTTTTCTTCCACGGCTGCGGCACCGAGTACTACGAGCCCGACGTGGGCCGCGAGACCGTCGCCATCCTGGAGCACAACGGCTTTGAGGTGGATATCCCCAAGCAGGACTGCTGCGGGCTCCCGCTCCAGAGCAACGGCCTGTTCGAGGACGCCCGCAAGTACGTGCTGCGGCTGGCCCGCGCGCTGGCCCCGCACACGCGCGACGGCGCCGTGATCGTGGGCAACGCCACCAGCTGCACCCTCATGCTCAAGCGCGAGGCCCGCGAGATCCTGAGCCTCGAGGACGATCCGGACCTGAAGCTCGTCAGCGAGCGCACCTACGACATCTGCGAGCTGCTGCTCGAGCTGCACCATCAGGGTGAGCTGAAGACCGACTTCCGGCCGGTGAACGAGGTCGTGGCCTACCACGCTCCCTGCCAGCAACAGGGTCACTTCATCGGCAAGCCGGCGCTGGAGCTGCTCGCCCTCGTGCCCGGCCTCGAGGTGCGCGAGATGGACGCGCGCTGCTGCGGCATCGCCGGCACCTACGGGATCAAGCGCGAGAAGTACGACATCGCCATGAAGGTGGGCGCGGACCTGTTCAACCAGGTCGAGGCGTCGGGGGCACAGAGCGTGGTCTGCGACAGCGAGACCTGCCGCTGGCAGATCGCCAAGGCCACCCAGCGGCCCTCGGTGCACCCGCTGGAGCTGTTGCACAGAGCGTACGGGCTGTAGCCGGCGCCCATGGTGGGGCTCGTCGTCGTCTCCCACAGCGCCTCGCTGGCCGACGGGGTGGTGGAGCTCGCCCGGGAGATGGGCGGCGAGGAGGTGAAGATCGAGGCCGCCGGCGGGATGGACGACGGCTCGGTCGGCACCGATGCCACCCGCGTGCAGGCGGCGATCGAGCGGGCGCTGTCGGACGAGGGCGTGCTCGTGCTGATGGACCTCGGCAGCGCGCTCATGAGCGCCGAGATGGCCACCGAGATGGTCGAGGACGGCTCGCAGGTCCTGCTCAGCGAGGCGCCCTTGGTCGAGGGTGCGGTGGCCGCCGCGGCCTCGGCGAAGGGCGGGGCCTCACTGGAGGAGGTGGCGGCCGAGGCGCGCGGCGCGCTGGCGATGAAGCGCTCGCAGCTGGGCGCCGAGGATGAGGAGGAGGCCGGGGAGCCGGAGCCCGAGCGGGAGGCGGACGCCGAGGCCCGCATCGAGGTGCTGAACGCGATCGGGCTGCACGCCCGCCCCGCCGCGCTGGTGGTCGAGCTGGCCGCACGAACCGACGCCGATCTCCGCCTCGCCCGAGCGCAGGGCGGCGCCTCGGTGAGCGCGAAGAGCCTCACCGGTCTCATGACCCTGGGCGCCCGGCTGGGCGACGAGCTGGTGGCCACCGCCGTCGGTCCGCGCGCGCAGGAGGCGCTGGACAAGCTGCAGGAGCTGGCCCGCGACGGGTTCGGCGAGGGCGTGGCTGCGGCCGCCTCGCAGGCGGATGGGGACGAGCCGCCGCCCGAGTCGCCGGAGGCCGAGCCCCCCGCGTCGCCGCCCGGCCCCGGCGAGGTCCTGCGTGGGATCGCCGCCTCCCCGGGTGTGGCCATCGCCCCGGCGCGCCACCTCAACAGCGCCGTCCTGGAGCCACCGGAGCGTGAGGCCGAGGAGCCCGAGGCCGAACGCCGCCGCCTCGACGAGGGGCGGGCCGCGGCCCGGGACGCCATCGAAGAGGACCGGCGCCGGGTGGCCGAGCGGGGCGCCACCGCCGAGGCGGAGATCTTCGCCGCCCACCTGGCCCTGCTCGACGACGAGGCGCTGGTGGAGCCGGCGGCGGCGGCCGTCGAGGAGGGCGCCACGGCCGAGGCGGCGTGGCTCGACGCGGTCGCCGGCGTGGCCGCCACCTACCGTGGGCTGAGCGAGCCGTTGCTGCGGGAGCGGGCCACCGACGTGGAGGACGTGGGCCGGCGCGTGGCCGCCGCCATCCTGGGCGACGACGCGCAGACGGGCCCGCAGGAAGAGGGGATCGTGATCGCCGCCGAGCTGACCCCGGCCGAGGCCGCCTCGCTCGACCCCGAGCTGGTCCGGGGGGTGGCCACCGCTCGCGGCACGCCCACCGCCCACGCGGCGATTCTGGCCCGGGCGCTGGGCCTGCCCGCGGTGGTGGGCCTGGGCGACGCCGTGCTCGGTGTCGAGGAGGGCGCCCCGCTGCTGCTCGACGGCGACGAGGGCTCGCTGCAGGTTTCGCCGCCCGAGGACGTGGTTGAGGACGCGCGCGAGCGGCTGGAGGAGGAGAAGGACCGGCGGGCGGCAGCTCGGGAACGGGCCCGCGAGCCGGCCGAGACGCGGGACGGGTCACGCATCGAGGTGGCGGCCAACGTCGAGGATCCGGCCGCCGCCGAGGCGGCCCTCGAGCTGGGGGCGGAGGGCGTGGGGCTGTTGCGGACGGAGTTCATGTTCCTCGAGCAGGCCGAGCTGCCCACCGAGGAGGAGCAGGCGGAGCGGATCGCGGCCATCGCCCGCGTGCTCGACGGGCGCCCACTGATCGTGCGCACGCTCGACGCCGGGGCCGACAAGCCGCTGCCCGCGGTCCCGATGGACCCCGAGGCGAACCCCTTCCTCGGGCGACGCGGCATCCGCCTCTCGCTCGCTCGGCCCGACCTGCTGGCCACGCAGCTGCGCGCGGTCCTCCGGGTGGCCTCCGAGCACCCGGTCAAGCTGATGTTCCCCATGGTGGCCACGGCCGCGGAGCTGGGGGAGGCCCTGTCTCTCTTCGAGCAGGCCCGGGCTGACACCGGTATCGACGCGGAGGTCGAGACCGGCGTGATGATCGAGGTACCGGCCGCAGCGCTCCTGTCCGAGCGCCTCGCCCGGGACGTAGACTTCTTCTCGATCGGCACCAACGACCTCACCCAGTACGTCATGGCCGCCGAGCGCGGAAACGAGCATGTGGCCCCGCTGCTGGCGGGGCCGCAGCCCGCGCTGCTCCGCCTCGTGCGGGAGACGGTCGCCGGGGCCGAGCAGCACGGCCGTTGGGTCGGGGTGTGCGGCGAGCTGGCCGGAGACCCGCCGGCCGCCGTTCTGCTGGCCGGGCTGGGCGTCACCGAGCTGAGCATGGCCCCGCCCCTGATCCCCGAGGCCAAGGCAGCGCTGCGGGCGATCAGCCTGGACGATGCGCGCGCGGTGGCCGAGCAGGCCCTGGCCGCCGAGGACGCCGGCGAGGCGCGGCGGCTGGCCGCGGACTTGCTGTGAGCGGTCCCACCGAGGCCCCCGCGGTGGGGGCGCGCCGCGTGAAGCCGCGGCTCGACGCCGAGGCCCGCACCAGGCTGCTGGTGGTCGGCACCTCGCTGCGGATTCTGCTCACGCCGGTGGTGATGGCCCTGGTGCTGGCCGGCTCGGACACCGCAGCGGTGATCGTGTTCGCCGTCGCTGCGGCCACCGACTGGTTCGACGGCCGCCTGGCCCGGCGCTGGGAGGTCACCACCCGGCTCGGATCCTTCCTCGACACCACCGCGGACAAGCTTCTGGTCACGGGCGCACTGGTGGCCCTGGTGGCGGTCGAGCGCGCCTCGCCCTGGCTGGCGATGATCATCGTGGGGCGGGAGCTGGTCCTGCTCGGCCTGCGGGCCGCGGTGGCCTCCGAGGGCCGCCACCTGGAGACATCGCTGCTGGGCAAGTGGAAGGCCACGGTGCAGTTCGCCGCCATCGCCCTGGCGATGGTCCGCCCCGACGTGATTCTCGGCGGGGTCTACCTGGACGAGTGGGCCATGGTGATCGCCGCGCTGGTCACGGCCTGGTCGGGAGCGGACTACCTGATCCGCACCGCCGCCGTGCTGCGCTCGCCTCCGTGAGCCGCGTCTTCGTCACCGGTGGCAGCGGCGTGGTGGGGGCCGCGCTGGTCGACGCCCTGAACGCCCGCGGCGACGAGGTGGTGGCGCTGGCTCGCTCGGACGAGGCGGCGAGCGGGCTCGAGCAGCGGGGCGCCGCCGTCGTGCGAGGGGACCTGCTCGACGCCGAGCCCCTGGTCCGGGGCATGGAGGGTTGTCGCACCGTCTACCACGTCGCCGGGGTCAACCAGCTCTGCGCCGAGGACACCCAGCCGATGCTGCGAGCCAACATCGAGGGCCCCGCGGTCGCCGTGCATGCGGCCGCGCAGGCCGGCGTGGAGCGGTTCGTGCACACCTCGTCGGCGGCCACCCTGGGCGAGCCCGAGGGCAGCGTCGGGCGCGAGGACACCGAGCACCGGGGCTGGTACCTCTCGGTCTACGAGCGCTCCAAGACCGAGGGGGAGAAGGTGGCGCTCCGTACCGGGCGCGCTGAGGGAGTGGACGTGGTGTGCGTCAACCCGTCCTCGGTCCAGGGCCCAGGGCGGTCCGGGGGCACCGCGCGCTTTCTGCTGGCCTTCCTGGACGGGCGGCTGAAGCTGTTCGTGGATACCCATGTGAGCCTCGTGGACATCGGCGACTGCGCCGAGGGCCATCTCCTCGCGGCCGATCGGGGCGTCCCCGGCGAGCGCTACGTGCTCAACGGCGTGACCATGACGATCAACGAGGCCCTGGTCCTGGCGGCGGAGGTCGCCGGGGTCAAGCGCCGCCCCCGGCTGGTGCCCCGCGGGCCGGCCACCGTCGCCGCCGCAGCCGTCGAGCGGGCCTTCAGTCTGGCCCGCCGCCGTCCGCCGGTCTGCCGCGAGATGGTGCGCACGCTGCTGCACGGGCACCGCTACGACGGCTCCCGCGCGGAGCGCGACCTCGGCCTGCGCTACACCGACCCGCGCGAGACCATCCGCAGGACGGTGGCCTGGGCGAACGAGGCCGGCCTGCTGCGAAACGCCTGAGCCGCAGTCACAATGCCGCGATGGCCTCCTACACGGTCAACGAACCCGCACTGGCCCGCGCCCGTCAGCTGATCGACGGCCGCCAGTACGTGCTGCGCAGCGAGTGGGGCGAGGTCCAGCCCAACGCCGCGGCCGAGAACGCCTTCCTGGAGTCGCACTCGTGGGAGGAGTACGGCGAGTGGCACCTCGGCCTCACCGACGGCCCGGCGGACGACACCAAGGCCCGCTACGCCTTCGTCTACGGCGACTTTCGCCGGATCCACCGCTCCGGCCTCATCGCCTGCCACTACCGCGCCGCCGAGTGGCGCCACAAGGAGATCGAGCTGGCGGCCCACGAGCTGCTGCAGCACCTGGACAGGACCAGCGGCTGACGGGCCCGCCCGGCGCGCTATCTTGCCGCCTCCGTGTCGCACCGCCTGCTGATCACCGCCCTCCTCATCTGCCTTCTGGGCGCCGCCGCGGCGTCGCCCGCCGCCGCCGCCCCTCCGGAGGGGAACTGGACCTTCATCCGCGACGACGGCTACCGCCACTACGCGTGCAAGGTGCGGGAGAACATCGTGGATCCCTGGCGCATCCGGACCGCGACCTGGTGGGACGGCGAGCGTGCGCGCCGCCTGGGCATCCCCGTCTACGCCGCCATCGTCCGGAGAAGCAATGAGAACGTCGTGAGCTCGCGCGACAGCGACAACTGGGAACGAGGCTGGGTCCGCATGTCACTGCGGGGCGCGTTCCCCAACGATCGCCTCTGGATGCAGCTCGCCGCTTACGGACCGCCGCCGATGTGGCGCAAGGGCGTCCCGGTCCGGCGGATCACCCGCTGCGCCTGAGCTGGCGCTCCACCAGCTCGGCCAGCACGCCCACGCTGCGCCGCATGGCGGGCTCGGGCAACATGCCGTAGCCCAGGACGATCGACGGCGGGGCCTGTGCCGGATCGGCCCAGTGCCACGCCGCGTCCTCGAGCATCAGCTCGCATTCGTAGGCCGCCCGGGCCAGCTCGCGCTCGTCCACTCCGGCGGGTAGCAGCACGTGGAGGTGCAGCCCGGCGGCGGCGCCCCGCCAGCGCGCGCCGGGCACCAGCTCGGACAGGGCGGCGATGAGGGCGTCGCGGCGGTCGCGGTAGACGGGCCGCACGCGCCGCAGGTGGCGCGACAGGTCGCCGCTTCCGACGAAGCGGGCGAAGGCGTGCTGCTCGAGCAGCGGCGAGCCCATGTCGTCGAAGCGCTTCTCTCGCTCAACCGGGCGCACCAGCTGGGCCGGAAGGGCCATCCAGCCGAGCCGCAGGGCGGGCGTCACCGTCTTGCTGGCCCCGCCGGCGTAGACCACCCGCTCGGGGGCGAGCCCCTGGAGCGCACCGATGGCCGCGCGGTCGTAGCGAAATTCGGCGTCGTAGTCGTCCTCGATCACCAGCGCATCGCGCTCGCCGGCCCAGCGCACGAGCTCGTGGCGCCGCTCGGCGGACAGCGTGGCCCCCGTGGGATAGGAGTGGGCGGGCGCCACCACGGCGGCGTCGAGGTCGCCGGCCTCCGACAGCGCCGTCACGTCGAGACCGTGGTCGTCGACTCTCACCGGCACCGGCTCGAGCCCCGTCAGCGCGATCGCCTTGCGGTGCACCCCGAAGCACGGATCCTCCACCGCCACCCGGCGGGCGCCGGAGCGCCGCAGCGCCCGGCAGACGAGGGTGATGCCCTGGGTGTAGCCGGTGCAGACCAGCAGCTGGCCGGGGGCGGTCGACACCCCCCGTACGCGCCCGAGGTAGGCGGTCAGCTCGCTGCGGAGCGCCTCGGCGCCCTGGATCGGGGGATAGGTGAGCTCGGGGTCCGGCAGCTCGGCGAGCGCCGCCCGGTAGTGGCGCAGCCACTGAGCCCGGGGAAACAGCGTCGGGTCGGGCAGCCCGCCCACCAGCCGGACCGGCGGGCCCCCGAACGCCCAGCGGAAGCGAGGCTCCGGGTCGCCGGCCGGGACCGGCTCGACTCCCTCGTGGGGGCGCACGCGCGTGCCCGATCCCTGCGCGGCCTCGAGATAGCCGTCGGCCGTCAGGTTGGCGTAGGCCTCGACGACGACGCTGCGCGACACGCCCAGCTCGCTCGCCAGCACCCGGGTGGGTGGAAGGGTCGCGCCGGCCACCAGCCGGCCGCCCTGGATGGCGTGCCGCAGCCCGTGCTCGAGCGTCTCACGCAGGCCACGCCCGTTCTCGGGTCGCAGGTCCAGCAGGAGATCGCTCGGGAAGCCGCGCCGGCCGGAATTGGTTTGCTTTGCCACTGGCGGATTGGACATTGACACACACCGGTCACCGCGGGCAGAGTGGGGCGGATGAGGCGAGTCGTCGCCAATCTCTTCGCGCCGTTACCCGGCCCGGACGCGCCCTGGGGCGAGGATCTTCGTCGCCTTCACGAGCGCTTCGGGCCCGACACGGCGCGCTTCGTCGCTGAGGTGCTCGACGGCATGGAGGTGATGCTGCTCGGACGGGCGGCCTACGAGAGCCTGGCCCGCTACTGGCCCGCGGCCGCGCTTCTCGATGAGCCCCTGGCCGGCCGGATGAACGGCGTCGGCAAGCTGGTGTTCTCGACGCGGCTGGAGAAGCCGCTCTCCTGGACGGGAGCGGCGCTCGCCGGCGACGAGCTCGTCGAGGAGGTGACGCGGCTCAAGCAGCAGGCCGGCGGCGAGGTCGGGGTGGTGGGGAGCGTGAGGCTCACCAGAGCGCTGGCGCGGGCCGGGCTGCTCGACGGCTACCGGATGCTCGTGGACGCGGTCGCGCTCGGCGGCCACCGCCCCGGGCCGGTGTTCGAGGACGGCGACGAGACGGAGCAGAGGCTGGTGGGCAGCCGGATTCTCGACTCGCGCGTGGTGGCGCTCGAGTACGCGGTGGCCATCGAGGGCGAGGCCGCTCCTAGGCCGTGGCCGGCGGGCGCCGGCCGAGGCCGGACAGCAGCCGCAGGCCGCGCCGGCGGCGCCGCGGCCGCCGCCGGCGATACGGCCGGCCCCCGGGACGCGCTTCCGGCCTAGGCCGGCCCCCGTGTCGCTTGTCGTCGGGGGAGGGGTTGCGCACGAAACGTCCCCATATGGGACGCAACGTAGGCACCCCCCGCTCGCTCGGGGCCCATTCCGCTCGCCCAGGCCCTTACCCAGCCCGACCGGGTGCGCGCCACCCCGGCACGACCAACGGCTGACCGGCTCAGCAGCCCGCTCGCGGCCCACGTGACCCAGGCGTCGATGGTCGAGCCGCCACCGCAGAGAACCCAAGCGAATGCGAGGGGGGGCCGGTCTAGGCCGTGGCCGGCGGGCGCCGGCCGAGGCCGGCCAACAGCCCCAGGCCGCGCTTGCGACGACGCGGCCGTCGCCGGCGGTACTCGTTGAGCGTGAGGCCCGGCGGGACGTCCGGGGCCACGACGTAGACGGCGCTGGAGGGGGCGATCGAGCTCATGCGACGATCGTCGCCCAGGTCCCCCCGGTGGGGAATCGGGGGGATCCCCCATCCCTACCCCTACCTCGGGCTGAGCCTGGATCCATCGCCCTGACGGCGTTTCCTCACCGGATTGCCTTCCCCAGGCGCCTACGGCGCGGAAACACTCGCCAGTTCGGTGGATCCAGGCTGAGCCTGGATCAGAGGCGGACGTCCGCCACCATCGCCGCGAACAGCAGAGCGAGGTAGGCGAGCGAGTACAGGTACAGCCGCAGGGCGCTGCGGCGGTCGGCCCGGCGCGTCAGGCGCACGGCGCCGTAGATGAAGGCGGCGCCGAGGGACACGGAGCAGACGAGGTAGACCGGGCCGAACGCCCCGGCGCAGAACGGGAGCTGCGAGACCGCGTACAGGAGCACCGTGTAGAGCAGGATCTGGCGTCGTGTGTCGGCCTCGCCCCGGACCACCGGGAGCATGGGCACGCCCGCGCGCGCGTACTCGTCCTTCATCAGCAGCGCGAGCGACCAGAAGTGGGGCGGGGTCCAGAAGAAGACGATCGCGAACAGGTAGAGCGGGGTGCCGGCCAGCTCGCCGGTCACCGCCGCCCAGGCCACCAGCGGCGGCACCGCGCCGGCCGCCCCGCCGATCACGATGTTCTGGGGCGTCGAGCGCTTGAGCCAGAGCGTGTAGACGAACACGTAGCCCAGGAAGCCCGAGAGCGCCAGCGACGCGGCCAGCAGGTTCACACCGACCGTCAGCAGCACGAACGAGGCGGCGCCCAGGAGCACGCCGAACGCGATCGCCGCCTGGGGTGAGACTCGCCCGCTCGCCACCGGGCGGCCGGCCGTGCGTTTCATCATGCGGTCGAGGTCGCGATCGAGCGCGTGGTTGATCGCACCCGCCCCGCCGGCCGAGAGCGCGCCGCCCAGGCAGGTGAGCGCCACCAGCCCGAGCGAGGGGTCGCCGGCCACGAGCATCGTCGTGATCGTGGTGAAGAGCAGCAGCGACTGCACCCGGGGCTTGGTCATCTCCAGGTAGTCGGAGGCGACCCGCCGCCAGGAGGAGACGGCGGTGGCGGTGCGGGCCTCGATCATGCGGTCACCGCCTCGGCGGGTTGCCGGGAGCGCTCGCGCGCGGCCGTGGGGACGCGATAGAGCTGCAGCGTGAGCGCCAGCGACGTGGCCCACAGCAGCGTGCCCAGCGCCAGGTGGGCCAGGATGAGCAGCTCGTATTCGTCCAGCCAGACGTTGAGCGCTCCCACCAGCACCTGAACCGCCAGCAGCACCCCCAGCGCCTGGGCGAAGCGGACGAGCACCCGCCGCCTCAGCGCCACCACCACGAGGGCGATCACGAGCGCCGAGGCCAGATACATGAAGGCCCGGTGGGTCAGGTGGATGTCCACGAGCTGAGCGCGGCCGAAGGGCATGAACTCGCCGTTGCAGGTCGGGAACTGCTTGCCGCACGCGTGGTGGGCGCCGTCGCCCAGCTGGTAATCGGCGCGACCGTAGTTCTGGGTGCCGGCCATGTAGCCGCCGGCCACGATCGTGCATAGCACCGCCACGCTGGCCGCCACGGCCAGCGGGCGAAAGCCGCGTCCGCCGTCGGTCGGCCCGGCCTCGATCACCTCGGCGCGCGTGGCCCGCCAGACGTACAGCAGCAGGCCGAGGAGCAGCATGGCCAGCCCGAGGTGGGCGGCCACGTAGGCCTCCTCCAGGTTCTGCTCGACGGTGGCGCCGCCGAGCGCCCCCTGGGCGGCCACCAGCACGAGCAGCGCGCTGGTGGCGGGCACCAGCGGCCGGTAGCGGCGCCAGGCCAGCACGAACAGCGCCAGGATCATGAAGCCCACCACGATGGCCAGCACCCGGTGGGCGTACTCGATGATCGTGTTGAGGTCGAGGCCGGGCACCACGTCGCCGTTGCAGAAGGGCCAGCCGTTGAAGCCCGAGCCCGCGGGGCCGCAGCCCAGGCCGGAATCCGACACCCGCACCACGCCGCCCAGCACGATCAGGGCGAAGGTGGCGCCGATCGTGGCGAGGGACAGCCTTCGGAGGCCTACCGGAGGCGACATCACTACAGGCTGCGCGTCGCGTTGGGCTGCGCCACCGTCTCGGTGGGCGCGTTCGCGGCGAGCACCTCCCGGCGGATGTCCTTCATCGGCTCGACGCTGCGCACGCGGGGGATCACGTCGAAGTTGTTGACCGGCGGCGGCGAGCTGGTGAACCACTCGAGGGTGTTGCCCTGCCACGGGTCATGGCCCGCCTTCTTGCCGTGCTTGACGCTGATCACCACGTTGATCGCGGTGAGCAGCACTCCCACGCCGAGCACGAACGCCCCGATCGTCGACACGAGGTTGTACCCCCCGACCCCCAGCTGCTCGGAGTAGTCGTAGACGCGTCGCGGCATGCCCGACAGGCCCGCGGAGTGCTGGATCAGGAAGGTGAGGTTGAAGCCGATGAACATCGTCCAGAAGGACAGCTTGCCCAGCGACTCCGACATGAGCCGGCCGGTCATCTTCGGGAACCAGTAGTAGAGGCCCGCGAAGTAGCCGAACACCCCGCCGCCGAAGATCGTGTAGTGGAAGTGCGCCACCACGAAGTAGCTGTCGTGCAGCTGCCAGTCGACCGGGAAGATGGCGAGCTGGATCCCGGAGATGCCGCCGATCACGAACAGCGCGGGTAAGGCCGCGGCGAAGTAGAGCGGGGTCTTGTAGACGATCGGCGCCGCGCCACAGCGTGGCGATCCAGTTGAAGATCTTGATCCCCGTCGGCACCGCGATCGTGAACGACGCCAGCATGAAGAAGGCCAGCACCACCGTCGCGGTCGGCGTGGTGAACATGTGGTGCGCCCACACCACGAGGCCGAGGAAGGCGATGGCCACCGTGGCCGCCGCGATCGCCTTGTAGCCGAAGATCGGCTTGCGGGCGAACACCGGCAGGATCTCCGAGATCATCCCGAACGCCGGCAGCACCATGATGTAGACCTCGGGGTGGCCGAAGAACCAGAACAGGTGCTGCCACAGCAGCGGATCGCCGCCGCCGGTGGGGTCGAAGAACGAGGTGCCGTAGTTGCGGTCGGTGAGCAGCATCGTCACCGCGGCCGCGATCGCGGGGAGGGCCACGATCAGCAGGTAGCTGAAGACCAGGATCGACCACACGAACAGCGGCATCCGGCCCCAGCTCATTCCCGGGGCGCGCATGTTGTGGATGGTCGCGATGAAGTTGATCCCGCCGACCAGCGAGGAGATGCCGGTGAGATGGATCAGGAAGATCCAGGCGTCCACGCCGCCGCCCGCGGAATAGAGGTCATCCGAGAGCGGCGCGTACATGGTCCAGCCGGCCGCGGCGGCTCGAAGAAGAGGCTGCAGTAGAAGGCCACCCCGCCGAAGAAGGTCAGCCAGTAGGAGAGCGCGTTCAGCTTGGGGAACGCCATGTCCCGCGCGCCGATCATCAGCGGCACCAGGTAGTTGCCGAAGCCCGCGATGAGCGGGATGATGAACAGGAAGACCATCGTCGTCCCGTGCATCGTCACCAGGCCGTTGTAGACCTCCGGCGTGACCAGGGTGCTCTCCGGCTGGGCCAGCTGCAGGCGCATGATCAGCGCCTCCACGCCGCCCACGAACAGGAAGACGATCGCGGTAGCGATGTAGAGGATCCCGATCTTCTTGTGGTCCGTCGTGGTCAGCCAGGAGAGCCAGCCGGTCGGTGGGGTCTTGAGGCCGTGCTGGATGACCTCCGGCCGGGCGATGCGCGGAGATGCCGCGGTCCGCGCCTCCATCAGTTGGCCTCCTCCTCGGCCTCGCGGCGCTCGCGCTGCTCGGCCAGCTCCTCGCCCGCCAGCTGGATCTGCTCGCGCTGGTTCTCGGCCCAGGTCGTGAACTCGCTCGGCGTCACGGCCCGCACCTGAGCGCGCATGTCGGCGTGGTTGTAGCCGCAGAGCTCGGCGCACTGCCCGAAGTAGGTGCCCTCCCTGCCGGCGGGGATCTTGAACCAGCTCTCGTTGATGTGCCCTGGAACGGCGTCGGCCTTTCCGCCCAGCTTGGGGATCCACCAGGAATGCTGGACGTCGCTCGAGGTGATCTCGAGCACCACCGTGGTGTCCGTGGGCACCACCATCTCGTAGTAGTCGAACAGCTGGTCGCCACCGGCGTAGTCGTATCGCCACAGGTACTGCTGCCCGTTCACCCTGATCCGCAGCACGGGGCCGCCGCTCGTCGGGGGGTCGGGCTGGTCGATCGTGGCGAACTCCGACTGCGACGCGGTCAGGCCGTTCGGCCCCGACGCCGGCGGGTTCTCGATGTCGTCGAGGTAGAGGAAGGCGACCACGGTGAGGACCACGAGGATCAGGGCGGCGCCCACGGTCCAGCCCAGCTCGAGCGGCGTGTTGCCGCGGATCTGGGCGGCCTCGGGCCCGCCGCGGCGGCCCCGGTACTTCAGCAGCGACCAGACGAGCGTGCCCTCGACGATCAGGAAGATCACGATCGCCACGTAGAGCGTGATCTTGTAGAGGGTGTCGATGTCGTCGGCGTTCGGCGAGCCGCCGGACTCCGGCGTGAAGGCGTCGGCGAAGGCGCCGGGCGCGGCGATCAGGAACGCCGCGAGCGCCGCCGCGAGGGCGCTGACCAGCAGGAGGCGTGTGCGGCGCCCGGCCAAGGCCGGCGGATCATATCTTCGGCCTCCGCTGCGGCTCCACTTCGTGCCGCTTGAGCCGAAGTCGGGCGCGTTGGCCTCTATCCGTTCGACGTTCCCGGGCGAGTCGCGGGAGCGATCGCCCGGCTGCCGGCTCCCGCTCAGCTTCCCTGAAACTCCGCCTCGCGCTTCTCCACGAAGGCGGCCACGCCCTCCTGGAAGTCCTCGGTGCGGGCGAGGGCATGCTGGAGCTCGGCCTCGAGTGCGAGCTGCCCGTCCAGGTCCGGGTAGAGCATCCGGTTGAGCGCCCGCTTCGAGGAGGCGTAGGAGCGGGTGGGGCCCCTGGCCAGGCGGGCGGCCAGCGCCGCCGCGTGCGGCTCGAGCTCGTCGTCGTCCAGCACCTCGTTGACGAGGCCCCATTCCAGAGCCTGCTCGGCCGGGACCCGCTCGCCCAGGAGCGCCATCTGGAAGGCCCGGGCCTTGCCCACCGCGGCGGGCACGAACAGGGTCGAGCCGCCGTCCGGCATCAGGCCGATGTTCACGAAGGCCAGGCCGAAGAAGGCCGACCGCGCGGCCAGCACGAGGTCGCAGGCGAGGGCCAGCGAGGCCCCGATTCCCACCGCGGGGCCGTTCACCGCCGCCACCACAGGCTTCTCCAGGCGCCGGACGCCCGCGATGATCGGGTGGTAGAGCTCGTGCAGCTCCTTGCGGATGTCGGGGAGGCCGTCCTCGGCCGGGTCGAAGCCCTCCTTGAGGTCGGCGCCGGAGGAGAACCCGCGCCCGGCTCCGGTGACGAGCACGGCCCTGACCGCGGGGTCGGCGGCGTCACCGGTGACCACCTGCTTGAGCTCTCGCCCGAGCTCGGCGGTCCAGGCGTTGAGGGAATCGGGACGGTCGAGGGTGATCCGGCCCACGCCCTCCGACAGCTCCCAGTTGACCGTTTCGTACCTCATGGCGCCGAGCCTATAACGGCCGCCAGCTCACGCACGCCGGCCTCGATAGCCGGCTCGGCGATGCGCCCGTAGCCCAGCAGCAGCGCGGGCGGCGCGGGCAGCACGCGATGCTCGGCCAGCCCGGCGAGCCCCACACCACGCGCCCGGGCCGCGCCCAGGACGGTCGGCTCGTCCGTTCCGCCGGGCAGGTGGGCAACGAGGTGAAGACCCGCGGCGGCACCGGAGGGCCGCACCGTGGGCAGGTGGCGTGCCAGGGCAGCGATCAGGGCGTCGCGCCGCGCCCGGTAGGTGAGGCGGGTGCGGCGCAGATGCCGGTCGAGCCCGCCGCGCTCCAGGAAGTCGGCGAGGGCCAGCTGATCGATCACGGGCGTGCCCAGGTCGTCCTCCGCCTTCGCCCGCGCCAGGCGCTCGACCAGGTGCTCGGGGGCCACCAGCCAGCCCAGGCGGAGAGCCGGGGCCAGGGTCTTGCTCACCGACCCGGCGTAGAGCACCCGCTCGGGGGCCAGACCCTGCACGGCCCCCACTGGGGCGCGGTCGTAGCGGTACTCCGCGTCGTAGTCGTCCTCCATCACGAGCCCGCCCGTGGCCGTGGCCCAGTCGATCAGGGCCGTGCGGCGCTCCGGGGCGAGCACCACTCCGGTCGGGAACTGGTGCGCCGGCGTGGTGAGCACCACGTCGGCCGCGCTGGCCTCCAGGGCCGCGGGGACGATGCCCGAGGCGTCGATCGCGACCGGGACCGGCTCCAGCCCCGTGGACGCGAGCTGCGCCCGGCCGGGACCGCTGCCCGGGTCCTCCACCCCGACCCTGCGGCCGCCGGCGGCCATCACCGTCCGGCCGAGGATGGCCATGCCCTGGGCCATCCCGGAGGTGACGATCACCCTGCCCGGCTCACAGGCCACACCCCGCACCCGGCCGAGGTAGGCCGCCAGCGCGCGGCGAAGCTCGGGAGCGCCGCGCGGGTCGCCGTAGTCGAGGCGGGCGTCCGGCGCCTCGCGCAGCGCCCGGCGCACCGACGCCGCCCAGGCGTCGCGCGGAAAGAGGGCCACGTCCGGCCCTCCCGGACGGAAATCGAAGCGGGGCGGTCGCTCCTCGGGCGGCAGCTCGCCCGCACCCCGCGGCGTGACGGCCGTCTCGGAGACCCTGGTAGGGGCGCCCTGGGTCGCGACCAGGTAGCCCTCGGCCGCGAGCTGCGCGTACGCGTCCACCACCACGCCGCGGGACACGCCCAGGTCACGGGCCAGCGTGCGGGTCGAGGGGAGCAGCGCGCCCGGGGTCAGGCGGCCCGCGCGCACCGCGCCGCGCAGCTGGCCCTCGAGCTGGGCGCGCAAGGGGAGACCGCCATCGCGCCGAAGGCCGACCATCAGGTCGAGGGAGGAACTGGTCCGCATCTCAATGACTCAACTGGACCTTCACAGTGAACCACTTTGGCCCTAGCCTGCGGAGGATGCCCGAGCCCACCACCCTCCTGCTCTTCGCCCTCGCCTCCGTGGCCCTGGTCGTGGTGCCCGGCCCGAACCTGATCTACATCATGACCCGGGGGGCGACCCAGGGCCCGCGGGTGGGGCTGGCCTCGGCCCTCGGGGTCGAGACGGGCACGCTCGTCCACATCGGCGCGGCCGCGCTCGGGCTCTCGGCGCTCCTGGCCTCCTCGGCCACAGCCTTCGAGGTCGTGCGCTACGGCGGCGCCGCCTACCTGCTCTATCTCGGCGTGCGCACGCTGCTCAGCAAGGACGAGGCCGGGCCGGGCGCGGAGGCCAGCCGGCCGGACCTCCGCCGGGTCTTCGCCGAGGGCGTGCTGGTGAACGTGCTGAACCCGAAGGTCGCGCTGTTCTTCCTCGCCTTCCTCCCGCAGTTCGTCGATCCCGACCTCGGGGCCACGACCGGCCAGGTGCTGATCCTCGGCGCCGTGTTCTTCGTGATCGCCACGGTGCTCGACCTGCTCTACATGCTGGCCGCCTCGCTGCTGGGGGCGCGCCTCGGGGCCCGGCCCGCCCTTCTGCGCCGTCTCAGCGGCGGCGTGTACATCGCGCTCGCCGCCGTGGCGCTCGCGGCCGGCGGGCGGCGCCAGGCGTGAGCCCCACGCTCCGCGGCTCGCTCGCCGCCGCCACCGCGCTCGCCCTGGTGGGGTCCCTGGTGGCCGCCTCCGACCTGGTGGAGAGCTACCCGTTCGCCGCGGGCCAGACCGCGCGCTACACGCTGGCGGCCGCGCTGCTGTTGCTGCTGGCCCGCGGGCGGCTGCCGCGCCTGCGCCCGCGCGAGGTGGCCGGCCTGGCCGCGCTGGCCGCCACGGGCCTGGTGCTGTTCAACCTGTTCGTGATCGAGGGAGTGCGGGAGACCGACCCGGCGACGATCGGGGTGATCGTGGGCTGCGTGCCGGTGGTGCTGGCCGTCGCGGGCCCGCTCCTGGAGGGCCGGGCCCTGAGCCCGCGCGTGGTGGGGGCGGCCGTGGTGGTGGCCCTGGGCGCTGCCGGTGTGCAGTGGGCCGACGGGGGGATGACCCTGCTGGGCCTGGCCCTCGCCCTCGGCGCGCTTGCCTGCGAGGCCGCCTTCTCGCTGCTGGCGGCGCCGCACCTCGAGCGGCTCGGGCCGCTGGCCGTGTCGGCCTACGCCTGCCTGTTCGCGGTCCCCATGCTGGCCGCCTGGAGCCTGATCGCGGACGGGCCGTCGCTGCCCGCGCCGACCACCGAGGAGGCCTCCGCGCTCCTGTACCTCGCGCTGTGCGTCACCGCCGGCGGTTTTGTCTGCTGGTACACCGGCGTCCGCCTGCTGGGGGTCGAGCGCGCGGGGCTGTTCTCCGGCGTGCTGCCGGTGAGCGCGCTCGCGTGCTCGGCCGCGCTGGGGCTGGCGGAGGTCACGCCCCAGCGCCTGGTCGCGGTGGGGGTGGTGGCGGCCGGGATCACGCTCGGCGTGCGGGCGGGTGTCCCGCGGCCGGCGCCCGCGCCGGCCTGAGCCGCCCGTTGATTGCGGGGTAGGGGACTCGGTCCTGCCGCCGGCTGGGGGTTCGACGACTTTCCCCCTACCAGCCGAGGAGAACTCGCCACACTCCGCCGGGCTCCTTCCACGGGTCCTATTCTGGCTCCATGCTGCTCGACTCGCTCGTGTGGCTCGGCCATGCCGGGTTTCGCGTCCAGGTGGGGAGGGCCGTGATCTACATCGACCCCTACCGCGTGCCCCCCGGGGCGCCCGAGGCCGACCTGATCCTGATCACCCACGGCCACTACGACCATTTCTCGCCCCAGGACGTCGAGCGGCTGTCGGGCCGGAACACCTGGCTCGTGGGTCCGGCCGCGGTGGCCGAGCGCGTGAGCGGCCGGGTCCACTCGATCGCGCCCGGGGAGGCACTGGAGGAGGAGCTCGTGCGCGGGGTGCACGTGAGCGCGGTGGCGGCCTACAACACCTCCAAGCGTGACGCCGAGGGCCGGCCCTTCCACCCGCGCTCCGCCGGCTGGGTGGGCTATGACCTCAACGTGCGGGGCGAGCGCCTCTACCACTCCGGCGACACCGACGTGATCCCGGAGATGGACAGCCTCACCGGGGTCGACCTCGCCCTGCTGCCGGTCAGCGGCGTGTACGTGATGACGGCGCAGGAGGCTGCCGAGGCCGCTCGCCGGATCCAGCCGGGCGTGGCGGTGCCCATGCACTGGGGACGGGACGTGGGAACCGAGGAGGACGCGCGAACCTTCGCGGAGCGGGCCTCGGTGGAGGTCCACATCATGGAGGCGGTCACTCGCTGAGCGGCAGGCGCACTATGCTGCGCCCGCCTTGCGAAGCACGCGCGCCCTCCGCATCGTGGCGTGGGGCGCGGTGGCAGTCGGCGTCGCGACGCCGCTGGTCCGGCACCGCCTGAGGCTCAGGGTGCCGGTGGTGTCGGCCCTCACGTGGCCGGCCCCCGCCGCGCTCGCACTTGCCGCCCCCCGCACCCCTGTCCGTGACGCGGGGATCTTCGCGCTGCAGATGTGGACCTACTTCGCCCATTTCGACATGCCCGACGACGATCCCGACGCGCTGCTGCGGCGCCTCAAGGTCAACTACCCGATCCGCTTCGATCGCGCTCTCGGGCTCGGCACCGCGCCGACCATCCGCCTTCAGCGGGCCCTCGGTCGCGAGGGACAGGTCAGGCCGCTCGACTTCGCGCTCTCGGCGGTGCACTGGGTCTGGTTCCTCGTCCCCCACGTCACCCTCGCCTACCTGCTGCGCTACCACCGCGAGCACTATCCGCGCTCGGCGGTGCTGATCTCCGCCTGCTTCGACCTCGGCTGCGTCGTCTACTGGACGGTGCCCACCGCCCCGCCCTGGTGGGCCGCGCAGAACGGCAACATGCCGCCGGTGCGCCGCATCATGGCCGAGGCGGGCGAGCGCTTCTGGGGACGCCTGTGGCAGCCGCTTTACCATTCCCTGCAAGGCAATCCCTTCGCTGCCATGCCCTCACTCCACTTCGGGACGTCCGTGATGTGCGCCCGCGTGCTCTCCTACGCCGGGCGTGGCCCCAGCGCAATCGCCTGGGCTTACAGCCTCGCGCTCGGCTTCGGCCTGGTCTACCTGGGCGAGCACTACGTCATGGATCTGCTCGCCGGCCTCGCGCTCGCGGAGGGGATCTGGCGCCTGGCCCCGCGGGCCGAGCCGGCCGCCCGGCTGCTCGGCGGAGTAATCCGCCGCCTCGAGCCGCGTGCCGGCTGATGCGGACGAGCGAGCCCCGCGTAAGCGACGAGGAGCGCGATCTCGAGCTCGAGCTTGAGGAACACGAGGGGCCCGGAGAGGAGGACGACGACGCACAGGTAGGAGCGTTCAGCGCGCTCCTGCACGACCGGCGCAAGATCCTGCTCGGGGTGCTCGGGGTGGTCTTGGTGATCGTCGCGATCTACGTGCTGATCCCGACGATCCTGGGCACCGGAGAGGCGCTCGACCGCATCGACAACGCCACGTGGTACTGGATCGTGGCCGCGATCGGCTTCAACATCCTGGCCTTCGCGGCCTATGTGGCGCTGTTCAAGGGGATCCTCTCGGGCACCGTCGACGACAAGATCCACCGGCGGCTCAACCTGCGGGCGTCGTACCAGATCACCATGGCGGGGCTGGCCGCCACGCGGGTCTTCTCCGCCGCGGGAGCGGGCGGGCTCGTGCTCACCTACTGGGCGCTGCGCAAGGCGGGGATGCCCCGGCGCCGCTCGGCCTGCCGGATGGTGGCCTTCCTCACGCTCACCTACCTGATCTACCTGGGGTCCCTCGTGATCTTCGGGATCCTGCTGCGCACGGGAGTGTTGCCCGGCAGCGCCCCCTTCGGCGGCACGGTGGTGCCCGCCGCGGTGGCCGGAGTGGTGATGCTGGTGTTCGCGCTGATCGCGCTCATCCCCGAGGACTTCGAGCGCCGCATCCAGTCCTTCGGGCAGGGCTACCGCCACACTCGCTTTCTCACCCGGCTGGCCAGCGGCCCCGCCACCATCGCCAGCGGGGTCCGGACGGCAATCGCCTACCTGCGCCGCCCGCAACGGGGCGCGCTCGCAGTGGGCGGCGCGGTGGGATTCTGGGCGGCGAACATCGGCATCCTGTGGGCGAGCTTCGAGGCCTTCGGCGGCGACGTGCCCTTCGCCGTGCTGGTGCAGGGCTTCTTCGTGGGCATGGCCGCGAACCTCATTCCCTCGCCGGCCGGCGGCGTGGGGTCCGTGGATGCGGGCATGATCGGCGCCTTCCTCCTGTTCGACGTGCCGAGCGAGGTGGTCTTCCCCGCGGTGCTCACCTACCGGATCATCGCCTTCTGGCTGCCGATCCCGCCCGGAATCGTGGCCTTCTTCGGCCTGCGCAAGACCGTGGCCGGCTGGGACCAGGAGCGCAAGCAGGACGCCGGCGACGCCGCTATACTTCAGAAAGTAAAGTGAGGGTGATGAACACGGAGATCAAGGACATCGAGAACGTCGTGATCGTGGGCAGCGGCCCCGCCGGCTATACGGCGGCGCTGTACACGTCGCGTGCGGACCTCGAGCCGCTCGTCGTCGAGGGCTTCGCCTGGGGCGGCCTGCTCCAGCAGACCACCGACGTCGAGAACTACCCGGGCTACCCCGACGGCGTGCTCGGGCCGGAGATGATGTCCGAGTTCCGCACGCAGGCCGAGCGCTTCGGCACGCGCTTCATCACCGACGACGCCACCCGGATCGACCTGGCCGACGAGCCCGGCGGCATCCACAGCGTCTACATCGGCGACCGGGAGATCCGCGCCCGCGCGGTCATCCTCGCCATGGGCGCCGAGCCAAAGAAGCTCGGCGTGCCCGGCGAGGACGAGCTGGCCGCCCGCGGGGTGTCCTACTGCGCCACCTGCGACGCGGCCTTCTTCCGCGATCACCAGACGATGGTCATCGGCGGCGGCGACACCGCGATGGAGGACGCCACCTTCCTGTCCAAGTTCGCCGACAAGGTCACGGTCGTGCACCGGCGACCGGAGTTCCGTGCCTCGGCGATCATGCTGGACCGGGCAACGGACACGCCCAACATCGAGCTGCTCACGCCCTTCACGGTCCAGCGCTTCGAGCCGGGCGAGAACGGATCGCTGGGCGTGGCCGTGCTCGAGAACACCGAGGACGGGTCGGTGCGCGAGATGCCGCTCACCGGCGCCTTCATCGCGATCGGCCATCGCCCCAACTCCCAGCTCGTCGAGGGCCAGCTGGAGACCGACGAGAACGGCTACGTCGAGGTGGTCGGCCGCTCCACCAAGACCGGGCGCCCCGGGGTGTTCGCCGCGGGCGACCTCACCGACCACACCTACCGCCAGGCGGTCACCGCGGCGGCCACCGGCTGCATGGCGGCGCTGGACGCGGAGGCCTACCTGCGCGACCAGCCGGTCGATGCGGAAGGCCACTGGGCGGGCGAGCCGGAGCGGATCGAGGCCGCGGCCGCGGAGTCGGCCACCCGCTAGACCGCTGACCATCGACCGGCTCGTCGAGGAGGGCGCCGATCGGCGCCGGCAGCGCGGCCAAGGCGGACGGTGACGGTGAGCCGCTCGAGACCTATCAGGTCAACCTGAGCTGAGCTCCGCCGCTCGGGGCCTCCGGGCGTCCGGAGGTGCGGGGCGGCCGGCGGGCCCGGCGGAGCTGACGTCCGCCCAGGCTTCGACGGTCGTCCGGTTTCACCGAAGCGTCCCTGAGGGGTCGGAGCACGATCACGTGCTCACCCGAACTGCCTGCCGGACAGCTCGCCCCGCAGCGTCGCGATCTCGGTGACCGCGAACGCGGCGTAGAGCCAGCGGCACAGCTCGATCTCCTCGTCGAGGTCCGCCGCGTAGGCGCCGATCTCGGCCACGCCGGTCTCCCGCGCCAGGCTGCGCTCGGCGTCGAGCTCCGCCAGGTGCCGGCGCAGCTCGACGGCCGTCACCGGCGGCGGGACCACAGCCGGGACCGCCGGCTCGACAGCAGTCGGCTCTCGCGCGCGCGGCAACGCAGAACCGCAGCCCGCGTGTCGGCGGCAAGCAGTGTCAAACGAGAGTCCATGGCCTCAGTGTGCTGCCGCCGCGGGGGGACTTAAAGGGGGCTTCCCGGCCGCTCTGGGTGGGGCTAGCCGTACCCGGCGGCCATTAGCCTCAGCCGCAATGCCCCGCCTCTGGACCAACTGGGCCCGCGAGCAGCGCTGCGCCCCCGAGCGCATCGAGCGGCCCCGGTCCGAGGAGGAGCTCGCGCGGGTCGTGGCCGGCGCGGCGCGGGTCAAGCCGGCCGGCTCCGGCCACTCGTTCACCGATATCGCCTGCACCGACGGCGTGATGATCGACCTGTCGGGGATGAACCGGGTGCTCGGCGTCGAGGGCGAGGACGTGACCGTGGAGGCCGGGATCACGCTGCGCGAACTGGGAGAGCAGCTCGCGCGACGCGGCCTGGCCATGGAGAACCAGGGCGACGTCGATCCGCAGACGCTCGCGGGCTCGATCTCCACCGCCACCCACGGCACCGGGGGCCGCTTCGGCAACCTGTCGTCCCGGGTGGTGGGCCTTCGGCTGGTGGACGGCACCGGCACGGTCCGCGACCTCCGCGAGGGCGACGAGCTGCTGGCTGCACGGGTGGGCCTGGGGGCCCTGGGAGCGATCAGCACGGTCACCCTGCGCTGTGTCCCCTCCTTCACCATCCACCGGGTCGACGAGCCGCAGGATCTGGGCGACGTGCTGGGCCGGCTCGACGAGCAGGTGGACGCTCACGACCACTGGGAGGCCTTCGTGCTCCCCTACACCCGGCGAGCGCTGACGCTTGTCTCGGAGCGCACCAGCCGGGAGCCCGACTCGCGGGGCCGGGCCGAGGCCTTTGCCCGCGATGTCCTGCTGGAGAACGCGGCGCTGTGGGCCGCCGGCCGCCTCGGCCGCAGCGCCCCCCGCGCGATCCCGGCGGTGAGCAGGCGCTTCGCCGCGCTGCTGGGAAGGGCGGAGCATCTCGACCGCAGCCATCGCGTCTACGCCAACACGCGCCTGGTCCGCTTCACCGAGATGGAGTACGGCATCCCGCGCGAGCATGCGGCCGAGGCGCTGGAGCGCGTGCTGGAGGTCATCGAGCGCAGGCGTCTGCCGGTCGGCTTTCCCATCGAGCTGCGGGTGGTGGCGGGCGACGACGCCCTGCTCTCCACCGCGCACGGGCGGCCCACGGCCTACATCGCGGTCCACCAGTTCCGGGGCATGGAGTTCGAGACCTACTTCCGCGCCGTGGAGGCGATCATGGACGAGTACGGCGGTCGGCCGCACTGGGGCAAGCGCCACTACCAGTCGGCGGCCACGCTGGCTCCCCGCTATCCCGGATGGGAGCGCTTTCAGGAGGTCCGCGGGCGGTTCGACCCCGAGGGTCGCTTCGGGAACGACTACCTGCGCCGCGTGCTCGGGCCGGCAGGGGCGGCCTAGCCGCAGCCCGCCAGCCGCCGGTCCAGGCTGGCCATGCGGCCGTCGCTGGTTCGCACCGTCGCCCGTACCCGCGTCCCCGCCGCCCGGGCCGCGAACGGGGCCCGGGAGTCGCTCGCCCTGCGCCCGGAGCGGAACCGGACCCGCTCGATCGCCCGCCCACTCACCCTCACCCGGCAGCCGCTCACCGACAGGCGCAGGTCCGGCCCCCGCGAGCAGGCCCGGCCGGCGCATCCGGCCAGCGAGGCCAGCCGGCGTGCCAGCTGCGCCCGCACGCCCGAGTACGCGGGATCGGCGTGCACGCTGTCGAGCTGGTGCGGGTCGCGCTCGAGGTCGTAGAGCTCCTGCTCGCCGGTGCTGTAGCGCGCGTAGAGGTAGCGGTAGGTGCGCAGGGCGTCGTAGCCCACGATCGTGTAGCCGTCCATGCCCTCGATCAGCAGGTCGCGGCCCCATTCCAGTCCCGGGTCGGCGAGCAGCGAGAGCAGGGAGCGGCCGTCCTGCCGCTTGGCCGGGCTCGCTCCGGCGACGGCGAGGATGGTGGGCGAGAGGTCGGCGTTCGTCACCAGCTGGCCTCTGGTCTCGCCCCTCGGCACACCCGGCCCGCGCATGACCAGCGGCACGCGGATCGAGGGCTCGTAGACCAGCATCTTCTCGCTCTGCATGCGGTGCTCCCCGTGGAAGAAGCCGTTGTCGGAGGTGAAGATCACGAGCGTGTCGTCCAGCTCGCCCTCGTCCCGCAGCGCGTCGACGATGGCCACCACCGCCTCGTCGACGGCCAGCAGCGACTCGAGCCGCTGGCGGTAGTTCGCCCGGATCACACCGGCGCGGCGGGCCCGGATCCGAGGCAGCGCGCGCATGGCCGCGGGCTTGTCGCTCAGGTCGGTCTCGTCGAAGGCGGCGCGGACGTCGGCGGGCAGCGGCTCGCCGGCGAAGCGGCCCCGGTGGCGGGGCGCCGGCGACGGCGTGGCCAGCCCGCGCAGGTCACCAGGGTCGCGGGGTGCGCCGGCGTGGGGGGCGAGGAAGCCGACGTTGAGGAAGAAGGGCTCGTCGCCGCCGGCGGCGTCCTCGATCAGCTCGATGGCCCGCTCGGCGTAGAGGTCGGTGGAGTACGCCCTCGGGTAGGTCACCAGCTCACCGTTCTCGTTCAGCGTGTAGCCGTAGTAGGCGTAGGTGGAGGGGTCGATCGACCCGTGCCACTCGTCCCAGCCGGGCGGCACGTGGTGGGGGCCGAGATGCTGCCCGTAGCGGTTGAGGAACTTGCCCACGTGCATCGTGCGGTAGCCCGCCCGGCCGAGCCACACCGGGAGGGTCTCGGCCCGGTCCAGGCGCCCATAGCCCCCCTCGGGCGGCCGGTTGCTGAGCACCCCGTGGTTGTGGGCGTACTGGCCGGTGAGGAAGGTCGCGCGCGACGGGCAGCAGACGGCGAAGGAGGTGAAGCTGCGCGTGAACGTCGTGCCCTGATCGGCCAGCGTCCGGCGCACCCCGGGCATCACGCGCATCGACTCCAGGGTCTGATCGTCGGTCATGAGGACCACGACGTTGGGCCGCTCCGCGGCGCCGCCGCGGTCGGGCTCGTCGCCGGCGCAGGCGGCGAGCGGGGTCAGCGCGGGAACGGCAAGGGCGAGTGCGAGCCGGCGGAGCAGGCGCGCGCGCATGTCAGCCGCAGGCGCGCACCCGGCGGTCAAGCGTCAGCCGGCGGCCGTCCCGGGTCTCCGCCCGCACCCTCAGGCGAACAGTCCGTCCCGCCCGCAGCTTGCTGTCCGGGATCGTCCGGATCAGCGAGGGCGTCCTCACCCGGGCCACGCGCCGGCGCCCGAGCAGCACGTCGGCGGCGATCACCGCTGTGCGCTCCGGCCCGCTCAGCCGTATCTGGAGATCGTCGGGCACGCAGGTGGTGGCCCGCGGGCGAAGCTGGAGCCGGAGGCGCGGATGCTCGCGGCAGCCTCGGCCCACGCAGCGCTCCAGGCGGCGCAGGCGGCCGCGCAGGTCGCGCTGGACGGCGCGGTACCTGTCGGCTCCGTCCCGGCTCTTCAGCTGGAACGGATCCTCGAGCAGGTCGTAGAGCTCGTACTCGCCGGTGGTGTCGTGCTCGACGTAGAGGAAGCGGTAGGTGCGGATGCCGCGGTAGGCCGGCACCCCGTTGGCCCCGTTGCCGTTCTCGATCAGGATGTCGCGGCCCGACTCCGCGCCCGGGTCGGCCAGCAGCTCAAGGAGCGAGCGCCCGTCCTGGGTGCGTTGGGGCGCCACGTCGGCGGCGTCCAGGATCGTGGCGGGCACGTCGACGTTGGCCACCAGCCGGCGGTCGATCCGGCCGGCGGGGACGCCGGGGCCCCGCAGGATCAGCGGCACGTGGATCGACTCCTCGTAGGGCAGCACCTTCTCCGCCAGGGCCCGGTGCTCACCGTGCATGTAGCCGTTGTCGGCCGTGTAGACGATCAGGGTGTTCTCCAGCTCGCCGGTCCGGGCGAGCGTGTCGATCAGGGTGCCCACCCCCTCGTCCACCGCCATCAGGCTCTCCAGCTCCTGGCGCCAGTTCTCCTGGATGGCGCCCTCCTTCTCGAAGGTGAAGCGGGGCCGGTCGGCGACCACCTGGGGCTTGTCGTACATGTTGGCCTCGTCGAAGCTGGGCGGGCGCGGCATGCGCGCGCCGGCGAAGGCGTCGCGGTGGCGGGGCGCCGGGGAGGGGGTGCCGATGAGGGTCGGGTCGTCGGGATCCCGGGGCTTGCCCCGGTGCGGCGCCGTGTACCAGAGCGACAGGAAGAAGGGCGCCGGGCTCGGAGCCGCGTCCTCGATCAGCTCCCGCGCGCGGCGGGTCAGGAAGTCCGTCTGGTACTCGGCGGGCCGCGCGGGCTCGGGGTAGGAGCGCAGCACGCCGTTCTCGTTGACCTTCCAGGACTGGTAGTTGAACGCGTCGGCGTGGGGCATGCCGTGCCAATCGCTCCAGCCCGGCGGAACCCCTGAGGTGGCCCGGTAGCCGTTGAGGTAGCGGCCCACGTGCATCGTGCGATAGCCCGCCTGTTGCAGCCAGGCCGGCAGGGAGTCCTCATGGTCGAACGCCGTGTAGCCGCCGAAGGGGCCCACGTTGTGCAGCACGCCGTGGTTGTGGGCGTACTGGCCGGTCAGATGGGTGGTACGCGACGGGCAGCAGAGCGGGAAGCTCGCGAAGGCCTGGTCGAAGAGCGTGCCGCCGGCGCTCAGAAGACCGTTCACCCGCGGCATGGAGGACATCGAGGCGGCGGTCTGGTCGTCGGTCATGAGCACCACCACGTTCGGCTGCGCGGCCGCCGAGGGAGCGGCCACCAGCAGCACGAGGGCGGCCGTGAGCAGGACGCGTCGGGCCATGGGGGAGCGAACACGGCCAAACCGAGCGGGTTGCGCCCGCCCTGCTGCTACAGCTCGGTACGACCTTCGCCGCGGTAGGTCGGAACCTCGTCGACGATCTGGCCGCCGCTGAGCAGGAAGAGGCTTTGGAAACGCTCGCACAGCTCGCCGGCCTTGGAATGGCGCAGATAGACGTTTGCGCCGATGCGCAGGCTAGCGGCCCCAGGGCCCAAGACGGGGGTCTGCACCTCTCCGGCGCCCTCGAGCGGGTCGAGCTTGAGCCCGCGCGGGAGGTAGGGCTGGGGTAGGCGATCCCGTCCCGCAGGGCCGGAGGCGTGGTAGCCACCGCCCAGGAGGGTGGCCGTCGACGGGCTCGGCCGGCGCACCACGGGCAGCGCGAACATCGCGGCCGGCGTCAGGGAGAAGTCGTCGTAGTGGTCGAAGAGCGTGGGGGCGAAGAACGCCGACCCCGCGGTCACCTCGGTGATCACGCTCTCCCGCCGGGTCAGGTGCACGCTGCCGGTGCCGCCGCCGTTTATCACCTCGACGTCGGCCACCTCGCGGACGGCGGCCACGGCGGCAGCGCGGCGCTCGGCGATCTCGGCCGCCGAGCGCTCCTTGATCACCCGGATCACGGGTTCCTGGATTCGCTTCCAGCCCGGAAAGCGATCGCCCACCCCGGCGATGTGGGCCTCGTAGCCCATGAGAGCGGCCAGCTCGAACCCGGGCCGCGCGACGATCTCCCGGGCGAGGGCCTGGGCCTGGAGGGGTGTTCGGACGGGCGAGCGCTTGACCCCGATCTTCGCGCGGCCGCCCAGCACCCACCAGCCCACGTCCAGCTCGATGCACACCCGGATCGGGCCGCCGCCGGCGGGCCCGGCGGCGCGCTCGATGAGGTCGAGGTGCTCGACGCTGTCCACCATGAGCACCGGCGGCCGTTCCGACGGAAGGCGGCTGAGCTCGGCGAGAGCCTCCCGGTCGGCGGTCGGGTAGGCGACGAGCAGGTCGTCGAAGCCGCGCTCGGCCAGCCAGAGGCTCTCGGGCAGGGTGAAGGTCATGAGGCCCTGGTAGCCCTCGTCGCGCCGCAGGATCGCCTCCAGCAGGGCGCGACAGCGCACCGACTTGCTGGCCACCCGGATCGGGGTTCCCCGGGCGCGCTCGAGGAGCTTCCGGGAGTTGGACCACATCGCATCGAGGTCCACGAAGGCGAAGGGCGCGTCGAGCCTCGAGAAGACCTCCTCGAGCTCCTCGTGGGTGCGCTCGCGCGCGGGAGTCGCGGGCGGAGCGGTGGTCACGGCCATGACGGCGCAACCCTAGCCGCAAGCAGCCGGCTCGGCCGGCTGCGCGCGGTATCGCTATCCCTCGGGACGATGGGCGGGCCGGATCCGTAGCGTCCTGCAAGTGAGCGACCAGGCCACCGAGACCGCCCCCCGCCGGCTGGGAACCGCTCCCCCGGTGCTGCTGGTGCTGACCGGCATCGGGTCGGTCCAGTTCGGGTCGGCCCTGGCCAAGCTGCTCTTCGACGAGCTCGGCCCCGGCGGCACCGTGCTGCTGCGCACCGCCCTGGCAGCGATCGTGCTGGTCCTGATCTGGAGGCCGCCGGTGCGCGGCCTGGCGCGCCGCGAGCTGCTGATCATCGTCGTCTTCGGCCTGGTGCTCGCCGGCATGAACTCGGCCTTCTACGCCTCACTGGACCGCATCCCGCTGGGCGTGGCGGTGACCTTCGAGTTCGTGGGCCCGCTGGGCGTGGCCGTCCTGGGCTCGCGCCGGCCGCTCGACCTGCTGTGGGTGGCGCTGGCGGCCGCCGGGATCCTGCTGCTGTCGAACTTCGGCTCCTCCGACCTGGACACGCTCGGCGTGGCGTTCGCGCTGCTCGCCGGCGCCTTCTGGGCGGCCTACATCCTGCTCAGCGTCAAGGTGGGCCAGGTGCTGCCCGGCGGGCAGGGGCTCGCGCTGGCCATGGTGGTGGGAAGCGTGGTGCTCCTGCCGTCGGGCGTGGCCGACGGAGGCTCGAACCTCCTGGTGCCCTGGATCCTGGCCGCGGGCCTCGCGGTGGCCATCCTCTCCTCGGCGATCCCATACTCGCTCGAGCTGGAGGCGCTGCGGCGGATGCCGGCGGGCGTGTTCGGCGTGCTGATGAGCCTCGAGCCCGCGGCGGCGGCGCTGGCCGGCTTCGTGATCCTGGGCGAGAGCCTGGTGGGACGGGAGATCGTGGCCATCCTGCTGGTGGTGGCGGCCAGCGCGGGCGCGGCGCGAGGGGCGAGCGTGGCCCCGCGTGACTAGATGATTGTTTTCGCGGCCGCGTGCGCGGGGTCGTGGAATCAGTCATCTAGCGCAGGTAGATCGGGTTGGAGAGGATCCAGGTGCGCTCGCGGCCGCGGGCGCGGCGCAGCGCCTCCACCCGGTACACGCCCGGCTCCTCCACCTCGTGCTCGAGCGTGGTCCCCTCACGCTCGGCGATCACCGTTGCCGTCCCGCAGCAGGCGCAGGCGGCCCGCCAGCGGGGTGCGGGCGCGCAACGTCCGGCGGCCGGCCGGGGCCTCGGCGCCCATCGGGAGGTCGTCGGCTTCGAAGGCGAAGCCCTTGGCCGGAGCCACCACGTCGGCGGCGATGTAGCAGCGGCCCTCCCGCAGGGCGGCGTAGACCTGGTCGCGGTCGTGCCCGACCTCGCCGCTGGGCGCCTCGGCGCAGAGCACGTGGGTGCGGATGAAGCGGAACGAGCGCCGGTAGGCCATCACCCGCAGCGGCACCACGGGGCCCACCCGGACGCCGAACTGGTGGGCGTCCAGGCCGCCGAGCGCCACCACCCGCCGCCCCCGGCAGAGCTCGTCCCAGGCCCTCATGTTCCGCTCCGGGGGATGGTCGAGCGCGTGGGCCGGGCGGAGGACGAAGCGCAGCAGCTCGCGCACGTTGCGCGCGCCGGCGGCGGTGTCGTTGACGAAGCTCCAGAGCTCGACCCCCTCCATGGCATCGCAGTCGAGGCCGTCGAAGGGCATCGGCACGGCGCGCTTGAAGCGGGCCGATCCCACCGAGAAGGGGTGGGCCGCGAAGCCGAAGCCTCCGGCCTCCTTCACCGCCTGGCAGATGCCGTGGGCGTCCAGGTCGGTGTGGTCGATCACCTCGTCCAGGCCGAAGGCCAGGTAGTGGTTCCTGGCCGGCGGCGAGACCTCCTCGCCCACCAGCACGAGGGCGCTGCCGTACCAGCCCTCCTCGCCCCGGGTCTTGGCCTCGAGCGAGTCGTGGTCGGTGAGCAGCACCACGTCCGCGCCGGCCCGCCGCGCGGCGCGCGCGATCTGCGGCACCGTGCCGGTTCCGTCGGAGTAGGTCGAGTGCAGGTGGACGACGCAGGCCAGATCATGCATCCCCCGGATAGTGTCTAAGGCGTGAGCGACAACGACCGTTTCGGCGCCCGCGGGACCCTCGAGGCCGGCGGCCGGTCCTTCGAGATCTTCCGCCTCGACGCGCTGCAGCAGCGCTACGACGTGGCCCGGCTGCCCTACTCGCTCAAGGTCCTCTTGGAGAACCTGCTGCGCAACGGCGAGGACGACGGCGCCGAGGCGGTGGCCCAGTGGGTCGCGAGCGACGA
Organism: uncultured Thermoleophilaceae bacterium; assembly: GCA_963850205.1. GTDB lineage: Bacteria > Actinomycetota > Thermoleophilia > Solirubrobacterales > Thermoleophilaceae > JACVRW01. Next base: position 617,589 of record CAWKKJ010000008.1, on the reverse strand, counting down.
GCCCTCCCAGGAGATCGCCTACCGCCCGGCCCGCGTGCTGATGCAGGACTTCACCGGCGTCCCCGCCATCGTCGACCTGGCCGCCATGCGGGACGCGATGGATGAGCTGGGCGGAGACCCCTCGCTCATCAACCCGCTCGTGCCGGTGGAGCTGGTGATCGACCATTCGATCCAGGTGGACGTGTTCGCCGAGCGGCTCGCCTTCCAGCGCAACGCCGAGTTCGAGTACGAGCGCAACCGCGAGCGCTACGCCTTCCTGCGCTGGGGCCAGAGCGCGTTCGACAACTTCAAGGTGGTCCCGCCCAACACCGGCATCTGCCACCAGGTGAACCTCGAGTACCTGGGCCGGGTGGTCGAGGACCGCGACGGCCAGGCCTTCCCCGACACGCTGGTGGGCACCGACTCCCACACCACGATGATCAACGGCCTGGGCGTGCTCGGCTGGGGCGTGGGGGGCATCGAGGCCGAGGCCGCGATGCTCGGTCAGCCGGTGTCGATGCTGATCCCGCAGGTGGTGGGGTTCAGGCTCGAGGGCGAGCTGCCCGAGGGCTCGACCGCCACCGACCTCGTCCTCACGGTCACCCAGATGCTCCGCGAGCGCGGCGTGGTGGGCAGCTTCGTGGAGTTCTTCGGACCCGGCCTTCCGAACCTCCCGCTGGCCGACCGGGCCACCATCGGCAACATGGCCCCCGAGTACGGCGCCACCTGCGGCATCTTCCCCGTGGACGCCGAGACGCTGCGCTACCTCGAGTTCTCCGGCCGGCCGGCCGAGCGGGTGGAGCTGGTCGAGGCCTACTGCCGCGAGCAGGGGCTCTTCCACGACGCGGACTCCGAGGAGGCCACCTACTCCGACACCCTCGAGCTCGACCTGGGCGAGGTGGAGCCCTCGCTCGCCGGCCCAAAGCGCCCGCAGGACCGGGTGCCGCTCTCCGGCGCCGCCGAGGGCTTTCGCTCGGAGCTGGCCGAGGCGGTGGGCGACGAGGACCTGGCCGGCTACGACGAGTCCGACGCCGAGAGCTTCCCGGCCAGCGACCCGCCCACCACCGACGGCGGGGGCGAGGCCCCGGCTCCGTCCGAGCGGCGCGGGGGGGCCGCGGTGGCCGAGCGCCGCGAGGGGCTCGACCACGGCGCCGTCGTGATCGCGGCGATCACGAGCTGCACCAACACCTCCAACCCGTCGGTGATGCTCGGCGCCGGCCTGCTGGCCCGCAAGGCGGTGGAGGCCGGCCTGGAGCGGCGCCCCTGGGTCAAGACCTCGCTCGCGCCGGGCAGCAAGGTGGTGACCGCGTACCTGGAGCGGGCCGGCCTGATCGAGCCGCTCGAGCGGCTGGGGTTCAGCCTGGTGGGATACGGCTGCACCACCTGCATCGGCAACTCCGGCCCGCTGCCGGAGGAGATCTCGCGCGAGATCGAGGAGCGCGACCTGGTGGTGGCCTCGGTGCTGTCGGGCAACCGCAACTTCGAGGGCCGGATCCACCCCGAGGTGAAGATGAACTACCTCGCCTCGCCGCCGCTCTGCGTGGCCTATGCGCTGGCCGGCCGCATGGACGTCGACCTCACCAGCGAGCCGCTCCAGGGCGACGTCCACCTGCGCGACCTGTGGCCCAGCCAGCAGGAGGTCAACGACGCGATCGAGCAGGCCATCGAGTCCGACATGTTCCGCACCAGCTACGGCGAGGTGTTCGAGGGCGACGAGAACTGGAACGGCCTGTCGGTGCCCGAGGGCGACCGCTACGCCTGGGACCCGGAGTCCACCTACGTCAAGCGCCCGCCCTATTTCGAGGGCATGGCCGCCGAGCCGCCCTCCGGCTTCGAGCCGATCGAGGGCGCCCGCGTCCTGGCCCTGCTCGGCGACAGCGTGACCACCGACCACATCTCACCCGCGGGCGCCATCAAGGAGGACTCTCCCGCCGGTCGCTACCTGGTCGAGCACGGGGTCGAGCGGCGGGACTTCAACTCCTACGGCTCCCGCCGCGGCAACCACGAGGTGATGATGCGCGGTACGTTCGCGAACGTGCGCCTGCGGAACCTGCTGGCGCCGGGCACCGAGGGCGGCTTCACCACCAAGGACGGTGAGGTCGCGCCGATCTTCGACGCCGCGATGGAGTTCGCCGGCGAGGGCGTGCCCCTGTGCGTGCTGGCCGGCCGCGAATACGGCTCGGGCTCCTCGCGCGACTGGGCGGCGAAGGGACCGCGGCTGCTGGGCGTGCGCTTCGTGCTGGCCGAGTCGTATGAGCGCATCCACCGCTCGAACCTGGTGGGAATGGGGGTGCTGCCCCTGCAGTTTCCGGACGGTGAGTCGGTGGAGTCGCTCGGGCTCACCGGCGAGGAGTCGTTCGACCTCGAGCCGCTGGAGGAGGGCGCCCGCACGCTCGGGGTGAGCACCTCGTCCGGCGTGGAGTTCGAGGCCCGGGTGCGGATCGACACCCCCAACGAGTGGCAGTACTACCGCGGCGGCGGGATCCTGCACTACGTGCTGCGCGGCCTGCGTGCCTGAGCGCGGGGAGGCTCCGCTTACGCACCACGAGCTGTGCTTCGGCTGCGGTCCGGCCAACCCCTTCGGCCTGCAGCTCGAGCTCGAGCCCACGCCCGAGGGCGGGGTGGAGGGCCGCTTCTTCGTCAAGCAGGACCACCAGGGCCCGCCCGGGTACGCCCACGGCGGCGTGCTGGCGGCGGCGCTGGACGAGGCCATGGCGCTGCTGGTCTTCGACGAGCGCTCGGTGGCGGTGACGGCGCGGCTCGAGGTGGATCTGAGGGCGCCGGCGCCGGTGGGGACGTTCGTGCGTGTGGAGGCGCGGGTGGAGGAGCGGGGGGAGCGGAAGCTGGTGCTGCACGCCTCCGCCTTCGCCGCCGAGGAGCCACGCACGCTGGTCGCTGAGGCCCGGGGCGTGTTCGTACGGCCGGCTGGGTAGGGCCGCGTGCAGTGCCACAGACTCATGCGGAACGGGCACTCGCGCGGTTTGCATGAGGTTTCGGCCGCAGGGTGACCCAAAGGTCATGCAAGCCGCCGCGAGCGGGATCGGCATGAGCTTGTGGCCGTCTCCTCTTGACAATTGATAGATCAATAACTAAGGTGATGGACGTGGCTACGAAGACCGCCTCCCGCCCCGAGCCCCGCTCCAGCTCCGACGAGCGGCGCGCTCAGGTGATCGACGCTGCCGTCAAGGAGTTTGCGGCCCACGGCTTCCACGCGGCCAGCACCGGCGCGATCGCCAAGCGGGCCGGCATCTCGCAGCCCTACATCTACGCGCTCTTTCCCAGTAAGCACGAGCTGTTCCTGGCCGTGCACCGGCACGTGGTGGGGCGCATTCGCGCCGCGTTCACCGAGGCGGCGCGCGGCGTCGAGAGATCCCGACGAGCGGCTCCTGCGGATGGGGCAGGCCTACGATCGCCTGCTCGCCGACCGCGACGAGATCCTGTTCCAGATGCAGGCTCACGCCGCCGCCGGCGACCCGGAGCTTCGGGAGCCGGTCCGGCGGGAGTTCATGCAGCTGATGGACGACGTGGAGCGGATGAGCGGCGTGTCGCACGAGCGCGCCGTCGACTTCTTCGCCAAGGGCATGCTCCTCAACGTCGCCGCGGCGCTCGACCTGCCGCGGGACTACTGCTGGGCGGGGCCGTCGTGAGGCACCTCTCTTTTTTTGTCATGTCTTTGATAGGTCAATCAATCACAGAAGGGAAAGACGATGAACTCGCGTAGCAGCTGGACCCTGGCGATCGTCTCGATCGCGCTCTTCATGGTCACGCTCGACAACCTGGTCGTCACCAACGCGCTGGTCAGCATCCGCGAGGACCTCGGGGCTTCATTGGAGGAGCTCGAGTGGACGGTCAACGCCTACACCCTGAGCTTCGCCGTCTTCCTGCTCACCGGCGCCGCCCTGGGCGACCGTCTGGGCCGGCGCCCGGTGTTCGTGGCCGGGCTGGGCGTGTTCACGCTGGCCTCGGCGGCGGCCGCGCTGGCGCCGAGCACCGACGCGCTCATCGCGGCGCGGGCGCTGCAGGGGCTGGGGGCGGCCATCATCACCCCGCTCTCGCTCACCCTGCTGAGCGACGCCTTCAGCGCCGACAAGCGCGGGCTGGCGCTCGGCATCTGGTCCGGGGTCTCGGGGCTGGGCGTGGCGCTCGGCCCGGTGGTGGGCGGAGCGGTGGTCGAGGGCTTCTCCTGGCAGTGGATCTTCTGGCTGAACGTTCCGGTGGGCCTGGCGCTCGCTCCGGCCGCGCTGGCGCTGCTGCGCGACAGCCGCGGCCCGGCGAACCGGCTCGACGTGCCCGGCGTGGCGCTGGCCAGCAGCGGGCTGCTCGGCCTGGTGTTCGGGATCGTCCGCGCGCAGTCGCTGGGATGGACCAGCGCGACCGTTCTCGTCTCGATCGGCGCGGGCATCGCCCTGCTGCTGGGCTTCGTGGCCTGGGAGCTGCGCACCAAGACGCCGATGCTGCCGATGCGCTTCTTCGGCAACCGGGCCTTTTCGGCCACGAGCGGCGTGTCGCTGGCGATGTTCTTCGGAGCGTTCGGGTCGATCTTCCTGCTGGCCCAGTTCTTCCAGGTCGCCCAGGGCTACTCGCCGCTCGAGGCGGGCATCCGCACCCTGCCCTGGACGGCTATGCCGATCTTCGTGGCCCCGATCGCGGGCGTGCTCTCCGACCGCATCGGCGGCCGCCCGCTGATGGCGGCGGGCCTGGCGCTGCAGGCCGCCGCGCTGACATGGCTCGCGCTGGTCATCGAGCCCGATGTGGCCTACGGGCTGCTGGTGCCCGGCTTCATGATGGCCGGCGCGGGCATGGCGCTCGTCTTCGCGCCCGCCGCCAACGCCATCCTCGGCGCGGTGCGGCCGGCCGAGGCCGGCCAGGCCTCGGGAGCCATGAACACGATCCGCGAGATCGGCGGCGTGCTCGGCGTGGCCGTGCTGGCCACCGTGTTCAGCGACGCGGGCGGCATGGGCTCGCCCGAGGCGTATGTCGACGGCCTCGTGCCGGCGGTCTGGGTTGGCGCCGCGGTGCTCGCGCTGGGCGCCGGAATCGCCTTGCTGGTACCCGGGAAGCGCGCTGAGGACGCGCTTCCCGACCTCGCGCCGGCGGCCGCATGAGCCGCCGGTGCGAGAACCGGCCGCAGCGGGTACACGCACCCCGATGCCCGAGAACCTCACCCGACAGATCCTTCAGGACCACCTCGTGGACGGCGATCTGAAGCCGGGAGAGTCGATCTCCCTGGTGGTGGATCAGACGCTGCTCCAGGACGCCACCGGCACCATGGCGCTGATGCAGTTCGAGCAGCTCGACGTGCCGCGGGTCAGCGTCGAGCGAGCGGTCCAGTACATCGACCACAACGTCATCCAGCTCGATTTCAAGAACCCCGACGACCACCGCATGCTGCGCGCGCTGTGCCGGCGCTACGGGATCGACTACTCGCGGCCGGGCAACGGCATCTGCCACTACGTGCACATCGAGCGCTACGCGAAGCCGGGCGGGATCCTGGTGGGCGCCGACTCTCACACCACCACGAGCGGCGCGCTGGGGATGATCGCGATCGGCGCCGGTGGGCTGGACGTGGCGGTGGCGATGGCCGGGCACCCCTACGAGATCGCCTGCCCGGAGGTGGTGGAGGTGCGGCTCGAGGGCCGGCTGTCGCGGCCCTGGGTGCAGGCCAAGGACGTGATCCTCGAGCTGCTGCGGCGCCTGACGGTCCGCGGAGGCAAGAACAAGGTCTTCGAGTTCACCGGGCCGGGCACCGCCGACCTGAGCGTGCCGGAGCGGGGCACGATCGCGAACATGATCGCCGAGCTGGGCGCCACGTCGGCGGTCTTCCCGCCCGACGCCAACACCCGCGAGTGGCTGCGCCGCCAGCAGCGCGAGGACGACTTCGAGGAGCTCGGCCCCGAGGACGGCTGCGAGTACGACGAGCGCGTGGAGATCGACCTGGCCGAGCTCGGGCCGCTGGTGGCCAAGCCGCAGAACCCGGACAACGTGGTGCCGGTCGAGGAGGTGGCGGGAACCTCGATCGAGCAGGTGTGCATCGGCTCGTCGGTGAACTCGGCCTTCCTCGACCTCGCGCTCCCCGCCGCGGTGCTGGCCGAGGGTGACGGCCGCGAGGTGCACGAGCGGGTGACCGCCACCGCCACGCCGGGGTCGCGGCAGATCCTGGTGGCGATCGCCGAGTCCGGGGTCTACCGGCAGCTGGTGGAGGGCGGGGTCCGGATGCTCGAGCCGGTGTGCGGGCCGTGCGTGGGCATGGGCCAGGCACCGCCCTCGGACGCCAACTCGCTGCGCACCTTCAATCGCAACTTCCCCGGCCGCTCGGGCACCCCCGAGGACTCGGTCTACCTCTGCTCGCCGGCGGTGGCCGCGGTGTCGATGCTGCACGGCGAGATCCGCGACCCGCGCGAGCACGGCGACCCGCCCGAGCTGCTCGAGATGCCCAAGCTCAAGCCCTACGTGGACGACCGCCACATCCTCGCGCCGGCGCCGGAGGACGAGGCCGACGGCGTGGAGATCCCGCGCGGGCCGAACATCAAGACGCCGCCGGAGCACGTGCCGCTCGACGACGAGCTGAGCGCGAAGATCGCCACGGTGCAGCCGGACAACATCTCCACCGGCGACCTGGCGCCCGACGGCGTGATCGTCATGAGCTACCGCTCGAACATCCCGGCGATCGCCGAGTTCACCTTCCAGCACCGCGACCCCGAGTTCCGCAAGCGCATGCAGGAGTGGGGCTCGGGCTTCATCGTGGGCGGCGACAACTACGGACAGGGCTCGTCGCGTGAGCACGCGGCACTGGCCCCGCTGCAGCTGGGCGTGAAGGGCGTCTTCGCCAAGTCGTTCGCCCGGATCCACCGCCGCAACCTCGTGGCCCAGGGGATCCTGGCTCTCACCTTCGCCGGTGAGGCCGACTACGAGAAGGCCAAGGTGGGGGACACCTGGACGCTGCCGCGGCTGCGCGAGGAGCTCGAAGAGGGGGCGGACGAGATCAGCGTGAAGATCGAGGAATCGGGCGAGGAGCTGGCCCTGGCGCACGACCTCGCGCCCAAGGAGCGTGAGATCCTTCTCAGCGGTGGCCTCCTCCACTACCTCAAGGAGCAGGCGGCCGCTTGACGTCGCGGCCGTGCGCGAGCGCTTTCCGGCGCTCGCGAGCGACGCTGTCTTCCTCGACGGGCCCGGCGGCTCCCAGACGCCCGCCGAGGTGATCGAAGCGGTGGGCCGCTACCTCTCCGAGACCAACTCCAACCTCGGCGGAGCCTTCACCACGTCCGTCGCGTCGGACGAGGTGATGGACCGCGGCCGGGCAGCGGCCGCCGACTTCACGGGCAGCGACCCCGAGGAGATCGCCTTCGGGGCCAACATGACCACGCTCAACTTCCAGCTGGCCCATGCCGTGGCCCGCACGCTGAAGCCGGGGGACGAGATCGTGGTCACCCAGCTCGACCACGACGCGAACATCTCACCCTGGCTGCTGGTGGCCGCCGACCACGACCTGGTGGTGCGGGTGGCGCCGATCCGGCCCGAGGACGTCACCCTCGACGAGGACGCCCTCGAGGAGATGCTCTCCGAGCGCACGCGGGTGGTGGCCTTCACGCTGGGCTCCAACGCGGTGGGCTCGATTCCCGACGCCGCGCGCATCGCCGCCGCCGCTCACCGCGTGGGCGCGCTGGCCTGGGCCGACGGCGTGCACCTGGCGCCCCACCGCCGCTTGCGCCGAGCCGACTGGGGGCTCGATGTGCTGCTGTGCTCGCCCTACAAGTACTTCGGGCCGCACCTGGGGGTCGCCGCCATCCGGCGCGACCTGGCCGAGTCCCTGCCCGCCGACCGGGTCCGGCCCGCCGACGAGGACCCGCCCGGGCACCGCTTCGAGACGGGGACGCAGTCGCACGAGGCCGTGGCCGGCGCCACGGCGGCGATCGGGTACCTGAGCTCGCTGGGCGAGGGCGATCTCGACCTGGCCTTCGCTCGCATCACCGAGCACGAGACCGCGCTGGCCGAGCGCTTCCTGGCCGGCCTGCCGGACGGGGTGGAGCTCTACGGCATCCCGAGCGCGGAGAACCGCACGCCCACCTTCTGCTTCAACGTCGCCGCCCTCGGCCCGCGGGAGGTGGCCGAGCGGCTGGCCGAGCGAGACCTCTACGTCTGGGACGGCCACTACTACGCGCTGGAGCCCATGCGGGCCCTGGGCCTGGAGCCCGACGGTGCGGTGCGGGCCGGCTTCCTGCATTACACGAGCGAGGAGGAGGTCGACCGGCTGCTGGAGGCGCTGGCCGACCTCAGCGCTCGGCCCGGGTCCTGACCGAGCGCAGCCAGGCACGGCGGATCAGCGCGCTGCCGGGCTGGATCACGCGCCAGTAGCGGCCGAAGTTCCGCCGCGCGGCGGCGTCGGTGCCGAGGATCCGGGTCTCGGTCGATACCACGGCGCCGCTGTTCGTGGGCAGTGCGCGGAAGTTCACCGCCACCTTCGCCCAGCCGGGCTCGGCAAAGGCGGCGAACTCGCCGGCGGCCGTCGGGCGCAGCGAGCCGCTGGGGCGCCAGAAGCGGCCCACCGCGCCGAGCACGAACTCGTCGGCGGCCTCCGCCAGCAGGATGAACCCGGCGTCCACGAACTGATCGACGATCGGCCGCCGCATGGCCAGGCCCAGGGTGCGGCCGCGCACCAGCCCGGGCAGGCTGCGCACCGCCATCAGAGCCATGAACACCGGCACGTCCCCGGGGGCGGTTGCCCGCGCGGAGGCCAGCGCCACCTCCGGCGGCGCGGCGACCTCGATCGCGTGCTGCTCGTTCACGTCGAACTTGGGGAGAAAGCGGCCGAGCAGAGGGTCGTCGCCGGTCAGCGCTCAGCCACCGGAAGCGGGAAGAGGCGGAGAAAGCGACCTGCCGAGCGCGAGTCACCCTCCACCCGCAGGTCGCCGCCGCGCCGCGCCTCCGGGATCCGGAGGCCCTGCCACAGCAGCGCCGTGAGCGTCATCGGGTCGGTCTCCAGGGTGGCGTCGGGCTGTTGGGCGCTTCCGCGGGCCAGCTCGAGCCGGCCCTCGTGCACGCGGGCGCGGAAGGCCTGGTCGTCGAGGCGGAGCTCGTAGGTGGCGTCGAGACCGCCCGCGGCCGCGCGGTCGAACAGCGTCTCGAGCGCCAGCACCACGGAGTCGGCGCCGATCCGGGCGTCGCCCGGGGGGAAGGGCGCGACGCTCCCCCAGCGGCCCAGCTCGATCAGCACCGGCTCCAGCTGCCGGCCCCGAGCGGTGAGCTCGTACACCCGGGAGCCGGCCGGGGGCGCCAGCGTCCGCCGCCCCACCAGGCCGGCCTGCTCGAGCTCGCGCAGGCGCTGGGAGAGCACGTCCGGGCTTACGTGCGGCAGCCCTGAGCGCAGGTCGGTGAAGCGCTTGGGCCCGAGCAGCAGCTCTCGCACCACCAGCAGCGCCCAGCGCTCGCCGATCACGTCCAGCGCGCGGGCGATCCCGCAGAGGTCCCCGTAGCTGCGCTTTCCCGCCATAGGCGGCACAGGGTACCGCTCGACGATCCTGTCTACCTAACAGAGAGTTGTATTTTCCAATCTTGTGATACGGTCGACCGATGAGCGAGCGACACGGATACCAGCACGGCGTGCCCTGTTGGATCACCAACGTCCAGCCCGATCCCCCGAGCGCGGCCGCCTTCTACGCTGAGCTGTTCGGGTGGGAGACCGAGAACCTGATGCCCACCGACGCGGCGGGGGACTACATCATCTGCGGGCTGCGCGGACGCGACGTGGCGGCGATCGTCTCCCAGCACGGGGCGCCGCCCCCGCCTCAACCGGTCTGGACCACCAACGTGTGGGTGGACAGCGCCGACGACAGCGCCCGGGCGGTGACCGCTGCAGGTGGGAGGGTTCTGGCCGACCCCTTCGACTCTCCCGGCGGGGTGCGGACCGCCGTGGTCGCCGACCCCGGCGACGCGGTGTTCTGCCTCCTGGAGCCGGGCGAGCGCCAGGGCGCGCAGGTCGTCAACGAGCGGGACGCGTGGACCATGAGCGCGCTCAACACCCCCGACCCCGAGGCCGCCGCCGAGTTCTACGGATCGGTGTTCGGCTGGACCACCGAGAGCTTCGAGATGGGGGAGATGCAGGCCACGATGTTCCGCCTGCCCGGCTTCGTGGGCGGCGAGCCCGAGCAGCCGGTGTCGCGCGAGACCGTCGCGGTGATGATGCCGCCGGGCGACGGTCCCGCACACTGGAGCGTCGACCTCTGGGTCGGGGACGCCGACGTCTCCGCCGACCGGGCCGCGAGGCTCGGCGGGACTGTCATCGCGCCCCCGTTCGACACCCCGCTGTCCCGGATGGCCGTGCTGGCGGACCCGGGCGGCGCCGTGTTCTCGGTGAGCGAGGTTCCGAGCCAGGCACCCAGCTAGACGCCCGGTGCTCGCCGGCACCGGCGGAGGAGGTCCAGCCCGATGATCACCCCCGAGGTCCCCGCCGCCAGCAGCGCCGCGCGGCGGGGCACGGAGCGGGTGGCGAACGCGTGCCAGAAGACCAGCTGGTCGAGCAGCTGTACCGGCAGAAAGGCGCTGTCGGCGGTCGAGTTGCCGCGCGCGGCCAGCGCGCTGAGGTAGGCGGTGCGGACCGCGAACAGACGCCAGCCGAAGGCGGCGGCTCCGGTCACCTCATCCGGATCGACGCCGAAGACGCGCAGGAAGGCCCGTGGCGATAGCGCGGAGGCCACGGCCACCGTGCCCCCGATGGCGGCCATCGCCTGGGTCTCGGGGTCGGTCTCGGCGCCGGATTGTGCCGGAGGCGGCTCAGTGGCCGTGAAGGCCGACGAGCGTCAGGGTCGCGACGACCAGGGCGCTGAGGGTGCGGATGGCGGAGCTCATGCTCTTCCTTCCGACGCCGCCCGGGAACGGATCATTCCCTCGCTGGGCAGCGGAAACCAGCGGGCCTGCTCGAAGTCCGGCTCGAGGACGGGATCGACCGCCGGCGCGGCGTCCGCCTGCCGGATGATCTGCCGGGCCTCGTCGAGGTAGCGCTGCAACAACACGTCCTCGGGCTCGCTCGGCCGCCTCGGCAGCGGCCGGGTGCCGGCCGCGGCGGAGACGATGTCCTCGAGGTCGGCGAGCGGGCGAGGCCGCGCGGAGCGGTGGCGCCAGGCGCCGCTGGCCGGGTCGAAGCGGTAGAGCGGCAGTAGCTTCCAGCCCTCGTTCGCCAGCAGGTGGACCGCCTCGACGATGTACTCGAATACCGCCTCGCTGATGAAGTAGTTGAAGCCCAGGCGCACGAAGGCGAGCGTCGCGCCCATGGTGCCCCGCGCGGTCTGCCGGCGCATGCGCGCCGACCAGAGGTCGTCGATCGGGTACATGCGGTGGATGTAGGGACCGGCGCAGAAGCAGCCGCTGCGGGCCTGGATGCCGAACAGGTCGCTGAGGACCGCGGCGACGAAGTTCGAGTGCAGCAGCCCGCGGCCGTGGCGCAGGCCGAGCGAGACGATCGCGAGCCGCTCGGCTTCGGTGCCGCCGAGGATCTCGATCTGCGGGTTCGCCCCCCAGGACCGGAGCGCACGGTCGACGAAGCCGGCCTCCCGCCGGCAGATCTCCTCGCTGCCGACCGCTTCCTTGAGCGCGAACACCAGCCCGGCGCGGACCGACTCCACGATCGCGGGCGTGCCGCCCTCCTCGCGAACCTCGGGCTCCGGGTGGTAGGACTGGCTCTCGGGACACACGAAGCGGACCGTGCCGCCGCCCGGCACCGCGGGGATGGGGTTACCGAACAGCGAACGCTTGGCCACCAGCACGCCCGGCGTTCCGGGGCCGCCCACGAACTTGTGCGGCGAGAGGAACACCGCGTCCTTGTGGGCCAGGTGCCCGTCGGAGCGGTCCGGCGCCGGGTTCATGTCGATCGGGAGATAGGGACCCGCGGCGGCGTAGTCCCAGCACGACAGCGCGCCGTGCCGATGGAGGACGATCGCCACCTCCTCGACGTCGGTCACGATCCCGGTCACGTTCGAGGCGGCCGAGAAGCTGCCGACCTTCAGCGGCCGCGCGGCGTACCGCTTCAGCTCCTCCTCGAGATGGGCGAGATCGATACGCCCGGCGGCATCTTCTGTGATCGTCACCACGTCGGCGACCGATTCCCGCCACAGCAGCTCGTTCGAGTGGTGCTCGTAAGGCCCGACGAACACCACCGGCCGCATCTGGTGAGGGAGTGGCCCGGCGCCCGCGGGCTGACCCAGGCCCAGGACCCGCGCCAGCCGGTCGATCGCCCCGGTGGCGCCCGAGCCGCAGAAGATCACGACGTCGTCCTCGCCGCCGTTGACCGCGCGGTGGACGATCTGCCGGGCCTGTTCTCGCAGCGCCGTGGTCTGGAAGCCGGTGGCGGAGGCCTCGGTGTGGGTGTTCGCGTACAGGGGAAGAACGCGATCGCGGATGAAGTCCTCGACGAACGAGAGCGAGCGTCCCGAGGCGGTGTAGTCCGCGTAGGTGAGCCGGCGAGGCCCGAACGGCCCCTCGAGCACCGTGTCGTCGCCGATCACCGAGCGCCGGATCCGTTCGATCAGCGTGCCCGTGGACATCTACCGCCTCCTTCGGGGCGGGATGCCCCGTTGTCAGAGAGACGCCCGGGCGTAGCCCGGCATTCCCGAGCGGCGCAGCTGCGGCGCCACCCGGTAGCGCTCCTCGCGCCGCTCCTCCCATAGCCCGTCGAGCACCGCGAGCACCTGGTCGGTGCCGATCGCGTCTCCCCAGGCCATCGGGCCACGCGGGTGACCGAGACCGAGCGTGAGCCCCGCGTCGATGTCATGAGCCGACCCCACGCCCTCGCCCCACGCGAACCAGGCCTCGTTGACCAGCTGGCAGGCGATCCGGCCGAGCACCAGGCCGGGGGCGTCGTTCACCCACTCGCGCCGCAGCCCGAGGGCGGCGAAGAAGCGCTCGGCCTCCTCACCGGCGGGCCCCGCAGCGCCGGAAACGCGGGTCAGCTCCACCAGCCTGCACCCCTCCAGCGGGGGCAGAATGTGAAAGCCCACGGCCTCCGGCGCGCCGCGGGCGGCCAGGCTGGTGGCCGCGCAGAGCACCAGCAGCGGCCCGGCGTCCGCGGGGACGGGCCCCGGAGCGGTGCGGGCGTCCACCGTGAGTACGCCGCCGGGGTCGGAGCGAAGCCCGAAGCCGGCGGACTCGGCCAGGGCGCGCAGCTCGGCGGCCAGCCGGCCCTCGCCGAGGATGGCCACCGGGCGGCCGTCGCCGCCGCCGGGCTCGAGCGGCTCGGGATCCTCGGGCCGGTAGGGCTTTCCCTGCGGATAGTCGTAGTAGCCCCGCCCCGTCTTGCGTCCCAGCCTCCCCGCGGCCACCATGCGCGCCTGGATCGGGCTGGGCCGCCAGCGCGGCTCGCCGAAGGACAACTCGGTGAACGACTTGGCCACCTCGAAGCCCACGTCGATCCCCACCAGGTCCATCAGCTCGAACGGGCCCATGCGAAAGCCGCCGCCGAGGCGGCAGATGCGGTCGATCTGCTCGGCGCCTGCCATGCGCTCCTGCAACAGGCGCAAGGCCTCGGCGTTGAAGGGGCGGCCGCAGCGGTTGACCAGGAACCCCGGGCCGTCGGCCGCGAGGATCACCTGCTTTCCCATGGCCTCGCCGGTCTCCCGGGCCACCTCCAGCGCCCGGTCGCCGGTCTGGTCGGCCCGAATGACCTCGAGGAGCGGCATCAGCGGCGGCGGGTTGAAGAAATGCATCCCCACGACGTTCTCCGGACGCGCCGCGGCGCCGGCCAGCGAGGTCACCGGGATCGAGGACGTGTTGGTGGCCAGCACCGCCTCGTCGTGGCAGATCTCGGACAGGCCGGCGAACAGCTCCCGCTTGAGCTCTGGCCGCTCGGGGGCGGCCTCGATCACCAAATCGCAGGGCGCCATGGCCTCGAGCTCGGTGGCGGGCTCGAGCAGCCCGGCGGCGTCCTCGCCCACCCGGCCCTTCTCCACCCAGCGCCGCAGACCGCCGCGGACGCTTTCGGCTCCCCGCTCCAGCGCGTCCGGCAGCGGGTCGTGCAGCAGCGTGCGCATGCCGGCGGCGCAGCCCAGCTGGGCGATGCCCGCCCCCATCGTGCCGGCGCCCACCACGCCGACGGTGCGGGGAGCCGGGCTCACCGCCCGCGGAACTCGGGCCTGCGCTTCTCGATGAAGGCGGTCATGCCCTCCACGCGGTCCTCGGTGGCCATGGCCAGCTCGTAGAGCCGCCGCTCGGTCTCGAGGCCGGCGCTCAGGGGCGTCTCCTCGGCGGCGAGCACCGCCTGCTTGCCCATCTTCACGGCCAGCGGCGGGCGGCCCGCCACCACCTGGGCCAGCTCGACGGCGACGTCGAACCACTCGAAGGCGTCGGCCACTCGGTTGACCAGGCCCAGCTCGTGCGCCTCCTGTGCGCCGATCCGGCGGCCGGTGAGCACCAGCTCCATCGCACGCTGCTTGCCCAGCACGCGAGCGAGCCGCTGGGTGCCGCCGCCGCCGGGGATGATCCCCAGCAGGATCTCCGGCTGCCCGAACTCGGCGCTGTCGGAGGCCACGATCATGTCGCACAGCAGCGCCAGCTCGCAGCCGCCGCCCAGCGCGTAGCCGGACACGGCGGCGATCAGCGGGGTTCGTACCGCCGCCAGCCGGGGCCAGAAGCGGGCCGCCGGCGCGTTCAGGGTGTCCACGAAGCTGCGCTCGGCCATGGCCTTGATGTCGGCGCCCGCGGCGAACCAGTCGTCGTTCCCGGCGATGACGATGCAGCGGACCTCTGGGTCGTCCTCCCAGCGCTCCACGCCGCCGGCCAGCTCCTCCATGAGCTCGGCCGACAGGGCGTTGCGGGCGTCGGGGCGGTCGAGGCGCGCGATCCCCACGGCGCCGCGCGTCTCGAACTGGACCGTGGCCATCAGGTCATCGCGTTCACGCCGGTGGCGGCGCGCGCGATGATCAGCTTCTGGATCTGAGAGGTGCCCTCGTACAGGGTGGTCACCCGGGCGTCGCGCAGGTAGCGCTCCACCGGGTAGTCGTCCACGTAGCCGGAGCCGCCGTGCACCTGGATGGCGGCGTTGGCGCAGCGCACCGCGGCCTCCGTCGCGTACAGCTTGGCGATCGAGGTCTCGGTGGTGTTGGGCTGATCGGTGTCCTTGAGCCAGCCGGCTCGCCACACCAGCCCGCGGGCGGCGTCGGTCTCGACCACCATGTCGGCGATCAGCTCCTGCACGAGCTGGAAGGAGGCGATCGGCTTGCCGAACTGCTTGCGCTCTTTGGAGTAGGCGATCGAGGCGTCGAGCGAGCCCTGACAGATCCCCACGCAGCCCGCAGCGACGCTGTAGCGGCCGGAGTCGAGCGCGCTCATGGCGATCTTGAAGCCGTCGCCGACCTCGCCCATCAGGGCGCTGTCCGGCACCTCGACGCCATCGAGCGACAGCTCTGCGGTGTCGGAGCCCTTGAGCCCGAGCTTCCCGTGGATCTCCTGGGAGGAGAACCCGGGAGAGTCGGTGGGCACGAGGAAGCAGGCCAGGCCCCGGTGGGCCTTCTCCGGATCGGTCTGGGCGAAGATCAGCGCGAGCTTCGCGTAGTTGCCCAGCGAGATCCACATCTTCCCGCCGTTGATCTTCCAGCCGTCGTCGGTCTTCTCGGCCCGGGTCTTGAGGTCGGCGGCGTCGGAGCCCGTGTCCGGCTCGGTGAGCCCGAAGCAGCCGAGCGTCTCGCCCGAGCAGAGACCGGGCAGCCACTCCTTCTTCTGCTCCTCGCTGCCCCAGCGGACGATCGACGAACAGACCAGCGAGGTGACCACACTGACCACCGTGCGCATGGCCGAGCAGCCCCGCCCGACCTGCTCGACGATCAGCGCGTAGGTGCGGTAGTCCACGGCCCGGCCGCCGTACTCCTCGGGCACGATCGCGCCCAGGAAGCCCATGTCGGCGATCTTCTGCACCAGCTCGGTGTCGAAGTGCTCGTTGCGGTCGTTCTCCCGCGCACGGGGGACGATCTCGCGGTCGGCGAAGTCACGGGCGGTCTCGCGGACGAGCCGCTGCTCGTCGGTCAGCTCGAAGTCGATCAAGGAGAAGGTGCCTCGGCGGTTCGGGAGCGGGTCTCAGGCTATCCGACGCGCTCGGTCACCGATCAGGCGCGCGGCAGCGCCTTCGTCACGGGTTACCGTCTTCGGCGGTAGCGTCGTTGTCGCTCGCGGTTTCCGCACGGCGATTCGGCATGCCAGCGCCGCGTGCCGGAGCGGGTCCCGTCGTAGAAGACGAGGTTGCAGGCGGGCCGGTCGCAGCGCTTGAGGCGCGCCGGGTCGATCTCGGCGAGCTCCAAGGCAACCTGGCGTGCCAGCGTGGCTGCAGGTGTGGGTTCTGTCCAGTCAAGCCGCGTGCGTAACCTCTGATCATCGCCCACGTCGAGCCGCAACGTCGCGATGCTCGGTCGCGCGAGCTTGGCCAAACTTGCCAGCTCTCGGGCCAGCCGGCGTCCGTTCGGCAGGGCGTCGACCAGCTCAACGATCGTCCGGTGGAGCTCGCGCAGCGCGGCGAGCTCGGACGCGTCCAGGCGGGGAAGCGAGAGCGCCTGCGCCGCTGTTGCCGGGCTGGCGAGCGGGTCGGGGTGGAGGGTGGGCCCGCGGTCGGGCTTTCGTGGAACCGTGAGGTTCGCGAGCCTCAGGAGCGTGTCGGGTGTCACGCCCGCCCAGAGATGGCATGGCCGAGAAACCGTGTCCGCGGGCGCGAGACGAGGTCGTTCGCACATCGCGCGTTGGGGTGGTTGGCGTACTCGCGCAGGACGTCGTCCGCCCGCCGGCGGGTCGTCCACCGACTGACGACGAGCAGGTGCCCGGGGGCGTCGAGATCCTCGAGCAGGTCGTGTCCGAGGTAGCCCCGGAACTGCGGCATGTCGCGCCAGATCGCCTCGGTGATCCCCCGGCCCTGCTCCGCCGCCTCGGGCGGAAAGTGCGACTCCCACACGGAATAGACCATGGTGCCCTCCTGAGTCGATCCGGCTGTAACGGTCAAAACTATAATAGACCGTTACTCCGCCCTGCTTCAGTCCGAAGCGGCGCCCAGCCAGGCCTTTGCGTCTGCGAGCTCGGCGACCCGAAAGCCCTTGGCCTTGCCCGGCAGCAGGAAGGACAGCGCGCTGAGCGCCGGTCGCATCCAGTCCTCGTCGCTGACCACGGCCACGCGATCAAACGACGTGGCGTGTCGCGCGCGGAACCCCGTGTCGGCCTTCATGGCATCGCCCTCGACCTCGGTCGCTCCCGGGCCCATCAGGTAGAGCAGCCGCACCTTTCGCCCTTCGGCGATCTCCTGGCGAAGCACCGGCTCGACCGTGTCCTCCCAGTCATCGTCTTCGACCTCACCAACCGCCTCGAACCCAATCGTCCCAACCGGCATGTCCGTCATCTGGCGCAACATGAGCATGGCCTCCATATCGTCGTGCGACATCCGAGCGATGGGCGAGGCCCGGACCGGGCACGTCGCTGATCGTTACCCCCAAGGATGCACTCCAAATCCCTCCCGTGCCTCCTTCCAAGAAGGTGATCTTCGGCAGGCCGAACCCGATCAGCGTGGCGACGAAGCGGATCCACGATCGATCGTGTCGAAGGCGAGCGTGCTCGACCCGGGGCCGCGCCCCGGGCCCTTGCGCCGTCCGACCCACACGTGCAACCGACCGTCCGGTCCGCGCGTCGACTGGAACCGGCGCACGACGCGTGCGCCCTCGTAGGGCACCTCCTCCTCGTGCACGATCAGCCGCCGCTGCGGCTCCAGCACCCGGCCCAGCGCGCCGCGCGACCCGGCGGCGCTGGCCACGCGCCCCCGCTGGAAGGCGATCGCGCCGTCGTCGCCGGTGCGCACCGGCACGAGCGGCACCCAGTTGTCGGGTGCGCCGGTGGAGAGCACGAAGCGCCAACGGTCGTCGGATGCCATGGAGGCTGCAGGCGCGGGCCGGCGGGCGGCAAGGTCGACCGGCCGGCCGGTGGAGCTCTCGACGCGGTGCTCGACGGCCCAGGCGAGGTTGGCGGCCTCGTCGCGCAGGAGGCCGACGTCCTCCAGTGGGCGGGCGGCTTCCGCGGTCTCGATTGTGGGCGGGATGAGCAGCAGGGGGGCGACGGGCGCCGCGGCGTCCGGGCCGGGGTCGCCCGTGATCTCGAAGAAACGGAAGGCCCGCTCCGCGCCGTCGGCGACCGCGGCGGCGGAAACCGGCGTCACGCGGCCGAAGTCGTCGACCACCTCGAGCTCGGTCACCTGGGCGAGCGTGCCGCCCTCGAGGCGGATCGGGATCAGGTACCAGTCGTCGCCGTACAGCGTTGCGTAGCCGGCCACGGCGATCCGGCCGAGGTCCTCAGGCGCGGCGTCGATGCCGCCGTAGTAGACGGCGGCGTTCTCGAACTCCCAGAAGCGGCCCGCCGGCATGCCGCGGAAGCGCAGCGGCGCCGGGAGCAGCTCGGCGTCGTGGGTCTGCGCCGTTGCGTCGTCGGCAGCGAGGGGCCGGCCGTCCGCCCAGTCGAAGTGGTACCACTCGAGCCGGCCGCCCCGGTAACCGTCGGCGCTCAGCTCGATCTCCCCGGAGCCGGTCGTGGCCCCGACCCGGAACGTGTACTCCATCCGGCTCGCGTCCCACGCGCCCGTGCCCGCCGGCTCGCTGAACGCGGCGTCCGCACGAGCCAGCCAGGTCGCTCCGGCCGCGTCGATCGCTTGCTTCTCCGCAGGTTGAGCGGCGGCGAAGGCGGGCAGGGCCGAGAGGACCCCGGCCGAGCGCAGCGTGCGCGCGACGGCGACGCCGTCGACGGCCGCCCGTGCCAGCAGCTCCAGCCGGCGACGGCCGGGCGGGTCGAGGCCGTCGTCGGCCGGCAGCGCGATCGAAAAGGCGGACCGCAGCTTGGCGATCATCGTGTCCGCGACGCCGGCGCCGCCGAGCGCGCGCAGCAGCAGCTGTCCCAGCTCGGCGGCCACGCGCGCGCCGGCCGGCCCGGCGCGAACCGGCTCCCGTTCCACCAGCGGCTCGAGCGGCGCGTCCAGCGCGACCGGCGGTCCGTCGCCGATGCGCAGCCCGTCGAGCGGCAAATACCGGCCCTTGATCGACATGAACAGCGGGTTCGCGGCGTCCTCGCCGCCGAACTCGCCGTTCTGCCACTGCCGGGCCAGCAGCCAGTAGGCGTCGGCGACCCGCGCCTGCAGACCCTCGGCGAGATCGGGATCGACGGTGCTCGCCTCCAGCCGCAGCCAGCTCACGTGGCGCTCTCCTCGGTGACGAGCGAGCCCTCGGGCAGGAACACGCCGGGCAGGTAGTGGCCGAGCTCGCCGAGCGTCTCCGTCCCGATCGCGCGCGCCCGCGCCATCGAGAGCGTCTGGTCGAGGATCCTGACCACCTCGTCCTCGGTGAAGCCGGGCTCCGGCGGCACCGTCATCAGCAGCACCGCCTGGGGCGGCCGCGCGCTCGGGCTGTCGAAGTGCACGGCGACGCCGGTCATGACCTCCGGGCGCGGTACGGCCTCGACCCAGCCGTCGAACAGCAGGCCGCTCACTCGCGAGGCGGCGAGCGGGCCCCGCCAGTCGGTGACGGTGACGATGCACGTTCGTCCGGCCGGCGGCCGCGCTACCGCCGCCCACGGCTCACCCGGCAGGCTCGGCAGCTGCGCCAGGCCGTAGCTGCCGCGTTCTTCTCCGGCGACGAGCTCGAGCAGGCCCAGGCCCTCATACAGCAGGCCGGCGGCGGCGTGCACGCGTCCGACCTGCAGCAGCCACGCGGGGATCGCGAGCGCGTCACCCGCGCGATCCGGGCCGGCCTCGAACGCCGCGTTGAGCCCGGCGGGGTCGGGCGCGGTGAAGCGCGGCAGGACCGGCAGGGAGAGGCCGATGGCGGCCGCGAGCCGCCCCGCGACGTGGTCCGCCTGTGCCGTCGGCCCGAGCGTGTCCCAGCCGTCCGGCCGTCGGGCGCCGAGGGCCTCGGCCGCGGCCAGGGCGCGCTCGGTCAGCCCTTGCACGGCCCGCTTGCGGGCGGCCGGGTCGTCGGCCTCGAGCGCGGCGATCGTCGCGGCGGGGTTGAGCGCCACGAGGTCGGCCAGGCGCGCCTTGAGGACGGCGTCGGGATGGCCCTCATCGCCGGCGATCTCACGCAGCCGGTCGGCCACCGGCTCGAGCCTGCCCTCCAGCTCGCCGACGTCCGGCGCCGCCTCGGTCTCGGCGGTCGCGAGGTCCTGGGAGCCGAGCGGGCGGGCGCGACCGATCGCCTGGCGTAAGGGCCCCAGCGCCGTCATCACGTCGGGGAGGTCGACCTCCACGCGCGCGACGGCTGGCCGGTTCGATGCTCCCGGCTCGGAACCGCCGCGCCCATGCCCCCAGGGCTCGCGCCAGCCTGCCGCCCTCGGCCGGGTCGCCGAGCGGCGCCAGCGCGATCAGCTCGAGCGCTCCCAGCCCGGGGTCGCCGAGGTCGAAGTCCGCGGTCCCGAGCGGGCGCCCGGCCGCGTCCAGGAAGGTGGCCCGGCAGGGGGCGCCGACCAGGCCGGCCCCCAGGAGCCGCTCGGCCCACGCGCCGAGCGCGGGTTCGATCGTGCCCGTCAGCGACGCGGCATCCGGCTGCTCGTCGCCGAACAAGGCCGCGACGCGGTGCGTCACCAGGTCGCTCTCGCGGTGCACGTGCGGATAGCGCAGCTCCGGCACGCCGCTGTCGCCGCTGCCCATGGCGGCGGCGGCCGCCGCCGCCTCCGAGAGGTCGCCGGCCAGGACCGAGTGCACGGTCTGGGCGACCAGCGCGTCCGAGACGGCGTCGAGGTCGACCGCGGTGTCGGCCAGCGCGTCGCGCAGGCCGCGCTTGTCGCCGCCCGAGGCCGCCAGCACGGCGTCGACCGCGGTGCGCACCGGGTCCTCCTCGGTTGGCTCCGGGGTGTCGGCGTAGGCGACCGCCAGCGCGAGCCCGTCGACGATCGCGGTCGGCGGATCGCTGCTCCCCTGACCGGTCAGCACCGCGCTGCGCACGTCCTCGATATGGCGGTCGAGCAGCCCGTCGTGGAGCCGCCGCTCGAAGCGGGCGCCCACCAGGGCCCCCAGCTCCTGCCCGTTGCGAACTCCCTCGAGGATCCACTCCGCGCGGCGTACGCGCTCGGAGGAGAGGTCGACCGCGAACGCGGCGGCGCCGGCGTCGGTCGAGAACGCGCTCCACGCGCTACGCAGGACGGCTGCGGTGGCCGCGTGGGCCAGGGACGGTGCGTGGATGAAACCCTGGGTGTCGGGGCCGCCGTCGTCGGGCGCGAGGTTGACGACCCAGCCGTAGGCACCCACTTGGACGCCGTCGGGCGTCAGCTTTCGCTTCTGGGCCAGACGTTCGGCGGCCACGCTGGCGTGCCAGGCGTCGAGCCGGTGGGTGAGCAGGCCGAGCGTCTCGCGCGTGAGGCGCTCGAGCTCGCCGATCGGGTCGCCGGTCTCCTCGATGTCGGCGATCTCCGCCAGGCGCAGGATCGCTGCGCTCAGGGTCGGTCGGAACTCGTCCTGGGTGACAACGACCGAGCGCTCGATCAGCCGCCGCAGGAGCGGGATGGGCACCTGCCGCTCGGCGCGCCGCGGCCCGGTGATGAGCGCGTCGGCGGCGAGCTCCTCGAGCTCGGTGACCAGGCGGGAGCGGCTGGGGTCGACGATCCTCAGCGTCGGCGCCTGCTCGTCACCGGGGTCGTCGTAGAGCACGTACCACAGGCGCGGATCCTCGAAGTTGGCCAGCGGCGCCATCCTCGGAAAGCCGGAGACGATTCTGCGCAGCTTCGCGCGGTCGTCGTGCCCCTCGAGCAGCGGCATCAGCACGCCGTCGATGTCCGCGATCAGCGGGTGGTAGGGGTTGGTCGCCTCCGAACCCGACCAGGTGTGCGATTGGTTCTCGTAGTCGGCGCGCAGGCGGCCGAGCGCGGTGATCTGGGCGAGGACGCCGTCGCCGCCGACGAGGGTGAACTCCTGCTCGGCGTACTTGTCCCTGACGAACTCCCCGTCGGGCTCGGGCACCGCGTCCAGCGAGGTGGCGAAGTCGTTCAGCTTCGTCGACCACTCGTCGGCCAGCTGCAGGAACTCATCGGGCGCGGCGCGCAGCCGCAGCCGGCCGGGGTGCGGCATCGCACCGAGCACGGAGGCCACGGTCACGGCCTCCTCGCCCGCCTCGCCGGACGGCGCCGTTGCGCCCGAGACGGGCGACAGCGTCGGCGCGGTGTCGAGCGAGCCCATCCACATGTCGAACAGGTCGGCCACCGTCTTCTCGAGCCACTCGCGCCGTGTGGCGGGCTGCCAGGAAGCGGCGCCGAACGGCATCCCGGTCACCGGCAGCAGGCCGTAGGGTTGCTCCCCGACCCGCACCACCGGCAGCAGCGCGCCGCCGCGGACGTAGTCGCAGAACCAGTCGCGCAGCCACTCCAGGTCGTCGCCGCGGACCGCCGAACTGCCGTCGAAGCCCAGCGGGCTTTCGAGCGTGTACACCGCCGTCCCGGGCCACAGCGCCTGGTTGGTGGCGTGGGCGCGCTCGGTCTCGGCGAGGCCGGCGTTCGCCGCGCGGTCGAGCGCGTTCGGCTCCTGCAAGCCGAGCGCGATGGAGGCCGCCCCGGCCGCGCGGGTGCGGTAGAGCGTGCCCGGCGCGTCGAGCGACGGCCGCTCCCGGGGAGGGGTGAACTCGAGCTCGGACTCGAACAGCGGCGCCAGGTCGGGCGCGTCCACCGAGACCGCCGACGCCGCCGCATCGGTGTTGTTGGTCGGCGAGCCCTGCGGCACGAGGTCGATCCCGTGCGTGTAGCGGTGGGCGCTCAGCAGGTCGGCCAGGCCCTCGGCGTCGCCGGTCCGGCCGGTGGCGCCGACCACGATCAGCTCGCCGAACCCCTTCCGCGTCTGCGCGTCGAGCGGAATGCTGATCGCCATCCCGGCCTCGAGCGCGGCGCCGAAATCGGTCATCCAGCCCAGGCCCTGGCGCGAGAGCAGGGCCCGCACGCCCTGACCCTTCTCGAGCTCGGCCAGGTTGGGCGCCATCGGAAGGTCGGCGGCCACGGGGCTGCTCCACCAGCGGCCGACCTCCTCGTTGTTGACGTAGCCGATCGCCAGCCAGCGCTCCGGCAGGAGCCGGGCGAGCGTGGCCCGCGGGAGCTTGCGCTGCGGGGGCGAGGGCCGGTTCGGGGCCATCTGCCCGGCCACCCACAGCGCCCGGTAGGGATCGAGCTGCGCGGCCAGCCAGCTGCGCGCGTCGGCGATCGCCGCCTCGTCGTCGCCCGCTGCCTGAACACGCGCCCAGAATCCCTTGCCGAGCACGAGCTCGTGCTCGGTCAGCGCCGGGTCGTGGCCGTCGGCGTGGATGACGTCGGGATGGATTCGCACGTGCAGGTGCGTCGGAGCCGCGCGGGGGCCGCGCGGCCGGCGGAAGCGCGTGACGAGCCTCACGGGCAGCAGGACCAGCGGCAGCGCCTCGTCGAGCTCGTCGAAGACGCTCACACGCCTCCGATCAGGTCGCCGGCAGCGATCACGAAGCGGAACGGTCGCTGGAAGGTGATGCCGGCCATGTGGGCGCTGTTGCGGCCCCACGTGAGGTCGTCGAGCTCGACGCCGTCCAGCCAGGTTGCCGCGCCGAGGTCGACATGCGTCATCGCGGCGTACTTCGCCGGCCCCTTGGCGACGTGCGACCAGGTCAGGTCCTCCCACGTCTCCGTGGGGGCCCTGCCGTACACGGGCGCCTCCACGTCCGGCTCGTCGAGGCCGACCCGCGGCTCCGTGAACGGCTCCTCGAGGCAGACATACCAGCCCTCGCCGAGGACGTCCCCCGGGTCGACGCCGAAGCCGACGACCACGGTCGTCTCGTCGAGCGTCGTGCGGAACGAGGGCCGGGTGACGTGCTCGGGGACGATCGTTCCGTCCTCGAGCACCGGCGGGGCGCCGTCGAGCGGACTGAGGAGGGAGAAGGCGACGGACGGGTAGCGGCGCACGACGTCGCCGCGCACCAGAACCACGGTCGAGGTGTCCTCGCCCCCGACATGATCCTCGAGGGCGGAGCCTCGCGGCCAGGCGTGGATGTCCGGGCTGATGTCGCGCACCGGCACGAGGCTCTCCCAGAAGGAGGCGAAGGCCGTCGCGCCGAGCGAGGCGGGAAACTCCGCCCACAGCGCCTCGCGGTCCCACTCCTGGTTGGCGCCCACCAGCAAGGCGGCCACGTACTCCTCGTTGACCGCCAGCAGCCGCGCCCGGTTGTGGCCGAAGTCATCGAGCCCGGGCACGGCGAGCTCGGCGCCGAGCGTGAGCAGCTTCGGGAACAACGGGTCGGGGAAATCGGGACCGACCACCACCCGCGTCGGAAGCCCGGGGCCGACCGCGAGGCCGTCGATGCGCTCGAGCAGCCCGGCCCGCACGGAGTCGAGCGGGTCGTGGGCGCGCACGGCACCCGCCAGGTCGCGCACGTCGTCGTCGCTCGACGTGATCACGCTGGTCGCTATCCGAGCGAGCGTGGACAGACTCAGCGTGTGCGCGCCGGCCGGCAGGAAGTCGCGCCCGAACTCCGCGCAGTGCTCGACTTCGGTGGGGCGCTCGCCGGCCGGCGCCGATGCTTCGACGAAGGCCTGTGCCACGCGGGTGGCCAGAGGGGCCTTGCGGGCCGCGCTGAAGCGCGCGACGGTGCCAGAGGGGCGGGTGGCGCGCAGGTAGGCGGGCGCCATCAGGCCGCTGGGCATGACCGCCGAGTCCGCCAGCTTGCGGGCGATCGTCCTGCCGCGGGCGGGCGGGCCGGGGAAAACGGTCACGGGTGCGGTACGGGCGCCGGCGCCCTCGGCCGACAGGAACGCGTGCGTGCGGGAGGTCACCGCGAGCAGCGCCCCGTCCTCGAGCGAGCCCAGCCGGCGCAGCTGGCTTCGCCCCAGCTCCGCGGCGAGGCGGCCGCGGTTGAGCACGGTGTTGACCTCACGCAGCTGGCCGACCTGATCCCACGCGGCGGCCAGCAGCTCGGCCTGCGACGCGCGCACCAGCTCGGCTCCCAGGCCTGCGGCGGCGCGCGCGGCCGGGCTGAGGTTGACCGTCCGCTGCCAGCCGGTGCCGGCCGGCACCTCGAACCTGCGCGACGCCCAGCAGCCGTACAGCGGTGGGCCGACGATGGGGTCGTCGCGCTCGGGGACGTAACCGTCCTCGCCGCCGGTGGTCGCGTCCGGGCGGCCGGCCGACTCGTTCAGCGCCTTCGTCAGCTCACGGTTGAACCAGGTCGTCGCGTCGGCGCCGAGGCCGGCCGAGGCGGAATCGGGGTCCACGAGAGCGCCCTCGACCTCGAACCCCAGGCCGCCGCGGCCCGTGAACGGCGGGAGCAGCTCACCGGGCACCACGACCGCCGGGCGGTAGCCGATTCGGCCGCCCTCGCTGTCGGGTTCCAGCCGCCGGCACAGGGCCTCGAAGTCGCCCGGCTCGGGACTGGTGGAGAACGTCCACGTGTAGTAGAGGGGCAGCTCGAGCGGGTCGGTCCTCCCGTCCTCCCAGGCCGGGCGGGCCTCGGTGTGCGCGTCCAGAGGACGGCCCAGCGCCGCGTCCGCGCCGATGGCGAACGCCGGGACGAGCGCGGCGCGGTAGCGCCGGCCCGGGTGCAGGCGCCGTGGGCACACCAGGCGGCCGATCACCGCGCCGGAGCCGGCCTCGACCTCGGCGCCCACCGCGTCGGCGCTCACCGCAGACGACACGTGGGCCCAGGCGTAGGAGTCGTCGAGCGGTGGCAGCTCCTGCTCGATCAGGGCAGCGTCGATCGTCAGCACGGGGCAGGAGGCGGTCGTCGGGTGGGAGAGCTCGATGCCGTCGCGTCCCTCCTCGACGCAGATCAGCACCAGCCACGGCCGCAGGGCGTTCGCACCGGTGGCCGTGGCCGGGGTGAGGAGCCAGGGCAGCTCCGGGAGGGCCAGCTCCACGTAGGGCAGGTAGTTGGGCTCGCAGTCGGCGCTGCCGGGCGTGGGCTCGCAGCGGACGATCTGGGCTTCGGCGATGCCGGTGACGTCTCCCGGGCCGAGCAGGGACAGCGGGCTCTCCGCGGTGACCTCGCCGCCCGTATCGTCCTCGAGCTCCACGTACGCGGTGAGGGCCGGCCGCAGGGCGAGCGGGCCGCTGAGCGGGTCACGCGACCCGATCGCGCGTCCGATGCCGCGGCGCAGCCAGGGCAGGAAGAGCGGAGCGCTCATGCCGCCACCGCCACGTGAGAGGGCACCGCCCGCGAGGCGTCGCCGGCGGCCGCCACGGCCTCGACGTAGCCGCCGGCGTCGGCGACCAGGGTCCCGTCCACGTCGTCGGCGATGACGTACCGCGTGTTCGCCAGAGTCAGCTCGGCCGAGCTGACAGACACGCCGCTCAACTCGTGTGCAGTCGTTCCCGCTGCGGTGCCGGCTACCGCTGCGGCCACATTGTCGATCGTCAGATTCGTCAACCCGTAGGCGACCACCCCGTTGGTCGCCGGCTCCCACAGCTCGGTCTCGTGGCCCTCGGGCGCGAGCACCTGATCGCGCTCGCCGGTGGGCACCAGCACGCCCTCTGCGCCGAACGAGACGCCGGCGTCCATTCGCTCGTAGTTGGGGGCTGACACCTTCTGCTCGTCGCGCATCTCGCTGAACTGGCTCGGCGCGAACCAGTCCTGCTCGACGCTCGAGTCGACCCCTTCGACGGCGGCGCCGGCGTCGTCGAGGAGGCCCGAGCCGGCGACCGTGATGCGGCTCTGGACTGGCGTGGTGTTGCCGTACCAGTCGAGCTCGCGGTCGAGCGGCGCGATGCTCTGCAGCACGACGACGCGCGAATCGGGCCGCAGGATCGACGTGGCCTGGCCGTCGCGCAGCGTGAGCCCGGCGACGCCCGCGGGCGTCTCGACCGACCACGCGCTGGGCAGCTCGAGCTCGTCGCTCATCAGCTCGAGCACGTCGATCGAGTCCGGCGGATCCGGCAGCGCGTGACCGCCGACCGTGAAGTCGAACTTGACGTTGATCAGGAAGAACTTGAAGCGCGCGTGGCAGCTCGCGAACCAGGGATCGGGGCCCTCGACGTGCACCTCGAGGTCGATCCCGAAGAGCTCCCTGCGGCCCGCGCTCACGGCGCACCCGGCGGCGATGTCCGCGACGATCCGGAACGGGTCGAACTCGAACAGGACGTCGAAGTCGAACCAGCCGGCGGCGGTGTAGTCCACGAGCAGGAACTCGACGGTCGCCGAGATGTCGAACCCGCCTCCGAACTGCACGCTGTTCGACGTCACCGCGAAGTACGCGGTCAGGGTGGCCCGCACCGCCGAGCCGAGGTCGATCTCGGCGCGCATCTCGCGCAGGTCCTCGACCGCGGCCGGGACGATCGAGGGCGGGTCGTAGCCCGGGTGGAAGCCGCCGATCGAGAGCAGGAAGAACGGGTCGGTGATGACGCTTGCATAGAGCGCCATGTCGCCGCTGAGCTCGATCACCCCGAGCAGCCGCGAGTCGTACAGCGAGGCGGTGACCAGGACGGTGCCGCCGGGCACGTCGATCACGCCGAGCGAGTCCATCCGCAGCTCGAGCACGGGTGCCTCCGGAGACGGCAGCAGCGCCTCGAGCGAGCCGAGGATCACGACCACTCCCTGCGGCAGCGACACCACGATCCCGAGCTCGCCCGTGATCAGCGTGGGCGAGCCCCATCCGATCTGGGCGACCGGTCCGATGACCGTGTTGCCGTCGGCGAGCGGGAAGTACTCGTCGATCGACGCAAGGATCAGGTCGCAGTCGCGAACCGGGTCGTCCGGGA
Source organism: uncultured Thermoleophilaceae bacterium (assembly GCA_963850205.1). Taxonomy (GTDB): domain Bacteria; phylum Actinomycetota; class Thermoleophilia; order Solirubrobacterales; family Thermoleophilaceae; genus JACVRW01. Next base: position 589,940 of record CAWKKJ010000008.1, on the reverse strand, counting down.
ACAGCAGCGCATCGACCGCGCCCTCGCGCAGGCCGGCGGCGAGTGCCTCGGCGTCGATCGCGCGGTTGACGGCGAGAATGCCGCCCAGTCCAAGCAGCGTGAAGCCGAAGCCGAGCGGGAGGCCGGGGAAGCGGGCCGAGAGGCTGGCGAACAGCGCCCAGCCGTCCTCGTCACCGGGCAGCCGCGTGTCCACGACTCCGATCGCGTCGATGCCGATCGCAAGGAAGTCGAGGCTGACGGCACCGCTGTAGCGGCCGATCTCGGGGTCCAGGTCGATGACGCCGCCGCCGCTGCAGACCTCGCCCTCGAGGGACAGCCCGAGCCGCGAGGGCGGCATGAACGCGAACGCGGCGTCGTAGGGGCCGATCGTGCCGTTGCCGTCCGGCGCGTCGACCAGCGCGACCTCGACGCCGAGGCCCTCCGCGGTCAGCGCGAACGGGCCGAGCTCGCCGGACAGGTTGAGGCCCGCCCCGAGTGCCAGGCTGCCCTGGCTCCCGACGCCGATCGACAGCTCGACCGCGTGGAGCGTCACGAAGCCGAGCGTGCGCTCGACCGGGATCAGGAACACCAGCCCGATCCCTCCGGCGATCGTGAACCCGGTCGCGGACGACCAGCGCGCCTCGAGATCGAACGGGACCTCGACCTGCTCGGCGCCCAGGATCAGCCGTGTGAACGGGTCGCCAGCGATCACCACCAGCCGGCCGCCGGTGAGCGCCACGTGCAGGACCGCCGCGGGGTCGTCGTCGAACGTCAGCGTGATCCCGGTCTCGAGGCGCGCCAGCTCCAGCCGTGAGGACGTCGGCGTGCCGAAGAGCCGCCAGGGCTGCGCGGGCTCGCCGGCCAGGGTGACCGCGAGCTCGCCGCGCCCGTCGCCGTTGAGCGCGGTCGCACCCGTCGGGCGCAGGAGCACTCCGGCCGCAGCGGTCGCCTCCAGCTCGCCCGTGACCGTCGCCGTCCACGGCTCGGGCAGCTCAACGGTCTGGCCCAGCGTTCCCCAGGTCAGGTTCGTGAGCGCCAGCCCGTCGCCCGCGGGCAGCACCAGCACCCCGGCCTCGACCAGGGCGCCGGCGACCAGGCCGGACGCGACCGGCAGCTCCACACAGCGCGTCTCCGGCTCCACGCCGCCCACCAGCTCGACGGCCTCGGCCGGGGGCGCCACGATCCGGGCCGGGAGTCCGGCGGAGCCGGCCAGGTCGGCGACGGTGTTGGTGACCCAGTCGCCGTCGAGCGCCGGCGACCCCCAGCCCGCGAGCCCGCGCAGAGTAGCGGCGGGGTCACCCAGCGCGTCGGCGAGCGCGTCCAGCGAGATCGCCCGGGCCGGGTCGTTCTCGTCGATGGCATCCAGCGCGGCCAGCAGCTGGTACAGCGCCGGCAGCTTGTGCTGGAGGTAATCGGCGAGCAGCCTCTGCGCAAGCGGGCCGGCGATCGTCGTCTCCCAGTACTCGCGCGTGCGTGCGTGCGGCGGGAGCCCGAGCGCGTCGAGGTCGAGCTCCATCAGCGTCGCCGGCAGGTCGTCGATCGCGGCCGCGAGCCGGGCGATCACCGAGATCAGCTCGGCCACCGCGGCGAGCTGCTCGGCGTCGCTGCCGTCGAGGTCGTCGATCGCAGCGGAGGCGTCGGTCACCGCATCCGCCATCACGTCGCCGAGCTCGCGCAGCGGACCATTCTCGAGCTCCGCGGTCAGCCCCTGCGGGTCGAAGGTCAGCTCGGGGTCGAGCGCCCGCAGCAGGGCCGACAGCTTGACCGGGTCGGAGAGCGCGCGGTCAAGGGGCGACAGCGCGTTCGTGACGCCGGCCAGCAGCGAACCGAGTCCGTTCTCCGCCACCACTGCGTGTCCTACCAGAACCACGCGGCGAGCGATAGGCTCGCGCCACGTGACTCGAGCGGTGGCGCTCAGCAGGATCCAGGACCTGGGGATCCGCGGCCGCGACGATCCCGCCGCACAGCCCATGACCTGGGCGAACATGGTCGTCGAGGCCGGCGGGCTGCGCGCGCTGCACGAGGCGCTGCATCCCACGCTCCTGCTTCTCGCGCTCGCCGGCTACCGCACCGACGAGGTCGTGCTGGGCCCGCCGGCCGCCGGCGACATGCTGCTGGTCACGCTGTCCCCGCGCTCGGCGGCTGCGACCTCGTGGGCGGGCTACATGGATGTCGACCCGGCGCCGCCGTGGCCGTCGACCAGCTCGTTCGCCGTGCTGATCTGGCTCCAGCCGCGGCCTGGACTCACGGGTGAGCCGGTGGCGATCGACGCGAGCGGCGGGCTGGCTCCTCACGTGCGCGACGTCGGCGGGTTCCCGTTCCTCGTGTACGACATCGCCTCCGCCCCCAACCTCGCCGCGATCGCCAACCGTCTCGCCGCCGTGCAGGACCCGGTGCGGTTTGACCTGTCGTCGCGGATCGCGCGTGCGTGGGTGGACACCGATTGGGACCTGTCGACGACCGGGCTCTTGGCGGCGCTCGAACCGGACCTGTGGATCTTCCCGTCACCGCCGATGACCGACGACGAGGACCTGCGGCGGGAGGCGTTCCGGGCGCTCGGCGGGACGATCACCGGAAGCGCGCTGGCCGGCGAGGAGACCCTGACCGCGTTCCTGCTCGAGGAGGCCGTGGTCCGCAACGGCGCGAAGCCGCCGAGCGTGCGCGATCGGCTGACGGCTCTCGATCCCGACGGCGCCGCCGACCTCGAGCGCGGCTGGAACACCGAGGCCGACGCCCTCTGGGGGCAGATCCACCCCGACGCGGGCGCCGATCCGTTCCGAGTGGCCGACCACCGCCGCCTGAGCTACTCCGAGCTCGTGTTCGACATGCTCAACGAGTCCCTGATCTCGCTGGCGGGGTTCGACCCGGCCGCCGGGCAGCCCGCCTACGGCGGCTTCGATCTCCGGCTCGGCGACAACGACCCCGCCGCCGGGGACACCGACTGGGTCTACGACGGGGAGACCCAGAGCGCCGACCCGGGCGCTCCCGCGCTTCCGGCCCACATCGCCGAGCTGCGCGCCGACCTCGAGCAGATCGGCTTCGGCCCGCTGGCGGACGGCGACGCCGACACCGCGACGTTCGGCGCGTTTCTCGAGTCGGCGGTGCGCGAGTTTCAGATCTACGCCTCGCTCGGCGTCGTGGCGCGCTTCGGCACGCCGGAGGAGCTGGACGACCGGCCGGCGGTCCAGGAGCCCAGCCTGGCCACGCGCCTGGTGCCGCAGGCCAACGACCAGGCCTACTTCGGCCCGCTCTGCGGCGTGCTCAACGCCGAGACCCGCGCGCTCGTGAAGATGTGGGTGGAGCGCGACTGGCACTGCCCGGTCGTGGTCGAGGCCCGCTCGCTGCGAGTGGGCGACACAAACCTGCTGCGAGTGCCGGACGAGCTCATCGACAAGCGCAACATCGTCACCAACCGCGCGATCGCCGCGACCCACGAGAACATCTGGCGCCGCGACCAGGTGGCCGACCTCGGCGTCAAGTTCATCGCCTGGGACCTGACGGGGCACTATCCCGAGACGCCCGGGCGGCCGGCGGGGGATCCCGCGGTGATCGCGCAGTGGGTGGACCCGAACGCGGCCGAGAACAAGTGGGGCGGGGCCTTCGCGCTGGCCGGCCGCTGCGACTGGACCGAGGCGGAGGTGCGGCCCGACGTTCTGCTCGGGGCCTACCCGGACCCCGCCCAGCGGCAGGACCAGGCCGCGCTGTGGTCGACCTTCCGGGTGATCAAGGCCATCTCCGAGCTGGAGTGCATGGGAGTGCTCGACGGCATGAACGCCTACGACTCCGCGATCCTGTCGGGCGGGCCCGTGCACTGGACGCTCGGGCTCGGGAAGGACGAGAACGGGAGCTCGCAACGAAGACCTCTGCCGCTCGTGATCTACCCGGGCGAGCTTTGCCCCGCCCTTTCGTTCGCCGCCGCGGAGGCACCCGACGAGTACCACACGTTCTTCGGGGCGTTCGGGCTCCAGCCGCACGAGACCTGGACCGATCCGCCGACCGAGCTTTACTCGTCGGGCCAGCGCAAGTACCGCGGCTGGATCGAGCTCCAGGACGAGCACGGGAACTTCTTCGATCCGCGCGATCAGCGCCCGGAGACCGTCCCCGGCGATGCGCCGGTGCCCAACAACCACGACTTTCAGCTGATCGAAGTACTCCATCACTGGCACTGGATCTACCGCTGGCAGATGGCGCCGCGCGCGTGGCAGCGGCTCCGCACGCTGATGTGGGACCTGGCCCGGGCGCGCATCCGTGCGCTGCTCACGGTGCCGTGGCCGGGCGCGGCCTTCACCATCGGCGACGTCTTCACCTCCGAGCAGTCGGTGGCCATGCTCGAGCGGATCCACGTCTTCAACCCGCGCTGGATCTTCGGTCTCAGCGACCGGGACGTGGAGTGGCGCGACCGGACCGCGGCGAACATCAACCTGGCCAACCTGCAGCCGGGGTTCGCCGCTTGCGGTCGCTGTCGCGGGGCTCGCAGGATCCGGCCGACTGGGGTGACAACGAGGAGGCGGCGCTCATCGCGTGGCTGTCCACGTCAGGCGCGGCGGCAGGGCTCACGGACGTACGGGACTGGCCGGTCCAGGCCACCCACGACCTGTTCAAGCACGACGACGCGCTGCTGCCGCTCGCCAAGGAGGAGGCCCCCGAGATCAGCGAGCTGCCGGGGTTGATCGCGGCGCCCGGCGCCCGGGCCAGGGTGCCGTTCACCGTCACCGACCGGGAGACGCGGCCCGAGGACATCGAGGTGACCGCTGTGTCCGCCGACCCGGCCACCGTGGCCGCCTCGGTCGAGCACCCGGGGGGAACGACCTTCAACCTCGTGCTCGACCCCCCGGCCGGCGCGGCGGGCGAGGTCCGCGTGACGATCACGGCAGATGACAAGCGCCAGCGGACCACCCGCGAGGCGGTCGTCAACGTGACGACAACCGGGGATCCGCCCACGGGTCCGCCGGGCGCCTATACGCGCCCCGAGCCGATCGGCCTCAGCCCGCTGCGCGGCAGCTTCGAGCTCGACGAGGACGGTCTGTTCGGGCAGCCGCCGGACTGAGACCTCGGCCGGGCAGGCCCGCCGCGTCCGTGGTTCCTTGTACGCGTATATCGCGACTAAGGAACCAAGGACCTCGGGGCTCAGGCGGCCGGGTTCTCGATCACCGTCGCCATCCCCTGACCCACCCCGATGCACATCGTGGCCAGGCCGTAGCGGCCGCCGCGGCGCCGCAGCTCGTGGGCCAGGGTGCCGATCAGGCGCGCGCCCGAGCAGCCGAGCGGATGCCCGAGGGCGATCGCGCCTCCGTTGACGTTGAGGGTCTCGTGCTCGAGGCCCAGCTCTCGCATCGAGGCGAGCACCTGGGCGGCGAACGCCTCGTTCAGCTCGACCAGGTCGAGGTCGGCGGCCGCCAGGCCGGCGCGGTCGAGCGCCTTGCGGGTCGCGGGCACGGGGCCGACGCCCATGTAGCCCGGGTCCACGCCCGCGGAGCCGCTCGAGACGATGCGGGCGAGCGGCTCGCGGCCGAGCTCCCGCGCGCGCTCCTCGCTCGCCAGCACCACGCAAGCGGCCCCGTCGTTGATCTGGGACGAGTTCCCCGCGGTCACGCTGCCGCCCGAGCGGAACACCGGGCGCAGGGCGGCGAGGCGCTCGGCCGTGGTGTCGGGCCGGGGGCCCTCGTCGGCGTGGACGGTCAGCGGGTCGCCCTTCGGCTGGGGCGCGTCCACCGTCACGATCTCGTCGTCGAAGCGACCCGCCTCGGCGGCGGCCAGCGCTCGGCGGTGCGAGTCGAGCGCGAACGCGTCCTGGTCCTCGCGCGACACGCCGTAGCGCTCCGCCACGTTCTCCGCCGTCTCGCCCATCGACTCGGTGGAGTACTCCTCCGCCAGCCGGGGGTTGGTGAAGCGCCAGCCGATGGTGGTGTCCACCAGCTCCATCCCGCCGCGCGCGAAGCCGCGCTCGGGCTTGAGCGTCACCAGCGGCGCGCGTGACATCGACTCCACCCCTCCGGCCAGCACCAGGTCGGCCTCGCCCAGCCGGATCTGGCGGGCGCCCTGCACCACCGCCTCCATGCCCGACGCGCACAGCCGGTTGACCGTCACGGCGGGCACCTCCTGCGGCAGTCCCGCCAGGAGCGAGGCCATGCGCGCCACGTTGCGGTTGTCCTCGCCGGCCTGGTTGGTGCAGCCCAGGTAGACCTCGTCCACCGTCGCTCCGTCCAGCCCGCCGCGCTGTACCGCTGCGGCAAGCACCCTGGCGGCCAGGTCGTCGGGCCGGGCGCTCGCCAGGGCGCCGCCGTAGCGGCCGATCGGCGTGCGCAGGGCGTCGATGATCAGGGCGTCGGCCACGGGTGCGCGGAGCGTACACTCGCGGCGATGGGCGAATTCACGGTCTTCGTGCTGTTTGCCTTCGTGGCCGCGATCGGCATCCTGCTGGCACTGGGCAAGTGGTACCCCGGTTCCGGCGCCGAGCAGGTGGACTGGCGCCCCACGCGCTCGCCCGAGGTCGAGGCCGAGCTCGAGCTGGACGACGTGGAGCAGATGCTCGAGGCCCAGAACGCGCGGCGCCGCAAGAGCGGCCGGCCGGAGCGGACCGAGGACGACGTGCGCGCCCAGGTGGCCGAGGACGAGCGCTGGCGCGAGGAGCTGCGCCGCCGGGCCTCCTCGTCCCCGTCCGACTGACCGCAGGTGGCGCGCGTCCTGATCGTGGGCTGTGGCTGCCGCGGGCGCGGGCTGGCGAAGAGGCTGGTTGCCGCCGGTCACGCCGTCCGCGGCACGACGCGCGACCCGGAGCAGACCGGCGTGATCGAGGCGGCCGGCGCCGAGGCCGTGCTCGCCGACCCCGACCGCCTGGGCACGCTGATGCGCGCGCTGGACGGGGTGAGCGTCGTCTGCTGGCTGATGGGGAGCGCCGGCGACGCCCCTCAGGTGCACGGCGACCGGCTGCGCACGCTGATGGAGCGGCTGGTGGACACGCCGGTGCGCGGACTGGTCTACGAGGGGGCGGGCAGCGCCGGCGAGGAGCTGCTGAGGGAGGGGGCGGCGATCGTGCGCGAGGCGGCGCGGATCTGGCGGATCCCGGTGGCGGTGATCGAGGCCGAGCCCGCCGACGGCGAGAGCTGGCTGGGCGCCGCGGAGGGCGGGGTGGACGACCTGCTCGCTGCCGAACGGCCGCGCTAGGCTAAAGCCGATCGGAATTGAGGACAATCGACGGGAGGAGCACGGTGGCCGAGTACGCGAAGGACGTTCTGGTGGACACGCAGTGGGTGGAGGACCACCTGAGCGACGACTCGGTGCGCATCGTGGAGGTCGACGAGAACCACTCTCTCTACAAGGAGGCCCACATCCCGGGGGCCATCGGCTTCGACTGGAAGAGCGACCTGCAGGACCAGGTCAAGCGCGACATGCTGGGCCCGGCCGAGTTCGGTGAGCTGTTCGGCAGCCACGGCGTCTCCAGCGACCACACCATCGTGCTCTACGGCGACCGCAACAACTGGTTCGCGGCCTACACCTACTGGTACCTGCGCTACTACGGCCACGACGACGTGAAGCTGATGAACGGGCCGCGCGAGAAGTGGATCTCCGAGGGACGCCCCACCAGCGCGGACGTGCCCAGCTACGAGCCGCAGCAGTTCGGCGCCCAGCAGCCCGACGAGGCCATACGGGCGTGGCGCGACGACGTGCTCGGCGCGCTCGACTCCAGTATCCGCCTCGTGGACGTCCGCTCGCCGCAGGAGTACTCGGGTGAGCTCATCGCCATGGCGGGCTACGAGCAGGAGGGCGCCCAGCGCTCCGGCCACATCCCCGGCGCCGCCTCGGTGCCCTGGGCCCAGGCGGTGCAGGAGGACGGCACCTTCAAGCCGGCGGACGAGCTGCAGGAGCTCTACAAGAACAAGGGTGTGATCGACGGCAACCCGATCATCGCCTACTGCCGCATCGGCGAGCGCTCGGCCCACACCTGGTTCGTGCTGCACGAGCTGCTCGGCAACGACGACGTGCGCAACTACGACGGCTCGTGGACGGAGTGGGGGAACCTGGTCAACGTGCCGATCGAGAAGGACGTCTAGCGGAAACCATCCGGGGGGCTCGCGCCCCCCGGGCCCCCCGGCTGCACCTGGCCGGTCGGCGACGGGAGACCATCCGGCGGGCTCGCACCCCCGCACGGGGTGTGGCTTCCATAAGTCGCTCATTACCGCGACTTTCGGAAGCCACACTCGGATGAACGCAGGTGTGAGGTGCCGGTTGGGCTCTTCGCGGCGGGGGGCCCCTTACCCCGCAGCCGTAATCGTTTCGACCCCTCGCGGCCTCATGACTCGCTAGAGGAGCGGCGCCAGCCGCTCCAGCAGTGACTGCACGATCCTGCCCGTCGCTCCCCACACGAGGTGGCCGTCCACGGTGTAGGTCGGCGTCTTGATCGGCACCCCCTTGCGCACCAGCCGCTTCATGGCGTGGCCGTCCATCAGCTCCGGCAGCGAGAACTCCAGCACCCGCTCCACCTCGGCCTCGGCCGGGGTCCAGACGTGGCCCGGCTCGATCGTTCCGACGAAGGGGAAGATCCGGTAGCCGGTGACGAAGGTGCCCACCGGGGGCAGCGCGCCCCGCAGCGTCACCGCCGCGGGCGGAAGGCCGATCTCCTCCTCGGCCTCGCGTAGAGCGGTGGTGCGCAGGTCCTCGCCGGGCTCGTCCTGGCGCCCGCCGGGGAAGGAGATCTCGCCGGCATGGCGGCGCAGGTCGGCGCGGCGCTCGGTGAACACCGCGGTGAGGGGATCGCCGTAGAGCGGCACCAGCACCGCGGCGTCCGTCGTACCGGGAGCGTCCATGGCGGCGGCCTCCTCGGGGCTGAGCAGCAGGTCGTCGAGCGCCTTCACCCGCCTATTATCGAAGCCGTGGCCCGTGCCCTTCTGATCATCGACTTCCAGAACGACTTCGTGCCCGGAGGCGCCCTGCCCGTGCCGGACGGCGACGCCATCGCGCCCCGCGTCCAGGAGCTGGTCGGCTCCGGCGACTTCGACCTGGTCGTGGCCACCCGCGACTGGCACCCCGAGGACCACAACTCCTTCGAGGCCCAGGGCGGGCCCTGGCCTCCTCACTGCGTGCAGGGCACGCCGGGGGCCGAGCTGCACGCCGCGGTCGACCGCGACAAGGTGGACGTGGTGATCGAGGCCGGCTACGAGCCCGCCCTGGAGGGCTACTCGGGCTTCGAGGAGACCGAGCTGGCACAGGTGCTCCGCGAGCACGACGTGGACGAGGTGACGGTGGTCGGGCTGGCCACCGACTACTGCGTGCGCGCCACCTCGCTCGAGGCGCTGCGAGAGGGGTTTGCCGTGACGGTCGAGCGCGACGGCGTCCGCGGGATCGACGTGAAGCCCGGCGACTCCGACCGGGCGCTCGACGAGCTGGTCGAAGCAGGAGCGAGCGTCGCCTGACCCTGGTCGAGCGCCTTCACGCCGGGCTTCGCCATTGGTACGCCGTCATGGGGCAGGCCTCGGACGGCGCCCGCACGCTCGCCCTGGACGGGGTGACGGCGACGCTGGTGCCGGTAGCGCCGAACCGCTCCTACCTCAACGCGGTCACCTACGACGGGCCCGGGGCGCTGGCAGCCGCGTACGACGAGGTCGCGGCCGCCTACGAGGAGATCAGGGCCAAGTGGACGGTCTGGGTTCCCCCAGCGGACCGCGAGGCGGTCGCGCTGCTCAAACGGGCCGGGCACGTGCTGGACGCCAACCCGCAGATGATGGGCCGCGAGCTCGAGGGGATCGAGCGACCGCCCGCAGGCGCCCTCTCGGACTGGACCGGCGAGGGCGCCCTGGCCGACGTGGCCGAGGTCAACGACCGTGCCTACCAGAACGACACGCCGTCCTTCGCCCGCGCGCTGCGGCGGCTTCCGGAGGGCGCCGCCCGGCTCTACACGGCGAGCGAGGCCGGCGAGGCGGTGGCCGCGGCCGTAGTCGCCGACCAGGAGGACCACGCCGACATCGAGTTCGTGGCGGTGGTCCCGGAGGCCCGCGGCCGCGGCCTCTCGGGAAAGCTGCTGGGCCACGCTCTGGCCGACGCCGCGGAGCGCGGCTGCGAGACCACCGCGCTGATCGCCACGGCGCTCGGGCGCCCGGTCTACGAGCGGCTGGGCTACCGGCCGCTCGGCCGGCTGGAGATGTGGGAGCGCCGGCGGGACTGAGGCGAGCGCCGCGGGTTCAGGCCAGCGTCACCCGCTCGTCGAACATGACCTCGCCCTCGAGGGTCCGGTGCACCGGGCACTTGGCAGCGATCTGCATCAGGCGCTCGCGCTGGTCCTCGGGCATCTCCTTGGGCAGCCGGACCTCCATGGTGAAGCGGGTGGGAGAACCGCGCTGGGAGGGCTCGTAGTCCACGTCCACGACAACGTCGCCGGCCTCCCAGCCCTTGCGGTTGGCGTACATCACCATCGTGATCGCGCTGCACGAGGCCAGGCTGGCGGCGAGCAGCTCCTCCGGGCTCGGACCGTCGTCCGCCCCGCCGCTGCCCTGCGGCTCGTCGGCCACGACCGTGTGGCCGCGGATCTCCACGTCGTGTCTCAGGGTGCCGTTCTCGCGGCGGGCGATCGCCCTCATGTCCTTCCCTCGAAGAGCTCGGGGTCGGCCTCGTCGGCGAAGCGCGCCATCGCGAACAGCGCGTCGGAGAGCCGGTTCAGGTAGATCAACACGGTGTCGTCGGCAAGGTCGCCCTCGTGGCGCAGCGCGCTGACGCGGCGCTCGGCCCGCCGTACGGCGGAACGGGCCACGTCGAGCCGGGCCGACAGCTCGGTGCCGCCCGGGATCACGAACTTCGGCGGCAGCTCCACCCGGTCCATGTAACGGTCGATGTCGGCCTCGAGCCGTTCCACCATCGCCGCGGTCACCTTCGACACGCCGGGCTCCAGCCGCTCGGCCGCCTCCGGGGCCGTGGCCAGCTCGGCGCCGGCCACGAACAGCTCGTTCTGCACCCGCAGGATGTCCTCGTAGAGCTCCTCTTCGCGCGCGGCCGCCGCCCGGCACAGCCCCAGGGCCGACGCGGCCTCGTCCACGGACCCGTAGGCCTCCGGCCGGCCGTCCTCCTTGGCCACGCGCCCCCCGTACCAGAGGCCGGTGCTGCCGTCGTCGCCCTTGCGCGTGTAGATCTTCACGTCAGCAGATTGAACAGCAGGCCGGTCGGGACCTTGGGGTAGAAGTAGGTGGACTTCGGTGGCATCGACTCGCCCTCGGCCGCCACCTCACGCACCTGCTCGACCGGGGTGGCTCGCATGAAGAAGCCGGCGTCGGCGCGGCCGGTCTCCACGGCTGAGATCGCGTCGTCGAGGCTCTTGGAGTAGTCCAGGCCACGCAGGTGCGAGATGTCGTCCTCGGACATGCCGAGCGCGCCGCGCAGCACCACCGCCTCCAGCACCGCGGTGTCCAGGCGCCGGTAGGCGTCGGGCATGCCCTCGAGGGCGCGGTCGGCGATGCCCTGGTCCTTGAGGGTCACCCGGAAGGGGCGGCGGAAGAAGCTGTCCATATAGCCGAACGACACCCGCCCGTTCGCACCGCGGGGCTCGAGCTCGGCGGAGGAGCCCAGCTCCTCGATCTCGAAGTCGCGCCGGAGCACATCCCGGATCGCGAGCTGCTTGGCCTCGTCCTCCTTCAGCCCGGTGAGCAAGCGGTGGGTCGGGAAGACCAGCAGGCCCGGGTCGGACAGCGAGCACAGCAGCATCAGCACGTAGCGGTGCTCGCCCTCGCCGCCCACCTCGTCGGCGTAGACGCGGGCCGTCTCGTAGCGATGGTGCCCGTCGGCGATCAGCAGCTCGGCGTCGGCCAGCGGGGTCTGCAGCTCGGCGATCAGGTCCGGGTCCTCCGAGCGCCACAGCCGGTTCACGGTGCCGTCGAGATCGGTGGCGACGGCGAACGGGTCATCGAGCGTCAGCTGTTCCATGGTCCGTTCGGCCGCCTGCGCGCTGTCGGGAAACAGCGTGAAGATGGGGGACAGGTTGGCCCGGGTGGCGCGGGTCAGGCGCAGCCGGTCCTCCTTGGGTCCCGGATGGGTCCGCTCGTGCGGCCGGATGCGGCCGGGGCCATAGTCGTCCACGAACACCCGCGCGAAGAAGCCGGTGCGCAGGCGGCGGCTGGCGTCCGGGGCCAGGTACTCCTGGCGCAGCACCCAGACCGCCGGGGCGTCCTCGTGCACGAGGACCGCGCGCTCGCGCCAGTCGGCGAGGGTGGCGGCGGCGTCGTCGTAGCTGGGCGGCAGGTCGAGGTGCACCACGTTGTAGGGGCTCCGGGCTGCCAGCTCGGCCCGCAGCTCGTCGTCGATCACGTCGTAGGGGGGAGCGATCAGGTCGTCCAGGGAGCCGGCCTGCGCTGGGTCGTAGCGCAGCGCGCGAAGCGGCTGGACGTCGGCCATGGCCGCACCCTACCCAGCGGGCGGCTCCGCAACGCTCTCTCGCCACCGGCCCGACTGAGCGATTGATCACAGACGGGGAATCCGCGAGCCCGGACCTCCATCCCCTGGGGCATGCTCGCGGCGATCGATAGGGGGCGGCAGCGATGAACGACGTGGCGCCGCTGCTCGGCGTGCTCGCCGGCGTGGTCGGCGTCGTCGGCATGATCCCGTACCTCCGCAACACGATCCGGCGCTCGACCCGCCCGCACCGCGGCACCTGGCTCATCTGGGGGGTGCTCGCGACCGTCGTGTGCCTGTCTCAGCGCGCGGACGGCGGATCCTGGAGCCTCATCATGGCCGGCACCGGGGCGGTGATGGCCGGCCTCGTTCTGGTGCTCGCGCTCCGCTTCGGCACGGGCGGCTGGAGCGCGTGGGACAGCGCGCTGATCACGCTCGCCGGCGCGGGTGTGGCGGGATGGCTCGTCATCGACGAACCGGTGGTCGCGACGCTCTGCGTCGTGGTCGCGGATCTGATCGCCGCGGGGATGATGGTGCCGAAGACGTGGCGCGATCCCGAGTCCGAAACCCTCTCGACGTTTGCGTTCGCGAGCTTGGGGGGCGGGCTGACGGCCGGGTGCGTCGGTGCGTTCGAACTTTCGCTCTTGCTCTACCCGGCGTACTACTGCATGGCCAACGGCGCTCTCGCGCTCATGATCCGCCACCGGCGCGCGGCCTTAGCCTGGATCCACCGCCCTGACGGCGTTACCTCACCGGATTGCCTTCCCCAGGCGCCACCGGCTCGCTCGCGAGGGCTGTACCCTCGCTCCGCTCGCCGTCGGCCCCTGGCTCGGCCTCCGGCGCGGAAACACTCGCCAGTTCGGTGGATCAAGGCTTAGCGCAACCGCCCGCGCGCCGTCCGGTGGCCGCCCTGGTCCCGGGGCGCCGCACCCTGACGGCCGCTGACACCTACGACAGCCGGCTCTCGAGCACGGCGCCGAGGGCCAGCCGCCCTCCGAGCAGCGCCAGCAGGCCGCCCACCAGGCGGTCCACCGCCGGCTTGACCCTCCCGTAGCCGCGCTGCACGCCGGGAAGCGAAAAGAGCACCGCCAGCAGGCCGTGCCACCAGAGGGCGTTCACCGCGATGAGCGCGACGGCCGCGACCCGCACCGCGTCGGAGACGTCCGCGTCGAGGGCCGGGGCGAGGATGCTCCCGAAGAACACGGCCGCCTTGGGGTTGGTCAGGTTGGTGAACAGGCCGCGGCGGTAGTCACGCCCGAGGCGGCCGTCGTCCGGCGAGGTGGAGGGGGTGGGAGGGGGATCGCCGGCGCCGCGCCAGGTCTGGATCCCGATGAAGATCAGGTAGGCGCCTCCGGCCACCTGCACCGCCGTTCGCAGCCAGCCCGCCTGGCCGATCAGAAGGCCGAGCCCCAGGGCCGCGCCGCTGGCGAGCAGGAGCGCGCCCGTGGCCACGCCCGCTGCCACGGCGAGCGCGCGCCGGCGCGAGTGGGCCATCGCCGTCTGGGTCACCAGCAGGACGTTGGGGCCGGGCGAGGCCATGGCCGCGAAGTGAATCGCCGCGATGGTGAGCAGGGTGGACGTTGCGGACACCGACCGAAAGTTGACTGGCTCGCGGCACTTGGATAGCGTCGCGGCGCTAGAGAGACTGGTCTGTATACCGGACCGAGGAGAGGGAGAGAGATGGCTTACGACCCACGGACCGACACGGGAATTCCAACCGAGCCGGTGGGCTCGCTACCCCGGCCTTCGAAGCTTCAGGCCGCCTATGCCGATTACGACGCCGGCAAGATCGACCAGGCGGCGCTCGAGGCCGAGCAGGACTCCGCGGTCAAGGAGTCGATCGAGAACATGGAGGCGGCCGGCTCACCGATCGTTTCCGACGGCGAGCAGCGCTGGTCCAGCTTCGCCACCTATCCCATCACCGACACCCTGGCCGGCACCGGCTTGGCCGACAACCTCGGTCCCGGCGGCCAGTACTTCGCGATCTTCGCGGACGGCCACAACCGCGAGCTGCCCCGCCTGACCGGCGGTCCCTTCAAGTACAAGACCTTCGCGGCGGACACGCTGAAGAAGTCGATCGGCTACGCCACCAAGCCGATGAAGCAGGCGGTGATCGCCCCCTCGATGCTCGCGCTGCTCTACCCCCTCAAGGAGGAGGTCGACGGCTATCCGCGCGAGCAGTTCGAGGAGGACCTGACCAACGAGACCGAGAAGGACATCCGGGGCGCCTTCGAAGCTGGGGCCGAGCGGGTCTCGGTCGACTTCACCGAGGGCCGGCTGGCCACCCGCGCCGATCCCCGCAACCCCTGGACGGGCGCGGGCATGCTGCCGCACTTCATCGAGCTCAACAACCGTGTGCTCGATCGCTTCTCGCCCGAGGAGCGGGTGAACATCGGGATCCACACCTGTCCCGGCGGCGACCGCGACTCGGTCCACAGCGCGGACGTCCCCTACAACAACCTGCTGCCCGAGATGTTCAAGATCAACGCGGGCTACTTCCTGATCCAGCTGGCGAGCGAGCGCGACAAGGACACGGTCTACGAGTCCATCGGCCAGCACAGCCGGGAGGACGCGAACGGCGTGGCCCAGATGTGTTACGTCGGCGTCATCAACCCGCAGAACCCGCGCGTCGAGAGCCCGCAGGAGGTCTGCGACGCGCTGGTGCGCGCCGCCGACTTCATCCCCAAGGAGCGGCTCGGGGCCACCGACGACTGCGGCTTCTCGCCCTTCAGCATCGACGAGAAGCCCAACCACGGGTCGCCGGACTACGCCCGCGAGGTGGCCTTCCAGAAGATCAAGAACCGGGTCGAGGGGACCCGCATGGCGGCGGAGAAGCTCGGGGTCTCCTGACCGCCAGGCTGCATCGCCCGGCCGCCGCGCTCGGGCGCGGCGGCGGGCGGGCGGCTACGTCCTCAGCCGAGCTCGTGCTCGAGCAGAAGCCGGCCGAGGTCCTGGGCGCGGTGTGCGGCCTGGTGGTCGCCCTCGCCGGCCGCGACGATCGACCCCTTCATGAGCAGGTGCCAGGTGGCGGCCAGCGCCTCCGGATCCGATGCCCCGGCCTGGGCGGCGAAGTCCGAGAGCATGCCGCGGATGTTCTTGAGGTGCATGGCGCAGGCCAGCCGCAGCGGGTGGTCGGCCTGGTCGAACTCGAGCAGCACGTTGATGAACGAGCAGCCCTCGAAGTCCTCCTGCTGAAACCATTCTCCGAAGACGTCGAAGATGGCCAGCAGCCGCCCGGCGCCGTCCTCCGCCCGGGCCTCGACCTCGGCGCGCAGCCACTGCTCGCTCCAGCGGCGCTCGCGCTCCTGCAGGAACTCCAGCACGAGCTCGTCCTTCGAGGCGAAGTGCCGGTAGAGGCTCATCTTGGCCACGCCGGACGTGGCGATGATCGTGTCGACGCCCACGGCCCGTATGCCGTGCCTGGAGAACAGGTCATAGGCCGTTTCCAGGATCCGCTCCCTCGCGGACCCCGTGACAGCCGGGACGGCGGTCTCGGCCATGGGACCGAGCATACAGCGGCGTGGCGCCAATTCCGCCCCCTTGCCGGCCCGGCCGGCCCCCGTTCGCGGTCCCTCCCCTCCCAAGGGGGTAGGAAAGACCCGCCCATCGGGCGGTGGGAGCCCGCCCTAGTCGGCCTAGGATCGGAGGGCGATGTCCAGCGAGGCCATGCCGGTGGAGGACGCAGGGGGCGGCGCCGTGCTCGGAGATCGGCACGGCACGCCGGTGGTGGCCCATTACGGCTCGGTGGCGGCAGAGATCGCTGTATGCGTCAAGGCCGCCGGGCTGACCGAGCGCTGGGACCTTCACCAACTGGCAGTGAGCGGACCCGAGCCGCTGCTGGAGCATGCCCTGGCCGGCGCGGCCGGGGTCGGCGTCCCGGCGCCAGGACGGGCGGTCTGCGTCGCCGGCACCTGGTGCTGTCGAACCGCACACGACCGCGCGATAGTGGCCGGGCCGCCCGCGGCGGTAGACCGCTGGCAGCGGGTCATGCGGCAGGCCGGCCGGGCGACCGGTGCCGGCCTGTCCGTCGCCGTCGTTCGGGAGGCGGCGGCCCTCTCCATCGTCGGACCGCGGGCGGCGGAGGTCATGGCTGCCGCGGAGCTGCACGGCCATGAGCTGGCCGACCGCGGCGTGGCCACAGGCCTGCTGGCGGGCTGCCGCGTTTCGGTGCTGCGCGAGGATCGCCAGCGCTTCCTGCTGCTCTGCGCCGATGGCTGCTCAGAGGCCGCGCGAGCAGCGCTGTGGCGAGCCGGGAGCGGCCTTGGCATCGCACATGTCGCAGACGCCGTGCCTGCAGCGGCGGAAGCTGAGCCATACCGGCAGGCCGGTCTCCAGCAGGCCCGCGACGGTGTCATAGGTCGAATCCCGCACCAGCGCGAGCGTCTCGAGCAGGATGAGGTCGGGCCGCTCCTCCTCGAACAGGCGGGCGAGCAGGTGGATCGTCTCCGCGCCCTCGGGACCGTCCACGTCCCCGTTCAGGCTGAAGGCCACGGCGCAGTCCGATCTCCGCCCGGCCCGGTCGACTGCTTCGCGCGCGAGGTCGAGGCCGCGGCGGGCGACGTCCATCCAGTGCACCGGCTGGGCGCTTACCCATACCTGAGGTCCGTCGTGGCGCAGGGCGGTGGGCAGCCCCCACGTGTTCGTGGAGATGAGGTCGCAGGCCAGCTCCGCGTACCTCCGGTGCACGGCGAGGACCTCGTCCGGGCGGCCGATCAACGCGCTCGTTCCCCACAACCGCTCGTCGTGCTCGGAGATCGTGTCCAACAGGCCCGGCAGCTCCGTCGCGGTGCCGCCGTCGAGCACCACGCAGCGGCCGTCCGCGATCAGCCCCCGGATGCGCGCGTACGCGCGCGTGGTCCCCGTGGCCGCCGTGGCCGGCTCGACTCCCATGGTCCCGCACGCTGAAGCATCTGCCCCTCGGGCGCGTCCTCCGGAGGGGAGGTACTACCTGTCCGTTCGGGCAGGGTCGCCATCTCAGAAACACGCCGAGCGGGCGAAGCGGACAGCGTTAGACTCGGCCGACGCGGGGCGTGGCTCAGCCTGGTAGAGCGCTCGGTTTGGGGCCGAGAGGCCGCCGGTTCGAATCCGGCCGCCCCGACTATGGATGCAGAGGCGGCGCCCCGCCGGCGCGGGCGGCTCAAGCCCATCCTGCTGGCCGCGGCGATGGCCGTCCTCGCGCTGAACATCTGGATCGGCAGCCCGCTGCTGGCGGTGTGGATCGGCTCGCGCGTGCAGGGAGAGGAGAGCCAGCCTTCGATGGCCGCGTTCGCCGTGGTGATCCTCGCTCTGGTGACCTTCAGCGTCGTCCTCTACCAGCTGCTCAAGCTCACCGCGGCCGCCTACCAAGAGGCCACGGGCACGACGCCGACGGTGCGCACCCATGCGCCCTGGCTTCGCAGCATGCGCGGGGAGCGACAGGAGCCCGGAGGCGGTGGCATTTCGGCCGCCGAGCGGGTGGTGGTGGTCACCGTCCTGATCGCCGCGGCGGCCTTCGAGATCTGGTTCTTCTTCTTTTCCGGCTCGCCGATCGGCAGCAGCTGACCCCGCTTGTCGCCTCTACGTCTAGTGCCCTGGGCAGGATTCGAACCTGCGACCCGCGGCTTAGAAGGCCGCGCCGCCCGTTCTGACCCGTCACGACTCGAGGCGACCGGATCGGCCGCAAGCCCGCACCCCGAGCGGGATAGCGCCGAGCCGAACCCGATACGCAAGCGGAATCCGATCCGGCGCCGGCTCAGACGTTTGGGCCAGGATTAGGCCAGGGCGGAGGGCGAACTTCCGCGCCGGCGTCCTTCAACCAGGCAGCGGCTCAGCCTTGCGGTGGCGGGTGCGAGCGGGGCGGTCTCGGCCGTTCCCCGCCCCCGCCGAAGACCTAGCATGGCCCGATGGCGCTCGACACTGCAGTTGTCCTAGGACAGATCCAGCCGCGTCTAGATGAGTTCGGCGCGGTCGGACCCGAGCCTCATCCCTTCGGCATCCCACGGAAGCGGCGATATGCGTCACGTACGGTCTCGCCTTTCTGCCCGCAGGCATTGATGCGGTCTTCCAAAACGTCGCGGTCGTCCGACGGTGAGGCTGTGGCTTTGAGGTAGTCCACGGAAGCGCCGGCGAGAACGTCGACCGCCATGATGATCGGCGCAGGCGCGAGCCCCTCGAAGTCCGGGCGTGGGCGGAAACTGCCGTCCGGCTGCACGACCAGGTGGTGCTCGTATACCTCCTGCCAGGCGCCGTGCACGTAATTGCTCTGCACGCCGAAGGACGGTGCGTACATGTCTTCCAAGCCGAGGGTCTTGAATCGACCGCGGGCGCCCCCCGAGCCCGGGTCGGCGGCTCGGTGCTATCGACGCTGTCGATCTCTACCCCGGCTACCTGGAACGCTCGTTTGATGCCTTCCAGCATCCAGTGCTCCATCGGCATGATCGTGCCGCCGCGTGCGCGGACTTCTTCCATTACGCGGTCGTGGTTCTCCTTGTACAAGCGCAACGAGTCGCGGACGTAGGAGTCGTAGACCTCGGGCGTTCCGTGCTCGAGCAGGTAACGGAGGTTGACGGCGGTCTCGATGGCACCGCGAAGGAGGAAGCTGAAGAGTTCCATCCGCGGTGGCGAGCAGAACTGAAGGAGGCCACGGTGGAGCTTCGCTAGCCGGACCATCTGCCCCGCGAGGATGGCTTCGTTCCGCGAGAGCGTTCTAGGCTGGCCGTCGTGACGACTCGCCGTATGCGCGCGACGAGCGTCACCGACTGGAGAAGCTCCTCCAGCACTGCAACAGCCTCGTGAGCGAAAGGCTTCTGATTAGTGGCTCGCTCGAGCGCCTGGCCGTCCACGACGCGCGAGGAGTACCTGCAGTCTTCGAGTCCGCGGGGCTCCATGCCCACGAAGGTCAGCATTCGCTCAAGCTACCCATCCTTTCCGTGCGGTGGACGTGGACGTAGCTAAAGGACCGTGGCCCGATCAACCTTGCCCGGTCCGTCCAAGCTTCAGCGGCACCGAGGAGCGAATAATGGCGCGTACCGAAGGAGGGGAGGGAACCCCCGGTGGGCCCCCGGAAACCTCCGATACTGCCGCTCGTGGTGCGTGCCGACCGTCTTTTACGGCCTCTAGGAAGTGCAGGGGCGGTGGATGCGGTCGGCTTCTTTCTGCCGTGCCCGCCGGTGCATGAGGGCGACGGTTGGGTCTGACGGACGACGCGCAGGCCACCCGGCTCAACACTGACCAGGTCCGGTCGGGCCGACGCGCTGCCCGGCGCACTGGCCGTCGCCGAGCTGCACTTGATCCGGTGCCGCCGATCGGATAGTGGTTGGCACGTCACCGAAGAGTTGGAGGGAAGAGGCCATGAAGTACTTCATCGCTGCCCGACCCGGCCCGATGCCGCCGTCGCCCGAACAGTTCGACGCGGCCATCGAGTGGCTCGACGGGAAGGTCCAGGACGGCACGTTCGACTGCATCTACGGGTTCCTGGAGGGCGGCGGCTTCAGCGTCGCCAACGTCGACTCGCATCGTGAGGCGCTCGAGCTGATGGCGCAATACCCGCTGTTCGGGCTGGTCACCTGGGAGGTGCACCCTGCGCTCGAGTTCAAGGAGGGGATCGAGACGGTGCGGGCCAAGCTCGCCGAGGCCCAAGCCGCGATGAGCGGCTGATCGACCGCGAGCACTAGCGGCCCGGCTCGCCGCTGAGCCCGACGTCTGACTAATACTGCCTTTTGCTGTACCGCGTCCAGGGTGACCGCACCCTGCACTTCCTAAAACGGTCGCGGTTAGGCTGCGAGGGCAATGTCGACCGCGCGATTCCCGACGTCGACGAAACCGGATAGCGGGCGTTTCGAGGGCGGCGCGAGGATCACGCTCGTCGAGGGCACGCGGCACCCGAACCCGCCGCCGGCGCCGGCGCACCTCAACCGGCGCGAGCGCGAGCTCTTCCGCGAGGCGTGGGCCGAGCCCGAGTCGACCTTGTGGCGCCGCGCCGACGCGACACGGGTAGCCCGCTGGGCAAGGTTGGCGGCGAAGCTCGAGCAGCCCGAGCCGCCGTCGACCGCTTTCACGCAGATAGCCGCCGTCGAGCGGGCGCTCATGATGACGTTGACGGCGCGGCTCGCCGCCGGCATCGTGATCGAGCCCGCGGGCGTGTCCCGAGGCGCGTCAAGGGACACCGGCGCCGGCAGGCGCCGCGGGAAACTCCCGCCCGACGTGCGGCGCGAGCTCGCGCGGCTGCGCCGCGAGGCGCCGCTACGCGCCGTCGACGACGACGACGACGACGACGGCGAGGCGATCGACGAGGGCACGGCGTCGTGAGCGGCGACGACCTCGCCGCGCTGCTCTACCTCGCCACGAGCCATCCCGACGACTTCATTCGTTGCGCCTGCGCCGCACGGGCGCTCGAGCTCCGCGACCTGCCCGTGACCGCTGCCTCGGTCGCGCGCACGGCGCAGGTCGACGACCGGGCGCTCGCCGGCGACGTCGCCGACCGGCTCGGCGTCGCACAACCGGCCAGGCTCTACGACCTGCGCCTCTACGTTCGCCTCGAATTCGCTCGCCGCCGGCGTCACCGTGTTCGAGCTCGCGCGGCTCATGGGCACGTCGGCGACCATGATCGAGCGCCACTACGGCACGCTCGTCGAGGGCGCCGGCCCGGACATTGCGCGGCGTCTGAGCGCGTTCGAGACCGCCCAGGAGCGGGCGGCCGACGCCGTCGATTGACCGTTTGGGCCAGGATTGGGCCAGCCCGCCGCGAGCGGTAGCGCGCAATTCCGCTTTACGCTGTGCGATGACCCGCCCCGGTAGCTCAGTTGGACAGAGCGGCGGCCTTCTAAGCCGCGGGTCGCAGGTTCGAATCCTGCCCGGGGCATCAGGCGAGAACGTGCGACCTCCTGCAATTCCCTGCAAATGCAGGGATTCGGCGGCCGCAGACCGGATGGCGTGACGGCGAGATACTGCGAGCTTCTGCGCCCCTGACAACGCTCAAGGTCCCATCTAGGTCCCATCAAGCGCTACGACGGCAACGGACGGGCCTCTCGGATTCGAAGCCGTTTACCGGGAGTTTCCGGACTGAATCCGGACTCGTTATGGGATGACCGAGAGAGGTGGAGGGATGCCGCAGTAACTCAAGCGAGAGAGTGCTGCTCCAACAGGGCTCGATACTGCGACCTCTGCCTCCGTAGAACGCAAATTTCATTACTCCCGAGGCACGGCGCTACGGTAAATCCGTGGCGCCGTGGTGTTGACTGTTGGCTGCTGGCAGCCTGGCTCTCCTTGCGGTCGCTCCACTTGCGGATGCGGGCGACCCTCGGTGGCCTGATGGGGTACCTGTGCATGCTGTCGGCGGGCCTCCATTCGGTGCTTGAGTGTGTCGGCCACGGCCAGTCGCTGGAGACCGCAATCGGCATCGCGCGGCCCGGCGGCGCAGTCGGCCGGGTCGGGGTCCCGCAAGAGGAGACGATGCCCGCATCGCTTCCGGCGTTCTTCGGCAACGTCAAGATCGGGGGCGGGCCGGCGCCGGCGCGCGCCTACATCGAGGAGCTCCTCCCGGACATCCTCGAGGGCAAGCTCCAGCCAGGCAAGGTGTTCGACCGCGCCGTGAACCTCGACGGCGTCCCGGATGGCTATCGGGCGATGGCCGAGCGCGAGTCGATCAAGGTCATGGTTACGCCGTGACAGTCTTCATCACCGGCTCTGCAGACGGTCTCGGACGGGCGGCCGCGCAGACGCTGCTCGAACAGGGGCACGAGTTGTAATCCACGCTCGAAACCGGGATCGGCTCACGGCCGTGCGCGACCTCCTGGACCGGGGCGCTATGGCCGTCGTCGGGGACCTGTCCAATCTCGAGGAGACACGCGGCGTGGCTGGCCAAGTGAACCGCCTCGGGCAGATGGACGCGGTGATCCACAACGCCGGCGTCCTTTCCGGGCCGAACGTCTTGCCCGTCAACGTGGGCGCCCCGTACCTGCTCACCGCGCTCATCCACCGCCCCAAAGCGGCTGGTCTTCCTCAGCAGCGGCATGCACCGCGGCGGTCGAGCCAGCCTGACCGGCATCGACTGGAGCGGCCACCCCGCGACAAGCTCCTATTCGGACAGCAAGCTCTTCGTCACCACGCTCGCCGCTGCCGTCGCCCGGATCTGGCCGGACGTGTCCAGCAACGCGGTTGACCCCGGCTGGGTGCCGACGAGGATGGGCGGCCCGGGTGCGCCCGACGACCTGCGGCTCGGGCACCTCACCCAGGAATGGCTCGCGACCAGTGATGACCCTGAGGCGCGCACCTCCGGCGGCTACTGGCATCACCAGCGCCGGGTCGATCCGGCCCGCAGCGTCCATGACCAGCGGTTCCAAGGCCAACTGCTCCAGGAACTGGCCAGCTTCACCGGTACGCCGCTCTCTGCCCCGGTTGCCCGACGCGCGGAGCGGTGGCATGAATCGGGCCTTGTCACGCCGCAACGCGCTCGCGCCCTCGCGCTTCTCGCGACGGTCTCACTTTCTGCTTGTGGCGGCGACGAGGAGGACAGTGATCAGGGCGCCGGCGCTCCCGATGCGAGCGCTCCGTCGACCAGTCCGAGCCCGCCTCCGGCGACCAGAACGCCAGCGCCCCGCCAGCACGCCGATTCGGGTCTCCGTCGGCGATACAGAGCTCACCGCGCGGCTGCACGACAACGCCACGGCGCGCGATCTCGCGGCTGAGCTGCCGCTGACCCTCACCTTCCGCGACCACAACAGCGTCGAGAAAACCGCGCCGCTTCCCCGAGAGCTGTCGATTGAGGGTGCACCCGAAGGACACGATCCCGCCGCCGGAGACATCGGCTCCTGGGCGCCCGCCGGCGACTTGGTCTTCTACTACGACAGCGACGCCCCGTTCTTCAACGGCATCGTCCGGATCGGCGAGTTCGACGGCGAGATGGACGCGATCGAGCGCCAGGGCGAGGACTTCAGCGTCACGATCGAACGGGCCGAGTAGTCGAGGAGTGACGGCGGTGTCGCAACGGCCGATCGAGAGTCGGTGCAAGCGATGATCAAACCATGAGTAGGAGGTTCCCGATCGCCGAACGAAACGGTGGAGAGTTCGTGGGCGAGGCTGCGTTCGTGACCGGGTCCGGCAGCGGAACCGGGCGCGCGGCGGCTCTGGCATTTGCGCAGGAGGGGGCCGCCGTCGCCGCCGCCGATCTGTCGGAAGCCGCGAACGCCGAGACGGTCCGCATGATCGAAGATCTGGGCGCCCGAGCTCTGGCCCTCCGCTGTGACGTGACCAGCTCCGAGGAGGTGAAGCACGCCCTCGAGGAGGCCGCCGCAAAGCTGGGGCCACATTCAGCATCCGTCCCGGCGCTCGTTTGCCACGGCCCCGGCATACCGCCCCGACGATAGGGCTCGAAGCCGAGAACAGGCAGCGCTTGTCCGCCTTCGCTGGGCCTACGTCGCGGCCGGCACGACGCACAGCTCGGGCCGGTCGGGTTTGTTCAACCCCCGTCGCAGCGAGATGAACGCTACGGCGCCCACGAGCAGCGGCAGCCAGAAGAGGATCACGCGGTAGACGAGCACTGCGGCGGCGGTGGCCGCCGCCGGGGTGCCGTACACGATCAGCGTGCCGATCAGCCCGCCGTCGATCCCTCCGAGGCCGCCCGGTAGCGGCAGCAGCCCGCCGAGCTGCCCGATCAGGTAGCCCATCAAGATCACGGTGATCGGGGGCGAGTAGCCGAAGGCCTGAAACGTCGCCCACAGCACCGCGTTGTCCCACGCCCAGTAGCCGAGTGAGCCGGCGATCACGAGGAGATTTCGCGAACGCACTATCTGCACCGCCTCGCCCGTGCCGCCCACTAGCGCTTTGCGCACCTCCCGCATCGCCTTGCGCGCCCGTCCTGCGTCGGCCGAGACCGGGGACCCGACGCCAAGCCGCGGCACCACGAGCACCACGGCGATCACGAGCAGCGCGCCCGCTGCCGGTACCACCGTCAGCCAGGGCGACAGGTCGGGCCCGAGCAGGCCCAGCGCCATGACTGTGCCGAGCACCGCCACGGCGATGAAGTTCACCGAGCTCTTGATGAGAAAGAAGGCCACCGACCGGCTCGCGATCCGCTGCGCCGGCATGCCGCCCTCACGCAGGATCCAGGCGCCGAGGGCGAGGCCACCGGCTCCGCTGGCCGGCACGATCGAGCCGGCGCCGAGCTCCGACAAGCCGATCTCCCAGCTGGTGCGCCACGGCATGCTTTGGCAGAAGATGGGCCGGAACATCAACACGTACGACACGCACGACATGGCCTCGAACGCCACGGCCAGCGCTACCCACTCCGGCCGCGCCTCGGTCAGCAGGCCGCGGACCTCGCCCAGCCCGGGGGCGAGCAGCAGCACGAGCCCCACCACCGCGAGCACCGCGACGATCTGCAGCGTCCGCCTCGCGAGCCTGCGGGGCTTGAACTCGTCCGGCATCGTAACGCCCGGCGTTCGGTTGATTGGGACGACGCGGAACCTGCGCCCGTCTGGTGTTCTCAGCTCGTCCAGAGCCAGCGAGTCTCGCATCCCCCGGCCGATGTGCAGCGAACCGCTGTCCAAAGTCGGCACTTCGGCGGGGCGAGCCTCGTGCACTACAAGCGGCTCGACCGGGCACCGCGATCGGTCGAACTCGCGTCAGACGGGTGCGGCCGCCGGATCCTTACCGGCGCGCGTCCCAGGTGACGGTGCCCGACCGGCAGCGCCCGTTCCCGGGGGTGTCGACGATCGCCCTCAGCCGGCCCGTGGCCTCATTGTTGGCAAAGGAAAATGGCTCGGGGAAGACCGGATTGCCCTGCGGATCGAAGCCGATCTTGCCCCGCACTCCAACGCCGGTTTGGTTCCGCGTGAAGAATCGGCCGTGCCGGTCGACGGCCACGTTCCGAAAGCGGGCGATCCGCGACACGCTGCCGGACTCGCAGCTCGCCCGCCACCGGAAACGGATCCCCAGTTTCGTATGGGAGATGACGCGCATGACAAGCCGTTCGCCCTGGGAGGTGCGCCCGACGAACGAGCCGTGATGGCTCTCGTGTACAGCGTCCGCCGGGACCGCCGTCAGAGCGGAAGCGGCGACCGCCAGGACGGCTACGGCCGACGCATGTCCTGCTAACGGAATGGGTTTCACCAGATCGCGCATCGCTCTGCAATAGAGACGAACACCCGCTATCGCCGTAACTATCGGTCGCCCCAGCCTTCATCGTCCAAACGTCGTCCTACCCCGCTAGCGCCGAGTCAGGAGAGTCCGAGCCATCTTCGGAGTGACACTGGCTCTGGGAGTGCCATTAGCACAAATCAATCTGGGCGGGCTCTAGCGGCCATTCTGGGTGATGAGGGGTCCACGCTGGCGCTGTGTCGCTCAAAGCGCAAGCCAGCTCGCCTCAATTCGCGCTACCGCTGCTCGTCTTATAAAGAAGGGCCTGGTCTCAAGTTACAGTCAGGAACAGGAAAGCTGGCCTACCCTTCTCCCACCCTCGCCGCGCCGTTCGGGTGGACATTCTCGACGCGTTGCAGTACGAATGAGCCCGTCAATCGTGGGCGCCGACCAGGAGCGAAGTGGCCGAAGACGTTCAGATAGCAGGGACAAGCTCGACCGCGAAGATCCGCAACCCGTTGGGCACGGTCGGACTGAGCATCATCACGATCGGGATCTACTACGCCTTCTGGTGGTACTTCATTAACCGCGAGATGCGCGACCTGGGGAGGGCACGCAACGCCGACCTGGGTCAGAACCCGGGCCAGTCGGTGCTCGCCCTCACGCTGGGCGCGCTGATCGTCGTGCCGGCGATCGTGACGCTCTGGAGGACCAGCGCTCGCATCGAGAACGCTCAGGAGGCCGTGGCCATCGACCGGCGGGTGAGTGGGCCGATTGTCTTCATCCTGCTGCTGCTGATCGCGCCGGTGGGCATCTGGTATGCACAGAGCGAGCTCAACAAGGTGTGGGAGGCGCAGGGCTCCGGCGGCGCCCTGCCGCAGCCCGCCGCAGACGAGCCGGCCGGGGTCGAGCCGGAGCGGGCCGAGTCAAGCCCGGAGACGCCTACCCAAGGTCCGCGGACTCCGAGCCAGCCTGAGTAACACGTCAAGCCGCCGACAGGCCGGACCGAACGGTCGCAACTGCAAGGTTCGCGGGTTTCCACTCCGCAGGGGTGAGGCGACGCTTTTCACTCGGCCTGCAGAGGAACACGGATGGGTTGATGGCTGCCGTGGCTGCTCTCTCCGGACGTACCAGCCCTCGAGACTCCCGCAACCACAGAAGGAACCGCTTGGTCGATGCGCGCGACCTACGAGGACGAACGGTTTGTCGCGGTCACAGCCAAGCCTTGAACTCCGAGCTCAGCCGGCGATGGCCGGCTGAGCTGCGGTTGTAACTCGCTAGTGAGACTAGCCGGTGTCGGCTGTGCGCCTGGAGTAGGTGCTGGCGAGGCGGGCCAGTGTCAGCGCGCCGAGCAGCAGGCCGAAGTCGCGGAGGGCGATGTCGGCGTAGCCGCCCACGAGCAGAAGGCTGACAATGATGCCGGCGAGCCAGCCGGCCACCAGGAGGCCGCCGAAGCGGGGCGAGATGGCGACCACTAGTCCGGCGACGATCTCGACCGCGCCGACGATGTACATCGCGTCTTGGCCGCTGCCGGGGATCAGGTCATTGAACTCGGGCGCTAGGTACTTCGGCCAGTCGTTGATCATGACTTCGGCGAACTTGTCGAGGCCGAACAGGATTGGCGCGACGGTGAACGCGATGCGCAGCAGCATGAAGGCCTGGGCGGCCGGGTCGCTGCGCAGCACGCTGGCGGTGGGAACTGGGATCGGCCGCAGGGTGGCTGCGATGGCGCTGCTCATGGTGCTTTCTCCTTTGGAGACGTTGAGAGGTCGTGGCTGCGACGACGCGCGTCGGCTGTCCTCCTGAGACGGCGGACGCGCCGCCGGACGTCAGCAACGGTGTAAGCAGCCATACAGACTTAGCGCCCTGATCGGCGCCGACCTTACCTGCGTCGTTCACGCCATCGAGTGCGCAGCGCAGCGGCGGCGAACGCCAGCGCTACGAACGAGGTCTTGCCGCGCGTTGCGGAGCCGTCAGCCGAGGCGCTACCTGCGCGGCTCGCCGGCCTGTACCAGCTCGCGAAGGCTGGCGTAGTCCTCGTGGCAGGCCGGGCAGCCCTCGAGGTGGGCGCGCATGCCCGGGAGTCGGTCGTCGGCGTGCGCACCTTCGAGCTCGAGCTCGACGTACTCGTCGATCTTCTCGAAGCACTCGTCGCAGAGCAGCTCCGGTTCGGCGGGGCCGAGGAGCCGCTTGAGGAGGTTGTCGGTGGTGGGCTTGTCCATGTTCAGTCTCCGCTAGATCGCATCGAGCGTGAATCCTTTCTTCGCGAGGTCGGCGCGCAGCTTTCGCCGCGCGTCGTGCAGTGCCTTGTAAAGCGCGCCACGGCTGGTGTTGAGCCGCTGGGCGAGCACGTCGAGCGGCACGCCGTTGAGCGCGAGCGCGACCAGCACCTCGCGCTGATGCTCGGTCAGGCAACCATCGATGGAGTGCTTGAGCGCCCGCATCAGCTCACCCGTCTCAGCTTGGTTGTGGGGGCTGTCGCCGCCGTCTGCCATCAGCGGCCAGGCCTTTGGGTCGAGTACTACTTCGCGTTCTTGCCAGGCTCGTCGGCGCAGGCGCACCCCGGCTTCGAGCAGGGCGAACTTGTACGCCCAGGTGGTGAAGCGGCTGGCGCCACGGTAGTCGTCGAGCTTTGCGAGGACCGCCACCAGCGCGTCGTCGGCGGCCTGCAGGGCTAGATCGTCGAGCTCTTCGCCGCGCACGTGCGAAAGGGCGGCGCGACGGCGCGAGACCTCATGGCGGGCGGCGCGCACTAGCAGCTCGTGTAGGCGGGAGATCGCCTGCTCGCGTTCGACGCCTGGCGCTGTTAGCGCGCGCAGCCAAGCGTGCGAGTCGGCCTCTGCGCGGGTGGGTTCGCTGGAAGCGGCGCTGATCGGCAGGCGCGCACTCATGCCCGCGCTCAGGCTAACAGCCGGCGTGGCGTTCAGTACGCGCGCCTCTCGTGCTCGAGTGGCGCGAGGATGCGCGCTGCAAGCGGCGGCGGGCAGCCGCGCTCGACGAGCTCGATCAACGCGTGCACATCTACGCCGCGCTCGTGCGACAGCCGCCCGGCGAGCTCGGTGTCAAAGCCGGCTTTACGCAGGCGGGCTCGACGCCATGCGACAACGTCGGCGGCTCGTTGCCCGACTGCAGCCCGCTGTTCGGAACCAAGGTCCACGTCTCCTTGGCGCGCCCGTCCCCGCCATTCTTACCATCCTGGCCTCGGAACTTTGCGCCGAGTTGCGCGTGGTTTTCGACTTGTCGCCACAAGAACTCGCTAACTCGAAGCGAGGCAAGGCCGCGTCGGGGCCGGTCCCAGTGGCCACAGCCTTCGTGGTTATGCTGCCCTCGCCAGGTCCTGTCGGGCCGGCCTGCTCGGGTCGAGGCCAAGCCGGGCAGCGTGGAGTGCGTGCCGCAAGTCCTCTCCGCCATCGAGATACAGAGGGCTCGCTCCGTCGCTCAGCAGCCAGGCGGTGATGGCGGCGCCTCGGACGTCGACCGGCTGGTCGTCGCGGAGGCGCAAGACGAGCGCCAGCAGATCGTCCGCGTATTCGCGGATCGCCGCGTGCTGCCGCCTGGCCTTGATCGTGAATGGCCCGAGGTTAGATCCTCGGGCGTCGCCGAGGGTTTCTACCAGCGCGTTGGCGAGTCGGGCGCGCTCGACTGGGGAGCGCAGCTGGGCGGCGCGGAGGCTCAGCTCGGGGCTGTTGGCCGGGTCGGCGCCGTGCCCGAGTTCTTGGTTCAGGCGGTTTCGCCTCCAGCGGGTCCGGACGCGGACTGCAAGGCGCGCGTCCGTACGTGCGGGGACGTGAGGGAACTTCGGAACGGGAAAGACGCCGTTGGGCATGACCGTCTCCTTCGAGTCAGGTGTACGCCAGTAATGGTGCGCCTGCAGCGGCCTCTCGCCTATGGGTATGGGCACCGATCCGCCCCCCGGCGGACACCCATTGGGCATTGCGTTCTGACCGGCCGACGCTAGTTCGATCTGCCCGGCTTCACTCGCAGCGGACCCCCGGGTAGTGGCCGCCGAGTCGACCGGTGCCGCCGCCTCGCCGCGATGAACGCGGTTGCTGTACCGGGAATTGTGCAGCCGAGGCACGCGCCCGGGCCTGCGACAGAACCGGTGAAGCGCGCCGCCCGCTCGCTCAGGCGGTGGCCGGCGCTGTCCGGCCCGGGACTAGGACCGGGCGGTCCGCGGCGCGGATGACATCGCGTGAGACGCTCCGCCCGAGGAGACGGCGCCGCGAGCCGAGCACGACCAGCCGCGCGCCGCGCAGGCGGGCGAACTCGACCACACGACGGGCGGGGTTGCCCGCCAGCTGCTCGCCGGTGGCGGGCACACCCGCCCGCTGAGCGACCGCGAGGGCGTCGTGCAGGACGCGACGCCCGGCGCGCATCTCGGCGTCGAGGCGACGCTGATAGTAGGGCTCCCCCAGGGCCGCAGACGGACCACGCCGCACATAGATGCACACGAGCGGAGCCGTGAGCTCGTGCGCTAAGCGGACGGCCGCGCGGACTGCCGCCGCGGCGGCTCGTGAGTTGTCGACCGCGACCACAATCGGCGCGGCATCAGGCTCCGATCGCAGGGGCCGAATGGTCTCGGCCCCGGAACGCGAGCTCCCGAGCTTTCTTCGGAAGTGGGGTCTGGCATCTGTCGATGTGATCATCACGACGCTCCTTAAGCGGGGGGCCGGCCGCGGAAACGGCCGTCGCCCATCAATCTGTCCGCACGCTTGTCGTTAGACATCGAGCATGCCGCCCCCGGCGCGCACAGGCCATCGGGTCGAACACCCATTCCAACAGCAGCCTTCATCCAAGCCGGCAGTCGCCGCTGGCGCTACTACTGGCCGCCGCAGGCGAGGTGGCGCGGCCGATGGCATCCAGCACCACCTCTGTATTCGGCGGAGGCCCGACACCTGGACCCTGCGTTCGTGGCTCTTCGGGGTCGCCCAATCGGACCCTGCTCCGGCCTGTGGTGAATCTGCCGCCGCCCGCCGGAAGACGGTTCGGCGTCAATCGTCGACCTTCTTGCTGACCACCTTGCCGGTGCGGGCGTTGACTTTGACGTCGTACTCCGTGCCGTTCGCGGTAGCAAGCTCGGCCTCCCAGACGACCCGGCCCCGCCACCTGTCCAGCTCAATCGCGCGCAGGTCCGCGCGCTTCACCGCCGCCAAAGTAGTGCGGACGGCCTTGGCGGCTCTCACCTTCGCGACCTTGAGCAACCTCATGCCCCGGTCGGGGGTGCGATCGCGCCTCACTTTTACACCTTGCCGGACCGCGCGTTGAGCTTGACGTCGTACGCCTTTCCAGAGGACCCGACGCCGACCTCCCAGAGGAGCCAGCCGCGCTCCCTGGCGAGCTCCAGGTCAAAGACCCTTCCACCATTGGCGGCCGCCGTCGCGAGTCTGATAGCCCGCAGCGGTCCGACGTGGGCCTTGCTGCGGGTCGCTGCTGCTTGGTCAGCGACGTCGGCGAGCCGGGCCGGAGCTGCTCGCTCGCCCACCGCGACCTGCTCTTGGCCCGAAGCCGCCGTAGCGCATCCGGCCAGGACCAGGGCCGCAACGGCCGCGGTACGTCCGACCGGGACGCTCGGAAGTGGCCTTGCCGCTGAAGTGCGCTTTTTCGTTCCCATCATGTAGTTCCATTGAGCCTGGGTCATTTGAGGTCAGAGATCGCCAGCGGCCTACCCACTGGCCGTGGTGGTGCTAGCGGTCCAGTGGCCGCGCTCGAGCGCCTCCAGCGCTTCCAACACTGTGGCCGGGAGCGAGACGCTCACATCGGATCGGTACAGCGGACTGGAGCGGTCGCTGATGAGACAGGCTGCGATCGCCAGCCCCTGCACTCCGAGCGGCTCGCCGTCACGGATGCGGTCGGCCAACCCCACCAGTAGCTCTTCGTTGTCGCGGATTTCTTGGCGCCGCAGTCGCGTCGTTAGGAGCGGGGGGCGATGGCCGTTCGCCAGTGCTACCGCCTCGCGGAGTGCATGGCCGAGTCGCACCCTCGTGCCGGCCGAGCCGAGCTGCCCGACGCGGAGGCTCAACTCGTCGCTTCGCATCGGATCGGCGCCCCGCGCCAGCTGACGATCGAGCTTGCGTCTGTGACACCAACACGGCAGCGAAGCGACACGCCGCCGAGCACCAAACCGCGCGTCCGCCGCGCCAAACGCCGGCTCGGCAGCAATCGCCGGGTGCCGATCCGCCTCACTCTCATTGGCGTTAGGCCTCGCACGGCCTTCGACCGCGGGGCAGCGAAGAGCGGCCGCACGACCGCGGATAAGTCGTGAACTCAGTCACGCGACGCGCTGGACTGGCTGTTTGCCTGTTTCGAAGCGTGAGCGTTCGTTGCCGCGGGGCTGATCGTCAACTCCTCGGCTGCTGCGCCGGGAGATGATGGGCGTAATCGTGGTTCGACCCTCCCGACAGGTGCGAGCACAGCGGGCGAACCCCGCTCCGACATCGTGAAGTGTTCCCATCAGGCGAGCCTCTTGCTCGCGCGAGAGTCGTTCCACGGGCCGCCATGTGCGTGCTTCCGAGAAGCGCCCACGGCGCCTCTCGACGATCCCCGGCGAGGCGTCGGCAGCCAGCTGATAGCAAGCCGCGCTGAGCACCTGCAATGCCTCCTCCAACGAGGCCAGGGAGTCGGGCGCTGCGGCGTAGCTTCCCGGCTGTCCAGCGGCCGTGTGGAAGGCTCCCGCGGCCTCGACTAGCTCGGCCGCGCGGTCGTGGAGATCTGGAGTATTCATACCGACGATCGTCGTCGCTGGGTAGGTTCCCGACCATGGGGCGCAATGCCCACATCGACTGGGGTTCAACCCCAGGCACGCGACCACGCCCCCCCTGATCCTGTCCGCTAGCTGGACATGACCGGTCATGGCGGCTTGCCGCGCGTGTGCACTACGAGGATCTTCTGTGGCGCGCCAGCTCGACGCCGCCCAGCCGGCTGCACGACGGGCCGCCCTGGTCGGGGCATTGCCGACCATGCTCAGGCGGCTTGCCCCAGGTCGTCGAGCCGCCCGTCGGCGTCGCGTCTGGCGATCGCGGTTTCCTCGATAAGCACGACGGCGCGCCCCAAGTGGAGTTCGTTGGCGACCTGATCGGCGGCGTCGCCCGCGAGGGCGGAGCCTAGGAAACGTCGGAATCCGAGGTGGTCTACAACCCGCGACCACTCGGCGTCCTCTTCGTAGGTGACGATCACGTAGCGGTCGGCATCGGCGTAGGAGCCCTGGCGCCGCCGGTCGGGATTCCCGGCGAAGCCGCCTCTGCCCTGGTAACGCAGACACGCAGCGCCCGAGTATGTCCCGACCGGCGCGTTCGGGCCCACCTGGCCGGCGAACCCCCCGAGGGGCTCCCGGCGGACGTCGTGCAGCCGGCTGGCCGTAAGCAACCGGATAGTCCGCGCCGGCGCGTCAGCGGCCCTCAACGCGCTCACTACGGGTCGAGCCACGGCCTCAGTCGAATATGTCTTGCAGAGTGTGGCCATGCCGCCTCCTTGTCGATCTTCCGGTGTGCCTTCATGCTGCCGTGGCGGCACGACCGGCGGAATCGGCTCTGATGTGCATCCGAGCCGGCATTTGGCCCCACCCCTGCGCCCGCGCGTCGCGCGGCCCCGACCAGTTCAAACGCGCGGTCGGTGCAATGGATCTGCGGAGAATCGACCGGCCCGACTCCCGTACGCGCCGCTGCCAGACGACGCCTATACGCCTGGCGGCGGGGTCGACGCCTGGATCTTCATGGTTCACCTCACCAGCCTGTCGTCGATGTTGGGTGCGATCAACTTCGTGGCCACGATCCACAACATGCGCGCGCCTGGCATGAGCTGGGGGCGCCTGCCGCTGTTCATCTGGACGATCCTGGTCTACAGCTACCTGCTGATCCTGGCGCTGCCTTCCCTGACGGCGGCGGCGACGATGCTGTTGACCGACCGCCATTTCGGCACCGCTTTGTTCGACCCGGCTGGCGGCGGCGACCCGGTGTTGTGGCAGCACCTGTTCTGGTTCTTCGGCCACCCCGAGGTCTACATCATGGTGCTGCCCGCCTTCGGGATCATCTCCGAGGTGCTGCCGGTGTTCGCGCGCAAGCCGATCTTCGGCTACAAGGCGATCGCGGTCTCCACAGTGGCGATCGCGTTCCTGAGCGCGCTGGTTTGGGCGCACCACATGTTCACCACGCCGACGGCGACGGTGGTGCTGGCCTTCTTCATGCTGTCCTCGTTCACGATCGCCGTGCCGACCGGGATTAAGATCTTCAACTGGCTCGCAACGCTGTGGCGCGGGTCGATCATCCTCAAGACGCCGCTGCTGTTCGCCGCCGGCTTTCTCGCCCTGTTTCCGATCGGCGGCATCACCGGGGTGATGATGGCCGTCTTCCCGGTGGACTGGCAGGTCCATGACACCTACTTCATCGTCGCTCACTTCCACTACGTGCTGTTCGGCGGCTCCGCCTTTGCGCTCATGGCTGGGCTCTACTACTGGTTTCCCAAGTTCACCGGCCGCATGTTCTCCGAAGCGCTCGGCAAGCTCTCGTTCTGGACCATGTTCGTGGGCTTCAACGTCACCTTCCTGATCCAGCACTCCGCCGGCCTGTCGGGCATGCCCCGCCGCGTCTACGACTACTCCGAGGAGCTGGGCGTATCGACCTACAACCTGATCTCCACCATCGGCTCATTCATTCTGGGCATCGGCGTAGTGATGGTGGTCGCGAACCTGCTCTGGAGCGCCAAGTACGGCCGCAAGGCCGGCAACGACCCCTGGAAGGCCAACACGCTCGAGTGGTTCGCCCAATCACCCCCGCCGCCCAACAACTTCGACGTCATCCCCAGAGTGCGCAGCCTGGAGCCGATGAAGGACATCCGGCGCGAGGTCGCTAGCCGAGTCCAGGCCCGTCGAGACCGTCGCCCAGCCCCTCGCGCCGCGGGGCGTCTGACGGCTCAAACGCTGGCGCGACCGGATGCGGCGCGGGTCGCTCCGAGCTTGGTCTCGATGCAGGCGAGCAGCTGGTTGTAGGAGTCGCAGAAGGAGCGCACCCCGTCGCGCTCGAGCTGGGCCGTGATGGCGGCGAGGTCGATGCCTGCGTCCTGCGCTCGGCGCAGCGTTGCGTTGGCGACACCCACGACCCTGGCCGCGTTTTGCAGGTCGCCGTGGTCGGCGAAGGCGCGCAGCGTGGCTTCGGGCATCGTGTTGACTGCCCCGGGAGTGATCAGCCTGTCGACGTAGAGCACGTCGGGATAGGCCGGGTCCTTGGTGCCGGTGCTGGCCCACAGCGGTCGTTGGGGTCGCGCGCCTGCGTCGCGTACCTTGCGCCAGCGGTCATCGGCGAGGCAGGGGTCGTCGCTGAAGCGGTCGAGGTAGCGTGCGTAGGCGAGTTGCGCGTTGGCGATCGCCACGCGTCCGCGCAGCCTCGAGTCGGCGGGCAGCAGCGCGTCGGCCTTGGCGTCGACGCGCGAGACGAAGAACGAGGCCACGGACGCGATCGCGTCGATCGGCTCGCCGGCGGCCAGACGTTGCTCGAGGCCGCTGATGTAGGCGTCGATCACCTGCTCGTAGCGCGCCACGGAGAACAGCAGGGTCACGTTGACGTTGACGCCGCGGGCGGTGAGCTCCTCGATCGCCGGGATGCCGGCCTCGGTGGCGGGCACCTTGATCATCACGTTGGGGCGGTCGAGGCGCCCCCAGAGCTCGAGTGCCTGTCGGATCGTGGCCCTGGGTGTCGTCGGCCAGGTCGGGGGTGCATTCGAAGGAGACGAACCCGTCGCGTCCGTCGCTGTCGTTGTAGGCGGGGCGGAGCAGGTCGGCGGCCCGGCGGATGTCTTCGAGCGCGAGCTCGAAAAACAGCTCCTGCGGGTCAAGCGTTCCCGAGGCGACGGCGGCGTCGAGCTGCTCGTCGTAGCGGTCGGAGCCGGTGATGGCCTTGGCGAAGATGGTGGGATTCGAAGTCGCGCCGGTCACCGCGCAGTCGGCGATCAGCCTGGCGAACTCGCCGCTGTCGAGCAGCTCGCGCGAGAGGGTGTCCAGCCAGATCGAGACGCCGGCGTCGTGCAGCGCTTGGAGGCGGTTCATGAGACACCGCCTCGCGCGCCGGCGGCGAGTTCGTCGAGCGGTACGTCGGCGTCGGCCAGACGGCGGTCTTCGACGGGCACGCGTTCGCGTATGAGGCGCTGGATCGGGTCGGTGACGTCCCAGACGTTGACGTTCATGCCCGCCACGACGCGGTCTTCGACCAGCCAGAAGGCGACGAACTCGCGCGTGCCGGGATCGCCGCGAAAGACGACCCGGCCCCACGTGCGGGCGAAGCCCGTGTACTCCATGCCGACGTCGTATTGGTCGGAGAAGAAGTACGGCAGGCGTTCGTAGGCGCTGTCCTGGCCGAGCATGTTGAGCGCCGCGACGGGCCCCTGGTTGAGCGCGTTGGCCCAGTGCTCGACGCGGATCCGCTCGCCGTAGAAGGGATGCTGGGCGTTGGCCACGTCGCCGGCGGCGAACACGCCGGGCGTGCTGGTCTGAAGATGCTCGCCGACGGCGACGCCGTTGTCGACCGCGATGCCGGCCTGGGCGGCGAGCGCGGTGCGCGGCTGCACACCGACGCCGACCACGACGAAGTCGCATTCCAGTGCGCGCCCGTCGCTGGTGCGCACGCGCTCGACGGCCTTGTTCCCCTCGAAGGCCTCGATGCCCGTTTCCATCAGCACCTTTGTGCCATGGTCGGTGTGGATGTCGCGGTAGATGGCGCCGACCTCGGCGCCCAGCACCCGCTCCAGCGGCACCGCGACCGGATCGAGGACCGTGACCTCGAGGCCACGCTGACGGGCCGAGGCAGCCACCTCGGCCCCGATCCAGCCCGCCCCGACCACCACCACGGCGCCGCCCCGGTCCAGCCGTTCGCGCAAGACGTCCGAGTCCCGAACGCTGCGCAGGTACAGGACCCCGTCGAGCTCAGCGCCGGGAATCGAGAGACGGCGTGGCTCGGCGCCGGTAGTGAGCAGCAGCCGGTCGTAGCCCAACTGCTCGCCGTTGTCGAGCGTCAGCTCTCTACTCGACGTGTCCAGGCTCGCCGCTGTGCGGCCGAGGCGCAGCTCGACGTCGTGCTCGGCGTAGAAGCCCTCGGGGTGGACATAGACCTTCTCACGCCCCACCTCCCCGCGCAGGTAGTCCTTGGACAGCGGCGGCCGCTCGTAGGGGCGCTCGTCCTCGGCGCCGACCAGCACGACGCGCCCGCCGAAGCCCTCCTGGCGAAGCGTCTCGGCCGCCTTGGCGCCGGCGAGGCTGGCGCCAA
This sequence comes from uncultured Thermoleophilaceae bacterium, assembly GCA_963850205.1. Taxonomy (GTDB): domain Bacteria; phylum Actinomycetota; class Thermoleophilia; order Solirubrobacterales; family Thermoleophilaceae; genus JACVRW01. Next base: position 553,293 of record CAWKKJ010000008.1, on the reverse strand, counting down.
CGATGATGTGGGTCTGGTCAGTGGTCATGGTCAGTCCTCGTGGTCAGGGCCAGGAACTCCTGGCGGGTCCGGGGGTCTTCGCGAACGAGGCCGCGCAGCGCCGAGGTCACGGTCTTGGCGCCGAGCTTCTGCACGCCACGCAGCGACATGCACAGATGCTCGGCCTCCAGGACAACACCGACGCCTTTGGGGTCGAGCTGGAGCTGCAGCCAATCGGCGATCTGCGTGGTCAGCCGTTCCTGGATCTGCAGGTCGCGACTGAAGAACTCGACCACGCGGCCGAGCTTGCTCAGGCCGATGATCCGCTCGCCAGGGAGATACCCGATATGCGCCACGCCGTGGAACGGCAACAGGTGATGCATGCAGAGCGAATGGAACGGAATCCCCCGCGCGACGATCAACTCGTCGTAGCCGTCGTCGTTGGGAAACGTGGTGGCCCGAAACGGCTGGGGCGATAAGAGCTCGGCGTAGGCGTCAGCCACTCGGCGAGGCGTCTCCTCCAGCTCCTCGGACTCCACGTCAACGCCGAAGGCCCGCAGCAGCTCGCGGGCCGCGCGCTGCGCGGCGGAGCGGTCAATGCGCCGGGGGCGAGTATCTGGCTGGGACGGCCCGGCCAACGGCAACGCGGAAACGCGGTCGTCGTTCACGGTCATGCCAGGTTTGCGTCCCGCGCGCACGATTTCTTACTGGACGAGGCTCGGCCCGGGAATAGATAGCGTGCAAGCAATCGCTGGCTTCGCCACGCGAGGGAGGTCATGCCCGTCCAAATCAAGCGGGTCTACGAGCCGGCATCCTCCGGAGACGGTTATCGAGTGCTGATCGACCGACTCTGGCCCCGAGGCGTCTCGCACTAGCAAGCCGGGCTCGACAGCTGGGAGAAGGCGTTGTCTCCAAGTGCGGGGCTCAGGCAGTGGTTCGGGCACGAGCCGACACGCTTCGAGGAGTTTCGCCGACGCTACATCGAGGAGCTCCGCAACGAGCGCCCGCGACTCACGGCCCTCCGCCGCCGGGCGCGCGAGGCGACGCTTACGCTCGTCTACGCCGCCAAGGACACCGAGCACAATGACGCCGTTGTTCTCGCGGAGGTCCTGCGGCGGGGCTTGCCGAAGGGTCCAAGCTGAGACAGACCTCAGTGCCACGGCCACTCAGCGGCCTCGCCGCCGCTCGGCAGGTGCCACGGGGTCGAGCGTGGTCTCGACCGGGATCGCCTGCTCGTCTTGGGGCATCACGTCGGCGGCGTCCCCAACCTGGCTGCTGAGATAGGGGGCGAGATAGCGGCCAGAGAGCTTGTTAGGAGGCCACCAAAGGGGTTCCTCCGAGACGACCGACTCGTCGCCCGCAGAGCCGCTGATGTCCGCGCGTAGGTAGCGCGCCGGGGCGCCGGTCAGCAGCACTCCGCGCAGAACCGGCCGAAATGGTTGTGGGTCGATGTCCGCACCAACTGAGGCGGCGATCGTCTCCGCGACGGCATCGGCCTGCTGGGCGGCGAGACCGCCCTGTTTGATCGGGAAGGTGGTCGCGTCACCCGCGGCAAAGATGTCGTCCAGGTTGGGAACTCGACCGTGAGCGTCAGTGTGGATGAATCCGTCGCGTCCGCAGGGGATGCCGCGCAGTGATGGACCGACCAGGCGTGGTTCGGTGACGATGCGGTCAACGGCCAGGGACCGGTCGCCGGGAAAAACATTCAGTCGTCCTGAGGGATTCGGTACGGCGTAGCTGCTCGTGTGCAAAGCCACGCCGGAGTCGCCCAGGAGCTGGCGGATCGCGGCGCTGGCGGCGTGGCCGAAGATCTCAAGGGGCTCATCCTCGGGGGTGATCAGGCTCAGCTCGACCTCTGAGCGGTTGTGCGCGGCGCAATCGGCTGCGGTCATCAACGCCAGGTCATACACAGGCAACGGCCAGCTCGCCCCAGCGGGCTTGACAAACGCCACCTTGCTGAACCGACCCTCACGTAGCTGGTGGAGGAGCAACCGATAGCTGGGACCATCGCGCCCGCCGTGATAGGTCAGTACCCCTTCTGAGTGCCATTCGCGGTCGGGGTGGGCACCCAGGGCGAGCACAAGTCGGTCATAGGGAAGCTCCAAGCCATCCTTGGTGATCACGCGGTGCTGATCGCGTTCCACGCGGTCGAGTGCTCCACAATGCCAGCGAGCGCCGAGCTCGGCCGCGGTGTTCTCCAGCCTGAGGCCGCGCGCCCGCTGGGTCTTAAACGGCTGCTCAACGGCCATCGAGCGATTGACGAAACTCAACTCCGGCGCGAGGATCGTAATGTCGACGCGGTCTGCCGCCAGGGCCCGCAGCGCCAAGAGCGTTTCCAGCCCCGCGACCCCCCCGCCGGCGATCAGCACGCGGGCACGGTCGTTCTGACCGCCCCTTCCCGCGGGCGCAGCGTGGAGGGCGTCTCGGCCCGGATCGAGACGAGCATCCTGCAGTGAGGTTCCTGCGGTGGTCACGCCGCTCTCCCGTTCGTCGATGTGCCGCTCGGGGCCAGCAAGGTCGGCTCGAGGCCGAGCAGCCGCATGTCCCTGAGCGCGTGAGCCAGCCCATGCCCCACAAGTAGCGGCTCGTCCTCGCCGATTTCGAGCTCGACCAGCCAGCCAATGTCCAGCTCGGCACTCGGCCCTCCTTGCGTCAGGCGCGACAGTCGCACGGTGGCGTGCGGCGCCTCCACGCGAAGCTCTTCCACCTGACGTTCGAGCCAGCCCTGGAGCTCATCAGCGGCGACGGGCACGCGGGGCTGGCAACGGATCGCGAGCTGAACCATGCGCCAATAGTCCACGCCGACTTGCTCGCCAGCAATGGGTATCAGCCTGCATCCCACCGGACGCAGATGGGACAACGCGCCCAGCAATGGTCTCTAGCCCCTATGGGCGCGAGGGCGGCTGTCGGCCAGCATGGGAAGCCATGCAGAGCCATCCCTTCCTCAACTTCCATCGCGCGGCGGAGGCTGCCGGCTATCCGGCCCTGCTGATCGTCAGCGCGGTCTGCTTGGGACTCGTGGTCGCGCCGATCGCGCTACTCGGCTTGACGCAAGCCGGTTGGACGCTCGTGCTGGCACTGCTGAGCCTGACCGTCGCGGTGGCCATCCTGGCCGGCGCAATCGACGCCGCCTTCTCCGACTACGGCGAGCCGGTCGGGCAACCACAGAACCAGGACTTAGAAGCACCCGGCGAGCGCGACGCGGTCGCGCCTCTGCCGCGACGCCTACCGGTGACGCGACAGGCCGGTCAGGACCGCAGGGCGGCCTAGCCATGGGCGAACCACAGCGAAACCTCGGACCGGTCATCGTCGGTATCGACGGCTCGGAGCGCTCGATCGAGGCGCTCGCCCTCGCGGATCTGCTCGGCCCAGCGCTCGGACGCCCGGTAGTCATGGCACACGTCCACCCCTTTCGGCAGCTGTCGAGCCTGTTCGCGGAGGGTGAGTACGAGCGGCTCGTACGTGAGGTCGCGGAGTCGACCTTCGAACAGATCCGCGAGCATCTGCCATCGGTGCCGGAGCGACGGATGCAGCTCGTCTCCGACAGCTCGCCCGCAGCCGGCCTGCATGCGTTGGCGGAGCGGGAAGGGGCGGCACTGATCGTGGTCGGCTCATCGCACCGATCGAAGATCGGCCGCATCCTGGTTGGCGGCACCGGCGAGGGCCTGCTTTCCGGGGCCTCGGCGCCCGTCGCCGTCGCCCCCGCCGGGTACCCGACAACCAGCCGCAGGCTTCAAACATTGGGATGCGGGTTCGACGGCTCATCCGAATCGCTCCGAGCTCTGGCGTGGGCGTCCAAACTCGCACTAACGACGTCTGCGCGACTGCGCGTGCTGAGCGTCTACGAACGCACCCTGCCAGCCACCCTCGCGGTGCGCGGTGGACTGCCGACGGCGCCGATCAACGACGTTCTGCGCCGACAGCGCGCGGAGGGGCTTGCCCAGGCCGTAGCGGGTCTCGACCGAGACATCGACGCCAGCGAGACGCTGATGGACGGCGACGCCCGAGAGCTCCTGGCCCGCGAGTCGGGCGAGCTGGACCTGCTGGTGGTGGGCTCCCGCGGCTACGGACCGCTGCGCGCCGTGCTGCTCGGCAGTGTCTCGAGCGCACTCGTGCGATCAGCGCAGTCACCACTCGTGGTCGTTCCGCGCGCGGCGAACGGCGACATCGCCGATCCTCAGTCGCGCTAGCGGCGGGCCAATGCGGCGCGTCGAGCCCACCACCCGCGGGTTGGCGACCGTTGCGTCATGCCATGCGGCCCCTGGTGCACCGGCCACTGCTCGATGCTCAGCGTAGGAACCAGGCTGCCGGGGTCGCCGAGTCCTTGCATGCGTGCATTGTCGACGTCAACCGAGCACGAGGACGGGTATCGATGCGCAGCTCAAGCGCAGGCGCTCACGGCACGACGAGCCCGCGGCGGATGGCATAGCGGGTCAGTTCGACGCGGTTGCGCATGCCGAGCTTCTCGAGCACGTTGGCGCGGTGGCGGTCGACGGTCTTCTTGCTGATGAACAGCTGTTCGGCGATCTCCTCGCTGGTCAGCCCTTCGGCGATCAGCTTGACTACCTCGAGCTCGCGCGGGCTGAGCGGGTCCTCGGGTGTCGTTTCGCCGCGGCTGGCGCGATCCAGGTAGTCGCGTACCAGCGCCCGGACGGCGGCCGGGTAGAGAAACGGCTCGCCGCGCATGGTGGCCCGGCAGGCCTCGATCAGGTCGCGGTTTGCGACGGTCTTGAGCACATAGCCGGAGGCGCCGGCCTTGAGCGCTTCGAAGAAATATTGCTCGTTGTCGTGCATCGACAGGATCAGCACCCGCAGCTCGGGCTTGCGCTTGGACAGCTCGAGTGCGGCCTGCAGCCCGGTCATGCGCGGCATCGTGACGTCCAACACGGCAAGGTGGATGTCCTCAGCCAGGGCGCGCTCGACCGCCTCCGCGCCGTTGCTCGCCTCGGCCACGACCTCGAGGTCCGGTGCCGAGTCGAGCACCACGCGCAGACCGTTGCGAACCACCTGGTGATCGTCGGCGAGCAGGATGCGCGTCTTCAGCGGAACAGTCATAAGCCCTCTCGGTTGAGCGGGACATCGAGCCGCACCTCGGTCCCCTGGCCCGGCCCCGACTTTATTGAGAGCCGGCCGTCTACCAGCAACGCCCGCTCGCGCATGCCCGCAACCCCGGCCGTGTCGCGCGGCAGTTCCGCGGGCATGCCCTTGCCGTCGTCGACCACGCGGAGGGTCATGCTCTCCGCGTCGGCGGTTAGCGACACGGTCACCGAGCGGGCCTCGGCGTGGCGCAAGGCGTTGGTGAGACCCTCTTGGGCGATCCGGTACACGACGAGCTCGACATCCGAAGGCATCGCCCGCAGTGTCCCTTGAAGCTCACGTCTCACTCGGGGGCCGTCCTGGGCGTCGACCCGCCTGCATAGCGCGATCAAAGCGTTGACGAGACCAAGGTCATCGAGCGCCTCCGGACGCAGCTCGTGGGCGATGCGGCGCACTTCGTCCAAGCTGTCTCTGACGGCGTCGGCTATATCGCGGAGGGCCCGCGACGCGAGCGCGGGGTCGCCATCCGCTGCTCGCTCGGCCTGGATCGTCACAGCGGTGAGCGTCTGCCCGATCTCGTCGTGGAGCTCACGCCCGACGCGCAGCCGCTCGGCCTCCTGCGCGGCGAGCGCGGTGCGGGCCGCTTCGCGCCGGGCGCTCTCCAGCCTCTCGAGCATGGCGTTGAAGGCGTGGGCCAGAGCTTGCCCCTCCGCGCTGAACAGGTCGGCCGTTGATAGCCGTCGACCCGGTCGGTCGGGGTCGACCGAGCTCATTGCCTCCGTGAGCTTGAACAGGGGCGAGAAGACGCGTCGCAGGAGCACTAGGTTCAACCCCAACAGCACGACAAAACCGACCAAGAGCGCAGCGAGCTGGCCGGTCCGAATCGGGGCGTCGATCGTCACCGGACTCAAGGCGAGCAGAAGAAGCGCGACAACCAGCACCAACCCGTTCGCGAGAAAGACCCACCACAGCAACGACAAAGGCCGTCGTCGCCAGGACCCCGAGAACTGCGATTGGCTGGCCACATCCGGCGCGGGTGTCGCCGGCGCATCGAGTGACGATCTGGCGGCAGGTGGTGTCGAAGTCAACGGCTCAGCCTTCTCGAGACTATCGCTGACAGTCCAATGGAACGCACCCGGGGAAACGCCCCTAGGCGGCCGGCGAGCCCGCGCACCGGGCGCCTGAGCCGCACGCTGCTCGACCGGGGCGTAACCGCCGGCCACGCTCGTCTGTTTCTCGTCACCGCCGGCCTGTCGCGTCTGGTTGTGAGAGCTCCCATCGAGTTTCAGCTTCGGCGAGTGACTGGCGCCAAGCTATGGGTACAAGCGTCCATTCCTTGCCCACCAGCCGGACCCGCTTCCGGCCAGGCGCAGGCGGTCATCGGGACGCCCGCCGGGCGGCGGCGGGTCACCGCTGCTCCGATCCCCGACGAATGGGGCCAATGGTCACCAGAGATGGGTGGTTGGCCCCATCGTCAGGAGTCCGGGATGAGCGCACGATGTCGGTATGCCAGTCATGGCATCCGTGCGCTGTCAGGCGTCACGGCACCGCTACACACGGAGGAAGGTCATGCCGAATGGGATCTACCCCGTACCCCCGCTTCAGATCCGAGAGGCAGCAGGGCCTCAATCGCACGCGGCCCGTCCCGGCCCCGCTCTGCGGCTGAGGACGTGGTGGCAACGCAACCGCCTCGACGGACAGCTCGCAAACGGCGATGATCCGCGAACGAGCGCCGAGCTCACGCTGCGCGCCGAACAGCTCGGCACTGCCGCCGAGCGTGTTCGGCTGGCCGAGGAAATCGAGGGAGTCCTGCGCCGAGCACGCGAACAGACGCCGCAGATTCACCGGTTGGTGCGCCGCCATGACGTCCAAGCGTGCGCGGATGAGTTGGTCGCGCTCGCGCGCCGACTGCGTGACGATCAGCCAATCGACGTCCGCGGCGTGGCGATGACCGCCCAGCTACTTTCGGACCCACGATCGCCGCTGTACTACGGGCGGGCCGGCGTGTCACTGCGAGAGGCCGCACGATCCGCGCGACGTGTCCTTGACGAGGTCGGTCAGGGCGCCGCGCCGGACGTCCGAGCCGCTGCCTGAACCGCGACGCGACGGCACTTGCCGATGCCGGTGCCGATGATGGTGACGTCCGATTTACACGCGAATGGGGTCTTCTATGCATCGACGGGGGCTGTCCCCAATGCAAGCATCGGGACTCCGCGAGGTTCTCAAGGAGAGACACATGGGACTGTTCCGACGCAAGGCGACCATCCAGGACGAAGGCGAGCGCTGTCCGCGCTGCGCCGAGCGGGTTCCAGAGGGCGCGAGCGAGTGCGCCATGTGCGGGGTGGACCTAAGGCCGCTCCGTTCGCCTCCGGCTGGCCCGCAGGTCGAGCGGCGCGCATAGCGGCGAGGCCGAGCGGCTTGGCACGCGGGGAGCCGGTCCACCGCCGCCTCCCATGCGGCTCCATGAGACGGCGTACCCGACGCGCTATGAGACAACCACCGGCACGTGTCGATGACCTATCCACCACCGCGTAGGCCGCTGAGCGTGCTGCTCGGTTCGACCTGATCGTCGCGGCCGCGGCTGATCGAGCGGGCGCGGTAGGAGAGGCCGCGACTTGACCGCCGCATGCCCGTGCTGGGACTATCGCTGCGTGCGTAGCGCTGTCGCCTTGACCCTGATGCTTGCTTTTCTCGTGCTGGCCGCCGACGCTCCTGCCCAGGTCAGGGCGCGCCCCGTCCAGGCACCGGCCGCGGGCGAGCTTTTTGTCCTCACTGCCGCGGGCGGGGAGCTTCAGCGGGTGCGAGGGCGGAACCGCGTCTTCAAGCTGGTCCTGCGGCGGCCTGCCCGCGATGTCACCGGGTTCACGGATCGGCCGGCCCGGAGGACGGGGCAGCGGCCGCTCGTTCGCTTCGTCCGGCGCTGGGCGAGGCTCGGCTTTGCCGGGGTTCCCCCTAATGCAGCGGTGGTCCTCGCAGATGCGCCGAGCAACCGAGACGTTCTGGTCGTGGAGCTCTCGAGGCCGCGCCTCGGAGCAGGCGGCCGGACGCTGGCCTTCCGGGCCGAGGCGCTCAGGGGCACCCCCAGGGGACTGTTGCGGGGGTTCGCGAGGAGCGGGGATCGGCGGATCGCAGCCCGGTTCGGGCGGGTCAGCCTGTTCATCGACCCCGGCGGGCAGGAGGCGACTCTGTTCTTCACGCTCTCGAATATTCCGCATGGCGGCGTCGTGTCGATCTCCTTCGTGGACGAGAGGGGCCAAGGAAACGCACAGATCGACCTGGCCGCTGACATATTTGTCAACACGGACGGCCCCACGAGCTTTCTGAATCCCGGGGTGTTCGTCGCATCGACGCGTGGCTTCGCTCTCACCGCAACGGGGAACTCACCCTTGAACGGAACTGTCCAGATCACGATCGCGGTCGACGCGGGGGCGCAGTGTGCTCGCGGCGGGGCAATAATCCGGCCAGTGCCAGGCGCGTCCGCGACCGTCAGGGTTGGCCAAACCGGCCAGACCCTCCCGGTCAACAACGGAGACTTCTGCATTCCGATCAGGTAGGAACGCCATGAACGTCGCCCTCCGGGGCTGCGTGTCGTCCGTTGCGAAAGGCCACAGGGGATGCCGGCGTCGGCGACGCGAGGAGCTACGTACGAGTTGCTGGCCTCGTAGCGGATTCCTTGACTGCAACGGCCGACGGACCTCGCGGGAGTAGGGAATAAAGCTTCGCCGGGCTCTGTCTTAGGCGGCATGCTGACTAGGAAGTCTCTGCGCCCGGGTAACGCGATGCGCCGGGTTCTGATTCCGCTTCTCGGCGTGCTGGCGGCCGTCTGCCTCCCTGATGCCGCCGGCGCCGCGGTTCTCTCCAGCGTGAGCTCCGGGACGCTCACGATCACGGGCGACGCAGCGAATGACCAGATCACCCTGAGGGTCGCTCCGGGCGCTCCTCGCTCGCTGCAGGTCGTGACCGGCACGGGCACTTCCACGTTCGATCGGATGGCGTTCACTGACATCTCGATCCGGTCGGGCGGCGGCGCCGACGACGTGCGGATGGACGAGTCCGGCGGCGTCTTCACCGACACCGAGCCGGTGACGATCGAAACCGCTGCGGGGGCGGACACCATCAGCGGCGGCGCCGGCGGCGAGATCATCGCGGCGGGCGACGACGCCGACTTCGTCGGCCCCGGCGGCGGCGACGACACGATCCTCCTGGGCGCCGGCGACGACACCGCGCTCCAGGGCGACGGCTTCGACCAGGTCGACGGTCAGGCCGGCACCGACAGGCTGCGGGCCGTGGGCGGGTCCGCGTCCGAGGAGTTCACCCTGCAGGCGGCCGGCACCAAGGCGCGGATCTTCCGCGACACGGGACCGGCGGCCACCGACGCCGCGGCCGTCGAGGCGCTCGACGTGCGCGCGGGCGGCGGGCCGGATCTCGTCGACATCGGCGACCTCGCTGCCTCGGATGTCGCGACGGTGGATGCCGACCTGGGTGTGTTCGACGGCGCACGCGACGAGCTCGCCGCCCAGGGTTCGGACATCGCGGACTTCATCCGGGCGCGGCCTGCCGGCGAGGTGACGCTGGTCACCGGCCTGCCGGGTCTTGAGTCGCTGCACGTGGAGAACTCCCGTCCGGCGGACGATCGCCTCACGCTCTTCGGGCGGGGTGGACCCGACGACGTCGACGCCTTCAGCGCCGTGGCCCCGCTGATCGGCCTGACGGTCGACGGCGGCCCCGGCGGCGACCTCATCGCCGGCACTGACGGCCCCGACCTCCTGCGCGGCGGGCCGGACGCGGACGTGATCCGCGGCCGGAAGGCCGACGACACGGTCGACCTCGGCGACGGCGACGACGTCTTCCTGCACCAAGCCCCGGATGGCGCTGACCTGGTCGATGGCGGAGCCGGTCAGGACACGGGCAGCGCGGGCGGCACGGAGAACGACGACACCATCGAAGTGGGACCCAGTGGAGCGCGCACGCGGGTCTTCGGCGCCTCGTCCGGCTCGCTCGAGCTCGACCGCACGGAGCAGATCATGGTGGACCCCAAGGCGGGCACCGACAACGTGATCGTGCGCGACCTCACGGGCACGCCGACCACGGAGGTCACCGGCGCGCTTTCCTATCCCGACCAGCGCACCGACACCCTCACCGCGATCGGCAGCACCGGCCCCGAGACGATCAAGGCGACGACGAGCGGAGCGATTCACTCCGTGACCGGCCTCGCCGCGACGGTGCGGCTCGCCAGCCCTGAGACCGGCACCAAGCTCGCGATCGACGCCGGCGACGGGGACGACACAGTCGACGCGCAGGGCATCACGAAGGACAAGCTCCAGCCGATCATGACCGGCGGCGGCGGCAAGGACTTCATACGCGGCACCGAGGGCCAGGACACCGTGGCCGGCGGCATCGGCGCCGACGTCACCTACTTGGGCGGCGGGCTAGACACCTTCAAGTGGGTGCCCGGCGATGGGAGCGACATCGTCGACGGGCAGAGCGGCACCGACTTCCTACAGATGGACGGCTCGGCCGGCAACGAGCGCTTCGAAGTGACGCCGATCGGCGGGCGCACGTGGGTCACGCGCGACCTCGACGCCATCCGCATGGACCTCGGCGGCGTCGAGCGGCTCGACATCCTGCCGGGCATCGGCGGCGACATCGTCCGCGTCGCGGACATGAGCGGCACCGACACGGACAACGTGTTCGTCAACCTCGCGCTCGCCCGCACTACCACCGCGACCGACCAGACCATCGACCGCGTGTTCGTCGACGGCAGCAACGGGACCGACGCCGTCGACGTCACCGCGGCCGGTCCCCACGTGCGGGTCGACGGGGTGCCCGCGGTCGTCACCACAGCCTTTCCCGATCCGGCACTCGACCGGCTGCACGTCGACACCAAGCTGGGCAACGACACCATCAACGTCGCGCCGAACGTGTTCCAGCTGATCGGCTTCACCTGGTCGCAGTAATCCTCGGGGTGCGCTAGACCGCACCCGCACCGGCCAGCGAGGCCCTCGAACGCTCTCGCTACCGACGACCACCGACAGCCGACCGCATTCCGCGATGCATTCCCCAGTTGCGCTCCTCGAGTTAGTCCGACTGCCCAATCGGGAAGTGGCCGATGATCGCTCGCTCCTCCGCCCCGCGAAGAGACTGCTTCAGGGGCCGAGGTGATCGATCGAGACGTGGTGGCGCTCGTTGAGGCGTTGTGCGATCAGGGAGCGGTGGCAGGCCGCCGGGTCGCGCTCGACGCATAGCAACGCGGCGATTCCTTTGGCGGGCAGTTCCTGGAGGATTGTGGTGAGGTCGATGTGGTCGAGGATCTCGGTGGTGTAGCGGCGGACGTACTCGGGCGTGAGCTGTGCGCGTGAGCGTTTGCCGACGCCTTGGCGGGCATCTTCGGCGTACTGGAGGTGGCGCAGCTCGGTGGTGGGGGCGAGGTCCGGGTGGTGGTGGTAGGCGATCGCGCTGTCGGCGAGTGCGCGTTGGAGGCGGCGGGAGTTGGCCCATGCGTACTGGGGTCCACGGACGCCGCGGCGCTGTCTGACGTCGAGGAGCAGGCGAACGTCGGCCCGTCGAAGCGCCTCGAGGAACGTCTCGCCGCTGAACCCGTAGACGCCGATCGTCGCGACCGTGGCTGGCCGGCTTGACGGGCCACGACGCGGGCTAGCCACCGGCGTCCCCAGCCTGGTGGGCGGCGGGCGGGATGTGGTGGTTGAGGCGGAAGGTGTTGGTCAGGTCGTGGATCGCCTTGAGCTCAGTAAGTCGTTGGGATCGTAGGCCGTGGAGGCCTCCTCGGCGCCAGCATTCTGGCCGTACCGCAAACTCTTTCCGGCGCCCAGCCGGCTACGTCGGTTGGAGCGGGTCGAAACTGTGCAAATCCATCCGCGCGAGGGCCTCTTTGCCGTGCATCCGCCCGGTCGGCTGGAAGCCGCAGGCGAGCCAGAATCGCTCGGCGCCATCCTCGATCGGAACGTAGCTGAGCTCCACCGCTTCCACACCCATCGCCCGAAGCTCATTGAGCACGAGTGCGACGGCGCGCCGGCCGATCCCATGACCTTGCCACTCGACGTCGACCATGAAGCGGACGAGATAGGGCACCGCCTCGTCGGTCTGTACCCACACCACTCCGACGGGCCGGCCTTCAAGGGTGATCGCGCGCAGGTAGGCAGCCCGCCCGTGGCACTTGGCTTCGGCGACCGTCTGCGCGGATGGCGCGATCTGCCGTTGCTGGCGCTCGGTGACTCGCAGCCGACAGACCGCCTCGACATTTTCGCGCGTCACCTCGACGAGACCCACCGACATATCCCCAGTGTGACGGGCGCGCGTGCTGCCAATCAGCGACACGCGAAGGAGCAGCGTGCTGCCGCGCTCAGGCGGCGGACGAGGTGCTCGTCTCGAGCACCGTCAAGGACCTCGTCGTCGGCTCGGGTACCTCCCGTCAGCGATTCGGTTCACAGGTTCTTTACGTCCCGTCAGGCCGGCATAGAGAGGCTCACGCCAAAGCTGCATGGAGGAGCCGCCCCAATGAATCCAGAACGACTCGCGGGCCTGCCGCTGTTCGCCGACCTTCACGCCAGCGAGCGCGCCGAGCTCGCAGCCTGCACGCGCGAGGTAGCGATCGCGGCGGGCACAACGGTCGCCGCCCAGGGCGACAATGCCTACGAGTTCTTCGTGATCGAGGACGGTGAGGCCGAGGTGCGCCGAGACGGGAAAGCAATCGCCTCCGTTCGACAAGGCGATGTGGTCGGCGAGATCGGTCTGCTCGTCACCGGTACTCGCACGGCGTCGATCGTCGCCACGACACCGATGACACTCGTCGCGATGTTCTCGCGCGACTTCAAGGAGATCGAGGACCGCGTGCCGGCGATCGCGAAGAGCCTACGGGCGACGATGCGCGAGCGCGTGGCTCGCACGTCGTTCTAGTCGTACGGCCTTCTAAGCCGCGCGGCGCAGGTTCGAATCCTGCCCGGGGCACCGAGCGCCCGCCGTCGGCACGGGCTAGTTGGCGCTATGCCGCTCGTCGTCAGCACCGGCTTCATGGCGCCGAGCATCGTCGCGGTGACCCTCGGCCGCCTCGGGCTCACCGAACAGCTCGGACGCGTCGGCCGCGTCACGATCGGTCCGGGCGGCCCGCTCATGTCTGGTGGCGGCGCGCTGATGTTGACGGCGCTTGGCGCGGTCGTCGTCGCGCTCGTGGTCGTCGGCCATGTCGGAAAGCCTAGCTCCGAGCGGGACCCGCGGCCGCTCCGCACTGGTCTAGACCAGTTTGGTACGGTCTCACCGAGTTCGACGCCTTGCGGAGGAGGCGCATGAGGTCATCGTCCGAGATCGTTACGTCGAAGCGCGGTGGTGGAGCCGTAGGCCGCCGCGGTATTGCCCCGCTCGCCCTGGTCGTCCTGCTGGTTGCCCTCAGCGCGAGCGCCGCGTTCGCCGCCACCGGCGGTAGCGCCGGCGATGGCCGGGGAGAGGACCGCTGGGTCGTCGAGAAGATCCGCGGGATGAGCCTGGAGGAGAAGGTCGGGCAGCTCTTCGTCGCCAACGTGTACGGCGAGAGCGCCGATACCACCGACCCCGAGGACGTCGCCTCCAACCAGGCGATGTACGGACCCGCGGTCCGGAACGCCGACGAGCTGATCGACAAGTACAAGCTCGGTGGCGTCGTCTACTTCCGCTGGACGAACAACCTCAACCGGCCCACCCAGATCGCCCGGCTGTCGAACGGCATCCAGACCGCCGCGCTCCGTCAGCGGGCACGCATCCCGATGCTCATCGCCACCGACCAGGAACACGGCGTCGTCTCCCGCGTGTGGGCTCCGGCCACGGAGTTCCCGGGCAACATGGCGCTCGGCGCCACCCGCCGGCCGCGCGACGCCCAGGCGGCCGCGCGTATCACCGCCAAGGAGCTCGGCGCGCTAGGGATCAACCAGAACTACGCGCCGGTCGCCGACGTCAACATCAACCCGCTCAACCCTGTCATCGGCGTGCGCTCGTTCGGGGAGAGCCCGGACCTGGTCTCGGACATGACCGCCGCCGCGGTGCACGGGAGCGAGCGCGCAGGCGTCTCGGCCACCCTGAAGCACTTCCCCGGCCACGGCGACACGGTCACCGACAGCCACACCGGGGTGCCGTGGATCTTCCACGACCGCGAGCAGTGGGAGCTGACCGACGCGCCGCCGTTCCGCGCGGGCATCGCCGCCGGGGCGGACATGATCATGACCGCCCACGTGGTCATGCCGGAGCTGCAGAGCGACTGCGACCTCGCCACCCAGGAGGGCTGCGACCCGGCGACGCTCGATCCGGAGATCCTCACCGGCCTGCTTCGCGAGGAGCTCGGTTACCGCGGCGTGGTCGTCACCGACGCGCTCAACATGGCCGGCGTGCGCGAGAAGTACGGCGACGCTCGGATACCGGTGCTCGCGCTCAAGGCCGGCGTCGACATGCCCATGATGGTGGACACCGACACCGACACGGTGAGCCTCGACGTGGCCTACACCGCGGTGCTCGACGCCGTGCGCAACGGCGAGCTCACCGAGGAGCGGATCGACGAATCCGTCTACCGGGTGTTGAAGCTGAAGCGCGATCGGGGTCTCTTCCGCGATCCGTTCGTCAACGAGCGCAGGGTGGCCCGCCGGCTCGGCACCCCCCGGCATCTCGCCAGAGCGCGGCGGGTGGGCGAGCACGGCGTCACGCTGATCAAGAACGACGCCGGCCTGTTGCCGCTCGCCGCCGGTGACGCAAAGAAGGTGCTGGTCACGGGCTACCGCTCCGTATCGGCCACGTCCAACGCCCAGCCGGCCGCGCACCTCGCCGCGCGGCTGCGTGGCGAGGGAGTGGCGACCGAGCTCTTCGAGACCGGAACCGCGCCCGACGCGGCCGCCATCGCCGGCGCCGTGAGCAGGGCGGCGAGCAGCGACATCGTCGTGGTGACCACGGCCAACGCGTCCGGCTCGCCGACCCAGCTCAGCCTCGTGGAGCAGCTGGTGGCGACCGGAAAGCCCGTCGTGGTGATCGCTACGAGGAACCCGTACGACATCGCGAAGCTGACACAGGTGCCCACCTACCTCGCCTCGTACTCTTGGACGCGACCGGCGATGGAGGCGGCGGCGCGAGTGCTCGTGGGTGAGGTCAACCCGCTCGGAAGGCTGCCGGTCCGGATCCCCGCCGACGGCGACCCGAGCACGACGCTCTATCCGTACGGGTACGGGCTCGGCTACTGAGCCGCGAGCCCGCCCTTGCCACCGGCCTCGTCGAAGTGAGATAGTCGGCTTCTGGTCGGTAGCGAGGGCCTCTTCGCCGATCACCCCGCCGGCGCCGCCCGCACCGCCGTCCCGTAGGCGCAGATCTCGGTCCAGGTGCCGCCCAGCTCCGATGTGTCGAAGCGGAAGGCGAGGATCGCATTGGCGCCCTTGCCCTCGGCGACCTCGACGATGCGCCGGGTGGCGTCCTGACGGCCCTCGGCGAGCATCTTGGTCATGCCCTTGAGCTCTCCGCCGACGAGCGACTTGGCGGCTGCGCCGAGCTGAGAGCCGACGTGGCGCGACCGGACCGTGAGCCCGAACACCTCGCCGTGCACCTCCTCGATTCGAAAGCCGGGGAGGTCGTTCATGGTGCTGATCAACATCGTCGTGTCCTTTCCGACGTCGTTACCACCATTTCCTTGGATGATGCGCGTTCTCACCGTTGTTCCTCTCGCTTGGGCCAATACAAGCTTTCAGCCGGTGCCCCAGGACGGAAGGCGGCGAACTGGTGATTCGGGGGCCGGTTTTCTGGTGTCCGGCCGCGCTCCCGAGGCGGGGCGGGCCAAGACACCAGAAACCCGTCCTTGCGTTGGGGGGTGCTCTGGCTTTCGCGGCCGCGCCGGGGCTGGGAGCGTCCCAGGCATGACGACGACCAAGCCCCGCATCTTTCTCGCCTGCCTGATCGCCCTGTTCGTGATCGCCGCCTCACCTGCGACGGCAAAGCCGACCGCGGCCGGTGCCGGCGCGGGCCTTCAGAGCCGCCTCGATGCGTTCGTCGCCGGCGGAGCGCCCGGTGCGATCCTGCTGGTGCGCGGCGAGGACGGCAAGAAGCGGCTCACGGCGGGGCTGGCCGAAGTCGCGACCGGCCGGGCCATGCATCCCGGCGACCGCTACCGGATCGCGAGCCTCGCCAAGACCTACGTGGCCACGGTCGCTCTACAACTCGTCGGCGAGGGCAAGCTGCGCTTGAGCGACAGCGTCGAGAAGTGGCTTCCGGGCGTCGTCCCGAACGGGGAGAACATCCGGATCCGCCAGCTGCTCGGCCACACCAGCGGGCTCTTCGACTTCGAGAACGACCCGCGGCTCCTGGCGCCATACTTCAGCGGGAACCTGAGTCACTACTGGAGCCCGCTCGAGCGCCTCGCCCTAGCGACCTCGCACGAGCCGCTGTACCCGCCCGGCGAGACGACGAAGGCCACCTACTCGAACACCAACTACACGGTCGCCGGCCTGATCATCGAGGCGGTCACCGGCAAGTCCCTCGCGAGGCAGCTGCGCCGTCGCATCTTCGCGCCCCTCGATCTCGACTCGACCTCGCAACCCGACAGGAAGACGACCATCGCGGGCCGGCACGCCCACGGCTACTTCCCACTCGGGCCGCCTCCCCTGGTCGACGTGACCAATTTCAGCTCCTCCATCACCGGCGCCGGGGGAGCGACCGTCTCCACCGTTGGAGACGTCGCAACCTTCTACCGCGCGCTTGTCAAGGGCCGGCTGCTCCGCCCGAGGTTGCTGAGAGCGATGAAGAGGAGGACGCTTCCCATTGAGAGCGATCTCCCGTCGCGCTACGGCCTCGGCCTGGCGAGATATCCGACTCGGTGCGGCGTCGCATGGGGTCACAACGGCTCCTTCCCCGGATACTGGACCCAGGCGCTCTCGAGCGCGAACGGGAAGCGGCAGATCGTGTTGATGGCGAACGTCGAGCCGAGCGCGCTCCCCCCGGCCACCATCAAACAGTTCTACGACCTAATCTACGAGGCCTACTGCAGCACCTCGTGAGATGGACCTCGCCAAGAAGATCCCGAGCGCGTTCGGGCTCGAGGGCGACAGCTGGATGCGCCACTCGAACCCGGCCAGCGTCTGGACGCGCTTCGCCGTGCTGCCGATGCTCATCGGCTCGATCTGGAGCAGGAAGTGGATCGGCAGGCGCGCGCTGATTCCCCTGGCCGGCTCATCGGCGTGGATGCTCGTGAACCCGCTCTTCTTCAAGCGCCCTCGGTCGACCAGGAACTGGGCGTCGAAGGCGGTGTTCGGCGAGCGGATCTGGACCGAATCCGAAAGGGCCGAGCTGCCACATCAGTTCAACTCCCGCGTGCCGGACCTCGCAGCGCTATACCAGGTGCTCGGCGTGGCTCCGCTCGCCTACGGGCTGGGCAAGCTGAAGCCGACTCCCACGGTGCTGGGGATGCTCATCGTCCAGGGCGGCAAGTTCTGGTACCTGGACCGAATGGTCCTGCTGTTCGACGAGATGAAGAAGCGGGACGCCCAGTACGCCCGCTGGGAGTACTGACATGACAGGCATCGGCAACCCGCCGGGTGAGCGGCCGCCGGCACTCTGGCGCCGCGTCGTTGTTCGCCCGAAGCCCTTACCTACGAACCTGCCCAAGTGGCTGGTCGGGGATTGGAACCGAGTAATCCGAGACCCGCTCGACCTGCTGCGCCTGGCGCCGCTGATCGGCGCGATCGTCACGATCATCGTGGGCGACACCACGCACACCGGCGAGCTGGTCGGGTGCTTTCTCCTCGTGCTCGCGCCGCGCGTGCTGAACGTGCAGCGCCCCTTCGACTTCATGTTCCAGCTCGGGATGAACCTCGCGATCTGGGGCAACGTCTTCGGCCTCTTCGACCAGATCTACGGCTACGACAAGATCGTCCACTTCCTCCTCCCGTGCGGCTCGGCGATGCTGCTCTACATCTGCCTCTGCCACCTGCGGCTCGTGCCCGACCTGTCCCAGGACGCCGGCCTGCACGACCGCATCGCGATGGTGCTGGTCACGCTCGCGTTCGGGCTGACGGTCGGCGGCATATTCGAGATGTGGGAGTGGTTCTCGAACAAGTTCTTCGGCACGGAGATGTTCGTCACCTACGGCGACTCGATCGGTGACCTGATCGACGACACGCTCGGCGCGCTGATGGGCGGTGTGATCCTGCTCTTCTGGACCGGACGCGGCTGGGGTACCTGGCGCACTCCGGGCGCCGCCCTGCGCGGCAAGGAGCCGATGCCGACGGGCCCGCCGGATCGCAACAAGGATCACCTCGCGCGCTTCGGCCAGTGGGTGGCGCGGCTTCGCCCGCCGCGGGGACACGCCGGTGAGCCGGCGCGCCCCTACCCGAAGCTGCCGCGTTGGCTGGTCGGCGACTGGGGCCGCGTGCTCCGGGATCCCGTCGACCTGATCCGCCTGAGCCTCCTCGTGGGCGCCGTCGTGGCGCTCCTCCAGGCGGACTGGGACAGTGCCGGCCGCTTCGTGGTCGGCTTCGGCCTGTCGGTTCTGGTCCGCGCGGCCGAGGCGCCGAGGCCCTTCGATGCCGCCTTTGCGCTCGGCATGGCGTTCCAGGCGTGGGGCGCCTACAGCGGCGCCTACGAAACCGTCACGGGCTACGAGGTCGTCGCGCGGGTGGTGACGTCGCTGTCGATCGCGGTGATGCTGTACCTGCTGCTGGTCCGAATCCGCGCGGTGCCCGACCTGAGCGGCAAGACGGACATCCATGAGCGCACCGGAATGCTCCTGTTGGCGACCAGCCTCGGCTTCGGCGCCGGCATGCTCTACGAAGTCGGCGCCTGGGCGGCCCACGGGCTGTTCGACTCGGAGGGCTTCACGTTCGACCAGCTGATCGCGCACATGGCAATCGACTTCGCGGCGTCGGCCGCCGGGGCGACGCTGCTCGTGCTATGGGACCGCAGGGGCTGGGCAACCCGCCGCGGGCCGGCGGCCCAGCTCACGGGGGCGCAAACCTAGGCTTCCCGCACGTAGACCGGGTTGCTGACGAGCCAGAGGCGGTCGCGCTCGTCGTCCAGAAGCCGCGCCTCGACGCGATAGGCGCCGTCCTCGTCGATGCGGTGCTCGAGCCGGTGGCTCTCGGCCTCGTGCACCGGCGCTCCGTCGCGCAGCAGTCGCAGGTGCGCGGGCCGTGGCGCCACGGCCCTCATGGTCCACCGCCCGGGGTCCACCCGCGCGCCCATGGGGGCCGCGCGGCTGTGGCGCTCTGCCCAGAAGCGAAATCCGCGCCCGGGCGCGAGCGCTTCGAACGACAGGTAGCAACGGCCCTCGCCGAGCGCCTCGTTGACGGCGGTGCGGTCGGCGGCCAAGTCGCCCGCCGGGGCGAAGGGCAGCAGCACGTGGGTCTGGAGCATGGAGAAGTAGCGCGCGTTCGGCATCGGCGAGATC
Organism: uncultured Thermoleophilaceae bacterium; assembly: GCA_963850205.1. Classification (GTDB taxonomy): domain Bacteria; phylum Actinomycetota; class Thermoleophilia; order Solirubrobacterales; family Thermoleophilaceae; genus JACVRW01. Next base: position 533,882 of record CAWKKJ010000008.1, on the reverse strand, counting down.
GCGCGCCCCCGAACGCGGATGCCGCGCTGGTGGGCGTCGAGGCCGCCGATGGCCGGGACGCGACGGCGCAGGCAGAGCCGGTCCCAGATCGCCAGGTGGCGTGCTGGAGGTCCGGTCAGCGTGCGCATGGGGTCGCGCAGGAACTCGACCGCCTCCCGCGGGGTACGCCAGGCCTCGGCCGCGTCGGAGGTGAGGCTCCACAGCTCGATGCCGCCACAGACGGCGTCGTCGAGCAGTTTCCAGCCGTGCGGCGGCGCGATCAGCTTCGACATGCGAGAGCCTTCCGAGAACGGATGCGCGGCGAAGGCCACGCCGCCGGCCTCGAGCACGGCGGTGCAGATCTCGCGTTCTGTGCGTCCCTGGTGAGGGATCTCCTCGTCGAGACCGAATACGAGCAGATGTCCGCCCTTGGGCGAGACCTCGTGGCCGACCAGCACGAGCACGCCCCTGCGCCAGCCTTCCTCCCCGCGGCGCCGCGCCTCGAGCGTGTCGTGGTCGGTGAGAAGCAGGCAGTCGGCGCCGGCCTTCTGCGCCGTCTCCACGAGCTCAGCGACAGTGGCCGTGCCGTCGGAATAGGTCGAGTGAACGTGCGCTACGCACGCTAGGCCGTGGAGCCCGAGCGGGTCGTCCACGCCGGGACGATCAGGGCGCCGCGGGCAGCGGCGCTGCCGCGCGCCGGCGCCGCGCCACCGCAAGGCCGGCCAGGCCGAGCGCGGTGAGCAGCGCCAGGGCCGCGACCGCCGGCCAAAGCGCGCGCTCGGCGGCCGCGCCGCCCAGGGCGGTATAGGCGAGCACGCGTGGAGCTCCGCCGATCAGGCTGCCGGCGACGAAGTGGCGCAGCCGAACGCCCGTGAGACCGACGGCGTAGTTGAGCACGGTGGCGGGCGAGCCCGGGGCTGCGCGGGCGAGCACGATCGACAGCAGCGGCCGCCGCTCGACACGCTCGCGCAGCCGCACGACGCGCTCGCCGGCCAGCGTCTCGGCCGGGCCGCGCCCGAAACCGCGGGCTATCCCGAATGCGACTATCCCCCCTAACGTGGCGCCGAGCAGCGCCACCGGCATGCCAGCCGCTCCGCCGAGGAGCAGGCCCGTGCCCGCCGCCAACAGCGTGCCCGAAACGAGCGCCGGTGTGAGCAGAGTCCACGCAACGATCGCAGCGGCCACCAGCAGCACGGTGGGCGCGTCCGCGATTCGCGCGAGTTCCGCGGGGTCGTGTGGCAGGAAGGCGAAAGCGGCCCCAAAAGCTGCGGCGATGAGCAGCGCGAGCACCAGCAGTCGTCGGTGGGCCCCACGGCGGTCGGGGGAAGGCTTCACGAGAATAGAGAGTAGCCCGGGCCATGGGGTTGCAGGCCAGAGCCGCCCTGCATAGGGTCGCCTCGTCTGCTCAAGCTCACGCCACTTTCGCGCCCGGAGGGTGACTTGCCCGAGCCATGCGCCAAGCAGAGATCCGACCAGGCGCACGTGCCGCCCGACGAGCGGCCCCCGCTCAGGGCGCGGCCGTCTCCCGAGTGGCTCCAGCGCAGCGTTCACCACCACCGAGGTGACGGCGATCGACGTCAGCCCGTCGAAGGCGGCGCGCGGGCCGCTGCCGCCGCCGCCCAGCGCGAGCAGTCCTGCGGTGCCGATCCAGATCCGCGAGGAATTGGCCGCATGGGATACGTGGCGCATGGCGAGGTCGGCGCGCTCGGCGTGCCCCAGCCAGTTGCGCAGGTTCACAGGAGGGAGATCCTATGATGCGCAGGCGCCTGCTGGCGGTCGCCGCGCTGCTGCTCACGCTGCTTGCGGTCGTAAGTGTGGTGGGCTTGGTGGTGGAGGACCCGCAGGACGCCTTTGGGGTGCTGCTGACCCTGTCGCTCGCTCTGGCCGCGGCGGGATACGGGCTCGTACGCCGGGGCATCGTGCGGGTCATCGCCCTCGTGCTCGCCGGGATGCTGCTCCTCGGGGTTCTGGAGGTGCTCTTGGATCGCAGGGTGTTGGACCGCCTGACCATCGTCGGGCTGTTCTGGCTCGCTGTCGCTGCCGCAGCTGCGGCCTTCGCCGTTCACGTTCCCTTGCCGAGGGCGAGCAGACCACAACGGCCGGTGCTCTTCCTGAACCCCCGCTCGGGGGGCGGCAAGGCCGAGCGTTTCAAGCTAGCCGACGAGGCCAGCAAGCGCGGGATCGAACCGATCGAGCTTGGTCCGGGCGACGACCTGGCGACGCTCGTGAAGACGGCGGTCGACGAGGGAGCCGACGCTCTGGCCATGGCCGGCGGGGACGGGTCGCAGGCCGTGGTCGCCGGGGCCGCGGCCGAGCTCGATCTCCCCTATGCCTGCATTCCGTCGGGAACTCGCAACCATTTCGCTCTGGACCTGGGCGTCAATCGAGAAGACGTGGTCGGAGCGCTCGATGCGTTCGTCGACGGGGGCGAGCGTGTCGTGGATCTTGCCGAGGTGAACGGCCTCGTCTTCGTGAACAACGTCTCGCTCGGCCTCTACGCGACCGCGGTGCAGCGCGATGGCTATCGAAACGCGAAACTGCGCACGATCCTCGGCACCCTTCCGGACGTGCTCGGGCCGCGTGGGCAGCCCCCGGACCTCCAGTGGACCGGCCCTCGAGATGCCAAGTCGTACCCCTCGGGCACCGTGCTCCTGGTCTCGAACAATCGCTATCGACTCGGGGCGATGCCGGGGTCAGGAACGCGGCCGCGGATCGACGAAGGCGAGCTTGGGATCGCCGTTGTGAAGTCACGTCCCGATTCCCGCTGGCGGCGTCTCCTCCCCCGGCGCCCGTGGCGACAGTGGTCGGCGCCGGATTTCGAGGTCCGCTCAGGCAAGCCGGTGCCCGCGGGCATCGACGGCGAGGCGACCGTCCTGACGGCCCCCCTCCGCTTTCGCACCAGGCCTGCCGTGCTGCGCGTGCGCATCGCGCCGGGACACCCCGGCGCCTCTCCATCGGCCAGCCGGCCCGAGAGCCTCTGGGGAGGCTTGCGGGCACTGGTCTCGATCGCCGCCGGCCGCACCGTGCCGCCCGGTCCAGCCCGGACTGATCGGCGATAACCGGACGCGCCGCTGGTGCCCCGAGGTGGGTTGGTGCGCCCCCCGTAGCGCGCGATCGCGCAGCGGTACACGCCCGAAGGCGGGTTTCCTGCGCTTCCTGTGCGTGGATCCTCGATCGAGACCGCCGTGAGCAGCGCTCCCGCGCACGCGACGCTGCTGCTGGGCCTCTGCTTCGAGCGCGCATAAGCCCGCCCTTGCCACCGGCCTCGTCGAAGTGAGATAGTCGGCTTCTGGTCAGTCGTCCCCTGTCCTCAGGTCTCGAGGAGGTCGGTCATGCGCGTACTCGTCCAACTCCGTTTCTCCGGGCCGCTGGAGGCGGCCGTAACGGCAGGAGATCCCTCCCGTGCGCTTGACCTCGGTGTCGGTGCGCCCGTGGCCGGGTTCACCGTCGACGGTGAGTATGAGCCGGTCCCGCTTCCGACGCCCGCGCCGGACGAGCCCGGAGGCAATCCCTTTGCGCTCTCGCAGCCGATCGACTTTTCTTTCGGGCGGAAGGCGTCGACCTACCTGGTGCGCGGTGAGATGGCTGATGCCGACATCGATCAGAGCATCCAGGCACTATCGCTCAACAACCCCGACGTGATCGGCGTCTTCTCTGATCCGGTCATCGAGAGGTGCATCTGCCCGCAGCGAGCTATCGGGACGCACCAGGATGTGGCTCGGGTGCTCGGCGTCTCGCGGCTGGCCGCGAAGGGACTGACCGGCCGCGGGGTCCCGGTCGCGGTGGTCGATTCCGGGATCAACCGGGCGCATCTCGTGACCCGGGGGCAGAACCCGAGGATCGACGGCCGGCGCAGCTGGTCACCGCCCAGGGTTACGACGAGGCCGGGGCGCCATCCCGTCGATCACGGGACGATGTGCGCCTTCGACGTGGGGATTTCCGCTCCCCGCGCGCCCCTGCTGGACTACGCGCTGCTGCTGTCGACCAGAGAGGGCCCGACAGTGATGGCCGGGTTCCTGAGCGATGCTGTGGCGGGCTACGGCAAGCTGCTGCGCGTCATCCGGGCGATGCCGGCCAATCGGCGCCGGCTGGTGGTGAACAACTCATGGGGGATGTTCTCGCCGTCCTGGGATTTCCCGATTGGCCACCCCGGGAACTACTCGAACAATCCGGCCCACCCGTTCAACGTCATCGTGGCGAGCCTCGAGCGTGAGGGCGCGGACATCCTGTTCGCGGCGGGCAACTGCGGCCGCGAGTGCCCTGACGGGCGCTGCCAGTTCCGCGCGAACCAGCGGCCGATCTGCGGCGCCAACTCGCACCCCAACGTGCTGAGCGTGGCGGGGATCGACCACCGCAAGCGGCGTATCGGTTATTCATCCCAGGGCCCCGGCCGGCTCGCCGCCGAGAAGCCCGACATCTCCGCGTACACCGCCTTCAAGGGCTCGCTGGTTTTCGAGGGCGGCGACGGGGGCACGTCCGCCGCATGCCCGGTCGCGGCCGGGGTGGTGGCAGCGCTCCGTACGAAGTATCCGCCTGCGAAGGTCTCGCCCGCGGAGATGCGGTCGCTCATCTACAAGACCGCGGACGACCTGGGAGGCGCCGGGTACGATCACAACTATGGCTGGGGCGCAATCGAACCGGTGCCTCTCGCGGAGGCGGTGGCGGTGGCCGCGCGCCGCAGGCGAGCCTGACCCGGGAACCCGACGTCATACCCACGCTGGGTTGGGCCGATGGGCAAGATGATGCTGACCGTGAAGCTCGACCCGGCGAGCGCGACGGTCGAAGGCGCACGGGAGCGCCTGGAACTCGAGGTGGGTGAGCTCGACGCCGACTTCGGCGTCGTGAACATCGATCCCGATCAAGGTCTCTACGCCGTTCTGGTGGAGGAGAAGACCGCGCAACGACTCGGCGAACGGCCGGACGTACGAGGCCCCTTCGCGAACCCCCCCATCGAACCCTTCGGCCCACCCAAGCCCCGCGACGACACCGACTGACGAACGCCTCCCCGCGTGAGCCGTCCGCCGCGGGCTATCGAATACGGGGGGTGACCGAGCTGGATGCCTTCGAGCGGCGCTTTCGCCGGGACGGCCTGCCGCTCTTCGTCGAGGACCGCTCGGCTCGGGAGGACGTGTGGACCCGGGCGGCGCCGCTGCTGGCGCTGGTGTTCATCGCCGAGATGCTCGGCGCGGTCCAGCTGGACTGGCCGCTGCTCACCAACGTCGCCGCCGCCCTCGCCGGCCTCGCCATCCTGCTCGGCGCTTTCGGGCTCCTGAACCTGGTGCGCGGCCGGCGCTTCTGGTCGCTTCCCGAGCACGTGAGCAACCTCGAGCTGGCCCTCTTCCTGCTGGTTCCCGCCGCGCTGCCGCTCATCTTCGGCGGCCAGGTCGGCAGCGCTGCCCTCACGCTGGCCGCCAACGCCCTGATCCTCCTGCTCACCTACGCGGTCATCGCCGGCGGCCTGGTCTGGATCGTGCGCTGGGCGGCCACGCGGCTCGTCGCCCAGCTCGACGCGGCCGTGACGGTGTTGTCCAAGGCGGTGCCGCTGCTCCTCGTGTTCGCGCTGGTGCTGTTCATCAACACCGAGATGTGGCAGGTGTTCTCACGTATGCCCGAGGTCTTCCTCGTGCTGGTGGCCGGGCTGCTGGTGGGGGCGGGGTCGTTGTTCGTGATCGTGCGGCTGCCGCGCGAGGTCAAGGAGCTCGAGGACGAGGCCGGCGACGGGCCCGCTCTCGAGCGCCGCGAGCGCTTCAACGTCGGGCTGGTGCTGTTCGTGAGCCAGGCGCTCCAGACCGTCGTGGTCAGCCTCGCCGTCGCCGCCTTCTTCGTCGTGCTGGGCGCCCTCGCGGTGGGTCCCTCGATCCGCGAATCCTGGGAGGTGGCGGAGGGCCCTGTCGTCCTCGGCTTCGGTCTGTTCGGCGAACGGATAGAGATCACCCAGGCGCTCCTGCGGGTGTCGGGCGGGATCGGCGCCTTCGCCGGCCTCTACTACACGATCGCCGTGCTCACCGACTCGACCTACCGCGAGGAGTTCCTGGACGACCTGACCGATGAGATGCGGGACAGCTTCGCCGCGCGGGCCGAGTACAGGACGGCCCGGGCGCAGCCCTCCTAACCTCGCGCGACGGCGTGGGCTTTCTGCGCAGGGGGGATGCCTACGTTGCGTCCCATATGGGGAGGCGGATTCCAGTCATCGACGCACCACCTGAGGTGATCAGGCTCTGTGGGGCGATCAACGAGGGAGGGGTGTGCGGTGAAGAGGGGACGCAAGGGATTTACGAAGGAGATCGAGGACTGGGTCTGGCGAGCTCCGCTCTGAGGGGCATAACGACAGCGAGATCGCGCGCCGCCTCGGCCTCGAGCGGTCGCGGGTCACCCGCCACCTTGCGGCGCTGCGGTGGAATCCGTCCGAAGCGGCCTGGGTCGGCGCAGCGCGCGCTGCATGGCGCCTGACGAGCGCGAGGAGATCTCGCGCGGGCTAGCCCGCGACGAATCCGACCGGGCGATCGGCCGCCTCCTGGGCCGACACCACACGACGATCGGTCGCGAGATCCGCCGCTGTGGAGGCCGCCGCCGCTACCGGGCTCCTTTGCCGCCAGCAGGAGGCCTGGCATCGGGCCCGCCGGCCAAAGCCGACCAAGCTCGGCTCCTGCGCGAAGCTCCGCGCGCTCGTCAGGGGCACGGCTCGAGCGGATCACTCCCCCGAGCAGATCTCGGGCTGGCTGCGGCGCCTGCACCCCCACAATGAGGCGATGCAGCTCTCCCATGAGACGATCTATCGCTCGCTATACGTGCAGTCGAAGGGCATCGCTCAAGGGCGAGCTGACCCGCCACCTGCGCACAAGGGCGCAACCGGCGCCAGCCCCGCGGCTCGAGCCGCCAGGGCCAGGGCCGGGGCAAGATCCGCGAGATGGTGATGATCTCCGAGCGCCCTGCCGAGGTGGCCGATCGGGCCGTCCCCGGCCACTGGGAGGGCGACCTGCTGATGGGCAACAAGACGAGCGCGATCGCCACCCTGGTCGAGCGCCAGACCCGCTACGCCCAGCTCGTCGCCCTGCCCGATGGGTTTCGCGCCGAGCCGGTGCTGCGAGGCGCTTTCGGCGTACAGCATCACGACCCTGCCCGCGCAACTGCGGCGCTCGCTTACTTGGGATCAAGGCCACGAGATGGCCGAGCACAGGCGCTTCTCCGTCCAGACCGGCGTCGACGGTCTACTTCTGCCACCCCCAAAGCCCCTGGCAGCGCGGGTCCAACGAGAACACCAACGGTCTCCTTCGACAGTACTTCCCCAAGGGCAAAAGCCTCACCGAGGTAACCCAAGCGCGAGCTCGACGAGATCGCCCGCAAACTCAACCGCAGACCCCGACAAACGCTCGACTTGCATGACCCCGGCCGAGAAGCTCGCCGAGACTGATCCGAGGGCCCGCAGACCGAGCGCCGACCACTGATCGCGCTCCGGCCTCCGGCCTCCACCTCGACCAGCGATCGGCAGCCATGGCAGCATGCTCGACGTCAGAGGTGGTGCATTGACCCGCTGAGCTCAAGACGTTTCGTGCGCAACCCCCCGAGCGCAGCCGTCCTAGCCCGCCGCGACCAGCCCGGCGAACACACCGCCTGCGGCCAGCAGCTCCGCGTGCGTTCCCCGCTCCACGACACGGCCGCCGTCGAGGACAACGATCTCGCCGAACGCCTCCAGTCCCGCGTAGGTGTGGGCGATCACCACGATGCCGCGCGGGTCGTCGCGATCGGTGGCGAGCGCATGCAGGAGCTCGCGGGCGCCGTCGGCGTCGAGGTGGGCTGTGGGCTCGTCCAGCACGAGGTGCGTCGAGTCCGACACCAGGCCGCGGGCGAGCGCGATTCGCCGGCGCTGGCCGCCGCTGACGGCGGTGCCCTCCTCGCCGAGCACGGTGTCGAGGCCGAGCGGCAGCGTGGCGAGCCAGCCGCCGAGCCCGGCTCGCTCGAGGGCGGCGGCCAGCTGTTCCTCGCTCGCGTCGGGCCGGCCGAGAGCCACGTTCTGCCGCAGCGAGGTCGTGAACAGGTGCGCCTCCTGGCTTACGAGCCGGACCGCGTGCCGAACGTCGGTCTGGCGGGCCCGTCGCACGTCCACGCCGCCGAGGGAGATCGTGCCCCGTTCGGGGTCGACGAAGCGCACCAGCGCGCGGGCGAGAGAGGTCTTGCCCGCGCCGCTGGGGCCGACGACCGCCACCCGGTCTCCCGGAGCGACGGTGAGCGACACGTCCTCCAGCACGGCCACCGGCGAGCCCGGCGGGACCACCGTGAGGCCGGCCGCCGCCAGCGTGCCCGTCGCCGGGAGCGCGACGGGCCTGGCCGGATCGGTGACCGCGGGCGTCGCGTCGAGCACCTCCTCGATCCGCTTCGCCGCGCCGGCGCAGGCGGCCATCCGCCGCGCCGCCTCGCCCAGCGGCAATGTGGCCTCGAAGGCAGCGAACGCGACGAGCGCCACGCCGGCCAGCAGGATGCCGTCCAGCCGGCCGGCGGCGGTCGCGTCCACCCCGATGGCCAGCACGGCGACGAGCGTCAGGCCCTGGACGATCCCGCCGAGGGAGGCGGCCACGCCCTGCGCGGTGGCGTCGCGGGCCTGGTGGGCCAGCAGCTCCCGGTCGGCCTCGCGCACGCGCGCGGCGGCGTCGGCCTCGCGCCCGGCCACCGCGAGCTCGGCGGCCCCGTGGGACACCTCCACGAGCTCGTCCACCAGCCTGCCCCGCGCCGGGGCCTCCCGGAGCCCGCTCCGGCGTGAGAGCGCGACCGTCGCCGCCGGCACCGCGAGGCCCGCGACGAGGAGGCCCGCCACCAGCACGGGCGCGGCGGCCGGCAGCACCACGAGCAGGAACCCGCCGGCGCCGAGGGCCACGGCCCCCGCCACGAGCGGCGGGGCGATCGCCCGCAGGTAGAGGTCCTGCAGCGTCTCGATGTCGCCGACGAAGCGGCTCAGGGCGTCGCCGGGGCGCAGCCCGGGCAGCGATCCGGGCACGAGCGGGGCGAGCCGCTCGTACAGCCGGACCCGCAGGCGCGCCAGCGACCGCAGCGCCAGGTCGTGCGAGGCCAGGCGCTCGCCGTAGCGGAAGCCCGCGCGCGAGATGGACAGCACGCGGGTGGCGACGATCAGCGTCAGCAGCGTGAGGACCGCCGGCTTGAGCGCGGCCCGGCTGATCAACGTGCCCGATACGGCCAGCAGAGCCAGGGCTGACAGGATCGCCCCGGCACCGAGCAGGACGGACAGGCTCAGCCGCCGGCCGACCGCGCCGGTGAGGCGCACCACCCGCCGCAGCGCCCCGGCGGACGCGCCGACTCGCGCGTCGGCGCCGGCGCCGTTCATCCCGCCACCAGCGCCCGGTCGGGCCGCGCGACGCCCGCCGGCGGGCCGAGGACCACGCAGCGGCCCGCGCGCTCCACCAGGTCCCTGCGGTGGGTGATCAGCAGGAGGGTGCGTCCGGCGCAGGCGGCGAGCAGCGCGTCGCCCACAGCGGCCGCCGTTACCGCGTCGAGGTGCGCGGTGGGCTCGTCGGCGACGATCAGCGGAGCGTCACGCAGGATCGCGCGGGCCAGCGCCACGCGCTGGGCCTCGCCGGCGGACAGGGCGCGTCCGCCCTCGCCGATCCGGGTCGCCGGCCCGTCCGGCAGCCCCGCGACCAGGGCCTCGATCCCGGCGCCCGCCAGCGCCTGCCGGACGGCCGCCTCCGAGGCGCCGGGGCAGGCGAGCCGGACGTTGGCCTCCAGGGTGTCCGCGAAGATCGTCGGGCGCTGGGGCAGCCACGCTAGGCGGGAGCGCCAGGCCGCCGGATCGACCCTGCAGAGGTCGACGCCGTCACAGCTCACGCGCCCGTTCGAGGGGTCGAGGAGCCGCAGCACCAGGGAGGCCGCCGTGCTCTTGCCGGCGCCGTTGGGCCCGCTGAGCGCCAGATGCTCGCCGGGCGCCAGGGTGAGCGAGAACCCCTCGAGCGCCGGCACCGTGCGTCCCGGATAGCGCACGGTGACGTCATCCAGCACCACGGCGCCGCGCGCAGGATCGGGGGCCTGTACCGGGGCAGGCGGCACCCGGACCGAGGCCGGTTCGTCGAGCACCGAGAACACGCGCTCGGCCGCGACCATGCCGTCCTGGCTGGCGTGAAACTGCTGACCGAGCAGGCGGACCGGCATGTAGAGCTCGGGCGCGAGGATCAGGACCGCCAGGCCGGTCTCCAGCGCCAGGTCGCCCTCGGCGAGCTGCACCCCGACCGTCCCCGCCACCAGCGCCACGGCCAACATGGCGATGAGCTCGAGGACGAGCGCACTGAGGAACGCGACGCGCAACGTCGCCATCGTCTGGCGGCGGAAGGTGTCGCCCGCGCGCTCCATCACGGCGATCTGAGCGCCGTCGCGGTCGTTCGCGCGCAGCGTCTCCAGGCCGCGTATGACGTCGAGCAGGTGCGCGCTCAGCCGCGAGAGGGTCTTCCACCGCCGTTCGGTCTTGGCCCGCGCCGCGAGCCCGATCAGGACCATGAAGACGGGCACCACCGGCACCGTCACGAGCAGGATCAGCCCGGCGGCGAGGTCGCGTGGGAGCACGAAGGCCAGCACCACGATCGGCACGGTCACCGCCAGCGCAGCCTGCGGCAGATAGCGTGCGAACCAGGCCTCCAGGGACTCGACGCCCTGAACCGCGGTGGTCACCAGCTCGCCGGTCCTGCGCTCGGGCGAGCCGCCGGGGCGAACCTCGAGGACATGCCGGGTGAGCCGCTCGCGCAGCTCCGCCATCACCCGCTGCGCGCCCCGCCGGCCGGAGGTCTCGAACGCCCCGGCGCACAGCGCCCGCGCCACGACGACGCCGGTCAGGGCGAGCATCCACGGGCCGAGGGAAGCCAGGTCGTCGCCCCCGAGGAAGGCACCCGCGATCACCTTCGCCATCAGGGCCGCCTGCGCGACGACGAGCACCGCGGTCAGCGTGCCGAGCACGGCCGCGGTGGCCAGCGGCACCCGCGCGGCGCGAGCCGTTCGGATCAGGCGCCGCTCGGTCGCCCGCGTCGTCGACCTGCGATCCGGGCCGGCGGCCACCGTGCGCCTTCTACGCGCGTGCCGGCGAGTCGTCCCGATCGTCGCGGATCACGTCCAGGGGGTTGCGCAGCTCGGGATCGAAGTCCTCGGGGGACACCCGCTTGCGGAAGACCCAGTAGGTCCACGACTGGTAGAGCAGGACCACCGGCACGAGGATCGCCGCGACGATCGTCATCACCGTGAGCGTGTAGTCGGAGGACGAGGTGTTCGCGATCGTGAGATCGAACGCGCTGCTGGTGCTGGACGGCATCACCGCCGGGAACAGCTCGCAGAAGATCATCGCGAACAACGCGACCACCGAAGCCGCGCTGAGCCCGAAGGCCCAGCCGGGCCGGCGTATGAGCGTCGAGGTGGCCGACACGATGAGCAGCACCGACACGAGGACGGCCAGAGCCACGATGAGCGCGTCGCCGCCGGCGATGTCGATCGCCGTCCAGGCGGCGAACGCGACCCCGGCCACGGCCGCCGCGGGCGAGGCCCAGCGGGCGACCCGCCGGGCGCGCTCGGGCAGGTCGCCGCCGGTGCGCAGGTTCAGGTAGATCGCCCCGTGGGCCAGGAACAGCAGGGCGGTCGTGACGCCGCCGAGCAGCCCGTACGGGTTGAGCAGCGTGAACAGGTTGCCGGTGAACTCCTGGTCGCCGTTGATCGGGACCCCGCGCACGATATTGGCCCAGGCCACGCCCCACAGCAGCGCGGCGACGAAGCTGGACACCGAGGTGGCCCACTCCCAGCCGCTTCGCCACCTCGGGTCGTCGGACTTGCCCCAGAACTCGAACGAGACCCCGCGGATGATGAGGGCGACGAGGATCAGGAAGAGCGCGACGTAGAAGCCCGAGAACAGCGTGGCGTACCAGAACGGGAAGGCGGCGAAGGTGGCGCCGCCGGCCGTGATCAGCCACACCTCGTTCCCGTCCCAGACCGGCCCGATGCTGTGGATGATCGCCCGGCGGTCGTTGTTGGTGTGCCCGAGCTTGCGCAGCAGCATGCCGACGCCGAAGTCGAAGCCCTCCAGCACGAAGTACCCGACCCAGAGGACGCCGATCAGGATGAACCAGAGCGCCTGCAGGAAGCTGTAGTCGACCTCCATCGGCGCCCCGGCTCAGTACGCGAGCGACAGCTCGCGCTCCTCCCTGGTCGCCGCCGCCTCGGCGTCGTCGTCGGAGGGCTCGAGATGCTTCGCCTCCCGCAGGAAGAAAAACAGCGCGATGCTCCCCAGCAGGCTGAACAGGATCAGGTACCCGCCCAGGGACAGCGCGACCTGGCCGCTGGTCACCCGCGGGCTGACCCCGTCCTCGGTCTTGAGCAGGCCCTGGACGATCCACGGTTGCCGCCCCATCTCGGTCATCACCCAGCCCGCGGTGTTGATCAGGAAAGGAGTCACGCCCGCCCAGATGCCCAGCTTGAGCCAGCGCCGTGACGTTTCGAGCGTCCCCTTGCGCCACAGCCACAGGCCGATGAGCGCGAACATCACCAGCGCACCGTAGGTGTAGACCATCACCCGGAACGACCAGTAGATGACGGCGACCACCGGCGCGTACTCACCCGGCCCGAACTCCTTGCGGTACTGCGCGTTGACGTTGTTCACACCCTGCACTGTCCCGTCCCACGAGAGGGTGGCCAGCAGGGAGAGCAGATGCGGGATCTTGATCTCGCGGTTGGTCTTGCCGGGGTTGGCGGAGAAGTCGCCGGTGGCGAACAGGCTGAGCGCGGCCGGGCCCTCTGTCTCGAACAGGGCCTCGGCCGCGGCGACCTTCATGGGCTGGCGCGTGACGAGGTCGCGCATGAGCGCGTCGCCGAAGAAGAAGGCTGCGACCAGGCCGACGCAGAGCAGGGTCAGCGACAGCCGCAGGCCCGAGCCGAACTGCGCCCCGTCGCCGCCGTTACGCAACTGCCAGGCGCAGACCGCGAGCGCGACCAGCGCACCGGTGATCAACGCGGCCGAGAGCACGTGCGAGAAGGCCCACAACGTCGTCGAGGAGAACAGGACGGCGCCGATGTCGGTCAGCTCGGGCGTCTCGCCCGGCTTGTAGCCCACGGGGTTCTGCATCCACGAGTTGGCGGCGATGATGAACCAGGCCGAGAGCGCGGAGCCGATCGAGACGAGCCAGATCGTCACCAGGTGCACGCGCGGCGACAACCGGCCCTTGCCGAAGATCCAGAGGCCGATGAACGTCGACTCGAGGAAGAAGGCCGCGAGGCCCTCCATCGCGAGGGGCGCGCCGAAGATGTCGCCCACGAACCGGGAGTAGTCCGACCAGTTCATCCCGAACTGGAACTCCTGGATGATCCCGGTGACGACGCCGACGGCGAACGAGATCAGGAACAGCTTGCCGAAGAAGTTGACCTGCCGGGCCCAGATCGCCTTCCCGGTCCGGTAGTGCCTCGTCTGGCACACCGCGACGTAGAAGGCGAGCCCGATGGAAACCGGGACGAAGAAGAAGTGGAAGATCGTGGTGATGCCGAACTGCATCCGGGCCAGATCAAGCGCGGTCATCCGGAGAGAATCCTAACCCTCGGGGCCGACCGCACAACCGCTGCGCGTGATTGGCGCCTAGGTCCAGACGGCCCTCAGCGGCAATCGCTCAGCGCGCGGTCGAGCATCTCCAGGCCGAGGTCGATCTCCTCCGGCGCGATGGTCAGCGGCGGCGCGATGCGCAATACGCTGCCGAGGCCGGCGAACTTGATGACGTTGACGTTGAGCCCCAGCTCGAGGCAGCGTTCGGTCACGGCCGTGCCGAAGCGGGCGTCGGGCTCGCGCGTCTCGCGGTCGGCCACGAGATCGACGCCCAGCATCAGCCCGACCCCCCGGACGTCGCCGATCCGCTCGTGCCGCTCCTGAAGCGCCTCGAGGCCGGTCTTCAGCCGAGCTCCCATCACCACCGCCCGCTCTCCGAGGTCCTCGGCCAGCACCGTGCGGATCACGGCCCGGCCGACGGCGGCGGGCAGCGGATCGGAGACGTGCGAGGTCACGTGCAGGAAGTCCTTGGCGGCCAGGTCGGCCTCGATGGCGTCGCTGGTCACGGTGGCGGCCAGGGGCAGGCCGCCGCCGAGCGTCTTGGACAGGGTCACCACGTCGGGCACCACGTCGTGCTGCTCGAAGGCGAACAGCGTTCCCACCCGGCCCAGCGCGGTCTGCGCCTCGTCGGCGATCAGCAGCATCCCGCGCTCCTCGCAGTGCCGCTTGAGCCGGGCCAGGTAGCCCTCGGGGAGCGGCACGATCCCGCCCGCGCTGAGAATCGGCTCGACGATCGCGGCGGCGGGCGCCCCCGTCGACTGGGCGTCGGTGAGCGCGAGCCCGGCCTCGAGGCAGGTCAGGTCACAGCGCTCTGTGCAGTGGGCGATCGGGCAGCGGTAGGGGTTGGGCGAGGGGAGCGCCATCGTGCCCGGCAGCGCGGGGCCGTAGCCGCGGCGGCCGGCGCTGTAGGTGCTGGAGGCCGCGCCCGCCGTCATCCCGTGCCACGAGCCGGCGAAGGCCAGCACCTCGTGCCCGCCGGTGTGCAGCTTGGCCAGCCGCAGCGCGGCCTCGTTGGATTCACCGCCGGTGGACAGGAACATCGCGCGCGCGAGCGGCTCGGGCAGCAGCGCCATCAGCTCGCGGGCCAGCTCGGTGACGTCGCGCGAGAGGAAGCCGCTGAACAGGTGCACCACGCGCCCGGTCGCGTCGCGCATCGCCTCCGCGATGGCGGGATGCCCGTGGCCGAGCGTCGCGCACATCTGGCCGGAGGTGAAGTCGAGAATCCGGTGGCCGTCCTCGGTGGTCAGCCAGCTGCCCTCGGCCTCCTCGACCAGGAACTCGGGGAACTCGCCGCCGTAGCGGATGAGATGCCGGGAGGCCGACTTATCCGATATCCCGACCAGGTTTGTGGGGAATTGCGTAACGTGTTCAGCCATACGACGAACCCCTCAGGGAGGATGCAAATGTCGCAGACCGATGAGCTGCTCCGCAACGCCGAGACCTTCGCCGAGAGCTTCGACAAGGGGGAGCTGCCGATGCCCCCGGCCCGCAAGGTCGCGATCGTGGCCTGCATGGACGCCCGGATCAGCCCGTTCGCCCTGTTCGGCCTGGAGGTGGGCGACGCCCACGTGATCCGCAACGCCGGCGGCGTGATCACCGAGGACGAGATCCGCTCGCTGGCCATCTCCCAGCGCAAGCTGGGGACCGAGGAGATCGTCCTCGTGCACCACACCGACTGCGGCATGCTCACCTTCACCGACGACGAGTTCCGGCAGCAGATCCAGGAGGAGACGGGCATCAAGCCCCAGTGGCCCGCCGAGTCGTTCACCGACCTCGAAGAGGATCTGAAGCAGTCGATGCTCCGCATCAAGACCAGCCCGTTCATCCCCAACACCGACAGCGTGCGGGGCTTCGTCTACGAGGTGGAGACCGGAAAGCTGCGCGAGGTCACCGCGTGACCGAGCTGCGGGTCCGCCTCGACGACATCGCGCGCTGCGAGGTGGTGAGCACCCCGGCGCCCGGTGCGCTCGAAGAGGGCGAGGCGCTCCTGCGCGTCGATCGCTTCGGCTTGACCGCGAACAACGTCACCTACGCCGTGGTGGGCGACGAGCTGGGCTACTGGCGACTCTTTCCCGCACCGGAGGGCTCGGGGTGCGTACCGGCGTGGGGCTACGCCACGGTGGTCGAGTCGCGCGCGGAGGGGGTGGCCGAGGGCGCGCAGGTCTTCGGCATCGTGCCGATGGCCGAGCAGCTGCGGGTGCGGCCGCAGGCGGCGGGAGGCGGCTTCGCCGATGCGGCGCCTCACCGGGCCTCGCTGTCGCCGGTCTACAACCAGTATTTGCCCGCGGGCGAGGCCGACGATCTGGCCATGGTGCTGCGGCCGCTGTTCGGCACCTCGCTGCTCCTGGACCTGTGGCTGGCCGACGCGGGAGAGGCCGGCCCGGCGGTGCTCACCAGCGCCTCGAGCAAGACCGCCCTCGGCCTCGCGCACCTGCTCGGCAAGCGCGGGGTGGAGGTCGTCGGGCTCACCTCGCCGCCCCGGGTCGAGTGGGTGGAAGGGCTTGGGCTCTACGACGCGGTGTACGGCTACGAGGCCCACGAGGCGCTCCCCGCGGCGTCGCTGCTGGTGGACTTCGCCGGCGACCGGGCGCTTCGGCACCGGCTCCATGAGCAGCTGGAGCCGTCGCTCCAGCGGTCGGTGGCCGTCGGCATCACCCACCGGGAGGCGCTCGGCAGCGGCTCCTCGCCGCCCGGGCCCCAGGCCGAGTTCTTCTTCGCGCCCGACGAGATGGTGCGCCGCGGGCCCGGGCTCGGAGCCGCCTACGCGGAGGCCTGGTCGAGCTTCGCCCCGATCGCGGAGCGGGCGCTCCACATCGAGCTGGTGACCGGGTTGGAGCAGGTCGCCCAGCTCTGGGGCGAGCTGGCGGCGGGGCGCGTCGATCCGGCGGCGGCCTACGTGGCTCAGCCGCGCGCCAGCTCGAGCGCGTAATCCGGCCACCACTGACCGGCGGGGGGTGCGCCCGGGCGGCAGTCCCCGTCGCTTCCACCGGGCTCCTTGACCCACAGGTAGGCGTCCACCCCGGCCTGGCCGGTGTCCGTCGTCGGGTCGCGGCCGATGGCCCGGCCCGGCGGGTTGCACCAGTTGGGGGGCCCGCCGGTCTCCCGGCTTGGCCCGTTGCCGTTGCGCCCGGTGTCGATCACGAAGTGCGCGCCGCCCAGCCGGCGTGACAGCGCCCGCCCGTAGCGCACGCTGGTGGCCGTCCGGTGGAAGTTGCTCACGTTGAGCGCGAAGCCGTCCGCCCGGCCTACGCCGGCGCGGCGCAGCGAGCGCGCCATGCGGGCGGGCGGGCGTACCCAGCCGGCGTTGCCGGCATCGATGTACACGGTTGTCCTCGGCTGGGCCGAGAGGGTGTCCACCGCGTGGCGCAGCAGGCCCAGACGCTCCCTGCGCGCGCCGGCTGTCGAGGCAGCCGGTGACCGCCTGAGGAATCGCGTCCGGCTCCAGGATCACCGTGGCCCGGCGGCTGCCCAGGCCGCGCGCGAAGGACCCGATCCAGTCGCGGTAGGCGGCCGCCGACTCGGCCCCGCCGGCGGAGTAGCTCCCGCAGTCGCGTCCCGGGATCCAGTAGGCCACCAGCAGGGCGGACCTGCCCGCGCGAGCGGCCATCGTGGTGACCGAACGCACGTCGGCCCCCACGTCGCCGCCCTCCGCCAGCCAATGGGCGGTGGGCCGCGAGGCCAGGCGGGCCATGGCGTTAGCGTCGTCGGTCCGCCCCTCGCTGCGCCACTGCGCCGCCTGCCGGGCGGCGGGCCCGTCCGGGTCCGCCCAGAACCTCTGGCCGGCGAGCGGGCCGGCGCTCGACGAGGCGGCGTCGCCGTCGGCCGCGCTGCCGGTCTCCTGCTCGGAGGAGGAGGCGCAGGCCGAGGCGCCCAGCAGGCAGCACAGCGCGGAAAGCGCCCAGGCCAACCGGCGGCGAGAAGCCGTTCGTACCCCCATCCTCGACAGCGTAGACAGCGGCTGGAGGCGGAAAACTCGACCGAAGGTCGAGGTCCACCCGCCACTGTGTCGGGAATCGCTTGACGGCCGGCCCGATCTGGGTTACCAAAGTAGGAAGGCCAGGTCCTGCTTCCGTCAGATCTTTACCTCGGATCGCAGGAGCGCAGGGGGACCGGGCCAGGCGGACGGCCGTTTCTGCGTGCCCGCTCCAGGCCCCTGGCGCGACGCACGCGGCCTCAACGCACCTCTCAACCATGCCCAAGAACGATTCCCACTACGACTACGACCGCCGCAGCCGCATCGCCGGCCCGCTGACCGAGCCTCCGCCCGGGCCCTACCGCGTGCAGTTCCGGCGCCTGGAGAACGCCCGCCCGGTCCTGGCCACGCTGCTCGTGATGGCCGCGCTGGTGTTCGTCGGCGGCTTCCTCGTCTGGCTGATGCTGCCCGCCCACTGGCCCACCGACTCCAAGGGCATGGTCGTGTACGTGGCCTCACTCTGCATGACCGCCACCACGGCGATCATCGGCGGCTTCGCCTTCATCAACGTGGCCACCCTGTGCCGGGCGACGTTGCTGGCCCGCGATCCCGTGCCGGTCGAGACGGCGCCCGGGCGGCGGGTGGCCTTCCTCACCACCATCGTGCCCAGCAAGGAGCCGCTGGAGCTGGTGCGGCCGACGCTCGAGGCCGCGCTCGAGATCGACTACGACGGCCCGCTCGACGTGTGGCTCCTCGACGAGGGCGACGACGACGAGGTCAGGCGCATGTGCGACGAGCTCGGGGTCTTCCACTTCTCGCGGAGCGGGGTGCCGGGCTGGAACCAGGCCGGCGGGACCTACAAGGCCAAGACCAAGCACGGCAACTACAACGCCTGGCTCGACGCCTACGGCGAGCTCTACGACTTCTTCCTCGGCGTCGATCCCGACCACGTGCCGTTTCCCAACTTCGCCCAGCGCTTCCTGGGCTACTTCCGCGACCCCGACGTGGCCTTCGTGGTCGGCCCTCAGGTGTACGGCAACTACGACAACTTCGTGGTGCGGGCGGCCGAGTCGCAGCAGTTCCTGTTCCACTCGCTGCTCCAGCGGGCGGGCAACCGCAGCCGGACGCCGATGCTGGTGGGCACCAACAACGCGGTGCGCATCGACGCCCTGCGGCAGATCGGCGGCCTGCAGGACTCGATCACCGAGGACATGGCCACGAGCCTCGCCCTCCACGGCAGCAAGAACGAGGAGACCGGGCGGCGCTGGACCTCGGTCTACACCCCGGACGTGGTGGCCGTGGGGGAGGGCCCTTCCACCTTCACCGACTACTTCAGCCAGCAGGATCGCTGGTCGCGCGGCACCGACGAGATCGTGATGCGCCGCTTCGGGCGCCTCGGGCACCGGCTCTCACCGCGGGCGTTCGTGCACTACGTGCTGCTGATGGCCTATTACCCGACCACCGCGGTGGCCTGGATGCTGGGCGCGCTCAACGGGATCCTCTACTTCACGCTCGGCGCCGGCGGGGTGGTGGTGCCGGCCTCGCTGTGGCTGATGCTCTACGTGGACGCGGCCGCCCTGCAGGTGGGTCTCTACTTCTTCAACCGCCGCCACAACGTGAGCCCGCACGAGGACGAGGGCTCGGCCGGACTCTCGGGCATGCTGATCTCCGCCCTGTCGGCCCCGGTGTACACGGCGTCGCTGGTGGCCGTGGCCCTGGGTCGCGCAACCGGGTTCGTGACCACCCCGAAGGGGGACGCCCAGACCAGGGACAGCCTGGTCACCTTCCGCAAGCACCTGATCTGGGCGCTCATCTTCGGCGCTCCCCTGGCCCTGTCCCTGGTGCTCGGCCACGACCACACCTCGATGCGGGCCTGGTCGGCCGGATCGCTGGTGATCTGCCTTCTGCCGCTGGCCATCTGGCAGGTGGAGCGCCTCCGGGGGCGCCGTCCGGCCGAGGCCGTCCCGCCGCCGGCCGAGCTCGCGCCCGCCCACGCGCGGCGGCCTGAGCTGGTCCGGGAGGCGGCGTGAACCCGCGCTGGCCGCGTCGCCTGCTCAGGGGCCTGGTGGCCCTGGCCGCCGCCTGCGGCCTGGTGGCCCTCAACGGGCCCACCCTGGTGAACGCCGGGCGCGACGCGATGCAGGACTACAAGCTCAACAGCCCGGGCTATAAGGCTGAGCACGGGCAGTGGTCGACCCTCGATGTGCCCGAGGACATGCGCGTGAACGCCATCCACGCCGCGCTGCTGCGCACCGGCAAGGTCCTGATCATCGCGGGCTCGGGCAACGACCGCAAGAGCTTCGACGCGGGCTCGTTCAAGACCGTCCTCTGGGATCCGAAGACCGACACGTTCGAGCGGGTGAAGACGCCGTCGGACATGTTCTGCGCGGGCCACGCCTTCCTGCCCGACGGCAAGCTGCTGATCGCGGGAGGGACCAGCCGCTACGAGAAGCTCGAGGAGGACGTCAAGCACGCCGCCGGGGCGATGACGATCAAGAACGAGGACCCCGACGCCGCCCCCTTCGTCATGGAGAAGGGCGCCGAGCTGGTCTCGGCCAAGGGGCGCCGCTACCACACCATCCGCGAGGTGACGGTGCGCCCGGCGCAAGAAGGTCGTGGACGCGCTCGGCGCGGCCACGGTCACCGCCAGCGAGACCGAGGTGTGGGTGGAGGCGGTCGACCGGGGCGATGCCTCGGTGGTCGAGAAGCCGACGCAGTTCCGCGTGGCCGGCGTCGATCGGCGCCGCGGCGACGACGTCTACGGCTTCTCCGAGTACCTGACCACCGAGAAGCAGGAGTACTGGGGCGACGACACCTCCTACCTCTTCGACCCGGTGAGCGAGCGGTACGAGCGGGTAGAGGACATGGACCTGGCCCGCTGGTACCCGACGCTCGTCGGGCTCGCCGACGGCAAGGTGCTGTCGGTCTCCGGGCTCGACGAGTTCGGGCGCATCGTCGACGGCCAGAACGAGATCTACGACCCGGCCACCAAGCGCTGGACCACCCGCCCGGACATCAAGCGCACCTTCCCGACCTACCCGTCCCTGTTCCTCATGCCGGGCGGCGACCTGTTCTACACCGGGAGCAACGCCGGGTACGGCTCGGACACGGTCGGCCGGGACCCCGGTGTCTGGGACCTCGGCGACAACTCGTTCCGGAAGGTCCCCGGCCTGCGCGATCCGCGCCAGACCGAGACCAGCGGGAGCGTCCTGCTGCCGCCCGCCCAGGATCAGCGCTACATGGTCGCCGGGGGAGGCGGCATCGGCGAGTCGAACCGCTCGACCGCCCGCACCGATGTGGTCGACCTGCGCCGGCGCCGCCCGCGTTTCCGTCCCGGCCCGAACCTGGCCGAGCCGGTGCGCTACCCGAACATGGTGCTCACGCCCGACGACAAGGTGGTGATCAGCGGCGGGTCGAAGGGCTACCGCGGCCAGGGCAACAGCGACGTGCTCCTGTGCCAGCTCTACGACCCAAAGACTGGCCGCATGAGCCGCATGGCCGACCCGACCGTGGGGCGCAACTACCACTCCCAGGCGCTGCTGCTGCCCGACGGGCGGATGATCACCATGGGCAGCGACCCGCTCTTCTCGGACGCCGACAACACCAAGCCCGGCCGGTTCGAGAAGCGCATCGAGATCTGGTCGCCGCCCTACCTGTTCGGTGGCGAGCGCCCTCGGGTGACGGGCGGCCCCGAGTCGGTGCGCGCGGGCGGCAGCGCGACGTTCACCTCACCGGACGCGGCGAAGGTCAGCGCGGCGCGGCTGATGCGCCCAGCGCGGTGACCCACGTGACCGATGTGGAGCAGCGCTCGATCGAGCTCGACCTGTCGGTGCGCGGCGATCGGCTGCGGGTCGACGTGCCGGAGGACCGTGGCCTGGTGCCACGAGGCTGGTACATGCTGTTCGTGACCACCGGGGACGGCGTGCCCTCGGAGGCGCGCTGGGTCCACGTGCGCTGATAGTCATCGCGGCTCATGCCGCCGCCTGACGAGCCCTTCCCGAGCTGCCTGGCGTCCGCCACCGCTACGTCGATGCCGGCCGCCTGCGGATGCACGTGGCCGAGGCGGGGGAGGGCGACCCGCTCGTGCTGCTGCACGGCTGGCCGCAGCACTGGTACCTGTGGCGCGACGTCATCCCTGTGCTGGCGCCTCGCTTCCGCGTGCTCTGCCCCGACCTGCGCGGGTTCGGCTGGACCGATGCGCCGGGCGGGGGGTACGACCGCGAGACGATGGCCCGCGACGTGCTTGCGCTGCTCGACGCGATGGAGCTCGACCGGGTGCGCCTCGCCGGACACGACTGGGGCGGCTGGATCGGCTTCCTGCTCTGCCTGCACCAGCCGGCGCGGATCGCGCGCTTCGTGGCGCTGAACATCGCGCCGCCCTGGCCGTCGCGCAACCCGCGCAACCTGCTCGAGCTCTGGCGGCTGGCCTACCAGGTGCCGCTGGCCCTGCCGCGGCTGGGCGCGGCGCTGGTCGAGCATGGCGGCGCCCGGCTCGCGCTGCGCAGCACCTCCGATGCGTTCACCGACGAGGAGCTCGACGCGTTCACCGGCCGCCTCCAAGGCGACCGCGCGCGCGCCAGCGAGCTGCTCTACCGCACCTTTCTCCTGCGCGAGGCGGGGCCGGTCGCCGCGGGCCGCTACGCCCACCTGCCGCTGACCGTGCCCACCCTGCTGCTCTTCGGTGAGCGGGACCCGGTCATCCCGACGCATACGGTCCGCGAGCACGCCGCCCGCTCGGACGCCCTCGAGCTCGAGCTGGTGCCCGACGCCGGCCACTTCATCGTCGACGAGAAGCCGGAGCTGGTGGCCGACCGGATGCTCGATTTCATATCTGCGCGCCCCGACGGGCCGAGTGGGTAGCCTCAGCCCGATGCCAACCTCTCTCGTGACCGGTGGAGCCGGCTTCCTCGGCTCCCACCTCTGCGACTACCTGCTGGCCCGCGGCCACCGCGTGATCTGCGTCGACAACCTCGACACCGGATCGCTGGAGAACATCAGGCACCTCAAGAACGGCGTGGACTTTCGCTTCGAGATGCTCGACATCACCAAGCACTACGAGGTCGACGAGTCGATCGACTTCGTCTACCACATGGCCTCGCCGGCCTCGCCGATCGACTACGCCCGGCTCCCCCTCCACACCCTGAAGGTCGGGGCCTACGGGACCCACAACACGCTTGGCCTGGCCAAGGCCTACCGGGCCCGCTTCCTGCTCGCCTCGACCTCGGAGGTGTACGGCGACCCGCTGGTGCACCCGCAGCCCGAGTCCTACTGGGGCAACGTCAACCCGATCGGCCCGCGCGGCGTGTACGACGAGGCCAAGCGCTACGCCGAGGCGCTCGCGATGGCCTACCTGCGCCAGCAGGGCGTGAACACCTGCATCGCCCGCATCTTCAACACCAGCGGTCCCCGCATGCGGCCCCAGGACGGCCGCGCGGTGCCCACCTTCCTCCGGCAGGCGCTCACCGAGAAGCCCGTGACGGTGTTCGGAGACGGGTCGCAGACGCGGAGCTTCTGCTACGTCGACGACCTCATCCGCGGCCTCGTGCTGCTGGCGGAGTCCGAGGTGCACGAGCCCGTGAACCTCGGCAACCCTCAGGAGATGACGCTGCTCGAGATGGCCCAGCTGATCGTGGAGCTGACCGAGTCGCGCTCGGAGATCGTCTTCGAGGCCCTGCCCGTCGACGACCCCCAGGTGCGCCAGCCCGATATCACGCGCGCGAAGGCGCTCTTGGGCTGGGAGCCCGAGATCGAGGTGCGCGAGGGCCTGCGCCGGACCATCGAGCACTACACGAGGGTGCTCGGGGAGCCCGCCTCGCGATGAGCTCGGCCGAGGCCAAGAACCTCGAGGTCATCAGCAAGGCGATCGACCACCACAACGTCACCTGCGAGTTCCCGGCCGTGGCCGTCGAGATGAACCCGTTCGAGGTGGAGCGCCTGGGCTGGGACACGATCCGCGGCCTGCCGATCAGGGGAAACCCCGACCTCGGCACCGGCTCCTTCCGCGTGGTGTGCGCCCGCGAGGAGGACCAGCCCGGCGAGATCGTCGAGGCGGTGGCCGAGCAGGAGGCTCCGGCCGAGCTGACGCCCGCTTCACGCTGAGCCGAACTTTTTACCCCAAACGGTGTTGGGGGGTCACTAGTCTCCGAGAGTCGCCTCCCGGAGGTCCCCTCTCATAGCTCGGTTACTTTCAGGCTCGCTGCTCGCGCTGGCGCTGCTCCCCGGCGCCCTGCTGGCCGGCGTGGTCTTCCCGGGCGCGGATGCTCCCGGCGCCCCTCCCGGCGCCGACCGCAGCCCGCACCTCCTGGTCGTCCCCAACAGCGCCGAGGGCCAGGCGGCGCTGGCGCGCAGCGACGCCCGCGTGGTATCGAGGTACCGCGAGTTCACGCTCGTCGAGGCGGCGGGAGCGGACGACGAGCGCCTGCGCGAGGCGGGCGCCGACCGGCGCGACGACATGCGCGAGGTGGGCCTGCCCGACGCCGAGATCGACCCGCGCAGCGACCGTCGGTCGCTGGCGGCCAAGGCTTCATCCGATCGCGACGAGGAGCTCGTGCTCGTCCAGTTCGTGGGTCCGGTGAAGGACGCGTGGCGGGAACGGCTCGAGGCCACCGGCGTTCGGATCGTGCAGTACGCGGCCGAGAACGGGTATGTCGTGCACGCGCGGGGGGGAGAGGCCGACCGGCTCGCTGATCTGGTGGGAGCAGACCCCACCGTCCGCGCGGTGGTCCCGGTCGGCGCCGGTGACAAGGTGCCGCCGGGGCTGACTGCGGGCGGTGAAAACGCCGTGGCAGTGCAGACGCTTGCCGGCCCGGCGGGCGCCGGCGCCAGGGCGGACGCCCGCGGCGCCGGCGCCAGGCTGCAGCAGGGATCGAGCGTCGGTGCGCTGGCGGTCCAGTACCTGCGGCTCGGCGGGGCGGAGGTCGCCCGGCTGGCGGCTGATCCGAGCGTGATGTCGATCACACCTTGGTCAGCGCCGCGGCTGCTTGACGAGCGGTCGGCCCAGATCGTGGCCGGCAATGTGATCGCGGGCGGAGCCGGACTCGAGCCGCCCGGCTACACCGACTGGCTAGCCGAGAGGAACTTCCCCGAAAGCCAGCCCGGCTTCGTCGTCGACGTGACGGACTCCGGCCTGGACAACGGCACCCCCGTTCCCGCAGCACGACGACTTCCGTGAGGGTGGCGTCCCCGGGCCGAGTCGCGTCGCCTATGCGACCGACTACACCGCCGACCCCGACGCCCGCGACTGCGTCGGCCACGGCACCAACGTCGCGTCGATCGCCGCCGGGTTCGGCGACGCGGGCGGACGCACCTGTGGCCGGCTACCGGTTCGGGACGGGCGTGGCGCCGTGGGCGCGGATCGGCGCCTCGAAGATCTTCCGCTGCAGCGGGGCGTTCGGCCTGGACGGCCTTGCCCCCTCGTACCGACGCGTCGTCGAGGACGCCTGGGACCGCGGAGCGCGGATCTCCAACAACTCCTGGGGTGAACCGCGAAGCGGCGCCTATACGACCGTCGCCCGGGAATACGACAGCCTGGTCCGCGACGCGAACGCGGCCCAATCGGGCAACCAGGAGATGGTCCAGGTCTTCGCCGCCGGGAACGACGGCGTCAGCGTGGGGAACGGGTCGATCGACGCACCGGGCACCGCCAAGAACGTCATCACCGTCGGGGCCTCGGAGAACATCCGCTCGCTCGGGACGACCGACGCCTGCGGCGTGAGCGACGCCGAGGCGAACGACGCCGACGATCTCCTGGACATCTCCAGCCGCGGGCCCACCGACGACCTGCGTGTCAAGCCCGATCTGGTGGCGCCGGGCACCCACGTCACAGGGGCTCGGCCTCGGCACGTCGCCTACACCGGCAGCTGGATGTGCAGCAAGATGGTTCCCGACGGCGGCTCGCTGTACGCAGCGTCATCGGGCACGTCTCAGGCCGCGCCGCAGGTGGCGGGGGCGGCGGCGCTGATCCGCCAGTGGTACGAGGACCCGGACGAACAGGGCCAGGCCCCGTCGCCGGCCATGACCAAGGCGATCCTGGCCAACACCGCCACCGACATCGCGGGTGGGCAGGACGGCCGGGGCGGGCCGGTGCGCTCGGCGCCGAACCCGGAGCAGGGGTGGGGCCGGGTCAACGTCGGGACGCTGCTCGACGACCCCCCGCGGGTGTTCCACGACCAGGGCGACAACCTGCTGGGAGCCAGCGGGGAGAGCGTCCTGCGGACGTACGCGGTTGAGGACTCGTCTCGGCAGGTCAAGGTGACACTCGCGTGGACCGACGCTCCCGGGATGGTCGGGGCGAGCGCCTACGTCAACAACCTCGATCTGGTCGTGGCGGCCGGCGGGCGCACCTACAAGGGCAACGCCTTCGCCGCGGGGCGCTCCCTGCGCGACGGGGATGCCGACCCGCGCAACAACCTCGAGAGCGTGTACCTCCCGCGAGGCATTGACGGTTCCTTCTCGGTCAGGGTGACGGGGACCAACATCGTCGGCAACGGCGTTCCCGGAAACCAGCGCGCCACGGACCAGGATTTCGCCGTGGTCGTCTCGAACGCGGCCGAGACGGATCCGGCGCAGCGTGTGCCGGTGCTGCGACATGACACGACCACCCTGCACCCCGGCGCGGGAGCCGATGGCGACGGCGCTCTCGAGCCGGGCGAGGCGTTTGAGCTCGACGAGCAGATCCGAAACGCCGGCCTCGGGGGGGCGAGCAACGTCTCGGGCACGCTGAGCGGCCCGAACCTGATCCCCGACCAGGCATCGTCGGCCTGGCCCGACATCTCTCCGGGCGCCGTCCAGCAGAACGTCACCCGGTTCGCCGGCGAGATCAGGGCCGGCGTGCCGTGTGGGGCCGGCGTCGACGCGGAGATTGCGCTGGAGGAGAGCGGCGGTTCTCACACGGTGCCGCTGGTGCTCCCCACCGGCGTGAACCAGGCTCCAGCGGTGAACGCCCGGAGTGGCTCGGTCGCCATCCCCGACAACAGCTCGGCGGGACGTGCGACGAGCGTCAACGTCACGCTGCCGGGGGTCGTCAAGGATCTCGACGTCCGCATTGGCCAGATCACCCACCCGTTCGTGGGAGATCTGCGGATCGAGCTGACCGGTCCCGACGGCACGACCGTCATCCTGGCCGAACATCCGGGAGGCCCGGACAATTCCGGGAACAACCTCACCGGCACCGTCTTCGATGACGAGGCGGCCGAGAACATCGCGTCCGCCAACGCCGCCGCCCCCTTCAGAGGGCGGTTCAAGCCGCAGAACGACCAGCTTGCGCGCTTCGACGGCAAGCCCCGGACGGGCGTCTGGACGTTGCGCGTGCGGGACCTGGCGGCCCCGGATTCCGGCACCCTCGGAACCTGGCAGACCGAGATGACGCGCGCGGCGTGCAACGGAGGACCCGACACGACGGTCATCTCGCGGCCGGCGAGCCCCAGCGCCGCACGGACCGCCACGTTCGGCCTCGCAAAGGCCGGCGGCGCGATCGGCGGGGGCTTCGAGTGCCGGCTGGACGGCGGCTCGTTCGGCGAATGCGCGTCGGTGAAGGCCTACACGGGTCTCGTCGACGGCGTCCACACCTTCCAGGCCCGTGCGGTCGACGGGAGCGGCAACGTCGACGCCACGGCCGCGTCGTACTCCTGGACCGTCGACGCCGCGCCGGAGACCGCGATCACGACCGGGCCGGCAGGCGCCGGCAACGGGTCGACCGCCCAGTTCGCCTTCCGCTCCGAGGACCCGGCCGCCGGCTTCGAGTGCCGCCTCGACGGGGCGGCGTTTTCCGGCTGCTCCTCGCCGCGGACCTACTCCGGGCTCAGCCCCGGATCCCACTCCTTCGAGGTTCGGGCCCGCGATCGGACCGGGCACGTGGACGCCACCCCGGCCCGGCGCGACTGGACGGTGGTCTCGGCGGCGCCCGAGAACCCCGCCCCCGGGCCGCAGCCGGCCGGTAGCAGCCCTCCGAGCTTCGTGGTCGCAGCGACCGAGCAGCATCCCGCCGACGCCATCGCGGGCCGCCTCACGCTCATGGCAGGCTGCCCTTCAGCCTGCCGCGTGTCCGCAACCCTGACCGCGTCGGAGTCGACGGCGCGACGCCTGGGCCTGGCGGCCCGGGCGGTCAGCCTTGGAAAGGGGTCGAGGCGGCTCGCAGCGGGCGGGGCAAAGCCGATTCGCATCGCGCTCAGCCGTCGCGCACGGGCCTCGATCCGCCGCGCTGGGCGGCTGCGGGCGAGGCTCTCGGTATCGCTGTCCACCGCCGGCCGGACCACGAACGTGCTGAGCCAGACGCTCTCGCTGCGCCGCGACGCCGGACTGCGCCGGATCACCCGCCGGGGCCTCCGACTGGCCGGTGCGTGCACGCGGGCCTGCGCCGCACAAGCCCGGTTGATGCTCTCCGCTCGCCAGGCCCGGAAAATCGGCCTTCAACCCCCGAGCACCGCGGCGCTCGAGCTCTCCACCGGCCGCGCGCGCGGCCCTTCGACGAAGTGGCGCGTGACGCTCCGGCCCAGGCCCGCATACCGCCGCGCACTCCGCCGAGCGGGCCCGATCAAGCCGCTCTTGGCGATGGTGCTGACCGGCTCCGGGGTGCGCTCGCTCAGCGCGAAGCAGCGGATGACGCTGCGCCGCTGAGCGTCCCGGCGCCCGCCCGCACCGCTGCTAGATTCCGAACGTCAGCCGGCCGATGGAGGCCGGCCCGGCCAACGCGGTGGGCGTAGCTCAGTCGGTAGAGCTCCTGGTTGTGGTCCAGGCGGTCGCGGGTTCGAGTCCCGTCGCTCACCCTCCCCCTGAGAACCGCTCCCCGCGCGGGTTTGGACAGTTTCGGTCGACTCGAGTGGTGGCGCAACAGAGTTCCGCAAGGGACCGCTGTCCCCAATACCGTCCCCAAAACTGCTTCAAGAAAGTGGGGGAAGTCACTGACCGGAGTGGTCGAAAGTGGCCTGCTCCCTGAGGCGCACTCAGACTGTCAACGCCCTACCGGGGGCAGGCCAGAATGGCGCGCCGCAAGCGGACTCATAATCCGCTTAACCGGGCGCAACACGCGCCGACCGCCGCCGGCACGAGCCACAAACTGCCTGCTATCGCGTTGAAAACCGCGACCCGCCCTCTCCGCGCGAGACTGCGGCCGTCTCGTGCTCGTCGACCATCCGTCGACCATCGAGGCGGAGTCGAAATCTGAGGGGCGCTTGTAACTACCCGAGTTGGCCCGCCGGGAGATCGCCAAAGTCGCGATCGCGCGCAAGCTGCTCACGTTCTGTTACTACGGCCTACGCGATGTCATGGCCTCCACACACCACGGACTGCCGCCCTCTTGATTGAGCCTCCGAGCACCGCAAGGCAACCTGGTCCGCACAGCGCGACCGGATGGATGACTGGAACGCCTCCGACACGCCGCCCACCCGGGCGTCCAACCACCCGCGGTCCGTGACCGCCCCTTGACACCGCTCCGCCCCTTCATGGATGACATAGGTCGAGGCGCATTTACAGCGTCAAAGGGCCGCGACCTTTCGCCAACGCCCCGCGCCTAAGGGCGAAGCGATAGCGCGCTGGCCGACGTGACCCGCTGAGACCGGAGTGCCGGGTCGCGATGGCGCTCTTCTCGAGCGTCAGCGCCGCGTCCGCCGGGGCGACGACGTGGCCCGACGGCACGGCCTTTGAGGCACAGGTCGAGGCGGGCTCGGCCCGACCGCCAGCAGGGTGAGCGAGATCACCGCCGAGGCCGTCGGCCGCTGCAGCGTCTTGCCGGGTGGCGGACCTCTCGACCGGGTTGATTTGGGCGTGCGGAAGTGCGAGCCTCGTCAGCCACGACCGACTGAAGTCGCCCGCGCCGGGCCGGTGAGCGTCCTGGTCACCCTGGAGCCGACGAACCCTGAACCCAACCCCGGGAGCATCGATGATGTCCGCCTACCAGGACGACGCGAAGAACGGCGGCAAGCCGGGGTGTCCGTCCGAGGAAGCGAGCGAGCAGGCACGAACGCCCCACGAGCACGCACGTCGTCGGCGCCTTACGCTGGCCCTCGCCGTCGCCGGTCTGCTGGTCCTGTTCGCGGCGCCGGCCGGTGCGGCTGACCCGGTCCGGGCGGCGGGCGGCGAGGCGGCCGGAGCGCAGCGCGGCAACTTCGCCGGCCTCGTCGAGATTCGCGGTGGTCGCAAGATCTACCTCGAGTGTCGCGGCAGCGGAGGGCCCACCGTGATCCTCGTATCGGGTCACGGCAACGCGGGCGACATCTGGGGCGAGAAAGCACGGGTCGAATTTCAGGAAGGCTTGCCGGACCGCTATCCGGGACTCGACCTGCCCGTACGGGGGCCGGCGGTGATGCGCGGCGTCGCCCGGCTCTCCCGCGTCTGCGCGTACGATCGCCCGAACAACCGCCTGCTGGACGGCCGACCGAGCCGCAGCGATCCGGTCGCTCAGCCGGTGACCGCCGGCAGCTCGGTCGCCGACCTGCACGCGCTGTTGCGCGCCGCGCGAGTCCCCGGTCCCTACCTGTTGGTCGGACACTCCTTCGGCGGCCTGATCGTCCGCCTCTACGCGAGCACGTATCCGCGCCAGGTCGCCGGGCTCGTCTCGGTCGAGGCCTCGTCCGAGTTCGTACGCGATCAGCTCACCCCCCAGCAGAACGCGCTTGTAGAGCAGCTCAGTGTTGAGGCCGACTCGGTGCCCGGGATCGATCCTCCGCTCGAGATCGCCGACTTCTATACCAGCTTCGACCAGATGATCCGCGCGAAGGCGGCCCGGCCGCTGCGCCCGACGCTGCCGATGGTCGTCCTCACCCGCGGACTTCCGGCGTTGCCGCTCCCGCCGGACCTGGCCCTGCCGCCGGGATTCCCGGATGTGGACACGCTGGACCGCACATGGCGGACGGCCCAGGGCTGGCTCGCCGCGTTGGTTCCGTACGCCCGGCACGTGATCGCCCGCAAGAGTGAGCACTACGTGCAGACCGAACAGCCGGAGCTGGTCATCGACTCGGTCCGGCGCGAGCTGCGGATGGTGCGCCCGACCACGGTGCGCTGCCGGGGCGGCGGCGATTCCTGTCGGGCGAGGGTGAGCCTGGCCGGCGGCGCGAGCCACAAGCGGGTGACGATCGAGCTGTCCGACACCGACCTGCGGCTCGTCTCCGTGCGGCCCAACCGCCGCTCGCCTGCGCGGCGCCTACGGGCTCTTCGACCAGCGTCTGCGCAGAGGCGGCTCGGAGTACACGTTCGGGCTCAACGCGGTGCAGTCCACCCCGGCGGGGTCGTATCTGGTCTTCACCTTCC
The DNA here is from genome assembly GCA_963850205.1 of uncultured Thermoleophilaceae bacterium. GTDB lineage: Bacteria > Actinomycetota > Thermoleophilia > Solirubrobacterales > Thermoleophilaceae > JACVRW01. The sequence continues at coordinate 503,184 of CAWKKJ010000008.1, read as the reverse complement.
GGTGGAGCGGTCGCAACGCGGCTTCATCGTCGCGGCCGACTGCATCGATGAAGAGGAAGAGGGCGGCGCCGAGCACACCTGCCACCGGCGCCAGCGGCGCGGGCGGCAGATCACCGTTTGGCACGTGAGCGGGCCGCCCGACGACCCTGGCGATCCTTGACATCGACACCTGCGTCTGCGCAGGATTGACGGGCCGCGCTGACCCGGGCAGCGTGGGCTTGGGGTCGGTGTGCCGGGACTCGCGTCAGAGGGCGGCATGAGCCAGTCCAGATGGATCGTTTGCGGAGCGTTCGTGATGCTCTTTGCGACCTTGGGGAACTCCCCGGTGGCGCGGCGCTGGCCGGGCGGATGCTGCGGCCGTGGCCGCGCCCCGTGCGGGGCACAGGCGAGCGGAGCGGCGATCGCGTGGAGAGCGTGTGGGAATCGGTTGCAGTGCGCGCGTGTGCGGGCGCCGCTGGATTGGTCACGCGCCACCGTGCGCGCCGGGCGCGTGGTGTCTGCCGGACCGACGATTTCGTTGGCGGTAATTCGCTATCGCGCCCGCGACCGGCGCAGGCGGATCGGGTCGCTGTTCATGAACTTCGGCGGCCCGGGCGTGGCGGGGACGCCGAACGTGCGCGCCGCCGGGGCGGCGTTCGACGGGTTGGCCGGAGGGCGGTTCGACATCGTCGGCTGGGATCCCCGCGGCACGGGCGCCAGCACCCATGTCCGCTGCTTCGCCGATCGACGGAGCATGCTGCGCTTCTGGGGCGCCGATTGGTCGATCCCGACGACGCCGCTCGAGTCGCGGCGCTATGTGCCGAAGACCGTCGACTATGCGCGGCGCTGCCAGGCGCGCAGCGGCCGGCTGTTGGCGCACATCTCGACCACGGACACGGTCCGCGATCTGGATTACCTGCGGAGCTTGGTCGGCGACCGGCGTCTGAATTACCGCGGTGAGTCCTATGGCACGTTCCTCGGCCAGACCTACGCCAACATGTTCCCGCGGCGGGTGGGACGCATGGTCCTGGATGCGTTGATCGATCCGGTCCCGTTCACGAGGTCGGTGGAGGCGGGGATCGCCAGCACCTCGGCCGACGCGGGCCTCGTGTTCAAGAAGTTCCTGTCCTTGTGTCAGCAGGCGGGGCCGGCCAGGTGCGCGCTCGCGGGGCAAGGCCCCGTGGCGCCGCGGGCGCGGGCGCTGCTGGCGCGGTTGCGACGCGGGCCGATCCCTGCACCGTCGGCACCGTCGCGCCGGCTGTCCTATGGCGACACACTGCTCGCGCTCTGGCTGTCGCTCGGCACCCCGGAGACCTGGCCGAAGCTCGCGACCGAGCTCAACCAGGCCGCGGGCGGCGACGGCTCGGCATTGGCGAACACAGTCGGCGAGCAAAAGCCCGTGATGCAGGAGGCCTTGGTCTCGGCCACGGCGCTGCAATGCGCGGACAAGCCGCTCCCGCGGCCTGGCCTGATCAAGCGGTGGCCGACGGTCATCGACCGGTTCCGCGAACAAAACGGGGTCGTCGACGTCTGGTGGCTGTGGGCGCCGTGCGCGTCGTGGCGCACCGCCAGCGCGAACCGCTACACGGGCCCGTGGAACGCCACCACCCCCAACCCGATCCTCGTCATCGGCAACCGCTATGACCCCAGAACCAAGTACGCCAACGCCCCGGTCGCCGCGCGCCGGCTGGGTAACGCGGTCCTGCTCACCAACAACGGCTACGGCCACACGAGCAGCAGCGACATCAGCGACTGCACGTCCGCGGCGACCACCCGCTACCTCACCACGCTCGCCACACCGAGGAACGGGACCGTCTGCCAGCCCAACCATCGCCCGTTCGACCCCGACTTCGGCCAGTAGTGGCGCGGTGGCAGGTCGGGCGACCGTTGGACGTGGTCAGCTGGGATCCCCGGGGCACGAATGCCAGCACCCGGGTGCAGTGCTTCCGCGATCAGCGCAGCGAGGCCGCGTTCTGGGCGGGCGTCAACATCCCGGCGGATACCGCCCCGTGACCCGGAGTCGGCTCGCGCGCCGGGCCAGCGCCGCTACGACGACACCGCGCTGGGGCGCCTAGCGGTCATCGACGACTTTGGTCAGAAAATCGCAGGACACTGCGATCAAGCTGCGCCACTCGTATGCCTCGCTCCGAATACGGGAGGGTGCCTCGATCCCAGAGCTAGCGGAGGAGCTCGGCCACAGCCCGCACATGACGCTCACGACCTACGCGCACGTGATCAACGAGCTGCGCGGCGCGCCGCGGCTGCCAGCCGCAGAGGAGGTCGCGAAGGCGCGCCGACAAGTCGACCGCCGTGGGTCGCGGACGGTGCTGCTCGAGGCCCTAGGATGAGGCCGATCGGGATCCTCGTCGACCATCCGTGCACGGCTGGGGAGGCGCAATCCCGCTCTACGGGCCGGTAGCTCAGCGGTCAGAGCAGTGGACTCATAATCCGCTAAGAGCCCGCGACGCGCGCTGACAGCACGGGGCTTCCGCCCACGAATGTCCTGCTAGATGCCGGAAAAGGGGTTTCTGTGCTTCGCCGGAAACTAGCGCGCGTTGGCGGGCTCGTCGACCATCCGTCGACCATCGACCGGACCCCTGCGAAGGCACGCACCCGTGCGGGAGTCCGCGAGGAGTCAGCACCGGGGCCGAGCGTGGGCTCGACAGCTAGCCGCGCGCCGCAGACGACGAGGCCGGTGCCTACGCGAGCGATAAAGCCGGCGGAGAGCAGCCAGACTCCGAGTTCGCGGTGTCCATAGCGGCATCCCGTTCCAGACTTCCCCGATCACGTAGAGGACGGCTGCCCGCGAGGCGGCACAAGGCGAATTCCGACCGCTCGGGCAGCAGGGCCGCCGCCGTCGCCACGGTCGCCGACCTACTGGACGTTTGTTCGTTACCCCAAGCCTTGTAGCCGGGCCACTTGTGGGGGATCCTTCGGGACCGAAGGGTGCTCGTTGGCCGCACTGCCACACAGCCCGCCGTCGCGTCCCTATTGGAGGCCGTTGGGCTCGTTGCGCCGGCTCCGTTCGCGCTCCTCTTGGCGGCCCGCCTCCAGCCCGCGGTCGTAGCGGCCTGCACCTCGACGGCGCGCTCGTAGGCCAGCTGTACCGCCAGTGCGCGGCGCAGGTACTCGGACAGGCTGATGCCCTTAGCGGCCGCCACCTTACGGGCCTGCTCGAGCTCGTCCTCGGGGACGCGCAGCTGGGTCTGGCGCAGCGGCATGCGCGGGTAGGGCCCTTAATTGTGGTCCAGGCGGTCGCGGGTTCGAGTCCCGTCGCTCACCCTCCCAACAGCTTGCCGCAGCTATGGGCGGCGGAACCTAAGCTCGCCCTTCAAGTGGGACGCCGTCTTAAGCGCGGTGCTCAGACTGGGCTGGTATTGAGACCGCCGTTCGGACCCAGGACTTGCCCGTACATGAAGCTCGCGTCTTCGCTTGCCAGAAACAGCGTTACGGCGGCGACTTCGGCGGGGGTTCCCATGCGCTCGGCTGGCGTGGCGGCGACCGCAGAGCTGATGGCCTCCTCTGGCAGGAAGTCATTGATAGGCGTGTCCACGAAGCCGGGCGCAACTGCATTGACTCGTATTCCCTGGGCCGCAACGTCCTGCGCAACAGCGCGGGTCAGGGCGTGGATCCCACCCTTCGCGGCCGAGTAGTGAGGCAGCATCATGCATCCCTCTTGCCCGCAACGCGAGCCGACGTTGACGATCGCTCCACTGCCCTGAGTGGTCATGTGTCGGAGCGCAGCGCGGGTGCAGTAGAAGGTTCCGTAGAGGTGGGTCTCCACCATGACCTGGAACTGGTCGTCGGAGATCCCGACAGTGGCGTCCATCGGCGTCTCAACCTTGCCGTTGGCGGCCTCGCGAACACGCTGCGCGAGCCTCTCCCCGCTGCGCACCGCTTCCTCGCCGCCTGCGATGCCCGCGTTGTTGACGAGGACGTCGATCCGGCCGAAACGGCCCACCAACGCGTCCACCGCTTCGTCCACCTGGTCGGATCTCCTCACGTCAACTGACATGACAGCCGACTCGTTCTCGAGCGTCGAGGTAACAGCTTCTGCTGCCGCCTCGTTGATGTCGAGCACCGCTACCCGGGCACCCTCGGCGTCGAATCGGCGACAGATCGCCTCGCCGATTCCTGACCCACCGCCGGTCACTACCGCAACCTGATCCGCAAGCTTCATGCCGGAGACCCCTTCCCGCCGTAATGGTAAGAATCGTTGTTCAATAGCGGAGCACTGAGGTACCCGCGCAGGGGCTGTCGAACACTCAGGAGAGCAGCTCCTTCAGCACCGGCGCCAGCTCCTCCTTGTCCTCCAAGCCGATCCCGACGCTGTCGGCGATCTCGATACGTCCGTCGACCACATCGTGGCGCCGTCCGAAGCCGCCGAAGGGCTGAAAGACCCCGGGGTAGGATTCGTTGCCGCCGAGCTGAAGGCCCGCTGCCATGTGCAGTGCCATCAGATGTCCGCCGTGCGGGATCACCTGGCGCGGGCTCCATCCCTGCTCGCGCATCACCGCGAGCATCCGGATCAGCTCGACAATGCCGTAGCTGAGGCCCGGATCGACCTGGATGATGTCGCGATCAGGACGCAGGGCGGCGTAGCGGAGCAGATTGCGCAGATCCTGATGTGAGAACAGGTTCTCGGCGGTGGCGAACGGCTGCTCGTAGACCTCACCGAGCCTCGCTTGGAGTTCGAAATCCAACGGGTCGCCGGCCTCCTCATACCAGCGCAGGCCGAAGGGCTCCATCCGCTCGCCGTACGCGATCGCCGTCTCCAGGTCGAAGCGTCCGTTGGCGTCGACCGCGAGCCGAGCGCCATCGCCGTCCACCACCCGGTCCAGGGCCGCCTCCACTCGCCCTATGTCCTCATCGAGCGGGGCCCCGCCGATCTTCATCTTGACGTGCGTGTACCCGCTCTCAAGGTACCGGCGCAGCTCGTCGACGAGCGTGTCGATGCCTCCATTCGGGTCGTAGTAACCGCCCGCGGCGTAGACGTCGACGTGCGTGTCGTAGTTCCCGTCGTTGTAGCGGTCGGCGAGGAGTCGGTAAAGCGGGACCCCTTCGAGCTTGGCGACCAGGTCCCAGACGGCGATCTCGAGCGCTGCAACGGCGCCGCTCCGCTCGCCGTGACCGCCCGGCTTCTCGTTCTGCATGAGCAGATCGCGCACACGCTCGGGCTGGATGGGATCTCCGAGCTCCTCAGCGGTTGCCGCCAGTAGTCGAGGGACGAAGCGCTCATGCAGAAGGCCGGTTTGGGCGTACCGGCCGATCGAGTTGAAACCCAGCCCCACCAACGGGCGGCCGTGGACGCGTGCATCGCTGACGACGGCGACCACCGAGACCGTCATCTGCGAGAAATCAATCAGTGAGTTCCGGATGTTCGCCTCGAGGTGAACTGACCGTTCGCGGACGTCGATGATGCGCGTCATAGCTCAGGAGGAAAGGAGCTCGCGGGCGTTGCGGCGCATCTCGTCCATGCAACCGGGGTCGATCCCCGCGTCCGAGAAATGACCCCAGACTCCGGGTAGCGTGCGGAGCTCGGCGTTCGGCATCTGGGCGGCCTCGGCGGCCATGTCCTCTGGCGGGAAGTACAGATCCTTCTCCCCCGGGCAGAGAAAGGCCTTCGCCCGTATGTCGCCGAGGGCGCGTTTCAGATCGCCGTCATAGCCAGGGGTGGCGGCGATATCCGCCGCCTGCCACGTGTGGATCTGGCTGAGCAGATTGTTGGCGTCAAGCGACACGAAGAAGGCCTCCCAGAAGTCACGCAGGAAGTCGTCGACCGTGTCGTGATCCATCTGCCGGTAGAGCTCCTGCCGGTAGAAGGCCTGGGACAGGCCCCAGCCGGCGTACACCCGGCCAACGGCTCGGAGCCCTCGCTCGGGAGGCATTTCGTAATCACCGCCGGCGTACGCCTCGTCGGCGAGCAGCGCCGCCTTGACTCCCCAGAGGAAGACGTAGCAGTGGGGGCTTACCTTCGAGGCCCCGCAGCAGGGCATGATGCGCTCGACGAGGTCGGGGTGCTCGAGCGCCCACTGGAACGCCTGGAACGCTCCCATCGACCCGCCGATCACGAGCTGGATGCCCTGGACGTCGAAGCGCTCCGTCATCAGGCGGTGCTGCGCCCGAACGTTGTCCTGGATCGAGTGGTGAGGAAAACGGGCCCGGTCGAAGGGTGCAGGCGAGTTCGTCGGTGACGAGGACAACCCGTTGCCGAACATGCTCGGCACGACCACGAAGTACTCGCGCGTGTCCAGCGCTTCCCCGTCGCCGATCATCCATTCGTGGTCCTCGTGCGTTCCGGTGAACCAAGTCGGCCACACGATCACGTTGTCACGAGCCTCGTTCAGCTCGCCGTAGGTGGTGTACGCGATTCGGGCCTCCGGGAGCGTGCTGCCGTCGGCGAAAGTGAAGCCGCCAAGTGGATGAGTCTCGAGAGCAGTGCTCACAGTGCCGACATCCCCCCGTCCACGGTGAACGTACCCCCGACGGTGAAGCTCGCCTCATCGGAAGCGAGATAGGACACGATGCCCGATACCTCCTCCGGGTCCGCACGCCGGCCCATCGGAGTGAACGCGATGAGCTTGTCCGCCTCCGCTTCGGTAACGCCCCGCGACATCGGTGTGTCGACGTATCCGGGGAGCAGCGAGTTCACGCGAATGTTGTGCGGCGCGTAGGTCACAGCGGCGTTCTTGGTCATTTGGTGGCAGGCGCCCTTGGCGCAGTGGTAGGCAGCGTTGTTGGGCGCGGCGTAGATGCCCCACACCGACGACGTGTTGATGATCGACCCGCCGCCGAGCTCAAGCATGCCGGGAATCACGGCCTTCATCCCGAGGAAGGGACCGATGGCGTTGACCGCCAGCGCCGCCTCCATCGCCTCGACGCTCTCCTCATGGATGGGGGCGCCGCTCCCCAGCGCGCCCGCGTTGTTGAACAGCACGTTGGGGATCCCGAACGCGTCGCGGCAGGCCCCGACCACCCGCTCCCAGTCCGCCTGCTCCCGCACGTCCAGCAACTCGAAGCGCACGACCTCGTCGCCGTACTGGCGGAGGGTCTCGGTCAGCTTTTCTCCGGGCTCGTTGATGTCGGTCGCGATCGTGCGCGCGCCGTTGAGGCAGAAATCCGCCACCGTCGCCGCGCCGATTCCCGTAGCCGCACCCGTCACGATCGCGACCTTTCCAGCGAGCCTGTCTGTCGGCATCTTCCTCCCTCGTCCCGATCGTGCTACCCGCTGGGGCCAGCCGCTGGTCGGCTGCCGGGCAAGAGTCGAGGTCGTCGACTCAGCCGCCCGATCGTGAATTCGATTGCGATCACGAGCAGCAGCAGCACGCCGGTGACGAGCTGAACCGTCGAAGCCGGCTCACTACGTGCGGCAAGTCCCGCGCTCACTGCGGTGAGAATCGCCACCCCGAGGGCGACGTTGAGCACCGTCCCTTTTCCGCCGTAGAGGCTCACTCCGCCGAGAAGAGCGGCGGCCGCGCCGGCGAGCAGCAGGTCGGCGTAATTCTCGGGAGCGGCGCTGCCTCCGCGCATCGTGGCCAGAGCGCCGGCCAGGCTGGCCAGACCGCCGGAGATCGCAAAGGCAAGAACGAGCGGCCGCGTTCGCGACACCCCGGCCGACGCGGCCTCGGTCCGGCCGCCTCCGATCGCGTAGATCTCTCGCCCGTAGCGGGTGTAGGCGAGGAAAAGTCCGAACAAAACGAACACCAGTAGAGCGGCGATGCTCGCCGCCGAGAAGATCCCGTAGCGGTCGAGCAGCGGGTCGGAGACCGTTACGTCCTCGAGGGGCAATGGCGCGTTGCCGCAGAGCAGCCACGCCACGCCACGCAGCAGGATGAGGGTCCCGATCGTGAAGACCAGCGAGTTGATGCCGATCTTCGCGATGACCCCTCCCTGCATGGCCCCGATGACAGCGCCGACGGCCACCGCGATCAGGATCGCCCCGATCAGGCCCGGCATCGGCCGCGCGCACAGCGACCGCGCCGGCCACCGCCGCCATCGAGCCCACCGACAGGTCGAGCTCTCCGGCGATGATCGTGACCGCCAGACCGAGGGCCACCAGTCCCATGAGCGGGAACCCCTCGAGCACGGAGAAGAACGCCGCCTCGCCGCGGAACGTGTCCGTGGTCGCAGAGATGTAGATCCACACCCCGATCAGAATCACGATCGGCAGCGCGTAGGCCCGCAGGCGCAGCAGGAAGGGGTGGCTGCCGGCGTCCTTCACCGCAGCGACCGCCGCCGTCGAAGCAGCTCGAGGAGAATGACCACGACCACGACCACTCCGCCCTGCACCGCGAGCCGGCCTCCGGTGCTGAAGTCGTTGAGCACCATGATGTTGCTGATCGAGGCAATCAGGATCGCCCCGGCCGCGGACCGCAGGGGAGACCCCTCGCCGCCTGTGATCGCGACACCGCCCACCAGCAGCGCCGCGATGGAGTCGATCGTCAGTGTCGACAGCGAGTTGATCTCGCCCTGACCGAAGCCCGCGGCGTTGAGGATTCCCGCGATCGCGAGGCCGACGGAGAAGATCACGAAGGCGACGATCGTGATCCTGCGAAACGAGATGCCGCTGATCTCGGCGGTGTTCGCGTTCGCGCCGGTGAGGACGGTCTGACGTCCGATGACGGTCTTGGCCATCAGAACGGTCACCACCACCGTGACGACCAGAAAGACGATCACCTCCAGGGGGATTCCGACGATCTCGTTGTTCCCCCAGCCGACCCGGTTCGCGCCCATCCGGATGACCTTCCCGTCGGTCAGCTCGGCGACGACACCGAAGATGATCGCGCCCGTCGCCAGCGTCGTGAGGATGGGGTTCAGGCCCGCGGAGACAATCGCGCCCTGGAGCACGCCGATCAGCACCAGGCCGGCGATGACGGCCACGATCGCCAAGGGCTGGTTCCAGCCCTCGGCGATCAGGAAGATGAAGCCGACCATGCCCCCCATCGCGGACTGCGAGATGCCGAGCGACACGAAGTTCCCCGACAGGGTGATCGGGGTCATCGCCACGGCGACGATGCCGACGATCGCAGTGTTGCGCAGGATCGCCTCGAAGTTCGAGGCCGTGAGGAAGTTCGGCGTGATGATCGCGACGACGGCGATCCCCGCGGCCAGCAGGCCATAGACGACGACGAGGCTCACCCAGTCCCGGCGCTGGCCGACCGGCCACCGCCGGGGCCGGCGCGACGAGGGCGTCGGCGCGGCCCGAGCCCACCTCCGCGCCCTTCATCAGGCGGCGGCGGGAGTCGTGTGCATGACCTCAATCGTGAGCGCCTCCTCGGTCCACTGGTCGTGCGAGCGGATCTCGGTAAGTCGTCCCCGGTAGAACGCCCCGATCCGGTCGCACAGGCCGAGCACCTCGGCGGTGTCCGAGGAGGCCACCACGATCGTCATGCCCTGAGCGCAGAGTTCGCGGAGGCGCTGGTAGATCTCGGCGCGGGCCCCCACGTCCACACCTCGGGTGGGCTCTTCGAGCAGCAGCACGACGGGTGTGGTGCCGAGCCACTTGGCCACCGCGACCTTCTGCTGATTCCCTCCGCTGAGGGTGCCGACGGGCGAGTTGATCCGCTCGACGTCCACCGCGAAGCGCTCCGCGATCTCGCTCGCCTTCTCCCGTTCGCGGCGCGCTGAGATCCAGCCGTTCGCGGCGATTGAACCCAGCCACGGCGATGAGAGGTTCTCGCGGATCGCTCGGCCAAAGAAGATCCCGTCGCGCTTGCGATCGGACGAGCAGTAGGCCACGCCATGCCGGAGGACCGCCGCATGGCTTCGCAGTGGCAACGGCTCCCCGCCCACGGCGACCCTGCCGCTGGTGTTCGACAACCGCCCGGCCATCGCCTGGACCGTGGTACCGGCGCCGCTGCCGAGCTGCCCGGTGAGCCCCACGATCTCCCCGGCCCGAGCGCTGAAGCTCACGGGCTCCGCCAATCCGGGAGCCACGAGTCCCTCGACCTCGAGAACCGCATCCCCCGCCGGCGAGGTGCGGTCGGGGAACATGGCGCCCAGCTCGCGTCCAAGCATCATCGCCACCACCGCCTCCACGTCCAGGTCGGATGTCGGTTTCGGCGCCAGGCTCTCACCGTTTCGGAACACCGTCACCCGGTCGGCCACGCGAAAGACCTCGGGCAGGCGATGGGTGACGTAGATGATGCTTCGACCTTCCGAGGCGAGACGGCCGATCACCTCGAGCACTCGCTCGATCTCGAGGTCCGCGAGGGCGGCAGTCGGCTCATCGAGAATGAGGATGCGGGCGTCCCGCACCAGCAACCGGGCGATCTCCAACAGCTGCATCTCGGCGACGCTCAGTCGCTCCACCGGCGTGCGGGGGTCGAGACCATCCAGTCCCACGGCGGCTGTGAGTTCGCGAGCTCGCCGGTTGAGCGTCCCCGGGATCCAGAAGCGAGAGGTATCGACCTGGCCGAGAACGAGGTTCTCGGCCACCGTCATCGTGGGAACGAGGCTGTACTCCTGATGAACCACCGCGACACCGCGTTCCTGCGACCGCGCGCTCGGATACAGCTTGACGGCCTCCCCGTCCATCTCGATGACTCCGGCGTCGGGCTCTTCCAGCCCGGCCAGCACCTTCACAAGCGTGCTCTTACCGGCACCGTTTTCTCCTAGCAGCGCCATCACCTCACCGGCACGAAGCTCGAAGTCCACGCCCTCGAGGGCCCGAACCGAGCCGTAGTGCTTGGACAGCCCTTGGGCGCTCAGCCGCAACGGCGTGTCGGTATCAGAGCTCAAGCGTGGTACCGCTGCGGCGCACGGCGCGGCCGGGCGGCCGCGCCGTGGAGCTTTACGAGGTCCGCCGGCTTGGTCATCCGCCCGCGCAGATCTGGTCCGCCGACTGACCCCAGATCTCGGTCTCCTGGATCCCGGCGGGGCCGACCGCGGGCGCGTGCGGCATGTAGTTGTACTTCGCGGGCGGGGTGGGCTCGATCGCGGGCGGCTCGGCCTCGACCTTGTACTGGACCTCCTCGCCCTCGGTCTTGTTGTCGTTGGCGACGAGCTTCGCCGCGGTCCGGACCGCAAGTGCGCCCTCCACCGCGGCCGGCTGGATCCCGGTGCCGTAGGTCTCCCCGTTCTTGACCGCCTCGAGCGAGCCGGAGCAGTCGCCGGAGACGAGCCACACGTCCTTGCCCGGCTTGAGGCCGTTCTCCTTCAGCGCCCGGATGATGCCGTTCGCGGCCTGCTGGTTGGAGATGAAGAGGAAGTCGAACTGGCCCTTGTACTTCGGGATGATCTGGCTGCCCTTCTCGTAGCCGGTCTCCGGGTCGTTCGCGCCGTACTCGGTGTGGATGACCTTGAAGGGCTCGTCCTTCGTGACCTCCTCGAACGCGGCGAAGCGAGCCGTGCCGGTGAACTCGCCCTCGGGGTGCTGGAAGACCAGCAGGTTGCCGTTCTTGCTCTTGAACTTCGCGCCCTTCTTACGCGCCGCTTCGCGCGCCTCGAGCATCATCTGGCCGAGGGTCTCGCCGATCAGGGTCTGGTTGGCGCCGGCATAGGCAGTCACGAAAGGCTTAGAAGGCTCGTCGGGCGGCTGGGTCATCTGCACCACGGGCGCGACGCGCTCCAGCTGCCGGACACTGTTCAGGCCCGCGTCGCGCACCCAGGGCCACCAGATGATGGCCGCCGGCTGAGCTCCGCTGGCGATGTACTGCTGGACCTGCTGATCCTGCTCGGGCTGCGAGAAGGTGTTCTCGTAGACCTTGAGCTTGTAGCCCAGCTTCTCGGCCTCGGCCTTGGCGCCGTTGATCTGATTGGCGCCGTAGACGTTCGACGACGTCATCGTGAACATCACGAGCTCTTTGCCGTCACCCTGGATCGAGCCCGAGCCGCCGGAATCGCCGCCGCCGGAATCGCCGCCGCCGGAGTCGTCATCGCCGCCGCACGCCGCGAGGCCGACCGCGACGACCACCAAACCGATCAGTACCGCAAGTCGCACCCGCACGTAAGAGCTCCTCTGCATGTCGTTGGACGAAACCGGCACGGTGGGACCCGGGCGTTCAGGAATACGGGCCCGCTCCTCTGGCCGCTTCTCTGGTGTCTCGGTACCCCCATGACGCCAAAGACCAACATCTTTGATGATTGGTACCCGACCGCCGAGGCTGTGTCAAGGGAGTTCGACTGAGCGCAACAAACGGCCGCGGACGGCTGCTAGGAGTCGATGACGAGGAGGACGTCGCCCTCCGAAACCGACTGCCCTTCCTCGCAGAGGAGCTCGGTCACGCGCCCGCTCTCCTCGGCCTCGACCGGGATCTCCATCTTCATGCTCTCGAGGACCACCAGGACGGCCCCTTCGGAGACCTCGTCTCCTACGGCGCACTCGATCTTCCATACCGATCCCGTCACGCCGCCTCGACACGTGACAAGGCACGCCCCCTTCCTCGCTTGACTTCATTCGAGCCGCTGCCCAAAATAACAAGACTGTTGTCTTTTAGGCCGGGAGAGGAAGGTCGGGACTTGACTCGGAGCAAAGTTGCCGGTGCCTCAGATCGCGAGGCAGCTGTTGAGGAGTCGGCCCGGCAGCTTGCCAGGCGCCACGTTCGCCACTTCCTCGCCGACTTCGAGGCGCTGGAGCAGCGCTTCCCTAACGCGTACCCCCGCATCATCGTTCGCGGCGAGGGGGCCTACCTGTACGACGACGAAGGTCGGCGTCTGCTCGATGCCGGCAACCACCTCGGCGCCGGCATGGTGGGTCACGGGCGTAAGGAGATTGGTCTCCGGATGGCCGAGCAGGCAGGGCGAGTCGAGTTCGCTGCGCTCGACTCCGGAGCGTCGCACGAAAAGGTCATCGAGCTCGCGACCCGGCTGGCGGGGCTGGTTCCCCTCGAGGACCCGGTGTTCTCCTTCACGTCGAGCGGCAGCGAAGCGAATGACCTGGCCTTCAAGATCGCTCGCGCCTATCACCTGCGCCGAGGCGAACCGGAGCGGGTGAAGATCCTGTCACGAGACGGTTCGTACCACGGGTCGACAATCGCGGGAATGTCGGCCACGGGGGCGGCGGCCTTCAAGGCCGATTTCGGGCCGTCGGTGCCGGAGATCATGCAGGGACCTCAGCCGTCGCCCGGCCGTTGTGGCTACTGCGATCCGGCCCAGGGCTGCACCCTGGCGTGCGCCGACGGCCTCCAGGAAGCGATCGAGCGGGAGGGCCCGGAGACGATCGCGGCGATCGTGGCCGAGCCCGTGGCGATCCTGCAGGCGGTCAAGATTCCCGACGAGCGGTACTGGGCTCGTGTGCAGCGCATGTGCGACCGAGCTGGAATCCTGCTCATCTCGGATGAGGTGGTGACCGGCTTTGGTCGCACCGGGCGCCTTTTCGGCTGCGAGCACTGGGACATCCGGCCGGACATCATGTGCGTGGCGAAGGGATTGACGAGCGGCTACGCACCGATGGGCGCGACCATCGTCTCCCGGCGGGTAGAAGACGCGTTCGCGGGCGGTCCGCTTATGCACCTCAATACGTACGCCGGGCATCCGGTGGCGTGCGAGGCCGCCCTTGCCACCCTGGACATCCTGGAGCGAGAGCAGCTGTGTGAGCGAGCCGCCGACCTCGAGCCGGTGCTCGAACGCGGCCTTGCGCGGGTCGGGGAGCGGACGGGGCGACCTTCGCGCACATCCGTTATCGGGCTCCTCGGCAGCGTGGAAATCGACGTATCCGACCAAGCCGACCCGGCGGTCCTGCTGCTCGACCTGCGACATGAGCTCTACGAGCGCGGACTGATAGTCCGTGGTGCGCAGGCTGACGGAATCCTCACCATCGTCTTCTACCCGACGCTTGTGGTCAGCGCCGAGGAGGTTGATGAGGGCACGTTGATTCTCGCCGAGGGGGCAGCTCTCAGCCTTGCCCGCGGCATCGACTAGCCCGCGGGAGGCGGGTTTAACATCGGGCGCGTGACCCGATCGAGCCGGCCACCTGAGGCCCGGAGTGAATGGACCTTCCAGCCGATCGCCGACGCTCGGGTGCACGAGCGCGTGGTCGACCAGATTACCTTCGCCATCCGGTCGGGGGCCTACGCCGTGGGCGAGCGCCTGCCGTCAGTCGAGCAGATGGCGCGTGCGATGGACGTCAGCAAGCCCACCGTCGGCGAAGCGATCCGCGTTCTGTCCAGCCGCGGAGTGGTGCAGAGCCGCCGGGGTGTTAATGGCGGTGTCACCGTCACCGACGACAACATCCCGATCACGTTGCTCCAGCTCGCCAACGGGCGGAGCGAGGCCAACCTGCGCGAGTTGCTCGAGGCGCGACGGCCGCTCGAGATGGAGATCGCGCGGCTCGCCGCGGAGCGAGCGGACGAGGCGGACCTCGCAAGCATGGAGGACTCGATCACAAAGCTCGCCGCGCATGTCGACGACGACGGTGAGCTTCGGATGCATTTCGACCACTTCTTCCACTACGCGATGGGACGCGCTGCGCGCAGCGAGCTCTTGGCCTATTACCAGCACCAGATTCTGCAAGGCATCACGGTGGTGCTACATGACTACTTCACCACCCAGGAGGACGCGAACCTGGTCGTCGATCTCCATCGCCGGACGCTCGACGTCATCCGCAGCGGCGACATTCGCAAGGTCGACCGGGTCATGAACGAGCACCTCGAGTTCCTCGAGCGCGCCGTGCTCTGAGCGGGTTGACCGCCACCGGGCAGCGCGTCTAGACTCCGGGCCTCAATGACCAACGTTCTTGATCTTTTAACCGGCAGATGGCTGTCTCGGACTCCGTAGCTATCGAGAGATTCGGCTTCTTCGTCGACGGCGAGGCGCGCTCGCCGCGTCACGGCGAGTACTTCGACAGCGTTGATCCAACAACGGGCCGGGCCTGGGCGCACGTCGCCGCGGCCGGCTCCGAGGACGTCGACGAGTGTGTCCGCAGCGCCAAAGCGGCGTTCGACGGCTCCTGGAGTACGGTGGCGGCCAGCGAACGGGGACTGCTGCTCTTCCGGCTCGCGGACGCGATCGATGCCGACGCTGAGCGCATCGCAGCGTTGGAGACCCGGGAGAACGGCAAGCTCTACCGGGAGATGCTGGCCCAGATGAAGCTGGTCCCGAAGTGGCTGCGCTACTTCGGCGGCCAAGCGGACAAGATCGAGGGCTCGACGATTCCTCTCGACCGGCTGAGCGTCGTCAATTACACGGTCCGGGAGCCCCTCGGGGTGGTCGGCGTGATCATGCCCTGGAACTCGCCCGCCTTTCTGTCGATGATGGCGGTTGCTCCGGCGCTCGCGGCGGGCAACACCGTGGTCGTGAAGCCGTCCGAGGTGACCTCGACGTCGATGCTCGAAGTGGCGCGGCTGGCGACGGACGTGGGCCTGCCGCCCGGCGTTCTGAACGTCGTTACGGGCCTTGGACCGGTGGGGGAAGCGCTGGTTCGCCATCCCGACGTGGCAAAGATCTCGGTCACCGGGGGGATCGAGACGGGCCGGGCGATCGGCGTCGCAGCCGCCGGCCGGCTCGCGAAGGTCACCCTCGAGCTCGGCGGGAAATCGGCGAACATCGTGTTCGACGACGCGAACGTCGACGCCGCCGAGGCCGGTCTCCTGGCCGGGATCTTCGGCGCCGCGGGACAGACCTGCGTCGCCGGCTCACGGGCCTTCATCCACGAGTCGCTCTTCGACGACCTCGTCGAGCGGATCGCCCGACGCGCGCGGAGCGTTCGCATCGGAAACCCGATGGACCCGGAGACCGAAATGGGTCCGATCGCCACTGAGGGTCAGCTCGAGAAGATCATTTCGTTCGTGGATAGAGCCCGTGAGGACGGGGCCCAGGTGGTCGCCGGCGGCCGGCGGGCGCAGGTCGACGAGCTTCCCCACGGCCTGTTCTATGAGCCGACCGTCGTGCGCGACGCCGCACACGGTGGACATCTGGCGCAGACGGAGGTCTTCGGACCCGTGCTTGCCGCCTTCCCCTTCAGCAGCGAGGAGGACGTCATCGAGCTGGCCAACGACACGCGCTACGGGCTCGCCGCGGGCGTCTGGACCAGAGACGTCAGCAGGGCCCATCGGGTCGCCGGCTCGCTCGAGGCGGGCACGGTGTGGGTGAACATGTACCGCGCGATGGCGCCTCAATCACCGTTCGGCGGCTACAAGGAGAGCGGTGTCGGCCGCCAAAACGGGAGCGAGGCGATCCTCGAGTATCTCCAGACGAAGAGCGTCTGGATCGAGACGTCACCGGAGGCCCAGGATCCGTTCATCCTGAAGGTGTGACGCCCACCGAAGCGACAGAGACCGCCTTGATCGAGGTCGTGAAGGGTGGCCTGCAGACCACTATTCAGGACGGCGGGCGACCTGGCCACCTGGCCAGGGGTATCCCTCCGGCCGGGGCACAGGACTACCGCTCGTTTGCCATGGCGAGTCTGCTCGTCGGCAACGAGCTTCCGCCCCCGCCGTTGACGCCCGGCGATCCTGGCCATGCGGGGCTCGAGATTCTCGCGATGGGCCCGACACTGCGGTTTGCCGCCGAAGCGGTCTTCGCCCTCACCGGCGGCGAGATTGACGCGACCCTTGACGATGAGCCAGTACCGCTATGGACCGCGATGAGCGCGCGCCCGGGAGCCACCCTTACCTGTCGCAAGGTCGGTCCGGGAGCGCGGGCGTACTTTGCCGTGGCCGGTGGGATCGACGTACCGCCCTATCTCGGTTCGCGCTCGACCTATGTCCGGGGTGCGCAGGGTGGCCTGAAGGGACGAGCGCTGAGAAACGGTGACCGGCTTCGGGTTGGGTCGTCGACCAACCAGAGCGCTGAGCTTGTTGGCTCCGCGGTCAATACGAAGCACCGCCGCCGGCTGGGATCGCCGTGGACCGTTCGAGTCGTTCCCGGCCCGCAGGATCATCTGTTCACCGAGAAGGGCCTCGAAACGTTCTTCAGCGCAGAGTGGAAGCTCTCTCCGATGTCGGATCGAATGGGCTTTCGCTTCGTCGGGCCGGAACTCGAGATGAAGCCTCGACCGGACTATCTGGTCCGCGACGCGGGCTCTGGGCCGGCGGACATCGTCGATGACATCATTCCCGTCGGCGGCATTCAGGTCCCCGGGGGAATCGAGCCGATTGCGATGGGCGTCGAGAATCCGACGGCGGGCGGCTACGCGAAGATCGGAACGGTCATATCGACCGACCTGGGCGTGCTCGGCCAGGTCCGCCCGCTCGAGGAGGTCTTCTTCAAGGCCGTCACGGTCGAAGAGGCGCTGGCCGCGGCCGAGGCGGAGAGAGAAGCCCTCGGGCCCGAGGCGCTCGAGAGCGAGATAGGAACGTGCGCGCCATGTCCTTCGACATCAACTGTGACTGCGGCGAGAGCTTCGGGAAGTGGACGCTCGGCGCCGATCTCGAGCTCATCCCCCGGATCACCACCGCGAGCGTCGCCTGCGGGTGGCACGCAGGGGACCCGGCCACGATGAGGGAGACGGTGGCCTTGGCGGAGCGGCATTCGGTTGTGGTCGGCGCGCACCCGGGACTCCCCGATCTGCTGGGCTTTGGGCGGCGCAGCATGCATGTGTCCCCTGAGGACCTGCACGCGTACATCGTGTATCAGTCCGGTGCGCTCGAGGCCTTCTTGCGACCACACGGGCGTCGCCTCAATCACATCAAGCCCCACGGCGCGCTGTATCCGATGCTCAACGCACAAGAGGATCTCGCGGAGGCGGCAGTCGAAGCGTTCTTCGAGGTGATGGACGAACCGGTCGTGTACTGGCCGGCCGGGTCGGAGGATCGTGCCCTTCTACAGGCGTGCCGCAGTCGAGGCGTGCGCGTGGTGCGGGAGTACTACCCGGACTCGAAGTACGGCGCTGACGGCGAGACGGTCGTCGAGCACAGCCGGGAGCCCACAGACCCCGACGAGGCCGAGACGGCCTTCCGGCGCTTCCTCGACCCAGGTGTGGTCCAGACCGTCGACGGCGGCGAGATCCCGCTCGAGGCCGAGAGCGTCTGCGTCCACGGGGATGGCCCGAGCGCGGTGGCGATAGTCGACCGCGTTCGAAGGGTGCTGGAGGAGACCGGTCGCGCACCCCAGGCGGCGACGGCCGGCCAACCGGAGCAGGTGGCCCCGTGATCTACGACGAGCCCGTCTTTCGTCCGCTCGGCGACATGATGCTGGGTGTCGAGTTCGGCGACGAGGCGAACGTTGCGCTCAACTTCAAGGTGCTCGGTCTCGAGATCGTGGTTCGCGAGGCGGAGATCCCGGGAGTGATCGAGACGATCCCCTCCCTGCGAGAGCTCGTCCTGGTCCTCGACCGCAGCCGCACGACCCACGCGCGGGCGCAGGAGGCGGTGGAGGGCCTCATGGACGACCTCCAGGACGTCACGACCCTCCCCTCACGGAAGTTCGTATTGCCGTGTTGGTACGACGATCCGTGGTCCGCCGAGCTCGCCGAGCGGTACGAGGTGGACAACAACCTCAAGATCATCGCGGAGGCGAACGGCCTGACCAAGGCAGAGACCATCGAGCAGCACACCTCTACCGAGTTCTGGGTGGTGTGCGTCGGTTTCACCCCCGGCTGCTACTTCTCGATCCCGCTCGACATGAGCAAGCTCCTGAAGGCTCCGAAGTGGAAGACACCGCGGGACTACACGCCCGCGCGGTGCCTCGCCCTCGCCGGCTTCTCCACCGGCGCCTATCCGGTGGCAAGCCCGGGGGGATACCAGCTGCTCGGCCGGCTGGCCGCGAACATCTACGAGGCGCAACCGAGGAACGCGATCTTCCCGGAGGACGGAGTCCTGCTTCGTGCCGGAGATCGGCTCCAGTATCGCGACGTCGGGGCGCTCGAGTACGACCGCATCTGGAGCGAGGTCGAGGCGGGTGACTACGACTACGAAGTCGAAGAGGATGAGTTCGACGTGCCCGCGTACCTCGCGGAGCACCAGCGCGAGCCCTCGACGGCATAGGACCACGTTGTTCGGAGACCGGAGGCGATGAAGGCCCTCATCACGGACCACGCGTGGCCGACGCTCGACATCGAGCGCGACGTGCTGGGCGAGGTGGGGACGACCATCGTCGAAGCGCAGAGCGGAGACGAGGCCGAGCTTGCCTCGCTTGCCGGAGACGTTGACGCGATCCTCACCTGCTGGAAGAAGGTGACGCCTGCCGTTCTCGACGCCTCCCCCGAGTGCCAGATCGTGGCTCGCTACGGCGTCGGCCTCGACAACATCGCCGTCGAGCATGCGACCGGCTTGGGAATCGTCGTGACCAACGTGCCCGACTACTGCATCGACGAGGTCTCCGAGCATGCGCTGGCTCTGGCGCTGGCCCTGTCCCGCCGGATCGTCACTTTTGCCGGACAGACCCACTCCGGGAAATGGGACAACGCTGCCGCCGGACGAATCCGCCGCATCCGCGGGCAGACGATGGGCGTGATCGGCTGTGGGCGCATCGGACGTGCCACCGGCGCAAAGGCGCACGCGCTGGGAATGCACGTCATCGCCTTCGACCAGTACGTGGATCGCGCTCCCGACCCCATTCAGCTCGTCGACAGTCTGGACGAGCTCCTCGAACGCGCCGACATCGTGTCCGTCCACCTGCCTCTGACGCCCGAGACCGAGGGCCTGATCGGCGAAGCCCAGCTACGGCGCATGAAGGACACGGCCTTCCTGGTGAACACCGCCCGGGGCCCGATCATCGACGAATCGGCGCTCAGTCGCGCGCTTGCCGAGGGCTGGATTGCCGGCGCGGGGATCGACGTCCTGGGTCAAGAGCCCCCCGAGCCGGCCAACCCGCTGCTGGAACTGGACTCGGCGATCGTCACGCCGCATGCCTCGTTCTACTCCGAGGAGTCCACCGTCGAGCTGCAGCGACGCACGGCCGAATGTGTCGCCGAAGTCTTCCGGGGCCAGGCGCCGCCGACCGTCGTCAATCCGGAGGTCCTCGACCAGCCGAACCTCCGAATGACCCCGGATGCGGGGTAGTTTCCTGGCTCTCGACATCGAGCAGCCCGATGCGACCGTCGCGTACTTGCGCGGTGCCGGCCGGATCGACGCGACGGAGGTTCCCGAGGTACTGGTCCTGGCCGGTGGGGTCTCGAACCGCACGGTGCTCGTGCGGCGGGACAGCGGCGAGGCCTGGGTCCTCAAGCAAGCCCTGGCGAAGCTGCGGGTCGAAGTCGACTGGTTCAGTGACCCGGAGCGAGTCCACCGAGAGGCGCTCGGGCTTCGCTGGCTCGGCCGGATCGCACCCGCGGGAGCGATCACTCCATTCATGTTCGAGGACCATGAGCACCATCTCCTCGCGATGGCCGCGGTGCCCGAGCCGCACGAGAACTGGAAGATCGTGCTGCTCGACGGACGCCTGGAGACGGAACACGTCGAGCGGTTTGGAGAGCTCTTGGCCACGATCCACCGCCGCGGCTGGGAGGGCCGGGCCGAGCTGGCCGAGGTGTTTGCCGAGCAGCGCTTTTTCGAGTCGCTGAGGCTCGAGCCCTACTACGCCTTCACGGCTGAGCAGGTACCCGAAGCCGCGTCGTTTGTCGCGAGCCTCTTGGCGGAAACGCGGGCCCGGCGCGAGACCGTGGTGCACGGGGACTACAGCCCGAAGAACGTTCTGGTCGGACCGGACGAGTTCGTCCTGCTCGACCACGAGGTGATCCACTTCGGCGACCCGGCGTTCGATCTGGGCTTCTCGCTGACGCATCTCCTGAGCAAGGCCCACCACCTGCCGTCGCATCGATCGGCGTTTGCGGACAGCGCCGTTCACTACTGGCACGGGTATCGGGACGTTCTCGGTGGAGTGGAATGGGCCGAGGACCTCGAACCGCGAGCGGTCCGACACACCCTTGGCTGTCTACTCGCCAGGGTCAAGGGTCGCTCACCGCTCGAGTACCTCGACCAGGATGAACGCTCGCGCCAGGAGAAAGCGGTGCTGAGCCTGATGCGCCGGCCGCCGCGCGAGGTCAGCGGGCTGGTCGAGGGATTCGTGGAGGCCCTCTGACCCCATCGACTGTTGAGCGCCTTGAGGGCCTCGAAGTCCTCGACAGCCGAGGACAGCCGACCGTGTGGGCACGGTGCATGCTCACCAGCGGCGCCGCGGGGACGGCCTCGGTGCCATCGGGCAGGTCGACGGGCAGCGGCGAGGCGCTCGAACTCCGCGACGACGACCCAGGGCGCTTCGGAGGGCTGGGATGCCGGCGCGCGGTCGCTCATATCGAGGGCGAGGTTCAGGCGGAGCTCTCGGGCCGAAGCTTTGCGTCACACGCCGAGCTCGATCGAGCCCTGTCCGAGCTTGACGGCACACCGAACAAGTCGCGGCTGGGCGCGAACACCCTGCTCGCGGTTTCCCTGGCCTTTGCTCGCGCCGCGGCGTCAGAACGTGGGATCCCGCTGTACGCCTACTTCGCCTCCCTCGCCGGCGTGGCTCTGGGCCTCCTTCCCCGGCCCACGATCAACCTCTTCAGCGGCGGCAAGCACGCGGGCGGTCAGGTGGCCATCCAGGATGTCCTCATCGTCCCGGTCGCGCCGGGGACGACCAAGGATGTCCTCACCGTGGCTTTCGACGTCTACCAGGCCGCGGCAACCCTCGGCCGTGACCGGTACGGCACTCGGCTCCTGACCGCTGACGAGGGAGGCCTCGCCCCGCCGTTCCCGGACTCGGAGCACATGATCGCGGGCGCCGTCGAGGCCATTGAGCGCGCGGGCTACAAACCGGGGACCGACGTGGCACTCGCAATCGACGTGGCGGCGAGTCACTTCCATCACGACGGCCACTATCAGCTCGAATCCGAGTCACTGGACGGCTCGGCGATGACCGACAGGGTGGTGGCGTGGATCGAGCGTTTTCCGGTGATCAGCGTGGAGGACCCTCTTGCCGAGGACGATTGGACCCAGTGGACCGAGCTGGGCCGGCGGCTGTCGGGGCGCGCCCTGTTGCTCGGCGACGACCTGCTGTGCACCAACCCGACCCGGATCAGTCGTGCGGTCGAGCTCCGGGCGGCCGACGCGCTGTTGCTGAAGGTCAATCAGATCGGCACGCTGACCGAGGCCGCGGAGGCGCTGGCCGTGGCACGCGCGGCCGGCTGGCATGTCACCGCGAGCGCGCGCAGCGGGGAGACCGAGGACACGTGGCTCGCCGACCTCGCCGTGGGCTGGCGCGCGGAGCACATCAAGGTCGGCTCGATCACGCAGTCCGAGCGGCTGGCGAAATACAACCGGCTGCTCGAGATCGAGGCTGCCGGCGGCTTCGGCCTGCACTGAATGTTGCCAGCCGGGCGCAGGCCTGTACTTCCGGCCCGCGGACACGAAGGAACCGCGGTCGGCGGGCGGTAGCTTGCGCGAGGTGAACGGCATGGAGCTCGAGCGCGCGGTCGACATCGCCGCCGCGGTTCGCGGGCGCGAGGTCTCGGCGGAGGAGATGGTCACCCGCGCTCTGGAACGCATCAAGGAGCGCGATGGGGACGTCAACTCGTGCGTCCAGGTCCTCGACCAACGGGCGCTGGCCGACGCGCGCCGGCTCGACGCGGGCGGCGGCCCGCAGGGTGTCCTCGCGGGCGTGCCGGTGACGGTGAAGGAGATCTTCGCGCTGGCCGGCGAGCGCAGCACATGGGGGTGTCCGGGCCTGCGCGACGCCCCGCCGGCCGAGGCCGACGACCCGCACGTCGAGCGCCTGAAGGCGGCCGGTGCCGTCGTCGTGGCCCGGACCAACATCCCCGAGCTGTCGTGCTGGGGGCACACCGACAACCCGGTGTACGGCGAGACGCGCAACCCGTGGGACCTGTCGCGGACCCCCGGCGGGTCCAGCGGCGGCGCCGCGGCGAGCGTGGCGATCGGCGTCGCGCCGATCGGCCTCGGCAGTGACGCCGGCGGGTCCGTGCGGGTGCCCGCCTCGTTCAGCGGTGTCGTCGGGCTCAAGCCGAGCTTCAGCGCGCTGCCCGCGGACGCAGCTGCGGAGGTCAGCCGGCTCAACTGCGCCGGGACCCTGACGACCGCGGTCGCCGACGCGAGGGCAGCCCTGGCTGTGCTCGCGGACCGGCAGGTCGACGCCGGGCCCGTCGCGGACGTACGGATCGGGTTCACCGAGGACTACGGTTTCGCGCCGCTGAGCGCCGAAGTGCGCGCAGCGTTCCGGGATGCGGTCGCTGCGCTCGACGGTGCCGGTCTTACGCTCGCGCCGGCGGAGCCTCCGGCCCTGAGCCCGCTCGGGTTCATGGTGCCGATGCTCGAATGCGAGGTCTACGAGGCCTTCGCCGAGGTGCTCGGAAACGGCGATCACGGGCTTTCGCCGGAGACCGTGGCGGTTGCCGAGATAGGCAATGCCACGACCGGGCGCGAGTACGTGCGGGCCCTCGCGGAGCGTGTCGGCTTCGAGGCGCGCTGGCGCGAGTTCTTCGCCGGATGTGACGTGCTGCTCGCGCCGACCACTCAGGTGACGGCGTTCGAGCTCGGCCTCTGTGGCCCCGACTCGATCGACGGCCACGAGATCGATCCGAACGCCGACGGATCGTGGTACCCGACGTCCTTCATCGCCAACGTCATTGGCGGCGCCGGCGTTTCGATTCCGATCGGCCCGGCGTCCGACGGGCTGCCGCTCGGTCTCCAGGTGCTCGGACCCAACGGCACGGATGCGATGGTGCTGGCGGTGGCCGAGGAGTTGGAACGCCGGTTGCCTGCGATCAGCTGGGCGGCCTGAGGGCCTCGACCTGTTCCGGGGTCAGCGGGCGGGTCTCGACGCCCTTGAGCAGCAGGTGTAGCTTGGCGGTTTCCTCGAGTTCCTCGACCACATCGAGCGCCTCGGCGACGCTCGCGGCCGCGACGATCGGCCCGTGGTTGGCAAGCAGGAGCGCGTGATGCCGTGCCGCTGCACGCTCGGCCAGCGGGCCAAGCTCGGGGTCGCCGGGCGCATGGTAGGGCAGCATCGGCAGCGTGCCGACACGCATGGCGAAGTAGGCGGTCAGCGGGGGCAGCGCGTTCTCGGAATCCGTGTCCGCCATGCACGAGACGGCGACGGAGTGGGTGCTGTGAAGGTGGATCACCGCCTTCGCATCCGGCCGCGCCCGGTACATCGCCGCGTGCAGGAACCACTCCTTGGACGGCCTGGGTCCAGCGCGCAACTCGCCCTCGAGCGATACGCGCGCGAGCTCGTCGGCGCTGACCGCGCCGAGGCTCACGCCGGTGGGCGTCACGACCATCTCATCGTCGCTGCGGAAGCTGAGGTTGCCGGTCCGGCCGTGCGTGAGCGAGCGCTCGAACAGGGACGACCCGGCATCCACGAGCGCGCGGCGCAGCGCCGGCTCGGGCGTCACCACGGGCGCTCGGCGGCGCGCACGAGCAGGTCGGGATCGCCGAAGTTGCCGGACTTGAGCAACAGCGCCAAGCCGCGGTCGTCACCGGGGAACAGCCAGGGCACGCCGACCGCCTCCTCGCCGCCGAGCGTGCAGGCCGCCACACCGATCGCGTCGAGCACCGCCGCCGAGGTCTCCCCGCCGGCCACGATCAGGCGGCGGACGCCGGTCTCCACGAGGTGCCGGGCGAGCCGCGCCATTGCCTCCTCCACGACCGCGGCTGTCCCCGGCGCGCGCCCGTCCGGGGGCGCGCTCGAGAACACCAGCGGCGGCTCCCCGTTCGCCTGGGCGTCGAGCCAGGCCAGACACCCGGCGATCAGGGCGCCGGCGTCCGGCTCGGCGCGCGGATCCAGCCGGTACGCCGGCATCCGCCGCCGGGCGCGCTCGACCTGTTTCAGCGTCGCCGCCGAGCAGCTGCCGGCGAGCACCGCTACCGGGCCGGGCAGCGACTTGGGCGCGGCGTCGGGACGCCCGGATCCCGGTGCCACAACATGCCGGGCCAGCCCAGCCGCACCGGTCACCACCTCGAGCTCGCGGGCTCCCTCGCCCAGGTTGCGCAGGTCCCCCTCGGTGATGGCGTCGGCCACTGCGTAGCGGACCCCGTCGGCGCGCAGCCGTGCGAGCTCGTCAGCCACCGCCTGCGGGCCGGCGGTCACGCGATCGTGTGACACCAGCCCGACGGCGCCGACCGTCTGACGATCCATCAGGCGGACCACGCTCGAGTCGCGCATGGGGGTGAGCGGATGGTCGCGCATCGACGTTTCGGCGAGCAGCTGCGACCCGACGAACAGATGGCCTTGGTACACCGTGCGCCCATGCTCGGGGGCCACTGGGCAGACAACGGTCAGCGGGGCTCCGGCGGCGGTCAGCAGGGCGTCGGCGATCGGCCCGATGTTGCCTGCTTTGGTCGAGTCGAACGTCGAGCAGTATTTGAAGTAGACCCGTTCAGCCGCTCGCAGCGTCAGCCAAGCGCGGGCCCCCAGCGCCGCCTCGACGGCCCTCTCGGCGGGGGCGGTGCGGATCTTGAGGCCTATCACGACGGCGTCGGCATCGCCGGTGCCGGTGCCGGCCTTGGGCGGCCCGAACAACAGCGCCGTCCGCAGCCCCGAGCGGTTCAGGGCGGTCGCTACGTCGGAGGCGCCCGTGTAGTCGTCGGCGATGCAGCCTAGGCGCATGCCGCGCGAGCTCAGCTCGCGGCTGCCGGGGCCACAGTCGCGTCTAGAGTGCCGGAGATCGCGTCGGTGAGAAGGTCGAAGTCGGCCTCGGTCGCGACCAGGGCGGGCGATATCTGCAGCGAGCCGTCCGCCAGCAGGCGGCTGATGACGCTCCGCTCACGCAGCCCGGCGACCACATGGTTCGCCCAGCCGGGGTCCCCGGCGCGCAGCTCCGCTGAGAGCTGCACCGCAGCCATCAGGCCGGTGCCGGCGCGCACCTCGTCAACGCCCGGGTGCTCGGCCAGAGGGCGCAGCGCCTCGGCGAGCGGACGCTCGAGCTCCCGCCCGCGCGGAATCAGCCCCTCCCGCTCGAGCACGTCGAAGTTCGCCAGCGCGACCGCCGCGGCGGTCGCATGGCCGGAGTAGGTGTAGCCGTGGCGCCACATGCCGACGCCCGGCTTGAAAAACGGTTCCGCGATCCGCTCGCTGGCCACGACCGCGCCCAGCGGGACGTAGCCGGAGCTGATGCCCTTGGCGCAGGTGATCAAGTCGGGCTCGAGCCCGAAGCGGCTGCTCGCGAACCACTCGCCGAGGCGTCCAAACGCGGTGATTACCTCGTCGACGATGAACAGGACGTCGTGACGCCGGCAGATTCCGGCGACCGCCTCGAGGTAGCCGTCCGGCGGCGCGAGCACGCCGCCGGCGCCCATCACGGGCTCGCAGAAGAAGGCTGCCACCCGTTCCGCGCCCGCCTCCTCGATCGCGTGCTCGAGCGCGGCCGCGTCGTCCCACGCGACCTCACGCCAGTCGGGCACCAGCCGCTCGTAGCCGTCGCGGTTGGGCGCGATCCCGCCGATCCCGGTGCCGATGCCGTTCGAGCCGTGGTATGCGTTCGTGCGCGAAATCAGGATGCGCTTGTCGCCGCGGCCGGTCTCGACCCAGTACCGCAGCGCCAGCTTGCCGGCCGTCTCGATGGACTCGCCGCCGCCGCTCGTGAAGAACACCTTCGAGGCGCGTGTCGGGGCGAGCTCCGCGACTCGGGTGGCGAGCTCCTCGGTCGGCCGGGTGCCCAGGTCGGCGAAGTTGGAGAAGGCCGCGATCTCGCGCATCTGTGCCGAGGCGGCGTCGGCGAGCTCGATGCGCCCGTGGCCGACGTTGCAGTACCAGAGCGCCCCGGAGGAGTCGAAGTAGCGGCGTCCGTCCGCGTCGTATATGTAGGCGCCGTCGCCCCTGACAATCGTCAAGGCGCCGTTCTGCGCCACGGACCCCATATCCGCGAAGGGGTGCCAGAAATCTGTCATCGAGGCTCCTCTCGGGACGGCCTTGATCGCTCTGGGCAAGGTTGTAGACTGTCCGACATTCTACTGTTAGCGAGGCTACCAGAGGCCTCGCCGCGGTCCACTGAGCAAGGGGAAGCCAATGGCCAACAGTACGCCCACCCAGGTCGAGAGCGGCTACTTCACCCGGCAGTCCAGTGGGTTGGTACGTGGGATCTCGCTGAGCTCCGCCGTCGTTCTCAACCTGTCATTCGTCGGCCTCGTGCAGGCGATCCTTGCGGCGACGCTCATTCCTTCGTCGTTCCCCGGGGCCAGCCCCGTGCTGGCGGTGCTGGTCGCGGTGATCGCGCTGCTCTCGCCCTACCTGATGTACGGGTTGTTCACCCGGCTGATGCCGCGCTCCGGCGGCGACTACGTGTTCGTGTCGCGCTCGCTGGGCCCGTGGGCCGGCCTCGCCGCTTCGGTCAACGTGACGCTCTGGTATATCGCGGCGGTCGCCTACCTGACCTTCGTGATCCCGCAGACGGCGCTCCCCTCCGCGTTCGGATCGATCGGCGTGATCGCGGACAGCCAGTGGTTCACCGACGCCTCCGCCACGATCCTCGAGGACAACTGGACCTTCCTGATCGCCGGCGCTTCGATCCTGCTGATCTTCATCTCTTCCACCGTCAAGCTCGACTGGACGCTGCGCGTGGCGCGCGTGCTGTTCGGGCTGGCGGCGCTCGGCATTCTCGTTTCGATCATCGTGCTCCTGCTCAACAGCCGTGAGGACTTCGAGAGCGCCGTCGCTGCCTTCGGCGGCAACTACGACGACATCCTGGCCGCCGGTGCGCTCGACACCAGCTTCAGCCTGAGCGACACGCTGCTCGCGGCGACGATCGCGTTCTTCTCGCTCGGCTTCGGTATCGCGACCGCCTACCAGGGCGGCGAGCTGCGCTCCAGCCAGCAGACGGCCGTACGCGGCATGCTGCTCGCGCTGATCATCGCCGGCGGGGCGATGATGATCACGTTCGCGCTCGCCGGGAAGACGTTCGGCAACGAGTTCCTCGGAGCCGCGACCAACCTGTCGTTCGCGGGCGACGAGGCTTACCCGTTCGGCGTGGGCTCCAACCTGTTCTTCTTCGTGTCGATGGTCTCGGACTCGACGCCGGTCGCGGTGCTGCTCGGCATCGCCTTCGTCAGCGGCGCCGCGGCGCTGTGCATCCCCGTGTTCCTGATCTGCAGCCGCAGCATCTTCGCCTGGTCCTTTGACCGGTTGGTCCCCGAGGGGCTGAGCGAGGTCAACCCGCGCACGCGCTCGCCGCTGCGCGCGAACGTCATCGTCGTGGTCGTCGCCTTCGCATACCTGGTGCTGATGGTCTACGGCTCGGCCGACTTCACGACGATTCTGTTCACGCAGACGCTGGGCCTGCTGCTGACCTTCATCCTCGTGTCGATCGCCGGCCTGGTGCTGCCCTACCGGCGGCCCGACCTGTACGAGATGGGCGGCGAGGAGCGCAAGGTCGCCGGCCTGCCGCTGCTGACGTTCGTCGCGGCGATCGCCGTGGTCGTCTACACCTACTTCGCGATCGTGCTCGCGACCACCGATATCCTCGCCGCGAACAGCTCGGTCGGCATCAAGGCGCTGATCGTGATCGCGGTGATCAGCATCCTGGCGTATCCGGTGTCGTACTTCGTCAACCGCTCACGCGGCGTGGACCTCTCGCTCGCGAACAGGACGCTGCCCCCCGAATGAGGTTCCGGCGCCGGTCCTCGGCGCAGCGGATGCGGATCGTCTTCGCCACCGACCTGCACGGGTCGGAGGCCTGCTTTCGCAAATGGGTGAACTCGGCACGCGTGCTCGAGGCGAATTGCCTGGTGATGGGCGGCGACATCACCGGCAAGAGCATCGTGCCGATCGTGGAGAGCGACGAGGGTTGGGTGGCCGAGCTGGGCCACGGTCAGTCGGTCGCCCGCGACGACGAGGAGCTGGCGAGCCTGCGCAAGCGGATCAGGGCGGGCGGCCGCTACGACGTTGATGTCTCGCGGGAGGAGGTCGACCGCCTCGCCGACGACGCGGAGCTGAGGGAGCGGCTGTTCCGGACGGCCATACAGGACAGCCTGCGGCGCTGGATCGAGGTGGCCGAGGAGCGGCTGCCGGCCACCGGCACGCCGGCCTTCTTCATGCTCGGCAACGACGACGAGGAGGACATGCTCGACGGGATCGGCCGCTCCGACGCGCTCCAGTACGGTGAGAACCGAGTCTGTGAGCTTCCCGGCGGCTACGAGATGATCTCCTTCGGCTATTCCACCCCGACGCCCTGGCACACCCCGCGCGAGCTGAGCGAGGAGCGCATGGCGGAGGAGATCGAGCGGCTGGCCGGGAAGCTGACGGACCGGCGTCGGGCCATCTACAACCTGCACTGCCCGCCGCGTGATACGCACCTCGACCAGGCCGCGATCCTCGACGAACAGCTGCGGCCGAAGCAGGGGGCGGCCGGGACGATGATGGGCAGCGTCGGCTCGTCCGCGGTGCGTCGGGCGATCGAGGGCGACGAGCCGCTGCTCGGCCTGCACGGCCACGTCCACGAGTGCTCGGCGATTCATCGCCTGGGCGGGACGCTCTGCGTGAACGCGGGCTCCGAGTACCAGTCGGGCGTCCTGAAGGCCGCCATCCTGGAGCTCGACGACGGCGAGGTCAGGCACTGGCAGCTGATCAGCTCGTGAGCGACACGCGGGAGAAGGCGGCCGAGGCGGTCGCGATTGTCGACCAGGCGGCCGAGAAAGGCGCTGTCGTTCGCATCCTCGGCGGCGTGGGCGTGGTGCTGCACTGCCCCGGCACGGGCGGTTTCCACCGCGAGCCGGAAGACATCGATCTAGCCGTCCCACGCGCCGCGGCCGGCGGTCTGGAGGCGCTGCTGGCCGCGCGCGGCTACACGCCCAACTCGCGATTCAACGCGATGCACGGGGACAGGCGCCGGGTCTTCGAGGGCCCGGCCGGCAAGGTGGATGTGTTCGTCGGCGCGTTCACCATGTGCCATAAGCTCGAGCTCGAGGGGCGGCTCGCGTCCGAGACCCCCACCCTGACCGCGTCCGACCTGGTGCTGACAAAGCTGCAGATCGTCGAGCTGACCGCAGAAGGACATGCTCGACCTGCGCCTGCTGTTCGAGTCGCACGACGTCGGGTCGGGTCCGGGCGACTGGATCGACGCGGACTACATCGCGTCCGTGCTCGCCGACGACTGGGGTTACTGGCGCACGGCGTCCGGCACGCTCGAGCAGGTCACCGATGCGGCGCCCGGGCTGAGCGAGAAGGCCGATCAGCTGTGGAGGCGCGTGGAGGACGAGCCGAAGACCAGGAGGTTCAAGATGCGGGCACGGGTCGGGGAGCGGCGCCGCTGGTACGAGCTGCCGGAGACGATCGGCGGCTGAGCGACATGTCGATCTCGACCGAGCCGGCTCCGCGCAGCGCGCTCCCGTTCGCGCTCGGGGAGTACGAGCGGCGCTGGGCCGCGGTGCGCGAGGCGGCCGGGCGCGCCGGGCTGGCGGGCGTCGTCGTGTTCTCGCGGGGGGGCGGTCAGACCGACTCCTACGCCGACGTGCTCTACCTCGCCAACCACTACAACGCGTTTCCGCTGCTCGCCGACCAGCCGCCGCACTGGTCCGGGCACTCGCACTGCGCGCTGGTGTTCGGATCCGACGGCGAGCCGACGCTCGTGCACGGCTTCGGCGAGTACCGGCAGGAGCTGGTAGCGGTAG
This sequence comes from uncultured Thermoleophilaceae bacterium, assembly GCA_963850205.1. GTDB lineage: Bacteria > Actinomycetota > Thermoleophilia > Solirubrobacterales > Thermoleophilaceae > JACVRW01. The sequence goes on along the minus strand of CAWKKJ010000008.1, from coordinate 472,795 downwards.
AGGACGTCCGCGTGTCGCCCGACCTGCCCGGCGGCGTCCGGGCGGTGCTCGCGGAGAAGGGGCTGCTTGGCGAGCGCGTCGGCCTCGCCGGGGGGAACGCGATGCTGGCCGCTCCGTTCGTGCGCCTGAAGGAGCTCGCCGCCTGCGAACTGGTGCCGTTCGATGAGGCGGTCGAGACGATCCGCGTGCGCAAGTCGCTCGCTGAGCTGGATGCGCTCCGCGCCGCGGCCGAGGTGGGCGAGGCAATCATGCGCGAGATCCTGCGCGCCGCCGCGCGCGGCGGCTGCACGGAGGCCGAGGCGATCAGCGAGGGCTACCGGCTCGCTGTCCGGGAGGGGGTTGCGCTGTACGACGCGGCCACCGCCTCAGGTCCGTTCGCCTCGCGTTACACGCACGGGCGGCTGCCCTCCTGGACGCGCCGACAGCTCGAAGACGGCGACCTGTTCCACGTCGACCTGTACGGGACGCTCGACGGCTACATGTTCGACTTCTCGCGTACGACCGTCGTCGGTGGAGAGCCGACCGCGGAGCAGCGCCAGGTGCTCGAGGGCGTGGCCGAGTCCATCGAGGGGAGCCTCGCGTCGCTTGCCCCCGGCATGACCGGCGCGGAGGTCTTCGACCTGGTTCGCGGCCGGCTGGTCGAGCGTGGCCTGGCGGAGCCGCCCCGCCCACCCGGCGAGGCCGAGGGGTTCGCGGGCTACGACTGTCACGGGCACGGCCTCGGGCTGTTCTGGGAGTGGCCGTGGCTGACTCCCTGGGAGACCCGCCGGCTCGAAACCTCGATGTTGATCGCGATCGAGTGCATGGCCGGGACGCCGGAGGTGGGACTGGCGAAGCTGGAGCTGAACGCGATCCTCGAGGACGACGGCCCTCAGCCGCTGCTCACACTGCCGGCCGTCTGCACCGCCGACCGGCTCTGAGCGGCCCTCGCGGCGCGAAGGGTCTCAGCGGCCTGGTCCATGCTGGCCGCCGGGCTCGACAGGATCTGCACCGACCCCCGTTCCTCCGCGCCCAGCTGATCGGCCACACGGGCCATCGAGGCCTGCGCGAGGACGATCACGTCCGCTCGCTCGATCAGCTCGAGCAGCACCGCCCGCACGCGGCGGTCGTGCTCGTCGGTGTTGCCGGCCTTCAGCTCGGCGAACGCTCCCTCCGCGAGGCGTGAGTCGACCTCGACCGGCTTCCCCCGGAGCGCGGCGCGTGCGGCCACGAGCTCGGCGGTGGGGCCTAGCGTGGAGGGCAGCGTCCCCACGACGCCGATCACCGAGCCGAACTCGATGGCGCGGTCGATCATGGGCTCGTCGACGCGTAGCAGGGGCACGGAGCAGAAGATCCTGGCGGCCTCGACGGCCGGTCCCATTGAGGAGCAGGTCACCAAAATCGCATCGGCGCCACCGTCCTCGGCCTCGAAGATGAGGGTCGCCAGGCGGCGTGAGATGGCGGGGGAGAGGCCGCCCCTGGAGATCGCGTCAGCCAGCAGGCTCTCGTCGACCACGTGGACGAGTTCAGCGAGCTCGTCGAGCCGCTCCTCCGCGAGGTCGGCGAACGTGTCTGCCAAGGTCGGCACGGTGTGGATCATCACCAGGCGCTGCTCGGTCATCCGCTCTTGGAACCCTCCATGTGGGCGAGTAGCTGCTCGCCTGCTCTGACGATGTGGTCACGCACAACTTTGGCCGCGCGGCTGGCGTCACCGGCCGCGACAGCCGCGACGATCGGGGCGTGTGCCTCTGCCTCGCCCTCGCGGTCCGACGCGTACAGCTTCGTATAGAAGATCGCCTGGCGGGTCTGCACACGCAGGGCGCCGAGGTGTTCGAGCAGCAATTCGTGGCGGCAGGGCGCTGCGAGCATGCCGTGAAAATCCATGTCGGCGTGTATCACGTCGAAGTCGTCCTCCTTGCGGACGGCCTCGCAGAGCGCATCGAAGGCGGCGCGAATGGCGCTCAGCGCGTCGTCCTCGAGCGGTCCGTCCGCGAGCGCGAGCCCCACGGCGTGTGGCTCGAGCAGCGCGCGCAGGTCGAAGACCTCCGCGACGCGCCTGGAGCTGAGCTCCGTCACAACGGCGCCCCGGTGCGGAACGATCTTGACGAGGCCCACGTCCTGGAGGGCACGCAGGGCCTCGCGAACGGTGCCGCGCGACGTCTCGAGGGTCTGGGAAAGTGGGACCTCGCGCAGCTGCTGACCCGGAGCCAGCTCGCCGCGCAGGACCGCGTCGCGGATGTGGTCGACGACCGCGTCCGTCAGCGTCTTGGGTCTGTCGAGTTCGAGCACGCGCTTTCCCTTGGACTGCCTCGGTTGACTGTCCGACAATCGTAGCCGAGAGCGAGTCGTAGCCGATGAGGAAGCGGATGGTTTGGATCCGCGTTGCGCAAGCGGACATTTTCGCGGCTACGGCGCGCGAACTGCAGGAGCTCATCGACGGCGGGCTGCGGCCGTCATCGGGGATACGCTCCCGCCGGCTCACGAGTAGCCCAAGCTGATCCGGGGTCACTGGGTGTGGTTCCCTGGATGAGCGGCGGCGCTGTCTGTAAACGGCAGGTGTCTCGTGGACCCGGCTGCCCGGGGCTGACGCCGAGCGTCTCCGCAGCTGCCGGTTACGACCCTCGGACCACGGCTTCGCTCTTCGAGTTGCTCATCGAAGCGTGTCGGTGTCGACCCTCTTCGTCACCAGATCGAGCTCTCGTCCGCTCGGCAATCCCTCGATGTCTCCGAGCGACGCCACGGCGTAGGCTGCGACGGCCGCGCCCGCCTCGAGCGCACGTTGGTCGTCGAGGCCCTGCAGGTTGGCTGCGAGGAATCCTGCCGCGAACGCGTCACCGGCTCCGATTGGGTCGATCGCGACGGTGGACTCGCGCGGGCGCGCGTCGGCCGTCACCTCCCCGTCGCGCAACAGAACAGTTGATGAAGTCGCGCCTCCCTTCAGGACGGTTGCCTGGGCGCCCCATTCAGCGAGCCTTCGTCCGGCTGTTTCCGGGTTCGGGTCATGTGTCAGGGCGGTGGCCTCGTCCTGCCCGGCGAACAGGAAGGTGCTCTGTTGCGCGATCGGTCGCAACGCTGCCTCGAGTTCGGATAGGGGCCGCAACTTTCGTCGCAGATTTACGTCAAGACTGATGTTGATCCCGTGCTGCGCAGCGAGTTCGACCGCAGTGGCCGTCGCTTGCAGGGCCGAGTCTGAGATCGCCAGAGTCACGCCACTGACGTGGAGCCAGGCGGCGTCCGCCAGGGCGGCTTGCGCGGCAACGATGTCCCCAGGATCGAGGCGCGATCCGGCCGAACGCTCGCGATAGTACGTCACCTCCGATGGACCGAACCCACGCCGGTCGCGGATGAGAAGTCCTGTCGGCCGGTCGGGATCGATGCTCAGGTGCTGGGTGTCGACGGTTTCGGCCCGCAGGGTGCGTTCGATCAGGAGCCCGAATGCGTCGTCGCCCCGGCGTCCGATGAGCAGGGCAGGAACACCGAGTCGGGCGAGCCCGACGGCGACGTTGGATTCGGCGCCGACTACATGTGGAGTGAAGCTCGTCGCCGCGTGGAGTGGTCCCGGGCGGTCGGCGACGAAGGCGATCAGGGGCTCACCGAGACAGACGACCGCCGCGTTGCCGCGGTCAGTCCCGGATCGCATGGGTGGTCACCCACCAAAGCAGCTCGGGCTGGGTGTCATGCATTGGCGGAATCTAGCGCCGGTCTCGAGGGCGTTCTCGACGCGTTGCACGGCATGAGCGCGGTCACCTGCCCCCGATGCCGCGCTCTTCTGCGTTTGGAGCCGCTGCGACGTCAAGCCGCTCGAGGGCGCGCCATAGTGTGGCCGCCTCCTGGGCGGCGTCGGGCAGCGGTGGAGTGGGCACCCGCACTACCGGAGTCGCAATCACGCCCCGCTCGACGAGCATCGCCTTGCGATGCGCCAGCCCGATCACGGGCTGCGCCTCCCAGACAATCGCCGGGAGCAGCCGGGCATGCAGTGCGTCAGAGCGTTCCCAGTTGCCTGCGAGTGCCTCCCGGACCACGCCGGCGAGCGGGGCCGGGACTGCGAAGCCCGTCATGACCGCAGTGGCGCCCGCCCGCAGCTCCCAGGGCAGCCAGAGGCCGCCGAGGCCGCCGACCTGATCCAGATCGGGGGCCAGCGTCGCGAGCTCCGCGATCTTCGGCGGCGTGGGGGCGTCCTCGTGGTAGGCGGCCGTGATCGCCGGCGCCGCCCGTGCGATCTCGGCGATGTCCGCCGCGCTGAGCTTGGGGTGGCCGAGGAGCGGGAGATCCTGGAGGATCAGCGGTAGACCCGGGGCCGCGTCCTCGGCGGCGGCGTACCGCTCTACCGCGACACCCGCCACCGGCGGCGCCAGCATGATCGCAGCCGCTCCCGCCTCCTGGGCCTCGCGAGCTCGCTGGGTAACGAGGCCTTCCTCGTCAGAGGTGATGCCGATGACGATTGGGAGCTCTCCGCCTACGACGTTGTTGACCACGGTGACAACCGAGCGGCGCTCGTCCTCCGAGAGGAGGGCCGCTTCGCTGCTGACGCCGAGGACGGTCAGCGCGGATGCGCCGCTCTCGACCGCATCCGCGGTCAGCCGCTCGAGTGACCGGATGTCGAGCGCGCCTTCGCCGTTGAACGGCGTGATCACGATCTGAATGAGCCCTCGAAGAGTGCGCATGGCGCGCGGTTACCGCCCTGGTGGCGGGTCGGAGACGAACATGTCGGGCGAGATTCGTCGCGTCAGCCCGCCGCGCTCCAGCAACTCATGATTGCGGCTCAGCCACTCCCGGGTTGCGGCCCGGCCGGCCGAGAAGACCTCGTCGGAATCGACCTGGGTGAGGTGCGATCCCTCGCAGATGACGCGGCCGCCGACGATGGTGTGCGTCACGTCGCGGCTGCTCGCGAGGTAGGCGAGGGCTTCGAACGGGTTGGTGGCGGCCGCCAGCTGGCCGTCCCGGAGGCTGATGACCGCGAGGTCCGCCCGCTTGCCGGCCTCGAGGGTCCCGATCTCCTCGCCCAGGCCCACGGCGTCCGCACCGCCGGCCGTGGCCATGTGCAGCACCTCAGCCGCTCGAAGCGCGGGGCCGTCGGCGTCCAGCAGCAGGTTGGCCGCGTAGATCGCGTAGCGCATGTCCTTCAGCGGGTCCATGGAGAACTCGTCGGTGCCGAAGCCGACCGCCATCCCGCTGTTCTTGAGCCGGTGGATCGGCGGGAAGCAGCGGCTGGCGAGCATGCTCGTCGGGTTGAAGCTCATCGAGATGCCGGCGCGTGCGGCGAGCTCGATCTCCTCGTCGTCGACGAACACCATGTGCGCAGCGTGCACGCGCGGGGACAGGAAGCCGATCGCGTCCAGGTAGCGAATCGTGCCCTCGTGTCCGCGCCGGCGGATCTCGGCCAGCTCCGCCTCCGTTGCCGCGACGTGGGGAAGCATCTTCACGTCGAGCTCCTCGGCAACGCGTGCGCACTCCTCGAGCATCTCCGTGGTCAGGTGGTCCGCTGAGTGGGGCCCGAGGCACGGGGTGATCAGCTCGTCGCCGCGCCAGGACTCGATGAAGTCGACCCCGACCTGCAGCAGGCGTTCCGCCTCCTCGCGATTGAACGACATCCGGTATGACCGCGTCTCCCGGTCGTAGGCCGGTGTCTCGTCCATCCGGTACTCGACGATCTTCTCGCACATCACGGCGCGCATCCCGATCTGCGACGCGGCGCGCGCCCCGGAGTCGGCGAACATGTTCAGGTCGCAGACGGTCGTGACCCCCGAGCGGGCTGCGTCCCAGAGCCCGAGCCGGGCCGAGGCGAAGAGGATCTCGGGGTCCAGCTCGTTGGCGAGCGGGAAGATGACCTCGTAGAGCGTGTCGGTGAGGTCGGCCTCGTCACACAGGGTGCCGTAGATCTGATCGCCGACGTGCGTGTGCGCGTTCACCAGACCCGGGATCACGATGGCTTCGGCCGACCCAATCTTCTCCGTGGGGGCGAATCGGCTGCGGCTCTCGTCGGCGTCGCCCACGAACAGGATGCGACCGTCCGAGACCGCTACCGCTCCGCCCTCGACGACCGCGTCGCCGGTCATCGGCACCACCCAGCGTCCCTCGACGATGAGGTCGACGGGCTGGCGGTCGCCGTCGATCGTCACGAGACCGAGTAATGCCGGCGAGCGCCGGCCTCCGACAACAGCCCGGCCTCGATATCGGATCGGACCCGCTCCGGCGCGCGTTCCTCCGGTCGGCCAATCCCACCGCCCCCCGGAGTTTCGACGACAAGGGGGGCGCCGGCGGGCAATCGTCCCTCACAGCCGGGCTGGATCGCAACGCCGTCGACCGTCACCCGGCCGGCGCGACCGTCGGTCCCACCGAGCAGACCCTCCGGCGGGTAGCGGACCCGGTTGAACGCCACCGAGAAGTCCGCGTCGCATTCGACGTGCAGCCCGATCCGCACTCCATGCCCACCGCGATACCGGCCGGCGCCCGCGGAGTCGGGGATGAGCTCCTTGCCGTCGAACATGATCGGCGTCAACGCCTCCAGAAGCTCCACCGAAGCCCCTGAGAGGTTCGCGGGAAAGGACGCCACCTCGCCGTCTGTGCCCTCGTTGGCCCCCAGGCCGCCGTTCAGGAGCAGGATCTGGTGAAAGGCGTCGTCGTCCCTACCCCCGACGAGGATCAGCACCCAGATCGGAGTGGAGCCGCTCATCGCCCAGACCCGGTGCGGCAGCACCTCGCTGAGTGCGCCGAAGACCCCATCGCAGACCAAGTGGCCGGTGATCGTGCGGTTGAGGGTCGGAGCCGGAAAGCGCGCGTCCAGGATCGTTCCGGGCGTGGTGCGGACGGTGATGGGCCGCAGAAAGCCGCCGTTCTGGGGAACGTTCGGCACCAACAGCAATTTCAGCGCGTAGACCACATATGAGGAGGTGAAGGCGTGGACGGAGTTGATCGAAGCTCCGTGCTGCGGAGATACGTCGGCGAACTCGACGTCGACCTCGGAGCCGCTGACATGGACCCTCGTCGTCATCGAGATCGCCGGCGGCACCGAGCCGTTGCCACCGCCGGACTCGACGAACCCGTCCGCGTGCATGACATGCTCGTACGTGCCGTCGGGGAGCTCGCCGATCGCCGACCGCATCGCCGACTCGCACCGTCCAAGGATCGCCTCGGCAACATCATCGAGAGTGTCCAGGTCGTGCTCGCGCATGATCTGCAGGACCCGCTTCTCCGTGGTTTCGTTGGCCGCGATCTGCGCCATGAGGTCCCCGATGGTCTCGTCGGGGACCCGGGAATTGGCGCGCAGCATGGCGAACAGCGTCTCGTCGGCCCGGCCGGCTGTGAACAGTTGCATCGGCGGGACCTGGAGGCCTTCCTCGTACACGTCGCCACCAGCGTTCCAGCGCTGTACGCCGCCGAGGTCGGGGGAGTGGGCTACCGAACCCGTGAAGGCGACGACACGCTCGCCGTGGAAGACAGCCTTGAGGATGGTCAGGTCCATGATGTGCCCGGTCGCGATCCACGGGTCGTTCGTGATCACGATGTCGCCCTCCTGCCAAGCCTGGATCGGGAACTGCTGGAGGCACGCACGCAGGGTGACCGCCTGCGTGGTGGCGAAGGAGGGGAGGGCGATGTCGGCCACCGCGAGCGTCGATCCGGCAGGGGTCATCAGGGTGCACGCGAAGTCGTTGCACTCCCGCACCAGGGTCGAGAACGCGGAACGCTGCAGCACCTTCGAGGCTTCGTTGACGGCGGAGATGAGCCGGTCCCAGAGCACAGCGGTCGTGCTGTCATCCAGCATGCTCGCTCCCTCCCTCGAGGTCGACGATGAGGCGCCGGAGCCCGTCGCCGTGAACCGCGGCGCCGGGCGGGACGAGCAGCGCGGTGTCCCGATGCTGGACGAGCAGTGGCCCGGGCATCGGATCTCCTGACGCGATCGCCTCCCAGAGGAGGATCCGCGCCTCGTGCCACCGGTCTCCGAGCCGGATCTGACGCGTGTCCTCAGGATCGGCTGCGTCCCCGTCCGCCCCGAGCAGTCCGTCGCTGAGGGGTGGCTCGTCGGCAGCGACGCGGGCCCGCCATGTCACGACGCGCGTGTCATAACCCTCGAGCCGGCGGCCACGAAGGCGCTCGTAGCGGTCTCCAAAGAGGACCGCGAGCCCGTCCACCTCGGCCGTCTCCAGCGGGAGCGAGGGGAGCGGGACGTCGATCTCGAACTCCTGCCCGACATAGGACATCTCAAGCGAGTGGGAGTGGCGAATGGGCTTGACGCCGGCGGTAGCCAGCTCGGCGGTGGCACGTCGGGTCAGACGGGCAAAGCGGGAGCGAATCTGGTCGACGTCGAGCTGGGCCAGGGGCGCTATCCAGGTCTCGGCGGCGTCGACGGCCAGCGGGGCGACGAGCAGACCGGCCGCGGAGAAGACTCCCGTGCGCGGCGGGCAGATCACTCGCCGGATGCCCAACCGAGCGGCGATCCCGACGGCATGAAGACCGGCGGCGCCGCCGAAGGAGACGAGCGCTCGGCCCCGCAGGTCGACATTGTGCTCGACGGCCCGTACCCGCAGCGCCTCCGCCATCGTCTCGGTGACGATCCGGTGGACAGAGGCCGCGGCCTCGACGGCATCGGTGCCCGTGGGGTCCCCGATGTGCTCTTGGAGCGCCCGCCGGGCGGCCGCCTCATCAAGCCGCCGCCCGCCGAAGGTCACGTCACCTCCGAGGTAGCCGAGGATCAGGTTCGCATCGGTCACCGTCGGTCGTTGGCCCCCAGTTCCGTAGCACGCTGGACCTGGGTGGGCGGACGCGCTCTCGGGGCCCACGCGCACGAGTCCGGTGGCGTCCACCCGCGCGATGCTGCCCCCACCGGCTCCGATCTCCAGAAGATCGAACACCGGAATTGCCACCGGCATCCCGCTGCCGGTCTTGAAACGGGCGGCGCGAGCGACCTCGTGATCGTTGCTGACCAGCGGACGGCCGTTCTCGATCACACAGATCTTTGCCGTGGTCCCGCCCATGTCGAACGCGACCAGATCGCGTTCCCCGGCACGTGCTGACAGGCGGGCCGCGATCAGGGCGCCGGCCGCAGGGCCCGACTCGATCAGGAGCAGCGGCAGGTTCCCAGCCGTTCGATCTGCGACGACGCCGCCCGTCGACGTCATCACGAGCACCGAGGCGGCACAGCCGCGCTCGGCAAGCCCGGAGGCGAGCGTACCCAGATAGCGCTGGACGACGGGCTGGACGTAGGCGTTGATGACCGTGGCCGAGGTCCGCTCGTACTCGCGGATCTGGGGGAGAACGTCGCTCGACAGGGAGACGGTCACGGCGGGCAGCCGCTCCCGGATCGCGCGGGCGAGCAGCTCTTCGTGGGCCGGGTTCGCGTACGCATGAAGCAGGCACACCGCCACCGATTCGGCCTCGGACTCCTCGAGCTGGTCGAGAACCGCGGCCACGGATACATTGCTCGGCGCTCTTCGGGGCACGCCGCGCGCGTCCATCCGCTCGTCCAGCGTCAGGCGGCGCGCGCGCGGAACCAGCGGCTCCGGGAACTCCAGGTGCTGTTCGAAGAGGTCGTACCGGAGCTCGCGCCTGATCTCCAGAACGTCCCGGAACCCGGAGGTGGCGACGAGTGCCGTGCGCGCACCCTTCCGCTCCAGGATCGCGTTCGCGACCAGGGTCGTGGCGTGGACGAAGCGCCCGACGTCGCGCCCCTCTATCCGCGCCTCGGCCATCAGGCCGTCGATGCCGCTGAAGATGCCGCGGCTGGGGTCCTCCGGGGTCGTCAGCTGTTTGCGGGTCAGAACGACGTCACGCTCGACGTCCCACAGCACCAGATCGGTGAACGTGCCGCCCACGTCGACGGCGAGTTGATGGCGAGCGCCGCCCATCGCGCCGACTATTCCCGCGGGCTGTTCCGCCTGTCAATAGGACATTCCGCTCTGAAGAACGATTACGGAAGTTCGGCCGCGATCCCGCCGGCCGTCTCCTGCACCAGGCGGGCGACCTCCGCGACGTGCGGCTCGATGCGGGCCAGGAGCGCCGTTACCGCGACCCCCGCGACGGCATCGCCCCGCGGATCCCTGATCACCACCCCGACCGCGCCCATCTCCTCCTCGAACTCACCCAGGTTGGTCGCGTACCCGTCCTTCCGGACGCGCCCGACCTCCTCCAGCAGGGCGCGCCTGGTTCGGATCGTCCGGGGCGTGGCGGTGACCAGCCGCTCGCCCGGGAACCGTCTTCGCACCTCCGCCGGATCGAGCTCGGCGAGGAGCGCCTTTCCGGTTGCGTTCCAGTGCGCGGGAGAACGGTGGCCGACCCGTGGCGCCACCCGGACGAAACGGTCGGGCTGGGCAACGTCGACGACGAGTACGTCCGGACCGTCGAGAATCGCGATGTTGACTGTCTCCTCGATCCGGTCGCGGAGCGCCTGGATATGCGGCCGCGCGTGATCGCGAATCGATGTCCCCTTCACCACCGCAAGCCCGAGCTCGAGCAACGCCGGACCGGGGACGTAGGCCCTGGTGGCATCGTCCTTGATCACGAAGCCGTGGTAGGCCAGCATGGCGAGGAGCCGGTGCGCGGTCGAAGGAGAAACGCCCAGCCGGCGCGCGCCGTCCGCCACGCGGATCCGTCCGCTGGAGGCGATGATCTTCAGGAGCTCTAGGACGTTCCCGGCGGAGCTGACCGGATAGTTCGGCTCGGGCCGGAACCCACGCCCCGCCGCCATTAGCGCGGTGTCTGCCGTGCCACGGCCGGCAGGGCAGCGGCGATCTTGTCCTCACGGGACGCGTCCGGCGAACGCGTGAGCATCCGGCCCCTTCCCAGTGGTCCGACGGGTCGACGGCCGTCGTAGACGAGATCCCCGCGCCCGAAGGTCATCGCGATTCGGCCGGTGACCGGGCGGCCGTGGTACGGGCTCCACCCCGCGGCGGCGTGCATGCCCGCATCGTCCACCCGCCAGCGTGCCTGCTCGTCGAAAACGACCAGATCGGCGTCGGCGCCGACCACCAGGGCGCCCTTGCGGGGCCACAGTCCGTAGCGCCGGGCCGGCGCCTCGGCGGTCAGCTCGACGAACCGCCGGAGGGGAAGGCCGCGCGCCACCGCGCCCTCGCTGAAGAGCAGGGGGAGGGTCAGCTCGACCCCCGGCACTCCCGCGGCCGCGTGGAGCACGGGCTCGACGTCCTTCGCGGCGGGAAGCCAGCCCACGTGGTCCGAGGAGACGAGGTCGAGGTCGCCGTCCGCGAGCGCGCTCCAGAGCGCTTCGACATCGTCCTCCGGACGTAGCGGCGGGTTCACCTTGGCCCGCCCGCCCTGCCGCTCCAGCTCGGTCTCACCCAGCAGGAGGTAGTGCGGGCAGGTCTCGGCCGTGACGTCCACGCCTTCCCGACGAGCCCTGGCCACGAGGGCGACGCCGCGGCCGGTGGACACGTGGCAGACGTGGATGGCCGCGCCGGTCGCCGCTGCGAGCTCGAGCACGGCTGCGATGGACGCCGCCTCGGCCGCCGGCGGGCGGGACCCGGCGTGGGCCCGGCGGTCGGCTCCGTCTCGACGCTGCAGCTCGGCAAGCAGCCCGCGGATCAGCTCGTCGTCCTCGCAGTGAAAGGCGGCCAGGGATCCGAGCCGGCGGACAAGCTCCAGGGTTCGCACGATGGTGTGGCTGTTCGAGCGCGGGAAGCGAGTGGGGTGCGTCTCGAAGGTCGAGAGCTTGAAGGCCACCACTCCGGCGCGCGCAAGCGGCTCGACGCCCTGTACGTCGCCGGAGGCCGGGACGGTGCCGTAAAGGGCGACATCGACGACCGCCTCTCGAGCGATCGCTAGCGCTTTCGCCTGAAGCCGCTCCAGATCCACCAGTGGGCCTCGGGCGTCGAACGGCATGTCCACGACCGTGGTCACACCCCCGGCGGCGGCGGCCCGGGTCGCGCGGCCGATTCCCTCGGTCGCCTCGCTTCCGGTGTGCACATGAACGTCAACCATCCCGGGGAGCACCAGCGAGGTCCCCGCGTCGACAACCTCGGCGGCGACCAGCCCGCCCCGCGCCGCGAGGGCGGCGATGCGGCCGCCGATGATCCCGAGATCGCCTTCCCTTATCTCGCCCTCTGGAAGCACGAGCCGCCCACGGACGACGAGTTCGAACGGCTCAGGCGAGCTGCCGGCCATCGACCCAGATTTCCACCCGCTCGGCTGAGAAGGCCAGGTGGTCGGGCGGAACCACCGGCTGGCCGGCGGCGGGAGCGTGGGAGGCCGCGCCATCCTCGAGCAGCGAGCTCCCGACGCGGACGTTCCAATATGTCGCTCTCCCGGTGTACGGGCTCACGCTGCGGGTGTCGCTCGGCTCGAGGATGCCCTCGCGGACGTCCTCGCGCGGGACGAGGTACCGGTTCGGCTCGCCCGTCTCGGAGACCACGATGGGCCGGGTGGTCTCCGCGACGACCTCACCGGCGCTCAGGACGCGCACGTTCCTGCTCGACCGGCGCCAGTCCACGCGGTGATAGGGATCGGGTAGGTGGCCCTCCACTGGCTCGTCCTCATCGAGCCAGACGTCCACCCGATCCCAATACAGCGCGGCGTGGCCTCGCAGCCAAGAGGCCTCCTCCAGCGGGTGCTCGTACGTCCACACGGCGTTCTCGGCGAGACGGTCACCGATGCGAACCGAGTAGTAGCTGGCGTCCCCCTTGAACGGGCAGTTCGTCGTGTGGTGGCTCGGTTCGAGCAGGTCGGCCGGCAGGTCCTCGAACGGCAGGTAGAACTGGGGGGAGTAGCCCGTTTCGTGGAGCAGCTTTCCGTCGGTGGTGTCCAGGATCGTCTCGCCCGCGAGGACGGCCCGCACCCGGCGCGGGAAGCGCTGGAACAGCATGCGGTTCTCGGGACCCTCGATCCGATAGTTGGTGCTCGCGGACTCACGCGACAGCGGACCGCCAGCCAGTGTCAGTGCCATCGGCTCTCTTTCGGTGGGGCTGTGAAGTGTGCCATCGCGGGTCCGGCCGGGGTGGACGGCGCCGGTACACTGCCGCGCCGTCTCGGCCCATGTGGACGCCCGCGCAGGGAAACGCCACGGCGTGCGCGGTCTACGCTCACCCGATCCTTGGCACCGCGAATGGAGAGGACTGACGATGAACGCGAATGAGTTTCGTGGGGTGTTCTCGGCACTGGCCACGCCCTTCGACGCCGACTTCGGCCTCGATGTCGATGCGCTGAGGCGCGCCGTCGCCTTTCAGGTGAACGAGGGCATCGCGGGCATCGTTCCCTGTGGGAGCACCGGGGAGTTCACCAGCCTCTCGCACGAAGAGCGGCGCAAGGTCGTCGAGGTGGTCCTCTCGGAGACCGACGGCCGCGTGCCGGTGATTCCTCAGACCGGCGCGCTGACCACGGCAGAGGCGGTCGAGCTGTCGCGGCACGCCGCCGCCTCTGGCGCGGCCGCGGTGCTCTGCGTCCCGCCGTTCTACACCCCGCTGTCCAAGGACGAGATCCGCGGCTATTACGCCGACATAACCGCGGCGGTGGACGTCCCGGTCATCTTCTACAACGTGCCCTGGGCCTCGAACGCCGTCCTGACGGCCACGGAAATCGCCGAGATCGCCGGGGATGTCGGGATCGGCGCGGTCAAGGACAGCGGCGGTGACCTCGAGCTCATGACGGAGCTTCTCCAGGAGCACGCCGGCGCGCTGACGACCTTCATCGGCTGGGACGCGTTCACGTTCCACGCCTTTCAGTTGGGCGCCACGGCCTCGATCTGGGGCGCGGCCACGTTCATGCCGTCGCTGTGCGTCCGCCTCCTCCAGGCGGTCGAGGCCGGCCGGCACGAGGAGGCCACGGAGCTCTGGGCGCGGATCAGCCCGCTGGGCGACTTCCTCGGGAGCGAGGGATACGTCGCCGGGGTGAAGGCCGCGTCCGGGCATCTCGGCGTGCCGATGGGCCCTCCGCGGCGACCACTGCGACCGCTCGCCGACGAGGCAAAGACGCGCCTGGGCGCGTTGCTGGAGCAGGCCGACCTGGCGCCGGCCGGGACCGGCGCGCCGCGGGCATGACGAGCTCCTCGGTCGTCGTCCGCGGCGGGCAGCTGCTCACCATGGCGCCGGGCAGGCCGGACGCCTTCACGGGCGACATCCTGATCGAGGACGGGGCCATCGCCGGCATCGGGCGCTCCGTGGCCGCCCCGCCGGAGGCCACCGTCGTCGACGCACGGCGGCGGCTTGTGATCCCCGGTCTCGTGAACGCGCACATGCATTCGTTCGAGTCCCCGTACCGGGGGCGCTACGAGCGCCTCCCGATGGAGCTATGGAGCCTGTATGGCTATCCGACCCTGGGCGCGCGGCCCCTCGACGACGAGCTGCTGTATCTGCGGACGATGGTCGTCGCACTGGAGTCACTGCGCAACGGGGTGACCTCCATCCTCGATGACATCGATGAGTGGAGCGGGCAGACCCTCGCGTCGCTCGACCCGGTCTTCCGCGCCTACGCGGCCAGCGGCATGCGCGCGAGCTGCTCCGGCAACTTCCAGAACCTCTTTGACGTCGACGTCATGCCGCACGCGGACGAGGTCGTTCCCTCCGAGGAGCGAGCGCTTCTGACGTCCGGCTCGGTGCCGACCGACGAGGAATACCTCGCCTTCCTGCGGGAGGCCGCCGAGCGATTCCACCGCCCGTCGGAGCGGCAGCGATTCGTGATCGCTCCGTGCGGTCCGCAGTGGTGCACCGAGAGCCTGCTTGTCGCAACCCACGCGCTCGCGCGCGAGCTGGGGCTGAACTACCACCTTCACGCGCTCGAGACGAGGGTGCAGATCGCCACGCAGCGCGCCTTCTACGACGGCAGCCTGATCGACTTCATGGACGAGCTCGAGATCCTTGACGACTCCACCACGCTCGCGCATGCGATCTGGATCACCGACCGGGACGTCGAGCGGCTCGCCGCCTCGGGCGCGGCGGTGGTCCACAACCCGATCTCGAACCTCAAGCTCGGTGCCGGCATTGCACCGCTGCGAGCACTCCTCGACGCCGCGGTGCCCGTCGGGCTTGGCACGGACGGGCTCTCGTGCAACGACAGCGCACGGCTGCTCGACACCGTCCGCGTCGCGGCTCTCCTGCATACCCTGGCGTCGGCCGACCCCGCCATGTGGCCCACTGCGCAGCAGATCATCGAGGCGGCCACCCGCGGTGGTGCCCGGGCCGCCGGCATCGACGACCAGGTCGGCACGCTCGAGGTCGGGAAGCGCGCCGATCTCGTTCTGCTCGACCTGGACACCGTCAGCTTCACCCCGCTGAGCGATCCCTACCGGCAGCTCGCCTTCAGCGAGAACGGGACGTCCATCAGGCTGGTCATGGTGGACGGCGAGGTCGTCGTCGAGGACGGTCGCTGTACCCGGGTGGACGAGGAAGCAGTGCTCGCGGCGTTCCGCGAACGGCTGCCGGGCTTCGCCTCCTACCACCAGGAGCTCGAGGACCGCTACCGCCGTTTCGAGCCCTACATCGCCGAGATCCACCGGCGCTGCTCCGCGCAGACGCAGGACTTCGAGCCGGCAGGGACAATCGGCGTCCCGTGAGCGCTCAGACCTTCCTGGCCGCGCCTGCCTGCCCCCTCCACGCGGGGACGATCGCCTCCCGCGGTGTCCGGGCGGCGTTCGTCGGGGCGCCGGTGGATACTCAGGTCGTCCCCAGCCGTCCGGGAACCACCCTGGCCCCGGCGGCGTGCCGGGCGGCCTCCCAGCAGTACGCCGGATATCCGACCCTCGAGCACGAGGTGGACGTCTCGGACTGGTGGGCCCTGGCCGATTGCGGCGACGCAGCGGTCGAGGTGGGGGACATCGGCCGCTTTCACGCGGCCATCACCGGAGCCGTGGGACAGATCCTCGACGGCGGCGCCGTGCCGGTGGTCTTCGGAGGTGATCACTCGGTGCCTGTGGCCGCGATGCCGGCGCTCGCCTCGCGCGTCGGGGGCAGGGTGGGGTTTCTTAACATCGACGCCCACCTCGACACCGCCGAGGACGTTGACGGCGACCGGCGGACGATGGCCTCCCCGGTTGCCCGCGTGCTCGACGAGCCGAACGTCGACCCGGCCAACGTCGTGGTGTTCGGCGCGCGAGGACTGGCGAACTCATACGACGAGATCGAGAACGCCCGCCGCCTCGGCGTCCGTGTGTTCTCGATGAGCGAGATCGCGCGCCGGGGCGTCAGCCCGGCGCTGGACGAGGCACTCGACGCGGCCTGGGACGGGGTCGACACCGTGTACGTCTCGTTCGACAACGACGCGGCCGACGCGAGCGTGGCGCCTGGCACGACGGCCCCCGAGCCGTTCGGCTTCTCCGCTCGCGAGCTGCTCCAGATCGCCGAGACGGTCGGCAGCCGGGGGGTCGGCATGCTGGACGTGGTTGAGCTGTCACCGGCGTACGACCCTGCCGGGATCACGGCTCGGCTGGACTGCTGCTTCATCGTCTACCTGCTCTGCGCCTACGCCCGCGCCCTCGACGAGGGGGTCGCGCCGGCGCCACCGTACGCATCCTGGGGGTCCACATGAACGATCAGCACGTGGGGCTCGACATCACGTCGTGGCTCGAGGCGTACGGCAACGCGTGGCGGGAAGCCGACGCCGATGCGGTCGCAGAGCTGTTCACCGAGGACGCGATCTACCGGTCGGCGCCCTTCCGCGAGCCGCATGTCGGGAGGGACGGCGTCCGGCGCTACTGGCGCGAGGAACCGATGCTCCACGAGCAGATCGACCTCCAGTTCGGAACCCCCGTCGTGAGCGGACGCCGGGCGGCCGTCGAGTGGTGGCTCATGGTGCTCCAGGACGGTGAGGCCGTGACCGGGCCGGGATGCCTCGTCCTCCGATTCGACGAGCGTGGCCTGTGCGAGGAGCTGCGCGAGTACTGGGACGAGCAGCCGGGGTGGACGCCGGCCCCCGAGGGCTGGGGGAACTGAGCCGGCGACGCCGGGTCAGGCCCCGCGGTCGCCCCCGCCCAGATGGCCCGAGAGCACCTCGCAGCCATCTGCTGTAACCGCGACGACGTGCTCCAGCCGGACCGAGGCGTCCGGCAGGTAGACCGCGGGCTCCATGGCGATGACCATGCCGGCGGCAAGAGCGCCCGCCTGCGACGGGACGAGCCGCGGGGACTCGTGGAAGTCGAGCCCGATTCCGTGCCCGCCGCCGCCCGTGTAGGCGGGGTAGCGCCGCCCGATGCCCTCGCGCATGAGGGTGTCCAGATGAGCGATCTCGAGCCCCGGCCTCACCGCCTCGGTGGCTCGATCGAGGGTCTCCCGCACGGTGGCCAGCATCGCGGCCTGCTCGTCGGTGGACGGGTCGATCGTCTGGGTGTTGCAGGAGTCGCCCCAGTAGGCGCCCACCTGCGGCGCGACGTCGGTGAGGATCAGGTCCGCTCCTCCGACCTCTTCGGCCATGTCATCGGCCTCGGGACCGAACGAGACCTCGAGGATGCACGGCACCTCGCGGCCCGCCTCCCGGTCGACGACGGCTCGGACTTCGTCGTAGAGCGCGCGCCGGGACTGGCCCTCCCGGGCAAGGCGGCCGACCGAGGCTTGTGCCGCATCGCAGACGGCGATCGCCCGGCGAATCAGGTCGACCTCCGCCGGCGACTTGCGCATCCGCTCGCTCATGACGAGCTCGCCCGCCTCGATCCAGTCGGCGCCGGGCAGAGCATCGGCGACGAGCGCCGTGACGTTGACCGGCAGGCTGGCCGGCTGGAACCCGACCGCTCGCGCCCCTCCAAGCGCTCGCGCCAGCGCACCGCTCAGCCGGACCCGGGGCTCCAGCGGCTCCATGCTCGCGAACGTCTCGTAGGCCTCGACCTGGAGCGGTCCGACCGCGTCGACGGGTGCGCCGGCAAAGGACAGATCCGGCTCGCCGGCGCACAGGGTGGCTTCGCCGCTGGGGCGCAGCACGACGGCGGCAGCCGGGCCCGCGCAGAAGGGATTGGGCCCGAGCGCGGCGACGCCCGGGTAGCCCACCAGGTAGCGCAGGTCGCTCGGTGCCGTCACGACGAGGGCGTCGAGGCCCGATGCCCGCGCGCGTTCGGCGCACGCCCCACGGCGGTCCGCGAACTCCTCCGCCGCAATGCCGTTGACGCCGTCCCGGCCCTGCTCCATCACGAACCCCTTCGGTGCTCCGCTCGCCCGGACGGGCGCGGCGGCGACTGTAGTTCATGCAGTAGACCGCCGCAAGGAGCCCTTGCGGGGTCTGGTAGACCTCCTGCCCGTCCTGTCCGCCGAAGGTCACCCAAGGAGAAAGCGAATGGAACGTCTTGCAGGGCGGACCGCGATCGTCACCGGCGCCGGGAGCGGCATCGGACGGGCGATCGCGACCGCGCTGGGCCGTGAGGGTGCTGCTGTCCTGGTCGTCGATCGCAATGAAGCCGGGGCGGATGAGACAGCCGAGACCGTGCGAGCCGACGGCGGTCGGGCCGACTGGACGAGGTGCGATGTCTCGGACGAGCGGTCGGTGGAGGAGATGCTGACCGTCGCCGACGCCTTCGGCCCGGCCGATGTTCTCGTGAACAACGCCGGGATCGGCGCGGGCGGATCTGCTGTCGACACAACGGTGGAGGAGTGGGATCGGACTCTCGCGGTGAACCTGAAGGGTGTGTGGCTGTGCTCGCGCGGCTTCCTGCGGCGGGTGCTCGACGCCGGCCGACCCGGGGTGATCGTGAGCACCTCCTCGACGAACGCCTTCTACGCCGAGCCCGACTCGGCGGCGTACACGGCGTCCAAGGGCGGGGTGTCGGCGCTAACGCGCTCGATGGCGCTCGACTACGCCCGCCACGGCGTGCGGGTGAACTGTGTCTGCCCCGGGATCATCGACACGCCGATGACCCAGCCGATGCTCGCCGAGGAGGCGGACCCGGGGGCCACCCGGCGGCACTGGGACTCGCTCCACGCGATCGGGCGGATGGGGCAGGTGGACGACATCGCCGACGCCGTCGTCTTCCTCGCCACCGACGACGCCCGCTTCATGGCCGGCAGCGAGCTCGTCGTCGACGGTGGCCTCAGCATCGGGACGCGCATCTTCCCGGCGGGGGCGTAGACGAGCATGGCCGCGCGTTGGGAGCGACTGGAGAGCGAGCTCTGGGAGACCGCGGGCCTGGTGCTGATGGACGGGGCGGGAGCACTGGTGATCGACCCCGGGATCACGCCCGGCGAAATTGCCGCCATCGGTGATCGCGTCGCCGCCGCGGGCGCCACCTTGGATTCGATCCTGATCACACACGTTCACTCCGACCACACCTGCGGGATCGGCTACTTCCCCGACGCTGAGGTGGCCATGGGACCGCTGGCCGCCGCGGAGGTGGCGAGCGGCCGAGCCGAGCGCTCGGTTCGCTCCCAGGCCGACGAGCACGGCTTCGAGTACCTGGGCCCGCCCCGGTGCGACCGGCTCCTCGAGCCGGGAGCGGCGTACCAGGCCGGCCCCGTCACGGTGGAGACGCTCGCACTTCCCGGGCACACGGACGGCGGGCTGGCGTACCGGATCCGCAGCGAGGGCATCCTGATGGTCGGCGACTACCTGTCGACCTTCGAGTTCCCGTTCGTCTACTACTCGACGGCCGCCTACCGGGCCAGCCTGGCGGCGTTGCTGGACCTCCTCCGCCGGGATCCTCCGGCGGTGGTCGTTCCCGGACACGGTCCGGCGCTGGACGCGAACGAGGCGATCACGGCGGGTGAGGCCGATCTGGCCTACCTGCATCAGCTGCGGGCGACCGTGCAGGACTCCCTGGATTCGGGAGCGAGTCCCGACGATGCCGCCGAGGCGGGCGCCGCTGTCGAGCCACCTCGGCCCGCAGGCGAGCTCGGCGGCCAGCGGTTGGGCAACGGAAGCTGTCAGGTCGATGAGCTGTTCGGCGCCGCGAGCTGAGCGATGAGCCTGCCCGACAGCGCCGTCGCCTCGCGGCGCCACACGCTGTACGGAAGCCGTCACGCGATCTCGGCGGGGCACTATCTCGCGGCCGCGGCCGGTTACTCGATCCTCGAGGCGGGGGGCAACGCGACGGACGCGGGGTGCGCGGCGGGGCTGGCGCTCGGTGTCCTCTGCCCCTTCGAGGTCAACGTCGCCGGTGTCGCCCCGATCATGATCCGCCAGGCCGACGGGCCGGTGGTCACGCTCGCCGGGCTCGGCGGCTGGCCCGCGGGGATTCCTGCGGACCTGTTTCTGCGCGAGCATGACGGCACCATTCCGGTCGGGCTGCTGCAGACCGTCGTGCCGGCCGCCCCCGACGCCTGGATCACCGCGCTGCGCGACTACGGGACGATGACCTTCGGCGCGGCCGCCGCGGAGGCGATCCGTTTCGCCCGGGAGGGTTTCGCTGTGTACGAGCTCTTCGCCGAGTCGGTTGCCTCCGAGGCGGCGGCGTACGCGATGTGGCCTTCAAACGCGGCGATCTTCCTCCCCGGCGGGGAGCTGCCGGCGGCTGGAGATCGCTTCGTCCAGACCGACCTGGCCGCCACGCTGGAGCACATGGCGGACGAGGAGCGCGCGGCCCGGGGCGATCGGACCGCGGGTCTCGAGGCGGCCCGAGCCGCGTTCTACACCGGCGAGATCGCTGAACGGATCGTCCGCTACCACGAAGCGCACGGGGGCTACCTGACCCGGGCGGACCTCAGCGCGTTCCGGACCCCGAGCGAGCCGCCCGTGCGTGTCCGTTGGCGAGACTTTGACGTCTTTACGTGCGGTCCCTGGTGTCAGGGCCCCGTCCTGGCCGAAGCGCTGCTGTTGGTCGAGCGCTCAGGGCTTTCCGCCGCCACGTTCGAGGATCCCGCCTACGCCCACGGGCTCATCGAATGCCTGAAGGCCGCCTTCGCGGACCGTGAGTACCGCTACGGAGACCCGAACCACGTCGACGTCCGGCTTGACGAGCTGCTGTCCGAAGCTCACCTCGAGGCGCGCCTGGCGGCGATCGATCCGGCCCGCGCCCATCCGTCCCTGCCGCCGCCGCTCGGGGCCGACCCCTCGCTGGTGGATCTGCTCCCGACGCCGGCCCCGGCGGAGGTCGCCGCCCACGGCGACACCTCGTACGTCTGCGTCGTCGATCGCTGGGGGAACGTGTTCTCGGCGACTCCCTCGGACGCGTCGTCAGAGTCACCCGTCATCCCCGGCACCGGGCTGGTGCCGTCCACCCGCGGCACGCAGTCACGGCCCGACCCCCGCCACCCGTCCGGTGTAGGCCCCGGGAGGCGCCCCCGGTTGACACCGAGCCCCGCGATGGCCGTGCGCGACGACGGCTCCGTCCTCGTGTTCGGCTGTCCCGGCGGCGACATGCAGTCCCAGGCGATGCTGCAGTTCTTCCTGAACGTGTTCCACTTCGGGATGGACCTCCAGGAGGCAATCAACGCTCCCCGCGTCTCCACCTGGAGCTTCCCGAACTCGTTCGCGCCGTTCGAGTACCGGCCGAACCACGTCGCGATCGAAGGCCGCTACGACGACCGGATGGTCGCCGCGCTGACCGAGCGCGGCCATGAGGTGGAGCGTTGGCCGGACTTCACGCGCTCGGCCGCAGCCGTGGAGGCCATCTACCGCGACCAGGCCTCCGGCTTCCTGCGCGCGGGTGCGGACCCGCGGCAGCCGGCCCACGCGATCGTCAGCTGATCACGGCAGGTCGAGCCACCCGCGCCAGCGGATGCCGCTCGAGAAGCCCCCGTCGTAGGTCAGGACGCTCCCGGTCAGGTAGGACGCGTCGTCGGAGGCCACGAAGGCGTAGAAGCCGGCGATCTCATCGGGAGTCCCCGGGCGGTCCATCGGGATCTTGAGCTTGTACTTCTCCCAGAAAGCGGCGTTCTCGACCATGGGCGCGCTGGCGCGGGTGCGGATCATCCCGGGGACGATCGCGTTGACCCGGATGCCGAACGGCGCGAGGTCGATCGCCATCACCTGGGTCAACGTCGAGACCGCGGCCTTTGCGGCGCTGAATGACGCGGTGGCTTCATCACCCATGAACGCGTTGGTGGAGGAGGTGTTGATGATGACTCCGCGCTCGCGCTTCGCCATCTCCCTCGCGGCGTGCTGTCCGAGCAGGAACGTCGCCCGGACATTCACCTGAAAAGTCCGCTCAAAGGTCTCGACGGTGGCGTCCAGGAAGGGGTCCGGGTAGTGGATGTAGCCGACCGTGACGACCAGGATGTCGAGCCCGCCGGCATGCTCGATCGCCAGGTCCACGGCGGCCTTCGCATCCTCGGCCCCCGACAGGTCGAGTGCGGCACCCGCGACGTTGTGGCCCTGTTCCCGGAGGCCCTTCACGGTCTCCTCGACGTCGCCGACGTCTGCCGGCGCCCCCGCGATCGTGACCGTTGCCCCCTCCGCCGCGAGGCGGCCGGCGACCGCTTTTCCGATCCCGCTGCTGCCGCCGGCGACGAGTGCGCTGCGCCCGGCGAGGCCTCGCATGAGGCCGAGATTAGCCGAATATTGAGCGGGAGGTAAGAATGCTTGACAACTTCGCCTCTCGGCCCGTAGAGTCAGCCGCGCCGAGCGTGAGGGCGGCAAGGAGCGGTCGAGGCGAGGGTGTCCCAGGGTCCCAGCTTTCACTACGTTGAACTTCCGGCAAGGTCCCTGGACCGCGCCCACCGGTTCTACGCCGGGGTGTTCGGTTGGAGCTTCGAGAGCCCCCCGGAAGAACATCAGCGGGTCCGCGTCGAGTACTTCGAGGCTCAGCCGGAGGTCGGGATCTGCGAGGACGTGGAGTCGACGCCGGGAGCGGGGATCAGACCGGCGATCGCCGTCGACTCGATCGACCAGACCCTGGAACGCGTGGAGGCCGCCGGCGGCCGAGCCATCGAGCGGAGCCGGGATGTCGGTGACGGCTACACCGGTCTGTTCGAGGACACCGAGGGCAACCACATCGGCCTCTGGGCCTTCAAGTAGGCACCCGGTGGAGCTCCTGAACCCCAGCGGACTGCCCTCGGCCACCGGGGCGTTCTCGCACGGTGTCGTAGCGGGGGACATGATGTTCCTGGCCGGTCAATGCGGGGTGGACGCCGACGGAAACACCGTGACGCCCGGTGACGCCGCCGCCCAGACCCGGCAGGCGATCGAGAACATGGAGTTGGTGCTCGAGGAGGGCGGCTTCGCCCTAACCGACGTCGTGTACGTGACCACGTTCCTCGTGAACCTCGACGACTTCGACGCCTACGACCGCGCCTACGCCGAGGCGTTTGGGACCCATCGGCCGGCCCGCGCCACGGTCCGAGCGGACATTCACTCCCCCGATCTCCTCGTCGAGATCCAGGCCATCGCGAAGAAGGGCTGAAGGCGATGCCGACCGTCGCGGACGTCCGCTTCACGGTCGTAACCGTCCCGTTCACGGTGCCAGAGACCTGGTTCTTCGGACGATCCTGGGGGCTGACCACGGCGATCGTGGAGGTGGAGACCGAGGACGGGATCGTGGGCATCGGAGAGTGCCCCGGCGTCCCCGACATCCTTGCTTCCACCCACGCCGTCGAGAGGATGGGTTCCCTGCTGGTGGGCCGCGACGCCTCCGACGTCCTCGCGTTCCTGCGCCGGGTCGACATGCATGGGTGGCATCACTCGCCGTACCAGGGCAACCTGTCCGTGGCGGCGATCGAGATGGCGATGTGGGACATCGTCGGCAAGGCCGCGGGCATGCCCCTCCACGCCCTGCTCGGCGGGCTCGAGCGGCGAGCCGTTCCGTACTACTGGTACATCTGGGTCGCGGACCGCGAGGTCGAGACCGTCCGGGCGCAGGCTGCCGAGGGGGTGGCGCGGGGATTCCGGACGATGTACCTGAAGATCGGCTTCGATCTGGCCAATGACCTCGCGCTGGTCCGCGCTGTGCGCGAGGAGGTCGGCCCTGACGTTGCGATCCGGGTGGACGCGAACGAGGGGTGGACGCCGTTCACGGCGATCGAAGCGCTGCACGCTTTCGAGGAGGTGGGGCTCGAGTTCCTCGAGCAGCCCATCGACATGCACGACATCGCCGGAATGGGCTACCTGCGCAGGCAGACCCGGACAAAGATCGGGGCGAACCAGTCCGCGTGGCTGATGCACCAGGTGCCGGAGATCCTGGCGCAGCGAGCGGCGGACGTGGTCGTCACCGACCCCCACCAGTTGGGAGGAATGATCCCCTTCCGGGACGCCGCCCGGATGTGCGAGGCCGCCCACGTTCCGGTGGTGAAGCACAGCTTCGGCGATCTCGGGATCACGACGGCCGCCACCCTGCACATTCTGGGCGGGCTCCACGAACCGACGCTCGCGCACCAGACGCATTTGACGATCCTCGAGCACGATCTCCTGACCGAGCGGTTCGAGTTCGAGGACGGATGCTTGGATGTACCGAGAGGCCCGGGCCTCGGGGTCGAGATCGACCGCGAGGCGCTTCGGCACTACGCCGAGCTTCATGCGACCGTCGGGGAGCTCTCGGGCTATGGCCATCACGACCAGGAGTCGCCGATCCCCTCGCGGCTCCTCACTGCGGCGGCGCCGCACGGCAGGCAGGCAGGGGACCAAGGAGGCTCTCAATGAATCCCAGCAACAGGCGGCCTGGCGGGTACACGCGGCGGAGCGTGCTGTCCCGTGCCGCGGGTGGAGCCGCGCTCTTGAGCGCGGGCCCGGCGTTTCTCGCCGCGTGCGGTGGCGATGACTCATCCGACGGTGGTGGGGGTTCGGGGGATGTCAACGCCTGGATGTGGGGCGACGCCACCAACATGAACGCGTGGCTGAAGCAGGCCACGGCGAAGTTCAAGTCGGGCCCCGATGGCGCCGACGTGCAGGTAGCGATGCAGCAGGTGGAGACCCTTGTCTCGAACTTTGCTGCTGCGGCCGCCGCGAGAAAGGGTCCCGACGTCGCGGCACAGTGGGCCACTCAGCCGGTGCTCGCGCAGGCGTGGGCGGATGCCGTTCAGCCCCTCGACGACCTCGTGCCGGAGTCCGAGCGGGCTCACTGGGTCTTCCGCCAGGAGAACCAGTACGGCGGCAAGCAGTGGGCCGCGCCGCTCTACGTGATCGGCCAGCCCTTCTGTTACAACAAGAAGCTGTTCGAGCAGGCCGGCCTGGACCCCGAGGCGCCGCCGAAGACGTGGGACGAGTTCGTCGCGGCCTGCGCGACGCTCAAGGCCAAGGGCATCACGCCGCTCGCCATCGGCAACAAGGACACCTTCGGCGGGCGCTGGGCGTTCGCGTTCCTGGGCGTGCAGACGCTGGACTCGCTGGACGACCTGAAGGCGCCGCTACTGGGCGATGCCTCGTTCGCGGACCCCAAGTACTCGGAGTGGATGGTCCGCTGGAAGGAGCTGATCGACAAGGAGTACTACAACGCCGATGCGATGTCGCTGGACGGCCAGGGCGGCTACGACGTCTTCGGAGCCGGGAAGGCTGCGATGGCGTGGGCCGTGGAGAACGGTGCGATCGCCTGGGGCGAGGCCCTCGGT
Source organism: uncultured Thermoleophilaceae bacterium (assembly GCA_963850205.1). GTDB lineage: Bacteria > Actinomycetota > Thermoleophilia > Solirubrobacterales > Thermoleophilaceae > JACVRW01. Next base: position 447,491 of record CAWKKJ010000008.1, on the reverse strand, counting down.
GACGAGAACGTCGCCCAATTGGACTTCCCGAAGTACGGAAGCGGAAAATTGGCCGATTCCTATACGGCCACGCAGTCGACCTCGTACTTCGTGACGTCCTGGGCTGCCGATCCCAAGGTGGCCAGCAGCTTCATCCAGTTCCTTCACGAGCCGGCGCAGCTCAAGAGCCAGTACGACACCTGCAAGGTGATCCCGGCGGATGATCGCTTCGACCGGAGCGTGATCACCAACCCGCTCCGCAAGGCGCTCGCCGAGCGGGCCAGCACGGGCCTTCAGATCTGGCTCGAGAACTGGATCCCGCCGAGCGTCGACGAGACCGCCAACGGGCCTGGTGGCCAGAAGCTGATGACCGGAGGGTCCGTCAAGGAAGTGACCGATCTCTGGGACCAGCAGGCCAAGGTGTGGCGGGAGCAGAACCCCGATATCGCCAAGCGATTCACCGATTGGCAGATGACGCCGGTGACGATCTGAGCGTGGGCGAGGCTGCGGGCCCCGCAGCCCCGTCCGCGGACGTTCGGGAGTCGCGTGCCTGACGGGTCGGCGGTGGACGCGTCCCTTGCCCGGAGGAAGCGGGCCGCCGTGCCTGGCTCGCGGGAGGCGGCAAAGCCGCCCCGCCGCCGGCGGCGGATCGGGCGCCGGCAGCTGTGGTCGATTCCATACCTGCTGCCCGCGGTTGGGCTGATCGGGTTTGCGTTCGGCTACCCGGTGCTCAAGCTGATCGACTACAGCTTCCAAACGCGGCCGAACGTCCCGGGCTCGATCCGGACCACGGCCAACTTCAAGCTCAGCGTCGAGGATCCCGGCTTCCCGGACGCCGTCCAGCACAATCTCACTCTCCTCGCGGCGGTCCCGATCCTGGTCGTCATCGCACTGCTTCTAGCCGTGCTCCTCTTCAACTCGGGCCGCGCCTCGCACGTGTACCGGTCGGCGCTGTTCATCCCCTACGTGTTGTCCATTCCGGTCGTGGGCGTGACCTTCGGCGCGCTGTACTCCCTGAATGGGGCCGCCAACGAGTCGCTGCGGGGGGTGGGGCTGTCCGCGCTTGCGCAGGATTGGCTCGGCGATCCCACCTACGCCCTGTGGGCGGTGCTCACCGTGATCGTCTGGAAGGAATTCGGGCTGGGGGTCCTTCTCTTTTCTGCCCGCATGTCCAGCATCGATCCGGACCTCTACGACGCGGCGCGGGTCGACGGCGCCAGGTGGTGGTCCATGCACCGGTTTGTGACTCTCCCGGCGTTAAAGCAGGTGATCGGGATTTTCGTGGTGATCGAGGCGATCACGATGTTGAGCTGGGTCTTCGGCTACATCTACACGATGACGAAGGGCGGCCCGGGGGGCGCCACCGTCGTGATCGAGTACCTGATCTGGACGCAGGGCTTCGCGGCCTCGAACCTCGGCCTGGCCTCCGCAACCGCGGTCATCCTGCTCGGCGGCCTGCTCGTACTTCTCCTCGGTCAGGCGGTCGTCCGCTTCGCGGTCGCCCGGGGGTCACAGTGAGGGCAGCCGTCATCGCGCGCCACGCGCTGCTGATCGTGGCCGTCCTGGCGACCCTGTCTCCGATCGCGTTCATGGCGCTGACCTCGCTCAAGTCCGAGGAGGACTACACGCGCGACCGGGTGGGCCTGCCCAGCGACCCAACGCTCGAGAACGTCGACACCGTTCTCAGCGATCCCAACCTCTCGACCTGGATCGCCAACAGCCTCGTGATCACACTGGGTTCGGTGATCCTGGCGATGATCGCCGGCGTGCTGGCCGCCTATCCGATCGCCCGGAGCAGCGGCTGGTGGCCGCGGGGCCTCCTGCCGGGGATCGTGCTGCTACTGGCGATCCCGCCGGTCGTGCTGGTCGTCCCACTGTTCATCATGATGGTCAACCTGGGGCTGCTCAACTCCCGCCTGGGGGTCATCCTCACCTACGCCGGGTTGCTCACCCCCCTCGCCACGTATCTGATGGTCGGATTCATCCGCGGGATTCCCCCGGAGCTCGACGAGGCGGCGGCGATCGACGGCGCCGGGCGGGGACGGGTGCTCTTGTTCGTGATCGTGCCGGTGATGCGACCAGCGCTCGTCACCCTCGCGGTGGTCGCTGCGGTCTACGTGTGGAACGAGTTCCTGATCGCGCTGCTGTTCCTTCAGACGCAGGATTCGCAGACGCTCGTGGTGGGCGTGGCGTCGCTGCGTGGGCGATTCGACATCAACGAGCCGTTGCTCATGGCCTGGTCGCTCATCGTCTCGCTGCCGGTCATTTTGGCCTTCGTACTCGGCCAGCGCTACTTCTCGCGCGGGCTCGTGGCGGGAGCGCTCAAGTGAGCGGTTCGCTGATGGTGCGGGGCGTCTCCGACCCGATGGGCGGTGCGAGGGATATCGCGGTGTCGGACGAGACCATCGTCGCCGCCGCGCCCGACGGCGTTGTGGAAATCGACGGTGAAGGGCTCATGGCACTTCCCCGGCTGGCCGACGCCCACGTGCATCTCGACAAGACTCTGCTGGGCGAGCGGTGGTTCCCCCATCGGCCGGCGGCCACGCTGCGCGAGCGGGCCGCCATGGAGCGAGACCTGCTGGAAAGCGATCTCGTCGCGCCGTTCGAGGTCCGGGCAGCCCGCCTCCTCGCATGCGGTCGTCGCGCGCGGGACGACGCTCCTGCAGTCCCACATCGACGTCGAGGACTCCACCGGCATCCGGCGGGTGGAGACCATGCTGCGCCTCGCGGAGGACCACGCTGACGTGATCGACGTGACATTGGTCGCTTTTCCCCAGGCGGGCCTTGGCTCACGTGCCCGCGTGCAGGCGCTCGACGAGGCGCTGGGCCTGGGGGCTGAGGCGGTCGGCGGCCTCGATCCCATGACGCTCGACGGAGATCGGGACGCCCATCTCGACGCGGTGTTCGAGTTGGCCGAGCGTCATGGCGCGCGGGTCGACGTTCATGTCCACGAGCCTGATCGTGTGGGCACCACGACCATCCGGGCGATCGCGGAGCGCGCTCGCGCGCTGAGCCTGCAGGGGCGCTGCGCTGTCAGCCATGGCTATGCGCTGGCGCAGGTGGACGACGTGGAGCTGGGCCACACAGCCGCCGCGATGGCGGATGCCGGCGTGTCGGTGATCACCAGCGTTCCGGGTGACGGTCGCCTGCCACCGCTCGACCGGCTGCGGGAGCTCGGGGTCAATGCGGTCGTGGCCTCGGACAACATTCGCGATTCCTGGTCGCCCTTCGGCGACGGCGATCAGCTGGCCCGGGCAGGGCTGGCCGCGTATTGCAGCAACTGGCGTGAGGATCGGCAGCTCGCCGAGGCGCTTCCCCTTGTGAGCGCCAACCCCGCTGCCGCGCTGGACCGCCCCGAGGCCCTGCTTCGGACCGGCGACCGGGGCGACTTCACCCTCGTGCGCGCCCGGAACCTCAGCGAGGCTCTGATCAGGGCTCCAGCGGAGCGGACCGTGATCCGACGCGGGCGGGTGGTGGCGTGCGAGGGCCGAGTCATCGACACGAACCGGAGGACGTGAGCTATCAGAGGCATAAAGGGAAAGGTCGCGGTGGTCACGGGCGGGGGTGGAGGCATCGGCTCCGCCATCTGCCTGCGCCTTGCCGAGGAGGGCGCACGCGTCGCGGTCGTCGACTCCGACGAGGCCGAGGGTCGAACAGGCCGTCGGCGCCGTCGAGGCGGACGGTGGGCAGGCGGCTGGCATCGTCGCCGACGTGTCCGACCCCGAGGCGGTCGAGCGCCTGCTCGATCAAACCGGCGAGCAGCTGGGCCCGCCGTCGATGCTCGTCAACGCGGTCGGCATCAGCGAGGGCCTCGATGTCCTCCAGACCGACCCCGAGCAGTGGAACCGGACGCTCGCGGTCAACGTGGGCAGCTACTTCCTCTGCGGCTCGCGCCCTCGCCATGCGGCTGAAGGCCGCGGACCAGCCGGGCGCGATCGTCAACATCTCCTCCACAAACGCGTTCTACGCCGAGCCCGACGCAATCGCCTACACCGCGTCGAAGGGCGCCGTCGAGGCGCTCACCAAGGGCCTGGCACTCGAGTTGGCCCCCTCGCAAATTCGCGTCAACGCCATCTGCCCCGGCGTCATCCGGACATCGGTGACCGAGGGAATGCTGGCCGAGTCCGATGACGCGGAAGCGATGCTCGCGACGTGGAACCGCGCCCACGCGCTCGGCCGCCTCGGGGAACCGCACGAGATGGCGGCCGTCGTCGCGTTCCTGCTGTCCGACGACGCGAGCTTCGTAACCGGCTCGTCCTGGATCGCCGACGGCGGGCTCAGTAGCGGGTGGCTGTTTTGAGCGCCGCGCGGCCGTCGGTGACGGTGACCGGAGCGGACCGGACCCTCGCGCTGCTGTCCGAGCAGATCGGTCGACCGCTCGACGAGTTGGAGACGCCGGTCGCGGTCGTCGATCTCGACCGCCTGGAGGCCAACCTGCAGCGCCTGCAGGCCTACGCGTCCGAGCACGGCATCGCGCTCTGGCCCCACGCGAAGACGCACAAGTCCATGGACATCGGCCTGCGACAGGTCGAGGTCGGCGCGGCCGGGCTCACGGTGGCCAAGACCGGCGAGGCGGTCGTGTTCCACGAGGCGGGTGTGCCTCGGTTGCTGGTGCACTACCCGCCGGTCGGCAGGGACCGGTGCGACCGCCTGGCCCGGCTCGCCGCCGAGGGCCTCGATCTCACGGTCGCGGTCGACAGCGTCGCGGCAGCGGAGGGACTCTCGTCGGCCCTGGTCCGCCACGGCGCCCGCGCCACGCTCCTGGTCGAGCTCGACGTCGGCCTCCACCGGACCGGTCAGGTCACGTCTGCCGGCGCGGTCGAGCTCGCCCGGCGGCTCTCGTCGCTGCCCGCCGTCGAGGTGGCCGGCATCAGCGGGTACCCGGGCCACTGCCGTGGAGACGACGCCGAGATCCGCGCGGGGCTGGAGTCGGCCGACGCATTCTTCAGGGAGACGCGGGACGCCTTCATCGACGCCGGTTTGCCATGCGACCGGATCTCGGGCGGCTCCACGCCCACCCGCTACCTCACCCATCAGACGTGCGTGAATGAGCTCCGGGCCGGGACGTACGCCCTGCTGGATCGCAACGAGGACGAGCCCGACGGCGGGCGAGATGCCTGTGCCCTCCTGGTCGAGGTGACGGTGGTCTCCGACACCCTCCCGGGACAGATCGTGGTCGACGCTGGCTCGAAGACGCTGACCTCCGACCCCCATGACGACGGCCTCCACGGCGAGATCGTCGGACTTCCAGACGCTCGCGTTCACACGCTGAACGAGGAGCACGGATACGTCGACGTCTCGCAGGTCGACAGGCCCCCTGCCGTCGGCGATCGCCTTCGGATCATCCCGAACCACGCCTGCGGCTGCGTGAACCTGCACGACGGGCTGCTGGGCATCCGCGACGGGGTCGCGGAGACCGTCATACAGGTCGGCGCCCGAGGGCTGGTGCGGTAGGGCGATCCGGTGCAACCGCTTACCGACCAAGTCGCCGTCGTGACGGGAGCCGCCCGCGGGATCGGGCTCGGCATCGCCACGGTGCTCGCCTCCGAGGGTGCCGGCGTCGTGCTGGCCGACATCGACAGCCCGGCGGCCGATGAGGCGGCGGCGGGCCTCCGGGCACGGTCGCTCGACGTCACCGCCATGGCCGCGGATGTGACGGACCGCGCCGCGGTGGACGCGCTCGCCGCCCGCATCGTGGAGGAGCGCGGGCGAATCGACATCCTGGCCGCGAACGCCGGCATCTACCCGAGCGCCGAGCTCGACGTGTTGGATGACACCGCCTGGGACCGGGTGATGGACATCAACGTGAAGGGCGCGGTGCACGCGGTCCAGGCGTGCCTGCCCACCATGCTCGCCCGGCGGTACGGCAGGATCGTCCTGACGTCCTCGATCACCGGGCCCTACACCGGTCATCCGGGATTCGCCGCGTACGGAGCCTCGAAGGCGGCGATGCTCGGCTTCATGCGCTCCGCCGCGATGGAGCTCGCCACCAGCGGCATCGTCATCAACGCGGTGCTGCCCGGCAACGTCGACACACCCGGGCTCGACGACACCAGCGAAGACCACCGTCGCCAGATGCTCAGCGCGGTTCCGATGCGGCGCTTCGCCGATGTCGAGGACGTCGGGTGGGGGGTGCAGGTTCCTGGCGTCGCCCGAGGCCCGGTACATCACCGGACAGACGCTGATCATCGACGGCGGACAGGTGCTTCCGGAGGCGCCGCCCTTGGCCGAGGACGAGTAGCGGATGGCCGTCACGTGGAGCGCAACAGGGGTATGTCGAGACGGCCGACGGCCGCGTGGCTTACAGCATCGCCGGCGAGGGCGAGCGCACAGTGCTGACCATGCATGGCGGCCCCGGCGTCCCGAGCCAGTACATCCATTCGATGGCCGACCTCGCCTCCGACCGGGTGCGGGTCGTGTTCTACGACCAGCTCGGGTGCGGCGCGTCGGACAAGCCCGACGATCCCGGCCTGTGGACCGTCGACCGGTTCGTCGAGGAGGCGGAGACGGTTCGCACGAGCCTCGGGCTCGGCCAGGTCGACCTCTGGGGGCACTCGTGGGGCGGCATGCTCGCCCAGGAGTACGCGGTCGCCCACCCCTCGGCGCTTCGAACCGTCTGTCTCGCCTCGACGATCTGCTCGGCGCCCTTCCACCGGCAGGAGCTGCTGCGCCTGATCGAGGAGTTCCCCGAGGAGACGGCAGGGCCGCTACGCGACGCCCACCAGGGAGGCGAAACCGACACGCCGCGGTTCCGGGACGCCAGCGCGGAGTTCTGGGACCGGCACGTCTGCCGGATCCCGTCGCCGCCGGAGGTGCAGAGCTCGGTTGACGAGCTGGCGGTGAATGTGCTCGAGACCATGTGGGGACCGGACGACGTGGCGATGCGCGGCAGGCTCAAGGACTGGGACGTCTCCGGCCGAATCAGCCGTGATCGACGTGCCCACGCTGGTCACCGTCGGGGCGTACGACTCGCTGACGCCGGCCAGCTCGGGCATGATCGCCGAGCTGATCGCGGGCAGCGAGCTGATGACGTTCCCGGAGTCGTCCCACCACGCGCACTGGGAGGAGCGCGAGCACTACGTGAACGCTGTACGAGAGTTCCAGGAAAGGCACTGACACATGGCCGGCGTGACGTTCACAGGTGTCTCCAAGGTCTTCGCCGACGGGACGGAAGCCGTCCGCGATCTCGATCTGGAGGTTGCAGACGGCGAGCTGGCGGTCTTCGTCGGGCCGTCGGGGTGCGGCAAGACCACGGCCCTCCGGATGGTGGCCGGGCTCGAGGATGTGACCGACGGGGACGATCGAGATCGGGGGCCGGGTCATCAACCACCTCGACCCCCGCGAGCGCGACATCGCGATGATCTTCCAAAACTACGCGCTCTACCCGCAGATGGTGATCCGCGACAACGTCGGCTTTCCACTCCGCCTCAAGGGCGTCAAACGTCAGCCGCGCTTCGAAAAGGTCCGCTCGGTGGTGCGAACGCTGGGGCTCGAGGACCAATTGGCACGAAAGCCCGGCCAGCTCTCCGGCGGTCAGAGGCAGCGGGTCGCGATGGGGCGGGCGATCGTCCGCGAGCCGAGCGTCTTTCTCATGGACGAGCCGCTGTCGAACCTCGACGCCAAGCTGCGGGTGCAGATGCGCGCGGAGATCTCAAGCCTTCAGCGACAGCTGGGGACCACCACGATCTACGTCACGCATGACCAGGTCGAGGCGATGACCATCGGTGATCGCGTGGCGGTCATGCGCGGCGGAGAGCTGCAGCAGTTCGATCAGGCCCAGGAGATCTACGACCGCCCACGCAACCTGTTCGTCGCCGGGTTCGTCGGAAGCCCTCCGATGAACCTCGTGGAGGGCGAGCTCATCCGCCGGGAGGACGGTTGGGTGGTCGCCGTGGGGGACCGAACCATCGGCCTCGACGCCGCCGAGGCTCCGGAGGATGAGGTGGTCGAGAGCTCCGGCCGGCGCCCGGTCGTAATCGGCGTCCGGCCCGAACGGCTCGACGAGCCGACGTCGGAGAAGGCGTCCAACGGGCGGCGCCTGTCGGGCGCCGTCACGCTGCGGGAGTCGCTCGGGTCGGATGTTCTCGTTCACTTCCTGGTCGATGAGTCGCGGCGGCTCTCGGCTCGGACGCAGGAGTTCGCGCACGATGTCGAGGATCCGGCCGAGCTTGACGAGCTGGCGCGAGACGAGCAGCGGGCGACGTTCGTGGCACGGTTCGGCTCGCGCTCGTCAGCGAAGGTCGGAGATCGTGTCGAGGCCGAGATCAGCCCGGGGTCGCTGCACGTGTTCGACACCGAGACGGGAGCCCGCCTGTCATGAACGAGGCGGTGGACATGCACCCGGAAAGAACCCTGATCCCCGCCCGCACGGGCTGGAGCAAGCGGCTGCAGGAGGGCGAGCGCTTTGCCGTCGTCGACTTGGAGGGTGGCCAGGCCGCCGACCTCTGGGTCTTCAGCGCCGCGGATCCCGAGGAGTACCTGAGCGCGCCGCACACGCGGGTGCACATGGGCCGGATCTATCCGGAGACGGGCTGGACCTTCGTGACGAACGAGCGGCGGCCGATCCTCGAGTTCGTGGAGGACACCTCGCCCGGAGCCCACGATTGCCTGGTCGCGGCGTGCGACCCGGCTCGGTACCGCCTCCTCGGCGGCGGCCGACGGGTCACGCCTCCTGCGAGGAGAACCTCCTGTCCGAGCTGCCCAAGCATGGATATCGAGATCGGCCACGCACCCCAGCCGATCAACGTCTTTGCGAACTTCCGGGTCACGCGACGACGGGGGGCTGGTCCTCGACGAATGCGTGTCGCGTCCGGGCGACGCCGCCACGTTCCAGATGCTGATGGAGGGCGTGGTGGTCCTCTCCGCCTGCCCTCAGGACATCGTCGGCTTCCAGCCTGGAGGCCCGACGGACATGGCGGTTGATCTGCTCAGACGCGGCCAGACACTGATTGGCCGAGAGGTAAGAGCACTTGACAACCTGCGCTGGAGGCTCGTATCGTCCCGATGCTGATTACTCGAGTCAGGTGTCGGCCAATCGGGCCCTCGTGAAGTGTCCGGCGCGGCTCGCAAGATGCGTGATCGGGAGCCAGGATCGTGATTGAACCGACAGAGTTGCGGGAGACCTCAGCCGAGCCCAGGTCGGGTCCCGTCGCGGACGTGACCGACCTGTCCCTCGGTCCGGTCGCGTCGGTCCAGCTCTACGAGCGGATCTGCGATCGGATCGTCGAGGCCATCCGCGAGGGACGCTGGCGTCCGGGAGAGCGGATGCCGTCCGAGCGCGAGCTGGCCGAAGCGCTCGGGGTGAGCCGCCCCTCGCTCCGCGAGGCGCTTGGCGCCCTCCAGCTCCTCGGGGTGCTCGAGACGAAGCACGGGTCGGGCACGTGGGTGGCCTCGCACGCCATCGAGGTGGTCGCCCAGAGCCCGCCGGCGAACCTCCTCGGCGTCGACGCTGACGTCAGTCCCGTGGCGGTGCTCGAGGCCCGCCTGACGTTTGAGCCGCGCATAGCCGGCCTGGCCGCACTCCGGCACAAGCCCGATGCCCGGACCGAGCAGCTGCTCGACATGATGAACGGCGCTCGGGACCTCGACAATCCCGCACACCTCGCGGTCTGGAGCGACGCGGATCGCCTCTTTCACCGGCAGCTCGCGGCACTGACGGCGAACCCCGTGTTCCTCGCCTTCGCTGACCACCTCTCGTTCGTTCAGGGTCAGCCGCTGTGGCGACAGCTCCGCAACGAGATGCTGACCGTGCCCGGGCGAATCGAGGCTTCCATCGAGGAGCACGCTCGGATCCACGACGCCATCTCGCGGGGTGACTCGGCTGCGGCGACGTCTGCGGCGCATGACCACGTTTGCACCGTCCGCGAGCAGATGGGTCTGGAATAGATGAATCGGAGGAGTCACATGCTGTTCTCAGGAGTACACCCGGCCGTCCTCACACCCTTCGGCGAGGAGCGCGAGCTTCGCGTGGACGCCCTGGCTGACGCCGTCGACTGGCTGATCGACAGCGGCGTGGACGGCATCGTCGGGCTGGGGACGCTGGCGGAGTTCCGCTCCCTCAGCACCGACGAGCGGCTGGTCGGTGCTCACAACCGTCATCGAGTCCGCCGCCGGCCGGGTGCCGGTCACGATCGGCATCGCCGCGGAGACGGCCGAGGAAGCGGGGGAGCTGGCTGAGGCAGGCGACGGACGCCGGCGCCCAGGCCCTGATGTGCCTCCCGCCGCTCATGTACCACGCAGCCGACAACGAGATCCTGTCGTTCTTCGCTGACGTCGGCCGCCGCGAGTCAGCTGCCACTGATGATCTACAACAGCCCGTCCAGCAGCCGGAACGATCTGAGCCCGGAGATCATCGGTCGGCTGTTCGAGTGGAGACGGTCGTCGCCGTGAAGGAGTGCTCGGGCGACGCCCGGAGGATCCCGGCGATCCTCGGCCTCACCGGGGGCGACATGCAGGTGCTCGTCGGTGGCGACGACTGGGCTCTCGAGGGGGCGTGTGCCGGCGCGGTCGGCTGGGTTTCGGGCGTGGCCAACGTGGCCCCGGTCGAGTGCCTCGAGATGTGGCGGGCGTGCACGGCCGGGGACCTCGAGGTGGCCAACCGCCTGTATCAGCGGATGCTGCCCCTCGCGCGGCTCGACATGCATCCCAAGCTGGTGCAGTTCTTCAAGGCGGCCCAGGACCGCGTAGGCCGCGTCGGTGGGCCGACCCGCTCCCCCCGGCTCGCCCTCACCGCCGAGGAGGAGCACATGCTCGAGGAGGCGATGGAGGCCCTTCGCCCGGCCTCCGTCGCCTGAGGCTCGCGGTCCGGTCATGAAGGTCACCGACGTCAAGACGCACGTGGTGTCCGTGCCGTTGATCCCGCCCGAGACCTGGCGTTTCGGCCGGCTCTGGGGGCTGACCACCGCAGTCGTGGAGGTGGAGACCGACGAGGGCATCACCGGCATCGGCGAGACGAACGGCAGCCCCTTGATAGGTCTGGTGGTGGAGGCCATCCGGGCCAACTCGTCCTGGCTCATCGGCCAGGATCCGCGCCGGATCAAGGCGTTCGTCAGGGACTCGTACGATCGCGGCTGGCATCACTACCCCTACATCGGAAACATGGCCCTGGCGGCGCTGGAGACCGCGCTCTGGGACATCGTCGGAAAGGCCCACAACGTTCCGGTGTACCAGCTCATGGGCGGAGCCGTTCGGGACCGCATCCCCTACTACTGGTACGTGAGCCCGCAGGAACGGACGCCGGAGGCTGTCGCGGAGATGGCCGCTGAGGGCGTGAGGGAGGGCTTCCGCACGCTGTACATGAAGATCGGGTTCGACATCGCGGACGACCTCGCGCTTACCCGGGCCATCCGCGAGGAGGTCGGTCCCGACATCGGGATACGGGTGGACCCAAACGAGGGGTGGAGTGTCTACGACGCCCGACGGGCTCTGGCGGCGTTCGAGGAGCTCGACGTCGAGTTCGTTGAGGAGCCGATTGACATGCACAACGTCGAGGGTCTCTCCTTTCTGCGGCGAACAACCGGAACCCGCCTCGGGTCAAACCAGTCATCGTGGCTTCCCCACAACGTGCTCGAGGTGATCCGGCGCGGCGCGGCGGATGTGGTCGTCACCGATCAGCATCAGCTGGGCGGACTGAGCGCGTTCCGGGACGTGGCGGGTCTCTGCGAGATCGCCGGAATCCCGCTGATCAAGCACGCTTTCGGCGACATGGGGATCACCACCGTGGCCGCCATGCACGTTCTGGCCACCCTGCCGGAGCCGATGCTCGCGAATCAGCAGTTCATCCAGGTTCTGGAGCACGATCTGCTCTCCGAGCCGTTGCAGTTCCGTGACGGCCAGCTGGACGTTCCAACCGGACCGGGTCTCGGCATCTCACTCGATCACGAGGCGATCGCTCACTACTCCCGCTTGTTCGCGGAGTACGGCGAGTTCGAGGGCTACAGCCCCGGTTTCGGCGCATCGCCGGTTCCTGACCATGAGCTCGGTGGGCCCCCTCGGTCAGGCTGACATGCAACGGTTTCCCGCCACTGATCTGAAAAACGTTTACAGCAGTTTTCACCAGGCTCATGGCACGGTGTCTGACGGCGAGACCTTCCAAGTTGAAACCGAGGACGGCTTCGGCGGTCGCTTTCGCCAACCTGACGGCTATACCCCGGAGAACATCGAGTGGGTCGAGGAGAACCTTGATGTCGTCACCGGACCCATCCTCGTCGAGGGTGCAACCCCGGACCACGTAGTCGCGGTCAAGATCGAAGCAATCGAGGTCACCACCCCGGGCAGTGTGGTCGTCGGCCCGTACACGGATCCATCGCCGGATGACTGGTGGCTCGACGAGGAGCATGCGATGACGCTCCCCGTCGAAGACGGCGAGATCCTGCTCGGCGAGCGGCTGAGAATCCCGATCCGGCCGGTCATCGGCTGTATTGCGACGGCCCCGAAACACGAGGTCGTCCTGAGCCGGTACGAGGCGGAGTTCGGCGGCAATCAGGACTGCAACCCAATGACGGCGGGATCCACCATCGTGTTGCCGGTCAACCGGGACGGCGCGTTTCTCTACTTCGGGGACTGCAAGGCTCGGATGGCCGATGGGGAGATTGCCCACGCACCGGAGGTAGGAACGCTCATCACCGCCACCGCGACCGTACGGTCGAGGCCGGCAGCGATGCGCTGGCCTCGGGTGGAAACCGACTCGGAGCTCATCACCGTCGTCTCCGACGCATCGCTGGCCGACGCCTGCAGGCAGGCGTTCCGCGAGATGCTGCTCTGGCTGGAGGAAGACACGGGGAGGGACCGGCCGCTGATCGCCCTCTTGATGGGTATGGTCGCCGACACCACCGTGTGCCAGGCGAGCAACCGGCTACACACAGCACGCTGCACCATGCCCCGCGCCAGCATCGTTGATTTGTAGGTAGGAGGCGCCGTGCCCGTGCGTGACGAGGGGTTGATCGAGGTCGAGGGTGGCCGCGTTTGGTTCTCGTGGCTGGGTGGCCGCGAGGGAGTCCCCACGTTGGTCCTTCATGGCGGGCCCGGCGCGGGGAATGAGTACCTCGAGTCATTGACCAGCCGTCTGGCTCGCGTCCGACCCGTCGTCATTTTCGACCAGCTCGGCTGCGGTCGCTCAGACCGCCCGAATGACGACTCCCTGTGGACGCTTGATCGGGCGGTTTCGGAGGTCGATGCGGTGCGCGCTGCGCTGGGCCTGGATTACTGTCACCTGCTCGGTCATTCCTGGGGCGGCTGGCTTTCGATCGAGTACGTCACCCGCGGCACCCACGGAATCGGCGGCCTGGTGCTGGGGAGTTGTTCCGCTTCGATGCCGCAGTTCGTCTCGGAGGTCAATCTCCTGATCGACAGGATGCCCGAGCCGCATCGATCAGCGCTGGTGGAGCTGGGCGCCCAGGAACGCTACGCGGATCCCCGCTATGCGTCCGCTCTCGATGTGTTCTATCGCCGGCATCTGTGCCGCCTCGATCCGTGGCCGGACGTGCTCGTGCGAAGCATGGAGCAGGAGGGTGAGAACCGGGCTTACGAGCTCATGGCCGGCCCTAACGACCTTGTGGTTACCGGCAGCCTGCGCTCCTGGAACCGCGAACCGGACTTGGGTGCCATCGAAGCTTCGACTCTGGTTGCGTGTGGGCGCTATGACGAGGTGACACCGGCATGTTCAGAGACCTTGGCAGCGGGGATCCGGGACGCCCGGCTCGTGGTCTTCGAAGACAGCGGCCATCTCGCGCACCTCGAGCAGCCTGAGGAGTACGCAGAGGCGGTCAACACTTTCTTTGATGGGGTGGAGGCCGGATAGCGGTTGTCGTCACAGGCTTGGAGCGCGCGCCCTACCGGTGCTCAAGGCTTGTCCCCCGCCACCACCCCCGCCTCCACCAGCCGCCCAATCTCCCCATCCGCCAACCCCAGCAGCCCGCCCAGCACCTCCTCGGTGTGCTCCCCCAGCAGCGGCGCCCTCCGCACGGGCTCGCGCGGCACCGCGGAGAAGTCCAGCGGCGTTCCGGGCATCCGGTAGGTGCCCACGCCGGGGTGCTCCACGTCCTGCCACATCTCGGTGGCCACGCGCGGGTCCTCCTCCACCAGCTGGCGGAAGGTCTGGTAGGGGCCCCAGGAGACTCCGGTGCCCTCGAAGGCGGCCCGGAGCTCGGACAGGTCGCGTGACTCGAACCAGGGGCGCAGTATGGCCGCGATCAGGTCGCGATCCTCGAAGCGCCCGGATTCGGTGTCGAGGTCGACGCCGGTGGCTTCGTTGATCTTGGACATCTGTTCGTGGGTGTCGGTGACGTCGAGCAGCGACTGCCATTGGCGGTCGGTGAGGGCGACGACCATGACGTGGCGCTCGTCGCGGGTCACGAAGTCGTGACCGAAGGCGCCGTAGAGGTAATTGCCGTCGCGGCGGGGAGAGTCGGTGGTCTCCAGCTGGGCCTGGGCGACTCGGCCGAGGTGTCCGGTCACCGCGAACGCGACGTCGGACAGGGCGGTCTCGACGAGCTGCCCCTCTCCGGTGCGGGTCCGGTGGCGGTCGGCGGCCAGCAGGCCGATGGCGGCCAGCTCGCCCATCGCGATGTCCCAGGCCGGCAGCACGGAGTTCAGCGGCTCGGTGAGGTTGCGCGGGCCGGTGGCCCACGGGAAGCCGGTCGCGGGGTTCACCGTGTAGTCGACCTCGCTCGACCCGTCCCGGTTGCCCTTGAGGTGGACCATGATCAGGTCCTCGCGGCGGGCTCGCAGCGTCTCGTAGCCGAGCCAGCCGCGGGCCGGGAAGTTGGTGAGGAACGCGCCGGCGGCGGCGATGACCTCGGAGACGAGCTCGCGGCCCTCGTCGGAGTGCAGGTTGACCCGGAGGGAGCGCTTGCCCTTGTTGAGACCGGCCCAGAAGAGCGACTGCCCGTTCTCGGCGAGGGGCCAGCGAGAGCGATCGAGCCCGCCGCCGATGTCGTCGAAGCGGATGACGTCGGCCCCGAGCTGGGCGAGCGTCATTCCCCCCAGGGGCGCGGCCACGTAGGCGGAGCCCTCCACCACGGTGAGTCCATCGAGCACGCCGGTCATGGCATCAGAGCGATCATCCGCCAATCGAGGACATCGCGCGGTCGCTCGTCGGTGCCGGTCGCGGTGCACTGCATGCGCAGGCGGACCAGCCCGCCGTCGGCGAGGGGCTCCACACCGGTGACCTCCATTCGCGTATGCAGGCGGTCGCCCTCGAAGCTCGGGCCGAGGTGGTCGCAGGACTCCCAGACGAGGATCGTCGCGACGTCGGGGAGCATGCGCGTGACCCGCGCGGCGGCGATGCCGATCACGTGGCCGCCGTAGACGAGTCGCCGGCCACCCGGGCCGGCGCCGGCGTCGGTATGGGTGTGGGCGAGGTTGAGCGACAGCCGCGCCAGCTCGGGCGCCGCGGTGATCGTCTCGGCCGCCTCATCCACGTAGGTGTCGCCCTCCCGCAGCTCCGAGAAGAGCGGACCCAGCGCCTCCTCGCGCAGCGGCTGGAGGTCCCAGCCCTCCGGTACCAGGACAGCGGCGTCGACCGGCTCGCCCACGTCGTCGAGATCGTCCGCTGCCTCGCCTTCCTCGCGCGCGGGAAGAAGAGGAGCCCGGTGGAAGTCCAGGACCGGCCCGCCGTGCTGGTCGACGGTCCTCACCCGCAACGCGACGATGCCGCGCCCCTTCGAGGCCTGCCGGCGGGCCACGACCTCGGTGGTGGTGCGCAACGTGGTGCCCAGCGGGACGGGACGCGCTCCCAGGCCGCGGTAGAAGAGGTTGCCCAGCACGCGTGCGCTGGGCGCGGTCGACTGTCCGATGGCCACGTCGCAGACGAGCATCGGATGCGCCAGCAGGCCGGGCGTGCCGGTCACGGCTTCGAAGAGGCCGGCGTCGAGCGCGAGCCGCAGGCGATCGCCCACGATCGACTGGTGCAGCGCGGCGTGCCCCTCGGTCAGCGTGACGCTCGGTGCCGCGAAGGTGGCGCCCGCAGCCAGGTCGTCGTAGAACGGCGCCGACACGCGGTGCGTCGGCTCCGGCGCTGCCGGCGGCACAGGTGCGGCGGGCAGGGCGAGCAGGCGCTCCGCGCGGCGCACCATCGCTTCGTCGACCATGCCGCCGTCAAGTGCCGCCGCGGCCCCGCCGCCGGAGCCGGCGGCGGCCACCGCCTCGGTCACGCGGGTGGCCCAACGCCGCTCGTCGGCGGACACTGCGAACGCGTTGTTGATGGGGTCGACCTGCGCCGGGTGGATCGCCCACTTGCCGTCGTAGCCGAGCTCGCGCGCCGCCAGCGCCTCGGCGGTGACGGCGCCCACGTCCCGAAGCGAGAAGGATGGCCCGTCGACGGCAAGCGCCCCACCGATCCGGGCCGCGGCCAGCAGGGTCTCCTGTGCCACGAGCCAACGGGCCTGATCGCGCTCGGCGCCCCGCCGCCCGAGCGCCGCGGCAAGATCGGCGTAGCCCAGGATGAGCGCGACGACCCGCGGGTGCTCGGCCACCTGTGCGGCGACGGCCAGGCCCAGAGGCGACTCGATGAGGGCCTGCACTGGCGCCACGGCCGCGGCAGCATCGACGTCGGCGAGCGACTCGACCTTGGGCACCACGACCGTCAGCGCCTTGAGCCCGACCTCGCCGCACATCTCGAGGTCGCCGGGCTGGTGGCCGGAGTCACCCGCGTTTACGCGCACGGCGACGGCCCGGTCGCTCCATTTGGGCCGCCCGAGGGTGGCCGCGATCTGCTCCCGGGCAGCAGCCTTGCCGTCTACCGCCACGGCGTCCTCGAGGTCGAGCACGATCTCGCCCGCGCCGCTGTCGAGCGCCTTGGCCTGCATGTCGGCGCGGTGACCGGGAACGACGAGACGCGACACAATCACGCCGCGAGCTTATGACAGGCGATAGACCTCCCAACGAATCCGACCGGATCGCGGTCGTCACCGGCGCGGGGACCGGAGTGGGCCGGGCTGCCGCCCTGGGCCTGCTCCGAGCGGGCTTCCATGTGGTCCTCGCTGGGCGCCGCGAGGGTCTGCTCGAGGAGGTGGCCGAGCTGGGCTTGTCCGCGGGCCGGCAGTCTCTCGTCGTGCCGACCGACGTCGCCGACCCCGCGTCGGTCGAGCGGCTCTTCGAGCGCACCCGGGAGACGTTCGGGCGCGTCGACCTGCTGTTCAACAACGCCGGAGTGTTCGGGACCTCCGCCCCGATCGAGGAGCTCAGCGTCGACCAGTGGAACACGGTGGTGAGCGTGAACCTCACGGGCGCCTTCCTGTGCACGCGAGAGGCGGTTCTCCTGATGAAGGCGCAGCGACCGAGAGGCGGACGGATCATCAACAACGGATCCATCTCTGCGCAGACTCCGCGACCCAACTCGGCGCCCTACACCGCGACCAAGCACGCCATCACAGGGCTGACGAAGTCGACATCGCTCGACGGCCGGCCGTTCGACATCGCCTGTGGACAGATAGACATCGGCAACGCCGAGACAGAAATGACCGCGGGCATCAGCCGAGGCGTCATTCAGGCCGATGGCGAGGTCGCCGCAGAGCCCACGATCGACGTCGAGCACGTTGCCGAGGCGGTCGTCTACATGGCCGGCCTGCCGTTGGACGCCAACGTGCAGACGATGACGGTGATGGCGACCAAGATGCCCCTCGTCGGCCGGGGATGAGGTGGTCCTGGCGCTCCCCGGGGTTTCCACAGGACCCGGTTTAGGGGAAGATCCCTCCGAGGGACTCAGCGGAGAGAGGAGTCGGTAGCCGTGTACGAGAAGGACGGCGAGAAGTACTTCGTGATGGATGGCCACATCCACTTCTGGGATGCGAGCCCGGCCAACTGGGTGGAGGGCCAGGAGGAGTACGCGAAGGGCTGGATCGAGTGCTTTCACGCGTATATGGGGCTCGGCCCGCCCGAGACGCACTGGCCGCTTGAGAAGTTCCAGAAGTACTCCGAGGAGGACTTCGTCACGGACGTGTTCGAGGAGGGCCACGTCGACGTGGGCGTGTTCCAGTCGACGTATCTGAAGCAGTGGTATGTCGACGGCTTCAACACGGCCGAGGGCAACGCGTCGATGGCTGAGAAGTATCCCGGCCGGCTGCTGGTGAATGGGCGCTGGGACCCGCGCGACGGCGAGGCGGGCTTGGAGCAGCTGCGAGAGGACGCCGAGCGCTACGACTTGAGGGGGGTGAAGCTCTATACGGCGGAGTGGAACAACGGCTCGCGCGGTTGGAAGCTGACCGACCCGGAGGCGGTGCCGTTCTTCGAGCTCTGCCTGGAACTGGGAATCAAGAACGTCCACGTCCACAAGGGCCCGACGATCTGGCCCCTTGACAAGGACGCCTTCGACGTGTCCGACGTCGACCACGTGGCCACCGACTTCGGTGAGCTGAACTTCGTGGTCGAGCACGTGGGGTTGCCGCGGATCGAGGACTTCTGCTTCATGGCGACGCAGGAGCCGAACGTCTATGCCGGGCTGGCCGTCGTGATCGGTGGCCTCATGCATGCGCGGCCCCGTTTCTTCGCCAAGGTCATGGGTGAGCTGTTGTTCTGGGTGGGCGAGGACAAGATGCTGTTCGGCAGCGACTACGCCATCTGGGAGCCCAAGTGGCAGGTCGAGGGGATGGTCGACTGGGACTACCCTGGCGACCCGGAGTTCTCCGACTATCCCGAGTACACGACGGTGTCGAAGAAGAAGATCATGGGCCTCAACGCTGCGGCTCTGTACGGGGTCGACGTGCCCGAGGAGCTCCAGCTGCCCGACGACGCCGGGGCCCCGGGTGCGAAGGAGGACGCCCAGCTGGTCGAAGGCTCGGCGTGACGACGGCCGCGGGCGTGCTCGACGCGCTGGGCACGGTCTACGACCCTGAGTTGGACGAGCCCATCACCGAGCTTCGGTTCGTCACCTCCTGCGAGGTGTCGCCGGAAGGGGATGTCGAGGTTCGGCTGCGGCTGCCGACGCCGCAGTGCGCGCCGAACTTCGCCTTCTTGATGGCCAGCGACGCGCGCGAGGCGGTGCGCCGGCTACCCGAGGTCCGGCGGGCCACCGTGGTGTTGGAAGACCATTACACCGGGCAGGAGATCAACGCCGCCGTGGGGCGTGGGGAGGGGTTCGCCGAGGCGTTCCCGGGCGAGACCGAGGGTGGACTGGACGGGTTGCGGGATCTGTTTTTGCGCAAGGCGCTGGTGGCCCGCCAGTCGACCGAGTGCGAGCGTCTGCTGGCCGGCGGGGCGACCCCGGAGGAGGTCACGGCCCGGCGGGTGGCCGACCTGCCCGATGACGAGAACGGCCGGCGCTGCGTGAAGCTGCGGACCCAGCTCGGGCTGGCGGCCGAGCCGGACGCACCCGCGTTCGTGCTGCCGGATGGTGCCCCGATCGAGCCGGCCGGCTTGGCACGCTGGCTTCGCATCGCGCGGCTGGTGCGTACCAGCCTGGAGGCCAACGGCGGCATCTGCCGCTCGCTGCTGGCCGTCCGCTACGACGAGGAGGTGGCCGCATGAAAGCAGCACGGCTGCACGAGTATCACGAGGCGCTCAAGCTGGACCAGGTGGATGAGCCGGCTGCCAGCGGTCCTCTCGACGTGGTCGTCCGGATCGGAGCGGCGGGCCTGTGCCGAACCGACCTGCACATCCAGGAGGGGCAGTGGGCCGAGAAGTCCGGCGTGAAGTTGCCCTACACGCCGGGGCACGAGAACGCCGGGTGGGTGCACGAGGTCGGCCCTGCGGTGACCAACGTCGAGGTGGGCGACACGGTGATCGTCCATCCCTACATCTCCTGCGGCCTGTGCGGGCCCTGTCGCGCCGGCGACGACATGCACTGCCTCAACGGCTCCTTTCCCGGCATCGACCGCGACGGAGGGTTCGCCGAGTTCCTGTTCACCAGCGCGCGGTCGGTGGTGAAGCTCGATCCGTCGCTCGAGCCCAAGGACATCGCGGCGCTCGCCGACGCCGGGCTCACCGCCATCCACGCGGTGAAGAAGGCGATTCCGGTCCTCGGCCCGGGCACGCGAGCGGTGGTGATCGGGGCCGGAGGCCTCGGGCACATCGGGATCCAGTGCCTGCGGGCGATGACACCCGCCGAGATCATCGTGGTCGATCCGTCGGAGCCCGCGCTGGCGCTGGCCCGGGAGATGGGCGCGCACCAGACGATCGCGGTGGACGGCGCCCACGTCGACACGGTCAAGGAGATGACCGACGGCCTGGGGGCCGAGGCGATCATCGACTTCGTCGGCGAGAGGGGAGCCATCGAGGACGGGATCGCGATGGTCCGCGACGGGGGCTTCTACTACGTCATCGGCTACGGGGAGAACATCGACATCCCGACGATCGACGTGATCTCGCGCGAGATCTCCTTCATCGGCAACCTGGTCGGGACCTACGTCGACCTGCAGGACCTGATGACCCTCACCGCCCAGGGTCAGGTGACGCTGCACACGAGCACCTACCCGCTCGAGGCCATCAACGACGCCATGAGCGATCTCGACAACGGGCGGCTGCAGGGACGGGGCATCCTCATCCCGGCCGAGGCGGCGTAGCCCGCGCGACAGACCAGCCCTTGACTTCAAGGGCACTTGAGGGTGCATCATCGTGGCCGTGCCCACCGGCATCGTCACCGGAGCGTCTCGCGGCCTCGGCCTGGCCCTCACCCGCGCCTTGGCCGAGCACGGCTGGCTGCTGACGGTCGACGCCCGGGACGGGAGCGGGCTGGAACAGGCCACCGCGACGCTCGAGGGCGTCGTCGCGATCGCGGGCGACGTGGCCGATCCCGAGCACCGCCGGGCCCTGGTGCAGGCGGCAGGCGAGCCGATCCACCTCCTGGTCAACAACGCGAGCCTCCTCGGCCCCAGCCCGCAGCCCGCGCTGGCGGACTATGCCCTGACCGAGCTGGAGCGGGTGTTCGCGGTGAATCTGTTCGCGCCGCTGGCGCTGGCCCAGCTGGTGCTGCCTCGCCTGGCGCCCGACGCCGTGATCGTCAACGTCACCTCCGACGCCGCCGTAGAGGCCTACGAGGGCTGGGGCGGGTACGGGTCGTCCAAGGCGGCGCTCGAACAGCTGACGGCGATCTTCGGCGCCGAGCACCCCGGGCTGCGGGTCTACAGCGTCGATCCAGGCGACATGCGCACGCGGATGCACCAGGACGCGTTCCCGGGCGAGGACATCAGCGACCGGCCGCCCCCCGAGGAAAGCGTGCCCGGGCTGCTCGCGCTCATCGAGGGTTTGCTTCCCAGCGGCCGCTACAAGGCCCGTGACGTCGCGGTAGCCGTGCCATGACCACGGCGGCAGCACCGCCGCCGCTGGCGGCCGGCGAGCCGCCCGAGGCCGACGGGCGCTCCCGCGACGACGTGGCGCTGCTGGTCGCCTCGAGGGGCCGCGACGCGCTCGAACACGCCCGCTTCCCCGAGCTCGGCCGCTTCCTGGCGGCCGGCGACCTGCTGGTGGTCAACACCTCGGCCACCCTTCCCGCCGCGCTGCCGGGCTGCGTCGACCGGCAAGCGGTCGAGCTGCGGCTGTCCACCCCGGCCGCGGACGAGCTCTGGGTGGTTGAGCTGAGAACGGCAGATCGCGGCCGCTACGGCGCACCGCCGATCGGCTCGCGGGTTGACCTGCCCGCGGGCGCAACGGCGCAGCTGGTCGCCCCGAGCGGAGATGGCGAGCGCCTCGGCCTGGCCAGGCTCTCGCTGCCCGAACCGACCCAGGCGTATCTGCGGCGACACGGTCGCCCGATCAGCTACGACCACGCCGGCCGCGAGTGGCCGATCGAGGCCTACCAGACGGTGTTCGCGCGCGAGGCGGGCAGCGCCGAGATGCCGAGCGCCGGGCGGCCCTTCACCGGCGAGTTGGTAGCTTCGCTCGTCGGCCAGGGCGTCCTCATCGCGCCGGTGACCCTCCACACCGGAGTGTCGTCACTCGAGCGGGGAGAGGTCCCGTACGCCGAGCGTTACCACGTGCCTCGCGCGACGGCGCGCGTCGCGAACATGGTGCGCGCCGGCGGCGGGCGGCTCGTCGCGGTGGGAACCACGGTCGTGCGGGCGCTGGAGACGGTGGCCACCACCGACGGTCGGCTCGGCGCCGGCGGTGGCACCACCGGCCTGGTGATCGGCCCGGAGCGCGGCTTGTGGGCGGTGGACGGGCTGCTGACCGGCTGGCACGAGCCGGAGTCCTCGCACCTGGATTTGCTCGAGGCGGCCGCGGGAGTCGACCTGCTCGACCGCTCGTACGCCGCCGCCCGCGACCACGGCTACCGCTGGCACGAATTTGGAGACGCACATCTGATTCTGCCGTAGGGTTGACGCCGTGCCGCTCCGCGAGTACGGGGTCTTATGCGGGCGAGCTCTCGCCAGCCGGCGCGAGGGCTCCCGCGACAGCCCCCACTATCAGGTGCACCTGGTCGACGACGACGGCACCGATTACCGCATCGCGGTGAACGTGCTGTCCCAGGTGGCGCCGTCGGAGCTTCTCTATCTCGTCGACGACAACCTGTCCCACCCCATCTCGCCGCTCCTCGACGGGCTCAGCTCCGGCTGGCATCGGCTCGCCCCAGCGCCCGGCGGTCCGAACCTCGACTACATCCGCGCGAACCTCTTCGAGCCGGCGCAGATGCGGCCGCTGCCTCCCGACGTCACGGGCCCCGACAACGACCTCGCCGATCTCCTGGATCACTACATCGGGCGCGCCATCGAGGAGGAGGGCGCCCGCCTGTACGCGTTCGGGGAGCGCTGGGGACCCGAGGCCGACGTCGAGGACAAGGTGTTCGGCTTCCGGCCCGGCAACGGGGTGCACGACATCCACATGAACCAGGGCAACAGCGGCTCCTTCCAGGGTGACGACGGCGTGTGGCAGGACGGCGGGCTGGTCCTCCACCTGCCGGCCGCTTCCCGCTGGGTGGGGGTCTTCCTGGCCTTCCAGAGCCAGGCCTGGCACACCGACGACACGACCGGCCACGCCATCGAGGGTGTGCCGGCCCCCGGAGCCGAGCCTGCCGTGGTCCAGATCCTGGCGGCGCTGGTGAACCCCATGGGGCCCGCGCCCGAAGGCGAAACCGTGCTGCTCCTGAACGCCTCGCCGGAGACAGTCGACCTGACCGGCTGGCAAATCGCCGATCGCCAGAAGCAGTCCTGCCCGCTGCCGCCCGGGCCGCTCCCGGCCGGCGCCACCCTGCTGGTCCCCGTGGCGGACGGTGTCCAGCTCGGCAACAGCGGCGGCGCCGTCACGGTGCTGGACGCCGGCGGCCTGAAGGTGGCCGGGGTGTCCTACACGGCCGCCCAGGCTCAGCGGGAGGGCTGGACCGTCGTGTTCTGAGGCTAGGCGGCGTCGTGGAAGATGATGCCCAGCGCGGTGCGCGAGCCGGAGTGCACCGTGCTCACGCCGTGGCGCAGCCCCACCTGGTGATGACCGCGCTTGCCCGCCTGCGGCCGGCGCCGGGTGGGGAAGATCACGAAGCTCCCGCGGGCCGGCTCCAGAACGTGGGCCCGGCTCTGAGCCCGCGGCCGCTGTTCGGTGAGAACGAACTGACCGCCGGTGAAGTCACGCCGCGGCTCGGAGAGCACGGTCACGACCTGGAAGGGGAAGAACACGTCGCCGTAGAGGTCCTGGTGCAGGGCGTTCCAGTCGCCGGCCCGGTAGCGCAGCATCAGCGGCGTGGGCCGGGTCTGGCCCGCCGCGGCGCAGCGCTCGAGCAGCTCGGCGTGGGTGGCGGGGTAGGCACCCGGGTCGCCGCCCAGCAGCTCCTCCCAGTGGTTGGCGACCGGCGCCAGGTGGGAGTAGAAGCGCTCGCGAGCCTCCGCGATCGGCTCGGGCAGGGGGTGGTCGAAGTAGCGGTAGCGCCCGTCGCCGAAGCGGTGACGGGCCATGTCGATCGTGGAGCGAAAGCGGCCGTCCTCGAACAGGGCGGCGAGGTCGTCGGCCTCGGCGTCTGTGAGGACGGTGTCGGTGCACGCGTGCCCGTTCTCGTCGAGCTGCTCGCGCAGCGCGGTCCAGTCCAGTGCATCGATGCGATCGGAGATGGCAGCCATGCCACGACAACGCTCCGCCGGCGTCAGGATGTGAGGTCGACATGCCGATCGACGCCCGCAGCCGCCTCGACGACGATCCCTTCAGCCACCGGACCACCAAGTCCGGGCAGGTGCTGGTCAGCCGCGGCGGTCGCCGGGTCGCGGTGGTGGGAGGGACGAAGGCCCAACGGCTTGTGGCCCGGCTTGCGGCGGCCGGAAGCGAGGAGGAGCGGCAGCTGCTGCTGGCCAAGGCGACCGGCAACTACCGGCACGGGAACGAGCGCACTAACCGCTGAAGAGCCGTGTCGTGTGCCCGTCGGGCTACCCGCCGCCGTTGGCGCGGGTGACCAGCGGATCGCCGCGCCGGCCCACGACGAACCAAATGGCCTCGACCGTTTCGTCGCCGGCGTTGAACAGCCGATGCGGCGCGTCGGAGTTGAACGAGATGGCGTCCCCCGGATCGAGCTCATAGGTCTCGAAACCGACGGTCACGCCCAGGCGGCCCTCCAGTACGTGGCCGTACTCCTTGCCGGCGTGGCGCATGAGCGAATCAGGCTGGCAGGAGGCACCCCCGACGGCGTAACGGACGTGCAGAAAGTCGACGTCGTGCTCGGTCTCAGGCGTGAGGCGCTCCCAGCTGACACCGGATTCGAGCTGGATCGTCTTCCGCTCGTCGTGCCGGACGACGGGCCGAAGTTCCTGGGCCGGCGGATGGGATGAATCGTCGGCCGGAGCTCCACCAGGATCGAAGAAGAGCTCGTCCAGCGACATCCCCAGCTCGTTGACGATCGCGTAGAGCGTCCCCACCGACGGGGTGGCCTTGCCGAGCTCGACCTGCGAGATCAAGCTCGCCGAGACGTTCACGCGCCGGGCCAGCTCTCGCAGCCCGATGCGCTGCCGCTCGCGCTCGACACGCAGGCGCGGACCCACCAAGTTCGGGCCCTGGACCTCTACCTGAGGCCGCCCGCCGTTCGCCATCTCACACGCTGAAGGCCGGCAGCCGGTTCGGCCCTGCCAGGCGCTCTCGGATCGAGCGCGCGATCGCCTCGGGGCCCGGGAGGAAGGCGTCCTCCAACGGCGGGCTGTACGGGATCGGGCGGTCGGGCGTGGTCAGGCGCCAGGCGTCGTCCAGCTCCTCCAGCGACTCCTCGACCGCCAGGGCGAGGACCTCGCCGGCCCAGCCGCCCGTCTTGGGTCCCTCCTCGACGACGATGAGACGATTGGTCTTCTCCAGCGAGCCCTGGATCGTCTCCCAGTCGATCGGCCTGAGGGTGCGGAGGTCGATGATCTCGACCGAGATCCCGTCCTCGGCGAGGACCTCCGCGGCGGCGAGGCTGTCGTGGACCCCCTTCATGGCGGCGACCAGGGTGATGTCGGCGCCCTCACGGACGATGTTGGCCTTCCCGATGGGGATCGGCTCGGTGCTGGTGCGCTCCCCCTTCATCGAGTAGAGCCGCTTGTGCTCGAACACGAGCACCGGGTTGTCGTCCCGGATCGCCGCCTTCAGCAGGCCCGCCGCGTCGTTGGGGGTCGACGGGGCGACGATCTTGATGCCGATCACACCCTCCAGCCACGAGGCCGGCATCTGGGAGTGGATGGCCCCGAAGCGCCCGCCTCCACCCACGATGGAGCGCATCGTCAGCGGCACGCTGGCCTGCTCGTTCGAGATGAACCAGTACTTGGACGACTGGTTGATCAGGCTGTCCATCACCAGGGGGAGGAAGTCGCCGAACATGATCTCCACGACCGGCCGCATCCCGGTGATCGCCGAGCCGAAGCCCGCGCCGGCAAGGGCCATCTCGGAGATCGCGGTGTCGAAGACGCGATCGCCGTACTTGTCCATCAGCCCGGGCGTGACGGCGAAGACGCCACCCGCGGCCGCCACGTCCTCGCCGAAGAAGATGACGCTCTCGTCACGCTCGAGCTCCTCGTCGAGCGCGTCCCGGATCGCGTGACGAAACTCGATCTCGCTCATGAGGCCTTGAACTCCGTGACCGCGTCCTCGGGGTCGGGCCATGGCGCCGAGAGCGACCGCTCCACCACCGCGTCGATCTCGTCCTGCACGTCCTTCTCGATGCGCTCGAACTCCGACTCGTCCACGCCGTCGCCCTCGCTGAGTCGCTGGCGGGCGATGATCAGCGGGTCCCGGGCCTGCCATTCCTCGAGCTCGCCGGGCTTGCGGTACGCGCCCGGATCGCTGCGGGAATGGCCGACGAACCGGTAGGTCAGCACCTCGAGGAACGAGGGGCCGCCACCGTCGCGGGCGCGATCGAGCGCCTCTCCCGCCGCTTCGCGCACCGCCCAGACGTCGTTGCCGTCCACCGACCGCGCCGGCACCTCCATCGCCTGGGGACGGGCCAGGATCGGGCCCGCGGTGACCTCCTCGATCGGCGTGAACTCCATGTACAGGTTGTTCTCGCAGACGAAGAGCATCGGCAGCTCATGGACCTTGGCGAAGTTGAGGCACTCCATGTAGTAGCCCTGGTTGGTGGCCCCGTCGCCGAAGAAGGCGACCGCCACGTTGGGCAGCTTGCGCTGCTTGAAGGCCAGGGCGACACCGGTGGCGGCCGCGATGCTGCCGCCGACGATGCCGAAGCAGCCGATCAGGCCGTGGTCGAGGTCGACGATGTTCATCGAGCCCGCCCGCCCTCCGCATACGCCCGTGCTCCGGCCGCAGAGCTCGTCCATCATCGCCTGGGGCTCCGTGCCCAGGGCGAGGGCGGCGCCGTGCCCGCGATAGGTGGCCGCCGCCCGGTCGCCCTCGTCGAGCATGCTGACCACGCCGACCGCGCTGGCCTCCTGGCCGTTGTAGAGGTGGGTCGTCCCGTAGATCTCGCCCTTGAGGAAGAGCGACTGCACCGCTTCCTCGAAGCGGCGGATGACGAGCATCCGGCGGTAGAGGCTGAGGTCGAGCTCGACGTCGGACGACGTGGGCTCGGTCACCGCCTGGTCGGAATTCGCTGTCACGCCCTGCTTGGCCACTGCGATTCTTTCTCCCTTGCTGACCGCCCCTGCCTGTACTACCAGCATAAACGGAGCGTCAAACAGGATGGGACAGCGGAATGTCCCGGGCCCCGTATGAGACCATGAACCCACCGTGATCGGCGATGCGGCGATGCGTATGGCCCGCGCGAGCAGCGAGATCACCCTGCGGGCCGTGGACTCCGTGACCCTCGCCGCGGTGGATGCCGCGCTGGGGTCGCGTACGGCCGAGCGGGTGGTGGATCGGCTGTTCGCCAGCCCGTTGATGGAACGGGCAGTTAGTCGGGCGCTCGCAGGGCCGCTCGTGGAGGCGGTGGGACGTGAGGTGGTTCACAACGCCGTGATCGAGCGGCTGGCCGACACGGCGCTGGCGGACGAGGCGCTCGACGCGCTGCTCGCGAGCCCGGCGGTCGAGCGGATCGTTGTCCGGACGATCGAGAGCCGGGTGCTGGACGAGGTGGTCACCAATCTGCTCGAGACCGAGGAGCTCTGGCTGCTCGTGGACGAGATCGCCAGCAGCCCGGCCGTGACCGAGGCGATCACCCACCAGGGCCTGGGCTTCGCCGACCAGGTGGCCGGCGGCGTGCGGGTGCGGTCGAGAAGCGCCGACACCTGGCTCGAGGGCGCGGCCCGGCGGGCGCTGCGACGCCGTCGTGACGCCGAGCTGCCGGACGAGCCCGCTCCCGGCGCGTCCACGCCATGAGCTACGCCGCCGATCAGCCCGCTCAGGCTCCGCGAACCCATCGGGAGGCCCAGAGGGTGGCCGCGCGGGTGCATCGCGGTTCACCCGAGGCCGCCGCGCCCACCCCGATCCGGTACCAGGGCCTCGTCACCCGTGGCATCGCCTTCGTTCTTGATGCGGCTCTGATCAACCTCGTCGCCCTGGTCGTGGGGATCGCCGCCGCGCTGATCCTGTCGATTCTCTCGCTGCCCGAGAGCCTCAACCCGGCGCTGGGTGCGCTTGGCGCGTTGTCGTTCGTGGTTTGGACCGTGGCCTACTTCACGCTGTTCTGGGCCTCCACCGGCCAGACTCCGGGCAACCGGGTCATGGAGATCCGGGTGGTGACGGTGGATGGCGAGCATGCTCAAGCCCCGCCGCGCGCTGTTTCGCTTCGGCGCCCTGGTGCTGGCCGCCCTGCCCGTTCTTCCTTGGTTTCCTGCCGATCCTGCTGAACGACCGGCGGCGCGGCCTGCAGGACATGCTGGCGCGCACCGTGGTGGTGGACGCGCCGGACCTGCCCGACCCACCACGCTGAGGCCCGCTCCCTTGCGGATGGTGGGCGTTTCGTGAAAGCGTTCCGTCCCATGATCGCTCGCCTCAGCCTCCGTTCTCGCGTCGCCGTCATCGCTCTCGCCGCGCTGGTGGCGCTCGCGACGGCACAGACCGCAGCGGCCCAGCCCGATACCCAGGCGAAGCTGCTGCGTCAGCTGAACGCGCTGGTGGCGGCTGACCTGGGACCGCCCGGGGCGGTGGTCACGCTACGGCGCGGCGCGCGCACAACGGTGTTCACGTCGGGGGTCTCCGACCTGGCCACCGGACGCAAACCGCGGGCGACGGATCACATGCGCATCGCCAGCATGGCCAAGGCCTTCAGCGGCGCCGTCGTCTTCCGCCTGGTGGCGAAGGGGCGCCTGCGGCTGAATTCGACGATCGGCAACGTGCTGCCCGGGCTTCCTCGGGCGTGGCGGCGCGTTTCGGTGCGGCGCATGCTCAACCACACCAGCGGTCTGCCCGACTACACGAAGTCGGACGGCTTCATCGAGCAGTTCCAAACCGACCCCGGCGCCTATGTGTCTCCGGAGAAGGTCATCGACTGGGTGCGCAGGGACCCCCTCGTCTTCAGGCCGGGGAGTCGCTACGAGTACTCGAACACCGACAACATCGTCATCGGCCTGATGGCCCAGAGGGTCACCGGGAGGCCCTACGGGAGCCTGCTGCGACGCTTCGTGTTCCGGCCGCTCAACCTGCGCGAGACGAGCTTTCCCGCCAGGGTGGGTCTGCCGCGCCCGTTCCTGCACGGCTACCAGACCGAGCCCGGCTCACCGCCCGATGACGTGAGCACGCTGCTCAACCCGTCGGGAGCGTGGGCGTCGGGAGCGATCGTGTCGACGCCGCTGGAGGTGAACCGCTTCATTCGCGGTCTGCTGGGGTCGGAGCTGTTCCCGCGGGAGCAGCAGCGCCAGCAGCTGCGCTTCGTCCCCGGGGGACGCTCCAGCCCTCCCGGCCCGGGCGCGAACTCGGCCGGCCTGGCCGTGTTTCGCTACAGAACGCGCTGCGGAACGGTCTACGGCCACACGGGCAGCTATCCGGGCTACGCCCAGTGGATGGCCTCCAGCCGCGACGGGCGCCGGGGGGTGACCACCTCGCTCAACATCCCCCCGCCCAAGGGCGCCCTGCTCCGGCAGCTGCGCGAGATGCAGGAGACCGCCGTGTGCCTTCTGCTGCGTAACCAGTGAGGCAGCTCACCTTCACCACCGCGGGCGGGCTGGAGTGGCGCGAGGTCGAGCCGCCGACCCTGCAAGCCGACCGCCAGGCTCTGGTGCGCCCGGTGGCCGTCGCCACCTGCGATCTCGATCTGGCCTTCATCCGCGGCCGGGTCCCGGTGGGACGGGAGTTCGCCTTCGGTCACGAAGGGGTGGCCGAGGTGCTCGAGGTCGCGGACTCGGTGCAGGACCACCGACCGGGAGATCTGGTGAGTGTGCCCTTCCAGATCTCCTGCGGGACGTGCGCGCGCTGTAGGAAGGGGCAGACCGGCAACTGCGAGTCGGTCGACTTCCTCTCCACCTACGGCCTGCCGCTGGGGCCGGACAACGGCGGGCTGCTCTCGGACGTCGTTCGGGTGCCGTACGCGGACGCGATGCTCGTCGGCGTGCCGGAGGGCGTGCCGCCGGGAGCGGTGGCCAGCCTGTCGGACAACATCCCCGACGCCTGGCGCACGGTCGCGCCGCAGCTCGAGGAGTATCCGGGGGCGCGGGTGCTGATCTGTGCCGGGGCGGGTTCGATCGCGATCTACGCCGCGGGCATCGCCCTGGCGCTGGGGGCGTCGGGCGTGGATATCGCCGGCGGCCGCCCCGACGAGCGCGAGCTGGCCGAGCGGCTGGGCGCCACCTTGGCGGAGGAGGAGTTTCCGGAGCGGCTCGGGCCCTATCCGATCACCGTCGACGCGAGCGTGGACCGCGCCGGCCTGCACTGCGCGCTGCGCTCGACCGAGGCGGACGGGATCTGCACCTCGATCGGCATCTACTTCGAGCCCGAGACGCCGGTGCCGCTGCTCGAGATGTACACCCGCGGCATCCGCTTCCACACCGGCCGCGTCCACGCCCGCCCGGCGATGGAGCCAATCCTGGAGCTCGTTCGATCCGGTCGCTTCCGCCCGGATGAGGTGACGCGCGAGCGGGCCGGCTGGGACGACGCCGCCGAGGCCGTCGCCTCCCATTCGGGCAAGCTCGTCGTGTCCCAGGCCTGAGCGGCGGACGAGAAGCGGTAGCATCGTTGAAAGCTGATTTCGCTCACTGAAATCAGGGCCGAGGCGGACCGCTTCGGGGCGGAGCTGGCGGCCGATTTGGCCGAGGAGAACCAAAACCGGTTTCAGGGCATGCCCTCCGACGGCGACTCGCGGGCCGGCTACGCGGCGATGGGCCGAGCGGGCTGGATCGGCCTGCACTGGCCGGAGCGGCTGGGGGGCCGCGGCGCCGATCCGCTGCTGACGGTCGAGGCCGAGGAGCGCTTCGGCTACCACTGGCTGCCGCTCTCGGGCTACCTGCTGTCGGTGAAGACGATCGGCAACGCGCTGCTCGGCCACGCCTCGCCGGCGCTCCGGGAGCGCCTGATCCCCGAGATCGCGGCGGGCCGGCTGGTGTTCTGCCAGGGCTTCTCCGAGCCGGAGGCCGGCTCCGATCTCGCCGCCCTGCGCACGAGCGCCCAGCTAGAGGGCGACCGCTTCGTCGTGTCCGGCCACAAGATCTGGACCTCGAGCGCGCAGATCGCGGACTGGATCTACCTGGCCGTGCGCACCGACCCCGACGCCGCCCGCCCGCACCGGGGCATCTCGGTGCTGGTGGCGGACACGTGCACGCCGGGGATCGAGGTTCGTGAGATCCCGACGCTGGGCGGCGGCGCGCTGGCCGAGGTCTTCCTGCGTAACGTCGAGGTCCCCGCCGGCCAGCTGGTGGGGGCGCTGCACGGCGGCTGGCGAGTGCTCATGAGCACCCTCGACCACGAACGGGTGACAAGCGAGAAGGTGGGGGTCGTGCTCCGTGTGCTGGGCGACCTCGAGGAGGCCGCCGGCACCCGCGCGGAGCGGCTGGAGCTCGGCCGCCTGCGAGGCGAGGCCCAGGCCGCCCGCCTGCTCGGCCGCCGCGCCGCCGCACTGCTGGCGCCCGACGGCCGCCATTCGCCGGCTCGCCACCTCCGCCCGCCCGCGGCGGCCTCCTCGATGGCCAAGCTGTCGGTGGCCCTGCTCGCCCGCCGCACCGCCGATTTCGGCACGCGGCTGCTGGGACCGGACGCCCTGCTCGAGCGAGGGCAGGGCGCGTGCGGGGACGGCCGCCTGGCCGCCCTGACCCGGGCCAGCGCGGGGAGCACCGTGGCCGGTGGGGCGGCGGAGATCCAGCGCCGGGTGATCGCCCGCAAGGGCCTCGGCTGCGCGGCGTGACGGCGAGCGCGCCGGCGGCGAGCGTCGCCGAGGCCGCGAGCTTCGCCGAGACCGTCGCCGCCGTCGTGGCCCGGCACGCTCCGGCGGATTCCTGGCGGCCGGGGGCGGCGGTCTCCGATGCCGACCCCGCCCTCGACCGCGCGCTCACCGAGGCGGGCTGGGACGAGATCGCCGCCGACGCCACCATCCTTCCGGTGGTCGCTCCCGCCGCCGCGGAGCTGGGCCGGGCCTTCGCCTCCCTGTCGCCGGTGGACCGGCTGCTGGGCGGGGCGCTGCGATCCGGCTCGCTGGCCCGCTACGCGGACAGCGCAACCGCCCTGGTCGAGCCCCGGGCCGGGGGGCTGGAGCTCACCGTCGGGGCGACCCTCGCGCCCGTGCCCTACACCGACGCGCTCGGGGTCGCGCGCGTGGAGGGCGGGACACCCCAGCTGATCGAGGCCGACGAGGCGCGCCGCCGGATGGCGGCCTGGACCGCCGCCTCGACGGGCTACCTGGCCGGGCTCGCCGCCGAGTCCCTGCGCCTCGCCCTCGAGCACGCCCGCTCGCGGCGCGCGTTCGGCGGTACCCTCGACGCCCTCGAGCCGGTCCAGCAGATGCTGGCCGACGCCGCCACGCTCGCCGACGGGCTGCTGCTGCTGGCCGACGACCGGCCCGGGGCGGAGGCGCTCGGCCACGCCGGCGAGGCGGCGGAGCGGGTGACCGCGATCGCCATGCAGGTGACCGGCGCGCTGGGCTTCACGCTCGAGTTCCCGCTCCAGCGGGCCTACCGGCGCAGCCGCGCCGCCCGGGCCTGGGCCGACGCCGGCGCTCGCCGGCTGGACGGAGGTGCCGAGGTGACCGGGGCGCCTCTCGCGGGCCTGCGGGTGCTCGACTACGGCCAGTACGTGGCCGGGCCCTTCGCGACGATGCTGCTCGCCGACCTGGGCGCCGACGTCGTCAAGGTGGAGCCACCCGGCGGCGACCAGTGGCGCCGCTACGACCCGTTCGAGGACGGGGAGAGCCGCCACTTCTACGCGCTCAACCGGGGCAAGCGATCGGTGGAGCTCGACCTGAAGACCGCGGACGGGCGGGCCCAGAGCCGGGAGCTGATCGCCGGCGCCGACGCGCTCGTGCACAACTGCCTGCCCGAGCGGGCCCGCCGCTTCGGCCTCGACCGCGACAGCGTCCACGCCGCCAACCCTCGCTGCGTGACGGTATGCGTGTCCGCCTTCGGCAGCAGCGGGCCGGATGCCGACCGACCCGCCTACGACCTGATCGGCCAGGCGCTCTCGGGGCTGCTCACCGCCGATCCGCGGGGCGGCGACCCCATGCCCGCGCCGGCCGGGCGGGCTCGCCCTGGCCGACTTCACCGCCGGCCTGCTGGCGGCGCTGGCCGTGACCGCCGGCCTGCTCGGGCGCACCCACGAGGCCGCCGAGCTCGAGGTGTCGCTGCTCGGCGCAGCGCTCGCACTGCAGACCCAGCGCTTCGTGGCCGTGGACGGCCGCGACGAGGCCCGGGACGGCCCCGCCTTCGCCGACCGCGCCGGACCTCGAGGCGCTGGCCGACCGGGTGGCGGCGCTCGAGTCGCTCGATCCCTATTACCGCGCGCACGCGTGCGCGGACGGCTTCATCGCCCTGGCCTGCCTCAACACCGAGCAGCGGCGCCAGGTATGCGCGCTGCTCGAGCTCGAGGACCCCTGGGTCGAGAATCCCCAGGCCGAGGCGGCGGACCCGGACGAGCTCGAGCGCCGTGCCGCCCACGCCCACGCCGTGGAGGCCGGCTTCGCCCGCCTCGGGGTGCGCGAGGCGGTGGAGGCCCTGGCCGCCCGCAGGGTCCCGGCGAGCGAGGTGCGCCGGCTCGAGCAGCTCTTCGACGACGAGCAGGCCCGGGCCAACGGCCTGGTTCAGACGGTGGACCAGCCCGGCGTCGGCCCGGTCAGGCTCCTCGGCGGCGTGGTGAAGGTGGACGGCGAGGCCGGCCGCCCGCAGCGACCGGCGCCCGCGCTCGGCCAGCACCACGACGAGCTCCTGGGAGCACCTCCCCGCTGATGCGCGTCGTCGAGGAACTGCCGCGAGCGGTGCGGAGGATCGACCACACACAGATCCCGCTCGCCGACGGCACCAGCCTGGGCGCCCGGATCTGGCTCCCCGAGGACGCGGACGCCGATCCCGTGCCCGCCGTGCTCGAGTACATCCCCTACCGCAAGGGGGACGGCACGGCCCCGCGTGACCAGTCGCGCCACGCCTACGTCGCCGGCCACGGCTACGCCGTGCTGCGCGTGGACCTGCGGGGCAGCGGCGAATCGGGAGGGCTGCTCACCGACGAGTACCTGCCGCTCGAGCAGCAGGACGCGGTCGAGGTGCTCGCCTGGATCGGCGCCCAGCCCTGGTGCACCGGGGCGGTGGGGATGTTCGGCATCTCCTGGGGCGGCTTCAACGGCCTCCAGGTGGCCGCTCTGCGGCCGCCGGAGCTCAAGGCCGTGATCACGCTCTGCTCGACCGACGACCGCTACGCCGATGACGTGCACTACCGCGGCGGCGCCGTGCTGGCCCTGGAGATGCTCTCGTGGGGAGCCTCCATGCTGTCCTACAACGCGATCGCCCCCGACCCGGAGGTGGCCGGGCCGGGCTGGCGCGACGCCTGGCTCGAGCGCATCGACCGTGTCGAGCCCTACGAGTTCGAGTGGCTGTCACACCAGCGCCGCGACGACTACTGGAAACAGGGCTCCGTATGCGAGGACTTCGGAGCGATCGAGTGCCCGGTCTACGCCATCGGCGGCTGGGCCGACGGCTACTCAGAGGCTGTGCTGCGCCTGGTGGCCGGACTGGGGGTGCCCTCGAAGGGGCTGCTGGGCCCGTGGTCGCACTCCTTTCCCGACGAGGTCGAGCCCGGCCCGGCCATCGGCTTCCTCCAGGAGTGCCTGCGCTGGTGGGACACCTGGCTGAAGGGAAGGGACACCGGCATGGCCGAGGAGCCCGCCCTGCGGGCGTGGATGCAGGAGCCCGTGGCTCCCGGGCCGCGGCACCGCGAGCGCCCGGGCCGCTGGGTGGCCGAGCGATCCTGGCCCTCGGCCGAGATCGAGGAGCGCCCGGTCTGGCTCGGCGACGGCGTGCTGACGAACGAGCCCGATGAGCCCGGGCACCGCCTGGAGATCGGCACCGACCTGCTCTGCGGGCTCGACGGCGGCGTGTGGTGCCAGGACGGCGGCGCCGCCGACGCGGCCGTCGATCAGCGCGCCGACGACGGACGGGCCCTCAGCTTCACCTCGGTGCCGTTGCCGGAGCGCATCGAGCTGCTGGGCAACGTCCGCCTCGAGCTCGAGCTGGGAAGCGACAAGCCGGTGGCGCAGCTGGCCGCCCGGCTGTGCGACGTGGCGCCCGACGGTTCCTCCCTGCTGGTCAGCCGCGGGGTGTTGAACCTCACCCACCGCGACAGCCACGAGCATCCGAGCCCGCTCGAGCCCGGCCGCCCCACCCGGGTGGTGCTCGAGCTCGACGGCATCGCCCAGGCCGTGCCGGCAGGCCACCGGCTGCGGCTTGCCCTCTCCCCGGCCTACTGGCCCTGGCTGTGGCCGGCGCCCGAGCCGGTCACTCTTGCCGTACACACGGCGTCCAGCCGGCTGGTGCTGCCGGTGCGCGCGCCGCGCCCGGAGGACGCGGAACTGCGGCGCTTCGAGGCCCCCGAGGGCGCCCCGCCGCTGAAGACGGAGACCCTCGAGCCCGACGACGGTCGCCGCACGGTGCTCACCGACCTCGCCCACGGGCGCACCGAGCTCGCGTTCGACTGGGCCACCGGCGGCCGCTACCGGATCGTCGAGTCCGGCCTGGTGGCCGGCTGCTGGGCCTCGACCACCTATGCCATCAGCGCCGGAGACCCGCTCTCGGCCGAGGTGCGCTGCCGCTGCGCGACCGAGCTGGCCCGCGAGGGCTGGGCGACCCGGGCGGAGATCCACGCGGTGATGACCGCCGACGCCGGGCGCTTTCGCGTCCGCACCGAGCTCGACGCCTACGAGGACGGCAGGCGGGTGCGCCGGCGGGAGTGGAGCTTCGAGACGCCGCGCGAGCTCGGCTAATCCAGACCGGGCGCCACGCGCTCGCGCACCCGCTCCTGGAACGCGCCGATGAGCACCTCGGTGTTCGCCAGCAGCCGTCCGTGCGGCAGCGCGCCGCTGCCTGCCCCGCGCTGCACCGCCTCCACCAGCGCCGTGTCCTCGTCGCCCACCTGGTAGTCGAAGGCCAGCATCTCCTCGATCCAGGCCTCGTCGACGCCCTCGCCGAAGAAGTAGTCGAACCACGCGCTGGTGCGCTCGGGGGAGGTGGGCCACACGGGTCCGATGGACAGGTTGGGCCGGCCCGGGTTCACGTTGAACTTCATCGCCGGGAAGAGCAGGTGGTACTGCGCGTCGAGATCGTCGTCGCGCAGCTCGTACGGCGCCGCGGCGCCGGGTCGCAGCGGGGGGAACTGGCTCAGGCGCCCCCCCGCCACCTCCTGCCGCTGGGCCTGGGGGTCGATCACGCGGGCCAGGTCCGGGTGGTTGAGCTGGCAGTGGTAGCACTCGAGGTAGTTCTCGAGCGCGATCTTCCAGTTGGCCTCGATGTCGTAGCGCACCCGGTGGTGGAAGCGAAGGGCGCCCACGTCGAGCCCGCCTCCGGCCACCACGGCGGGCAGGTCGCCGAGAGCCTCCGCGAGCGGCGGGGCGTCCCTGTCTGGGTTGACGAAGACGAACGGACCCCAGGTGTCCACCGCCACGCGAACGAGGCCGAGTCCTTCGGGCTCGAAGCCGGGCTCGGAGCTGCTGCGGGGCGCCGCGCGCAGCGCTCCGTCGAGGCCGTAGGTCCAGGCGTGGTACGGGCACTGGATCGTGCCCCGGCGCTGCGGCTCATCGACGAGGATCGTGCCCCGGTGGCGGCAGACGTTGAGGAACGCGCCCAGCTCACCGTCGCGGTTGAGGCAGACGATCAGCGGCAGGCCGCCCGCCTGGGTGGGGAACAGGCTGCCGGGACCGTCGAGCTCGCCGGTGTGCCCGGCGTATTGCCAGGAGCGGCGGAAGATCCGGTCGCGCTCCACGGCGGCAACGGCGGGGTCGACGTACCATCGGTAGGGGAGGGTCTCCAACCCCCGCTCGACCCGCGCGTGCGTCATGGACGGGGTATCCTCCCAAAGTCGATATGCGGAAGCAATTTTCGCAGGCTGAGAGCAAGGGCTCGGTGGGTACGCTCGCCCGCGGCCTCGACATCCTCGAGCTGTTCGCCGGAGGCTCCCCGGAGCTGACCCAGAAGGAGATCTCCGAGACCCTGGGCATGCCCGTGCCCACCGTGCACCGGCTGACCAAGCTACTCATCGAACGCGGCTGGCTGCTGCGTGACCCGGCCAGCCGGCGGCTGCGGCTGGGGCTGGGCGTGGCTCGCCTGCTGCCGGCGCTGCTCACCGGCCTGAGGCTGCCCGACGTGGCCCGCGAACACCTGCGCACGATGGCCGAGCGCACGGGGGAGACGGTGAACCTCGCCGTGCTGCACGCCGACGAGGTGATGTACCTGGCCAGCGAGAGCGGGAGCCGGCTGCTCACCCTGCGCTCCCCGGTGGGGCTGCGCCTGCCGCTGCACTGCACCGCCCTGGGCAAGTGCCTGCTGGCCCAGCTCGACGACGACGAGGCCCGGCGGGCAGCGGGGCCGGAGCCCTATGTGGCGCTGACCCAGAGGACGATGACCACCTGGAACGGCCTGAGGAAGAGCCTGCGCCGGATCCGGGCCGACGGCGTCGCGGTCTCGCACGAGGAGTACGAGGTGGGGCTCGAGTCGATCGCCGCCCCTCTGGCCTGGATCGAGGGCGAGGGGCCCGCGGCAGTGAACGTGTCGCTGCCCGCCTCGAGGGCCCGCGGCGACGCCGCCGCGAAGCTCGCCGCCGAGCTCAAGGCCACCGCCACGGCGATCGAGGCGGCGGCGGGCGTCCAGCGCGGCGGCCGGCCCTTCGCCGGTGCCGCCGCATGACCGTCGCCACCGTCCCCTTCTGGCTGGACGACGACGCCTACGAGGCCCGGCCCGCGCTCGACGGCGTGGTGGAGGCGGAGGTGTGCGTGATCGGCGCGGGCGTGGCCGGCCTGTCCTGCGCCCGCAGGCTGGCCCAGCGCGGTATCGACACGGTCGTCCTGGAGCGAGGCACGGTCGCCGGCGGCGCCAGCGGGCGCAACGGCGGCTTCCTGCTGGCCGGGGTGGCGGCCTTCTACAACGACTCCCGCCGGCTCTACGGGCACGAGCTGGCGCGACGGATGTACGCGCGCACGCTGGCCGCCCAGGAGGAGGTCTACGCGCTGGCCGCCGAGCTGGGCGCCGGAGAGGCGATGCGGCGGACCGGCCTGGTGCGCCTGGCCGTCTCCGACGAGGAGGCCGAGCACGTGCGCGAGCACGCCGCCGCGCTGACCGAGGACGGCTTCCCCGCCGAGGTCGTGGAGCGGGACGAGCTGGCGCCCGCCCTGCAGCGCAAGGGCCTGGTGGGCTGCCTGATCGCCGACGACTGCGCCCTGCAGCCGGCCCGCTGGTACCGCCTGCTCGGGCGGGCAGCCGAGACGGCGGGCGCGCGGATCTTCGAGGGCAGCGCCGTGACGGCGCCGGTGCCGGCGCCGGATGAGGGCCCGGTCGAGACCGGCACGGGGAGCGTCCGGGCCCGCCACGTGGTGGTGGCCTCGGACGGCGCGTTGCCCGCGCTCGTGCCGGAGTACGACGGCCGCGTGCGCTCCCGCCGCCTGCACATGGTGGCCACGGCGCCGGCGGCGCCGGTGGTCGAGCACATGGTCTACGCGCGCTGGGGCTACGAGTACTTCCAGCAGCGTCCCGACGGGCGCATCCTCGCCGGTGGCTTCAGCGACGTGGACGCCGAGAACTCCTACACCGACGACGAGTCCGGGAGCCCGGAGATCTGGGAACGCCTCGACGGCTACCTGCGCGACGACTTGGGGGTCGAGGCGCTCATCAGCCACCGCTGGGCCGGCGTGGTGGGCTACAGCGAGGACCAGCTGCCCTACGTGGGCGAGGTCCCCGGCCGCCCGCACCTGTACGTGGCGGGCGGCTACTCCGGCCACGGCAACGTCCCCGGCTTCATGTCGGGCCGCGACCTGGCCGACACCATCGCGGGCGACGGGCCGGAGCCGCTCTTTCCCGCCACGCGCCCGTGAGCCGCGTCCAGGAGCTGCTCGAGACCGAGCGGGCGAGCCTCGAGGCGCGCACACCGGCCTCGGCGGCGCTGTTTCGGCGGGCCGCGCGCGTGCTGCCGGCCGGGGTGTCCTCCTCGCTGCAGGCACGGGAGCCCTGGCCCGTCTACATGAGCCGCGGTGAGGGCGCGCGGACGTGGGACGTCGACGGCAACGAGTACGTGGACTTCCACACCGGCTTCACCGCGATGATCCAGGGCCACGCCCACCCCGCGATCGGGGCTGCCCTGGCCCGGCGACACGCCGAGGGAACCCATTTCGGCGCGCCCACCGCGGACGCCGTCGCCGTGGCGGAGGAGCTCGCCCGTCGCTTCGGTCTGCCGCAATGGCGCTTCACCAACTCCGGGACCGAGTCCAACATGGACGCGATTCGAATCGCTCGGGCGGCCACCGGCCGCGAGGACGTGGTGAAGATCTTCGGCGCCTACCACGGGCACGCGGACACCACCATGGTCAGCGTCGGCGTGCCCCGCGACCGCATGGGGCCGACAGAGGCGCCCGCTTCGCTGCCCTGGGGGGCCGGCGTTCCGCGCTCCACCCTCGAGCAGGTGCACACGGTGCACTTCAACGACGCCGGCGCCATGGAGCGGCGGATCGCCGAGCTGGATCGCGAGGGGCGGCCTCCGGCCTGCCTGATCATGGAGGCGGCGATGACCGGCATCGGGCTGGTGCCGCCCAAGGAGGGCTACCTCGGCGCCGTGCGGGACATCACCCGCCGCTACGGCGTGGTGCTGATCTTCGACGAGGTCAAGACGGGCCTGACGATCGCGGCCGGCGGAGCGGTCGAGCGCTTCGGGGTGCGACCCGACATCGTCACCTTGGCCAAGGCGCTCGGCGGTGGCACGCCGGCCGGCGCGATCGGGATGACACCGGAGCTGGCCGCGGTCGTGGAACAGGGCCGCGTGCACCAGGTGGGCACCTACAACGGCAACCCGCTGGGCATGGCGGCGGCCCGAGCGAGCCTGCACGAGATCCTCACCCCGGCGGCCTACGCGGAGCTCGAGCGACTGGGGCAGCGCATGGCCGACGGCTGCGCGGCGCTCCTGGACGAGCTCGACCTCCCGGCCCGCACGGTCGCGCTGGGGGCCAAGGGATGTGTCACCTGGGGGTCCGACCCCGTGACCGACTACCCCTCCTATGTGCGCCGCCACGACCGCGAGCGCGCCGAGCTGATCTGGCTCTGGTGTATCAACCGCGGCCTGCTCACCACCCCTGGCCGCGAGCAGGAGTGGAACATCGGTGTCGCCCACGACGACGCGACCGTCGACCGCTATTTGGAGGTCGTGGCGGAGCTCAGCGCACGATTGTCCGGCTCTGTTCGCGCATGAACTGCGGCAGGTACCAGGGCCCCAGCCCGCCCTTGCCGGTCGTGCCGCTCGACTTCCAGCCGCAGAAGGTCTGCGTCCCGGGCCAGGCGCCGGTGGTGGCGCCGGCCCGGCGGTTGACGTAGACCACACCGGCCTGGATCGACTCCAGGAAGCGCTCGTGCTCGTCCTCGTCGCCGGAGAAGATACCGGCGGTCAGCCCGTACACCGGCGCGTTGGCCTCGGCCAGGGCCTCGTCGAACGAGCCCACCCGGGTGACCGTGACGAAGGGCAGGAACAGCTCGTCCCGCTCGAGCGGGTGGCCTTGCGGCAGCCCGGCGGCCACCG
Organism: uncultured Thermoleophilaceae bacterium; assembly: GCA_963850205.1. Classification (GTDB taxonomy): domain Bacteria; phylum Actinomycetota; class Thermoleophilia; order Solirubrobacterales; family Thermoleophilaceae; genus JACVRW01. The sequence continues at coordinate 407,087 of CAWKKJ010000008.1, read as the reverse complement.
TGGGCTCGACGAAGTGCCCGGGCAGGTCCGGCCGCCCGCCGCCCCCGGCCAGGCGGCCCTCGCGGCGGACCGCCTCCACCGCGCGCTCGAAGCGCTCCACGCTCCCTTCGTTGATCACCGGCCCGAGGAAGGCCTCGCGGTCGCCGGGGTCTCCGATGGCCAGCCGGGCGGCCTCGGCGGCCAGCCGCTCGGTGAACTCGTCGTGCACCTCGTCGGCCACGATCGCCCGTGAGCAGGCGCTGCACTTCTGGCCCGAGAGGCCGAACGCGGAGCGGGCCACGCCCTCGGCGGCGGCCGCGAGGTCGGCGCTCGCGGTGACGATTGCGGGGTTCTTGCCGCCCATTTCGGTGAGCGCGGGCCGGGCGAAGGGCCCGTCCTGCATCCGCCGGGCGATGTCGCGGCCGACCTCGGCGGAGCCGGTGAAGGCCACCCCGGCCACCGCCGACTCGGCCAGGGCCTTTCCGGTGCCGGGACCGCCGTGCACGAGGTTGAACACACCGTCCCCCAGCTCCGCCTCCAGGATCTCGCCCAGCAGGGCGCCCGTCCAGGGCACCTCCTCGGACGGCTTGAGCACCACGGTGTTGCCCGCGATCAGCGCGGCGCCGGCCATGTTCACCGCGAGGGCGACGGGGAAGTTGAACGGCGCGATCACCGCAAAGGCGCCGTAGGGACGCAGCACGTCGGTGTTCTGCTCGCCCTCCACGAAGCTGTCCATCGGTCGCGTGTAGCCCTCGTTGGCCTCCATCAGGTCGGCGTAGGTGGTGATCAGGTCCACCGCCTCCTGGACCTCGAGGATCGACTCGGTGCGCGACTTGCCGGTCTCCAGGCTGGCCACCGCCGCCAGCTCGATGTGCCGGCCTCCGATCCCCTCGGCCGCCGCGCGCAGCAGCCGGCACCGCTCGCCGTAATGGGTGGCGGCCCAGCCGGGCGCGGCGTCCCGCGCCGCGGCCACCGCGCGCTCGACCACCTCGCCCGAGGCCTCGTGCGCGCGGCTGGCCAGCGCCGCGGTCCGCGAGGGGTCGCGCCGCTCGAACAGCTCGCCCTCGGCCACCGCCTCGCCGCCGATCAGGTGGACCTGCGGGTCGGTCTCCTCGGCCCGGGCGGCCTCGAGGGCGGCCTCGAAGGCGGCGTCGGTGTCGCCGCCCAGGTCGCCGCTGGTGTAGGTGAGCCGAGTGCTCATCCCACCGCGTGACAGGCCGGGAGGAACAGCGGATCGTCGTTCTTGCAGCGCTCCTCGATCCCGAGCCGCTCCGCCTCGCCGGAGTCCACCAGCGGGCAGCGCGGGTGGAAGCGGCAGCCCGAGGGGATGCGGGTGGGGTCCGGGGCCTCTCCCTTGAGGATCTGCTGCTCCACGCTGTCGGCCTCGGGCACCACGGACAGCAGAGCGCGGGTATAGGGGTGGCGCGGTGCGGTGAGCAGCTCCTCGGCCGGCGCCTCCTCGACGATCCGGCCCAGGTACATCACCGCGACGCGGTCGGCGATGTTCCAGGCCAGGCCGAGATCGTGGGTGACCACCAGGATCCCCACGTCCGTCTCGCGAACGAGCTTGAGCATCAGCGCCAGGATCTCGCCTCGCACCGAGGCGTCGAGGGCGGACACGGGCTCGTCGGCCACCAGCAGGCTGGGGTTGAGCACCATGGCGCCGGCGATGATCACGCGCTGGCGCTGGCCACCCGAGATCTCGTAGGGGTAGCGGGTGAAGAAGCTCTCGGGCGGGCGCAGGCCCGCGCGGGAGAGCGCGTCGGCCACGAGCTGCTCCTCGTCGCCCTTGATCTTCTGGATCCGCAGGCCCTCGGCTACGGCCTCGTAGATCGACTGCCGGGAGTTCAGCGAGCCGGTCGGGTCCTGGAAGATCATCTGCGCGTGGCGACGGTGCTCGCGCCGGGCCCCGCGGCCGCCCGACAGCGGCTCGCCCCGGAAGCGCACCTCGCCCGACGTGGGCTGCTGCAGCCCCATGATCGTGCGCGCCAGCGTGGTCTTCCCGCAGCCGGACTCGCCCACGAGCGCCACCGTCTCGCCGCTTCTCATGGCCAGGTTCACGCCGTCAACCGCGCGGGCGGCCCCGCTGCGTATCGGGTATTCCACGTGCAGGTCGCGGACCTCGAGCAGCGGGGTCGCGCCGTTATCGCTCACGGCGTCACCGGCGAGCCGGGGACGTGGACGCAGGCGGCCTCGCGGCCGGGAGCGGCGGGCCACAGCTCGACCGGAGTGGAGGAGCAGATGTCCACTGCCTCGGTGCAGCGGGGATGGAAGGGGCAGCCGCTCGGGAGATCGCGGGGATCGGGCGGGTCGCCGGCCACGCCGGACGGGTTCATGCGGAAGGCGGCGTCGCCGATCACCGGGAAGGCGGCCGCCAGCGCGCGGGTGTAGGGATGGGCGGCGTCGGCGAAGACCTGGTGGCTCGGTCCCTGCTCGACGATCCGCCCGGCGTACATCACCGCGATCCGGCTGCACACCTCCGCGAGCGTGGAGAGATCGTGGGTGATGAAGATGATGGCCAGGCCGAAGCGCTCCTGCAGGTCCTCGAGCAGGCGCAGCACCTGAGCCTGCACCATCACGTCGAGGGCCGTGGTGGGCTCGTCGGCGATGAGAAGGCGCGGCTCGCAGGCCAGCGCCAGCCCGATCAAGACGCGCTGGCGCTGCCCGCCCGAAAGCTGATGGGGGTAGGCGGAGGCTCGGCGGGCCGGGAGGCCCACCAGCTCGAGTAGCTCGCCCACCCGCGCCGAGACTTTGCTCTTTCCGTCCTTGCTGTGGAGGCGGATCGCCTCGCCGATCTGGTCGCCCACCCGCTGAACCGGGTTGAGCGAATGGAGCGCGCCCTGGAAGACGATGGCCAGGTCGGTCCAGCGGACGGCCCGCAGCCGGCCCGGCTTCATGGTGAGCAGGTCCTCGCCGTTGAGCTCGATCTCGCCGCGGATCTCGGTGCCCTTGGGCAGCAGCCGCAGTAGCGCGCCGGCCAGCGACGACTTCCCGCACCCCGACTCGCCGGCTAGGCCGAGCGTCTCACCGACGCCCAGCTCGAGGTCCACGCCGCGGACCGCCGGCACGGGGTTGCTCTCGGCCAGGTAGGTCACGTGGAGATCGCGGACGCTCAGGAGCGGCGTGCCGGCCACCGCCTCCGCCGGTTCGGCCCGCCGGGCCTTGGTGCTCATCTGCGCTGGTCTCTCAGACGCGGATCCAGGATCTCCTCCAGTGCGATCCCGCAAAGGGTGAACGACAGCGCCACCAGCATGATCCCGAGGCCGGGCGGCACGATGTACCACCAGGCCTCCTGCGTGATGGCCCCCGCCTCGAAGGCCGAGTCGAGCATCTTTCCCCAGGAGGCGTTAAAGGGGTCACCCAGCCCGAGGAACGACAGCGTGGCCTCGGACAGGATCACCACGGGCACGGTGAGCGTGGTGTTGGCCAGGATCAGCGGCGCGGAGGCGGGGAGGATGTGGCGCGTCATCAGGTGCCAGTTCGAGGCCCCGAGCGCCCGGCTGCGGTCCACGTAGTCACGCTCGCGCAGCGTGAGTACCTGGGCGTGGATCAGCCGGGCAGTCGGGGGCCAGGTGGTGATGCCGATCACCAGGATGATGTTCTGCACTGACGGGCCGAGAATCGCCGCCAGCACGATGGCCAGGGGCAGGAATGGGATGACCAGGAACCACTCGGTCACCCGCATCAAGAGGCCGCCGATGCGGCCCCTGAAGAAGCCCGCGAGGATCCCGACCGCCGCGCCGATGACCATGGCGATCACGGTCGCCGCCAGGCCCACCTGCAGGCTGATGCGGGCGCCCCAGACGAACTGCGTGGCCACGCTGCGGCCCAGGTTGTCCGTGCCCAGCGGGCGGAACTCCGAGGGGCTGGCCCAGGTGGCGTTCTGGGTGGTGTTTACCGCCTCCAGGCCGTCCTTGTCGGCCAGCAGGGGTGCGGCCAAGGCCATGAGCACGATGACCGCCAGGACGATCAGCCCGATCATCCCCGGCACGTTCCTGCGGTACTCGCTCCAGGCGGCGGCCATCGCGCGGCGACGGCGCAGCCAGGTGATGCGCCGGGCCGAGGGCGCCGCGACCGCGTTCACGCCTGCCGCACCCGCGGATCGAGATAGCCGTAGAGCAGGTCGGCGATCAGGTTGAACAGGATCACGGCCGCGCTGAACACCAGGAACATCCCCTGGAGCAAGGGCAGGTCGGGCCCCTTGAGCGCCTCATAGGAGGCCAGCCCGAGTCCGGGCCAGGAGAAGATCGCCTCCACAGCGATCGCGCCCGAGAGCACGAACCCGAAGTTGATCGCCAACAGCGCCACCACGGGCAGAATCGCGTTCGGCACCGCGTGGCGGTTGCGGACCAGGGTGTCCCGCAGGCCCTTGGCCCGGGCCAGCACCAGGTAGTCCTCGCGCATCGTCTCGAGGAGGGAGGACCGCATCACCAGCGCGTACTCGCCCAGGTAGGCCAGGGTCAGCGTGAGCGCGGGGAGAAACATGTGCCGGGCCTGGTCGGCGAGCTTCCCCAGTCCGGTGGCATCGGCGGCCGGATCCTGCAAGCCCCCGGTCGGGAACAGCCCCAGCCCGACCCCGAGCGTGATCAGGAGCACCATCCCCAGCCAGAAGTCCGGCATCGAGTAGAAGGCCATCGTGACGCCCTGGACCGAGTAGTCGGCCTTCGTGCGTCTTCGCCACGCCGCGGCGATGCCCAGCAGGATCCCCAGCACCGCAGACAGGACGGCCGAAACCCCCACGAGCGCGATGGTGGGCCCGGCTTTGCGCTTGATCTCGTCCCACACCGGTTGGTTGTTCGAGTACGTGCGGCCCAGGTTGAGCCTGGCCGTCTGCCCGAGGTAGGCCACGAACTGGGCTCCCGTCGACTTGTCCAGCCCGAACTGCCGGGTCAGCTCGGCCTTCTGGGAGGCGCTCAGGTTGCGGCCCCGGAACAGACTGGCCACCGGGTCCCCCTCGACGACGCGGAACAGGAAGAAGTTGAAGCAGACGATGAAGACCAGCGTCACCAGCGACGCGGCGACCTTGCCGGAGACGAAGCGGAGGGTCACTCCCGCTCGTCGGCCGACCGCCGGCGGCTGAGCACGAACGCGCCGCCGCCCAGGACCAGCAGACCGGCCGCGACGATGGCGATGATCGCGCCGCTGCTGCCGCCCCCGTCGCCGCCGTCAGCGGCGGCCGTCGCCGAGACCGGCTTCAGGAGCGGGTAGCTCGGCGACGTGTTCGAATAGAACACCGGCCCGTCGCCCGCGGGCTGGTGCACGAAGCCGGTGAAGCGGTCCTTCCGGTACGCCTGCCCTTCGGGCTCGGTGAAGAGGGTGTTGTAGACCCCCCACTGCGCCTGGCGCTTGAGCATCTCGTGGACGATCTCCACGCGCTTGGCGTCGTCCAGCTCAACCTTCTGCTGCTCGTAGAGCTTGTCGTAACCGGGGTCGCAGTAGTTGGCGTCGTTGTAGTAGTCGGTTGGGTTGTCCGGGTCGTCCGCGATCTGGTCGCAGGTCATGTACGAGAGCATCGGGTCCGGGTCCACGTAGGGCGTCCAGGCCCAGTTGAAGATGTCGTAGTCGCCCTCGCCGATGATGGTGGTGAGCTGGGTGTCGTCGGCCACCTTCCTCGTGGTGGCGATTCCGATCTCCTTGAGCCAGCCGGTGAAGAACTCGGCGATCGGACGTGCGTTCACGCCGTCCGAGCGCACCATGTAGACGAAGTTGAGCGGCCGGCCCCCACCCGGCATCTCGCGGACGCCGTCCCCGTCGGTGTCCTTGTAGCCGGCGTCCTCGAGGATCTTCTTAGCCTTCTCGAGGTCGAACTCGGGGATGTCGCCGGGGGCGAGCTCGGGGGTCCACTTCGGGTTGGGCGAGGTGCTCAGCGTCTCCTGCACCTTGCCCGCCCCCTCCAGCGCGCGGCTCACGATCGTCTCCCGGTCGATCGCGTGCGCGATCGCCGTCCTGACCTTCGGGTCGAGCAGCGCCGGGTGCGGCTTCTTCAGGCCGTCGCCGCCGTTGATGGCGATCTCGCCCATCGATCCCTGGAAGCCAGGGACCGTCTGGATGTTCTCGTCCTGCTTCAGCTCGTTGAACCCGGCGGTGGGAATATCGGTCGCCGCATCGATCTCGCCCGTCTTCAGGGCGGCCACCATCGCGTCCCCGTTGTTGAACTTGCGCAGGACCACCTCGTCGACGGCCGGCTTACCCCCGTAGAAGTTCGGGTTGGCCCGGAAGCGCGCGAACTGGCCCTTCTCGAATTTCTCCAGCACGAACGGGCCGCCGCCCACGCCTTGCTCGCCCGGGTCCTTCTCCCGCTCGTCGGCGGTCATGGGGCCGTACACGTGCTTGGGCATGATGTATACGTCCAGGCCCGGGAGCTTGGGGTCCGGCACCTCGGAGGTGATGACCAGTGTGGTGGCGTCCTTGGCTTCCGCCTTCAGGTTTACGGTGGTCGTGGAGTGGTTGAGCCACTCCTCCTCGCGGGAGGTGTTGATCGTCCAGGCGACGTCCTCGGCGGTGAGCGGCTTGCCGTCCGACCACTTCATGCCCGGGCGCAGCTTGTAGGTCCAGGTGAGCCCGTCCTCGGAGCTCTTCCAAGAGGTGGCCAGGCCGGGGATGAGCGAGAAGTCCTTGGCCGCCTTGTTGGTGAGGAACGGGTACTGAAGGTTCCAGGCCTCGAACGCGGCGAGGGTGACCCCGATGATCGGGTTCATGCTGTCGATGCCCTGGGGGTCGCCGACCGTGAAGACGGTCTTCTTGCCCCCGTCGCCCTCCTCCTGGCCGAGGGCCGTCACGGCGGTGAGCCCGCCCCCGAGCAGCACGAACAGGATCGTTGCGGCCAGCGCCTTGCGAGTCGTCCTCACGCGAGTCCCTCCATCGTCCCCTATCGGTGGCCCACTCTTTCATCTATCGACATGAGATTCCAGTTAAGGAAACGTTCAAGGCGCCGGTAGAAGTCGAGCTGCGGCGCCGCGCGCAGCAGCCCGTGCGCCTCCGTGGGGTAGGTCACGTACTCGAAGGCCTTGCCCAGCTCTCGCAGCCGGGCCACCAGCTGCTCGGACTGCTTCGGGCTCACCCGCTCGTCCAGCTCGCCGTGCGCAATCAGCAGCGGCACCTGGACGTTCTCCAGCCGGTGGTAGGGCGAGGCCGCGCGATAGGCCGCGCCATTCGTGGCCGGCGTGCCCATCATGCGCTCGGTGTCCTGCACCCCCTCGCGGTCGCCCTGCGCCCACGAGGTCTCGAGGTCGCAGTCACCGTACTTGCAGACCCCGCAGCGGAAGCGGTGCTCGGGGTCGTCGGTCACACAGGCCAGCGCCATGTGCGACCCGTAGCTCGCCCCGAAGATCGCCAGCCGGCCTCCGTCGACCCAGGCGAGCGTGCGCAGGAAGTCGGCGCCCGCCAGGCAGTCCTTCGCGTCGGTGGTGCCCTGAGCGCCGTGGTTGAGCCGCTCGAACTCCCGCCCGTAGCCGGTGGAGCCGCGGAAGTTGAGCGCCAGCCAGGCGTACCCCTGGTCGATGAAGTACTGCGCGTGGCCGTCCCACTCGTCGGCGTAACACATCGTGGGCCCGCCGTGCGGATACACCACCGCCGCGACCGGTCGCTCGGCCGACGCCCCCCGAGGCCGCATCAGGAAGGCCGGGATCTCGAGCCCGTCGAAGGAGCTGAATGCCACCTCCTCCAGCGCGGCGTAGGGCGCGGTCTTCACCGCCTTGGGAGCGGGGGCGTGGATCGTCGTCGTCTCACCGCCGGGGCCGACGCGGCGGAGCTCGGGCGCCGTGGCGTGGTCCTCGTAGGCGGCGACCACGTCGCCGTGGGCGGTCCAGTAGGGCGTGGACCACATCCCTCCTTGGGCGAGCGTCACCTCGCTGCCGTCGCCCGCGTCGACACTCACCAGCCGGAAGCGGTTGCGGTCGCCCCGGACCGCCAGGATGCGGGTGCCGTCGGGATGCCATTCCTGTTCGCTGTAGTCGGCGCCGGAGGCGGTGATCTGACGCTCGTCCTCGCCGTCGCGGCCGACCCGATGCAGCTCGTAGAACCCGCTGCGCTCCGAGGTGTAGGCGACGGTGCTGCCGTCGGGTGACCAGGCCGGCTCGCGGTCGTGCATGTGTGGTGTGCCCGTGAGCGCGCGGGTCTCGCCGCCCTCGATCGCCGCCACCCGGACCTCGCTGCGGTTGAGGTCGGCGCGCGGGTGGAAGGTGTAGGCCACCTCGGTGGCGTCGGGCGACACGACGGCCTCGCCCTCGTCGCCGTGGGCCTCCAGCTCGCCGTGCGCAGTCGCCAGCCGCCGCGGCCAGGGATCGTCGAGCTCGATCAGCGCCAGCCGGGTGCTCGCGTCCTCCTCCCGCTCGACGGTCACGATCATCCGGCCCTCACCCGCCCAGCAGGGGCTGCCGCCCTCCAGCAGCTTGCGCGGCGGGCCGCCGGCCGTGGGGGCGACCCATACGCACCCCGCGGCGGCGTAGGCGACGAGCGACCCGTCGGGAGAGAGCGCCGGTGGCGTGTCCTCCCAGAAGGGGGCGAGCTCGCGTCCGGAGGTCAGCCGCTCGGGCGCCGCGGCCGACTCGAGGTCGAGCAGCCAGACGTCGGAGGTGTCGCGGTCCTCGATGAACACCGCCCGCCGGCGCTCGGCGCCGATGGTCAGCGAGCGGGGGCGGGGGGTGGCGGCGATCGCCTCGAGCCGCCAGTGCGGCGGCGGGTCGACGTCGCGCCGCGGCTCTGCGAGCACGCCCTCGTGCTCGTCCTTGCCCACCCAGATCGATCGCCCTTCAGCCATGCGCCCCCTCCTCGATGCCGAGCAGCACCTCGCAGACCAGCTCGCCGATGGTGGTCAGGTCGTAGCCGCCCTCCTGCACGACCACGGTGGGCAGCCCGAGCGCGCCCAGGGCGCGCCCGGCGGCCCGGAACCCGGCGGATGTCACCGACAGCGGGCTCTCCGGGTCGCCGCCCGCGGCGTCGACGCCGAGCGCCACCACCAGGGCGCGGGCGCCGCCGGCCCGGGCCCAGCCGGCCAGCGCGCCCACGGCCTCCAGCCAGCCGCCGTCGCCGGTGCCCGGCGCCAGGGTGAGGTTGCGGTTGGTCCCGCCGGCCGTCTCGTCCTCGAACCCGAGGTAGTGGGGAAACCAGCCCGCGCCGGGGTCGACGTGCACCGAGCCGGTGAGCAGGGCGGGGTCGTCCCAGAAGATGGCCTGGGTGCCGTTGCCGTGGTGGGCGTCGATGTCGAGCACGGCGACCGGCCGCAGGTTGGCGTCGCGGAGCCGGGCGGCCGCGGCCGCGGCGTTGTTGAGGTAGCAGGAGCCGCCGAAGCTGAAGCGGGTCACGTGGTGACCGGGCGGGCGACAGCAGGCGTAGGCCACGGGCGTGCCGGCCAGCACGAGGTCGGCCGCCGTGACCGCGGCGTCAAGGGCCCCTCGCGCCGCCGCCCAGGTGCCCGGGCCCACCAGCGTCATCGTGTCGTAGGCGAACTGCCCGGCACGGGCACTCATGGCGGTGGCGGTACGGGGCAGGCGACCGGAGAACAGCGACGGGTGGGGAAAGAGGTAGGGCACCACGCGATCCTGGCCTGGGTCCTCGGTCAGGCCGGAGGCCTCCCAGTCCTCCCAGGCCGTGGCCAGATAGGCGACCAGCTCCGGGTCGTGCACGCTCGTGGCGGCCTCGTCGGGCTGGGGCTCGGCGGCGACGAACGCGGCGCCCTGGCCGCTGAGCGCCTCGCGTATCCGCTCCGCCCGCGCGGGTAGCTCGGTGCCGGGCGTGCGCACCCCCACCCAGACCTCGCCGCCCGGTTCGTGCAGGCGGTGTCGGTCGCTCCAGACGACGGGCAGGGCGAGTCCCACGGGCCGCGAGATTAACCGGCGGTAGGGTCCGCGGCCATGGAGGCTCCCCAGACGCTGCGCGCCCACGGGCTCCGCGTCGGCGGGCTCGAGGCCGGGCCCACCAACTCGATCGCCGATGTGGCCGGGGTGGGAGTTGGGCACGTGACCGTGATCCGCGATGAGCCGGATCCACCGGCGGGCCGGGGTGTCGCCCGCAGCGGGGTGACAGCCATCGCGCCCGCCGACCCGGCCGGTCTGTGGGCCGAGCCGCTGGCAGCCGGCGTGGCCGTGCTCAACGGGGCCGGGGAGATGACCGGCGCGCTGGGGGTCATGGAGTGGGGGCTGCTGGACGCGCCCGTCTACCTGACCGCGACCATGTCGATCGGCCGGGTGTTCGACGGCGCCGTGGCGGAGGCCGTGGCCGCCGATCCTCGGGTGGGCGTCGAGGAGGTGGCGATCCCGGTCGTTGCCGAGTGCGATGACAGCTGGCTCAACGACGCCCGGACCGTTCAGGTGGAGGCCGCCGACGCCGGGCGGGCGCTGGGGGCGGCAACCGCGGCGACCGGGCGTGCGGTGCAGCAGGGAGCTGTGGGGGCAGGCACCGGCATGGTCTGCTTCGGCTGGAAGGGGGGGATCGGAAGCTCCAGCCGGATCGCCGATGGCGGCGCCACGGTGGGCGCGCTGGTGCTGGCGAACTTCGGCGATCAGGAGGACCTGCGGGTGGACGGCGTGCCCGTGGGCCGGCTGCTGGGCGGCGACCCGGCGGGCCGGCACGCGCCGGCTGGAAGCTGCATCGTCGTGCTGGCCACGGACGCCACCCTGGCTGCGGCGCAGCTCACCCGCCTGGCTCGCCGCGCCGGCCTCGGCCTGGCCCGCACCGGATCGGTGGCCCACCACGGCAGCGGCGAGATCTTCCTGGCCCTGTCCACCACCGCCCGTGCAGCGCGCGGCGGCCCCTCCCCGCCGGGCCTCGCCGGCGACGAGCTCGACCCGCTGTTCAGCGCCGCGGTGGACGCCACCGAGGAGGCGGTGCTGAACGCGCTGTGGAGCGCGGAGCGGACCGAGGGGCGGGGCGGCTTCGTCGCCGAGCGGCTGCCTCACGAGGCGGTGCTGGCCTGCCTGCGGCGCCACGCGCGGCTCTGACACGCCGCCCTCGCGCCCGGAAGCGCAAGAATCCCAGCCCTCCTGATCTACGTCACCGGACATCGCAACCCGGACACGGACTCGATCGCCGCGGCCATCGGCTACGCCGAGCTGCGCGGGCGGCTCGACACGGAGGAGGACTACAAGCCGGTACGGCTGGGCGAGGTGAACGCGCAGACGCGCTGGCTGCTCGATAAGAGCGAGGCCCCGGAGCCCGATCCGCTCGCGCACGTGTACCTGCGGGTGCGCGACGTGATGCGCGAGGAGTTTCCCACCGTCGAAGCCGAGGAGCCGGTGCGGGACGCCGGCCTGACCATGGCCCGGGAGGACCTCGATCTGGTGCCGGTGGTGGACGACGACGGCGAGCTCGCCGGCGTGGTCACCGAGCGCGCGCTGGCCCGGCGCTACATCCGTGAGTCGCGCGAGGTCTCGAGCCTCGTGGACGCCCCCACGGCCGTGGGCGCGGTGCGCGACGTGCTGCAGGGCGACCTGTTGACAGGCGACGCCGGCGAGAAGGTGGAGGGCCGGGTCTGGGCCCAGTCGATGGACGCGTCCAGCCCCACGCAGATCGCCGAGGGAGACGTGGTCGTTGTGGGCGACAGAGAGGACGCCCAGCGGCTGGCCATCGAGCGCGGCGTGGGGCTGCTGGTGACCAGCAACGAGACGAAGCCCTCGGACGAGATCCTCGACCTGGCCGGCGAGCGCGGGACGGCGGTGATCTCCTCCCCGCTCGACACCTACGTTTCGAGCCGGATGATCACCCTCGCCGCCCCCTCCCGCGCGCTGATGGACAGCGACCCGCTGACGGTGGGCATCGACGACCTGCTGTCCGATGTCTCAGACCGGGTCAAGGAGGTGCACTACCGGGCCGCGGTGGCCACCGACAGAAGCGGCCGCCCAATCGGGCTGGTCACCCGGTCGGACCTCGTCGGGCCCAGGCCGCGCCGGGTGCTGCTGGTCGACCACGCCGAACAGGCGCAGAGCGTTCCTGGCGTCGAGGAGGCGGAGATCGTGGAGATCCTCGACCACCACCACATCGGCTCGGTGGAGACCAAGGTGCCGGTCACCGCGACCTTCGACCCGGTCGGCTCCACCGCCACCCTCGTGATCGAGCGTTTTCGCCACAACGGGATGGAGCCCAGCCGCCCCACCGCGATGATGCTCCTGGGGGCCATCCACTCCGACACGGTGATCCTGAACTCACCCACCACCACCGAGCGTGACCACGCGGCGGTCGACTACCTCGGGCGGGTCCTGGCCTTGGACGCCGTGGAGTTCGGCCGCGAGATGTTCGAGTCGACGTCCGACGTGTCGCACGTGCCGGCGGAGGAGATCGTCAGCCGGGACGCCAAGGAGTACGACGTCGAGGGCGGCCAGATCTGCATCGGCCAGATCGAGACCGTGGGCGACACGTTGCTCGAGCGCAAGGACGAGCTGATGGAGGCCATGGAGGCGGTGATCGAGCGCCGCGGCTACCGGGTCTTCGCGCTGATGATCACCGACATCGTCAGCAAGGGCACCGAGCTGCTGGTGGCGGGCGACGCCCCCTCGCTCGAGCGGGCCTTCGACGAGGAGCTGGACGACGGCGTGATCAGCCTGCCGGGGGTGATGAGCCGCAAGAAGCAGGTCGCGCCGAAGGTCATGTCGCTGGGTTGACGTCCACCTCACCCGTACGCAGCCACAACCCCACCAGCGGGAAGATCATCGTGGAGAGGATCGCGGCCCCCACCAGCGACGCGGCGGTGGAAGCGGTCATGTGCCCCTGGTCGATGGCGATCGTGGTGATGGCCACCACCAGCGGCAGCTGCGTGGAGGAGAAGAAGGCCAGCGCCCGCCGCTCGGGCCCGCCAAGCACCTTGCGGTAGAGCAGCATCGCCGGCACGCCGCGCACCACGAGAAACAGAGCGAGGAAGAGCGGCAGCTCGAGCAGGCGGATGGGGTCCTCGGTGAGCGCGGAGAGGTTGAACTTGATCCCGCTGACCACGAAGAAGAACGGGATGAGAAAGCCGTAGCCCACGGCGGTGAGCTTCGACTCGAAGAGCGTGACCTCGCGACCCTTCAGTGCGGTCCGCACGATGACCCCGGCCACGAACCCCCCGAGCAGGATGTCGAGGCCGAGGCTGGCCGCCAGGGCGGCGAGCGCGAATACCGCCACCACCGCGACCCGGATGGCCAGCTGCCCGCTGGTCTCCAGCGAGCGCTCGAGCGCGGGCCAACCGACGCCGGCCCCGCGGACGGCGATGATCGCCACCACCACCGCAATTCCGACGAAGGCCAGGAGGATCAGCGCGTTGGAGATCGCGCTCTGAGTGGAGAACACCAGCGTGATGAGCAGGATCGGCCCGAACTCCCCGACGGCTCCCGCGGCCAGCAGGTAGGTGCCGAAGCGGGTGCGCAGCTCGCCGGCGTCGCTCAGGATCGGGATCAGGGTGCCGATCGCCGTGGTGGCCATTGCCGAGCCGGCGAACACCAGCGAGAGCACCAGGCCCGTGAGCGTCAGCAGGCCGCCGAGAGAGTAGGCCAGCACGAGCGACAGCAGCCAGCCGATCGCGGCCAGGTGAAGCGGGCTGCCCCTGATGCGGTCGAAGTCGATCTCGTAGCCGGCGAAGAAGAACAGCATTCCCAGCCCGAGGCTGGAGAAGAAGTCGAGGAAGTCGTCGGGGGCGGCCAGGCCGAGCAGCTCGGGCCCGACCACGATGCCCAGCACGATCTCGAGGACCACCACCGGCACCGCCAGGTGAGGTGCGAGCGCCACTGAGATCAGCGCCGCCAGCGCCGCCACCACGACGACGGTGAGAAAAGATTCGGCGTCGACGTCGAGCATGGCCCGCGAGCACCCTAGGTCAATTTCGTCCAAGACGCCACGGGCTCTCGCCGCCTAGGGTGGGCACCAGCGCAAGGCGAGCGAAGGGAAAGCAAATGGCGGGTGAGCTGGCGTTCTTCGAGATCGGGGTGCAGGACCCGGAGCGGGGGCGGGCCTTCTACGGCGGCCTGCTGGGTTGGGAGTTCGAGCCCGGGCCCTCGGGTGAGGGGTTCGTGATCCAGGCGCCGAACATGGCGGGCGGCATGCACGGCGGCGACCCGGGCGCGGCGCCGTACCTGTTCTTCGCCGTGGACGACATGGACGCCGCGCTGTCGAGGGTGCGCGAGCTGGGCGGCAGCGTGGAGGAGACGAACGTCGAGGGCGACGAGGAGTCCGTGGCCAAGTTCGGCCGGTTTCTCCTCTGCAAGGACGATCAGGGCTCGCCCTTCGGCCTGCACCAGGCCTCGCTGGCCTGAGCGCGTGCGAACATCCCGGCCGTGACGACCGCGGCCTCGAGGCGCCCTCCGCGGCTGAGCGCCGTGCGGAGGACCGAGGGGCGGGTGACCCCGCTCGAGCTGTTCTTCGACCTGGTCTTCGTGCTGGCGCTCACCCAGTGCACGGCGCTGATGGCCGAGGACCCGAGCTGGGAGAACGTCGTGCGGGGCCTGCTCGTCCTCGCGGTGCTCTGGTGGGCCTGGGTGGGATACGCCTGGCTGACCAGCGTCGTGGACCCCGAGGAGGGCGCCGTGCGCTTCGCCATCTTCGGTGCCATGGCCGGGCTGCTGGTGGTGGCCCTCTGCGTGCCCGAGGCCTTTGGCGACCTGGGCCTGCTGTTCGCCGTCGCCTACGCCGTGGTGCGCATAGGCCAGATCGTGCTGTTCGTGGTGGCCAGCCGCGACGAGCCGAAGTTGCGCCAGTCCGTGTGGGGGCTGGCGGTGAGCACGGCGATCGCCGTCACGCTGCTGGTGATCGCCTCCTCCCTGGACGAGCTGCCGCAGGGCGCGCTGTGGGCGCTCGCGCTGCTCCTGGACATGGGCGGGCCCTACCTGTTCGGCTCAGAGGGCTGGAAGCTCGTGCCGGGCCACTTCGCCGAGCGACACGGCCTGATCGTGATCATCGCGCTGGGCGAGTCGATCGTGGCCATCGGGGTGGGCGCCGAGGGCGGGGTGGACGCCGGCGTGGTGGCCGCAGCGGCGCTCGGCATCGCCCTGGCCGCCGCGCTGTGGTGGCTGTACTTCGACATCGTGGCCCTGGTGGCCGAGCGGAGGCTGGCCAAGGCGGCGGTCGGGAAAGAGCAGAACGAGGTCGCCCGTGACTCCTACTCCTACCTGCACTTCCCGATGGTGGCGGGGATCGTCCTGCTGGCGTTGGGGCTCAAGAAGACACTCGAGCACGTGGACGACCCGCTCAAGCTCGTACCGGCGGTGGCGATGCTCGGCGGTGTCGCGCTCTATCTGCTCGCGCACGTGGCCTTTCGCTGGCGCAACGTCCACCGCGTGAGCGTGCAGCGCATCGTCTGTGCGCTGGCGCTCCTGGCGCTGATCCCGGCGGCGGTCGAGCTGCCGGCGCTGGCCTCGCTGGCGATCGCCACCGCCCTGCTGTGGGTGCTGATCGCCTACGAGACGGTGCGCTTCGCCGAGCTGCGAGACCGCTTACGTCACCAGCTGGCCCACGAGGGGGCCGCGCCCGACTAGCACACGCGTAGGCACGGCCCCCTCCGGGTCTCAGGGCCCGAAGCCGGGGGGGCCGCCCGGTGACGGACCGGGGCCGGCGTGAGGCCTCCCACCGGGAGGTCCATCGGGCCTGGGTCCGCTGGCTGCGGGCGGCTCGGGCAGGGCCCGCTCCACCTTGTCGGTGGACAGATCGAAGCGCTCGGCCACGAACTTCACGAGCTCCTCGTGCCTCTGCTTGAAGCCCTCTTGGGCGTCCTGGTGGAGCTCGCGGAACGCCTGTCTGAGGTCGGCGCGGCTCACGCCGAGCGCGGTGGCGAGCTCCCTCAGCGGCAGGCGTGGATGGTGGCCGTTACGCCGGTCCTCTCGCCCAGGCCGGGTGCTCCACAGCGCCCGGTGGACGGTCTCGGCCTTCAGGCCGAGCTCGCCGGCGAGCGCCTCGGCAAACGCCCGCGGATCGCGGGGGCGGTCGCCATCGTCCAGCCCCTCGAGTGCCGCCTCGATCCGATCCGCGCTCACCCCGAGCTCGTTGGCCAGCCGGGAGGCGAAGCGCTTCTCGTGGCTGTCGCGGATCTCGTCCAGGCCCTGCTCGACGCGCTCGACCGAGATGTCCAGGGCGTTGGCCAGCGATTGGGCTGCCTGGCCCATGGAATCGCCGGCCTTGCGCTCGTGGAAGTCACGCAGGGCCTCGCGCAGCTCGGACGCCTTCACGCCCAGCTCGCTCGCCAGCTCGTCGAGGCCCGGCGCGGGTCCGCGCTCCCAGGCGCGGGTGGCGGTGCCGTTGGCCCGCTCGCCCTCGGCGGCGGCCGAACCGCCGCCCACCTGTGTGCCGATGCCGTAGGCCGCCGAGGACAGCGCCACCGCGCCGGCCAGTACGGCTGCCGTTGTTCTCTGTGGAGTTCGCATGGGCTCGACCCTGGCGGGCGAACGTAGGAGCTACGTAAGAGTCCACGAGGAGTTTCCTAAGGGCGCGCTGCCTAGAGTGGGCGCGATGAAGACCACGCCGCACGGCCCGAACCTGATCCAGCTGACCCGCCTGGGAATGGTCAACGCCTATCTCGTGCGCGAGGACGACGGGTTCACCCTGGTAGACACCGGGTTGCCGCGCTCGGCCAAGGCCATCCTGGCCGCGGCCGCCGAGGCCGGGGCGCCCATCAGGCGCATCGCGCTCACCCACGCCCACGGCGACCACGTGGGGTCGGTCGACGACCTGCGCGAAGCGGTGCCGGGCATCGAGGTGGCCATCGGAGCCAGGGACGAGCGGCCGCTGCGAGGCGACAAGAGCCTCGACCCAGACGAGCCGCACGACAAGCTGCGCGGCAGTTACCCGACCCTGAAGGCAACGCCCGACACCCTTCTGGCCTCGGGCGACCGGGTCGGCTCGCTCGAGGTGATGGGCGCCCCGGGGCACACCCCCGGGCAGGTGGCCTACCTCGACGTCCGCGACCGCACGCTGATCGCCGGCGACGCCTTTCAGACGTTGGGCGGAGTGGCCGTGGCGGGCGTGCTCAGGCCGCTCTTCCCGCTCCCGGCCCTCGCCACCTGGCACAAGCCGACGGCGCTCGAGAGCGCCCGGACGCTGCGCGCGCTGGAGCCCAGCCGTCTGGCGGTCGGCCACGGGCGGGTGCTCGAGGCGCCGGCCGCGGCCATGGACGGGGCCATCGCCGCGGCCGCCGGCTAGGGCCTAGGGCAGCACGAACAGGCCGTCGCTCACCGGGCGTTCCCCGGCGGCGTCCGAGGGCCGGTTGACCACCGCGCCGCCCACGGTGAAGGTGGTCGAGCCGCCGCCGTCGAGGTTCAGGGCCTGACGGGCGCCGAGCGCCCGCATGAGGTCCGCCGACTCCTCGAAGCTCGCGCCCACGCTCCAGTCGGGCTGGCGGCCGTCCACCGTGACCAGGAGCAGCGTCCCGTCCGGTCGGATGCCGGCCAGAGTACGCGGGTTGCGACGGATGCCGAACGAGTAGAAGAAGCCAGGCTCGCCCGGCCGGACGAAGCCCTCCTCCGCGCTGCGGACGAAAAAGCGCCCGTCACGCAGCAGCGCGGGCCCGCCGTTGACGATGCTGCCCGGCCAGCGCAGCCGCCGGCCATCCTCGCGCAGCTGCAGCCGGAGGCGGGGCCGGGCGCCCGGCAGGGCGGCCGCGCGCAGGAAGTCGGCGCCGTCCCCGCTGCCCGAGAGCACGTAGCCGTCCGCGGGCACGGGGGCGCTGCCGCCGGTCCGCAGCTCGGTGACCACGCCTCGCCTGACGATGGCCTCCACGCCGTCCGGCCCGGTGGCGGTGGTGGTGCCGAAACGCGGTGTGACCAGCACCAGCTCGCTCGCGTCGGTGCAGGTCACGTCGTGCAGCGGCAGCTCGGTCGGGAGGTCGCCGCCGCGCCCGCCGCAGTTGCGGATCTCGCCTCGTACGCGGTCCACGCCGTCGAGCAGGCGGGTGCGGCCGCCGATCGCGGCCCGGCCCCGGAAGGAAAGCTCGGCCAGACGGGTGCCCCGCCCGCCGAGCAGGAGGTTGGTGCGCCCGTCGACCGTCTCGCTGATGAGCCGGCCGTCGAGGGCGAAGGAGCCCGCGGGGTCGCCGTCGCCGGGCCCGCCGATCACGAAGTAGCCGCCGTTGACGCCCGCGGGCGACCCCGTGCGCAGCGCCATCTGGCTCACGGTCTCACGCTCCAGCACCAGGTCGTTCGCCAGCACCGGCGCGACGCGGTCCGGGCGCACGCTGAGCACGTTCACCTGCCAGGGGCCGGTCGTCGTGTCCAGGCCGTCGTCGCCGCTGTAGACGCTGCGCGCGCCGGCGAAGCCGGCCGCCACCAGGAGGTCGCGCGCGGCGTCGGCCGAGGCCTGGTCGGGGTACGCCCCCGAGCGGACCACCCACACCCGCAGCGCGTCGCGGTCGTCGAGCAGCGGTCCGGAGAAGCGCTCGACGCGAGCGGCGAAGCCCGCGTCGGTCACGCGCCGGGCGAGCTCACGCGCCGCGGGGCGGGTCCCCAGGGTGGCGACCTCCACCACGTACCGCTCGGCGGGCGAACGGGCGCCGCGCACGATGTGGGTCCAGCGCACGCCGGGCGCCAGCCGGGTCGACTCGCGCCGCTCCTCCAGGCCGGGAGGCCCGAGCGGCAGGCCGCCCGCCTGCGCAGGGGCGCAGAGGACAAGGACGAGCAGAAGCGTGGTGAGCAGATGCCGGAAGCGCATGGATCCCCTGTTCCCGGGACCGCGCGGGCGATGTCACCAATGCGTTACGAGGACTCCAGCTCCAGCACGACCTTGCCGGTGGCCTTGCGCTCGTCGATGAGGGTGAGCGCGTCGGCGGCCTGCTCGAAGGGCAGGCGCGCTCCGACCACCGGCCGCACGAACCCGGCCTCCACCAGTCCGGCGATCGCGGTCCCTATCTCCTGGTTGAGCGCGGGCTTGCCGAGCACGAAGGCGCCCCAGCCGGCGCCCACCACCTCGGTGTTGTTCAGGAGCAGTCGGTTCACCCGCACCTCCGGGATGGAGCCGCCGGTGAAGCCCACCACCACCAGCCGGCCTCCCTCGCGGAGCGAGCGCAGGCTGTCGGTGAAGCGATCGCCACCCACCGGGTCGATCACGATGTCCACGCCGCCACCGGACAGCTCCTTGGCCTCGTCCTTCCAGGGCCCGTCCGATCGCACCACCTCGTCGGCGCCCGCGTCGCGGGCCACGCGCTCCTTCTCGTCGCTCGAGACCACGGCGATGGTCCGGGCGCCCAGGCCCTTGGCCACCTGAAGGGCCGCGGTGCCCACGCCTCCGGCCGCGCCGTGGACGAGCACCGTCTCGCCCTCCGCCAGCCGGCCGCGGAGGCTGAGGGAGAACCAGGCGGTGTGGTAGTTGAGGATCAGCCCGGCGCCCTGGGCGAAGTCGAGCGCCTCCGGCAGCGGGAAGGTCAGGAACGCGGGGGCCACGGCCACCTCGGCGAAGCCGCCGAGCATGCAGCAGGCCGCCACGCGGTCGCCCGCCTGCACCGTCGCTCCCTCCGGCGCGCTGCGCACCACGCCGGCCACCTCGCTGCCCGGCACGAAGGGGAGATCGGGCTTGACCTGGTACTCGCCCCGGGTCTGGAGCACCTCGGGGAAGGAGACCCCGGCGGCCTGCACCTCCACCACCACACCCTCCCCTGGAGTCATCGGATGCGAGCCCTCGGGGTCGGGCAGCTCGGCGGGCCGGAGCGCGGTGTCCGGCCCGCTCAGCTCGGTGATCCGAAGCGCGCGCACAGGGCGCGGCATCTTAAGCGAGCGTCAGGCCCTAGGCGTCGCTGCGGGGGTCGTCGTCGGCGAGGATGCGGTAGAGCCCGCGGCGGGTCTCCGCCAGAAGCTCGCCGGCGCGCTTGACCTGCTCGTCGTCGCCGGCGGCCGCCACCTGCATGACAGCGGCCCCGATCCCGCCCACGTGGTTGCGCAGCTCGAGCCGGCTCTCGCCGACGCCCTCGGCCGGCGCTGCCCAGGGCTCCCCAAGCTCGTCGCGGTGCTCGGCGACGTAGGTTCGCCCGGCGTCGCTGAGCTCGTACGGCTTGCGGGTCTCGCCCGTGCCCGCCGTCACGAGGCCCTCGTCCTCGAGCTGCGCCAGCGTGGGGTAGACCGACCCGGGGCTGGGCCGCCAGGCGCCGCCGCTGCGCTGCTCGATCTCCTGCATGAGGCCGTAGCCCGTGAAGGGCTGCTCGTCGAGCAGCACGAGCAGCGCGGCGCGGACGTCGCCGCGGCGCATGCGCCGCCGCCGTCCGCCGAAACCGCGGTGCCCGCCCCAGCCGCCCGGGCCCCACTCGCCGTGCCCGGGCCCGCGCGGGCCGTGCCGGTGGCGCCGTCCGGTCATCCTGCCCTGCCAGCGACGCTTGCGGCCTTTGGGGCCGCGTGGGGTGAATTGCTTGCGTTGCATTCATTACTCCTATCGTGGGTTATCACGATAGGTAACGATATATCGTTCGGTCGGAAGCGTCAAGGCTCCGCGCCGAACGGCTGCTGGGTAGGGGGATGGGATGAAGAACCTCCCGCGGGCTTGCCGAGCCCCGCGCACGGCTCGCTGGGCAACGGCGTCGGCCAAGGTGGCAAAACCTCATGCAATCTCACCGCGACGAGCCGCTGCATGACCTTTGGCGCGCTGAGCGCGCGAAACCTCATGCTGACCGCGCGAGCGAGGTTCCGCATGAGGTTGTGGCGCAGTGGCGGCCTCGCAGAGCGCCCGCCCTGGGAGCCCGACGGACCGCTCGAGGGCCCGGGATCAGGCGGAGCGGCTGCGAGCTGCGCCCGGACCACAGGCGCTTGCCCCGCAGCCGCCCCGGCTGCATCCGCCCCGGGGCGTTACCGCTTGCGGCCGCGCCTCGACGCCTCCACCCGCTGGCCCCCGGTCACCGTGAAGGTCAGCTTGTTGTCCGACTGGCTCGACGTGTTGCCCACGAACACGTTGATGCGTCCGTTCTCGACCACGAAGCGGCCGCGGTTGTCGTAGTAGCCCACGTCGTCACGGTCGAGCGTCCAGGAGACGGTCCGGCTCTGTCCCGGCTGGAGCGTCACCCGCTCGAAGCCGCGCAGGCGGCGCACCGGCTGCGAGATGGCTGCCACCGGGTCGTTGATGTAGAGCTGGGCCACCTCGTCGCCCGCCCGCGAGCCGGTGTTGGTCACCTGGGCGCGCACCGTGATGCTTCCGCGGCGGGCGTCCATCGTGGTCGAGCTCAGCCGCGCGCCCGCGACCCGGAACGTCGTGTAGCTCAGGCCGTAGCCGAACTCGTAGGCCGGCGCGCAGCTGAGGATGTCCCGGTGGCGCGAGTTGTACCTCGAGCCGACGTCGCAGGGACGGCCGGTCGGCTTGTGGTTGTAGAAGATCGGCACCTGGCCCTCGTTGATCGGGAAGCTCACCGGGAGCTTGCCGCCGGGGTTGACCTTGCCGTAGAGCACGTCGGCGACTGCGTTGCCGGCCTCGACGCCGCCGAACCAGGCCTCGAGGATCGCCGGCGAGTTGTCGGAGACCTCCTCCAGTACCAGTGGGCGACCGTTGAAGAGCACGACCGCGAACGGCTTGCCCGTGGCCTTGATCGCCTCGATCAGCTCCTCCTGCTCGCCCGGGAGGTCGAGCATGGAGCGCGATTCCGCCTCTCCGCTCATCTCACGGGTCTCACCGAGCGCAAGCACCACCTGGTCGGCGGCCTGCGCCGCGGCCACCGCGGCACCGAAGCCGGTGGTGTCGGCGCACTCGTTGTCGGGGTCATAGAGCTCGTTGTTGCTGAGCGTGCACCCGGGGGTGAAGGTGGTGTTCGGGTTCTGGGCCTTCATTCCGGCGAACAGGGACACCGCGTCCTCGTCGGCGCCCCGGCCCCACCAGGGGCCGAGCATGTCGTGGCCCGAGTCGCCCAGCGGGCCGATGATGGCCGTCGACTTGGAGGGGTCGAGCGGAAGCACCGGGCCGTCGTTCTTGAGCAGCACCATCGAGCGTCCCGCTGCCTGGCGGGCCGCCGCGCGGTTTCTGGGCAGCAGCTGCTTGCCCTCGGCTGCGCCCGACGTCGACGTACGGGTTCTCGAACAGACCGGCGCGGAACTTGATGCGCAGGAGGCGGCGGACGGCGTCGTTGATGCGCCGTATCGAGACCTCGCCGCTGGACACGAGCCGGCGGCCAAAGTCGCGGAAGTTGGTCGAGACCATCTCCGTGTCGGTGCCGGCGTTGAGCGCCAGGCGCGCGGCCTCCCTGCCGTCTTCGGCCACCCCGTGGCCGCAGGGCCCGCCGGCCGGTCTCTCGCCCGGGCACGCGCGCAGCTCGGCCACCGCGGTGTAGTCGCTTTCGATGAAGCCGTCGAAGCCCCACTGCCTCTTCAGGACGCGGGTCTCCAGGTAGCGGTTGGCGCAGCCCGGCACCCCGTTGATGGCGTTGAAGGAGCACATCAGGGTGTCGGAGCCTGCTTCCACCGCGGCCTTGAAGGGCGGCAGGTAGAAGTTCCAGAGCCGTTGCAGCGACATGTCGGTGGTGCCGTAGTCGCGCCCGGCGTCCGGCTCGCCGTAGGCGGCGAAGTGCTTGACGCTCGTGACGACACGGTTGGGTGCGCTGTAGTCGTTGCCCTGGGCGCCCCGCACCCGCGCCGCGGCCATCACCGAGTTCAGGTACGGGTCCTCGCCCGCCGCCTCCGCGATACGACCCCAGCGCGGCTCGTGCGAGAGGTCGACCATCGGGCTGTAGATCTGCTTGAGCCCGACCGCGGCCGACTCGAACGCCCCGATGCGGTGATCGGTCCTCGCCACCCGCGGATCGAAGCTGCTGGCGGCGCCGAGCGGGATGGGGAAGATCGTCCGGAAGCCGTGGATCGTGTCGAACGCGAACAGGATCGGAATGCCCAGCCGGGAGTTTCTGACCGCGTCGCGCTGGTAGCGGTTGATCAGCACGGGGTCGGTCTCGCTGAAGACGGAACCCACGGGCTTGCGCGCCTCCGCCGGGTTCGCCTTCATCTGCCCGTCGGAGAGCAGGGTGAGCTGGTTGAGCTTCTCCTCGAGCGTCATGCGCCCCAGGAGGGCGCTGATCCGGCGCTCGGTCCGGGGGTCGAGCTCCTGTTGCGCAGCGCGCAGCGTGGCGCGGTCGCGCGTGAGCTTCTTGGCGGCCAGCGCGGGCCAGGCGGCGACCAGACAGGCCGCCAGTGCCCCGATTACCAACGCGTGCAGAGACATCCTTCGGCGCATACTCACCCTCCCGTGGATGATTCGGCGTGGCACTTTAGACGGCCAGCGCGCTTGAAGCTTGCCGCCCCCGGGTAGGCACCTGACGTGAGGCCGGTCCTCCTCGCGCTCGTGCTGCTCCTGGTCGTCGTCCCGGCGGCCGGCGCCGCCGACCGCAACCCGCTCCACGACTACGCGGAGCGGACCTGGGCGTCGTTCGAGGCGATGACCGATCGCTCGTCGGGGCTGCCCGCCGACATCCTGGAGAGCGACGGCGACCGCAGCGTGCAGACGTCGACCACCAACATCGGCGCCTACATGTGGAGCGCGGTCGCCGCTCGCCGGCTCGGCATCATCTCGCGACGCGAGCTCGTGGCCCGTCTTTCCCGGACGGTCGCGACGCTCGAGCGCATGGAGCGCTACGAGGGCACCGGGCAGTACTACAACTGGTACGACCACCGCACCGGGGCCAAGCTCACGGCCTGGCCGCCGCGCCCGCAGGACCCGTTCAATCCCATCCTGTCCTCGGTCGACAACGGCTGGCTTGCCGTCGGGCTGAAGATCGTCGCGCGCACGGTGTCGCCGCTGGCCCGGCGCGCGCGGGCGCTCTACCGGGCGATGGACTTCGGCTTCTACTACGTGCCCGAGAGGAACCGGGTGCTGTTCCACTTCCGCCCGGACGACCCGTCCGCGTCGCCCTGCTGCTACGACACGCTGGTCAGCGAGAGCCGCATCGTCGACTACATCGGGATCGCACGCGGCCAGCTGCCCCCCAAGACCTACTACGGGCGCTGGCGCACGTTCCCCGATACCTGCGACTACGCCTTCCAGGAGACCAAGCCGATCGGAGACTGGCGGCGCTACCTCGGCGTCGACGTCTTCGAGGGCGTCTATGACTACAACGGCATCAGGCTGGTGCCCTCCTGGGGCGGCTCGATGTTCGAGGCGCTCATGCCGGCGCTGTTCGTGCCCGAGGAGCGCTGGGGGCCCCGCAGCTGGGGGGCGAACCATCCGGCGACCGTGCGGGCCCAGGTCTTCCACGGGCTGACGGAGGCCGGCTACGGCTACTGGGGCTTCTCTCCGGCGAACAAGCCCGAGGGCGACTACGGCGTCTGGGGCGTCGACGGGGCGGGCATGGACCCCAACGGCATGCCCTCGAACGCGGACGCCACGCTGGTCGACCACGGCTTCCCGGGCTGTCCCGGCCGCCCGGCGCAGCCGGACCCGCCGCCGTCGGCCTACACCAACGGCGTAGTGACGCCGCACGCCGCCTTCCTGGCCCTGCGCTACGCGCCGGGCGCCACGGCCGCCAACCTGCGCCGGCTGGCCCGCGACTTCCCGGGCCTCTATGGCCGGTGGGGCTTCCGCGACAGCGTCAACGTCCAGACCGGACGGGTGTCCGACGCCTACCTCTCGCTCGACCAGGGCATGATCATGGCCGCGCTGGGCAACGCCCTCGGCGACGACGTGCTCCGCAGCGCCTTCGCCGGCCCCAGGCTGGCCCGCGCCCTGCGGCCGGTGATCGGGATCGAGCGCTTCAACACCGCGGGCTGAGCGCCGCGGTCAGGTGGGCTCCGGCGCCGCCGGTCCCAGGCCACGGAGACAGATGTGCGCTACATCGTGATCGAGACCTTCACGCACGGGCCGGACCCGGTCTATGCGCGCGCCGCCGACCGGGGTCGCATGCTGCCGCCGGGCCTCACCTACCTCGACAGCTGGATCGACGAACGCCGGCTCGACCGCTGCTTCCAGCTGATGGAGACCGGCGACCCGGCGCTGTTCGACGAGTGGATCGCCGCGTGGCGCGACCTGGTGGAATTCGAGATCGTCCCGGTCATCGGGTCGGAGGAGGCGGCGACTCGCATCAGTCGACCGCGATGATGTGCCCATGGCAGAGGATTCCGGCCGCGGGACCGTGACCTTGCCCGACGGCTCGCGGCTTCTCATCCGTCCGATCGAGCCGGCGGACCGTGACCGGGTGGCCGCCGGCTTCGAGCGGCTGAGCCCGGAGTCGCGCTACCGCCGCTTCTTCTCGCCGCTGCCGGAGCTGAGCGGGCGTCAGCTCGACTACCTCACCCGCGTGGACCACCACGACCACGAGGCGCTGGTGGCCCTCGACGCCGACAACGGAGAGGGGGTGGCCGTGGCCCGTTTCGTGCGGGTGGGGGAGGGGGTGGCCGAGCCCGCGATCGCGGTGGTCGACGACTGGCAGGGCCGTGGCGTGGCCGCGGCCCTGCTGGACCGGCTGGTAGAGCGCGCCCGCGAGGAGGGGATCGAGCGCTTCGCCGCGCTGGTACTGGCCGACAACCCGCAGGCGATCCGGGTGCTCGAGCGCCTGGGCGAGACCCGCCGCGACCAGGACGGGACCGAGGTGGAGCTCGAGATCGACCTGGCCGAGCCCGCCGGCGCGGCGGCCTCGGTGCGCGGGCTGCTGGCGTCGGTGGCCGCCGGGTTGGTCCAGCCGGCCCTCACGCTCTGGCACCGGGTGGCTCCGCGCCGGGGCGCGCGCGCTCGCGTGCTTGAGAACGTGATCGTGGCCGAGGCGGCGGGCGATGCCGTGTCCCAGGCGGCGGAGATCGCTCGTGGGTCCGGAGCGGCGTTGCACCTGGTGGCGGCCCGCCCGCTGCTGCTCGACGAGCCCGGGGAGCTGGAGGAGAGCCTTCAGGAGACCGCCCGGGAGCTCACCGCGTCGGGCGTAGAGGCGGAGGTCCACGTGCGCCGGAGCGAGCCCGCGACGGCGCTCCTGGACGTGGCCGTGGAGGAGCACGCCCGCCTGATCGTGGTGGACGCGGGAGGCAGCGCCGACCCGTCCGAGCGCCTGGTGGGACCGGCGTGGCGCCACGTGGCCCATCACGCGCCCTGCGACGTGCTGATCGCACGGCCCCCGCTTCCCGCGTAGTCCGGGAACCTCAGCCGCGCCACGGTGCGCCCGCCCGGCGTGGCCGCAATGACGGCGGTCCCCCCGTGGGCCTCGTCGATGCCGCTCACGATCGCCAGTCCCAGGCCCGTGCCGCCGCGCGACCGCGCGGCGTCGCCGCGGGCCAAGCGCTCGAAGGAGTGCGGGGCGAGCTCGGCAGGGAAGCCGTCGCCCTCGTCGGCCACGTCGATCTCCAGCACGCCGTCGTCGCGCCGAGCGCTGAGCTCCACCGCGCCGGCCCGTGGCGGAGTGCGTTGTGGGTGAGGGTTTCCCAGCGCCTGACGGAGCCGGAGGGGATCCAGCCTCGCCTCCAGCCCGGCCGGCGCCGCCACCCGCAGTTCGCGGCCCTCCGATCGCGCGCGGTCGGCGAAGCGCTCCCGGGCCTGTCGAGGAGCTCGGGCACGCTCACGGTCTCGGCGTGTACCGGCAAGCGCTCGTCGGTGGCCCGGGCGACCAGGAAGCAGGTCCTCGGCCAGCTGGGCCAGGTGGTCGGCCTCGTCCAGCGCGGCGCGTAGCGACTCGCGCACCTCGGGGTCGCCGTCGGTCCGTAGCGCCGCCTCCAGCTCGGTCTTGACCACGGCGAGCGGGGTGCGGAGCTCGTGGCCGGCATCGGCCACGAAGCGGCGCTCGCGGTCGAACGACTCGCGCAGCCGGGCCAGCATCTCGTTCAGGGTCTCGCCCAGCCGGCGGATCTCGTCGTCGGCCGTGCGGCCTCGGCCAGCCCTTCGCGGACCTCGGCCCAGAGGTCGATGCTCGCGTCGGCGATCACGTTGTCGGCGACGGGGACGAAGGCCGCGATCTCTTCGGCGTGCAGCACCGCGTCACCAAACGCCAGCTCGGTCGACTGCTTCAGCCCCGTATCGCCAACGACGAAGTAGGCCTGGGCGAGCGCCGATAGGACCGGCAGGTGCGCGATCGCCGAGCCTATGTTCACGGTCCTGCTCAGGTTCAGGACTGCGCTTTGTACGGTCGCCGCCTTGATGACGTCGGCGACGACTTGCTCGGTTTACGGCCGAGGCGATGTCCTGCCTCGACACGCGGTTGTCGTAGGGCACGGGGCTCTCCTTCGAGAGAGAAGTGTGGATCTGGGTTCTCACTCGCTCGGAGTTGCTCCGTGCCGGGCCTTGGCGCCGGCTGCGAGAGGGCGGGCCGCCACTTGCAGGCGGGGCCGCCATCGGGCGCCTGGGCCTATTGCAGGTCCACGGCTATGTCTGCGGCGCCGGCAGCGTTGCGCTCACCGGATGGGGTCAGTGTACGCCTAGCCTCAGAGGCGCCGGTTTGGCTTGGGTGGGGCGCCGAACGTGCGTAGGACGTGTTCGAGCGTCGAGGCGATCAGTTCGTGCGTCTGCTCGCGGCTGGCTTCGCCTTGTAGCCAGCGGCGGGTGGCGGCGCGGTTGAGCCCGGTCCAGCATTCGAGCGCGTAGCGCAGCCGTGGCGTGTCGTGGGCGATGTCGGCGTGGTGGGCGGCGACTAGCGCGACGGCGCGGCGCACGAGGTCGGCCACGACGGCCCTGATGTCGGGGTCGGCGATGTCTTCGCCGCGCCCGAGTGTGCCGAGCCAGATCGTGCGGTTCTGCTCGGTCCAGTCGAGCCAGCGCGACACGCTGTCGGCCACGCGGGCGCGGGCGCTGCGGCCTACGGGCGGCGGTAGTTGTTCCTCGCGCATGGTGCCGATCCGTTCGAGCAGCGCGATGTAGACCTCTTTGCGGCCGCCGAAGTAGTGGTGGACCAGCCCGCGCGTGACACCTGTGGAGCTGGCGATGTCCTCGACCGAGACCTCGTCGTAGCCGCGCTCTGCGAACAGCGTGTTGGCGGCGTCGAGGATCTGCTCGCGCCGTTGCTCGGGGTCGAGGCGGCTGTACTTCGGCGTCGTGTTCATAAGGGAAACCTAAATGTTGTTGGCGATCCGTCAAGACCCATATTAGCATGGCGTCAACAACGTCGTTTCCAAGGAGACACGCATGAAGAAGTTCCTACTCATCGGCGTGGCGCTTGTCGCCATGCTCGCAATTCCGTCTGCCGCATCGGCTGACGTGGCGCGCTGTGAGGCGTCTGTCCCGGCCAGCACCAAGATCGTCACCGCGACGTTCACGGCCACCCAGCCCTACGGCATGATCGACCAGTGGGACAACCTCTGGACGCACAAGTACACGGTCACGATCAACCCGGAGACGGACACGTTCGCTGGCGTCGGTGAAGTGTCCGGGCCAGGTGGCGTTGACGCGTTCCCTGAGGATGTCACCGGCACGATCAACACCGATGGCACGATCACCTACACGGCGACTCGCACCGTCAACCTGGATGTCACTTCGTACACGATGACCAACGGCGTGACCGACGGCATCACGGAGAACCACCCGACGACCAACCCGACCGTGGGCTGGGAGATCGACATGAAGCTGTCGAAGCCGGTCATCACCGAGACGATCACGCCGACTCCGGGCACTGAGTCCGTGAAGAACCACGGCCAGTTCGTCAAGGCGCAGGGCGGCGGCAAGACCGCTGCGCAGGCTTGCGCTGGGATGCCGCTCAACAGCACGCAGGGCGTCACCACCACCGTCCTCAAGTAGTCCGCAGCATCTGAATCTGAGGCCCCCGTCATTCGGTGGCGGGGTCTCATTTTCGGCTGATTGACGGGAGCGACCGTGGAGACGCGGTCGTTGCCGCCAGTCGACCGACTGGGCCAAGCCACAGAAGAGAAGAGACATGAACCGTTACATCGCAGCGGGCGGAACAGCCCTCATCGCAATCGCCGGCAGCGTCGGCTACCTGGCTTCCGAGAGCAACAGCAACGCTCAGGACACCGGCACGGGAGGCGCCATGGTCAAGCCCCAGAATCCCGAGCCGCCCAAGCCGAAGACCCGTTCGGCTACGCCGGAGGCCGAGAAGTCCGCCACCACGACCGAGGCCAAGATCAAGCAGGTCGAGATCGGTGCTTCCTACGAGGCCGCGTACGCGGTGCTTGGTGCGGCCGATTGGTCTGAGGAACAGTCGACTGACTTCGGCCACGACGTCATCTACTGGTACGGCGGCTGGGCGGTCTACACGACCAACAGCACCGTGACCAGCGTCACCTACTACGAGAGCCAGGCGTAATGCTGGTGACAAGGGAGTGCTGCACGTAGTGATCGCCGTCATAGCGACGTTGCTCAAGCTGGTGGTTGGCACTGCGGTGCTGTACGTCAGCTGGTCGATCATGGTCGGTTGGTTCACGTAGGCCACGAGCCTCTTTGCGGCCAACGGCACCTGCGTTCTGCTGGTCGGCGTCCTCTGGACCGCCGCCGTCTCTGAGTGGCTGACAAGGACTGGTTTGACGATTACAGGCTGACGCAGAGTCCTGGGGGCAACGTGTTCTGCGGGTTCGTCCTCGGGATCACGGCCTACAGCATCGGCGTGGATCCGCTCGAATTTGTAGTCGGGCCATTAGTAGGACTCGTCAGCTGATTACGGGAGCGCCAGTCCGCACCGACTGGACCCAACCAAGGAGAAAGAACGTGAAGATCGAATCGCCCGAATTGCCAGACCTACGGGCTGCCGGCAAACGGGCCCGGCTCCAAGGCCGCTAGCGCCGTCCCGGCAGCCGGTATCGCGCGACGTAGAGGGAGTTACCTGCCGTACCCGCCAGCACCAGGCGGCGCGAATCCGTGCGCTCGACGGCGTTGATGGTCACTTTCCTGGGCCTGGTGATGTTGATGAGCCCGCCGCGGGCGAAGCGGCGGTTTTGGGCGCCGTTGGGTCGCAGCTGGGCCAGGACAGATCCAACCCCCACCGTCAGCCCGCCCGCAGGACCGGCTGCGGCGCCGCACGTGGTGTCGTTGCTGCTGCTCGCGCCTCGGGTCACCACGCGGCCGCCCTGGGCGGTGCCGAAGGACGGGTCGAGCGCTCCACGCCAGGTCAGCCGAGCCGTCAGGATCGCAGCGCCGACACCCGTGGACCCGTCGCCGGTGACCGTGGTCCGGCCGCGGGAATCGACCGTCATCGCGCACGGAAACCACTGTGCGAACCCACCCGCCGGCCGGGTGAACGCGACTTCCGTGTGGCCTCCATCGCCGAAGCCCTGAACCGGCCGGCCACTCGAGGAGAGCCGAAAGAAGCCCGCGCTTCCGTGTCCGTCGGAGCCGATGTAGTCGAGGTGCCCGGCGGCGATGACGCCCCCGTCCGGGGTCGTAGCAAGGCCGGTGATACCTGCACTCGCGGCGAGGTCCGGGTTCCAGAACAGGGCCGCAGCCAGCCCCGCGCGCCCGAATCGACGATCGAGTCCCCCGTTGCGGGTGAAGCGGGCGACGACCATGGGCCTGCCGTTGATGTTCGCGTTCGACCCGCCGAGCAGGATCCCCCCGCTGCGCTGGACGGCGAGCGACTCTGCGATCCCTCCCGCCGGAGTCTGCGCGAGGCCGGTTCGGCCCCCGCCGAAGGTGCGATCGAGTCGGCCGCTCCGTGTCAGTCGCAGGACGAGCATCGAGCCCTGGCCGTACCCGCCGGCGACCAGGACCTTGCCCGTCGACCCCTGCCGCGCGAGGGAGGTCGCGATGAAGGGGCCGTCGGCCGGCGGCAGCGCCGTCCTGAAGATCCCGCGTGACCCGAAGGCACGATCCAGCCGCCCGTTGCGCCGGTAGCGAGCGACGAGAATCTGCCCATCCCCAGCAGCCGTGGTCGCCTGCCCCGCGACCACGACCTTCCCGCCGCGGAGCACCACGGCGCCGTAGGCGACGGGAGCAACTGCCGGGATCCGGGTGGTCACCCATCCCCGCCCACCGCCGAAGGTCGGGTCAAGACGCACCCGCGCCGCCTCGGAGGCCGAGGGAATCACGCCGGCCATGAGACCGACGACAAGGCAGACGAGCACGGACCGTCTCATTTCGTGACTCCCAACCTACCTCGCAGGCCGCCCCTCGGCGAAACCGCGCTCATGTGGCGGGCGGCCGGAAGCGACCTTGTAGGCCTCGAAGTCCCAGGTCGAGAGAAACGCCTCCGCGGCTGTCGTCGACCTCGAAGTCCACGATCCCCACGGCGGCGGCATCGACCTCGATCGAGCGGGTCTACGCCTTGGCCAGATGGCCCTGGTCGCGACCGATCACGGTCGTCGTGACTACGGCGCGCTTACAGCAGGCGCGGGCGCGTGCCCTCGATGCGCCCACGCAGGAAGCGGCTGCCCTCGACACCGTCGGCGGACAGCCGCAGGCGCAGGATGCCGGTGCTGGTGGTGACCGGCGAGGCGGCCCCGAACACGAAGTTGCCCAGGCTGAAGGCCACGAGCTTCCGCCCCCGGCGGCGGATCGGCTGCAGCACGTGCGGATGGGCTCCGATCACCGCGGTGGCGCCGGCGTCCAGGGCGGCCGACGCAAACGCGCGCTGGCGTCCGTTCTCCCGGAGCGCCCGCTCGACCCCCCAGTGGAAGGTGGCGATCACCACGTCGGCCCGGCGCCGGGCGGCGCGCACGCTGCTGCGGATGTTCGGGAAGGTCGCGGCCTGGGTGCCCGGGCTGTTCGGGCCGGCGAAGAACGAGGCCGGCAGGATGTCCGAGAAGCCGACGAAGGCCACCCGCAGCCCCAGCCGCTCGACCACCCGGGGCCTGGCCGCCGAGGCGAGGTTGCCGCCCGCGCCCACCGGGGTCATCCCGAAGCGCCGGACGTAGCGGACCGTGTCGAGCAGAGCGGTGCTGCCGTAGTCGCCCGCGTGGTTGTTGGCCAGATTGAGCACGTCGAAGCCGGCGTAGCCGCCCATCACCCGGAGCGCGGCAGGACGGCCACGGAAGTTGAACTGCTTGGGCACCGGGGCGCCGCGGGCGGACACCGCGCACTCGAGATTGCCGAAGGCGATGTCCGGCTTGCGCAGCTCCCGCGCCACGCCCGTCCAGGGGTAGCGCACGCCGCGCTGGGCGATCACGAGCCCGGGGCCGTTGCCGAGGTTGATGTCGCCGACGGAGGCCAGCGTCACGTCGCGGGATCGCACCACGACCGGGGGCGACGCCCGGCCGTCCGCGTCCAGCGCGCGCACGACGTAGCGCCGGCGGGCCCGGCGCGGTCGCAGCGCGCGCCTGAACGCACCGCCGGCGTTGGCGCTGGCCGCCGCCAGCCGCCGCCAGCGGCCGTTGAGCCTCAGCTCGAGCACCAGCCGACCGCCCGGCGGCGCGCCCTGCCCCTTCACGGTGAAGCCGACCCCGGTGGCCACCAGGGCCGGAGCGTCCAGCTCGAGGGGAGGGGTCTGGGCCGAGGCGGGCGCGGCCGCGCAGAGCAGGACGAGGAGGACCAGGGACCGGATCGGCGCGGCGCGGCTCACCGCGCGCAAGCTACCGCTTGGTGCGCTTCGAACGCCGCCTGCGACCGCGCTGCTCGGGAGCCTCCTCCGCCTGGGCCTCGAGCTCGGGCGACCAGTCGAGCGACCAGCCCGCGTCGAAGTCCGACGCGCTCAAGGGGAGGAAGACGACCCGGGGCCCGGACTCAGGATCCGGGCCGGTGGGCGTCTGCTTCGACTCGCTCACCGGGCCAGCTTCCCCCGAGCCGGCGTCCTTGTGTGACGAGTTGATCACACAAGGACGGTTGCCCATCGGCCGCCCGGGCGGGTAGGCTCGCGCGGGCCATGGGCTGTCTCTTCGCACTCACCGCGGGCTTCTTTCCCCGCATCGCGCTGGTCCTGCTCTGGATCTTCACCAACGACGTGGACCGGGCCTTCGACTCGTTCCTGGTGCCGCTGCTGGGGCTGATCTTCCTACCGCTGACCACGATCATGTACGCCATCACCTGGGCGCCGGTGGTCGGTATCGAGGGCTTCGACTACGCCCTGGTCGGCATCGGCTTCGTGCTCGACCTGATGAGCTACGGCGGTGGCGCCCGGGCCCGGCGCGGGCGCGGGCGCGATTAGGAGGGCGGCGCCCAGAGGTTGACGTCGCCCTCGCGGGCGTGCCGGTCGATCTCGCCCAGCTCGTCGTCGTCGAGCTCGAGCCGCTCCAGCGCCCCGAGGTTCTGCTCCAGCTGCTCCACGCTGCTCGCCCCGATGAGCGTGGAGGTCACGCGCGGGTCGCGCAGCGTCCAGGCCAGCGCCAGCTGGGCCAGGCTCTGCCCGCGGGCGCGGGCGATGCCGTTCAGCGCGCGGACGCGATCGAGGTTCTCCTCGCTCAGCATCTCCCGGCCGAGCGACGACTCCTGCTCGGCCGCCCGCGAGTCGTCGGGGATCCCATCCAGATAGCGGTCGGTGAGCAGGCCCTGGGCCAGGGGCGAGAACACGATGCAACCCACGCCCTCGCGGCCGAGCAGGTCGATGAGACCGTCCTCGATCCAGCGGTTCAGCATCGAGTAGGAGGGCTGGTGGATGAGCAGCGGGGTGCCGAGGTCGCGCAGGATGCGCACCGCCTCCTCGGTGTGCTGCGGGGAGTAGGAGGAGATGCCGGCGTAGAGCGCCTTGCCCTGGCGGACGGCGCTGTCCAGCGCCCCGAGGGTCTCCTCGAGCGGGGTGTCCGGGTCGAAGCGGTGCGAGTAGAAGATGTCCACGTAGTCGAGCCCCATGCGGCCGAGGCTCTGGTCGAGGCTGGCCAGCAGGTACTTGCGCGAGCCCCATTCGCCGTAGGGGCCCGGCCACATGTCGTAGCCGGCCTTGGTGGAGATCACCAGCTCGTCGCGGTAGGGGCGCAGGTCCTCGGCGAGGACCCGCCCGAAGGTGGTCTCCGCCGAGCCGTAGGGAGGCCCGTAGTTGTTGGCCAGGTCGAAGTGCGTCACGCCGAGGTCGAAGGCGCGGCGCAGGATCGCCCGGCCGGTCTCGAGCGGCCGGTCGGCGCCGAACTTCTGCCACAGGCCGAGCGACACGGCCGGGAGGTGCAGGCCGCTGCGCCCGCAGCGCCGGTAGGCCATGCGCTCGTAGCGCCCGGGATCGGCCTGGAAGGGCATGTCCTCAGGCGGCTCGGGCGTGCTTGGAGAACCGGACGACGCTCTGGTCGCCACCCGCCTCCAGGTGGAGGCGATCCACCACCTCGGCCATCAGCGGCAGGCCGCGCCCGCGTTGGGGGCCGTCACCGTGGGCCAGTCCCACCCGGAAGGGTCCGTCGCTTCGGACCTCCACCGACAGGTCGTCCCCGCTGCTCTCGATCAGCACGCGAACCGTCTCGCCGTTGCCATGCTCGACCGCGTTGGCCACGGCCTCGGTGACCGCGAGCATGGGCCCCCACGCCGCCTCGCCGTCGAAGCCCCGCTCGGCGGCGGCGGCTCGCACCAGCGCACGGGCGCGCGGCACGCTGTCGGGCACGGCTGGTAGACGGGTTTCCCCCTGCACCCTTGGTTGGTTCCCAGGAGTCCATCGGGTCACACATCGAGGCCGTCGAGGGCCCGGTGGGTCCACCGGCCGCCCACCATCGTGGCCAGCACCGTCACCTCGCCCAGCTGCTCCGGAGGGCAGGCGAGCAGGTCGCGGTCGAGCACCACCAGGTCGGCCAGCCGCCCGGGCTGGAGCGTTCCGCGCCGTTCCTCCTGTCCCTCGAGCCAGGCCGGGCCCACGGTGGCGGCCAGCAGCGCGTCGCGCACGCCGATGGACTGCTCGGCCCGCCAGGCCGGTCGCTCGTCGATCGTGCGGCGCACCGCGGCGGCGATCCCGGCCAGCGGGTCCAGCTCCTCCACCGGTGCGTCCGAGCCGTTGGCCAGCAGCGTCCCCGCGTCGAGCAGGGCGCGGTAGGCGTAGGCGCCCTCCCGCCCCTCCCAGAGCCGGTCGGCCAGGTCGCGGTCCGAGGGGGCGTGGCTGAACTGGACCGACGCCGCCACCCCGAGCGCGGCGAACCGCGGCACGTCCTCGGCCGCCAGCAGCTGCGCGTGCTCGATCCGCGGGCGCAGCCCCGCCGGCCCCCAGGCGTCACGCGTGGCCGCGAAGGCGTCGAGGGCCGCGCGGTTGGCCGCGTCGCCGATGGCGTGCACGGCGACCGGGAAGTGCGCGCCGGCCGCGCGGCGCACCACCCCCTCGAGCTCCTCTCGGGTGGTGATCTCCACCCCGGAGCCGTCGAGCAGCCGGGCGGTGGCCGAGCCCAGCGTGCCGTCCATGAAGCCCTTGAGGTAGCCGATTCGCAGCAGGTCGTCGCCGAACCCCGAGCGCAGCCCGAGCGCCTGCAGCTCGTCCAGCCGGTCCCAGGGAAAGGACTGCCACACGCGCAGCGTCAGCTCGCCGCGCTCGTGCAGCCGCGAGAAGACCTCGAAGGCGCCCAGCCAGCCGTCCTTGTCGTGCACGGCGGTGACCCCGCGCGCGGCTGCCAGGCGAAGGCCGCCGCGCACCGCCTCGACCATCTCGGCCATCGACGGGCGCACGTGGCGGTCGCGAAAGCTCCAGGCGGCGGTCTCGCGGAGCACGCCGCTCGGCTCGCCCCGTTCGTCGCGCTCCACCACGCCACCGGGCGTGTCCAGCTCGCCGGAGGCGCGGGCCAGGCCGGCGCCGTTGAGCCACAGCGAGTGATAGTCCTTGGAGAACAGCGCCACCGGCGTCTCGCCGGCCACCCGGTCGAGCGCCGCGCGGGTCGGGGCCTCGGTCCAGTCCCCGTCGCGCCAGCCGACGCCTCGCAGCCAGGCGCCGGGCGGAACCGCGGCCAGGCCCCCGGCCACGCGATCGAGCGCCTCGCCCAGCGAGCGCGCACCCTCGAGGCGGACCTGATGCTGGGCCAGCGACCAGGTGGGGAAGTGCACGTGGGCGTCGGCCAGCCCGGGGATCACGCACGCGCCGCGCAGGTCGATGTGCCGCGCCCCGGGGTCCGGCTCGCGCGCGACCTTCCCGTCGCGGATCGCCAGCGTGGTCGCCGGCGGCATCCCGGGCTCGAGGGTGTGGATGGTCCCGCCGTGGAGAAGCACCGACGCGTCTAACGGCCGGGGCGGCGCAGGGCCATGAGCGTGCCGCCCGTTCGCTCGGCGGTGCGCTCGAGCAGCTCGATCTCGTCGAGGGCCTGGCCCGCGCCCAGGGCCACGCAGTCGAGCGGGGAGTCGGCCAGGCGAACCGGCACGCCGGTCTCTGACTCGAGCCGTTCGGCGAAGCCGCGGAGCAGCGCGCCGCCGCCCGCGAGCAGGATGCCGGTCTGCGCGAGGTCGGACGCGAGCTCCGGAGGCGTCTCCTCGAGCGCCTCGCGGACTGCGGCCACGATGTCGCGCACCGGGCCCTCGAGGGCGCTGCGCAGCTCGTCGCTGGTCACCGCCGCCTCGCGCGGGAGGCCGGAGGCCGGCTCCCGGCCTCGGACCTCCCAGCTGGCCTCGGTGAGGTCCGGGTGCACGCTGCCGATCTCTCGCTTGACGTGCTCCGAGGTCGTCTCCCCGATCGACAGCCCGTGGTTGGCTCGGATCCAGGCCGCGACGGTCTCGTCGAAGTCGTAGCCGCCCACCCGCAGCGAGCGCGAGACCACGATCCCGCCCAGGGAGATCACCGCCACCTCGCTGGTGCCGCCGCCCACGTCGACCACCACGTTGGCGCGCGGCTCGTCGATCTGCAGGCCCGCCCCGATGGCCGCCGCCAGCGGCTCCTCGATCAGGTGCACCGAGCGCGCTCCGGCGGCCATGGAGGCCTCCGTGAGGGCGCGGCGCTCCACGTCGGTGATGCCCGAGGGCGCGCACATGATCAGGCGCGGGTGCGCGAAGCGGCTGCGGTGCACCCGGCCGATGAAGTGACGCAGCATCTGCTCGGTCACCTCGAAGTCGGCGATCACGCCGTGTCGCAGCGGGCGGACCGCGGCGATGGTGGCCGGGGTGCGGCCGATCATGCGCTGGGCCTCCTCGCCGACGGCGTGCACCTCGCCGTCGCGGGTGTCGACGGCCACCACCGAGGGCTCGGACACCACGATGCCCTCGCTGCGCACGTACACGAGCGTGTTGGCCGTGCCCAGGTCGATCGCGAGGTCGCGGCCCCCGAGGCGGGGCATGAGCGAGCGGCGCAGCGCCGACCGCGATCCGAGCGTGTCGCGGGAAGAGGGCAGGCGGATAGCGTACGGCGTGGCCGCCGGCCCGCGCCGCGCGCGGCTCAGGTCTGGCGGCTGGCGCGCCGGTACGGGAGCGGCCGCAGCGCGGCCTCGATCTCGTCTCGGTAGGGCTCCAGCTTCGGCGGTATCGACAGGGTCTCGCCCAGCGTCTCGAGCGGCTCGTCGACCGTGAAGCCCGGGCTGGGAGTGGCCAGCTCGAACAGCACTCCGCTCGGCTCACGGAAGTAGATCGAGCGGAAATAGTGCCGGTCGATCACGTCGGTCGGGTGGGCTCCGCCCGCCCGCGCCCGCTTCCCCCAGGCCTCGTGCTCGTCGTCGCTCGAGGCCCAGGCCACGTGGTGAACGGTGCCCGCGCCCTGAACCCCGCGCTCGGCCGGCGGTGCGTCGTAGGCGTAGGTGCCGCCGCGCGAGGCGCCGCGGGCCTCCCAGCCGTCATCGCGCGCCTCGAAGGCCAGGGCCTCCTCGAGCAGCCCGCGGCTGCGCTCGGGGTCGGCGGCGAAGGCCCTCACCCCGTGGAAGCCCTGAAGGGCGTGCTCGGCCGGCACCTCGGGGTGCTC
This sequence comes from uncultured Thermoleophilaceae bacterium, assembly GCA_963850205.1. Lineage (GTDB taxonomy): Bacteria > Actinomycetota > Thermoleophilia > Solirubrobacterales > Thermoleophilaceae > JACVRW01. The sequence goes on along the minus strand of CAWKKJ010000008.1, from coordinate 369,664 downwards.
GGCGGTCAGGGGCTCGTCGGGGACGTCGGCGACCAGCAGCTCGTGCTCGAGGCCCTCGGGGTCGCTGAACCGCAGCGCCTCCCCGGCGCGGCCGGCCTCGATGCCCTCGCCGGCCAGGCGCTCGGACCAGAAGTCGAGCGCGGCAGGCGATCCGACACGCCACAGGATCCGGTGGACCATGCCGCCGCCCGCGCGCCCCGGCGCGGCGCCGGGATACTCGAAGAAGGTCAGGTCGAGCCCGGGGTGGGCGTGCTCGTCCCCGTAGAAGAGGTGGTAGACGGTCGGATCGTCCTGGTTGACGGTCTTCTTGACCATGCGCAGGCCCATCACGCGCGTATAGAAGTCGACGTTGGCGGCGGCGTCGCCGGTGATGGCGGTGATGTGGTGCAGGCCTTCGAGCTTCACGCGGTTCCCTCTCCGTCGCAGGTGATTGCGCGTGCAACTATATCAGGCGGTGGGGCCTCGTGGCGCTGACGACGGCGGGGTAAAGGGGGTGCACCATGAAGAAGCTCCCGGGGGGCGGCCGCCGCAGCGACTTCGGGGAGGTTTGCCCCGCCCAGGGCGAAAAACCTCCCGCGACCGCCCGGCCCGGCGACGCTCGGGAAGTTTCGACCCCTTTGAGCTGCAACAACCTCATGCGGAAACTCGCTTCCGCGTTCCGCATGAGGTTTGACGCGCTCAGCGAACACAAGCTCATGCAAACGCTCGGCCCGGCGATGTGCATGAGGTTATGACCGCGGCCTCCGTTCCCCTTACCCAGCCGCCGTTTCGCCGGCGGCTGGGAGCGGTTCAGCGCCGCCGCACCACCCGCAGCACCGCCCGCATCCCCAGCTCCTCATGGCCGGCCAGCGAGCAGAAGACCACGAAGCGCCCCGGCCGGCGCAGGCGCACCAGCAGCGAGCCGGTGGACTGCGGCTCGATCTCGGGCAGCGTGCCGCGCACCCGGCCGAAGCGGTTACGGACCGCCAGGTCGTGGCCGTCCTCGCCGAAGTTGCGCACGTTGAAGCGCACGCTCCCGACGGGCACCCGGCTGCGGTAGAGCGAGACCCGCCACTCGCGCTCCCCGACGCCCACGGCGGTGGGGCGCGACGGCCGGCGGTCGGCCGCGTCCGCTGCGGCGAGGGGCAGGCAGGCCAGCAGGGCCGACGCGAGCAGCGCGGCCCGGTGGCGCCTCATCGCACCAGCGCCACCCGGCCGAAGGCGCCCGACTTCGGGATCACCGCGTCGGCGCCGGTGCCCAGGTGCTGCTCGAGCAGGCTGGAGTACACGCGGCGGAAGTCGATCGTCACCTGCAGGTTGTCCTGCTCGTCCAGCTGGCTGAGGTTCGGGTACTCGCTGTGCACCCCGGGGCGGGCGCGGTCGCCCTGGACCCAGGCCAGGCCGCCGGCGCCGTGGTCGGTGCCGGTGTCGTTCTCCTGCGGGCGGCGCCCGAACTCCGACCAGACGAAGGTGAGCGTGCGCTGGGCGACGCCGCGAGCCTGGAGGTCGGCCTGGAAGGCCGCCAGGCACTCGCTCACGTCGGCCAGCAGCGGGCCGAGCTCGGCCTGGTTGTCGTGGGTGTCGAAGTCGCCGTCGGCGCTCACGTCGGCAACCCGGATTCCCAGCGGCTGCTGGATCATGGCGGCGAGGTAGCGCAGCTTCCGCCCGAAGTCGCTCTCCGCGGGATAGGGCACGCTCGAGGCCAGCGGGTCGACGCCGTCCTTCTCCTTGTAGGGCTCGAGCCGATCGGCCACCTGCTTGGCCAGGCGGGCGGCCTCGCGCGAGGCGCGCAGCGCGCGGCTCCCGCCCCGCGCGGTCCCCATGCGGGCGTAGGCCGCCATGGCCTCGTCGTAGGGCTCGCCCCAGGTGTCGCGGATCCAGAACCCGGCGTCTCCGGGGGAGGCGACCGCCGCCACCGGGGCGCGCCCCGACCGCATCGTCGGCGCGAGGCCGTAGCCCATGGAGACGCCCTGCAGGGGATTGTCCTTCCCGCCCGCGCGGTCGAGCCAGCGCCCGAGCCAGCCCGGCGCCACGCGATCGGTGATCAGCCCGGTCTCCCAGAAGTGCCGCGAGTGGAAGTGCGACAGGTCCGGGTTGCCGTAGTCGATCCCCGGCAGGAAGCCGATCTTCCCCCGCTCGAACAGGCCCTTGATCCCGCCGCCGACGCCGCGGGCCAGCGAGGGATGGAGCCCGAAGCTCGTTCCCGGCAGCGCCACGCCGGCCACCTTGAGCCGCGGGTGCAGGTCGGCGTAGCGGCCGTAGTCGTGCAGCGGCACGAGCGTGTCGAGCAGGTCGACCCCGCCCGGCAGGAACACCGACACCAGCACCGGGGCGTTCGGCGCGGCGGCGGCCTCGGCGGCGGCCGCCTCGAGCACCTGCTCGGCGGGCATGGCCTTCGCCGTGTAGAGGGCGAGCGTCGCGCCCAGGCCCAGCCCCAGCACCTGGCGACGGGTGAGCGGCGGGCCGCCGAGGTAGTCGCGGCGGACCGCCTCGGAGCTTCTGTGGAAGTCGTCGCATGCGCGGTGGCGGCTCATCAGTGCACCTGGGCGTCGGGTCCGCAGACGAGCAGCTGGCGCAGCACCCGCTGGCACATGTCCGCCCGCTGCTGCTTGGGCTGGCGCCACTCGCCCTCGGCGAGCTTTCGCTCACCCAGCAGACGGCGGGCGATCCGCAGCAGCTCGGCGTCGGTGCGCGGAGAGGTCCACGGATTGCCCACCGCGCGCCGGGCCCGGGTCACGGCCCGCCGGGGGGAGAGACGGACCGGCGTCGAGCCCTCCTCCACGCGCACGCGCGGGGTGTCGAGCAGCTGGTTGGCGGCGTCGAAGCGCACGTGCATCGCGTTCGAGGACAGCCAGGCCGTGCCCCACTCCCAGCCGGCCACCGAGGGCGGGCGGAACGGCGACTGGCCCATGTTCTCGAGCATCCAGCGCCACTGCTCGCGCTCGATTCCCTGGCCCGCCGAGCGCAGGGCGCCGGCCACGAACACCACCGGCGACTTCACCATCGTGGGCTGGGAGAGGTTCGCGTAGAGGGCCGGGTGGGCGAGGATCGCGCCGACCACGGGCTTGATGCGGTGACCGGAGCGGCGGTAGACCTGGGCCAGCCGCCGGCGTGCCGGGCGCGGGGCCGGCCCGCCCACGAAGTAGGCCCAGAGCTTGTCCACCATGAAGGGTGCATGGGCGGGGTGGCGGACGCAGAGGCGCAGCACGTCCTGCCAGTCGAAGCGGCCGGTGCGCCCGAAGATCCGCTTGCGACCGGGATCGTGGAACTCGCGGTCGTACCAGGTGCGCACGCTGCCGTCGTCGTTCCATTCCGCCCGGAAGCCCGTGAGGGCACGCGAGGCCTGACGGATGTCACGCTCGGTGTAGCCGCGGCCGAGGGTGAACAGCTCCATCAACTCGCGCGCGTAGTTCTCGTTGGGCTCCTCGGGGTCGGAGTTGGCCAGCGAGAGGAAGAGCAGCATCGCCGGGTCACGGGTCACGGCCCGCAGCAGGTTGGGAAAGGGCCCGAAGGCGCCCTTCCGCAGCGTGCGGTTCTGGGCCAGCATCATCGGCGTGTCCTGATCGGTGGTGGCGAAGTGGTCGTGCCAGAACAGCGTCAGCTTCTCCTCCAGCGGGCGCCGGCTGCGGATCATCCGATCGAGCCACCAGAGCGCGTCGTGACCCCATTCGTTGACCGGGTCGAGGGAGCGGCCCTCCAGGTTGGGCCCCGGGAGGCGCGGTGCCGGGGAGCGGCCGCCGTCCAGCAGCCAGCGAAGCGTCGCGCGCTTGCCGCGGCGGGCCCAGTAGCGGGCCTCGCGCGGGGTCGCGCCGAAGCCGGCACGCCAAAAGAGGCGCCGCACGTGCGCCTCCGTCCACCCTGCACGCCGCCTCCGCCGCCGCGCCACGGGGCGCGATGATTGCAGGTGTTGCGGCGGCCGCGCCGGCCCAAGCCGGCTCAGGGCCGGGGACCGCGCGCCTTGGGGCCGGCGGCCAGCTCGTGCTGGACCAGCTCGTGCGCGCGCTCGGCCCAGTCGCACAGGATCGGGCGCGTGTCACGCGGGTCGATGATCTCCTCCACGCTGAACCGCTCGGCCGTGCGGAACGGCGAACGCACCGCCTCCAGCCGGGCCGCGATCTCGGCCCGCAGCGCCTCCGGGTCGTCCGCGGCCTCCAGCTCGCGCCGGTAGGCGGCCTCGAGCCCGCCCTCGAGCGGCAGGGAGCCCCAGTCGCCCGACGGCCACGCGTAGCGCAGGTTCAGGCGCGAGCCGTCTCCGTGCCCCGCCCCGGCCACCCCGTAGACCTTGCGTACGAGGATCGACACCCAGGGCACCCGGGCCTGGGCGATGGCGAACAGGCCGCGGGCGCCTCTGCGGATCGTGCCCGCCCGCTCCGCGGCGCTGCCGATCACGAAGCCCGGCACGTCCACGAAATTGACGACCGGCAGGTGGAACTGATCGCAGAGGTCGACGAAGCGGGCGGTCTTCTCGGCGGCGTCGGCGGTGACCCCGCCACCGTAGTGCTCGGGGTCTGAGGCCAGCACGCCGACCGGCCTGCCCGCCAGGCGGGCCAGGGCGGTGATCGTGGGGCGGCCGAACGCGCTTCCCAGCTCGAACACCGAGCCCTCGTCGAGCACGGCGGCCAGCAGGCGGCGCATCTTGTACGGGCGCCGGCGGTCGCGCGGGACCAGCGAGAGCAGCTCCTCCTCGCGCCGGCCGGGCGGGTCACCGGCCGCGGCGAGCGGCGGCGCCTCCCAGACGTTCGCGGGCAGGTAGGAGAGAAAACGCCTGAGCTGACCGAGCGCGTCGTCCTCGTCGGCGGCCAGGTTGTCGACCGCCCCGGCCCGCGCCTGCAGCCGGGCGCCGCCGAGCGCCTCCTTGTCGGGCGCTTCGCCCATGGCCGCCGCCACCACGGGCGGCCCGGCCACGAACAGCTGGGCCGTGCCCCGCACGATCACCGAGAAGTGCGAGCACACCACCCTCGCCGCGCCCAGGCCGGCCACCGGGCCGAGCGCGGCCGCGGCCACCGGCACGATGGCCAGGTTCGCCACCACGAGATCGAATCCGGGCAGGGGCGGGACATAGGAGAAGCCCATCTGCTCGAGCGTCTTGACGCTGCCGCCGCCACCGGTGCCGTCCACCAGGCGCACGAGCGGGATCCGCAGGTCGTGGGCCAGCCGCTCGGCGTACACGGCCTTCTCCCAGATGGCGGCGTCCGCGGCGCCGCCGCGGACGGTGAAGTCGTCGCCCTGCAGGGCCACGCGACGGCCGGCGATCCGCCCCTGGCCCACCACGGTGTTGGCAGGCAGAAAGCCGGCCAGCTCCCCCTCCGGCCCGTAGGCGCCGCGGCCGGCCAGGGCGCCGGTCTCGTGAAAGCTGCCCGGGTCGAGGAGCCGCTCGATGCGCTCCCGCACGGTGAGGCGCCCGGCGGCGTGCTGGCGCGCGACGCGCTCCTCGCCGCCCATCTCGCTGGCCAGCGCCTCGCGTCGCCGAAGCTCCTCGAGCTCGGCTCAGCTCATTGCCCGGACGCTGTCGGCGACCACGCTCGCCGAAGTATCAGCCGCCGAAGGCCTGCCGCGCGGCACGCACGCGGTGCTCCTCGATCTCCTCCTGCTGCTCCTTGGCCCGCTGGGCGAGCCGCTCCAGCCGGTCGCCGTCGAGGGCGGGCTCCTCGTCGGCCAGCAGGCGCAGTACGCGCCAGAGGGCCAGCTTGCCCGTCACCCCCAGGGCGAGGCCCTCGAGCTCGACCAGGCGGCTCAGCGGCGAGTACCCGGTCAGCTGCCCGTTGGGCTTCAGCCGGCCGAGCTTCTCACCCACCCAGGCGCCGGCCACCTTGGCCCGGTCGGTGCTCACCCCGAGGTCGTCCATGATGCTCTCGAGCGTCCGGCGGTCGGCGGCGATGTCGTCGGCCAGCCGGGACAGGAAATCGCCGTAGACGGTGCCCTGGTTCGACGAGCGGGCGCGTTGCACCAGCTCGATCCCGGTCGTCGAGCCGGCATGGTGGTCCTGCAGGTAGATCCCGAGCAGCTTGCGGTTCATCGCAAGCGCCTACCCGTAGGCTGCCCCCGTGCAAACCCCGAGCGAGCTGGAGCGCGCGCTCCTCGAGGCCGGCGGTGCCGACGCCCCGCGCGAGCGCTCGGCGCAGATCTCGCGGTTGCTCCTGGCAGAGCTGGAGCGCGGGGCCGGCGAGCTCGAGCTGGCGCGCACGGGCTACGGGCGGCCCATCGCCGTCGGGGTGGTGGCGGGCGACCGCAGCGTGGCCGTGCTGCTGCCCGTGGCGGTCGAGCTCCGGGCCGACCCTGACGCCGTCACCGACCGAGCCGCGATGCTGGCCGCAGCGGTCGTGGAGAAGCTCGTCGAGGCGGTGGCTCCCGGCCCGCCCGCGGCGGCCGCCGATCTCCGCCTCGTGGCCGGCGACTTCGCGGGACGGCTGGTCCTCGCCTACCCGGCGGGCGCGCTGAGGTTCGCCGCCGAGTACACGCGCGAGGCGCTGGACGAGGCGCTGGCCGAGATCGACAGGCTGCGGGCCCGGGCGCTGCTGCTGCCGGCCGGGGTCCTGGCCGGCACGGGCGACCTGCGACCCCCGATCGGGGCCACCCACCCGCTGCGGGTGGCCGAGGCGGTGGCACGCCTGGGTGGCTCACCGCTGGACGAGGACTCGATCGAAGCGCTCGAGCCGCAGCTGGTGGCCCTGCTCGAGCCGCCCGGGTCGGTCGCGCGGGCCCACGACGATCCCGACCCCGAGCGGCGGGTGATGCGCCGCATCCTGCAGCGACTCGACGGCATGGGCAAATGGGGCGGGTTTCACACCGCCTTCGACCACCTGGCCCGGGGCTTCGCCGGCAACGATCGCGCCCTGGCCACCGCTGCCGGCGAAGCCCTGGTCGGCTCCGGTCTCCTGCTCGAGAAGCCCAGCGTGGGGCAGCGGCACGTGTGCCTCAACCCGCGCCGCAGCGGCGAGATCAGACGGTTGATCGACGAGGGGGAGCTGCCCCGCGCCCTCAGGACGGGTTGACCAGCAGGCGCCCGTCCGGTCCTACGCTCAGGCTGCGACGGCCGGCCACGAGCTCGCGCAGCTCGTCGCCCACCAGCTCGCGCCGCCAGCCCCGGGCCACGCGCAGGTGGTCGCCGTCCTCTCCCCGCCGCAGCGCGTGGATCAGGTTGCTCAGCTCGGCCTGGGTGGCGATCAGCTCCACCGCCACACCGGATTCCAGCGAGCGGTGCCGGACGAGCGCCTGGGCCAGGGAGATGAGCGGTGCGTCGCCGGCGTCGCGGCGCGGCGGCTCCGAGGGCGGTGCGGGAGGGGTTCGCCCGCGCCCCCGGGTGAGCACCTCCAGCAGCTGGTCGCCGCGGCGGTGCAGCGTCTGGGGAGGCAGTCCCCGGATCTGCTCCAGCCCGCGCCGATCCTTCGGCGCCCGCCGGGCGAGCTCGATCAGCGCCTGGTCGGGCAGGACGAAGCTCGCCGGGCGGTCCATGCCCTTCGCCACCTCCTCGCGCCACTCGACCAGCTCGAGCGCCACCGCCCTGCCTCGCTCGCCGATCCGCCCGAGGCGGGGCAGGCGTTCGTATATCCGCGCCGGTGTCCGGTCGTCGGTGACCTCCTCCAGCGCGCGGCATTCCTCACGGGCCCAGGCCAGGCGTCCGCGCTCGCGCAGGCGCTTCTCGAGCTCGGCGCCCAGGGCGACGAGCAGGCGGGTGTCGTCCGCGGCGTACTCCAGCTGCTGGGGAGAGAGCGGGCGGCGGTCCCAGCGGGTGAAGCCCTCCGCCCCCTTCAGCTGGACCCCCAGCACCTTGCGCACCAGCGACTCGTAGCCCTCCTGGTTGCCCAGGCCGAGGAAGCCGCCCGCCACCTGTGTGTCGAAGAGATTTCGCACCTCGGTGTCCCAGGTACGGCGCAGGATCGCGACGTCCTGGCGCCCGGAGTGCACGATCACCTCGACCTCCGGGTCGGCGAGCACGCGCGCCAGCGGCCTGAAGTCGACGTCCCCTTCCAGCGGATCGAGCACCTCGGTCCGCACCCCGTCCGCGGCGACCGGGTCCGGAACCGCGACCTGGGCCAGGCACAGCAGCGCCTGGTATCGGCGCTCCGACACGAACTCGGTGTCGATCGCCAGGCGGCGCTGGGCGGCAGCCTGGTCGGCGAGAGCGGCCGTCACAGCTCGTGACCCTAATCGCTTCGCCCGCCATACTCGGCGGCGTGCTCTCCTCAGCGCTCCTCGCGGGCCTGGCCGCCGCGGCGGCGGCCGCCCCCGCCGCGCCGCCCGCGGGCCTGCCGCCCGCGCACGCCGCGGCCGGCCAGGCCGAGGTGATCGGCCGCTCGGCTCAGGGCCGGCCGATCCGGGCCCTGCGGGTGGGCAGCCCTCGCGCGCGTGTGAACCTGCTGGTGGTCGGGGCCGTGCACGGGAACGAGCTCGCCGGGCAGGCGGTGGTGCGGCGGCTGGCCGGGACCCGGCCGCCCCGCGGCACCGCGCTCTGGCTGGTGGAGGACGCGAACCCCGACGGCGCCCGCGCCGGTTCGCGCCACAACGCCAACGGGGTCGACCTCAACCGCAACTTCTCCTACCGCTGGGCGCCGCTCGACGGGACCTACGAGTCGGGACCCGGAGCCGCCTCCGAGCCCGAGACCCGCGCGCTGTCGGCGTTCATCGACCGGATCCGGCCGCGGGTCACCCTCTGGTACCACCAGGCGCTGCGGATGGTGGTCAAGAGCAAGGGCGACCCCGCCCTCGAGAAGCTCTACTCACGCGTCAGCGGCCTGCCCCGCCGCCGGCTGCCCGCCTACAACGGAACGGCGACCTCCTGGCAGAACGACCGCCACCCCGACGACACCGCCTTCGTGGTCGAGCTCCCTGGCGGCGCCCTCAGCGCCGGCGGGCTGGCCCGAAACAGCCGGGCGGTGAGGGCCGTGGCCCGTGCCGTGGCGCCGCCGAGGGTCGTCTCGCGCCGCATCCCGTTCGGCGAGCGCCGCAAGCAGGAGATGGCCGCCTACGCCCGGCGCCACTACGGGATCGACGACCACCGGCTGCGCGAGCCCCGGGTGATCGTCCAGCACTACACGGTCACCGACAGCTTCCAGCCGGTCTTCGACACCTTCGCCGTCGACCGGCCCGACCCCGAGCTCGGCGAGCTGCCCGGGGTCTGCGCCCACTACGTGATCGACCGCGACGGAACCGTTTACCAGCTCGTGTCCACGCGGATCATGTGCCGCCATACCGTGGGGCTCAACTACACGGCGATCGGCATCGAGCACGTGGGGCGCAGCGACGGCCAGGTGCTCTCCAACCGGCGCCAGATGGACGCCTCGCTGCGGCTGACCCGCGCCCTCCAGGGTCGTTTCGGCATCGCCACGGAGAACGTGATCGGCCACAACGAGAACCGCTCCAGCCCGTTCCACCGCGAGCGGGTCGCCCGGCTTCGGACCCAGACCCACGCGGACTTCCCCCGGTCCGCGATGGAGGTCTACCGCCTGCGCCTGGAGCGGCTGCCGGCGCCCGCCAGCCTACGCTGACGGCTCCGCTCGCGGGGTCGGCTGCCGCCGGTAGTCCAGGTACTCGCGGACGGCGATCATCAGGGCCGCGGCGGAGGGGATGGCCAGCAGCGCCCCCACCACCCCGAACAGCGTCCCGCCGAAGATCGCGGCTATCACCACGATGAACGGGTCCAGTGCCACGGCCCGGCTCTGGATCCGCGGCTGTACCACGTAGTTCTCGAACTGCTGGTAGGCGATCGCGAACACGGCCCAGATGATCGTGATCGTGGGGAAGTCGACGAACAGCGTGACCACGCCCACGATCACGGCCCCCAGGGTCGCGCCCACCAGCGGGATCAGGTCGAGCACGGCGATGACCACCGCGAGCGGCAGCGGTGCGGGCACACCGAGGATCTCGAGCATGATGAAGGCGGCCACGCCGGCGATGAAGGCCTGGAAGAGCGCGCCCGTCACGTAGCTGCCCACCGCGTCGGCGATGCGGTCGCTGGCCCGTCGGAGCCTCTCGGCCTGATGCGCGGGCCGGTACGCCAGCGCGGCGTCGCGCCAGCGCGCGCCGCGGTTGACGATGAACATGCTCATCACAAGGATGGTCACCAGTGCGAACACCGAGCTGACCACGCCGGCGCCGATGTCGGCCAGCGCGCCGGCGGCCTGGCCGAGCCTGGAGACCAGGTTCTCGGCGGCCTCCTCAAGCTTCTTCGTGATGTCGTAGTCCTTGTTCAGCTCCTGCAGCTGCGGGTTCTCTTCGAAGGCCTCGTTGAGGTCGCGCGTGTAGGAGGGGAGGTCGTTCGCGAGCCTGACCCCCTGCTCGACCACCGGGGGGACCAGGATGAGGGCGATCGCGAACGGGATCAGGATGATCGCCAGGTACACGATCGCCACCGCGAGGCCGCGTCGCATGTGGCGGGCCAGGAAGTTCACCGGGCCGGAGGCGGCAATGGCCAGGAAGGTGGCCAGGACCAGCCAGCCCAGCGGCTCCCGCACGATGTAGACCACGTACAGCGCCAGGGCGCTGAGCACGACGGTCACGATCACCCGCAGCAGAGCCCGAACGGAGGGTTGGCTGGTGCGCACGGGCTCCACGCTCACGGGGCGCCACCGTAGCCCGGCCGTCGGACTGTTCTAGGGAGACAGCTCGAGCGACCCGCCCGGGTCGAGCACCGCCACCTCGACCTCGGCGGCTTCCTCGGCCACCCGGGCGGCGAAGGCGCGGGGCGGGTCGACAAACCAGGGGCCGCGGCGGGCAAACAGCGGGCGGTAGGTCCCCCAGTGGATCGGCACCACGACCCGCGGGCGGATCAGCGCGGCCGCTTTGGCGGCAGCGGCGGCATCCATATGTCCCGGGCCGAGCGCGGGACCCCAGCCGGCCACCGGCAGGAGCGCGGCGTCGAGCGGACCCAGCGCCTCCATCCCCCCGAACAGGTCGGTATCGCCCGCGAAGTAGACCCGCCGGGCGGCGCCCGCCACGAAGCCCAGCGGGTCCGCCCGCGGGCCGCCGGCAGGGCGGCGGCGGTCATCGTGGGAGGCCGGCACCGCTGCCACCGGCACCCCGCCCACCTCCACCGCCTCGCCCGCCGACAGCTCCTCAACCCCACGAACGCCGGCGCGCACCAGATAGCCGCCGGAGCCGCGCGGGGCCAGCACGCGTGAGGCGCTCAGGCGCCGCAGCGAAGGCAGGTCGAGGTGGTCGTAGTGCAGGTGGGAGATCAACACCGCGTCGAGGGCCGATGTGATCGCCGGGTCCGGCGGAGGTGGGTGGCGGCGCAGGTGGGCGACCCTGCGGCGCAGCACGGGGTCGGTGAGCAGGCGCACGCCACCGAGCTCGATGAGCACGGTGGCGTGCCCCGCGTAGGTCAGGCGGTCCGGCGTACGGCTACTCCGCGGCGGCCGCGCCGCGGCTGTCGAGCGCCTCCTGAAGGGCCGTCTCCTGCTCGTTCGACAGCGAGCTCTGGATCACGTGGCCGCCGTACTTGGCGACCTCCGGCACCACCTTGTCACGGGTGGCCTCCTTGACGAGCACGAACACCGCCGCGCCGCCCTCGGGCAGCTTGTCGCCGAGCTCCTTCATGAAGTCGTCATCGATGCCGTAGTCGCTCATCGCGCCCGTGGCGGCGCCGGTGGCGGCGCCGATCGCCATGCCGAAGAGCGGCATGAGGAAGATGAGGCCGATCAGGCCGCCCCAGAGCGCTCCTCCGGCGGCGCCCATGCCCGCCATCGAGGGCTGGTGGAGCTTCATCTTGCCGCCGGCACGATGTTCGACGATCACCGCATCTTCGAGATCGATCAGGTGCTCCTTGCGGAGCTGCCCGATGGTGGACATCACCTGCTTGGCCTGGTCCAGGTCGTCGTAGGCGATTGCGACGAGGTTTGCCACTGCTGGTCCTCCTTGGTTGCGAGTCGGAGCGCCGGATACTCCCACACCTCAGCTCGAACGGCCGCGGGCCCATTCGTCGGCGAAGGCCCCGCCGAGCAGCACGGAGACGTTGGTCAGCCACAGCCACACGATCGCCACGATCAGCGTCGCGAACACGCCGTAGTTGGTGTCGTAGCCCGGCCACAGGTCGGCGAAGAGCAGAAAGCCCGTCGTGGCCACGCCCCAGACCAGGGTGCCGAGGAGCGCGCCGGCCACCAACGCGTCGCGAGGCGGTCGCGGCGGAGCCGGCACGAAGGCGTAGATGTAGACGTACGCGCTGACGCCCATCCCGGCCGCCAGGATGTAGGCGCCGATCTGCCAGAGCGTGGAGAACGCGTCGCCGAACAGGCCGCGGGCGAGCCCGCCGCCCACGAAGGCCATCAGGACCGCACCGACGAACAGCAGCACGAGCGCCCCTGTGTCCCTGACCTGGCGGACGAAGCGAGTGGCGCTGAGCGAACGAGGCCGCTCCAGCACCGCGTCGAGGCCTCGCGCCGCTCCCCTGAGCCAGCGGCTCGCGACGTACAGCGCGGCGCCGGTGCTGATGAGCAACGCGATCCCCGCCTCGCTCTGGCGCTGGTTGGCGCCCGCCTTCAGGGTCTGGCTCAGGGCATCGACGAACTGGCCCTTCACGGCCCGGCGCTCGAGCGTGTTCACCACGTCGTCGATGACGGACTCGGCACCCAGCACGCCGAGCAGCGCGAAGGCCAGGGCGCCGGCCGGGAAGACCGACAGGATGGCGTAGTAGGTGAGCGCGGCCGCGTGGTAGGTGCCGTCCCGCTTGACGAAGCGAAGCGTCGCCCGGACGGCCGCCCAGCCCGCCCGCCCGCGTGCACTGGCCGCCCTGACGCTCACGCCGGGATGCTCTCACGCGCCCGGCGGCCCTGGTACACCTCAGGCATCGAGTCGCGCCCGGACACCTCCTCCGACCGCTCCCCCGAGCGCAGCCGAGGCGAGCGGGCACGACTCATCGCGACGCTGGTGCTCGCCGCCCTCGGCGCCGCCTTCGCCCTCGCGAACCTCGACGAGGTGGGCGTCAACTGGCTCGTCGGCACCTGGCGGACGCCGCTCATCGTGGTGATCGCCGTCTCGGTGCTCGTGGGGGCGGCGCTCGGCTATCTCCTGGGCCGGCGACGGGCTAGCTGAGCGCCGACAGCCCGGCCGCGAGCGCGAACCCGAGGGCGGTGAGCAGGCCCGACAGGCGCCCCCCGGCCTTACGGGCGTCGGGAATCATCGAGTCGGTGAGCATCACCAGCAGGGCCCCGGCGGCAAAGCCGTCGACGGCCCCCTCCAGCTCGCCGCCGATGCCGTCGCCGAGTGCAAAACCCCCCACCGTGGCCAGCGCGCATACCGCCGCCACCGCCAGCCAGAGTCCGATCACCCGCGCGCCCGACGCGCCGGCCGCGCGCATGTCGCTGGCCGATCCGATCGCCTCGGGCAGGTTCGAGACGAATATCGCCGCGAGGAGACCGACGCTCACGTCCTCGCCCGCCGCCAGCCCGAGCCCCAGCACGGCCTGCTCGGGGATGCCGTCGAGGAACGCCCCCAGGGCGAGCGAGCCGCCCGCCGCCGAGCGTCCGCCACGGCGCGTGACCACGCCGTCGAGCGTGAAGAAGGTCAGCGCCCCCAGGGCCAGGCCCACCCCGACCGCCGCGCCGCCGCCCGCTGCCAGCCCGTTCTCGACCAGCTCGAAGCTGACCGCGGAGATCAACGCGCCCGCTCCGAAGGCCAGAACCAGGCCGACCACCCGCTCGGGCCAGTGACGGGCGAGGGCGAGCAGGGCGCCTACGACGAGCGAGGACGCGGCCACCGAGCCCCAGAGGAGCGCCTCGCCCATCTCAGCCGCTCGGAGGGGAGAGGGGCACGGGTGGATGATCCCCGACCCGTAGGCTGGCACTGTGACCGCGGGGGAGCCCGACGATCGAGACGTGACCCGTCGCACCATGCTCGCGGCGGAGCGGACCTGGTTGGCCTGGTGGCGATCCGGCATCGCCGCCACCACCGCCGCCGTGGCCGTTGGCGGCGTGGTCCCGGAGCTGGTGGACGGCCCGAAGACCCCCTACATCGTGCTCGGTGCGGGCTACGCGGCGCTCGGCGGCGCCGTCTTCCTGGCCGCCGCGCTGCGCCGCCGCCACGTGGACGAGGCGCTGCGCAGAGGCGAGTGGGCCGGGGTGAGCGACCGCTGGGTGACCGCGCTCACCATGGCGGCGCTGGCGCTGGCCCTGGGCACGCTGGTGATCGTCATCTTCCAGGCCTGAGCCTTCCCGCGGCGTAGCGTGCCCACAGCACCGCGATGTCGGCCACCGCGCTCCAGAGGTGGCCCGGTGGGCCGGTGACGATCCAGGCCAGAAGGCGCTCCCGAGGCTTCACCAGCGTGCAAGGTACAGTCAGCGCGATGGTGAAGACGGCGACCACAGAGCTCGGCGACTCGCGCGTCCGCGTGAAGGTCGAGGTGCCCAGCGACGCCCTCGAGCGCGAGCTGCAGAGCGCGGCGACCGAGCTGGGCCGCGAGATGAAGATCCCCGGCTTCAGGTCGGGCAAGGTGCCGCCTCAGGTGGTGATCCAGCAGGTGGGCCGGGAGGCGGTGCTCGACGAGGCCGTTCGCCGCGGGCTTCCCAGCTGGTACGAGGAGGCGCTCGCCGACGCCGGCGTCGCCACGGTCGGGGACCCGAAGGTCGACCTCGACGACCTGCCCCAGAAGGGCTCGCCCCTGGGCTTCACGATCGAGGTCGGGGTGGTCCCGCCGGCACGGCTCGGCGACTACCGGGGCCTCGAGGTGGGACGGCGCGAGCCCGGAGTGAACCCGGACGAGGTCCAGACCGAGCTCGAGCGGCTGCGCGAGTCGCTGGCCTCGCTCGAGACGGTGGACCGCGCGGCCGCCAACGGCGACTTCCTGGTCCTGGACTTCGCCGGAACGGTCGACGGCGAGGCCTTCGAGGGCGGGGACGCCCGCGGCCAGGTGGTGGAGCTCGGCTCGGGCCGCCTGGTGCCGGGCTTCGAGGAGCAGCTCGACTCCGCCGCGGCAGGGGAGAGCCGCGAGGTGAGCATCACCTTCCCCGAGGACTATCCGGCCGAGCATCTGGCCAACAAGGACGCCGTCTTCGCCGTCGAGGTCAAGGAGGTCAAGGAGAAGCGGCTGCCCGAGCTGGACGACGACTTCGCCGTGGAGGCGGGGGGCTACGACTCCCTCGACGAGCTGCGCGCCGAGATCGAGCAGCGCTTGGGCGAGGCGGACCAGAGAGCCATCGAGGGCGAGTTTCGCGAGGCGGCCGTGGACGCCGCCGTGGCCGGCGCCAACGTCGAGATCCCGCACGAGCTGGTGCACGCCAAGGCACACGAGATGTGGCACCGGACCGCCCGGCGGCTGGGTGCTCAGGGGATCGATTCGCAGCGCTACCTCGAGCTCTCCGGAAAGACCGAGGAGGAGCTCGTGACCGAGTCGGAGCCCGACGCCGAGCTCGCGCTCCAGCGCGAGGCTGTGCTCGCGGCCATCGTGAAGGCGGAGGGCATCGAGGTCAGCGACGAGGAGGTGACCGCCGCCCTGCGCGAGGCCGCCGGCCCGGACGCGACCGACAAGCAGATCAAGCGTGCGCTGAAGCGAGCGCGCTCCCAGGGAGCCGACGAGGCGCTGCGCGAGGACATCGCGATGCGCCGCGCCGTGGACCTCCTGGTCGAGCACGCGAAGCCCATTCCCGCCGACCAGGCGGCGGCGCGCGAGAAGCTCTGGACGCCCGAGAAGGAGCGCGAGGAGCCCGCTGGACAGATCTGGACGCCTGGGTCCTAGGGACCCCGGAAGCCAGCCGGCGCCTGCTCGCTAGACTCGCCCGTCCATGACTCCCCTGGTTCCAATGGTCGTCGAGCAGACCTCTCGCGGAGAGCGCGCCTTCGACATCTACTCCCGTCTGCTGAACGAGCGAATCGTCTTTCTCGGCACCCCCGTCACCGACGACATCGCCAACCTGATCGTCGCCCAGCTCCTCCACCTCGAGTCGGAGGATCCCGACAAGGACATCTCGCTCTACGTCAACTCGCCGGGCGGCTCCGTGTACGCGGGCCTGGCGATCTACGACACGATGCAGTTCATCAAGCCCGACGTGCAGACGATCTGCGTCGGGATCGCCATGTCGATGGGGGCGCTTCTGCTCTCCGGCGGGGCGGAGGGCAAGCGCATGGCGCTGCCCAACGCGAAGATCCTGATCCACCAGGTGAGCTCCGCGTTCCAGGGCCAGGCCTCGGACATCGAGATCCACGCGAAGGAGATCATCGACGTCCGCCGGCGCCTCGACGAGATTCTGGCCAAGCACACCGGCCAAGACCTCGAGAAGGTCTCGCGCGACACCGAGCGCGACTACTTCATGAGCGCCGAGGAGGCCACGGAGTACAACCTCATCGACCGGGTCATCAGCAAGCATTAGCCCGCTGCAAACCGGCGCCGTGCTGCGTCCTCGGTCGCTCGCGTGCGGAGCACGCCGCGCTCCCTGCGTCCTTGCCGGGCTTGGTTTTCGCTCGCCTACTGCTCGCTGAATCGCAGCACTAGGGGCCGAGGCCCCCGGGTACGCTGCCCCGCGTGCCCGACCAGCAGCGACACGTCACCGTCCTGATCGCGAGCCCTCTCGAGGAGGAGCTTGCGCAGCGTGTGGCACAGGTCGATCCGGCGGTCGAGCTGCTCTACGAGCCTGACCTGCTCCCGCCGGCCCGCTGGGTCGGCGACATTCAGGGCGACCCCGCGTTTGCCCGCGGTGCGGAGGGCGAGCGGCGCTTCGCCGAGTTGCTGGGCCGGGCCGAGGTGCTCTACGGGATCCCCGGCAAGTCCGGGGAGGCGCTCGCGGATGCCCTGCGGAGCGGCCCCGGGATCCGCTGGGTGCAGGCGCGCAACGCCGGAGCGGGCGAGCAGGTGGCCGATGCCGCCCGGCTGGCCCGCGCCGAGCTCGAACGCGTGGCGGTGACCACGTCCGCCGGGGTCCACGCCGGGCCGCTGGCCGAGTTCTGCCTGCTCGGCCTGCTCGCCTTCGTCAAGGACCTGCCCCGGCTCGAGCGCGACCGGGCCGAACGCCGCTGGCCCGAGCGCCAGACCCCTGGGCGGGAGCTCGCGGGCCAGACACTGCTGGTGCTGGGCCTGGGCGGCCTCGGCCGGCGGATCGCCCGCTTGGCCAAGGGGTTCGGGATGCGGGTCCTCGGGGTGCGGCGCAACCCGTCCGGCGATCTGCCGGAGGTGGACGAGGTGCACGCCCCGGATCGGCTTCCGGCGCTGGCGGCGCAGGCCGATCACCTGGTGGTGACGCTGCCGCTCACCGACGCCACCCGCCACCTGGTCGACGGGGAGCTGCTCGACGCCCTGCCGGACGACGCGGTGTTCGTGAACGTGGGCCGAGGCGGCGTGGTGGACGAGCCGGCGCTGGTCGAGCGGCTCGCCGCCGGCTCGCTCGCAGGCGCCGCGCTCGACGTGTTCGAGCATGAGCCGCTGCCGGCCGACAGCCCGCTCTGGACGCTGCCCAACGTGATCCTCAGTCCCCACGACACCGCTCTGGTGCCCGCCGAGCCCGTGCGGGTGATGGAGCTGTTTCTCGACAACCTCGGGCGTTACCTCGCGGGTGAGCCGTTGCGCAACCGGGTGGACCTCGAGAGCTTCTACTGATGGCGACGGTCCCTGCGGAGGCGCTCGAGGCGTGGGTGCTCGCCCTGCTCGAGGCGGCGGGCCTCGAGCAGGAGGCCGCGGCGACCATGGCTGCGAGTCTCGTCGAGGCCAGCCTGCGCGGCGTGGACTCGCACGGGGTCGCCCTGCTGCCGGGCTACCTGGCTCGCATCCGTGGCGGCGGCATCAACCGCCGGCCCCGACCGCGAGTGGTCAGCGAGGAGGGTGCGGTGGCCGTGGTCGACGGCGACGACGGGCCCGGTCAGGTGGCGGGCGTGTTCGCCGCCGAGCTGTCGGTGACCCTGGCCCGGCGCCACGGCCTGGGAGCCGTCTCGGTCCGGCGCAGCGGCCACTACGGCGCCGCCGCCCACTACACGATGCTGGTGGCCCGCCGCGGCCTGGTGGCCCTCTCCACGACGAACGCCGAGCCCGGCGTGGTGCCCTTCGGAGGACGCGAGCCCGAGCTCGGCACCAACCCGATCGCCTTTGCCGCCCCCGCCGGGGACGGCCTGCTCGTGCTCGACATGGCCACCAGCCAGGTGGCCGCCAACCGGGTGTGGGGCGCCATGGACGCGGGCCGCCCGCTGGAGCCCGGCTGGGCCGTGGACGAGGCCGGGCAGCCCACCACCGATCCGGATGCGGTTCACGCCATGGCTCCGCTGGGCGGTTACAAGGGCTACGGGCTGGGCCTCGTGGTCGAGGTGCTCTCCGGGGTGCTCGGGGGCGCCGGGGTCGCCTCCGGGGTCTCGCCGCTCTTCGAGGCCGACGATCGCCCGCAGCAGCTCGGGCACTTCCACCTCGCGCTCGACCCCGAGCGGACCGTGGGCCGGGCCCGGTTCGAGGAGACGCTGAGCGGGCTGGTCGAGCATCTGCGCCGCTCGCCGCCCGCCGAGGGTTTCGACGCGGTGCTGGTGGCCGGCGATCCCGAGGAGCGCAGGCGGCGCGAACGTGAAGCCGGCGGGGTGCCGCTGGCGCCTCCGCTGGCCGTGGCGCTCCGCGATCTGAGCAGCGAGCTTTCCGTGGAGCCGCCGACAGAAGTTTGAGGAACCCGGGCCGGGGTAGCGCCTCCGCAAGCGGAGGAGGAAGACGTGGCGACGACGGTCCAGCCCGAGGAGCGCTTCTCCTCGGACATCCCCAGCAAGGTGCTCCCGCCGGTCCCGATCAAGGATCTGCCGGAGGCCCCGCCGCTGCGGAAGGTCATCGGGCCGGGCGTGATCCTCGTGGCCACCGCTCTGGGGTCGGGCGAGTACGTGATCTGGCCCTACATCGCCGCGAACATCGGGCTCACCGTGCTCTGGGCCGCGGTCGTCGCGGTCGCCATCCAGTTCTTCATCAACATGGAGGTCGAGCGCTGGACGCTCGCCACCGGCGAGACGGCCATCACCGGCTTCACCCGTCTCTGGCGGCCGTGGTGGTTCCTGTTCGTGCTGATGGCGCTGATCCCGAACGTGTGGCCCGGTTTCGCCACCGGCGCGGCCACCTGCCTCTCGTTCGTGATCGGCGACCTGGACATCAAGCTCGTCGGCATCCTCGGCCTGATCGCGGTGGGCGTCACGCTCACGGCGTCGCCGGTCGTCTACCAGACCGTCGAGCGCTTCCAGACGGTGATCATCGTCGGCGTGCTCGTGTGGCTCGTGCTGGCCGTCGTGCTCGGAACCACCGCCGACGCGTGGAGCGACGCCGTGAGCGGGCTCGACGGCTTCGGCTCCATTCCCACCAGCCCCGAGGTCACGGCCGCGGTGATCGCGGGCGCGATCGCCTTCGCCGGCTCCGGCGGCTGCGGCAACCTCGCGCTGTCCAACTGGGTCCGGGACAAGGGCATGGGGATGGGCGAGTACATCCCGCGCATCGTGTCTCCGCTCACGGGCGAGGCCCAGGCCAAGCCCTCGCTGGGCAACACCTTCCCGACGGACGAGAAGAACATGGCCCGCTGGCGGCAGTGGTGGAAGGTGGGCAACCAGGAGCAGGCGATCACCTTCTGGCTCATTGGCACCCTGGGCATCGTGGTCCTCTCGGTGCTGGCCTACTCGACCGTGTTCGGAAAGGACACGGGCGAGGACTTCGACTTCATCCAGCTCGAGGGCGAGACCTTGAAGACGGTGGTGGCGCCGTGGTTCGGCACGGTGTTCTGGATGGTGGGCTTCTTCAAGCTCCTGTCGACGATGCTGGGCAACTTCGACTACGTCAGCCGCATCACCGCCGACGCGGTCAAGATCAACGCCGCGCCCCGGAACGAGTTCTGGAGCGAGAGCCGGATCTACGCCGCCACCGTCTGGACGCTGATCCTGGTGGGCATCGCGATCCTCCTGGTCTTCACCGACCAGCCACTCGTCCTGCTCGTGATCGCCTCCGCGCTCAGCGCGATCGTGATGTTCGTCTACTCGATCCTGCTCATCATCATGAACCGCGGCGTGCTGCCGCACGCGATCCGCCTGGGCGGCTTCCGCCTCGGCGTCATGTGCTTCGCCGTGGTCTGGTTCGGCTACTTCTCGACCCGCGTGGTGATCGAGTACGGAGGACAGCTCTTCTGATGGCCGGCTCGCGCACCCTGTACCTGCGGGTGCTGCTCGCGCTGACCATCTGGCTGGCTCTGATCGGCCTGGTCAAGCTCGTCGAGGCCCTCTGAGAGCGTCCTCGACAAAGGTCTAGAGAAGGGACTTCGCCGGCCACCGCGTATCTTCTGTTGCGCTACCCTCGCGCCGGGAGAAGAGAGCAGGCCTGTGGCCCGACCTACCGACTCGAACGAACAGCTCCTCTGCAGCTTCTGCGGCAAGTCCCAGCGACAGGTCAAGAAGCTGATCGCCGGACCGGGCGTCTACATCTGCGACGAGTGCATCGATCTCTGCAACGAGATCATCGACGAGGAGCTCACCGGCGCGCCCACCTTCGACCTGGAGAACCTGCCCAAGCCGAAGGAGATCTGGTCGGTCCTCCAGGAGTACGTGGTCGGCCAGGAGCCGGCCAAGCGGACGCTCTCGGTGGCGGTCTACAACCACTACAAGCGCGTCCAGATGATGCAGTCGGAGGGCGAGCAGGAGCTCGAGCTCCAGAAGTCCAACATCCTGCTTCTCGGGCCGACGGGCTGCGGCAAGACCCTTCTGGCCCAGACGCTGGCGAAGATCCTCAACGTCCCCTTCGCGATCGCCGACGCCACCGCGCTCACCGAGGCCGGCTACGTGGGCGAGGACGTGGAGAACATCCTCCTCAAGCTCATCCAGGCCGCCGACTTCGACGTCAAGAAGGCCGAGACCGGGATCATCTACATCGACGAGGTCGACAAGATCGCGCGCAAGGCGGACAACCCGTCCATCACGCGGGATGTGTCGGGCGAGGGCGTCCAGCAGGCGCTGCTCAAGATCCTCGAGGGCACGGTGGCCTCGGTGCCACCGCAGGGCGGGCGCAAGCACCCGCACCAGGAGTTCCTCACCATCGACACCACGAACATCCTCTTCATCTGCGGCGGGGCGTTCGCGGATCTGGACAAGGTCGTTGAGCGGCGCATCGGTCACAAGGGCGTGGGCTTCGGCGCGACCGTGTCCTCCAAACACAACAAGGACACCGGCGACCTGTTCGAGAAGGTCCTGCCCGAGGATCTCGTGGACTACGGGCTGATCCCCGAGTTCATCGGCCGCCTGCCGGTGGCCTCGGTCATCCACCAGCTCACCCGCGACGACCTCGTCACGATCCTCACCGAGCCGCGCAATGCGCTCGTCAAGCAGTTCCAGCGCTTCTTCCAGTTCGACGGCATCGAGCTGGTGTTCGCCGACGATTCCCTCGAGGCCATCGCCGACAAGGCCCTCGACCGCGAGACCGGCGCGCGCGGCCTGCGCTCCATCCTCGAAGAGACCCTCCTGGACGTGCAGTTCGAGCTTCCCTCCCGCCGCGACGTCAAGAAGTGCGTCGTGACCCGGGACACCATCGAGAAGGGCCTCAAGCCCACCCTCGTCACCGAGGCCGCTCCCGAGGAGGAGCCGGCCGGCGAGAAGCACGCCGAGTCGGCCTGAGCGACCGTCCCACGTGAAGCGGGTCGCCGACGGGGTATGGCTCCTGCGGGGGTTCCCACCGAACGCGATCAACGTCTACCTGGTCGAAGACGTGCTGATCGACGCGGCCACCAGGCGAGCCGGCCGTCGCATCCTCCGTCAGCTTCGTGGGCGCCGGCTGGAGGCCCACGCCCTGACTCACGCCCATCCCGACCATCAGGGGGCGTCCGTCGAGGTGTGCCGAGCGCTGGACGTGCCCTATTGGGTGGGGGAAGCGGATGCGCCCGCGGCCGAGAACGTGTCAGCGCTGGCAGCCACCCAGGCTGACTACTGGCTGAACCGTTTGGCGATGCGCTTCTGGGCCGGTCCCGGCCGTCCGGTCGACCGCCGCCTTCGCGAGGGCGACGAGGTGGCTGGTTTCAAGGTTCTCGACGTCCCGGGCCACTCGGCTGGCCACGTCGCGTTCTGGCGCGAGTCCGACCGGGTCCTCATCCTCGGGGACGTGCTCAACAACATGAACGTCACCACCGGCATCCCGGGGCTCAACGAGCCGAAGTGGTTTTTCACCGCCGATCCGGCGCAGAACCGGCGCTCGGCGCACCGGCTCGCCGAGCTGGAGCCGCGGCTGATGCTGTTTGGCCACGGCGCCCCGTTGCGCGACACGCGGAAGTTCGTTGACTTCGTGGGCCGGCTGGAGGACTGACCGGGCGGCTCGGGCCGGGGGCGTTACGCTCGCCGTCGACGTGCGGCTGCACCTACTCGAGCGCATCGGCCGTCTCCTCCGCTTCTCGCCCGAGGGCAGGCCGGTGCGTGTCTGGGTGGAGGGGATGCCCGGCGCGGACGAGACCGAGGTGGTGCCGGGCACGATCACCGAGCTGCGCGACGGCGCGGCTGTGGTCTATCTGCGCGATCCCGGAGGCACGACGCGCTGGGTGCTTGCGGTCCCCCGCGACGCGGGCTGGGGCCTCGAGGCGCTCTGGTTCAGCTACATCGCGGTGGACGCGTTCGAGCTCGATGGAGGCGCCGGTCTGGGGGAGTGGCACATCCGCCTGGGGTCGAAGCCGTAGCGCCCACGCCCATCAGAAAGCTCAAGCAGAACCGTGCTCCTGAAGCCCACTTGAGGTTTACCACCGTGACGGTGGCAAACGTCAAACAAGCGCCGGGCCCGGCGATCGGGGTGAGGTTTGTCCCACCGCCCGGGCGATCGGCCCCTTCGTCCGTTTTTCGCACCTCCACAGCCGCGGTCCTTGCGTAAAGACCTGCGTACGAAGTGCCCCAAAAGCCCGCAATTTGCGAAGAAACGGGACTGTTTTCGGCGACCTGATCGCCGACTTTGACCTGTCGAGGGTACCTCCCCCTTGGCCCCATGAACCATCACGAGCCTCCAAGTTGAGACGCCGCGACGGCATCAAGGTGCGCGCCGCCGCCACCCTGGCGAGCGCCGTCCTGCTCCTGATCGTTCCGGGTGCGGCGTCCGCACAACTGCCGGCGCTGCCCGAGGTGGCCGTGCCGGAGGTCACACCGGCAGTGCCCGTCCCGGCGGCGCCCGCCCCGGCTCCGGCTGCTCCGGCGCCGGCCCCTCCGGCCCCGGCGGCGCCCGTCCCGGCGGCCCCCGCTCCGGCTCCCGCGACGCCCGCTCCGGCCCCGGCCCCGGCGGAGCCCGCTCCGGCTGCCCCGGCCCCGGCAGCGCCCGCTCCGGCTGCCCCGGCGCCCTCGGCGCCTGCCGCTCCGTCCGAGCCGGCCGCGTCGACGGAGGAGGCGCCGTCGCCGGCGCCCGAGCCTCCTGCTGAGGTGCCGGCGCTGCCCGCCGTCGATGCTCCCGCTGTCGATGCTCCCGCTGTCGAGGTTTCCACCGTCGAGGTGCCTGCCGTCCTTTCGCCGGCCGCCGAGGTCCCCGCCGCTGAGGTCCCCTCGCCGGCACCTACGACCCCCGAGCCCCCCGCTCCGGAGACCCCGGCCCTCCCCGCCGTTGAGGTCCCTGCCGTCGAGGTCCCGGTCCTCGAGGACATCTCGCCGACGCCGGCCCCCGAGCCCCCGGCTCCGGAGACCCCGGCCCTCCCCGCCGTTGAGGTCCCTGCCGTCGAGGTCCCGGTCCTCGAGGACATCTCGCCGGCACCTACGAGCCCCGAGCCCCCCGCTCCGGAGACCCCGGCCCTCCCCGCCGTTGAGGTCCCTGCCGTCGAAGTCCCGGTCCTCGAGGACATCTCGCCGGCACCTACGAGCCCCGAGCCCCCCGCTCCGGAGACCCCGGCCCTCCCCGCCGTTGAGGTCCCTACCGTCGCGGTCCCGGTCCTCGAGGACATCTCGCCGACGCCGGCCCCCGAGCCCCCGGCTCCGGACGCCCCGGCCCTGCCCAGCGTTGAGATCCCCGCGATCGAGGCTCCGTCCCCCCTCGACCAGCCGGTGCCGGCACCCCCGGTTGAGCCGGTCGCGGCGCCCGGCGTCACCCAGGCGGCAGCCCCGGTCGTGGACGAGCTCACAGATGCGGCCGCGCCGCTCGTGGACGATGTCGTCGCGCCCGCTCAGCCCGTGATCGAGGACGTCACCCCCGACGCCGTGCCGGTAGTAGTAGACGACGTTGCGTATATCGCGGCTCCCCAGCTAGAGAACGGCGCCGAGACGGTGCAGCCGGTGGTCGACGGCGTTGTGTACACGGCCGGGCCGGTCCTGAGTGCGGTCGCCCCGGTGGTCGACGAGACCGTCGAGGCAGCGGCTCCGGTGATCGATCCGGTGACCGACGCCGCCACGCCGATCATCGATGACCTCGCCGACACGGCGACCCCGGTGGTGGATCAGGTCGCGCAGACGGTCGCGCCGGTGGTCGATCAGGTTCCGGACGCGGCCGTCCCGCTGGTCGGTCAGGTCGCCGACGCGGCCGTCCCGGTGGTCGATCAGGTTGTCGACGCAGCGGCCCCGGTGGTCGATGAAGTTGCCGATGCGGCCGCCCCGGTCATCGATCAGGTCACCCAGACGGTCATCCCTGTGGTCGATCAGGTCGCCGACTCGGTCATCCCGGTTGTCGATCAGGCCGCCCAGACGGTCACCCCGGTGGTCGGTCAGGTCGCCGACGCGGCCGTCCCGGTGGTCGATCAGGTTGTCGACGCAGCGGCCCCGGTGGTCGATGAAGTTGCCGATGCGGCCGCCCCGGTCGATCGATCAGGTCACCCAGACGGTCGTCCCGGTTGTCGATCAGGTCGCCGACGCGGTCGTCCCGGTGGTCGATCAGGTGGCCGACATCGTCGTCCCGGTGGTCGATCAGGTCGCCGACTCGGTCATCCCGGTGGTCGATCAGGTGGCCGACGTCGTCGTCCCGGTGGTCGATCAGGTGGCCGACACCGTCACCCCGGTTGTCGGTCAAGTTGCCGACGCGGTCGTCCCGGTGGTCGATCAGGTCGCCGACATCGTCACCCCGGTTGTCGGTCAAGTTGCCGACGTGGTCGTCCCGGTGGTCGATCAGGTGGCCGACATCGTCACCCCGGTTGTCGGTCAAGTTGCCGACGCGGTCGTCCCGGTGGTCGATCAGGTGGCCGACATCGTCACCCCGGTTGTCGGTCAGGTGGCCGACGCGGTCGTCCCGGTGGTCGATCAGGTGGCCGACATCGTCACCCCGGTTGTCGGTCAAGTTGCCGACGCGGTCGTCCCGGTGGTCGATCAGGTGGCCGACGCGGTCGTCCCGGTGGTCGATCAGGTGGCCGACATCGTCGTCCCGGTGGTCGATCAGGTGGCCGACATCGTCGTCCCGGTGGTCGATCAGGTGGCCGACATCGTCGTCCCGGTGGTCGATCAGGTCGCCGACATCGTCACCCCGGTTGTCGATCAGGTGGCCGACATCGTCGTCCCGGTGGTCGATCAGGTGGCCGACGCGGTCGCCCCGGTCGTGAATCAGGTCGCCGACATCGTCACCCCGGTTGTCGATCAGGTTGCGGCCGCGGTGGTCCCGGTTGTGAATCGGGTCGCTCAGACGGTCGCGCCGGTGGTCGGACAGGTAGCGGACACGCTGGTGCCGGTGGTCGATCGGGTGGCGGACACGTCTTGCCCCGGTCGCCGCTCCGTTGGCGCCGCTGGTGGACCGTCTCACGTCCGTCGCCGCTCCGCCGGCGCGGGTGATCTTGGGGCCGGTCGCGGACCGGCTCGCGCCGCCCGCGCCCACGGCCCGCGGCCCCGGCTCCGCCCGCGGCCGCGACGCCGTTCTCGGCCACGCCGGTGGCGCCGCCGAGCCCCCCGTCGGCGGCCACCCCGCTGTCCAACCTCCGCCGCAGAGCATCGGCAGGCCGGTGCCGGCACCGGCGGGGCGTCACACGCACCCGGTCACAGCGCGGCGTCGCCGGGCGGTATCCAGTACCCCTTCTTCCTCGCGGCTCCCGGCTTTGGACGGGGGCCCGCAGCCGACGCTGGGCGCCCGTGACGCGTCCGGGCCGGTTCCCGGCAACGGTCCTCCCGCACCGATCCCGGCGCCGGGCGGTGCTACCGCCAGCGGCGGTTCGGGGGTTGGTTTCAGCTCTCTCTTCGCGTTGCTGGTGGCGCTGGCTGGGTTCAGCGCTCAGCAGCTTCTCCGACGGCTGCATTTGCCGTCGGCTTGTTGGCGGCCGGCGAGTTTTGTCGCCGTCATCGAGCGGCCTGGTTAGCCCCGAGCGGGCTTGACCAGGACGCCCGGCGCCCCTACGCGCCGGGCCACACCGCTCGATAAGGAGAGAACAAATGCAGTCGATATATCGCGTGCCTCGCCGGCGCGTGGGACTGGTGGCCCTGGTGGCCGCGCTTGTCCCGCTCGGCGTGACCGGCACAGCCACCGCGGCGGAGCAGTCCGCGGCGGCGAACATCCAAACGCAACCGCTTGTTCGCGGCGCGGGCTATGTGGCCGTGGGCGAGCAGCCCCGGGTGCGGGCCCTGCAGCGCAGCCTGCGCCGGCTGGGCCGGCGGCCGGGACCCGTGGACGGCCTGTTCGGCCCGAGGACCGAGGCTGCCGTGCTGCGCTTTCAGCAGGCGGCGCGGCTGGACGCCGACGGCGTGGTCGGCGAGCAGACCGCGGCGGCGTTGAGACAGGCGACCGCTAAGCGGGCCGCGCGGCTGGTGCAGGTAAAGCGCCGCCACCGCCGGGTGGCCGAACGGCGGACGGTCAAACGGCGCATACGGGCGGCGATGGCCGGCCTGCTGCGGGTCGGGCTCCGGCCCGAGACGGTGGCA
The DNA here is from genome assembly GCA_963850205.1 of uncultured Thermoleophilaceae bacterium. Taxonomy (GTDB): domain Bacteria; phylum Actinomycetota; class Thermoleophilia; order Solirubrobacterales; family Thermoleophilaceae; genus JACVRW01. The sequence goes on along the minus strand of CAWKKJ010000008.1, from coordinate 343,006 downwards.
GGGAGACCGCCGCCGGGCCGTGCCCGGCGACCAGCAGGTAGCCGCTGGCGGGCGCGTTTGTGGCCGTGCTGCTGATGGGTTCGGCGCTGGCGGCCGCGGCGGCGCGGATGACCGCGTCGAACCGAAGCGCGGCCGCCGCCCCGGCGATCAGCAGCAACGGGGTGGCCGCGTTGACGGTGGCCAAGCCCGCCGACGCGTCTGCGGAGGCGCCGCCGCGGCCGGTGAAGGTGATCGGCTATGTGAGCGTTCCCGAGGCCGAGCAGCTCGACCGTGAGCTGCTGAACCGCCAGACGGCCGCGATCCACCGGCTCTGCCACCAGCGGGGATGGACGCTGGTCGAGGTGGTGCGCGACGTTGAGCCAGCCAAGAGCAGCGCGCGCGAGCGGGCCGGGCTGCGCTACGCGCTGGAGCTCGTGGCGGGTGGCGATGCCGACTGCCTGGCCGTCTCGCAGCTTCGGCGGCTCAGCCCCTCGGCGGCCGCCATGGGCTCGATACTCAGGTCGATCGCGGCCAGCCAGGCGCGGCTGGTGGCCCTGGACCTGGGCCTCGACACCGCCACGCCGGAGGGGCGCAAGGCCGCCAACGTCCTGATCGCGATGAGCGGCTGGGAGCGCGAGCGGGTGGCCGAAAGGACCCGCAAGGGCCTCGAGGCAGCACGGGCCAAGGGCGTGCCCATCAGCCGCCCCGCCGTCGAAGACGTGCCCGTCCTCAAACAATGGATCGCGGCCATGCGCGCCCAAGGGATGACCCTCCAAGCCATCTCCGACCGGCTCAACCAGGACGGCGTCCCGACGCTGCGAGGCGGCAAAGAATGGCGTCCCTCCAGCGTCCAAGCCGCCGCCGGCTACCGGCGCCCCCCCCGCCCCTGGCCCGGCATCAAACGCCACAACGGGGCTCGCGAATGACCAGCAGAACGAAATACGCAACCCGCCGGCCGCGTATACCCCGTTCCGCTTGCATGCCGGCTCCGGATGGGGGCACCATGACGTTGGGAGTCATGACCGACACCCAACCCAGCTACAAGACCGCGCAGCCGGTTGTGGGGCCACACCGGCGAACGCGACGCCCACGGCCGCGGCGGGGATGCGCTCCCAGCTCCCCGCCGCCGGTCGTCGGGCGACCCGCTCGTATGCAGGTGCCGGTTCGTGGTGGCTCGCGGCCTCCGCTGGGTGGCTTGCGTCGGATTCTCCTCCCCTCGGGTCCGCGGCGGCGGGCTCGAGGGGGCTCCCACGCCTGAGCCTGGATCCACCGCCCTGACGGCGTTTCCTCACCGGATGCCTTCCCCAGGCTCCACCGGCTCGCTCGCGAGGGCTTTACCCTCGCTCCGCTCGCCGTCGGCCCCTGGCTCGACCTCCGGCGCGGAAACACTCGCCAGTTCGGTGGATCCAGGCTAAGCAGCCGGCTGGCAGACTTGGGCCGCATGCCCGGCGACCGGCTGAGGAGGCTCGAGGAGCGCACCCGCTACGACCCCACCGAGGTCGAGGCTCCCGTGTTCGAGCGCTGGGAGCAGGCCGGCATCTTCCACCCCGAGCCGCAGGGCGACGCCGCCGGCAACTACTCGATCGCGGTGCCTCCGCCCAACGTGACCGGGTCGCTCCACATGGGGCACGCGCTGAACGGGTCGATCCAGGATCTCTGCATCCGGGTGGCGCGCATGCGGGGAACACGCACCAAGTGGATCTACGGCACCGACCACGCGGGGATCGCCACCCAGCGCCAGGTCGAGAAGGCGCTGGCCGACGAGGGCCTGACCAAGGAGGACCTGGGCCGCGAGCAGTTCGACGAGCGGGTGTGGGAGTGGCGGCGGCTCTACGGGTCGCGCATCACCGACCAGTTCAAGCGCCTGGGCGCGTCGCTTGACTACGACGACGAGCGTTTCACCATGGACCCGGCCTACGTCCGGGCGGTGAGCCACGTCTTCGTCCGTCTGTACGAGAAGGCCCTGATCTACCGCGACAACTACATGGTCAACTGGGATCCGGGCCTGCGCACCGCGATCTCGGACCTCGAGGTCGAGCAGCGCACGGTCGAGGACACCCTCTACCTCTTCGACTACCCGCTCGAGTCCGGCTCCGGCGCGGTCACCGTGGCCACCGTGCGCCCCGAGACGATGCTGGCCGACACCGCCATTGCGGTGAACCCGGCCGATGAGCGCTACTCGCGGCTGGTGGGAGAGGCGGCAGTTCTCCCCTTGGTCGGCCGGCGCCTGCAGATCATCGCCGACGAGTACGTCGACCCCGAGTTCGGCACGGGCGCGCTGAAGATCACCCCTGGGCACGACCCGGCGGACTTCGACATCGGGCGGGCCCACAGCCTCGAGGAGGTGACGGTGATCGGGGAGGACGGTCGCATCACCGAGGCCGCGCCCGAGGCCTTCCGGGGGATGGAGGTGGAGGAGGCGCGCACCGCGGTGGTGGCGGCCCTGCGGGCCGAGGGCCTCGTCTCCGGGACCCAGCCCTACGTGCACGACGTGCCTCACTCCCAGCGCTCGGGCCGCCGGGTGGAGCCGCTGATCTCGCTCCAGTGGTTCTGCAACATGGGCGAGCTGGCCAGGCCGGCTATCGAGGCGGTCCGCGACGGCCGCATCGCCTTCCACCCGGACACGCCCTGGACCGGGGTCTATCTCGACTGGCTGGAGAACATCCGCCCCTGGTGCGTCTCGCGCCAGCTCTGGTGGGGTCATCAGCTGCCGGTCTGGTATCGGGATGGGGAGACCCACGTGGGCGAGGAGGCGCCGGGGGGAGACGGCTGGGAGCGCGACCCCGACGTGCTCGACACCTGGTTCTCCTCCGGGCTGTGGCCCTTCGCCACGCTCGGCTGGCCCGAGCGGACTCCCGCCCTGCGCGCGTTCTACCCGACGGACGTCCTCTCCACGGGCCGGGACATCATCTTCCTGTGGGTGGCCCGCATGGTGATGCTCGGGCTCGAGTTCACCGGCGACATCCCCTTCACCGACGTGAACATCCACTCGATCATCCAGGCGCCGGACAAGCGGCGGATGTCGAAATCCCTCGGCACGGGGATCGATCCACTCGATCTCATCGGCGGCGGCCCGCGCCCGCCCGTGTACGCCGAGGGCGGTGACTTCCCCGCCTACGGCGCCGACGCCCTCCGCTTCGGCCTGCTGGCCATGTCCTCCTCGCAAGACGTCCGCTTCAACGAGGAGCGGGTAAAGCAGGGACGCGACCTGGCCAACAAGCTCTGGAACGCCTCGCGGCTGATCCTCCTGCGGGTGGCCGAGGTCGAGCCGGACCCGGCCGCGGCCGGCGAGGTCGAGGACCGCTGGATCGTCTCCCGGCTCGAGCGGCTCACGGCCGAGGTGACGGCCCAGTTCGACGGCTTTCGCTTCTCCTCGGCGGCGCTCGAGCTGTACGCCGCCTTCTGGTCCGAGCTCTGCGACTGGTACCTCGAGCTGGCCAAGCCTCGGCTGTACGAGGACGACAACGCCGGCGTCTCGGGCGTGCTGCTCTGGGCGCTCGAGAGGACGTTGGCGCTGCTGCATCCCGTGATGCCGTTCGTGACGGAGGAGATCTGGTCGTTCCTCCCCGGCGATCGCGGCCTGCTGGCGGTGGCGCCCTGGCCGCAGGCGGACGAATCGCGCACCGACGAGCCGGCCGAGGCCGAGGTGGGACGCCTGGTCGAGGCGGTCACCGCGCTGCGCCGCTACCGCGACGAGGTGGGCGCCCGGGCCGGGGTGGCCGTGCGCGGCCGCCTGGTGGCGGAGGGCTACGAGGACATCGACGCGCACATGGCGCGGCTGGGCCGCTTCGAGCTGAGCAGCGGCGGATCGCCGGACGGCGACGTGCTGGCCAGCGTGCCGATCCCGGGCGGCGCCGTACAGGTGCTCCCCTCGGACGCCTTCGACCCCGACGACGCGCGCCGGCGCATCGAAGCGAGGCGCGAGCGGCTGGGGAGCGAGATCCAGCGCGCCGAGAAGAAGCTGGCCAACGAGCAGTTCGTCGCCAAGGCTCCCCCTGAGGTGGTCGAGGAGGAGCGGCGCAAGCTCTCCGAGTACCGCGAGGCGCTGCGGCGCCTGGACTGATGACCTTCCGGCCAGGCGGAGGAGTACCTGCTGGGCCTGGAGCTGTTCGGCATGCGCTTCGGGCTCGACCGCATGCACAAGCTGATGACCGTGCTCGGGCTGCCGCAACGTCGCTTCGCCTCGATCCACGTGGTCGGCTCCAACGGCAAGTCCTCGACGGTCCGCTTTTGCGCGGCGCTGCTGGAGCGCCACGGCGTAAGGACCGGCAGCTACACCTCGCCGCACCTGCGCTCGTTCCGCGAGCGGGTGGAGGTGGGGGAGAGGGCGATATCCGAGGCGGACTTCGCGGCCGCGGTGGCCAGGGCCGCGCACGCGGCGGAGCTCGTGAACCGCACCCAGGCGCCCGACGACCAGGTGACCCAGTTCGAGGCGCTCACGGCCGCCGCCTACCACGAGCTGGCGCGGCGCGGGGTGGAGGTCGCGGTGGTGGAGGCCGGCCTGGGCGGGCGCTTCGACGCCACCAACGTGATCCCCTCCAAGGTGCAGGTGCTCACCTCCGTCGGGCTCGAGCACACGCGCTGGCTGGGGCCCACCATCGCCGACATCGCGGAGGAGAAGCTGGCCGTGGTGCGGGAGCAGAGCACGCTCGTGACCGGTCCGCTCGACACCGAGTCGCGGCTCGTGGCCGAGCGGGTGACCCGCGAGCGCCACGCGACGCTCGTAACGGTCGGCGATCGGGACGATCCTGGTCCGGAGCTGAAGTTGAGGGCTCCCGGGCGCTTCCAACGCGGGAACTTCGCCCTCGCCGCCCGGGCTGCCGAAGCGTTTCTCGGCCGTCCGCTCGAGGCGACCGCGGTGCGGCGGGCGGCGGCCGAGACCCGGGTGCCCGGGCGGCTCGACGTCGTGGCCCAGCGACCGCTCGTGGTCCACGACGGGGCCCACAACCCCGCCGGGGCCCGTGCCCTGGCAGAGTCCCTGGAGGAGGTGCTGGGCGAGCGCCGTCCGCGGGTGGCGGTGATCGGCGTGCTCGAGGACAAGGACGCCGCCGGGATGCTCGCAGCGCTGATCGGACGGTTCGACCACTTCGTCTTCACCCGCTCGCACAACCCTCGTTCGCTGTCGCCCGCGACGCTGGTCACCCTGGCCGAGAAGCTCGGCGGGCCCCCGGCCGAGACCGTCGCCGAGCCCGAGGCGGCGCTGGAGCGCGCGGTCGCGCTGGCCGGGCCGGGCGGCGCGGTGCTCGCCACCGGCTCCATCTATCTGATCGCGGACCTGGTGCGCGAGGAGCCGGGCGCGCGGGCCTCTTCGCTGTAGAGCAGAGGTCAGGCGTCCGGGTCCTCGTGATCGCTCTCTCCGGGCACGCGGCGGACCGACCCCCAGCCGTACTTGGTCCAGGCCACCAGCAGGGCGCCGCCGGTGGCTGCGCCGAGGGTGTCGGCGATCAGGTCCCCGACGGTGTCGTCGTTGGACGTCTGCAGGTTGGAGCCGAAGACGTTGTCGGAGGTCCACTCGAGCACCTCCCAGATGCCGCCGATGGCCACCCCGAGGGCGAGCGTGATGACGAAGATGCCGGCGTAGTGATTGGGGCTGAAGTCCTCGCGCATGTCGGGCAGGACCTCGATCCGGGCAAGTGCGATGTAGGCCACCTGCGAGCCGAGCATGGGCACGATGAAATGGACGAGGTTGTCGTACGGCTTCCAGGCGTCGTAGAGCCCGAGGGCCTCGCCCCAGCCGGTGAGGATCATCGCGATCGTGAAGCCCAGGTCGTAGAGGCGGGGCAGGTTCACCGCGCGCGCCACCAGCAACGCCGTGCCGCCGACCAACAGGTTGGCCACCCCCCCGAGCTCTCCCATGAACGCGAAGACGGCCGAGCCAACGAAGAATGTGGCCCGTAGGAGGTCGATGGGATCGCGGATCACGCGGCCCCAGTCGCCCATCACCAGTGTGCGGCCGGTCATGGCGCTGCCCTACCCAACCTGGCACGATTCATCCCGCGATGGACGGTGACGGACCCCGCTTCGGAACCATGATCGGCCTGGTGGCCCTGATCGTGGCCACCGTGATCCTGGTCTTCTTCGGGATCGGCTACGCGCTCGGCCGACTTTTCCTGTAACCCCGCCTACTACACTCGCGCCTCAATGGGTCCCCTCGCCGTCTTCGGCATCGAGAACGACGGGCTGAACCTCGCGGTCAACCTGCTGCTGCTGTTCCTCGTCGTGATCTGGTTGGCGCTGGTGTACTGGACCTACGCGGACGCCCGCCGCCGCATTGGCGACCCCCTGCTGGTGGCGTGCGCCACCGCCGCCTCGCTGTTCCCGTTCGTCGGCACCATCATCTACCTCATCGTGCGTCCCCCGGAGTACCTGGACGACGTGCGCGAGCGCGAGATCGAGATCGCCGCGGCCGAGGCGCGCCTGGCTACTGCGGAGCAGCTGGACTGCCAGTACTGCGGCTTCGAGGTGGAGAAGGCCTTCTTGCGCTGCCCCAGCTGCCTGCGCCGGCTCAAGGAGCCCTGCACGGTGTGCGGGAAGCCGCTGGACCCGCACTGGAAGATCTGCCCGTACTGCGAGGCCGAGGTCGGCCAGGTGGCCCCGGAAGGGCGGCGCACCCGCGCTCGCCGGGCGGCGGCCGCCACGGCCGCCCGCGCTGCCACGAGGCCTCCGGAGGCCGCCGTCGAGCCGGCCCGGGCCACGCCCACCGAGGAACGCCGGCCGCAGTCCGCAGGCTGATCGTTCGCCACCACCGCGAGGAGAGCAATGGACCGCACCCTGATCCTGGTGAAGCCCGACGCCTTCGAGCGCGGCCTGACCGGCGAGGTGATCGCCCGCTTCGAGCGCAAGGGCCTGAGGATCGTCGCGATGAGCCACATGGAGGTCCACCGCGAGCTGGCGGAGCAGCACTACGAGGAGCACGTCGAGCGCCCCTTCTTCGGCGACCTGGTGGAGTTCATCACCGGCGGGCCGCTGGTGGCGATCGTGATGCAGGGCCACGAGGCGGTGGCCGCGGCGCGCCAGGTGATCGGGGCCACCAACCCGCTCGAGGCGGCGCCCGGCTCGATCCGCGGCGACCTCGGCCTCGAGGTCCAGACCAACCTGGTCCACGGGTCCGACTCGGCCGAGTCGGCCGCACGCGAGATCGGGCTGTTCTTTCCGGAGCTTGGCTCCTGAGAACCTGATCCTCGCCTCACGCTCGCCTCAGCGGCGGGCGATCCTGCAGCAACTGGGCGTGTCCTTCACCGTGGTGGCGCCCGACGTGGAGGAGCTCCGCGAGGGCGATGCGCGCGAGCTGGTGCGCGCCAACGCCGCCCTGAAGGCCCGCGCGGTGCCCGGCGGGCGCGTGCTCGGGGTGGACACGGCGGTGGTCGTGGACGGACGGCCGCTGGGCAAGCCGGCCGGCGCCGCCGAGGCCCGCGGGTTTCTGAGCGCGCTGTCCGGGCGCAGACACGAGGTGCTCAGCGGGATGGTCCTGCGTGAGGACGGGCGCGAGCACGCGGCGGTGGAGGCGACCGAGGTCCGCTTCCGGGCGCTCGGGCAGCGCGACCTCGACTGGTATCTCGCCACCGAGGAGTGGCGGGAGCGGGCCGGGGGCTACGCCATCCAGGGCCGGGGCGCCGCGCTCGTCGAGGAGATCCGGGGCGACTACTGGAACGTGGTGGGCCTGCCGGTGTCCGCGCTCATCAGGCTGGATCCCGAGCTGCTTCACCGGCGCGAGCCCTAAGCGCTTGCGCATAGGCTGCGCCGCCGATGAGCCTCGGCGCGCGACTCCTCGGCCTACTGTGCCTGGCCGCGAGCTGCTGGCCTGCGACAGCGGCGGCCAACGGGAGGGCCGACGAGCCGATCACGCTGGCCACCTCCGCGGGCCGGGTGGTGGTGGAGCGCTCGCCCGTGCGTCTCACCTTCCTCGACCGGACCGGACGCGTGGTCCTGCGGCAGGTGGGCGGCCGTCCCGCCGCCCCGCGCCGCCTGCCGTCCACCGACGACCCGGAGCCCTTCGCGGTCGAGCTCAAGCCCGACCGGGCGCTGTACGCGCCCTTCACCTTCGAGGTGGGCCGTGAGCGCCTGGTGCAATGGAACGCCGGCCTCTGGACGGGCAACCTGCTCTTCGCCCGCCGCTCGGGCGTGGCCCACCGGGCCACGAGGGTGCTGTCGGCACGACGATCCGGCGCGGCCCTGAATCTGCGCCTGGCCACCACCGACCGGCGCCGCCGGCTGCTGGTGACGATCGCTGCAGACCGCGGCGGCGCGGTCCGCGTCCGGGCCCGCACCAGCCGGCGCGGCGGCGTGATGGCCATGGCGGACTCGTTCGCCAGCCCGGCGGGGGAGGGCTTCCACGGCTTCGGCGGCCGCCACGGCACGACCGACAAGCGCGGCCAGAAGCTCTACGGCTGGACCGAGCAGGAGAACCTGGGCGGGCGCAGCACCCTGACGCAGACACAGCTGCTGCCCCAGCTGACGGCCGACTGGAGCGACTTCACCCTCGATGAGCTCGGCGGCCTGCGCAGGATCCCCGAGGTTCTCCCCGGCGGCTACGAGCGCTACATGGTGCCCAACGGCCAGAACGCGGCCTACTATCCGCAGGCGCAGTTCGTCTCCTCACGGGGCTACGGCTTCCTGCTCAACCGGACCGAGCTGGTGCGCTGGCGAATGGCCAACGATCGCCCCGACGCCTGGCAGGTGCACGCCTCCACGGCCGAGCTCGACTACAGCGTGACCTTCGGCCCCGGCGCCCGCCGCGCGCTGGGGAGCCTGAGCGCCATCACCGGCCGGCACCGCGTCCCACCGGCCTGGGCCCAAGGGCCGACGCTGTGGCGGGCCGTGCAGGTTCCGGCGCTCCCCGGCCTCCCGGTGGCGGAGACGGCGGCCAGCTACCGGGCCAAGATCGAGAGCGACCTGGCGGACATCGCGCGCTATGACCCGCCGATCACCGCCTACGCCTTCGAGGGCTGGGCGCTGCTCGACGACCTCGACTACGTGCGCGACGTGATCCGCCGCCTGCGTGAGCGGGGCATCAGGGCGATCCTCTACCACCGCGCCTACGTGTCCAACGACGCGCTGGTCACCCAGCCGCCCAGCGATGTGGAGGAGGTGCGCCGGCTCGGCCTGGAGGCGCGCAACGCCCGCGGCGAGCCCTATGTCTTCGGCTCCAACGGCGGCGCGGCCGGGACCCTGCTCGACTTCACCAATCCCCGGACGGTGCGCTGGTGGCGCAAGCGGCTGGAGCTGTCGCTGGAGCTCGGAGCCCAGGGCTTCATGCAGGACTTCGGCGAGCAGGTGCAGGCCGGAATGCGCTTCCACGACGGCAGCACCGGGCGCACGATGCACAACCGCTATCCGGTGCTCTGGCACCGGATCTCGCGCCGCATCGTGGACCGCTGGGCCCGCAGGCATCCCAAGCGCGGTCCGGTGTGGTTCTTCACCCGCTCCGGCTACAGCGGCCGGCCGGGGAGTGCCGCCTATGAGATGGGCACCTTCCCGGGCGACGAGACGACGGAATGGAGCGCGGGCTCGGGCCTGCGCTCGCTGGCGCCGGACATGCTCAACCGCGCTGTGGGCGGCGCCTTCGGTTACACGGCGGATATCGGGGGCTACATCGATTCCCTGGCCGGTCCACCCAACGAGGAGCTCTTCAACCGCTGGAGCGAGTGGACCGCCCTGACGCCCTACTTCCGGCTGCACAACTCGGCCTCCAGCGGCACCCGGATGCCGTGGTTCTACGGGCCGGACACCTACGAGCGCTGGGCGAGGCTCGCGCTGCTCCACCAGCGGGCGCTGCCCTACATCCGCCGCCTGTGGCGGGAAGGGCGCCGCACCGGCGTGCCGCCCACCCGCCCGATGTGGCTCGCCGCCCCCGAGGTGCCGCCGGCAGGACGCGACCAGCAGTGGCTGCTGGGGCCGGACGTGCTGGTGGCCCCCGTGGTGAGGGAGGGCGCAACGAGCCGCCGGGTCTGGTTCCCGCGCGGGTGCTGGCGCAAGCCGCGGGGCGGCAGACGCTACCGGGGCGGGACGTCCGTCACGTTCGTCGCGCCGGTGGGCCAGCTGCCGTACTTCTTCCGCTGCGGCACCCGGCCGTTCGTCCCGTAGCCCGCGCTCAGGGCCATGAAGAATGCCCCCGCCGTGGGCACCCCTTCGGTGGGCTCGAGCGGGGTAAGGGCTGGGTAAGGGGCACGGCCAAGCCAGGCCGGCCCGAGTGTGGCTTCCCAAACGCGTCATATGCGCGACTTCTGGAAGCCACACTCTCGTGCAGGCGGCGCGAGTGTGTCTGCGCAGCGACGGGTGTGACGCCCGCGCGACAGAAGGCAGTGCCGACGGTCCCCTACCCAGCCCCCGACAGCGGCCCGGCACCGCCACGCGCCTACGAGCTGAGCGCGCCCGCGCCGGCGAAGGGTGCCCGCGCGCCGGACCTCTCCGGCGCAACCTTGCGTAGAGGAGTCGAGTGACGAGCATCTCCCGGCTGACGCACGCCGGCTTGACCATCGCCTGCCTGGTCGGCGTTGCCGGCTGCCTCGGGTCTGGCGAGTCTCGGCGGGCCGCGGCCGGCGGCGACTGCCTCCCGCCGGCGGATGAGTCGAGACCGGCGTCTGAGGCGCCGGCGATGGTCGCGCTGGTCGGCGGCCGGCGCCTGCTCCGGATCTCGCTGCCGGACGGAGCCGTCGAGGCCGAGCGCCGAGTCGCGTCTCGCTCACCGGGCCCGCCGGCAGACGATCGCGACGAGTTCCGCCTCGAGGCGAGCTCGGGCCCGTCGCTGGTGTCCACGCCCGACGGCCGGACCGTGGCGGCACTGCTGAGGGAACCGGCCCCCGGCCCTGACCGCGTTGCTGTCATCGACGCCCGGACTCTCCGAGTCCGCTGCAGCAATCCGCTCGTCAAGGGCGTTCGTCACACGAGCCTGCTGCTCGGCCGCTCGGGGCGGTTCTACGCCATCGGCAACAGGTCGGCCGGGGTGCCGGGCCGCTGGGATGCCGTTCTCACCATCGGCGACCTGCGAACCGGCGGGCTGTCCAGCAGCCCGACGCTGCGCCGGGCGGCGGGCCGGGGTGAGCCAGACCGAGGAGCGAAGGACTGGTACGTCTACCACGCGGCGCTCAGCCCCGACGAGCGTCGCCTCATCCTGAGCTACCACGGGTCGGACACCACCGGCGGAGACTGGTTTCGGATCTCGCGCCGCCTCGATTTCCGGGCCGGTGAAGCGGGCGACCGGCGCTGCCGGAGGCGGCTGGACGGACGCTGCCCACCCGGCGGCTGGCCGGACATCGGCTGGCTGCACGGCGGCGTCGCGCCGGTCGGCGCCGGCTTCGTGGGGACCACGGGAAGCTCCATGGTGCTGAAACTGGACCGGCAGGGACGTGAGACCGCCCGCCTGCGGGTGAGAGGTGGTGAAAACCACGTGATGGACTTCGCGCTCGACGCGCGCCGCCGGCTGGCCTACGTCAGCCTCTGCGCGCAGCGGCCGACCCTCCATCGGCTCGATCTCGCTCGCGGCGGCCAGAAGATCCTGCACAGCGGGGGTTTCTGCGGCAGGCCGCTCGCCGTGCACCGTGGCCGGTTCCTGCTCGTCGACGCCACCCCCGTGAGCCGGCGCGGCTACCCGAGGACCGTGGAGCCCGAGCTGCGGCTCTTCGACCTTCGGCACTCGGGCGCCGGCCGGCCGGTTGCGCGGTCGTCCGGGGCGCTCGACGCCGTCGTGGTGGGAACGTCGGGCCGATGACCGAATTTCCCTGCTCGATGGGCCCGTTCGTCCTCTAGACTCCGGCCCCGCGTCCCGGGGCGGCCACGCCCCGCAACCTCCGTCCCGGGTTCGTGCGGGTCGCCGCCTGGCGGCCTATCCTCCGTTCCTCAGATCGCGATGGGCTTTTTCTCCACCCTCACAGGCATGGGCGGCCGCGATATGGCGGTGGACCTCGGGACCGCAAACACGCTCGTGTACGTGCGCGGCCGGGGCATCGTGCTGTCCGAGCCGTCGGTGGTGGCGATCGACTCGCGCACCTCCGAGGTGCACGCCGTGGGCATCGAGGCCAAGCGCATGCTCGGCCGCACGCCCGGCACGATCCAGGCGATCCGCCCCCTCAAGGACGGCGTGATCGCCGATTTCGACGTGACCGAGCAGATGCTCCGGCACTTCATCCAGAAGGTGCACCAGAACCGCTGGGCGCACCCGCGCGTGGTCGTCTGCGTGCCCTCCGGCGTCACCGGCGTGGAGAAGCGGGCGGTCGAGGAGGCCTGCCTGTCGGCCGGGGCCCGTCAGGCCTACCTGATCGAGGAGCCGATGGCGGCGGCGATCGGCGCCGGGCTCCCGGTGGGAGAGCCCACGGGCAACATGGTGGTGGACGTCGGCGGCGGCACGAGCGAGGTGGCGGTGATCTCGCTCGGCGGCATCGTGGTCTCCCAGTCGATCCGCATCGGCGGCGACGAGCTGGACGACGCGATCATCAACTACGTCAAGCGGGAGTACAAGCTCATGATCGGCCAGCAGACGGCCGAGGAGGTCAAGCTGGAGATCGGCTCGGCCTTCCCGCTGGACGAGGAGGTCCAGGCCGAGATCCGCGGCCGCGACCTGGTGTCGGGGCTGCCCAAGACGATCGTGCTCACCAGCGAAGAGGTGCGCATGGCCCTCGAGGAGCCGCTGCAGGCCATCATCGACGCGGTGAAGGAGACGCTCGACCGCACCCCGCCCGAGCTGGCCTCCGACATCATGGACCGGGGCATCATGCTCGCCGGCGGCGGCGCGCTGCTGCAGGGCCTCGACGAGCGGCTGCGCGACGAGACCCAGATGCCGGCCCACCTGGCGGAGTCCCCGCTCACCTGCGTGGCCGTCGGGTCGGGCCGCAGCCTCGAGGAGTTCGAGGCCATCCACCGCGCCAACAAGAATTCCCGAACGGCCCGGCGGCGGTAGCCGCCCGCCGCGCAGAGGCGCACGGCGTGCAGGACAGGAAGGTGGTCCGCAGGCGGCGGGCGGCGCTCGCCGTCTTCGTCGCCCTGTCGCTGGTCGTGCTGACGGCCTACTTCGGCGAGTCCGGTGGCGGTTTCTTCCACAACATGCAGCGCGGCGCCCAGGAGGCCTTCGCCCCGATCGAGACCGGCGCCACCACGGCGCTCAAGCCGCTGCGCGACCTGGTGGGCTGGGCCGGTGACACCTTCGACGCCAAGGACCAGAACGACGAGCTCAAGGAGGAGGTCGAGCGGCTTCGCTCCCAGCTGGCCCAGGTTCAGACCGATCAGCGCGACGGGCGCCAGCTGCGCGGCCTGGTGGAGCTGCAGCGAAAGGAGGGCTTTCCCCAGGGCACCGAGCCGGTGACCGCCCGGGTGATCGCCCGTTCGTCGAACAGCTGGTACTCGGGGGTCAAGGTCGACAAGGGCTCGAGCGACGGGGTGAAGCTCAACCAGCCGGTGATCGCCTCCGGCGGCCTCGCGGGCAAGATCACCCGCGTGACCGACGGGACCTCCGAGGTCACCCTGATCACCGACGGCTCGAGCGCCGTCTCGGCGCAGATCATGCCCCGCGGCGCCGCCGGTGTGGTCAAGCCCGAGGTTGGGGACGCTGATGACATGCTGCTCGACTTCGTGCAGGCGGGCACGCGAGTCACCGAGGGCACGACCGTGGTCACCTCCGGGTTTGTGTCCGGCAAGGTGGAGTCGCTCTTCCCGCGCGGCATCCCGATCGGCCGGGTGACCAAGGTGGACCTGGACGAGCTCGAGCTCTTCCAGCGGGTGCACATGAAGCCCTTCGCCGACCTGGGCCGGATCGACATCGTCCAGGTGCTCACCCGCCGGGGCCGGGGCACGCAGACCGCCGGGGTGATCACCCCGTGATCCTGTCGCCGGCCGCCTTTCTGCGGGTGGCGCTGCTGCTGCTGCTGGCCGTGATCCTGCAGGTCTCCGTGCTGAGCCGGATCGGCATCATGGGCGGCCACGCCGACCTGGTGGTGCTGGTGGTCGCCGCCGTGGCCTTCTACGCCGGCAGCATCCCCGGCGTGGCCACCGGCTTCGCGGCCGGCCTCCTGCTCGATCTGGTCACCGGGGCGACCATGGGCGCCGCCTCGCTGGTGCTGATCGCCGTGGGCTACGGCGTGGGCCGCTACACCGAGCTGCGCGACCCCAGCCACGGGCTGCTGCCGATCCCGGTCGGCGTGGCCGCCACCGCAGCGTGGGTCCTGGCCTTCGCCGCCGTGTCGTTCATGCTCGACGTGGGGGCGAGAGTGAGCCCGCTGGTGATTCGCGAGATGATCGTGACCGTGCTGCTGAACGCACTGCTCGCCCTCCCGGTGTTCGTGGGCTGCCGCCGCGTGCTCCGCGGCTCGCTCGCGGTCGATCCCCGCGAGGTCAGCCGCCGCCGCCAGGCTCCGCGCGAGTCCGGCCCCCTCGGCCTTCGCGGCCTGGAGATCTGAACCCGATGTACCTCGACAACGAGCGCCTCCCCACGCTCACACCGAAGCTCGCCTTCCGCGTGGCCATCATCGGCGGCGTCGCGCTGGTGGCCTTCTCGGTCATCTTCTTCCGGCTCTGGTACCTGCAGGTCCTGTCCGGGGACAAGTACCTGGCCGAGGCCAACGACAACCGCGTCCGCGAGATCAAGGTGCAGGCCCCCCGGGGCGAGATCGTGGACCGGAACGGCCGGGTGCTGGTGCGAAACCGCGTCGGGCTGGCCATCAAGGTCACGCCGGACAAGCTCCCGGAGGACCTGGAGGGCCGGCGCGAGGTCTACGGGCGGCTGGCGGGGCTGCTCGACATGCGAGCCAGGGGCATCGAGCGCCGTGTGGAACGGCAGCTGAAGGCGCTCCCCTTCTCGGCCGCCACGGTCAAGCAGGACGTGCCGGACGAGATCGTGGCCTACGTGCTCGAGCGCTCGCAGGAGTTCGCCGGCGTCACCGTCGAGCGCGTGTTCCTGCGCGTCTACCCGCACCGCGAGATCGGCGCGCACCTGTTCGGGACGGTCGGCGAGGTGACGGCCGAGCAGCTCGACGACGAGCGCTACCGCGGCGTCGACATGGGTGACCGGGTGGGCCAGAGCGGGATCGAGTCGCAGTACGACCGCTTCCTGCGCGGGCGCAACGGCGCCAGCCGGGTGCAGGTGGACGCACTGGGCAACCTCAACCGCGAGCTGCAGACCCGCCCGCCCCAGCCCGGGCGCCAGCTGCGCCTGTCGGTGGACCTCGACGTCCAGGAGGCGGGCCAGGAGGCCCTGGCCTCGGGCACCGGCGCCGGCGCCTTCGCCGTGATGGACGTGAAGAGCGGCGAGGTGATCGCGCTCGGGTCCCAGCCGTCGTACGACCCCAATATCTTCGCCAAGGTCGTCAAGGAGAAGGACCTCAAGCGGCTGAGCTCCGAGGAGTACGGCAAGCCGCTGTTCAACCGCGCGATCCAGGGCGGTTACCCCACCGGCTCCACCTTCAAGCTGGTCACGGCCACCGCCGCGATGGAGAGCGGGGTCATCACGCCGGACACGGTGCTCTTCGACGGCGGCTCGCTCACCGTCGGCGGCGTGACCTTCAAGAACGCCGGCGATGCCTCCTACGGGGCGTTGGCACTGCGCCAGGCGCTCACGGTGTCGAGCGACGTGTTCTTCTACCAGCTGGGCCGGGACATGAACGGCGGCCCGGCCTTGCAGAAATGGTCCCGGCGGCTGGGTGTGGGTCGCCTCACCGGGATCGACCTCCCCGCCGAGGCGGAAGGTCGCATCCCGGGACCGCGCTGGCGCAACCAGCTGTTCAAGGACAAGCTCACCGACCGGCCCTGGTCGGTGGGCGACAACATCAACCTGTCCGTGGGCCAGGGCGACATCGCCTCCAACCCGCTGCAGATGGCGGTGGCCTACGCCACGATCGCCAACGGCGGCCGCGTGCTGCAGCCCCGGCTCGGGCTTCGCATCGAGGACGCCGCGGGGCGAGCCCTGCAGCAGCTGGAAGCTCCGGTGGCCCGCAAGCTGAACATCGATGCCGGCTTCCGCCAGGCCATCCTGGAGGGAATCCGGGGAGCGGCCAGCGAAGGCGGCGGTACCTCGACCGAGGTGTTCAGCGGCTTCCCTGTGCCGATCGCGGGGAAGACCGGCACCGCGGAGAAGGGCCTCGGCCGCGCCGACCAGTCCTGGTACGTCGCCCTGGCGCCCTACCCCGACCCGAAGTACGTGGTCGCGGTCACCGACGAGGCCGGCGGCTTCGGCGCCGACACCGCCGCGCCGATGGCGCGCCGGATCCTGGCCCAGCTCTTCGGCGTGGGCGAGCAGCAGGTCGTGGCCGGCGGAGGGTCGTCCGACTGATGGAAGCCTCGTCCGTCAACGAGTTCCGCGACATCGGGGTGCGCATCCTGCGCGTCGATCCGCTCATGCTGCTGGCCACCCTGGGGCTGGTGGCGGCGAGCATCTACGTGGTCGGCACCGCCACGCAGGACGACATCCCCGGCGACCCCAACTACTTCGCCGTGCGCCAGGCCCTGTACGCGGGCGTGGGCCTCGTGCTGATGGTGCTCATCTCGCGCTTCGACTACTCCCGGCTGCGCGAGTGGAAGTTCGGCCTCTACGCCTTCATGATCGCCTCGATCGTCCTGGTCTACCTGGTGGGGGCCACGGCGCGAGGCTCGCGGCGCGCGATCGAGTTCGGCTTCTTCAACTTCCAGGCCTCGGAGCTCGGCAAGCTGCTCCTGGTGCTGGCGCTCTCCGCCTTCGTGGTGGATCGCACCCGGCGCCTGGGTGAGCGGGAGACCACCAGCCGGATCCTGCTGCTGGCTCTGGTGCCCGCAATGCTCGTGATCGGCCAGCCGGACCTGGGCTCGGGCCTGGTGTACCTGGCCATCGTCCTGGCGGTGCTGTTCGTGGCCGGGACGAAATGGACGCACTTCGCCGCGCTGGGGGTGCTGGGCGCGGCCGCCATCGTCGTCGTTCTGGTGGTGGCGCCCGCTGCGGGTGTGGAGGTGCTCAAGCCATACCAGGAGGACCGTCTCACCGCCTTCCTCGCGCCCAGCGACGGCTCGCGCAAGGAGAGCTACCAGATCAACCAGTCGCTGACCGCGATCGGCTCCGGGGGGAAGACCGGGCGCGGTGACGAGGCCACCCAGACCCGGCTCGACTTCCTGCCCGAGCACCACACCGATTTCGTGTTCAGCGTGGTGGGCGAGGAGTTCGGGTTCGTGGGCGCGGCCATCGTGCTGTCGCTCTTCGCCCTGCTGATCTGGAGGGCGCTGCGGGTCCTGACGATGTCGAAGAACCTCTACGGGGCGCTGGTGGCGGGGGGCATCACCGCTATGCTCATGTTCCAGGTCTTCGTCAACGTGGGCATGACCATTGGGATCATGCCGATCACCGGTATCCCCTTGCCGCTCGTGAGCTATGGCGGCTCATCGGTGATCACAACGCTGATGGCCATAGGGCTGTTGCAGTCCATACACGCGCAAGCGCGCGAGACGGCTGCAGCCAAGGGCCTGTGAAACTTATGAAGGGAAACCATCTTGAGAAAGCAGTTGCTCGTCACGGTCGACCGTGGCGAAACGAGAGTCGCGATCCTCGAATCGGAGGCTCCGGCCTCCGGCGATAAGCGGGGGCGCGGCAAGAAGACACAGGACGAAGACTTCCGGGTGGCGGAGCTCTACATCGAGCGCCGCGGCTCGCGGTCGATCGTCGGAAACATCTACAAGGGCAAGGTCGACAACGTCCTGCCCGGGCTCGAGGCCGCGTTCGTGGACATCGGGCTCGACAAGAACGGCTTCCTCCACGCGGACGACCTGGTCTTCCCGGGTGTGGAGGTGGCCCGCCGCGGGCGCAGCGGGCGCCAGCGCGGCAAGCGCATCACCGAGCTGCTGAAGCCCGGTCAGGAGGTTCTGGTCCAGGCGGTGAAGGACCCGCTGAAGACCAAGGGCCCGCGGCTGTCGATGCAGCTCTCCATCGCGGGGCGCTACCTGGTGTACGTGCCGCAGGGCGAGGGCGTGGGCGTGTCGCGCCGGCTCGAGCCCAAGGAGCGCGATCGCCTGCGCCGGGCGGCCGGGAAGGCCGACCTGGGCGACGGCGGCGCCATCGTCCGAACGGCGGCGCAGGGCGCCACGCGCGAGGACTTCGAGCGCGAGATCAAGTACCTGCACAAGCTCCACGAGGTGCTGCAGAAGCGGGCCAAGGACACGCCCGCGCCGGACATGGTCTTCCAGGAGGCCGACCTCTCGGTACGGGTGGCGCGCGACATCTTCAGCGCCGAGTTCGAGAAGGCGATCGTGGACGACGAGAAGCAGCACCACCGGCTGGAGTCGTTCTTCAACCGGACGGCGCCGGAGCTGCTCGAGCGGCTTGAGTTCTACAAGGACAAGAAGGAGCCGCTGTTCGAGCGCTATGGCGTGGAGGAGGCGATCCAGTCGGTGCTCAAGCGCCGGGTTGACCTGCCCAGCGGCGGCTACCTGATGATCGACTACGCCGAGGCCATGACGGTGATCGACGTCAACTCCGGCTCCTTCACCGGCCGGGGCAAGGGCGCGAAGCTCGAGGACACGATCACCAGGACCAACCTGGAGGCGGCCGAGGAGGTCGTGCGCCAGCTGCGGCTTCGCGACATCGGCGGGATCATCGTCATCGACTTCATCGACATGGCCCGCGGCCGCAACCGCGACGCGGTGCTGAAGACGCTGCGCAAGTCGCTCGACGAGGACCGCACCAAGACCTACGTGGTCGAGATCTCCCCGCTGGGGCTGGTTGAGATGACGCGCCAGAACGTGACCGACGGCGCCCGCGAGATCCTCACCAAGAGCTGCCCGACCTGCGAGGGCGAGGGCGTGGTGCTCTCGGAGGAGACCGTGGCCCTGGAGGTCGACCGCTGGCTGCGGGACCTGGCCTCCGAGCGGCCCCGGCCCCCGGCATTTCTGGTCCGCGTCCACCCCAGCGTGGCCGCGCTGCTGGTCGGGGTGCAGGGAGCGGAGGGCCCGCTGGCCGATCTCGAGGAGGAGACCGGCAAGCACTTCCACTTCGAGGGCACCGAGGCGCTGCCGATCGACCACTTCGAGGTCGTGCTGGAGGGCACTCGCGAGGAGGTCGAGGAGCGGGCGCTGCCCTTCCGCGAGGGCGAGGAGGTGCTCGTCCAGATCGAGGAGCCCCACATGTACAACGACGACGACGCCGTGGCCAAGCTGGACGGCTACATCGTGTCGGTGTTCGGGGCGGCCTCGCTGGTGGGCGAGAGAACGCTGGTGCGGATCGAGAAGGTGGGTCGCAGCGCCGCCCAGGCGTCGCTGGTGGACCCGCCGGAGGGCGTGGTGGTCAGCTCGGCCGATGATGACGAGCAGTCGTCGAACGGGCGGCGCCGGCGCCGGGGGCGGCGCGGCGGCCGCGGCCGCCGCAAGAAGGCGGAGTCGCCCTCGTCGTAGGCGGGGCGGCTGTCACAGCCGGCGGGGCTGTCTCGTCTCTTGGTTCGAGACCCGAATCAGGAGGCCGAAGTGAAGGTGTTCATCGCAGGAGCGACGGGCGCACTCGGGAGCCGGCTGGTGCCCAGGCTGGCGGCGCACGGTCACGATGTGACCGGCATGACACGTACCCCGGGCAAGGAGAGGCTCGTCCGCGAGCTCGGCGCCACGGCCGTGGTGGCCGACGCCCTCGATCCCGACGCCGTGGCCGCGGCGGTGGCCGCCGCCGAGCCGGAGGTGATCGTGCACCAGCTCACCGCGCTGTCGGGTTCCGTTGACCTGCGCCGCTTCGAGCGCACGTTCGCGCTCACCAACCGCTTGCGCACCGAGGGCACCGACAACCTCCTGGCCGCGGGCCGAGCGGTGGGAGCGAGCAGGTTCGTCGCCCAGAGCTTCGCCGGCTGGCCGTCGGCTCACACCGGCGGCCCGGTGACGAACGAGGACGACCCGCTCGACCCCGACCCGCCCAGCCAGCTGCGCACCACCCTCGGAGCGATCGCCCATCTGGAGCACGCCGTGACGAGCGCGGACTGGACCGAGGGAATCGTGCTTCGCTACGGCGGCTTCTACGGTCCCGGCACCTCGCTCGCGCTCGAGCCGGAGGGCGAGCAGCTGACGGCCGTGCGCGAGCGGAAGTTCCCGCTGGTGGGAGGCGGCCACGGGGTGTGGTCGCTCATCCACATCGACGACGCGGCCGCTGCCACCGAGATCGCCGTCGAGCGAGGGCGGGGCGGGCTCTACAACGTCGTCGACGACGAGCCGGCCGAGGTGCGCGAGTGGCTGCCGGTCCTGGCGAACGCGGTCGGTGGCAAGCCACCGCGGCGGCTGCCCCGGTGGCTGGCGCGGATCGTCGCCGGCGAGGCGGCGACCGTCCTGATGACCGAGAACAGCGGGGCGTCGAACGCCAAGGCGAAGCGAGAGTTCGGCTGGGAACCGCGCTACGCCAGCTGGCGGCGCGGGTTCGCGGAGGGCCTCGGATGAAGGGCGCTCCCGCGGACATGCTCGAGGATCTGCGGCCGGCGGCGTTCGCGATCGCCTACCGCATGCTGGGCAGCGTGAGCGAGGCCGAGGACATCGCGCAGGAGGCGCTGGTGGCTCTCCACGAGGCGATGGAGGACGGCGAGCGAATTGAGTCGCCGCGGGCGTTCCTGGCCACCGTGACCACGCGCCTGGCCATCGACGAGCTGCGCTCGGCACGTGCGCGGCGTGAGCGCTACGTCGGCGAATGGTTGCCCGAGCCGCTTCTCGGCACGGCCGACGACGATCCCGCCCGCCACGCCGAGCTGGCCGACTCCCTCTCGCTCGCCTTCCTGGTGCTGCTGGAAAGCCTGTCCCCGGAGCAGCGTGCCGCCCTGCTGCTCCACGACGTGTTCGACTATCGCTACGACGAGGTCGCGCGCATCGTAGGCAAGAGCGAGGCGGCGACGAGGCAGCTGGCCAGCAGGGCCCGCCGCCACGTCGACGAGCGCCGGCCCCGGTTTCAGGTCTCGCCCGAGCGTCAGGAGGAGCTGGCCCGGCGCTTCCTCGCGGCCGCCCGCGAGGGCGAGGTGGGCAAGCTCGAGGCGCTGCTCACCGAGGACGTGGAAGTGCACGGCGACGGCGGCGGCAAGGCGCCTGCCCTCGCGCGACCGCTGCGCGGCCGGACACGCGTGGCCCGCACGCTCACGGCGTGGATGCGGCACGCCGGGAAGCTGGAGATCCGGATGCGGCCGGTGGAGGTGAACGGCCGGCCCGGGATCCTGGGCCTGGACCCGGAGGGGCGGATCGTGTTCGTCATGGCTCTCGATGTCACAGAATCGGCCATCGCGTCCATCCACTCGGTCGTCAACCCGGACAAGCTGCGCCATCTGCAGCCCCACGTTTGATCACGTGACCATCCGGGTGGCGGACCGCGCTCGGCCCGAGCGTTACTACGGTGAGCTGTTGGCCGTACCGAGCAGGTCGAGGCCTTCCACCGGGCCGCGCTCGAAGCCGGGTACCGCGACCTACGTGCTCGCCCCGGACGGCCACAACATCGAGCTGGTCAACCACAATCGCTAGCGTCGGCGGGCGTGTCCCGCGCCGCCATCGCCGGCCTCTACGTGCTCCTCGTCGTCATCTGGTCGAGCACCTGGGTGGCGATCAAGATTGGCCTCGAGGACGCTCCCGCGCTGCTCGGGGCGGGCATTCGCTTCGCGCTGGCCGGGGTCGTCCTGCTGGCCGTGACGGCGGTGGGGCGCCGTTCGCTGCGCACCGACTGGCCGCTGGCGGGCCTTCTGGCGCTGGCTCCGTTCGCCTTCGCCTACGGCCTGGTTTATTGGGGGGAGCAGTACATCCCCTCCGGCCTCGCGGCGGTGCTCTTCGGCGTGCTGCCGCTCTACGTCGGCGTTCTGGCCGCCTTCCTGCTCCCCGACGCCCCGCTGCGGCCGCAGCTGGTGCTGGGGATCCTGATCGCCCTGGCCGGGCTCGCGCTCACCTTCGCGGAGAGCCTCGAGCTCGGCGACGAGGACCTCGCGCTCGCGGGAGCGGCGGCGCTGGCGCTGTCCCCTTTGGGGGCGGCGGCGGGCAACGTCGCCCTGAAGCGCAGGTCCGCGGCGCTCGACCCGGTGGTGCTGAACGGCTGGGGAATGCTCGGCGGTGGGCTGCTCCTGCTGGCGGCCTCGGCCCTTGGCGAGAGCTGGGGCGATTTGGCCTGGACCGCCGAGTCCCTGGGCTCGATCATCTACCTGGCCCTGATCGGCTCCGCGATTCCCTTCGTCGTGCTCACCATCCTGCTGCGCCACATCAGCGCGCAGGCCATGTCCTTCCTGGCGATGCTGCTGCCCTTCGGCGCGCTGTTGTTCGGGGCGGCTCTCTACGACGAGGCCATCACGTGGCGCGCGGTCGCCGGCGCCGCGCTGGTGGCCGCCGGGTTGCTGATCTCTCAGACCAGGCGGCGGCACGAGGAGTTGCCGCCCGGTCCGGAGGCAGCGACGGGTAGCCGCGAGGCCGTCCTCGTGTCCGGGTCACGCGAGTAGTGGCCGGCCTGGACGCGTACTACCGGAGCCGCCGGATCTCGCCCTCGAGCACCAAGCTGCGGGCCACGCCCGAATCCGGGTCGTAGACCTCGACCTGCAGGTCGGCGTCGGCGAAGGCGAAGTACACGCTCGTGGGGCGCCGGTCGGCGTAGGCCACGAGCGCGCCCGAGCCCGTGCGCTGTCCGCTCCAGCCGTCGCGGCGGCTCTGGGCGCGGAGGAAGCGGTAAGCATTGGGCTGGGCGTAGCTGGCGACCGTGAGGAACCGCGGACTTGGATCGCCGGGGTTGGCTCCCTCCGGTAGGTAGCGGATGAACACCCGGCCGTCATCGGTGCGGGTGAGCTCATACGCGCTTGGCCGACGTGGACCGGCCCAGTAGACCGGCACCGCCTGGTCGCCTGCGAAGGCCCGGAGCTCCTCCTCGGAGACGATTGCGGGCTCGCCTATGCGGAGGTCTGCCGCCGCGGTGCTCTCCCCGTCGCTGCTGTCGCCGGTCGTCAGGAACAGAATCGCCACGGCGGCGACGAAGCAGCCGACTGAGATCGCCGCGATGAGAAGAGCGCGCCGGCGCCAGGTTCGATCCCCCGAGTCTGGTGAGGACGCGCGCTCCACCGCGGAGAATCTATCCGCCGGGTCTGCTGGTCCGGCCGGCCCCGCCGGCCCGGCGGGGCCCCAGGGTCCTGCAGGACCGATCCCAAGCACGCTCACGGTCCAGGGCACCGTGGTCAACGCGACCCCGGCAGCGGGCGCCAACATCCAGGCCACGGCGGCTTGCCCAGGCGGACGGGCCGTCTTGGGCGGCGGGGGCTATCAACTGGGCGCAGTGGTCACCCAGGACGTGGCCCTCTACGAGAGTTATCCGCTCTCCAACGCGGCCGGCGTTACCACTGGCTGGTCGGTACGCGCCATTCAGGGTGACCCCGGCGGCCAGGCGTGGAACCTGCGCGCCTTCGTCGTCTGCGGCCCACTGCCGTAAGGCAGCCCGCCTCAGCGCCGCCGGTCGGCCAGTGCGTACATCGCCCCGGCCCGCGTGCCCACGAAGATCATCCCCTTCCACACCGCCGGCGTGGCCTCGATGCACCCGCCCAGGCCCACCTGCCACAGCTCGGGCGGCCGGCGGCCCTGGTCGCTGACGTCGTAGGCGTGCAGCACGCCGTTGCAGTCGCCCTGCAGCAGCACCTCGTCGACCACCACCGGTGAGCTCCAGGTGGGGCCAGGCAGGCCGATCCGCCAGCGCACGCTTCCGCTCTCACGCTCGACCGCCAGCAGGCCACCCGCGTTGGTCGCGACGTAGACCAGCTCCCGGTCGAGAGCCGGGGTCGACCACGAGCCGCCCTTCCCGTCGCCTCCCGGCCGGATCGGTACCGACCACAGCAGCGGGCGCCGGCGCCGCGACGGGTCCAGCTTCATCAGCTGGCCCACCTCGGCCGACCGGGGGCGGAACTCCTCGAGCTCGCTCGCGACGTAGAGATGTCCGTTCTCGTCGATCACGATGGAGGCGTCGGTGTCGTCGCCGGTCCAGAAGCGGAAGACTCGCTTGGCCCTCCGGCCGCCGCGCAGCACGCGGGAGATGTCCCAGCCCTGGACCAGGCCCGCTGAGTTGGCGAAGTACACGACGCCGCCGCGGAAGGCCACGGAGTTCTCGATCGAGTAGTGCTGCCCGGGGGCGTCGCGGTCGAGCTGGGCGTCCCAGCTCGGAATGGTCAACACGACCTTCGGGCGAACGCGGACCTTGCCCCGGCGGTCGTAGCCGCGATTCAGCCGGATCACGTGCAGCCAGGAGTTCTCGCCGCCCTCGATGAGGTAGTCCCCGACGACCAGCGCGGCGCCGTCCCAGTCGTTGTTCCAGGTGGGATCGGGCGCGCTGGTGTTGGCGTCGAGGGACCAGAGCACGGTCGGGCGGCCGCGGTCGAGGGCCACGATCCGGAACTGGTCGTCGCGGGAGCCCGCGTAGTAGAGCGGGTAGCCGTCGGGGTCGGAGGTGGCGGAGCCCTTGGCGAGGTCGCCGGTGACCAGGTCGGCACGCAGCCGCCGGCCCGTACGGGCGCCGAGGAAGTGGTACCTGGAGTCATACGCGCCGAAGCGCAGCTCGAGGCGCCCGCGCTTTCCGGGGATCACGTTCGGCTGGCCGGTCCAGCCCACCCCGCACCAGGTGTGAGTGCCGGTCTCGTCGGTCGAGGGGGAGCACATGCCGCCGGACGCGGGATAGCGCCAGAGGACGCGCGGATCGCTGGGAACGGGGCCCTCGCCGTAGTAGCTGCGTGACAGGTTGCCGCGGAAGGTGGTGATCCCGGGCACGTCCGGGTTGATGGCGCCGACGGGCTGGGCCGGCGGTGCCGCCTTCGGCGCAGCTTCCGGCTCGGGAGCGGCCGGCAGCGCTTCCGCCGGCGGCTCCGAGCGGGCGGCCGTGCTCGGCCCGTCGAGGTTGGTCCCGAACGCGAGCTCGAGCGCCCCGGCGGCCGCGACGGCTACGAGCACCGCAAACCCGACACGGAGCCAGCGGCGCCGCCGGTTTGGCTTTGGGGCACGCCGGCCGGGGCTCCTTTGCCGGCGAGGTGCAGCGGTGACCTGCACGGGGGCCACGGTAACCCGAACGTACGACGGTATCCCGCGTTTTCCTGCTCCGACCGCGCACTTTGCACCCGCTACACTCGCGTGCGGCGTGCGCCATTTCGAGGCGGGCGCCTTTCTCTTGCCATGAGCTACGCGATCGTCAAAGTGGGCGGTAAGCAGTACCGCGTCGAAGAGGGCGACTCGATCGTCGTCGACCGCATGCGAGCGGACGAGGGCGACAAGGTCGACCTCGAGCCGCTGCTGTTCGCCGACACCGGCAAGGCCGTCTTCGAGGGCGGGGACCTGGGCAAGGTGAAGGTGCAGGCGACCGTGACCGGTCACGAGCGCGGCAAGAAGATCCACGGGCTGAAGTTCAAGCCCAAGCGCGGCTACAAGCGCCGGTACGGCCATCGCGCGGACCTGACTCGCCTCGAGATCAAGTCGATCAAGGCGCAGGCCCGGCGGTCCGGCGGCAAACAGGAGCAGGAGGACGACGATGGCTCATAAGAAGGGCCTCGGCTCGAGCAGGAACGGCCGCGACTCGAACGCGCAGCGGCTGGGCGTGAAGGTGTTCGCCGGAGAGCAGGTGCACGGCGGCGAGATCATCGTGCGCCAGCGGGGCACCCGCTTCAAGCCCGGTGAAGGCGCCGGCCTGGGGCGGGACGACACGATCTTCGCCTCTCGCCCGGGCGTCGTGGTGTTCAGCCGCGGTCGCCGCGGTCGGGTGATCTCGGTCGAGCCGGCCGAGTAGCGCCGCCGCGCCTCAGGACCCCGCCGAAGCCCTACGATCGCGGGGTCGTGACCTACTCGATCGTCGCCCGCGATTCCGCCACCGGCGAGCTGGGCGTGGCCGTCCAATCGCACTTCTTCGGGGTCGGAGCGCTGGTCAGCTGGGCGGAGGCCGGGGTGGGCGCCGTGGCCACCCAGTCCGTGGTGGAGCCTGCCTTCGGGCCGCGCGGGCTCGACCTGATGCGCGACGGCGCGTCCGCGCCCGACGCGGTGCGCCGGCTGCTGGAGGGCGATCCCCAGCCCGAGGTCCGGCAGGTGGCGCTGGTCGACGCCGCGGGCCACGTGGCCGCTCACACCGGCGACCGCTGCATTGCGGAGGCCGGGCAGCGCCTCGGCGAGCAGGTCTCGGCGCAGGCGAACATCATGGCCCGCTCCACCGTGCCGGACGCCATGGTCGCCGCCTACGAGACGGCCGGGGGCGACCTGGCCGCCCGGCTGCTGGCGGCCCTGCTCGCGGCCGAGGCCGAGGGAGGAGACCTCCGCGGCCGCCAGTCGGCCGCCCTGAAGGTGGTGGCGCCCCAACCGGGGCAGCGCACCGCCGGTGACAGCATCGTGGACCTGCGCGTGGACGATCACCCCGAGCCGCTCGCCGAGCTCGGCCGGCTCTTGGACCTCCGGCGCGCCTACGCCCATATCGACACGGGCGACGAGCTCGCCGCCGCGGGCGACACCGAGGGCGCGCTGGCCGAGTACGCGGCCGCCCACCGCAGGCAGCCGGACAACGCCGAGTTCGCCTTCTGGCACGGCGCCGCGCTGGCCGCGGACGGCCGCGAGGGCGACGCCCGTCCCCTGCTGGAGCAGGCCTTCGCGGCCCACGAGGGCTGGCGCGAGCTGCTCACACGGCTGCCGGCCGCGGGGCTCTTCCCCGACGACCCGGGCCTGCTCGAACGCTCGGCCGGGCGCTGAGGAGGGGCTCGCTGCGATGTTCAGCGACAAGGCTCAGATCGAGGTGCAGGCGGGCGCCGGCGGCAACGGGGTGGTCTCGTTCCGGCGCGAGGCCCACGTGCCCAAGGGGGGCCCCGACGGCGGTGACGGCGGGCGAGGCGGAGCGGTCGAGGTGGTGTGCGACGACTCGCTGCGCGATCTGTCGGCTTTCCGGCGCCGTGCGCACTACCGGGCCAAGCGCGGCGGCCACGGGCAGGGCTCCGGCAAGCACGGCGCCACGCCCGGGGCGCTCGAGATCCGCGTACCGCCCGGCACGGTGATCGAGGATCCCGCGGCCGGCGACCGCTGGGACCTCGTGGAGGCGGGCCAGCGCGCCGTCGTCGCCCGCGGTGGCAGCGGCGGCCGTGGTAACCGGCACTTCGCCGCCGCCACCCGCCAGACGCCTCGCTTCGCCGAGAAGGGCCTGCCCGGCGAGGAGCGCAGGCTGCGCCTGCGCCTCAAGCTCATGGCGGACGCCGGGCTCGTCGGTCTTCCCAATGCCGGCAAGTCGTCTCTGCTCGCCCGTCTCACCCGGGCACGCCCGAAGGTCGCCGACTATCCCTTCACCACGATCGAGCCGGTGCTGGGCACGCTGGAGCGCGACGGGCGCCAGCTGGTCCTGGCCGACATCCCGGGGCTGATCGAGGGCGCGAGCGCGGGGGTCGGACTGGGCCACGAGTTCCTGGCCCACGTCGAGCGCTGCCGGCTGCTGATACACGTGCTCGACGTCGCGCCCCTCGACGGCTCCGATCCCCTCGAGAACCACGGCGTGGTCGAGGCGGAGCTGCGCGAGCACGGCCAGGGTCTGTCGAACCTTCCCCGCATCACCTGTCTCTCGAAGTCCGACCTGGCCCCTCCCGAGGAGGTTCGGCAACGCGTCGAGGACTGGCGGGCCCGCCTCGGTACGCCGGTGGTCGGCACCTCGGCCGCGACGGGCGAGGGCCTCGATCGCCTGCGCGACCTCATCTTCGAGCGCGTACCGCCCGCCGAGCAGCAGCAGCCGGCCGGCGAGCTCCCGGCCACCCACCGCCTCTACCGGCCCGGGGCCGGAGAGTCCTTCGAGGTGCGGCGCACCGGGCCCGGCGAGTTCAGCGTGCAGGGAACCGGCGTGGAACGGCTGCTCGCGCGCCACGACATCGAGAACGAGCAGGCACTGCGCTTCGTGGAGGAACGGCTGCGCACGCTCGGGGTGATCAAGGCCCTCCAGGCCGCCGGCTTCGAGCCGGGCGACGACGTGGAGATCGCCGGAACGGTCTTCGAGCTCGATCCCGGGGCGCCCTTCCGGTGAGAACGCGTGCCGCCATCCCTGCGCTGGTGATCGCCGCTGCGCTCGCGCTGCCGGCCTGCGGCGGCGATGACGAGGCCGACGCCGAGCAGACCGTGCGCGACTTCGTCTCCGCGACCAACGCACGCGACGGGAAGCGCTTCTGCGAGGAGCTCGTCACGCAGAAGTTCCTCGAGGAGACCACCGGCACCACGGGCAGCCGGGCCGCCGGGGCCTGCCGCCGCCAGCTGGAGTCGATCCAGGGTCTCCGGCTGAAGCTGGTCAAGGTCACCAAGACCGAGATCGACGGCGACAGCGCACGGGTCACCGTCACCCTCGAGACCCAGGGCCGATCTCAGACCCAGGTGCTCCGCCTTGCCAAGGAGGACGGCGACTGGAGGCTGTCCGGCGGAAGCGGAACGGACTAGCCGCGCGTCATGGCCACCGTTGTCGTGAAGCTCGGCTCCAGCATCGTCGCCGACGACGCAGGTGAGGTGCGCGCCGAGGTTCTGGAGGAGGTGTGTGGCGAGGTGGCCGGCCGCCACGCAGCGGGAGAGAACGTGGTGGTCGTCACCTCGGGCGCGATCGCGCGCGGCATGAGGCTGATGGCTCTGCCCATGCGCCCGCGGGCGATGGGGGAGCTCCAGGCCGCGTCGGCCGTCGGCCAGGGCAAGCTCTACCGCGCCTACGACGAGCTCCTCCAGCGGCAGGGCGTGCGGTCGGCCCAGGTGCTGCTCACGTTCTTCGACATGTCGGCCCGCACCCACTACCTGAACGCACGCCACACCCTGCAGACCCTGCTCCGCTGGCGGGTCGTGCCCGTGATCAACGAGAACGACACGACCACCACCGACGAGATCTCGTTCGGCGACAACGACTTCCTCGCCGCCCAGGTGGCCATCCTGATCGGCGCCGACCTGCTCGTGCTGCTCACCGACACCGGTGGCCTCTACAGCGCCGACCCGCGCAGCGACCCGGCCGCCGAGCTGATCTCCGAGGTGCGCGAGCTGCACGAGCTCGAGCACTACGACATCGGCCTGTCCACCTCCCCGCTCGGCTCCGGCGGGATGCGCTCCAAGGTGGTGGCGGCGGAGATGGCGACCGCCGCCGGGATCCCGGTGACGATTGCGAACGGGGTGGAGCGGGCGGAGGTGGGACGGGCGCTGCGCGGCGAGCCCAGCGGCACGCGCTTTCACCCCCAGCGCGGCCGGGTGTCCAGCTTCAAGCTGTGGTTGAAGTACGCCAAGCCGAGCCGCGGGCGCCTCCTGGTCGACGCGGGCGCCGAACGGGCCCTGCGGGAACGCGGCACGAGCCTGCTGCCCGTCGGCGTGGTGGAGGTGGAGGGCGAGTTCGAGGCCGGTGACGCGGTCGAGGTGCAGTGCAACGGCCGGGCGGTGGGGAAGGGCATCGTCAACTACTCCGCGGCCGAGCTACGCCAGGTCAAGGGGCTGAAGACCGACGGCGTGCGCGAGCGCCTGCCCCGGGCCACCGAGGAGGCGGTGCACAGGGACTACTTCGTGCTCGACTGACCCGGTGCGCCTTCGCTCTCCCTACGACCGCGAGATCATCAAGCTGGCCGTGCCCGCGTTGGGGGCGCTCGCGGCCGAGCCGCTCTACCTGCTGGCCGACACCGCCATGGTGGGCCATCTCGGCACCCCCGAGCTCGCGGCGCTGGCGCTCGCGGGGACGCTCATAGTGGGCGCGTTCACCCTGTTCAACTTCCTCACCTACGGTACGACCGCCCAGGTGGCGCGCCTCCACGGCGCGGGCGAGGAGGTGGCCGCCGGACGGCTCGCCGCTCAGGCCCTCTGGCTCTCGACCGGCATCGGGCTCGGCCTCACCGCTCTGCTGGCCGGGCTGGCCGTCCCGCTGGTCGATGTGATGGGGGCGGAGGGGCGCACGGCCGACCTGGCCGTGACCTACCTGCGCGTCGGGTCGCTCGGCCTGCCCTTCGCGCTGATCGCGCTGGCCGGCCAGGGCTATCTGCGTGGTGTATCGGACCTGCGCACCCCGCTCGTGATCGTGGTGGTGGCCAACGTGGCCAACGTCCTGCTGAACCTGCTCTTCATCTATGGCTTCGGGTGGGGGCTTGCCGGTTCGGCCTGGGCCACCGTGGTCGCGCAGGCCGGCATGGGGGCGGCCTTCACGCGAGCCCTGCTCGCCGCACCGGCCGACACCCGGCGCCCGTCGCTCGCGGCCATGCGTCCGCTGTTTCGGATCGGTTGGGAGATCTTCGTGCGCACCGCCTCCCTCTACGGGTCGTTCCTGGTGGCAAGCGCGGTGCTGGCACGGGTCGGCGACGACTCGCTCGGCGCCCACCAGATTGCCTTCCAGCTGTTCGTGTTCCTGGCGCTGGTGCTCGACTCGATCGCAATCGCCGGCCAGGTGATCGTGGGCCGCTCCCTGGGCGCCGGCGACGCCGAGGGCGCCTACCGCGCGGCCCGGCGCATGATCGAGCTCGCGGTCGCCGCGGGCGGCGTGTTCGCGCTGATCATGCTCGCGCTCATCGATGTGCTCCCCCGAGCCTTCACCAGCGACCCGCTGGTGATCGAGCGAACCAAGGAGATCTGGCCGCTGTTCGCGTTGATGCAACCGGCGAACGGGGCGGTCTTCGCGCTGGACGGGATTCTCATCGGCGCCGGTGACACCCGCTTTCTCATGTGGGGAATGCTGGCCGCCTCGCTCGGGGTCTTCGCACCGATCGCCCTGCTCTCGCTGGCCCTCGGCTGGGGCATAATCGGCGTGTGGGCGGGCCTGGTGGGTCTGATCGCTGCCCGGCTCGCCACCTGCTCCTGGCGCTTCGCCGGTCGGCGCTGGGCGGTGACGGGCGCCGCCAGGGCGGGCCTCTGACATGCGGGAGGGGCCGGGCTTGGCCCGGACCGGACCGAGGTTCTCCATGCGGGAGGGGCCGGGCTTGGCCCGGACCGGACCGAGGTTCTCCCGGCGTGGCCGGACACCCGGCGGCGCACGGTACCCTTGCCCGCATGGCCACCACCGCCCAGTCCGCGGCCGACGTCTGCGCGCAGGCCCAACGCGCCTCGCGCGAGCTGGCGACCCTGGACACGGCCACCAAGAACGCGGCGCTGGAAGCCATGGCCGACGCCCTCGAGCTGCGTTCCGAGGAGATCCTCGAGGCCAACGCCCGGGACATGGAGGCCGGGGAGGAGGCCGGGCTGGACGCCGGTCTGCTCGACCGTCTCCAGCTGACCGAGGTCCGCCTCGCCGGCATCGCCCGCGACGTGCGCGCGATCGCGGCCCTTCCCGATCCGGTGGGCGAGACGATCGACGGCCACCGGCTGGAGAACGGGCTCGACGTGCGCCGCGTGCGGGTGCCGCTCGGGGTGGTCGCGGTCGTCTACGAGGCCCGGCCCAACGTGACCGTCGACTGCTCGGCGCTCTGCCTCAAGTCGGGCAACGCGATCGTGCTGCGCGGCTCCTCGACCGCCGCGCACTCGAACGCCGTCCTGGCCCAGGTGGTGGCCGCCGCGGCCCAGTCCGCCGGCGTGCCCGAGGGCGCGATCTCGATCGTCACGGGCGGCGACAGGGACGAGCTGCGCGAGATCGCCACCCAGGACGGCGTGGTCGACCTGATCATCCCCCGGGGCGGCGAGGGGCTCAAGGCGGCTCTCAAGGAGCACGCCACCGTCCCGGTCATGTACGCCGCCGCAGGCAACTGCCACGTGTTCGTGGACGCAACCGCCGACCTGGACGACGCCGTGGCCATCACCCTCAACGCCAAGGTGCAGCGGCCCTCGGTGTGCAACGCGGCCGAGACGCTGCTGGTCCACGCCGACGCGGCTCCGCAGTTCCTGCCCCGCGTGCTGAGCGAGCTGCGGGAATCCGGCGTCGAGTTGCGCGTGGACGGCCGCACCCGGGCGCTGGCCGGCGAGCTGGGCGACTCGCTCGCCCCGGCCTCGGACGAGGACTGGTCGACCGAGTACCACGCGCTCATCCTGGCCGTCGGGGTGGTGGACTCGGCCGCCGAGGCGATCGAGCACATCAACCGGTACGGGTCCGGGCACTCGGAGGCGATCGTGACCGGGTCCACCGCGGCCGCGCAGGAGTTCACCGGCGGTGTGGACGCCGCCTGCGTCTACGTGAACGCCTCGACCCGCTTCACCGACGGCGGCGTCTTCGGCATGGGGGCGGAGATCGGCAACTCGACCCAGAAGCTGCACGCCCGCGGCCCGATCGGGGCCCGCGAGCTGACGACCTTCAAGTTCGTGGTCGAGGGCTCGGGGCAGGTCCGCGCGTAGGTGCTCCCCGCCTCGATTACCGCCGCGCTCGTGCGGCCGGGCCCGCGCCTGACATCGCCCCCGAGACTCGCCGATCCCCCGGGATCGACTGCGCTCGGCGGCTTGTCAGCCACGACCCCGGCTCGCCCGAGCATCGACGGTACTCTCGGCGGGAAGCACTAGCTTGGCCCGCGTCGGCATCCTGGGAGGCGCGTTCAACCCGCCGCACATGGGCCACCTGGTGTGCGCGCAGGAGGCGCTGGTGCAGCTCGATCTCGATCGAGTGGTGTTCGTGCCCGTGGGGGAGGCCCCCCATCGCGAGCTCGAGGACGACCCGGGCGCGGAGACCCGGCTGGAGCTCGTCGAGGGCGTCATCGGCGGCGACGAGCGCTTCGAGGCGTCGCGCATCGAGTTGGATCGCGACGGCCCCTCCTACACGGCGGACACCCTGCGAGAGCTTCGCGCCGCCGATCCCGACGACGAGCACTTCCTGATCCTCGGAGGCGACCAGGCGGCCGCCTTGGCCAGTTGGCACGAGCCCGAGGAGGTGCTGTCGCTGGCCACGGTTGCGGTGGTCGAGCGGGTCACCTGGAGCCGCAACGCGATCGGGATCAAGATCGGCCGCCTGAAGGGCGCGGAGCGAATCCGCTACCTCGACATGCCCCTGATCCAGATCTCCTCGAGCGCGATCCGGCGCCGCCTGGCCTCCGGGC
Organism: uncultured Thermoleophilaceae bacterium; assembly: GCA_963850205.1. GTDB lineage: Bacteria > Actinomycetota > Thermoleophilia > Solirubrobacterales > Thermoleophilaceae > JACVRW01. The sequence goes on along the minus strand of CAWKKJ010000008.1, from coordinate 310,190 downwards.
TCCCGATCCGCTACCTCGTGCCCGAAACGGCGGTCGAGCAGATCACCGAAGCCGAGCTCTACCCGAGGCCGCCGGCCGCCGCAGAGCCCGCCGGGACTGTCGGCCGCGCCGAGAAGGCGGCCGGATGACCGAGCAGGACCCCCAGGCGCTCGCCGAGCGTATCGCGGCGATCGCCTCGGACCGCAAGGCGGTGGACATCCGCGTGATCGACCTGCGCGGGATCGTGAGCTACACCGACTTCTTCATCATCTGCAGCGGCAACACCGAGCGCCAGACCAAGGCGATCCATGACGCCATCTACGAGGAGTTGAAGCACGGCGACGAGCGCCTGTTGCCCCGCCGCACCGAGGGCGCCCGCGAGCCGCGCTGGATCCTGTTGGACTACTGGGACTGCGTGGTCCACATCTTCACGCCGGAGGCGCGCGAGTACTACCGGCTGGAGCAGCTGTGGGGAGAGGCGCCGGCGCGCTCGGTGGTGTGACGGGCGGTACCAGCCGCGCGTAGGGCCGACCCCGTCGGCTGACCTCGATCTCGGCGCCCGCGGCGGCCTGCTCGAGGTAGTAGCCGAAGTGGTTGCGGAACTCGTGGCAGCCGACAGCGAGGGGCCGATCGCCGTCCGAGGAGGGAGTGGAGCTGAGGGGGCTCGAACCCCTGACCTTCGCGCTGCCAGCGCGACGCTCTTCCAGCTGAGCTACAGCCCCGTCGAATTCGAAATCCGAGGCAAGGTTAATGGACGCGCGCTGCGAGTTCCGCGGCGGGGCGACCCTCAGCCAGATCGCTCGGCGCCCGACCACCAGAGCGCTCGGCAGAAGGTAGCAACTGTCCAGATCCCCGCAGTAGACCGCAACCAGGTCGATCTCTCCGTCGAGATATCGGCGTTGCTCATAGCCCTGAGGTGTGCACCAGCTGCTCGTGAGGTTCACGCGGATCACGCCGGTTGGCGCATGCACCGATGCCCATTTGCACTGCACGCGCAGGACCTGCCCGGCGATCTCGAACGCCAGGTCATAGCGCCCGTGCTCCTGGACCGGTTTCAGGACCGGCACGCCCAGCTCAACCGCGGCGGTAGCGATCTTCATCTCTGCGATCGAGCCCTTGCGGTTCGTGTCCATAGCGAACATATGTTCCCACTCGACTAGGATGGATACGGTCGTCAGGTAGTCGGGTCGGCGGCGGACCTTCAGGTCGATGGAGGTTCCGCGTTGTCCTGATCTGGCTCACGAGGGTGGTCGGGTGGTGCGGGCGGGCTGGTATGGGAAGCCGCCGCATCGTCGCCAGCGTTGGTTGTGTCGGCCGCCGAACGGTGGCGCGGCACACCGCTTCTGCGAGTTACTGCCGCGGCAGGCGAGAAGCGAGCATTTCTGTGTCGAGTGTTCGACCAGGCTGGAGCGCTGGGAGGGCCAGGCGGGCGCCCGCGAGTATTGGTTCTCGGCCCGCGAGGTCGGCCATGCGCTCGTGCTGGTGGCGGCCGGTGAGAGCTACCGGCAGGCCGCTTGGGCGGCACGGCGAGCGGCGGGCCGCACGCACCAGCGGTTGACCGGCCGGCGTGGCCGCCTGCGCGATCCCAACCTCGATGGCCAGCTGATCGCGAATTGGGTCGACTCGTTCGCCGCCATCGTCTGTGCCGACGAGCTGCCGCAGCGCTGGCCGGAGCGGCTGGCGCTCGACTCGTGCGAGTTCCGCATCGATCGTGGCCCGCGGGCGGGTCAGGGCTTCCACGTGTTCTGTGCCGTCGGCCACGACGAGCCGGGTCGGCCGCGTGTCTGGCGGCTGGCCGCCTTCCCGCGCCGCACAGAGGCCGACTGGCAACGGTTCCTGGCCCTCTGCGACGGGACGCCCAGGCTGGTGGTGAGCGACTTCGACAACGCGTTGCGCAAGGCGCTCGCGAGCGTGTTCCCACGCAGCGGCGACCAGGCGCCGGAGTTGCGTCTGTGCGAGCTGCACCTGCGCCGCAGCCTCGAGAACGCGCTCGCCCCGCTCGACGGCCGACCCGACCACCCGGTCATGCGCGCCTTCCGGCACGCCCTCTTCGACCATCACAACTGGGCCCGCTTCGAGACCCAGGCCAGGCACGCCACCCCGCCGCTGCCCGCGCTGCTGCGCTGGCTCGACCGCTACACCGAGCCGGTCGCTACCCAGCTCAAGACACGCTCGTCGCTGGGACCAAACTCGACAGGCGCCGTCGAGGCCGCGTTACGCCAGGTCGATCGCGCCTTCCAGGGCCGCTCCCAAAGCTTCAGCAACCGCCGCCGGATGAACCTGCTGCTCGACCTGATCACCCTCCACGCCAACGGCGACGCCGACCCCCGTCGCTGGGCGGACCGGCTCCGCGAACGCTTGCACCCACGCGCCGGCATCGCACCCCACCAACGCCCCCACGACGACCCCCGCAACCAGCCCTCGCTAACCGACTAACCCATATCCATCCTGATCGAGTGGGAACATATGTTCGCAGATGGCCCGGACGGAACCGGCCCCGCCCGCCCGCCTCAGGCCCGCTTGACCGCGATTCCCCGCAGCGTGTGGCCCACCGTGTCGCAGGCGTCGATCGCCTGCTCCACCCGCTCGTAGATGTCCTTCCAGCGGATCACCACCATGGGGTCGATGCCCCCCTCGAACAGGGCGGTGAGGCCTTCGCGCAGGATGCGGTCGCCCTCGTCCTCCAGCCGGTCGATCTCGGCGAGGTGGGGCTTTGCGGCCGCCGGGTCCTCGACGTGGCTCAGGGCCGCGGCCACCTCGGCGCCCGCGGCCGCGAGGGTGTCGGCCAGCGCGATGGCCTGGTCGGTCGGGGCCTCGACCCGGTAGAGGGCGAGGAAGTCGGCCGCCTCTTCCGCGTAGTCGACCACGTCGTCGAGCCCGGAGGCGAGCGAGAGCACGTCGCTGCGCTCGAAGGGCACCGCCGGGCGCGCGTGGAGGTGATGGAGGATGTCGTGGGTCACGGCGTCGTTCGCGTGTTCCAGGTCGACCATGCGGTGGCGCTGGTCGGCGCCATCGGGCCAGGAGCGCATGAGGTCGCCGAGCAGCGCGGTGGAGTCGCGGACGTTGGCTCCCGCCTGTTCGAAGAGGCCGAAGAGCTCGTCGTAGTCGGGCCGTGCGCCGACCAGGCGGCGGAGGCGGTCACCCACGCCGTCGCTCGCGACTGAGGCTGTCGCTGACCTCGTACGCAGGGAAAAAGAGCCTTCGATTCCCCGAAGATAGGGCGCGAGACGGGCCGGAAGGTGAACGAGCGGTGAAGCTCATGACCGCCGTCAGCCGTGCGTCTCGGCGGGGGCGTGCTCGGCTCGCACCCGCGCGCGTGCGTCCGCAAAGCGGATGGCCTCGTAGGCGATCAGGAGCGCGGCGAGGGCAGCCGCCCAGGCCAGCGCGACCAGGGCGTCGACCTCGGTGGCGGGAGCGATGAGGGCGACGGCCACGACCGCTGCGACCAGACGCTGCTTGCTCAGCGTCCCCATGTTGCGCAGGCGGAAGCCGATGTGCGCGGCGTAGTACAGGGCGAGACCGCCGAACAACGCCGCGGCGGGAACGACCTTGAGCGGATCGTCGACGTGGCCGAGCGTCTTCTTCAGCCCCAGGGCGATCAGGATGATCCCCGCGATCATGGGCAGGTGGAGGTAGCTGTAGGAGTCCCTGGCGATTCGCGCCAGGGCATCGCCGCGGACCTGCTTGAAGCGGCGCTCGGCCGCGAGGGCCACCACGTCGAAGTAGGCCCACCAGAGCGCGGAGGCCAGGATCACCCCCACGACCGCCGCCGCCACCACGGGCGCGGTGAGCGCGATCCCCTCCACGCCCACCCCGATGGCCACGATGGACTCGCCCAGGGCAATGATCACGATCAGCCCGAAGCGCTCGGCGAAGTGCGCGGGCGACACGCGAAAGCCGCGCACGCCGAAGACGTACGGCCCTGAGAAGTCGATCGCCAGGGCGGCGACCCAGAGCACGTCCCGGGCGGGCCCGTCCACGAGAGCGGCCACGATCAGCAATGCCGGCGCCGGGATCGCGGTGCGGCTCAAACGGCGGATGGCCTGGCCCGCGTCGACGTCGTCGTTGGCCTCGGCGAAGATGAACACGTGCAGCCAGCGCACCAGCGCGTAGGCGCACGCGAACAGCAGCGCGTCGTCACCGAAGGCGCCCGGCACCGCCAGCGCCGCGACCAGCATGGCGGCGACGGCGCCGAACATCAGCAGCCGCTCCCGCCCCTCGTCGGCCTTGATGTAGTTGGTGAGCCAGGCGTACGCCGCCCAGGCCCACCACAACGCGGCGAGAATCATCAGGCCGCGGGCCAGCCCCGCCCAGGTCGGATCGTCGGCCATGAAGGCGGTGACCTGGGTCAGGGCGAAGACGAAGACCAGGTCGAAGAACAGCTCGAGCGGGCTCACCTGCTCGTCGCTTCGCAGCCTCCGCCCGGTGGGCAGCGTCTCCGCACTCTGCGCTACGGCCATCAGGGCTATCGACTATCGCAGAGCCAGCGCAGCGCGCTGTTGAGCACGTCGGCCCGCTCCCACTGCAGGAAGTGCCCCGCCCCCGGCACCACGAACGGCCCGGCGCGGTTCGGGAACGCCGCCTCCATTCGCTCGGGGAAGTCGCGTGGTATCACGTGATCCTCGGGCCCGTAGAGGATGAGCGTGGGGGTGGGATTGGTCTCGGTCAGCCGTACCGGCTCCGGCGCCGTCCGGGGACCGCCCACGTACTCGTAGTTGGCGATCGAGGCCCGGAAGCGGTCGGCGTCGGCGAAGGGCTCGGTCAGATAGTCGACGTCCTCGCGCGTGAACGAGCCGGGAGCCGCCCAGAAACGCGAGCCGTAGAACTGGGCGATGTAGCGGCGGCGCTTCTCGGGCGTGTCCAGCTCGGCCGCCAGCCCGTCGGCGTCACGTGACTGGCGGGCGAAGTAGTCGGCGGCCATGCGGACCTCGGGAGCGAGCTCCCGCGGCGTATCAGGGAGCACCGGCGGGATCGTGTTGAAGAGGACGAGACGCTCGACCAGCCCCTCGAAGCGCAGCGACAGGTCCTGGGCCACGACGCCGCCCAGGTCGCCGGCGCATACCACCGCCCGCTCATGGCCCAGCGCGCGGAGGAGCGCGGCCATGTCGGTGGCGTGAGCCACCGCGTCGTAGCGATCGTCGGGGGCAAGGCCCGAGTCGCCGAAGCCGCGGAGGTCCGGCGCGATCACGTCGAAACCGGCGCCGGCGAGCGGTTCGAGGTTGCGACTCCAGATCCGCCGCGTCTCGGGCCAGCCGTGCAGCAGAAGCAGCGCTCTTCCGCCCTCGCCGGCGCGGTCGTAGGCCAGCTCCACCCCGTTCGCCCTCACCGGGTGCGACTGTACCCTTGCTCCTCCGTGGAGCGCTACGACCCCAAGATCATCGAGCCCAAGTGGCAGCGGGTGTGGGCCGAGGAGGGCACCTGGGAGGTCGCCAACGACGACGCCGGCGACCGGCCCTCCGCCTACGTGCTCGAGATGCTCCCCTACCCGTCGGGCGAGCCGCACATCGGCCATCTGAAGAACTACTCGCTCGGCGACGCGGTGGCCCACTACTGGCGCCGCCGCGGCCACCGGGTGCTGCACCCCATGGGCTACGACGCGTTCGGGCTTCCCGCGGAGAACGAGGCCATCAAGACCGGGCGCCACCCGCGGGAGTCCACCGCCGCCTTCATCGCCGAGTTCCAGCGCCAGTTCCGCCAGTGGGGGATCTCGATCGACTGGACCCGCGAGCTGGCCACGAGCGACCCGGAGTACTACCGCTGGACCCAGTGGATCTTCCTCAGGCTCTACGAGCGCGGCCTCGCCTACCGCAAGGAGGCCGCGGTCAAGTGGTGTCCCAAGGACGCCACGGTGCTGGCCAACGAGCAGGTGATCGACGGCCACTGCGAGCGCTGCGGCACCCCCGTCGAGGTGCGCCAGCTCGAGCAGTGGTTCTTCCGCATCACCGAGTACGCCGACCGGCTGCTTGAGGACATACGCGACATCTCCTGGCCGCGCCATGTGGTGACGATGCAGGAGAACTGGATCGGCCGCTCCGAGGGCGCGGAGGTGGTGTTCCGCTGCGAGGAGCTCGGGATCGACTACCCGGTCTTCACCACCCGCCCGGACACGCTCTTCGGCGCCACCTTCTTCGTGATGGCCCCCGAGCACCCGGACGTGTTCCGCCTCAACGACTCCGCCGAGGTGCACGACTACGTGAACCGGGCTCTGACCGAGTCGGCCGAGGAGCGCGGCGACGAGAGCAAGGAGAAGACCGGCGTGGCGCTGGGCCGAACCGTCACCAACCCGGTCAACGGGGAGCAGATCCCGATGTTCGTGGCCGACTACGTGCTGATGGAGTACGGCACCGGCGCGATCATGGCCGTGCCGGCGCACGACCAGCGCGACTACGAGTTCGCCGAGCGCTTCGGCCTGGAGATCCGGCCGGTGGTGGCCCCCGCCGGCGGCGAGGCCGCTCCCAGCGGCGAGGCCTTCGTATCCCATTCCGACGACGAGGTCCTGGTCAACTCGGGCTCCTTCAGCGGACGGCCGGCCCCGGAGGCGAAGCGCGAGATCACCGAATGGCTCGAGGGCCGCGGGCTCGGCCGGGGCGCGCTGAACTACCGGCTGCGCGACTGGCTGCTCTCCCGCCAGCGCTACTGGGGCTGCCCGATTCCCCTCGTCTACTGCGAGCAGGACGGGCTCGTGCCCGTGCCCGACGACCAGCTGCCGGTGGAGCTGCCGGAGATCGAGGACTACACCCCGCAGGGCCGGTCACCGCTCGCGGCAGCCGAGGACTGGGTGCGCACCACGTGTCCCCGGTGCGGGGGCGAGGCCCGGCGCGAGACCGACACCATGGACACCTTCGTCGACTCGTCCTGGTACTTCCTGCGCTACTGCGATCCCCACAACGAGCACGCGCCCTGGGATCGCGACGTGGTGAACGGCTGGATGCCGGTCGACCAGTACATCGGCGGGGTCGAGCACGCGATCCTGCACCTGATGTACGCCCGCTTCTTTATGAAGGCGCTGGCGGACATGGATCTCCTCGACGTGCAGGAGCCCTTCGCGCGGCTGTTCACCCAGGGCATGATCACCCGCGGCGGAGCGAAGATGTCCAAGTCGAAGGGCAACGTGATCTCCCCCGCCGACTACGTCGAGCGCTACGGCGCCGACACCGCCCGCTGCTACATCCTGTTCATCGGCCCGCCCGACCAGGACGCCGACTGGCAGGACTCGGGCGTCGGGGGAGTGCACCGCTTCCTGTCACGGCTGTGGACGGCGGCCGCGCAGGCGCCGGCGGGCGGCGACGCCTCCGATGGTGGGGCGAGCGAGCTGCTGCGCAAGTCGCACTGGGCGATCGACAAGGTCACCCGCGACATGGAGGCCAACTTCGGCTTCAACACGGCGATCGCGGCGGTGATGGAGCTGGTCAACGAGATCTACCGCCAGCGCGAGAACGCCCCCGGCGAGCACGTGCGCTTCGCCGTCGCCACCGCGGCCTCGCTGATCTTCCCCTTCGCCCCTCACCTGGGCTCCGAGGTGTTCGAGATGATGACCGGCCGGCGGGTGTGGGAGGAGCCCTGGCCGGTCGCCGATCCGGCCCTGCTGGCCCGAGACGAGTTCCAGCTGGTGGTGCAGATGAACGGCAAGCTGATCGACCGCCTGCCCGCACCGGCAAGCGCGTCGCAGGGGCAGCTCGAGGAGCTGGCCCGGGGCTCGGACAAGCTCGCCGCCCGGCTCAACGGCAAGGAGATCGTCAAGGCGATCGTCGTGCCAGGCAAGCTGGTCAACTTCGTCGTTCGCTAGGCCGGGTGGAGCGCGAGCATCACATCTCGCTCGGTCCGCTGGTGGCGGCCGTCGGCGGCCTTGTGCTGCTGGTGAGCCTGTTCCTGGACTGGTACGAGCGGGTGACGGGCTGGACCGTGTTCGAGCTCGCCGACCTGCTCCTCGCCGGGCTCGCGTTGGGGGCCCTCTTCGGTTTGGCGGGTGCCCTGGGCGCGGTCAAGGTCCCCGACGGCCCGGTCGTGGTGCTGGGAATCGCGCTGCTGGCACTGGTGGTGGTCCTGACGCAGATCGTCAATGACCCGCCCGCGGTGGCCGGTTCCGGCGGCCCGGACAAGGACATCGGCATCTGGCTGGCGCTGGGCGGCGCCGGCCTGATGACGGTGGGGGCGGTCCTGGCCACCACCCACATCTCGCTGGCCGTGGAGGCCCGCGAGCGCGAGCCCGTTTGGGACGCTGGACCGGAGGAGGAGAAAAAGGGGGAGAGCGTCTCGGCGCGCCTCCGGCGCAAGCGAGGAGCGGCCGCGGAAACCGGCACGGACGCTTCCGCGGCAGCAGATCCCGGCGGTCCCGAGCGGCCCTGACCGGTCCGGTCTACGTCGCCGTGGTCGGCCCCGGCGAGGCCTCCGGGGAACTCACCGCTGCCGCCGAGTCCGTGGGGCGGGGCCTCGCCGGCCGAGGCGCCGTGGTGGTGTGCGGCGGGTTGGGAGGCGTGATGGAGGCTGCGTGCCGAGGGGCCAAGGAGGCCGGAGGCACGACCGTGGGCCTGCTCCCCGGCGGCGACCGGGCGGCGGCCAATCGGTACGTCGACGTGGCCCTGCCCACCGACCTCGGCCAAGGCCGCAACCTCCTGGTGGTGCGTGCCGGCGATGCGCTGGTGGCGGTGGGCGGCGGACACGGGACCCTGTCGGAGATCGCCTTGGCTCTCAGGGCGGGCAAGCGGGTGGTGGGGTTGGACACCTGGGACATCGAGGGCGTCGAGCCCGCCGCCTCGGCGGAGGCGGCCGTGGACGCCGCGCTCGCGGCGGTTACCTAGACTCGCCCCCGCATGTCTGTCTCCGAGCCTTCTACCGGGCGGCGCCGGCGGGAGGGCGCGACCCCGGCGCAGAGCGAAACGCCGTATCTCGACGCCCTTCAGGCCTACGCCGACCGTCGTCCCGGACGCTTCCATGTGCCCGGCCACAAGGGCGGCGAGGCCGCCGACCCTGGCCTGATCGCGGCCTTCGGCGAAGGCGCTCTCGACCTCGACATCCCGGCCCTCACCCCGGGCATCGACCAGGGCCCGGAGCCCACGCCCTTCCAGCAGGCCCAGCTGATGGCGGCCGACGCCTGGGGAGCCCGCCGCACCTGGTTCCTGGTCAACGGAGCGTCGCAGGCAAACCACGTGGCGCTCCTGGCGCTGGCCCACCGCGGGCGCGAGCTGGTGGTGCAGCGCAACGCCCACTCCAGCACGATCGACGCCCTCGTTCTCTCCGGTATGCGCCCGACCTTCGTGGCACCGGAGCTCGATCCCGAGCTGCACATCGCCCACTGCATCACCCCCGACAGCCTGGACGAGGCCCTGCGGCAGACGCCCGGGGCGGTCGGCGTGACCGCCGTCTCGCCCACCTACTTCGGGGCGGTCGCCGACATCGAGGGTCTCGCCGAGGTGGCCCACGCGCACGACGTGCCGCTCGTGGTCGACGAGGCCTGGGGAGCCCACTTTCCCTTCCACGCCGACCTGCCCGCGCCGGCGCTCTCCCTGGGAGCGGACCTCGTCGTGTCCAGCACACACAAGGTGGTCGGGAGCCTCACCCAGGCGTCGATGGTTCACGCCGGCGAGGACAGCCTGCTCGACGACGAGCTGGTGGACCGCTGCGTGACGCTGCTCGAGTCGACCAGCCCGAGCTCGCTGTTGACGGGGTCGCTCGACGCCGCGCGGCGTCTCGCGGTGACGCGCGGGCGCGAACTGCTGTCGCGCACGATCGCCGGACTGCAGTCGTTCCGGGCGGCCGTGCGCGAGCTTCCGGGGTTGGATGTGCTGGACGAGCGCCTGGTGGGCGCGCCGGGAGTGCACGACTACGACCCGCTGCGCGTGGCGATCGACGTGCGCGGCACGGGAGCGCTGGGCTACGACCTGGCCCGGCGCCTGCGCGAGGAGCACGACATCCTCATGGAGCTGGCGGGCGAGAACGTGATGGTGGCCGTCTTCGGCATGGCCGAGGACGTGGAGACCAGCGGGCGCCGGCTGCTCGACGGGCTGCGTGACGCAGCCGCGTCGCTGCCCGGGCCGGATCACCGCCGGCGTGAGGCATTCGCGCCCCCGCCGCCCTGGGGCGAGCTGGTGATGACGCCCAGGGAGGCCTTCCTCGGCCCCCAGGAGGTCCTGCCAGCGGCCGAGGCCGTCGGCCGGGTGGCCGCCGAGTCGCTGGCCGCCTACCCGCCGGGGATCCCCAACGTGCTTCCGGGCGAGCGGCTCACGGCAGAGACGCTCGAGTACGTCCAGGAGGCGATCGACCACGGCGGCAGCCTGCGGGGGGCGAGCGACCGCGAGCTGCGGACCATCCGGGCCGTCTGCGAGTAGGCGCCCTGGCCTGGGGCGCCGGGCCGGGCCGGCGGGGCCGGCCGGGGGGGCCCGCTCAGAGCACCTCGCCGCGGGCCGCGCTCAGGGCCAGCTTGCCGAAGGCGCTGATCGCCGCGGCCAGGTCCTCCTCGGGGGTGTCTTCCTCCTTGGTGTGGCTGAGCCCGCCCGTCGAGGGGGCGAAGATCATGGCCACGGGGACGTGGCGCGCCATCTCGGCGGCGTCGTGAAGGGCCCCGCTGGCCAGGACCCGCCCGCTGCCGGCCGCGTCGCGCGCGGCGGCCACCAGCCGCTCGTCGAACGGGATCGGCTCGATGCGGAAGACCTCTGAGACCTCGAGCGAGCAGCCCCGCTCGTCCGCCGCCCGCCGGGCGACGGCCAGGGTCTCCTCGAGCATGCCCGCCAGCGGCTCGGCTTCGGAGTGGCGTAGGTCCACCACCAGCTCGGCGCGGCCCGCCACGGCGGTGGGGACCCCCGGCTCGAGCCGCAGGACTCCGCCGGTGCCCACGCCGTCGTGACGGCGGGCGATCCCCTCGACTGCCAGCGTGGTCTCGGCGGCGGCCAAGGCCGCGTCACGACGCATCGCCATCGGCGTGGTCCCGGCGTGGGAGGCCTGCCCCTCGAACAGGAGCCGGTGGCGCTCCAGTCCCGCCGTCCCGCTCACCCCGGCCACCGCGACGCCCTCGCTCTCGAGCACCGGCCCCTGCTCGATGTGCAGCTCGAGGTAGGCGATCACTCCCTCGCGCCGGGAGGTCGCCCCCCCGAGGCGGTCGAGGTCCACGCCGTGCTCGGCGAGCACCGGGCGCAGGACGTCGCCCTCGGCGTCACGCAGCGATTCCACGGCGCTCACGTCGAGCGTCCCCGCGACCGCCGCGCTCCCGAAGAGGCTGCGGCCGAAGCGAGCCCCCTCCTCGTCGGCGAAGTCGACCAGGGTCAACGGGTGCCGGGGCGGATCGGACGCGGCCACGCGCAACACCTCCAGCGCGGCCATCACCCCCAGCGCCCCGTCCAGCCAGCCGCCGTTGGGAACGGAGTCGAGGTGGGAGCCGACCGCCACCGTCCCGTCCGAGGCCGACCCGCCGCCCCGGGCGCCGCCGGGAGCAGGGCCGTCACTCTTCTCGTCGTCGGTTTCCCGGCCCGTTCCGGGCAGGGTGGCCCACAGGTTGCCCGCCTCGTCCACATCCACGCTCACACCGTCGATGGCGGACAGACGATCGCGCAGGAACTCCCGCGCCCGCACCCAGCCGTCGGTCCAGCACAACCGCCGCGCGCCGCCAGGGCCTCCGGTGAGGCGATCGAGCTCGCGGAGGTCGGCGATGACCCTTGCCGGGTCGACCTCCATCAGCCCGCGCGCTCGCGCCGGATGGCCTGCATCAGGCAGTGAGCGCCGCCGCCCCCGAGCGTGAACATCGAGAGTTCGGGGTCATAGACCGTGAGCCCCAGCGCGCGGAGGCGCTCGTTGAGCTCCCCCGACTCGGCGGTCGAAAGCACGCGATCGTCGCCGAGACAGACGCCGTTGACGCCCAGCTTGAGCGCAGCCTCCAGGCTGACGGGCACGACCTCCACGCCCTTCCCCTCGAGCCAGCTCAGAAAGGCCGTGCTGACCTGCTCGACACAGACGGCCGCCAGCTTTGGTCCCAGCATGGCGGCCAAGACGTCGATGTGGAGGAAGTGCGGCGGGATCCTCTCCACCCGCACCTCCCAGCCCTCCGCCTCGAGCCAACCCGCCACCTGGCGCGCCGCCTTTTCCTGCGTCCGCTCCTCGCCCGTCCCGATCGCAGCGACGCCAGGCTCGACGATCATGAAGTCCCCGCCCTCGAAGGAGCCCGCCGTCACCATGTTCGTGATCGGAATGCCACATCGCTGGTAGAAGGCGATGACGGCCGAATATTCGCCCCTCCGCCAGTGCTGGGCGAGCTGGGTGACGATCGCCCCGTTGCCCACGTTGATGCTCGAGTCGCGCGCGAAGACCTGGTAGGGGAGGGCCGGATCCGGCTCCAGGAGGTGGACGCGAACGCCGGCATCCTCGTAGACCGAGACCATCTCGGCGTGCTGTCGCCGCGCGTCCTCGGCGCTGAAGACCAGCCCGCTCTCCAGGGTGGCCCGGGCAATGGCGCTGGCGGGGAGCCAGTGGAAGTTGTCCGGCGGGCAGAGCAGGACGTCGAGGAGAAGTCCATACTCCGAGTCCACTCCCCAAGCCGGTTCCGTGCGTGCCCCTGCTTCCATATTCGTCTCCTCCAGTCTGCGCCGGCGCCGGATTCTATGAGTGACCCGGTGCGGCGGCGGGTCCTGGTCCACGGCCAGGTGCAAGGCGTCTTCTTCCGGGACACCTGCCGTCGGGAGGCGACGGCGCGGGGACTGGCCGGCTGGGTGACCAACCGCCCCGACGGGGCGGTCGAAGCGGTGTTCGAGGGCGACGCGGAGGCGGTCGAGGGTCTGGTCGAATGGTGCGGCGAGGGCTCACGCGGGGCCGACGTCGTGCAGGTGGAGACCAGCGACGAGCCGCCCGAGGGCCTGTCGGGCTTTCAGGTTCGCTGAGATCCGGCGCGGTGGACCGGAGGCGGCGCCCCTCGTTCAGGGGCTCGCAGTCCCGTCTCGCAGCATGCCCACGGCCTTCTCGGCGCGCCGCGCCCGGGTCTCCTCGCGCTTGGCCTCCGAGATCCACTCGGCGTACTCGCGCCGATGGGTGTAGGAGAGAGACTCGAACGCCGCCTTGGCCGGGCCGTCTCGCTCGAGGGCTTCTGCCAGGAGGGGAGGGACCTCAACGGTTCGCGGCTCGTCACCCAACTCCAGCGCGACCTCCACCTCGTCACCGATCGCGATGCGGGCGCGGTCACGGATTTGCTTGTTGAGGCCCAGGAAGTAGCGCCCTCCGTAGACCGCGACCGTGGTTCTGAACGGCACGCCCGCCACCGTTCCCCGCACCGGCGCTCGGGCCTTGCCCCAGCGCTCGCGCGGATCGAAGGGAAGCTCGACGACGGGCCGCTCGCCCTCCTTGCCGCCGAGCACCGCGGTGAGGTGCTCCACCGGTCAGATCATATGAGCGTGCGACTGGGGACCAGATCGCGCTAATGCCGAATTGTCGCGAAGGTTTTACATACCGCACCCACGTGTAACGCGCTTCGTCCTAGCTTCGGGTCATGCCCGAGCGCGTACCAGGATCAGTGGTCATCTGGGGGGTCGCGGCGGTGGTCGTTGTCCTGGCCGTCATGCGCCTGGTCGACGCCCGCGGGGAGCCGAGCGCCGGCCCGGTGAAGCTCGAGCGCCATGCGGGCGCGGCGGGTGGAGCCCGAGCGAGCGGCGCGTCGCGGGTGTACGTCCACGTGGCGGGGGCGGTCCGGCGGCCCGGGCTGTTCCGGGTGGCCGAAGGTGCGCGGGTGGCGCGAGCGATTGAGCGGGCCGGCGGCCCGAAACCCCGAGCCGCGTTGACCGGCGTGAACCTGGCCGCGCGCATACAGGACGGGCAGCAGATCGTGGTGCCGGTCGCCGGGCCCGCCGGCGCAGCCGGACTCGCCGGCGCGGCCGGAGCCGGTGGCACCGCCGCCGCGGGCATCGCCGGCGGGCCGAAACCAAGCCTCGGAGCGGCCACGCTCGAGCAGCTCGAAGAGATAGACGGGATCGGCCCCACGCTTGCGGAGCGGATCGTCGAGTACCGCCAGGAGCAGGGCGGGTTCGGCTCGGTCGAGCAACTGGGCGAGGTGGAGGGAATCGGCGAGAAGCGGCTCGAGACCCTCCGCGAGGCGCTGCAGCCGTGAGATGGCCGCGGTCGAGACCGATTCGCCGGGCGCCGACTCGCCGGGCGCCGATTCGCCCGGCGCCGATTCGCGGGGCGCCGATTCGCGGGGCGCCGATCAGCGGGGCGCCGATTCGCGGGGCGCGGGGCCGGCGGGCTCGCCGGCGCCGGAGGCCGGAAGGCCGCCGACCCGCCCTGTGGATCTCCGTCGATCCCATGGAACCCATCCGCGCGCCCAGGGACCCTTCGCCGCCCTCGGGACGCTGGCCCAGCGCCCGTGGCAGGTTGCGGCGGCGTGTCTGGCGCTCGGCCTTGCCCTCGCGCCGGCGGGCCCTGCGCCCGCGCTCGGCGTCGGCGCCCTGGCCGCGGGTGGGCTCGTCGTCCTTCGCGCGCCGGCCCTCGCCGGCCTGGCGCTGGTGCTCGTGGCGGGCGGCGCGTTGGCGGGCGAGAGCCGCCTCGCTGCGATCGACGCTCCAGCGGAGCGGCTCGAGGACGGCCTGGCCATTCCCCTCAGAGCCCAGCTCGCCACTCGCCTGCGCCCCTCCGCCTTCGGCGCATCGGCGGAGATCGAGATCAGCCGAGGACGGCTGGACGGCACACGGCTGCTCTTGCGCCTCCCTCGCTGGGTCGACGTGCCGCCGGTGGGAATCGGGGCCGAGCTGGCGCTGCGCGGGCGGCTGCGGTCGCTGAACGCCGCTGAGCGCTCCGGCGGCTCGTTCGACTGGACGGCCCATCTGCGGCGCCGCGGAATCGCGGGCGAGTACCTGGCCGACCGGCTGCGCCCGACCGGTGAGCGCCGGGCTCGCCTGGCCGGCGTGCTCGACCGCATGCGCGAGCGAGCCGAGCGGGCAGTTGCAGCCGGGATGAGCACGGGTGACGCCTCGCTGGCGCGAGGAATGGTGCTGGGTCAGGACGAGGAGATCGCCGAGCCGGTGCGCCAGGACTTCAGGGACTCCGGGTTGGCTCACATTCTCGCGGTCAGCGGCCAGAACGTGATGCTGCTCGCTGCGCTGGCGCTGCCGCTCCTCGCGGGGGCCGGGCTGGGTCCGCGCGGGCGCGGACTCGCGCTGTTGGCGCTGATCGCGATCTACGTCCCGCTCGCCGGGGCCGGGCCATCGCTCCAGCGAGCCGGGGTGATGGGCGCGGCGGGCGTCGCGGCGATGACGCTGTCGCGGCCCGCCTCGCGCTGGTACGCGCTGTTTCTCGCGGCCATCGTCACCCTCGCCCTGAACCCCCGGGCCTGTGGCGATCCCGGCTGGCAGCTGTCGTTCGCGGCCGTGATCGGGATCCTGCTCCTTGGCCCGCCGCTCCGCGAGGCGCTCCGCTGGTTGGCGAACGCCGGCCCCGGCGCCGGCCGCCGCGAGGGGCCCGACGACGGGAGGCCGAGATGGGTCGAGGCCTTGCTCGAAGGCCTGGCAGAGGGCGGCGCCCTGACCATCGCGGCCACCGTGGCCACCGCGCCCCTGCTCGCCTACCACTTCGGCACCGTGTCGATCGCCTCCCTGCCGGCGAACCTGCTGGCCCTCCCGGCGGTTGCACCGGCGATGTGGCTGGGCATGGTGAAGGCCGCCCTCGGCCAGCTGGCGATCGTGATCCCGGCGGCCGAGCACCCTGGCCCAGGCCCTCGGACCGCTCGCCGCCGTGCCGATCGGATACCTGGAGCTGCTGGCCGCGCGCTTCGCCGACATCCCCGGCGGACAGCTCTCGCTTCCACTTCCCGGGGCGCCGGCCGTTGCGCTCGCCTACGCGGGGCTGGCGGCCGCAAGCGCAGTGATCGTCCGGCGCGCCTCGCGGCTGGGCCCGCGGGCCGAAGAGGCGGCGGCCCTATGCCGGCGCCGGCCCCGCCTCCAGCGCCAGGCGGCGGCCGCTGCGGCGCTCACCCTGGTCTGCCTGGCGACGGTGGCGGTGCTGCGCGGCCCCGGGCCGCCCGGCGAGCTGACCGTCCGCTTCCTCGACGTGGGCCAGGGCGACGCGACGCTCGTTCAGCATCCCGACGGCACGGCTCTGCTCTTCGACGGGGGCCCGCCCGAGGGCGGGGTGGCCCGGCTGCTGCGCAAGGCGGGCGTCCGGCGGCTGGGGCTCGTGGTGGCCACCCACGCGTCCCGGGACCACCATGGCGGGCTGGCCGATGTGCTGGCGCGCTACCCGGTGGACGTCCTGCTGACGGCGGCGACGGCACGGCCGATCGGGACTTCCGCGCCCTCCTCGCCCGGGCGGCCGGGCGCGGTGTCAGGACCGTCCCCGCACTGGCACCCATGCGCCTGCGAACGGGCGGCCTCACGGTCGACGTCCTGTCACCGGCGCCTCGGCCGCCCGGACCTGCGCCCGAGGATCCCAACCCGCGCGCGGTGGTGGCGGTGGTGAGAAGCGGAGGCTTCGAGCTGTTTCTCTCGGCGGACGCCGAGAGCGAGTCGCTCACGCCGCTCGAGCTCCCGGACGTCGACGCCATGAAGGTTCCCCACCACGGCAGCGCCGATCCGGGCCTGCCCGAGGTGCTCGAGCGCCTGCGGCCAGAGCTGGCCGGGATCGAGGTGGGCCCGAACACGTACGGCCACCCCACGCCGGCGACGTTGGCCGCGCTGCGAAACGCCGGCGTGCGCACGTTCCGGACGGACCGCCACGGCACCGTCTCGCTGACAATCGACGGCGGCGCCCTGGCCGTTGACACCGAGCGGTAAGCACACCAAGTCCAACCGCCCGGCGCCACTCATACACTCACTCTCGTGGCCGATCTCAAGCCCGCCTATCTCGTCTGCGGCGACGACGACGCCAAGATCGACGCCTGGCGGGCTCGCCTGCGGCGGCGCGCTGAGCAGGATCGCGGTCCGGGTGGGCTCGAGACCTTCGACGCCCGAGCCAGCGAGCCGGCCGAGGTGGCGGCCGGCCTGTCGGTGCTCAGCTTCGACCCGACCACCCGCTACCTCCTCGTCGACGACGCCGGGGCGTGGAAGGCGGGCCAGCTCGCGCCACTCGAGGCCGCCCTCGAGGCGCTGCCGCCCGACACGGTGCTCGTGCTGGTGGTCCGGGGCAAGGTGGTCAAGCAGCTGGTCAAGGCGGTCGAGAAGGCCGGCGGGGAGGTGCGCGAGTACGCGGCGCCCAAGCCCTGGCAGCTCCCGAAGTGGTGTGTCGAGCGAGCCGGTGAGCTCGGTCTGCAGCTCGACGGCGAGGCGGCCAAGGGCCTGGTTGCCCTCGTGGGCACCAGCCAGCAGCGACTGAGCCGCGAGCTCGAGAAGCTGGCGCTGGCCTTGCATCCGGCCGTGAACGCCACCCTGGCCGATGTCGAGCGGCACGCCGCCGGCGACGCGGCCCCGGGCGCCTACGACCTCGCCGACGCCCTGGTGGCGGGCGACCGGCGCTCCTCGCTCGAGCTGGCGAGCGAGCTCGATGCGCATGGCGAGCGGCCCGGACGCCTTCTCTACCCGATCGTGCGCCGGCTGCGCGAGGTGCATCGGGCGGCGGCGCTGCTAGAGGCTGGTGTCTCCGAGCAGAAGGTCGGGGAGTCCATGAGGGCTCCCAGCTGGCTGGCCAAGAGGACCGTGGCCCGGGCCAAGAAGGCCGATCCCGCCGCTCTCGAGCGCGCCATCTGCGTGTTTGCAGACCTCGAGGTCGACATGCGCGGCGGCGGTGACCTGCAGCTCGACGAGGACACCGCGTTCTCGCTGGCGCTCACCCGGGCCACGACCTAACCCCGAGGTTGCCGGTCTCGATCCGCAGCGCGCGCCCCGCCGACGGCGAAGCGGTCGCCGCGATCTACAACGAGGGGATCGAGGAGCGCAGCTCGACGTTCGAAACCGCTCCGCGCACCGCGGCCGATGTGGATGCCTGGCGCGAGGCGGGCGAGCGCTTCCCGCTGCTCGTGGCCGAGAACGACGGCGCGGTCTACGGCTGGGCCCGCGTTCAGGCCTACAGCGAACGCGAGGCCTACGCGGGGGTGGGGGAGGCCTCGGTGTACGTCCGGCGCACCGCCCGCGGCCGGGGCGTCGGCCGCGCGCTGCTCACCGAGTTGGCCGCGAGCGCCGAGGCGGTGGGCTACTGGAAGCTCACCGGCAAGCTCTTCACCGAGAACGCCGCCAGCGTGGCGCTGGTGCGCCGCTGCGGCTGGCGGGAGGTGGGAACGCACCTGCGCCACGGCCGCCTGGAGGACGAATGGCGCGACGTGATCGTGGTCGAGGTCCTCCTCGGCGACGCCGCCTGAGTCGCCCGGCCCGGCCGCGCCCTACGCCCCGTGCGGCGGCCCGCCGCCGCCGTAGGGGTACCACCACTCCTTGGGGCCGATCCTGGTCTCGATGTGCACGTGCTTGGTCTCCTGGAAGGCCTCCAGGCCCTCCTGGCCGAGCTCGCGGCCGAAGCCCGACTGCTTCATGCCCCCGAAGGGCCCGGCGTCGTTGTCGGTGAGGGGATCGTTGATCCAGACGGTGCCGGCCCGGATCTCGCGCAGGCAGCGGACCGCGGTCTCGAGGTCCCGGGTGTAGACGTTCGCTCCCAGGCCGAAGCGGGTCGAGTTGGCCAGGGCGATGGCCTCGTCGAGCGACGCCACCGGCACGATCGGGGCGACGGGGCCGAAGGTCTCCTCGCGCAGGAGGTCGGTCTCCGCCGGCGCTCCGGTGACCACGGCCGGGGAGAAGTAGTGGCCGCGCTCGGTGCCGCCCCGGTCACCGCCGACGACCAGGGAGGCGCCGGCGGCCACGGCCTGCTCCACCTGCGCCTCCACCTTCGCCCGCTGCGGTGCGGACACCATCGGGCCCAGGTCGGTGGAGGGGTCGAGCGGGTCGCCCAGGCGCAGCGTACGGGTGTGGTCGACGAAGGCCGAGACGAAGTCGTCGTAGACCTCGCGGGCGACGTAGAAGCGCTCGGCCGACGTGCAGACCTGGCCGGCGTTCAGGTAGGCGGCCCAGGCCCCGCCGCGGGCGGCGACCTCCACGTCGCCGGCGACGTCGGCGCACACGATGAACGGATCCTTCCCGCCCATCTCCAGGTTCACCCGCGCCACCCGCTCCGCACAGGCCGCCGCCACGCGTTTGCCGGTCTCCACCGAGCCGGTGAAGGCCACGCCGCCCACGCGCTCGTCGCCGGTGATCGCCTGGCCCACCGCTCCCGCGCCGGCGACGATGTTGACCACGCCCGCGGGCAGATGCTCCAGACAGGGCGCGAGCATGAGCGTGGAGAGCGGGGTGACCTCCGAGGGCTTGGCCACCACGGTGTTGCCGGCCGCCAGGGCGGGCGCCAGCTTCCAGGCCAGCAGCAACAGCGGGTAGTTCCAGGGAACGATGCAGCCCCAGACTCCGACCGGTTCCTTGATCACGAGCGCGAGCTGGGACGACTCGATCGGCGGGATCACCCGGCCGGCGAAGTTGCGGCCCATCTCGGCGTAGTAGTCGAAGCAGGCGGCCACCCAGCCGATCTCGTCGGTGTTCTCGATCAGCGGCTTGCCGCCCTCGAGCGTGAGGACCCGGGCCAGCTCGTCGGTGCGGTCGCGCAGCCGGACCGCCACCTCGCGCAGCATCTCGCCCCGCTCGCCGGCGGGTGTGGCGGCCCAGCCGGGCGCGGCCTCGAAGGCGGCGGCGATGGCGGCATCCACCTGCTCCTCAGAGGGCTGCGCGAGCTCGACCAGGGTCTCCTCGGTGGCCGGGTTCTCCACGGCGAGCGGCTCGCCGTCGCCGGGCACCTGCTCGCCGCCGATCAGTAGCCGGGTCTCCACGGGGGGAGAGACTATGCGCTGTCTAGAGCTGCGAGCGCAGGCGCGCGGCGCGTGACTTCTTGCGGGCCGCGTTGTTGCGATGCAGCGCGCCCGACTTGACGGCCTTGTCGATGCGCGAGACGAGCGAGCGGTACTCGCCGTCGGCCCGCTCGGTGTCGCCATCGCCCACCGCGGATTCGAGCCTGCGGAACCAGGTCTTCACCTGGGAGGTGCGGCGGCGGTTCTCCAGCCGCTCGCGCTCCGCCCGGTGGATCCGCTTTTCTTGTGAAGAGATGTTGGCCATAGACAGCGATGCCGCGACCGAAGAAGCGGCGCGGCGACTGAGCAGTGTAGCGCCCGGCTCGTGAGCACCGACGCCCCCGAGCGTCACCACCACGGGCGCCGGCTGGCGAGGAACACCGCGTTCTTCTCGTTCGCCACCGGGCTCTCGCGCCTGCTCGGGCTGGCCCGCGAGGTGGTGGCGGCCGCCTACTTCGGCGTGACCCCCGCCATGTCGGCCTTCACCATCGCCTTCCAGGTCCCCAACCTGGTGCGGGCCCTGTTCGCCGACTTCGCGCTCCAGGGAGCGTTCGTCCCGGTCTTCACCGAGCTGCTGGAGAAGGGGGAGCGCCGGGAGGCGTTCCGGGTCGCCTCCAGCCTCTTCTTCCTCATCTGCCTGGTGCTGGGCCTGGTCACCGCCCTGTTCGTGCTGTTCGCCGAGCCGCTCATGTCGCTGTTCGCTCCCGGCTTCGACGACCAGCCCGCGCTGAAGGACCTCACGGTGAACCTGGCCCGGCTGATGTTCCCCATCGTGGTGCTGCTGGCGCTCTCGGGCCTGGTCGTGGGAATGCTCAACTCCTTCGAGCACTTCGCGGTGCCGGCGCTGGCTCCCGTCGCCTGGAACCTCGTGATCATCGCCGCGCTGGTCGGGCTGGTGCCGATCCTGCCGGAGGAGGACGAGATCTACGCCTACGCGATCGGCATCCTGGCCGGCACCGTCGTCCAGTTCCTGCTCCCGTTGCCCTGGCTGCGGGGCCGCAACGGAAGCTTCACCGTGCGTCTGGACTGGCGCGACGAGCGGGTGCGAAGGGTGCTGAAGCTGATGCTCCCGGTGACGATCGCGCTGGGGCTGATCAACCTGAGCCTGCTGATCAACTCACTGTTCGGCACGCTGGTGTCCGACGCGGCGCCCGCGGCGATCGACAAGGCGTTCCGGATCTACCAGCTGCCCCAGGGGCTGTTCTCCATCGCGATCGCCACGATCCTGTTCCCGACGCTGGCCCGCTTCGCCACCCGCGGCGCCCACGACGACCTGCGCCGCACGATGGGCAACGGGGTGCGACAGATCTGCCTGCTGCTGATCCCGAGCGCGGTGCTGATGGCGGTGCTGGCCGAGCCGATGGTGAGGCTGGTTTTCCAGCGCGGCGTCTTCGGCCCCGAAGCGACCGAGCTGACCTCCACGGCGCTGTTCTGGTGGTCGATCTCGCTGCCCTTCCAGGGGGTCAGCCTGCTCTACTCGCGCACGTTCTTCAGCCTGCAGCGGACCTGGGCCACCACGGCGCTGGCCGGGCTCAACCTGGTGGTGAACGCCGGGCTGGCCGCCGTGCTCTACGGCCCGTTCGAGATCGCCGGCATCGTGCTGGGCACCGTGGCCGGCACGGTGGTGATGTGCGTGGCCCAGGCCTGGCTGCTGCGCGGCCTGCTGGATGGCGTGGAGGCCGGGCGTACGCTGGCCGCCGCCTCGCGGATGCTGGCCGCGGCGGCGCTATTGGGAGCGGTGTCCTATTTCGTCTGGGCAGGCCTGGACGAGCTGCTGGGTCGCTCGCTGGTGGGGCAGATCGTCGCCGTCGGCGGGGGTATAGCTGCCGGGTCCGCGGTGTATGCGGCCGCGGTCTGGGCCCTCCGCGTGCCCGAAGCGCGCCAGATCTGGCGGCTGCTCGTTAGCCGAAGGCACCGACAGGGGTAAGACTGCGCGCATGGCACCGGACGAGAAGATGGATGTCGAGAAGCAGATCGAGGCGCTCAACACGGCGCTGCGCCTCCAGCACCGCTCGGTGCTCCTCTACTCGCTCACCGCGGGAAGCGTGATCGGCCTGGAGTACCAGGCTCACGCCGACAAGATGAACGAGCACGCGCTGTCCGAGCTCGAGGACAACACCCGCCTGGTGGAGAAGATCACCGCGATCGGCGGGGAGCCCACCACCGAGGTCGCGGACATGTCCTTCACCGCCGACCCCGCCGAGGCGCTCGACCGGTTGATCGAGACCGAGTCGGAGACGCTCGAGGCGCTGCAGGCGGCGATCGAGCCCACGGGGCGGGAGGCCGCCTCGGAGGCCGTGGAGCACCGGCTGGAGCACATGATCATGCGCAAGCAGGAGCAGGTGGACTACCTGCTGCGGGCCCGCCGCCGGCCCTAGCCGTCGACCGCCCGCACCGCGTCCTCGGCCGAGGCGTAGACCCGGATGTAGACCACCTTTCCCTCGACGAGCCGCCACACCCAGCCGGTCGAGCCGGCGACCGTGCGGGCCGGCGAGCGGGCGGTCACCCGGCCGGTGACGAGCACCTGGTCGCCGACCTGGCGGTAGTCGGTGGGTGTGAGGCGCAGCTCGTCCCAGACCCGGGCGACGTCGCGAAAGTACTCGCGCATGCCCTCGTGGCCCCGGTAGGGCCCGGTCCGGCCGGCGTAGTCGCTGGTCACGGCGGTGAACTCGATGTCGGGCGCGGCATGGGCCAGCAGGCCCTCCACGTCACGGGCCGCGAAGGCCGCGAACACGGCTTTGACCACATCGATATCAGTCCGGCTCACGAGTCCCCCGGTCACTATGCACCAGGCCGCCATACTGGTGCGAAGGTGGCCGCCCCCTCACGCAACATCCGCAACTTCTCGATCATCGCCCACATCGACCACGGGAAGTCGACGCTGGCCGACCGGATCCTGGAGATCACGGGCGCGGTGGACCCGCGCGACCATCGCCCCCAGCTGCTCGACTCGATGGACCTCGAGCGCGAGCGCGGCATCACCATCAAGGCGCAGGCGGTGCGGGTGGAGTACACGGCCCGGGACGGGGAGCTCTACCGGCTGAACCTGATCGACACGCCCGGGCACGTGGACTTCACCTACGAGGTGTCGCGCTCGCTGGCCGCCTGCGACGGCGCGCTGCTGCTGGTGGACGCCGCGCAGGGGGTCGAGGCCCAGACGGTGGCCAACACCTACCTGGCCCTGGAGGCCGGCCTCGAGCTGATCCCGGCCCTGAACAAGCTCGACCTCCCGGGGGCCGAGCCGGAACGGGTGGCCGGGGAGATCGGCGAGCTGCTGGGTGAGGACCCGGAGGGGGTCCTGCGGCTGTCGGCAAAGAGCGGGGAGGGGGTGACCGACCTGCTCGAGGAGCTGGTACGGCGTGTGCCGGCGCCCGAGGGGGACACGGCGACGCCCGCCCGCGCGCTGATCTTCGACTCCGAGTTCGACCAGTACCGGGGCGTGATCGCCTACGTGCGGGTGGTCGATGGCGCGCTGAAGAAGGGCGACGCCATCCTGGCCATGCAGGCGGGAACCCGGGCTGACATCGACGACATCGGCTTCTTCGGCCCCCAGATGACCCCGCTGGGCTCCCTCAACGCCGGCGAGGTCGGCTATGTGATCACCGGGATCAAGGACGTGTCGCAGCTGCGGGTGGGCGACACGCTGACCACCCAGGCCGGGGCGGCCGCCGAGGCGCTGCCCGGCTACCGCGAGATCAAGCCCATGGTCTTCTGCGGCCTGTTCCCGGTCGAGACCAACCAGTTCCCGGACCTGCGCGACGCGCTCGAGAAGCTCGAGCTGAACGACGCCGCCCTGACCTGGGAGCCCGAGACCAGCGAGGCGCTCGGCTTCGGCTTCCGCTGCGGCTTCCTCGGCCTCCTGCACATGGACATCGTGCGGGAGCGTCTGGAGCGGGAGTACGACCTGGAGCTGCTGGCCACGGCGCCCACCGTGGAGTACGACGTGCGGCTCACGGACGGCACCGACGTGATCGTCCACTCTCCGTCAGACATGCCCGACCGGGCGCACATCGCCTCCATCGAGGAGCCCTACATCCGGGCCACGATCCTCTGCCCCAAGGAGCATGTCGGCGCAGTGATGGAGCTGTGCCAGGAGCGGCGGGGAAGCCACTCCGACATGACCTTCCTGAGCCCCTACCGGGTGCAGCTGCAGTACGACCTGCCCCTGGCCGAGATCGTGCTGGACTTCTTCGATCAGCTGAAGTCACGCACGCGCGGGTACGCCTCCCTCGACTACGAGGTGCTCGGGATGCGCGAGGGCGAGCTGGTGAAGCTCGACATCCTGCTGGCCGGCGATCGGGTGGACGCGCTCTCGATGGTGGTGCACCGCGACAAGGCCTACGGGGCGGGCCGCGGGCTGACCGAGCGGCTGCGCAAGGAGATTCCCCGGCAGCAGTTCGAGGTGGCGATCCAGGCGGCGATCGGCTCGAAGATCATCGCCCGTGAGTCGGTGAAGCCGATCCGCAAGGACGTGATCGCCAAGTGCTACGGCGGCGACGTGAGCCGCAAGCGCAAGCTGCTCGAGCGCCAGAAGGAGGGCAAGAAGCGCATGAAGCAGGTCGGTCGCATCGAGGTGCCCCAGGAGGCCTTCCTCGCGGTGCTCGAGCTGTCCGGCGACGGCAAGGGCTGAGGCGCCGCTGATCATCCTGGTGCATTCGGGGATCTGCGACGCCCGCATGTGGGACGGCTTCGACCTGCCCGGCGCGGTGCGCCACGAGCTCCGCGGCTACGGGGCGACCCCGCCGCCGCCGAGCGGCACCTTCTCCCACGCCGACGACCTGGAGGCCGTTCTGACGGCCGAGGGCCCGGCCGCGCTGGTGGGCGCCTCCTTCGGCGGGCTGGTGTGCCTCGAGCTTGCCGCCCGCAGCCCCGCGCTGGTGACCGACCTCGTCCTCCTCGGCGCCGCGCTTCCCGACCACGACTGGTCCGCCGAGGTGGAGAACTACTGGGCCGAGGAGGATCGCCTGCTCGAGGCCGGTGATCTCGACGCGGCCGCCAGGCTGAACGCGGAGTTCTGGGCCCCCGCGGTGGCCGATCGCGTGACGGGAATGCAGCGGAGGGCTTTCGAGTTGCAGCTCGCCTCCGAGGCCGAGGGGGTAGGTGCGGACGAGATCGATCTCGCCGCGGTGAGCGCCCGGACCCTGGTGGCCGTGGGCGAGCTTGACCGGGCCGACATCCACGCGATCGCCGAGCGCCTGGCCGACACCATCCCCGGCTCCGAGCGGGCCGTCATCGCCGGCGCCGCCCACCTCCCGGCGCTCGAGCGCCCGGAGGAGACGGCGGCGCTGGTACGGCGTTTTCTGGCCCCCGAATCCCCCTCGTAAAGCGGAAACGCAGGATTTAGGTCGCCCTTAAGGCCGGGTCGTACCTTAGCCGCGTGACCACGGAGACCCTTCCCCTTCAACCGGCCCCTGACCCCACCCTCGACTCGCTCCAGCAGTTCCTGGACGGCATCGCGGCGACCCCGCTGCTGACCAAGGAGGAGGAGATCGAGTTGGCGAAGCGGATCGAGCGTGGTGACCTCGAGGCCAAGGACCACATGACCCGCGCGAACCTGCGGCTGGTGGTCTCGATCGCCAAGCGCTACCGCAACCAGGGGCTGCCCTTCCTCGACCTGATCCAGGAGGGCACGGTGGGCCTGATCCGCGCCGTGGAGAAGTTCGACTGGCGCAAGGGCTGGAAGTTCTCCACCTACGCCACCTGGTGGATCCGCCAGGCCATCTCGCGCGGCATCGCCGACAAGGCCCGCACCGTGCGGATCCCGATCCACATCGACAACGTGCTCAAGAAGCTCGACAGCGCGCAGCGCAAGCTCGAGGCCAACGGGGACCGGGACGCAACGATCGAGGAGATCGCCGAGCTGGCCGGGGTCGACCCGATGGAGGCCGACGTGATCATGCGCGCCGCCCAGCCGCTCGTCTCGCTCGACAAGCCGGTGGGCGACGACTCGGACGCCGCCGAGTTCGGCGACCTGATCCCGGACGAGTCGACCGCCTCGCCCTTCGAGTCGGCGATGGAGTCGCTGCAGCACGAGCGCCTCTACGAGGTCCTCAGCAACCTTCCCTACCGCGAGCAGCGGGTGCTGGCCCTGCGCTACGGCCTGGCCGGCGAGGAGCCCCAGACCGTCGACAAGGTGGCCAAGATCTTCGGCATCACCCGCGAGCGGGCCCGCCAGGTCGAGGAGGCTGCCATCCGCAAGCTCTCCACGCTGGCCGACGCGCAGGCGCTCCGAGACGCGGCCTAGCGGCTCGGCCACGACCTGGCGGCGCTAACCTGCCCCGCCGTGCCGGTGGAAGACAGCGCACAGGGCAAGTCCTTCCCTCCGTTCGCCTACGAGGTGGGCCGGGAGAAGATCAAGGAATACGCATGGGCCGTGGGCGAGGACAACCCGGTCTACTTCGACCGCGAGCGCGCACAGGAGGCGGGCTTCCGCGACGTGCCGGCGCCGCCCATGTTCGCCGTCGTGTACTCCGCCGGCTCGGTGGGCCCGGCCGTGCTCGATCCCGAGGTGGGCATCAACTTCGCGATGATGGTCCACGGGTCGCAGGAGTTCGTGTGGGGTGAGCCGGTGTGCGCGGGCGACACGGTGACCACCGAGACCAGGGTCAAGGACATCTCGGAGCGGGGCGGGATGGGCTTCTACGTCTTCGAGTCGGTCTCGACCAACCAGGAGGGCCAGGAGGTCGTTCGCGGCACCTGGACCAACATCGTGAGGGGGAGCTGATGGACGCCGTCGAGCTGAAGGTCACGCCCGACAAGTACCTCCCGCACCGCTACGCCGGCGCGTCCGGTGACTTCAACCCGATCCACATCGACCCCGAGTTCGCCAAGCAGGTGGGCCTGCCGGGCAACATCCTCCACGGCCTCTACACCATGGCCCAGGTGGCCCGGGCCAACGTGGCCGCTGCCGGGGGCGACCCGCGGTCGCTGCGGCGGCTCTCGGTCCAGTTCCGGGGCATGGGTTTTCCCGAGCAGGAGATCACGGTCACCGGCGAGGTGACCGAGGAGGGCGAGGGGCGCGTGACGGTGGCCACCGAGGCCGAGCAGGGCGGCAAGCGGATCATCCGCAACGCCGAGGCGCAGCTCAAGATCCGGTAGTCCCGCCGCGCGGTCGCCACAATAGGGGCGTGGAGATAACCGCCCGCCAGAGCTTCATCCTGCGCAAGCTGGTCGAGGGCCACGTCGAGCTCGACCAGCCTGTGGGCTCGAAGTGGATCGCCGAGCTGGACGACATCCCCTGGGGACCGTCGACCGTTCGCGGCGAGCTGGCGCGGCTGGAGGACGCCGGGCTGCTGGAGCATCCTCATACCTCTGCCGGCCGGGTCCCCACCGATCGCGGCTACCGGACCTACGTCGACGAGCTGCTCAGCGAGGGCCGCCTGCCGGTTCCTCGCCGGCCGCTCGAGCTGTCCACCATGCGCCGGGAGGTGGACGAGGCCATGCGGGCCACCAGCGAGCAGCTCTCCCAGGTGACGAACCTGCTGGCCCTGGTCACGGCCCCGCCGATCGAGACGGCCACGATCCGGCGCGTGGAGGTGCTGCTGCTTCAGCCGCAGGTGGCGATGGTGGTGGTGATCACCTCCACCGGCGGCGTGACCAAGCGGGTGATCTCCTACGACGAGCCGGCCGACGCGGGCCTGGTCGCCTGGGCCGGCAGCTATCTCAACGAGGCCGTGGGCGGGCTGGACGTGGGCTCTCGGATGCTGCACTCGAAGCTGGCCAACCCCGAGCTCTCCGAGCGCGAGCGCGCGTTCCTGGGCACGCTCGCCCCCGCCTTCACCGAGCTGGAGGACACCGCGCCCAACAACCTGTTCATGGAGGGCGCGGCCCGCCTGGTGTCCGAGCACCGCTTCCAGGAGCTGTCGCAGATCGGCGCGCTGATGGAGGTGCTCGAGCACCGCCGGGCGCTGCTCGGGGTGCTGCGCGAGTCCTTGACCGAGCCCAGCGTCTACCTGCGCATCGGCAGCGAGAACGCCAACCCCGAGCTGCGCTCGCTCAGCCTGGTGGCGGCCAACTACGGCCTGGCCCGCCGGAACCTGGGTGCGGTGTCGGTGATCGGGCCGCTGCGGATGGACTACCCCAAGGCGATCATCTCGGTCCGTCAGGCGGCGCGTGAGCTGTCGCGTTTCGTGGCCGAGGTCTACGACGAATGAGGCGGGATCCATACGACGTCCTGGGGGTCGAGCGAGGCGCCGACGAGCGGCAGATCAAGCGCTCCTTTCGCTCGCTCGCGCGCGAGCTCCATCCCGACGTGAACCGCCACGACCCCGAGGCGGAGGAGAAGTTCAAGGAGGCCGCGGAGGCCTACGAGATCCTGTCCGACGGCGAGCGCCGCGCCACCTATGACCGCTACGGGTTCGAGGGCCTCGACTCCCGCGGCTTTGCCTCCGCCACGCACGGGTTCGGGTCCTTTGCCGACATCTTCGACGCCTTCTTCGGGGGCGATCCCTTCGGCGGCGCGTTCGGGCGCGGGGACGGCCGGATCCAGGGCGGCGACGTGGCCGTGGAGATCGAGGTCTCGCTGCTGGAGGCGGCCCGGGGGACCACCGTCGAGGTGGCCTACGACGTGGTCGACCTGTGCGAGCACTGCCGGGGAAACGGCGCCGAGCCCGGCACGCCCATCGAGACCTGCCCGAAGTGCGGCGGCGCCGGCCGGGTCCGGGCGGTGAGCCGCACCGCCTTCGGCCAGCTCGTCCGCGAGCAGGCCTGCGACGTGTGTGGCGGCCAGGGGCGCGTTCCCTCTCAGCCCTGCGCCGAGTGCGCGGGCCGGGGAAGGAGGGCGCAGCGCAGGACGCTCGAGGTGGACGTGCCCGCAGGGATCGCGGACGACCAGCGCATCCGCCTGGCCGGTCGCGGCCATGCCGGGGAGCGCGGCGGGCCGCCGGGCGACCTCTACCTGCTCGTCGGTGTGACCGCCGACGAGCGCTTTCTGCGTGACGGCAGCGACCTGGTGACGGTGGTGGACGTGCCCGCCCCGGCCGCGGCGCTCGGCACCAGCGTGCGGGTGCCCACGCTCGATGGCGAGCAGGAGGTCGACGTGCCCGCCGGCACCCAGCCGGGCACCGTGGTGACCCTGGGCGGACAGGGCATGCCCACGCTCGGCCGCGGCCGTCACGGCGACCAGCGCGTGGTGCTCAACGTGGTGATCCCGCGCAACCTCAGCGCCGACCAGCGCCGCCTGCTGGAGGAGCTGCGCGGTTCGCTCACCGAGGACAACCTGCGCGAGCCGGAGCCCGAGTCGCTGATGGGCAGGCTGAGGCGCGCGTTCCGCTGATCCGCCTCGCCGTGCGGGCGCCCGCCGGCGAGGCGGCCGAGCGGGTGCTGGCGGCCCTGCTCGAGCTGGCCCCCGCGGGCGTTGAGGAGGTGGAGGGCGAGGGTTTCACCGAGTACGCCGTATACGGAGCCCCGGGGGAGCTGCCGGCGCTGCCCGAGGGCGACGCCGAGGTGGCCGGCGTGCTGGTGCGGGTGAGCGGCACCGAGGTGGCGGACGACTGGGCCGAGCGCTGGAGGGCCTTCCACCAGCCGCTGCTGGTGGGCGGCCGGCTGTGGGTACGCCCGCCCTGGTCGGAGCCCCGGCCGGGGACGCTCGACGTGGTCATCGATCCCGCCCAGGCGTTCGGCACCGGCGCCCACCCCACCACACGGCTCTGCCTGGAGCTGCTGCTCGAGACCGAGCAGCGGGGCTCGCTGGCCGACCTGGGTTGCGGCTCGGGCGTGCTGGCCATCGCCGCCGCTCGGCTCGGCTTCGGACCCGTGCTCGCGCTGGACAGCGAGCGGGCGGCGCTGGAGGCGACGCTGGCCAACGCCGGCGCGAACGGCGTCCGGCTGGATCGCACCGAGCGCCGTGACTTGCGCACCCAGCCACCCCCAGCGGCCGCGACCATGGTGGCCAACCTCACCCGGCCGCTGCTCCTCCGTGTGGCCGAGTTGCTCGACGCGCGTCCGCAGGTCCTGGTGATCTCGGGGCTGCTCGACCACGAGGCCGACGAGGTGGCCGCCGCGTTCGCGCCGCTGCGCGAGCGGCGGCGCCTCGCCGGCGGCGGCTGGAGCGCGCTGATGCTCCGGTAGGGTCCGGCCATGGCCACGGTCAACCGCCGGTTCCTGCTGCGGGAGCGGCCCTCGGAGCGCATCGGCCCGGAGACCTTCGAGCTGGTGGAGGACGACGTGCCCACGATCGGCGAGGGCGAGGCGCTCGTGCAGACCGAGTGGATCTCGCTCGACCCCACCAACCGCGGCTGGATCCGCGAGGAGCCCACCTACCTGCCTCCGGTGGCCATCGGCGAGGTCATGCGGGCGCTGGGGCTCGGGCGCGTGGTGGAGTCCAGGCACCCCGACTACCCTGAGGGCCGGCTGGTCCAGGGGATGATCGGCTGGCAGCAGTTCGTGGTGGCCTCCGACGAGGCGCCGCTGCTGCGCGTGAACGAGGTCGATGGCGCGTCGCCCAGCTCGTACCTCGGGGTGCTGGGGATGACCGGGCTCACCGCCTGGGTGGGGATCAACGACATCGCCGAGCCGACCGAAGGGGAGACGGTGGTGGTCTCGGCCGCGGCGGGCGCGGTGGGCTCCGTGGCCGGCCAGCTGGCCAAGGCTCGCGGCGCCCGCGTGGTGGGCATCGCCGGCGGGCCGGACAAGACCGCCCTGCTCACCGAGCGGCTGGGCTTCGACGCCGCGGTGGACTACAAGGCCTACGACTGGCGCGAGCAGCTGGCGAGCGCCACGCCCGACGGGATCGACGTGGACTTCGAGAACGTGGGCGGCCCGGTGATGGAGGCCGTCTTCGCGCGACTGAACCTGCGCGCGCGGGTCGCCCTGTGCGGGCTGATCTCCGGCTACAACGACGCCGAGCCCCCGCCCGGGCCGAGGAGTCTCGGCAACCTGCTCCGCAACCGGGTGCGCCTCCAGGGCTTCATCATCCTCGACCACTTCGACCGGGCGCCGCAGGCCGCGGCCGAGATCGGCGGCCTCATGGCAGACGGTCGCCTCGAGCCGCTGGAGACCGTGGTCGAGGGCTTCGAGCAGCTGCCCGACGCGATCAACATGCTGTTCGACGGGCGCAACACCGGCAAGCTCGTGCTCAAGCTGTAGGCGCTCCTCGATGCGCTTCGTCGATCTCTCGGCCCCGATCGTCCAGAGCCCGCCGGAGACGCCCGAGGCGCTGCGGACCGACATCGAGTTCGCCGACCACGCCGCGGGCGCCCGCCAGGTCGAGACGCTCCTCGGGGTGCCGCCTCGGCTCCTGCGCGACCGCGAGGGCTGGGCCGTGGAGACCTTCACCCGCTTCGGCACGCACAACTCCACCCACATCGACGCCCCCTGGCACTACAACTCGCGCATCCAGGGCGAGCGCGCACCGACCATCGACGAGCTGCCGCTCGAGTGGTTCTTCGGCCCCGGCGTGGTCGTGGACATGACCGCCAAGGCGGATGGCGACGCCGTCGACGTGGGGGATCTGGAGGCCGAGCTCGAGCGCATCGGCCACCGTCTGGGCGCCCTCGACATCGTCCTGGTCCACACCGGCAGGGACGCCTTTTTGGGTGAGCCGGGCTACATGGCGCTCGGCCCGGGTGTCACCGCCGCGGCCACCCACTGGCTGTACGAGCAGGGCGTGCGGGTGATGGGCATCGACGCCTGGGGCTGGGACGCTCCGCTGCATCTTCAGGCCGAGGCCGCGCTGGCCAAGGACGAGCCCGGGGTCTTCTGGGCCGCGCACCAGGCCGACCTCAGCTACGCCCAGATCGAGCGGCTCGCGGGTCTGGGCGAGCTGCCTCCGACCGGCTTCCAGGTGGCCTGCTTCCCGCTGCCGATCGCCGGAGGAAGCGCGGCGCCGGCGCGGGTGGTGGCGATCCTGCCCGACTGACCTTCCCCCCTCCTACACTTGAACCGTGTCCGTGCTCCAGCAGGTCCAGGATGACGTGAAAGACGCCCTCAAAGCGGGCGAGCGCGAGCGCGTGCACGCGCTGCGGCTGATCGCGAGCGAGCTCCAGAAGGCGGCCAAGGACAACGGCGGCGACGACGTCGAGGTGCTCCAGCGCGAGCGCAAGCGCCGTCTGGAGGCGGCCGAGGCCTACCACGACGCCGGCCGCGACGACCTGGCGGCCGCCGAGGAGCGCGAGGCCGAGCTGATCGTGGGCTACCTGCCCCAGCAGCTCGGCGACGACGAGCTCGATGCGCTCGTGGGCGACGCGGTGGCCGCGTCGGGGGCCTCCTCGCCCAAGGAGATGGGCAAGGTGATGGCGCTGGTGATGCCGAAGGTGAGGGGCCGCGCGGACGGGAAGCGCGTGAGCTCCCTGGTCAAGGAGAAGCTCACGGGATAGTGCGCACCCAGCTCGAGCTCCCCAACGACGTCGCCGCCGAGCTCGCCGGTCCCGGCGACATGATCATGAAGACGCTCGAGGAGCACCTCGACTGCGAGGTGTTCCTGCGCGGCAACGTCCTCACGCTCGACGGCTCCGACGAGGACGTGGCCATGGGAAGGACGGTGATCCGCGAGCTGGGCGACCTGGTGCGCCAGGGGCACGACATCGCCCCGGGCACGATCGAGGCGATCGCGGCCGCACTCGACCGCCACGAGAGCCCCAGCCGGATCCTGGAGGACGTGGTGTGGCGCCACCGGAGCCTGCGGGTCGCTCCGAAGACGGTCAACCAGAAGCGCTACGTGGACGCGATACGCAACTCGACCGTCACGGTGGGCATCGGCCCGGCGGGCACGGGCAAGTCGTTCCTCGCGGTCGCCATGGCGGTGGCCGCGCTGTCCCGCCGCGAGGTCAACCGCATCGTGCTCACCCGGCCGGCGGTGGAGGCGGGCGAGCGCCTCGGCTTCCTCCCCGGGGACATCGCGGCGAAGGTCGATCCCTACCTGCGCCCGCTCTTCGACGCCCTCTACGACATGCTCGAGCCCGAGCGGGTGAACCAGCATCTGGAGCGGGGGGTGATCGAGGTGGCGCCGCTCGCCTTTATGCGGGGCCGCGCGCAGCCCCGGGATCGGCAGGTGCTCACGCCATCCGGATTTCAGGCGATCGGCACGCTGCGGGTTGGCGACCTCGTGACCGGCTCCGACGGCCGTCCGACTCCGGTACTGGGCGTGTTTCCGCAGGGCCGGAGGGAAGTCTTCCGTGTTCGCGCACAGGACGGCGCGTCGACCATCTGCTGTGGTGAGCACCTGTGGTTCGTCACGACGCCGGACGATCGCAAGCACGGCAAGACTGGGCGAGTGGTGCAGACGCGCGACATGATCGGGCGGCTGCGGCGGAATCATCAGCACCGCTTCGAGCTTCCGACCTTGAGGGCGCCGGCCCAGCGCGCCTCGCGGGAGGTCCCCATGGACCCCTACGCTCTTGGCCTGCTGTTGGGCGACGGCTGCCTGACGACGTCGACGACACCCAGCTTCACGACCGCGGACCCCGAGCTCGCGACCGCGCTGGAGTCCGCGCTCCCGCGAATTGAGCTCAAGCGAAAGAGTGCGGTCGACTATGTCCTGCGTAACGTCGACGGCCATCGAGGCGGGGTGATCGTCTCGAATCCGGTCACGATCATGCTGCGGGAGCTCGGCCTGGCCGGAAAACGCTCTCACCAGAAGTTCGTGCCGGATACGTATCTCCACAACGCCCCCGAGGTCCGCCTCGCTGTCCTCCAAGGTCTTCTGGACAGCGACGGTGGGCCAGTCGTTCAGAGCGGACGAACGTGCCGAGTCCAATACTCGACCTCCTCGAAGCGACTGGCCGACGATGTCGTCTTCCTGGTTCGTTCGCTCGGTGGGGTCGCGTACCGCAGGAGGCGGCGCGCGAAGGGCCGATCGCCGGGTTTGGCCAGCGGACGGCCGGTCTATCACCGTCACGACGCGTTCGTCCTGAACCTTCGGCTTCCCGCCGGGGTCCAGCCCTTCCGGCTCGCCCGTAAGCGCGACGTCTACACCGAGCACGGCGGCGGCCGTCCGATGCGCTATGTCGAGAGCATCGAGCCGGCCGGCGAAGCCGAGACGGTGTGCATCCAGGTGGCGGCGGAGGATTCGCTCTACGTCACCGACGACTTCCTGGTGACCCACAACACCCTCAACGACTCCTTCATCATCCTCGACGAGGCCCAGAACACCAGCCAGGAGCAGATCAAGATGTTCCTCACGCGGCTGGGCTTCAACTCCAAGATGGTCGTCACCGGCGACATCACGCAGATCGACCTGCCCAAGGACCAGTCCTCCGGTCTCGTGGTGATCGGCGACATCCTGCGGGACGTCGAGGGAATCGATTTCGTGCGCTTCGGCGGCGAGGACGTGGTGCGCCACAAGCTGGTGCAGCGGATCGTGGCCGCCTACAACGAGTACGCCGAGCAGCAGGCACCGCCCCTGCGCCGGGCGCGCCAGGGCACCTGATCGAGCTCGAGCTCATCGACGCCCCCGAGACGCTGCGCCGGCCCGCGTTGGATGCGCTGGCGGCGGCCGGAGTCGAGCACGGACACCTGGCGGTGGCGCTGGTCTCGGAGCAGCGGATCCGCGAGCTGAACCGCGACCACCGGGGCCTCGACCGGCCCACGGATGTGCTGTCGTTCCCGGTCGACGGGCCGGCGGACGCCCGCGGGCCGCGAGAGCTGGGCGACGTGGTGATCTGTCCCGACCACACGGAGGACCTGAGCGAGGCCGTGGTGCACGGCGTGCTTCACCTCTGCGGCTACGACCACGAGACCGACGGGGGCGAGATGCTCGCCCTCCAGGCCCGGATCGTGGCGGCGCTGTGACCCGTGCCGGCTTCGTCGCGCTGGCCGGGCGGCCGAACGCGGGCAAGTCCACGCTGGTGAACCGGATGGTGGGCGGCAAGGTGGCCATCGTCTCGGACAAGCCGCAGACCACCCGCCGGGAGGTGCGCGGCATTGTCACGGGCCCCGACTGGCAGCTGGTGCTGGTGGACCTGCCCGGCGTGCAGCGGCCGCGGGACGCGCTCACCGAGCGCATGCAGCGCCGCGTGGAGCGTGCCCTGAAGGACGCCGACGCCGCGCTGCTGCTGCTCAACGGCGAGCAGGAGATCGGCGCAGGAGATCGCTTCATCACCGCGGCCATCCAGAGGGCCGGCGTGCCGGCGGTCACGGCCCTCAACAAGGTCGACCGCCTCGACCGTCCCCGGACGGTCGCCGCCCTGTCGAACGCCGCAGACCTCGGGCTGGAGGGCGAGATCTTCCCGGTGAGCGCGCTCTCCGGCGCGGGTGTGCCCGGCCTCACCGAGCACCTCGCCGCCCTGGTGCCCGAGGGCCCGTTCCTCTATCCACCGGACGACAAGAGCGACCTGTCCGAGCGGGTGGCCCTGGCCGAGCTCATCCGCGAGCAGGTGCTGCGCCGCACGCGTGAGGAGGTGCCGCACGCCGTGGAGGTCGAGGTGGACGAGCTCGAGGAGCGCGAGGACGGTCTGCTCGTGGTCCGGGCGCGGGTGTGGGCGGAGACCGAGTCCCAGAAGGGGATTCTGGTGGGGGCCCAGGGCCGGATGGTCAAGGCGGTGGGGAGCGCCGCCCGCAGGGAGATCGAGCGCTTCACCGGCCGCCGCGTCCACCTGGACCTCAACGTCCGCGTCCGCAAGGGCTGGCGGCGCGACGAGGCGCTGCTCGACCGCCTGGGCATCGACTGAGGAACACGCCCCGGTTGGACCCGCTCGAGCGCATCAAGGCCTTTCTGCGCCAGCTGGAGGAGGGCACCTGCGACGAGGTGATCCCCACCACCCACGGGGTGGCGCTGCAGACCCCGAGCCTGAGCCTGGTCTGGCAGCTCAACGCCGTCCGGGTGGACGACACCGCCGCCGATGCGGCCGCGCTGTCGGCCGAGGCGGACTTGGTGCAGGCTCGCCTGGCCCACCGCAAGCTGGTGGTGCACGACGAGGAGCAGGGCCGGCGGCTGGCGGCCGGGCTCACCGCCGAGGGTTGGAACGCGTCCCGGCTGCTCGTGATGGTGCGTGGCCGTCCGCCGGAGCGCGAGGTGCCCGCCGGGCTGGGCGCCGAGGTCAGCCGCAGCGAAGGGGCGGCTGCCCTCGCGGCCTTTCGCCGCGAGCAGCCCTTCGGCTGGCAGGCACAGGCCGTGGAGCAGCTGACGGCGATGGACGAGCGCTTTCAGCGGGCCGGAGGGGCGCGTGACTTCGCCGCCCCGGCCCACGATCCCGGATCCTCGTGCCGCCTCTACAGCAACGGCGAGGTGGCCCAGATCGACGAGGTCGGAACCGTGCAGTCCCGCCGCCGGGTGGGCTTGGCCAGCGCCGCCGTGCTGGCCGCAGCCGACGCGGCCGCCGCCGAGGGGCACGACCCCGTGTTCCTGCTCACCGACGGCGACGACTGGCCGCAGGAGCTCTACCGCCGCCTCGGCTTCGACCCGGCCGGGGTGGTCTACGAGTTCCTGAAGCTGCCGCTGGGCACCCCGCCGCCATAATCGGAGGCGTGATGGAGCCGTCCTTTGCCAACGGGCTCGTGCCCTGCATCGTCCAGGACGCCCGCACCGGCGAGGTGCTCACCCTGGCCTACCAGAACGAGGAGGCCTGGCGGCGCACGCGCGAGAGCGGTGAGATGTGGTTCTGGTCGCGCTCACGGGAGGAGCTGTGGCACAAGGGGAAGACCTCCGGGAACGTCCAGCGTGTGCGGGAGCTGCGCTGGGACTGCGACGCGGACGCCGTGCTGGCGCTGGTGGACCCGGCCGGTCCCGCCTGCCACACGGGCGAGCGCACCTGCTTCCACAACGGGGAGCTCGTGCCGGTGGCCGGGGAGGCGCTTGCAGCGCTGGAGCGGACGATCGAGTCGCGGCGCGCGGCGGCGTCGCCGGAGAGCTACACGGCGGCGCTGCTCGCCGATCCCGCGCGGCTGGCGGCCAAGGTGGAGGAGGAGGGCGAGGAGCTGGCCCGGGCCTCGCGCGACGAGAGCGACGAGCGGGTGGCCGAGGAGGCCGCGGACGTGCTCTACCACCTGACCGTGCTGCTGACTTCACGCGGCCTGCGCCTGGCCGACGCCTACGACGTGCTGAACGGCCGCCGGCGCTGATGAGCGGCGCTGCCATCGGCCACGACCCGGGACTCGAGCTCACCCCCGGCCTGGACGAGGTCCGGGCGCTGGCGGCAGAGCACACGCTGGTCCCTCTGCGCCACACCTTCGTAGCCGACTGCGAGACGCCGGTGTCGGCCTACCTGAAGCTGCGCGGCGACGGACCGTCGTTCCTGCTCGAGTCCGCCGAGCAGGGCCAGCGGGTGGGACGCTGGTCGTTCCTGGGCTTTCGCCCGCGCACCGTGCTCCGGCTCGCCGGGGGCGAGCACCCCGACCCCTACTCCCTCGTGAGCCAGGAGCTCGACCGCTGGCGGATAGCCCCGCTGGCCGGGCTGCCGCCCTTCGTCGGGGGGGCGGTGGGGCTGTTCGGCTACGACCTCGTGCGCAGCGCCGAGCCGACCGTGGGGGAGCCCAACCCCGACGACACCGGTGTCCCGGACCTGGCCCTGATGATCAGCGACCTGCTGCTGGCCTTCGATCACCTCCGCCACGAGGTGACGGTGCTGGCGAACGTGGTCGCCGGCGAGGACCTCGAACGCTCCTACGACGAGGCCGCGGCGGCCATCGCCGCGGTGCGCGAGCGGCTGCGCGGCCCGGTGCCGAGGGTCGAGGGCGGGCGCGCAGAGCCGCCGGAGTTCGAGTCCAACCTGGGCCCCTCCGGCTACGCCGCCGCCGTCGAGCGGGCAAAGGAGTACATCCGGGCCGGGGACGCCTACCAGGTGGTGCCCTCGCAGCGCTGGACCGCCGAATGTCCCGTCGACGCCTTCTCGATCTACCGTGGCCTGCGTGCCGTCAACCCGAGCCCCTACATGTACTTCCTCGACTTCGAGGACTTCGAGATCGCCGGCGCGTCGCCGGAGTCGCTGGTCAAGGCCACCGGGCCGCGGGTGGAGCTGCGCCCGATCGCCGGCACGCGCCCGCGGGCGGGGTCGACCGAGGAGGACCTCGAGCGGGCCCGCGAGCTGCTGGCCGACGAGAAGGAGCGGGCCGAGCACGTGATGCTGGTGGACCTCGGCCGCAACGACCTCGGGCGGGTGTGCGAGTACGGCAGCGTCTCGGTGGACGAGCTGATGGCCATCGAGACCTACTCGCACGTGATGCACATCGTCTCCTCGGTGTCCGGGACCCTCCGACCCGGGGTGGGACCCATGGACGCCCTGCGCGCCGCTCTCCCCGCCGGGACTCTGTCCGGCGCGCCGAAGGTCCGGGCCATGCAGATCATCGACGAGCTGGAGCCCGTCAAGCGGGCGGCCTACGGCGGGGCGGTGGGCTACCTGTCCTACACCGGCGACCTCGACACCTGCATCTACATCCGCTCGGCGCTGGTCAAGGACGGTCAGGTGTACGTGCAGGCCGGCGGCGGCATTGTGGCCGACTCGGACGCCGAGTACGAGGTGCGCGAGACCGAGGCGAAGGCCAACGCGGTGTTCGAGGCCATCAGCCTCGCGTGCGGCCAGGCTGACTGGGCATGACGATCCTGGTGATCGACAACTACGACTCCTTCACCTACAACCTGGTCCAGTATCTGGGCGAGCTGGGCGCGGAGATCGAGGTGGTGCGCAACGACGTGCCGGCGCTGCTCGAGCGGAAGCCCGGGCGTGTGATCGTCTCGCCGGGTCCCTGCACGCCGGTGGAGGCGGGGCTGTCGGTGGAGGCCATCCGCCGCTACGGCCAGGCCGGTGTGCCCGTGCTCGGCGTGTGCCTCGGACACCAGGCGCTGGCGGCGGCCTACGGCGGTCGGGTGGTGCGGGGCGAGCCGGTCCACGGGAAGACCGCGGCCGTCGAGCACGACGGCAGGACGATCTTCAACGGCCTCGAATCCCCGCTCGTGGCCGGCCGCTACCACTCGCTGGTCGTCGACCCGGAGCTGCCGGACGGGCTCGAGGTCTCGGCGCGGTCCGGCGAGGTGATCATGGGCCTACGGCATCGCGAGCTGCCGGTGGAGGGAGTGCAGTTCCACCCGGAGTCGGTCCTCACCCCCGACGGCAAGCGGATGCTGGAGAACTTCATGGGCAACGGGCATGCCTAACCCTGTCCTGAGCCACGCGATCGACCGCGTGGCGGGCGGCGACGACCTCAGCGCCGACGAGGCCGCCGCCGTGCTGGCCGAGGTCATGGCCGGCGAGGTCTCCGAGGCCCAGTCGGCCGC
This sequence comes from uncultured Thermoleophilaceae bacterium, assembly GCA_963850205.1. GTDB lineage: Bacteria > Actinomycetota > Thermoleophilia > Solirubrobacterales > Thermoleophilaceae > JACVRW01. The sequence goes on along the minus strand of CAWKKJ010000008.1, from coordinate 271,296 downwards.
CTTTCTCATCGCCCTGCGCACCAAGGGCGAGACCGTCCAGGAGATTGCGGGCCTGGCCCGGACGATGCGTGAGCTGGCCGAGCGCGTGGACGCCGGAGGGGACCTGCTGGACACCGCCGGCACCGGCGGTGGGCGACCCACCTTCAACGTCTCCACCACCGCCGCCTTCGTGGCCGCGGGCGCGGGTTGCCGGGTGGCCAAGCACGGGAATCGCTCGGCCACCAGCCAGTGCGGGTCCGCCGACGTGCTGGAGGCGCTCGGCGGGCGGATCGACCTCGAGCCGGCGGCGGTGGCAGAGTGCATCGACGGCGTGGGCTTCGGGTTCATGTTCGCCCCCCTTCACCACCGGGCCATGCGGCACGTTGTGGGCGTACGCAAGCAACTGGGCGTGCGCACCATCTTCAACTTCCTCGGGCCACTCACCAACCCGGCGGGTGCGAGGCGACAGGTGATCGGCGTGTCCGATCCGACGAAGCTGCCCACGATGGCGGCGGCCCTGGGAGAGCTGGGCACGGAGAGAGCCTTGGTAGTGTCGAGCGCGGATGGCCTGGACGAGTTCTCGGTCTCGGGGGCGACCCGGGTGGTCGAGTTGAGAGACGGCACCCTCGACGCGTACGAGGTCACGCCTGAGCAGGCCGGCCTCGAAAGCGTGAGCGACGGGGCCGTGGGAGCGGGCACGCCGGATGCGAACGCGGGCGTTCTCCGCGGCGTCCTCGACGGGACGCCGGGCACCGAGCGCGCTCTCGCGCTCCTCAACGCCGGCGCGGCGATCTACGTGGCCGGCCGCTCCGCCTCGATCGAGGAGGGCGTGCGCGCAGCCGAGGGGTCGATCGATTCGGGCGCGGCGCGGGCGGTGCTCGACGGCTGGCTGGAGCGCACCCGGGAGACCCCGGCGTGAGCCCGCGCCTCGAGGACCTGGTGGGCGCCACCCGCGACTCGCTCGAGCGGCGCAAGCGCGAGCGGCCCCTGGCCGATCTCGAGCGCGAGGCCGGCGTGCGCCGGGAGGCGCAGCCCTTCGCCGAGGCCCTCTCGCGCCCGGGGACCTCACTGATCGCCGAGCACAAGCGGCGCTCACCGTCGGCGGGCGCGATCAGGGAGGACGCGGGCTGCGCCGACCTCGTCCGCGCCTACGAGCGGGGCGGGGCGGCTGCCATCTCGGTGCTCACCGAGGAGACCCACTTCGGCGGCTCGCTGGCCGACCTGGACGAAGCGAGGGCGGCCACCTACCTGCCGATCCTGCGCAAGGACTTCACCGTCGACGCGTACCAGGTCTACGAGGCCCGGGCCGCTGGGGCGGACGCCGTGCTGCTGGTGGTGGGCTCACTGGAGCCGCCCCAGCTGGCGTCGCTGGCCAACCTGGCCTGGGACCTCGACCTCGACGCTCTCGTGGAGATCCACGACGAGGAGGAGCTCGACCTCGCGCTGGAGATCGACGCGGACATCATCGGCATCAACAACCGGGATCTGGAGAGCTTCAGCGTCGACATCGCGCGCACCTTCGACCTGATCGCCGACGTGCCCGCGGGCAAGGTCGTGGTCTCGGAGTCCGGGATCCACGACCGGCACCAGATCGAGGAGCTGGAGCAGGTGGGGGTGGACGCGGTGCTGATCGGCGAATTCCTCATGCGGGCCCCGGATCCCGAGGCCACGGTGCGCGAGCTCACCCGCTCGGAGGAGCCGACGCAGGCCTGACCAGGCTGCTCATCACCGGCGCCACGCGCGGCCTGGGGCTGGCCGCGGCCCGGGCGGCGGGTGCGCGCGGCGCCCGCGTCGTGGTGGCCGGGCGCGACCGAGAGACCGCCGAGGCGGTGGCGGCCGAGCTCGGCGGCGACGCCTTGGAGCTCGACCTGGCCTCGCTGGCTTCGGTGCGGGCGGCGCGGGCCGCCGCGGCCGAGGACCTGGACGCCGTGATCTGCAACGCCGGGCTGCAGATCACCGACGGCCTGACCCTTACCGAGGACGGCTTCGAGGAGACCTTCCAGGTCAACGTGCTCGGCCACGTCGCGCTGGTCGACGCCCTGCTCGAGCGGCCCAATCCCCCGCGGACGCTCATCTGGATCGGCTCGGCGACCCACGATCCCTCGCAACCCACCGGTCTTCCCGACCCGAGCGACAACTCCGTGGAGGTCATCGCACGGCCCGCGTCCGAGCCGTCCCGCGCGGCGGGAACCGAGGGCCGGCGCCGCTACGCCACCGCCAAGCTGCTCACAACCGCGCTCGCCGGCGCGTACGCGCGGGAGCGGGACGCCGTGCACGTGGCCTGCTTCGATCCCGGCCTGATGCCCGGTACCGGCCTGGCGCGCACCTACCCGCGGGTCCTCCGGGCCGTTTGGTCGGCGGCCACGAGGCCGCTCGCGCTCCTGCCCTTCGCCTCCACGCCGCGGGTCTCGGGGGAGGCCCTGGCCGGGCTTGCTCTCGAGCGGCCGCCCCCCGGCCCGAGCGGGGCGGTGCTCGACTACCGGTTGCGTCCGGCGGCGCACTCGGCCCGGGCCGCGGACCCGCAGTTCCAGGACGAGGTCCTGCGCGCCTGCCGGGCGCTGCTGGGCAATACAGTGGCCGGGTGCCGAGGTACGCCGCGTTTCTCCGGGGGGTCAACCTCGGCAAGAACCGCCGGGTGAGCGGCGCGGACCTCTGCTCGCTGTTCGAGGGGCTCGGGTTCGAGGACGTGGCCTCGTTTCGGACCAGCGGCAACGTCGTGCTCGATGCGCCGCGTGAGGCCGAGGCGGCGCTGGCCGCTCGGATCGAGGACGGCGTCGAGGCGGGCCTGGGCTACCGCACCGCAGTCGTCCTGCGCAGCGCGAGCCAGATGCGGGCGCTGGCCGAGCAGCAGCCCTTCGCGCCCTCGCTGCTCGAGCGCTCGCAGGGCAAGCTCCAGGTGATCCTCACGGCCGCGAAGCCGTCGGCCAGGGTCAAGCGCGAGGCGCTCGCGCTGGCCGGCGAGGACGATCGGCTCGCCTTCGGCACACGCGAGCTGTTCTGGCTGCCGAGCGGAGGCATCCGGGACTCGAGGTTCAACGCGCAGGCGGCCGACGAGTTGCTGGGCCCCACCACCACGCGCACGATGGGCACCATCGAGACGATGACGGCCAAGTTCTTCGCTTCTGACGGCTGAGTGGTATCCCTACCATGGTGGTCCATGGCGACAGTCCCTGAGCTCAATCCATCTCAGGTAGCTGAGCTGGGCGGTCGTCTGCGCGACAACATCGCTCGAGCGGTCAAGGTGTCAGACGGCGTGCTCCGGGACCTGCTGGTCGCGCTCCTGGCCGAGGGTCACGTGCTGATCGAGGACTACCCCGGCGTGGGCAAGACCGCTCTGGCACGGGCACTGGCCAACTCCGTCGACGCCGAGTACGCCCGCGTGCAGTGCACCGCGGACCTGCTGCCGGCCGACGTGGTGGGCACGAACGTCTACAACCAGCGCGAGAACCGCTTCGAGTTCAGGCCTGGCCCCGTGTTCGCGAACGTCGTGCTGGTCGACGAGGTCAACCGGGCCTCGCCGAAGACGCAGTCCGGGTTGCTCGAGTGCATGCAGGAACGCCACGTGACGGTGGACAAGCACACCCATGAGCTGGCCCGGCCCTTCATCGTCCTGGCCACCCAGAACCCGATCGAGTACGAGGGCACCTACCCGCTCCCGGAGGCCCAGCTGGACCGCTTCATGGTCCGCGTGTCGCTCGGCTACCCGTCCACCGAGCAGGAGAGCGACATGCTGCTCGACCACGCCGCGCGCGATCGCGTGCTCGACCTGGAGCCGGTCACCGAGGTCGGGGAGATCGTGGCCGCGCAGGAGGCGGCCGCCGCCGTGCACGGAAGCGGGGCGCTGCGACGCTACGTCGTGGCCATCCTGGACGCCACCCGAGCCGATTCGCGCGTGGAGCTCGGCGCCAGCCCGCGCGCCGGCCTGATGCTGTTCCGGGCGGCCAAGGCGCTCGCGGCGCTGGACGCCCGCGATCACGCCCTGCCCGACGACGTCCAGGCCATGGCCGGCACCGTGCTCACCCACCGGTTGCTCGTCGCGCCGGGAGCCGGATCCGACGAGCGCTCGGCGATCGTCGACGACGCGCTCGAGCGTGTGCCTGCGCTGTGAGCGCCTGAGGGAGCCCCACCTGTGACCCGGCCGATCGTCACGGCGCTCCTGGGACTGGCGCTGTGCCTTGCCGCCGCCACGTTCGACTCGGCCTCCCTGTACGTGCCCGGCGTGGGGCTCATCGTCCTGGCGGTCGGGGCCACGGCCTGGGTGTTGCTGGCGGCGCAGGGAGCCGGTATCGCCCGCCGCGCCGGGCCCCACACGGTGGTCGAGGAGGACGCGTACCCGCTGCGGGTCGAGACGACCGCCGGGCTGCTGCCGCCGCCGGGTGGTGAGCTGTGGGAGCCGCTGCTGGGCTGGCCCGTTCCCATCGCCGGCCGCTGGTCGCGGCGCCTGCGGATCAACGTCCGCTTCTCCCGGCGCGGGCGGAGGGTGCTCGAGCCGGGGCGCCTGGTGATCCGCGATCCGCTGCGCCTCTTCACGCGCGAGATCGTGGGCTCGGGCGGTGAGGAGGTGCTGGTGCTTCCGCGGGTCGAGCCGGTGACCTCGCCGGGCGGCAGCGGCGCGGGCGCGGGGGAGCACGGCGGCAGCGGCGCGGAGCCCGGCCTGTCGGGCCGCCGCCTCGACGCGTCCATGGCCGAGCTCGAGATCGACGGCCTGCGCCCCTACCGCGAGGGCGCGCCGGCCTCGCGCATCCACTGGCCCTCGGTGGCCCGGCGGGGCGAGATGCTGGAACGGCGGCTGGTGGCCGAGCTGGACTCGGCGCCCCTGATCGTGCTCGACGCGTCCTCGCCCGCCGACGAGGAATCGCTCGACAAGGCGGTGCGCGCCGCCGGCTCGCTGTCGCTGTGGCTGGCCAGGAAAGGGGGCTGCGCGTTGCTGCTCCCGGGCGAGCGCCGGCCGATCGAGATCGGGCACGACCTGGGGGCCTGGCCGGCGGTACACGTGCGCCTGGCCGTGGTGGAGGCGGGCGCTCCGCCGGCCGCCGCCGCGCTGGGACCGCGGGCCGGGGCCGTGCTCTGGGTGACCGGCGCCGACCTGCGGGCCGCGCCGCGGGCGCTCGAGCGGCTGCCGGCGGGAGCCCGCTACGTGGTTGCGCCCAGCCCGCCGGCCGGTGTCCGGGCGGCCTTCGAGGTGGCGGGCTGCAGCGGCTGCCAGCTCCAGCGGGCCCGCAGGGGCGTGGCGGCGTGAGCGGTCTGCTCACGCGGCCGGAGCCCCCGGCGGCCATGGCTCCCGCTCCGCCCCCGGCCGCTCCCCCGCAGAAGAGCGCGACGCGGGACTCGTTCGCCATCCGCCTGGCCCTGTTCGGCGCCCTGGCCTTCTACGGGGCCAGCCACTGGGCCCTGCTGGTGGAGGACGCCCACGGCGGCCGGACGCTGCTCGTGGTCCTCATCGCCACGGGCGGGGCCGCGCTGCTCGGCCTGCTACCCCGTGTCCGGCTGCCCCGGGCGGCGATCCTGAGCCTGGCTGTCGTCACGGCGCTGGCCACCCTCTGCCTCGGGTTGACGGCGGCCGGGCTGCCGGTCCGCCTGCTGGCCCCGGGCAACTGGAACGAGCTCTTCGACGGGCTCGATCGCGGGCTCGCGGGCGTGCAGGGCGTGGACTGGCCCTACGACGGCCCCGACCGTTGGATCCGGCTGACGATCCTCCTCGGCGCTCCGTTCTTCCTGGGGCTGGCCGCCGCGATCGGCTTCTGGCCCGCGCAGCGAGGCAAGCGCGTGCTGCACGCGCTCGCGCTGGTGGTGCTGCTGGTGTTCTACGGCACGGCCGTGACCGAGCACGATCCCGGCCAGCCGCTGTTGCGGGGGCTGGGGCTGCTGGTGCTGATCGCCGCCTGGCTCTGGCTCCCCCGGCTCCAGCCGCGCGAGGCAGCGCTGGGCGTCGCCGTCGTGGCCGGCGTGGGCGTGCTCTCGCTCCCCTTCGCCGCCGCCCTGGACGGCGACGAGCCCTGGTGGGACTACCGCGCCTGGAACTGGTTCGGGGGCGGCAAGTCGATCAACTTCGACTGGTCGCACCAGTACGGGCCGCTCGACTGGCCGCGCGAGGGCACGACGCTGCTCAACGTCCGGTCCAACCGGCCTCACTACTGGAAGGTCGAGGTGCTCCAGGGCTTCGACGGGTTCCGCTGGATACCCACCCGTGGCAGCGCCACCACCGATCTCGACGAGGAGGTGCCCAGCCGGCGTCAGGTCGGCCGCGAATGGGAGAACTTCGAGTACAACCAGGCCTGGGAAGAGGAGATCCGCGTCACGGTGCGCTCGCTGTCCAGCGACCTGATGGTGACCGCGGGCAACGCCCTCGAGGTCGACGGCGTGGACGCCATCCTGTACTCCAACGGGACCGGCCGCCTGACCGGCGATCCGCTGACCGAGGGGGACGGCTACACGATCAGGACCTACGCGCCCGACCCCACCGCCGACCAGATGCGCGCCGCCGCACCGACGTATCCCGCGGACCTCATCCCCTACACGTCCCTGTTCCTGCCCCGGCGGGGCCAGAGCCCGCTCAGCGATCTGGATCCCGGGTCGGGCGCGGCCACCAGCACCCGCAGCGGGTCCGTCCAGCTGCCGCTGCGCGGAACCGCCACCGGCGAGGGGGAGGCGGTGAGGCAGCTGAGGGCGTCGCCCTACGCCCGGACCTACCGGCTGGCCCGCCGCCTCACCTCCGGAGCGCCCAGCACCTACGCGGCGGTGAAGGAGATCGAGCGTCACCTCCAGGACGAGGGCGACTACGTGTACAGCGAGCGGGTCCCGCGCTCCGATCTTCCGCTCGACAACTTCCTCTTCGAGGAGAAGCGCGGCTACTGCCAGCAGTTCTCGGGGGCGATGGCGCTGATGCTGCGCATGGTCGGCATCCCGACGCGGGTGGTGGCGGGCTTCGCGCCCGGCTCCTTCAACCGCGACACGAGCGAGTACCGCGTGCGCGACCTCGACGCCCATTCCTGGGTCGAGGTCTACTTCCACGGCATCGGCTGGGTGCCCTTCGACCCGACCCCCACGATCGCCCCGGCCGAGTCGCAGTCCAGCGGCCTGCTGGCCACCAGCGCCGCCCGGGCCGACGCCGGCGAGATCGGCGGCGGGGGACGCGGCGCGCCCGCCCTGTCCGAGCTGTCCGGCGAGCTGAGCGCCGGGAGGGGAGCCGACGACGGCTCCAACCTGCTGCTGTCGGTGCTGCTGTTGCTGCTGCTGCTGGTGGTGGGAGGCTCCGCCGCCCTGTTCGTGGGCGTGCGGATGCGCAAACGGCGCGGCCTCGGTCCCGCCGAGCTGGCCGAGGCCCAGGTGACCGAGCTGCGCCGGGCGCTCGTGCGTCTCGGCTGGGATGTGCCGGTGACCACCACCCTGCTCGGGCTGGAGCGCCGGCTGCGGCGAGCCGCGGGCCCCAGGGCCGGCGACTACGCCGGCGCGCTGCGCGCCCACCGCTACGAGGAGGACCGGCCGGCACCGGCGGTCGGCGACCGCCGGGGCGTGCGCCGCGAGCTCAGCGCCATCGGAGCGGCCTGCGGGGCCGCCTCCGCGGCCTGCTCGCGCTGCCGCCCGGCGGGCCGCTGCCCTAGCACCGCGCCCCGCACAGTTTTATCTGCTTCTAAGAAAGCCTTTCTAGACCTAAGGGCATGCACAAGCCCTTCAGCAACGTCCTTGCCGGTGTCCTGGGAGGGCTCGTGGTCCTCCTGACCGGGGCGGTGCTGATCGCCACCGACGTGATCGACACCGGCGACAGCGACACCGTGGTCCGCCAGTCGCCCGTCACGCAGTCGGCGGCCGACGGCGACGGCCGCACCGTGCGCGACATCTACAAGGAGGAAGGACGCGGGGTCGCGTTCATCTCCGCCGAGGGCGTGAGCGAGAGCGAGGGCCAGTCGCCCTTCGGCTCGCCCCAGGAGGGCACCGCCACCGGCTCGGGCTTCGTGGTCGACGAGGAGGGCACGATCGTCACCAACGCCCACGTCGTCTCCGGCGCCGAGAGCGTCAGCGTGAGCTTCACCGAGGACGGCGAGCAGGTGGACGCCGAGGTCAAGGGCGTCGACACGTCCACCGACCTCGCGGTTCTGCAGGTCGACCCGGGTGACGTCGAGGGCGGCCTCGACCCGATCCCGCTGGGCGACTCCTCGCAGGCCGAGGTGGGCGACCCGGTGGTCGCCATCGGCAACCCCTTCGGCTTCACCCGGACCGTCACCACCGGCATCGTTTCGGCGCTGGCCCGTCAGATCCAGGCGCCCGACGGCTTCCCGATCCGCAACGTGATCCAGACCGACGCCGCGATCAACCCGGGCAACTCCGGGGGCCCGCTGCTCGACGGCGAGGGCCGCGTGATCGGCATCAATTCCCAGATCGCCACCGGTGGCACAAGCCAGGGCTCGGTGGGCATCGGCTTCGCCGTGCCCATCAACACCGCGAAGTCGCTGCTGCCCGACCTGCGTCAGGGCAACGACATCGAGCGCGCCTACCTGGGCGTGAGCATGGCCGACGTGACCGAGGAGATCGCCCAGCAGCTCGACCTGCCCACCGACAGCGGGGCGCTGGTCCAGGAGGCGACCCCCGGCGGTCCCGCGGCGAAGGCCGGCCTGCGCGGCCCGAGCGAGGCCGGCAGCGGCGGAATTGCCGCCGGCGGTGACCTGATCGTGAAGGTGGACGGCCAGGAGGTCGCGAGCTCCGACGACGTGGCCGCGGCGATCGCCGACAAGCAGCCCGGCGACACCGTAGTGGTCGAGTACCTGCGCGACGGCGAGACCGACAGCGCCGAGGTCACCCTGGGCGAGCGCCCGGACCTGAGCGCCTCCCAGGGCCAGCAGGCGCCCGAGTTGCCGTAACGGCCCCGCCCGGCCTGCGACCATAGGCGGGCCATGACCCGCGTGAAGATCTGCGGCATCACCCGCCCCGAGGACGCCCGCCAGGCGGCCGATCTCGGCGCCTGGGCCGTGGGCCTCATCTTCTGGCCGAGCAGCCCGCGGGCGTGCCCGCTCGCCGAGGCGGAGGCGATCGGAGCCGAGCTGCACCGGCGGCTGGAGGTCACGGGCGTGTTCGTGAACGCCTCGCTGGACGAGATCGCCCTCACAGCCGACCGCTGCTCGCTCACCCTCCTCCAGCTCCACGGCGACGAGGGCCCGGCCTTCTGCCGCGAGGCGGCCCGGCGCACCGGCTGCCGGGTGATGAAGGCGGTGCGGGTGCGCGACGCCGCCCAGATCACCCACCTGCGGCGCTTTGCCACCGACTTCCACCTGCTCGACGCCTACTCGCCCCGAGGCCCCGGCGGCACGGGCGAGACCTTCAGCTGGGAGCTCGCCACCCTGCATCCGCCGGAGCCGCCGGTGGTCCTCTCGGGTGGCCTGAACCCCGACAACGTCGGTGAGGCCATTTCGGCCGCTCGCCCCTTCGCGGTCGACACCGCCAGCGGCACCGAGGCCGAGCCCGGCAGGAAGGACCCGGCCCGGGTCAAGGCCTTCTTCAGGGCCGTGGAGGCGGCCGAACCCGTGCCCTCGCACTCGGCATGAGCACTCCGGCGCTGGAGCGGCGCTTCGGGCCCTACGGGGGCCGTTACGTGCCCGAGACGCTGATCCCCGCGCTCGACGAGCTCGAGCGGGAGTGGCTGGCCGCCCGCGAGGATCCCCTGTTCGGCGACGAGCTGGCCGGCCTGCTGCGCGACTACGTGGGCCGGCCGACACCCCTCTACTTCGCCCGTCGCCTGTCCGAGCTGACCGGCGGCGAGGTGTGGCTCAAGCGCGAGGACCTCACCCACACCGGCTCGCACAAGATCAACAACGCGCTCGGCCAGTCCCTGCTGGCCCGCCGGATGGGCAAGGAGCGGGTGATAGCCGAGACCGGCGCGGGCCAGCACGGCGTGGCCTCCGCCACCGCCTGCGCCCTCCTGGGGCTCGAGTGCGTGGTGTACATGGGCACCGAGGACATGCGCCGGCAGCGGCCGAACGTCGAGCGCATGCGGCTCCTCGGCGCCGAGGTGGTGGCCGTGGAGGCGGGCGCGCGGACGCTCAAGGAGGCGGTCTCGGCTGCGATCCGGGACTGGGTGGCCAACGTGGGCTCGACCCACTACGTGATCGGCTCGGCCGTTGGCCCCGCGCCCTATCCCGCTCTGGTGCGGGACCTCCAGCGCCGGATCGGCGACGAGGCCCGCGCCCAGCTGCTGGCGGAGCGGGACGCGCTGCCGGACCGGGTGCTGGCCTGCGTGGGCGGTGGCTCGAACGCCATCGGCACCTTCGTCCCCTTCGTCGACGACGAGGGCGTGGAGCTGATCGGCGTCGAGGCCGCCGGCGACGGGCTCGCCACGCAACGGCACTCCGCGCCGCTGACCATCGGCGCCCGCGGCGTGCTGCACGGAGCGATGTCGGCGGTGCTGCAGGACGAGGAGGGGCAGATCCTGGAAGCCCACTCCGTGTCGGCCGGGCTCGACTATCCCGGCTCGGGGCCCGAGCACGCCTGGCTGCGCGACAGCGGGCGCGTGCGCTACGTGGCCGTGGAGGACGGCGCCGCGGTGGCGGCCTTCCGGCAGGTGGCGGAGCTCGAGGGGATCATCCCCGCGCTGGAGCCCGCGCACGCCCTGGCCTGGATGCTCGCGAACCCGGGCCTCGGGCTCGACCTGGTCACCCTGTCCGGCCGCGGGGACAAGGACCTGGCCGAGGTGCTGGGCGAGTGAGCGTCGCCGCCACCGGCCTCGACCGCATCGCAGGCGCGTTCGCCGCCCATGACAAGCGAGCCGCTCTGATGCCCTACCTGATGGCCGGCTACCCCGACCTCGACCGCTCGGCCGAGGCCGGTCTGGTGGCGGCCGACGCGGGCGCCGACCTGATCGAGCTCGGCGTTCCCTTCTCCGATCCGCTGGCGGACGGCCCGGTGATCCACGCGGCCGCTACCGAGGCGCTAGCGGCGGGCGCCACGCCCCACGGCGCGCTGCGGGTGTGCGAACACCTGGCCGGCCGCCTCCCGGTGGTGCTGATGGTCTACGCCAACGTCGTGCTCACCGCCGGGGCCGAGCAGTTCGCGCTACGGGCCGCCGCCGCCGGGGCGGCCGGGCTGATCGTGCCCGACCTGCCCCACGACGAGGCCGCCGGCGTGCGCGCCGCCTGCGACGCCGAGGGCCTCGCGCTGGTGCCGCTCGTGGCCCCCACCAGCACCCCGGAGCGGGTGGCCGAGATCGGCTCCGATGCCCGTGGGTTCGTGTACACCGTCTCGCTCACCGGCACCACCGGCGAGCGCGCCGAGCTGCCGCCGGGCCTGGCCGAGACGGTGGCCGGGGTGCGCGACGCGGCGACGGTGCCGGTGGCCGTGGGCTTCGGCATCTCGACCTCCGACCACGCGCGCGCCGTGGCGGAGATCGCCGACGGCGTGATCGTAGGCAGCCGGATGGTCCGGGCCGCCGGCGAGGGCGGTCCGCGGGCGGTCGGCGAGCTGGTGGCGGAGCTCGCCGCGGCACTGCGCTGAGGCCGTCGATCCCGCTGGTAGGCTGGCCGCACCATGGCCAAGACCAAGACCGCCGAGGCCGCTGGGCCGAAGACCAAGGCGAAGCCGAAGCCGAAGGCGAAGCCCAAGCCGCGCCAGACCAAGCGCAAGGCGGTGGAGGCGCACGCGACGGGCTACTTCGAGGCCATCGGGCGCCGCGACGTAAGCGCCTTGGGCCAGCACTGGAGCGAGGATGGCGTCGACGACGTCGTGCCGGTTGGCGTGCTGCGCGGGCGCCGGGAGATCGAGGACTTCTTTCGCGGGCTGTTCGCCGCGGTGCCCAACCTCGAGACCACGATCGTCCGGGTCGTGGCGGATGACCGCCAGGCCGCCTTGGAATGGCGGATGAGAGGTACCTTCACGGGCGAGCCCTTCCAGGACATCGACCCGACCGGCAAGCCGGTCGACATGCGCGGGCTCGACCTGCTCGAGGTCGAGGACAGCAAGATCGTGGGGAACACCGCCTACTACGACGGCGCCGAGTTCGCCCGTCAGGTGGGCCTGATGCCGGCCCAGGACTCCGGCGCCGAGAAGGCGCTGAAGGGCGCCTTCAACACGGTGACCAGGGTGCGCAAGGCCGTCGCCGGGCGGCGGTCCGCCTGATGGCGGTGCTGGTGGCGTTGATCGTGGGCCTGGTCTTCTGGGTCTGCGCCTGGTCTCTCGGCATCAAGTCCTTCGACGCGTTCCTGGTCACGGTGCTGCTCGTGGTGTCCGCGGCGGCCTTCGTGATGGTCAAGCCGTTCGTGGACAGGCTGCTGGGCCGCGCGCCGCCCGCGGGTGAGGACCCCGCCGGCGGGGTCCAGTAGGGGGCTGACGCCCCTTCTAGCCGAAGAACGTCGCCGCGGCCTCGTAGTCCTCCACCGGCACCGTGCGCAGGTCGGCCACGGCCTCGGACATAGGCACCAGCTCGATCCGGGTCCCCCGCAGCGCCGGCATCGTGCCCCACCGGCCCGCGTTCGCGCCGTCCATCGCGGCCAGCCCGAGCCGGGTGGCCAGCACGCGGTCGAACGCGGTGGGCGTCCCACCACGCTGGATGTGACCCAGGACGGTGGCCCGGGCCTCGAAGCCGGTGCGCTGCTCGATCTCATGCTCCAGCCGCTGGCCGATCCCGCCCAGCCGCTCGTGGCCGAACTCGTCCCTCGCCGCGGTCAGGGTCTCCATCGTGCCCTCCTTCGCGATGGCGCCCTCGGCCACGACCACGATCGAGAAGAAGCGACCGCGCGAGTGGCGGCGCCGGATCAGGCGGCAGACCTCGTCCACGTCGAAGGGCCGCTCGGGGATCAGGATCACGTCCGCGCCCCCGGCCAGCCCCGAATGCAGGGCGATCCAGCCCGCGTGGCGGCCCATGACCTCCACGATCATCACCCGGTTGTGGGACTCGGCCGTGGTGTGAAGGCGGTCGATGGCCTCGGTGGCGATCTGCACCGCCGTGTCGAAGCCGAAGGTCATGTCGGTGCCGCCGAGGTCGTTGTCGATCGTCTTCGGCACGCCCATGATGGGCAGGGCGTGTTCGCCGTGGAGGCGCGCCGCGGCGCCGAGGGTGTCCTCGCCCCCGATGGCGATCAGCCCGTCCAGGTTCAGCGTGGTCAGGTTCTCGCGGATCCGCTCGGGTCCCCCCTCGTCCTTCAGGGGGTTGGTGCGTGAGCTGCGCAGGATGGTGCCGCCGCGGGGCAGGATCCCGCGGGTGGACTCGATGGTCAGCTCCTCGTAGGCGTTCTCCAGCGGCCCGCGCCAGCCGTCGCGAAAGCCCACGATGGCGTGCCCGTAGCCGTCGATGCCCTTGCGCACGATCGCCCTGATCACCGCGTTGAGGCCCGGGCAGTCGCCCCCGCCCGTGAGGACGCCGATCCGCATCGCGCGGGGACCATAGCCGCAAGCCGCCGGCTGCGGTCCCGTGGGCGGGAGGTTGCTCGGGCGGCCGGGGGGTGTGGCGATTTCTCCTCGGCTCACGGGGCCAAAGTCGTCGAGCCCCCGCCTCCGGCCGGGAGCGGCTTCCTTACCCCGCAGTCAACGGCGCTCGCGCTCCTCGAAACGCCGACCAGCCGGGGGAGACGGCTTCGTCAGAATCGGCCGGTATGTCGTCGCGTGGCCTACTCGCGCTGACCCTCGCGGCGCTGCTCTGCGCCTCGCCGGCGTCCGGCTGCCTGGGCGACGGGGGCGAGGACCCCGGCAGGGCGTCGATCAAGGGCGACCGCCTGGTGATCTACTCGAGCCTGCCTCGGACCGGCCCGATGGCCGCGGCGGCCGAGGCGGTGGCCGCGGGGCAGCGACAGGCGCTCGCCGACGCGGACGGGCGGGTGGGCCGCTACCGCGTCCGGCTGGTCGAGCTTCCCGCCACCGCCCCCGACACCGATCGCGGCGACCCCTGGGATCCGGGGGCGGTCAGCGAGAACGCCGGCCGGGCCGCCGCCGACTCGCGAACCATCGCCTACCTGGGCGAGCTCGGCCTGGGGGCGTCGGCGGTGTCACTGCCGATCACCAACGAGGCCGGCATCCTGCAGGTGTCGCCCGGCGACGGCCTCACCGGCCTCACGCGCCGGCTGAGCCGGACCACCGCCCGCCCCGAGCGCTACTACCCGTCGGGCAGGCGCACCTTCGTGCAGCTCGTGCCCGACGATCTCTCCCAGGCGCAGCGGGTGGTGGGCCGGATGGAGGCGCTCGGGGGCAGCAGAGCGGCGCTGGTGGCCGGGCCCGGCGTGTACGCTCGCGAGTTCGCCGACGACCTCACCGCCGAGGCCCGGCGCGCCGGCCTTGAGCCCATCGAGGCGGTGGACCTGCGCGAGGGACCCGGCCCGGTGGCCGAGGCCACGCGCGAGCTCGTCCAGATCGCACCCGACTCCGTGCTGGTGGCGGCGTCCCGGAGCAGCGGCCTCGCCGCCCTCCTGGCCGGCCTCCAGCGCCGCATGCCCCAGGCGCGGCTGTTCGGCGGCAGCGGGGTCCTGGTGGGAGACCGGATTGCCAGCGGCGGCGATCCCCTGCCGCCGCTCGAGGCCGTGGCGGCGCGGGCGCCCACGGGTCCCACCGCACGCCGGGTGCTGGCGCGGATCAGGAACGGCCAGGGCCTGCGAGCTGCAAGACCCGAGGCGCTCTGGGGCTACGAGTCCGTGCGGCTGGTGCTCGACTCGATCGCCCGGGCCCAGAGGGGCGCTGCCTCCGCGCGCCGGGCCGACGTGGTGCGCGAAGCGCTGGCTCCCCGCGCGCACCGCTCGCCCCTGGGCAGCTACGTGGTGCGGCCCTCGGGGGCGGTCGACGGGCTCGGGCTGGCCCTCTACCGGCTCGAGGGCGACCGCTTCGAACCCGTGCGCCGCTTGCCCTGAAATCGGCTCGCGAGCCAGATTTTATCCTCGTTAAGCCGTCCCTCGCGCATAGACACTTTTACGCAACGGGCCCTAGGATGCCCCGCGATTGGGAGCCATCTTTCTAGGAGGGACATTGTCACGAGTACGTTGGCTGGCATTGCTCAGCTGCCTCCTCGGCCTCTTCGCTCTGACCGTCGCCGCGTGCGGTGACGACGACGAGGAAGCGGGCGGAGGAGAAGAGGGCGGCGGAGAGACTGTCTCGGGTAACACCCTGACGATCTACTCGAGCCTCCCGCTGCAGGGAACATCGAAGGGGCAGTCCGAGGCCGTCATCGCAGGCGAGAAGCTCGCGCTGACGGAAGCGGGCAACAAGGTCGGCAAGTTCGACATCAAGTACGTGTCGCTGGACGACTCCACGGCGCAGAACCCCGGCACCGCGGACGAGGCGCAGACCGCGACGAACGCCCGTAAGGCCGTTTCGGATCCGACGACCATCTTCTATCTCGGCGAGTTCAACTCGGGCGGGACGAAGGTGTCGCTGCCGATCCTCAACAAGGCGGGGATCCCGCAGATCTCGCCTTCGAACACCTATGTCGGCCTGACGACCGACAAGCCTGGTTCCGAGCCGGGCGAGCCGGACAAGTACTACCCGGCCCAGACCCGCACGTACGCCCGGGTCGTCCCCGCGGACGACATCCAGGCGGCCGCGCTGGTCACGATCATGGGTGAGGACGGCTGCAAGTCGCTCCACATCTTCAACGACAAGACCACCTATGGCGCCGGCCTGGCCAGGAACATCGAGCTGTCTGCAAAGGAAGCGGGCGTCACGGTGGAGGCCAACGACGGCACCGACCGCAACGCACCGAACTACCGCTCGCTGGCGGCCAACGTCAAGGCCGACTGCTTCGTGGGCTCGGGCGTGACCGGCGAGAACTACGTCCAGGTGTTCAAGGACGTGGCCGCCGCCAACCCGGACGTCAAGCTCTACGGCCCCGACGGTGTGGCCGAGGAGGCGTTCACAAACCCGGCCGAGGGCGGAATCCCGGCCAATGTGGGCGCGCGGACGAAGATCACGGTCGCGACCCTGGGTCTCGAGGAGTTCAAGAAGCGCAACAACGCCGAGGCGGAGAAGTTCTTCAGCTCCTTCGAGGAGGAGTACGGAGACTCGTCGCCCGACCCGTACGCCATCTACGGCTACGAGACGATGGCGCTCGCGCTGGACACCCTCGAGCGCGCCGGGGCCAAGGCCAACGACCGCGCGACCGTGTCCAAGGAGCTCATCGCGACCAAGGACCGCGAGTCGGCGCTCGGCGTCTACTCCATCACCCCGGAAGGCGACACCACGCTGACCGACTACGGGCTCTACACCATCCAGGATGGTGTGCCCACGTTCGACAAGGTCATCAAGGCGCAAGCCGGAAGCTGACCCGCGAACAAGAAGCAATGACGTAAGCGGAGAGGGGCGGGCCTAGCAGGTCCGCCCCTCTTCGGTATAGGGTTCGCCCAGGGGATTTTGGAAGCTGCATCGGTCACAGCCGCGCCGCAACGGCGGCGCTCGGAGGTCGTCCGGGAATTCATCTCCGGCTACGGCCTGATCCTGCTGCTGCTCGCCCTGCCGGTCTACTACGGCATCCAGGACCTGTCGGACGACGGCAGCCTCACCCGGCTGGGCAACAACATGGTCGAGGGCGTGTCCAACGGGGCCATCCTGGCCCTCATCGCCCTGGGCTACACGCTGGTCTACGGGATCATCGAGCTGATCAACTTCGCCCACGGCGAGATCTTCATGCTCGGGTCGCTCGCCGCCTTCGCCCTGTTCGGCACCTTCGGGCTCACCACGGAGACCGCCGTGGCCGGCCTGATCATCGGGCTCCTGGCGATCCTGGTGCTGGCCATGCTCACCAGCGCGACGCTCAACGTGATGATCGAGCGGGTGGCCTACCGGCCGCTCAGAAGCGCGCCGAAGCTGGCGGCGCTGATCACCGCTGTGGGGATGTCGTTCATCCTGCAGAACGTCGGCGTGCTGTGGATCGGGGCCTCCCAGGTGGCCACGCCCGACCTGATCGACAACCAGAAGGACGTCATCGACATCTTCGGGGTGCAGATCACCCGCGGCAACATCCTGGCCGTGGTGGTGACCATCCCGCTGGTGTTCCTGCTCACCAGCTTCGTGGGCCGCAGCCGTCTGGGCAAGGCCATGCGCGCCACGGCCCAGGACCCGGAGGCGGCCCGGCTGATGGGCATCAACGTGGACACCACGATCTCGCTGACCTTCCTCCTGGGCGGCCTGTTGGCCGGCGCCGCCGGGCTGGTCAGCGTGCTCTACCAGACGTCGGTCTGGTACTTCCAGGGCTTCTCGGCGGGTCTGTACGCCTTCACCGCTGCCGTGATGGGAGGCATCGGCAACATCCGCGGGGCCGTTCTCGGGGCGGTGATCATCGGGGTGGTCCAGGGCATCTCCGACAACCGGATCGGAAATGAATGGACCCCGGCGATCGTGTTCGTCTACCTGGTCGTGGTGATGGTCTTCCGGCCTCAGGGCCTGATCGGCGAGGAGACCCGGGAGGCCGGATGAGCCGCGTCCGGGCACTCAGGAAGGACAAGCGGGCGGGCTGGCTGCTCGGGGGGATCGTCTTCGTGGCCGTGGCCATCCTGCCGATGTTCCGCGACCCGCTCGACGGTCTCACCAACGACGTGATCCTGGCGTTGGCCTTCGTAGTCATGGCGCTGGGCCTGAACCTGGTCGTGGGGTTCGCTGGGCTGCTGGACCTCGGCTTTGTCGCCTTCTACGCCTTCGGCCTGATGGTCACCGGCTGGTGGGCCTCCGACTTCTTCTCCTCGGTCAACAACGAGGAGGGCATCCACATCGGGGTCGGCGAGTTCGTGTCCAACCTCCCCGGCATTCACCTCAACTTCCTGCTCCTGATCATCGGGGCGATCGTGATCTGCGCGATCGCCGGCGCGATCATCGGCCTGCCCACACTGCGTCTGCGGGGCGACTACATCGCGATCGTCACCCTGGCCTTCGGAGAGATCATCGGCCGGGTGTTCGCCAACGGCGACGCCATCACCTTGTTCGGCGACAACAAGCTTTCCAACGGGCGCCAGTCGATCGCGCCGATCGACCAGATCAACCTGCCGATCATCGGCGAGTTCGACTCGGCCACCGACCTCAGGCCCTACTACTGGACCGTGCTGGCCCTCTGCCTGGTGGTGCTGTTCGTCAACTTCCGGCTGCGCGACTCGCGCCTGGGCCGGGCCTGGATCGCCCTGCGCGAGGACGAGGTGGCGGCGGCCAGCATGGGCGTGCCGCTGGTGAAGACCAAGCTGCTCTCCTACGCCGCCGGCGGCGCGTTCGGCGGCATCTCCGGGACCTTCCTCGGCCCCTTCTTCTCGAGCGTCAACGCCAACCAGTTCCAGTTCGGGTTCTCGATCTTCATCCTGGCCATGGTCATCCTCGGCGGCCTGGGCAGCATCTGGGGCGTGGTCATCGGCGCGGTGGTGCTCAGCTTCGTCAACTACTGGCTGATTCCCGACGTGCTGGACGGCGAGACCGTGCGCGGCACCCTGAGCGACCTGGGGCTCACCTTCAGCTTCAGCGAGGTCACCTTCGGGGTGTTCGGATTCATGCTGGTCCTGATGATGGTGCTGCGGCCGGAGGGGCTGCTGCCCGAGCGCCGCCATCAGCTGGAGCTGACCGGAGAGGACCCAGAGGCCGCCGAGCGAGAGCAGCCGGGGACCGCGGCGCTGGAGGCGCGGGCATGAGCCCGGAGTCGAGCAACGGCGCCCCCGGCGGGCTGCTGGTCGCCGAGCAGGTGACCAAGGCCTTCGGCGGCCTCGTGGCCGTGGAGGACGTCACCTTCAGCGTGAAGCCGCGCTCGATCGTGTCGATCATCGGCCCCAACGGCGCCGGGAAGACCACCTTCTTCAACATGCTCACCGGCCTCTACAAGCCCACCGTGGGCCGGATCAGCTTCGAGGGCAAGGACATCACCGGACTGCGCCCCGACATCATCACCTCGCGTGGGGTCGCGCGGACCTTCCAGAACATCCGGCTCTTCTCCTCGATGAGCGCGCTCGAGAACGTGATGGTGGGCCAGCACGCCCGCATGCGCGCGGGCCTGTTCGGCTCCATCCTGCGCACCCGGGGGGTGCGCCGCGAGGAGGACGCCGTCGAGGCCAAGGGACGGGAGATGCTCGACTACGTCGGCCTGAAGAAGGACCAGTTCGAGCGCATGGCCTCGCACCTGTCCTACGGCGACCAGCGCCGGGTGGAGATCGCCCGCGCGCTGGCCTCCGAGCCGTCGTTGCTGCTGCTCGACGAGCCCACAGCGGGCATGAATCCCAACGAGTCGGCGCAGCTCACCGAGTTCATGGAGCAGCTGCGCAGCGACCTGGGACTCGCCATCCTGCTGATCGAGCACGACATGAAGGTGATCATGGGGGTCTCCGAGCACATCACCGTGCTCGACCACGGCATCAAGATCGCCGAAGGCGGTCCCGAGGACATCCGCTCCAACGACCGCGTGATCGAGGCCTATCTGGGCAAGCGCGAGGGCGGGCAGGCCGACGGCGGAGCGACAAGCTGATGCCGCTGCTCGAGCTCCAGGACATCCACACCTTCTACGGCAACATCGAGGCGCTCAAGGGAATCTCGCTGGAGGTGGAAGAGGGCGAGATCGTGACCCTGATCGGCTCGAACGGGGCCGGCAAGTCCACCACGCTGCGCTCGATCTCCGGGCTGACGGCCCCCCGCGAGGGCTCGGTGAAGTTCGAGGATCGTGAGATCGGCGAGACGCCACCCCAGGACATCGTGCGCATGGGCATCTCACTGTCGCCCGAGGGCCGTCACTGCTTCTCGCGGATGACGGTGCGCGAGAACCTCGACCTGGGCGCCTACCTGCGCCGCGACGGGGACGTGAACAACGACATGGACAACGTCTTCCAGCTGTTTCCGCGCCTGAAGGAGCGTGAGCGGCAGAAGGCGGGCACGATGTCCGGGGGCGAGCAGCAGATGCTCGCCATCGGCCGCGCGCTCATGGCCAACCCCAAGCTGCTGCTACTCGACGAGCCCTCGATGGGCATCGCCCCGGTGCTGGTGGAGCGGATCTACGAGACAATCGCGGAGATCAACCGCCAGGGCACCACCATCCTGCTGGTGGAGCAGAACGCGAACTTCGCCCTCGAGGTGTCCAAGCGGGGCTACGTGCTGGAGACCGGCGCGGTCGCGCTCTCGGACCAGTCGGAGAACCTGCGCGACAATCCCGAAGTCCAGAAGGCCTACCTGGGCGCATGACCGTCTACTTCGCACTTCTCGGAGCCAAGGCCCTGTGGCTGCTCTACGCCTGGCTGGGGGCGACGATCGTGGCCACCTACGTCTCCGAGCGCAAGGGCTACGGATCGAAGGTCGGCCTGGCCAGCGGGCTGCTGCTCTCGGTGGTGGGCGCGGTGATCTGGCTGCTGGTGCCGTCCCGGGCGGACTCGCGCTGGAAGCTCCAGGGGCCGTTCGGCAGCGGAGGCAAGACGGCCGCCGAGGCCCGGTCCGAGCGCGATCCCGCGGCCGGAGAGGGCTAGATGCTCGACTGGAGCCTGTTCTCGCCGCTCCTGCTCGCCGTGCTGGTCTACGCGGTTCTGTCCATCATCGGCGCGGTCATGCGCTCGCGCGGCAACGAAGACGGCGCGGAGCGGATGCTCGACGTCGGCTTCCTGGTGGCGCTGGTGGCCGGGGCCTGGACCGCGATCCTGCTGGTCTTCGCGATCCTGGACGAGCCCGACGACATCTGGGACATGGTCATCATCGTGGTGATCATCGGCGTGTTCTTCGCGGTGCTGCTCTCGGTGCTCTTCGGGGTGTTCGAGCTGATCCTCACGCGCGGCCGGCGCCGGCCCAGCGAGGCGGTCGAGCGGCCCTCGGATCCTGAATCGTCCTGATGCCCCCGCCGGCGTCGCCGGCCGACCGCCGGGACCCTCTGCCGGGGCTGCTCGGGCTGCCGGCGTACTTCTGGCGCAAGCTCTCGCCCACGGGGCGCAGGGCGGCGGCCGCGGTGGGGGTGGTGCTGCTGGCCGCGGTGGTGGCGGCCGGGGTGGTCCTGGGGCCCCGGATCGCCGACATCCGGCGCAACAACGAGGCGCAGCAGCGTGAGGAGCAGGCCCGCGTGCTGGCGAAGGAACGCGCACGGCTGGCGGCCGAGCAGCGCCCCCGGCGCGGGGTGTTGAGCGCAGCCGGGGTGGCCGCTCCGGTGGCGGGCCTCGAGCGGGCCATTACCGCCGACGCCCGGGCGCGCAGCCTGACGGGCGAGCTCGACAACGAGGCCCGGCGCACCGACTGCCGGCCTCTGGGGCGTGACGGCGGGCGGCTGTTGCTGGCCTGCACGGCCGTGACCAGCGAGGGCGACGCGGTGGAGGGCTCCTCGCCCGTGCTGGCGGGCTACCCGTACCGGGCCGCCTTGACCGAGGACAGCGGCGCGTACGCCTTTTGCAAGATCAGCGGGCAACCCGGCGAGGGCTCGTACGTCCGGCCCGCGCCGGTGGAGCTTCCGCGGGTATGCGGCTGAGGGCCGTCCTCGCCCTGCTCGCGCTGGTCGCCGCCGGGTGCGGCGAAGAGGACGAGGGCGACGGCGCGGCCGCGCCGTCGCCGGGGCGGGCCGAGGTACGGGCGGGCGTCGAGCGCCTCTACGCGGCGGCGGCCGCCCAGGACGGCGCGGCGATGTGCCGGACGCTCACGCCGGACTGGCGCCGCCGGCTGGCGCGGGGCGCGGGCGGCTGCGCACCCAAGGCCCTGCAGGAGGTACTGGGGCCCGGGCCGCCCCGCAACGCTCAGGTGGGCGGCGTGGTGGTCAGCGGCGGGTCCGCCGAGGCTCGGGCCGAGGCACTGCGCGGTCACGGCGCGGCCGAGCGCACGGACCGCGTCCGGCTGCAGCTGGAGCGGGTGGGCGGGCGCTGGCTGGTGGCCGGGACCGAGGTTCTCTAGTCCCGGCCGGTCGCGTCCGCGAGCGCCGGCTCGAGGTCGGGCCACCGGAAGGGATACCCCGCCTCGGTCAACCGGGCGGGCACCACGCGCGCGCCGCGGGTCACGATCTCGGCCATCTGGCCGTAGAGCGTGTGGACCGCGAAGCCGGGCACGGGGAGGAAGGCGGGTCGCTTGAGCACCCGGCCCAGCACCTTGGAGAACTCCGCGTTGGTCGGCGGGTCGGGCGCGGTCACGTTCACCGGCCCACGCAACGAGTCGGTGTCGAGCGCGAAGGCGATGGCCCCCACCACGTCGTCGAGGTGCACCCAGGGCAGGTACTGCTTCCCCCCGGCCACCGGACCGCCGATCCCGAGCTTGAAGAAGGGCAGCATCTTCGCCAGCGCCCCGGCCGACTCCGACAGGTACGGGCCCGTGCGGGTCCGGACCACCCTCAGGCCGAGCTCCTCGGCCTTGCTGGCCTCGGCCTCCCACTCCTCCACGACGCCGGCCTGGAAGTCGTCTCCGGCCGGCGCCGACTCGTCGACCCGTTCATCGCCGCGGGGGCCGTACCAGCCGGTGGCCGACTGGGAGACCAGCACCCCCGGGCGATCGGCCTCCGGCAGGTCACGTAGGGCGTCAACGAGGTTGCGCGTGGAGAGAACGCGCGAGTCGAGGATCTCCCGCTTGACCTCGTCGTTCCAGCGCTGGGCGATGGGCTCGCCCAGCAGGTGGACCACCCCGTCGCGCCCGCGCAGGGACTCGGCCGGTGGGGGCGTGCCCTTGGGATCGGCCCATTCGAGCGCCTCGCTGCCGAGCTTCTCCCGCGCCCGGCTCGCGTTGCGGGACAGGGCCGTGACCTCGTCGCCGCGGTCCTTCAGCTCGCGCACCAGCGCGCTGCCGATGACCCCAGTGGCTCCGGTGATGGTGACGTTCACGTTTTCGCTCAGCTGACGGCGGCGCGCTCGACCGTGGGCTGGTCGGTCTCGTCCAGGGTCTCGGCGCGCTCCGCCACCTGACTTACGGCCCGGGCGACCGCGCGGCTCACGTCGCGGTTGAACACGCTCGGGATCACGTAGTCCTCGTCGAGCTCGTCGTCGGCCACCGTGCCGGCGATGCCGCGGGCCGCTGCCAGCTTCATCGCCTCGGTGATCGCCGTGGCGCGCACGTCCAGGGCGCCACGGAACACGCCCGGGAAGGCCAGGACGTTGTTGATCTGGTTGGGGTAGTCGGAGCGGCCGGTGGCCATCACCCGCACGTGCGGGGCGGCCTCCTCGGGCCGCACCTCGGGGTTGGGGTTGGCCATGGCGAAGACGAACGGGTCGGGGTTCATCCTCTTCAGGTCGGCGGCGTCGATGATTCCGGGGCCCGAGAGCCCGATGAACAGGTCGGTGCCCTCGATCACCTCACGCGGCATGCCGTCGCGCCGCTCGGCGTTGGTGTGCTCGGCGAGCCAGCGCTTCGGCGTGTTCATCGAGCCCGCCTCGTAGTCGGCGCGGCCGGTGTGGATGGCGCCGAAGCGGTCGCAGGCCACGATCGAGTCGACGCCGGCGTCGATCAGGATCTTGGCCACCGCCACGCCGGCGGCCCCCGCGCCCACCATCAGCACCTCGAGGTCCTCCATGCGGCGCTCTGTCAGGCGGCAGGCGTTGATGAGGGCGGCGAGCGTCACGATCGCCGTGCCGTGCTGGTCGTCGTGGAAGACCGGGATGTCGAGCACCTCCTGCAGCTGCTGCTCGATGAGGAAGCAGCGCGGCGAGGAGATGTCCTCCAGGTTGATGCCGCCGAACGTGGGAGCGAGGCGGATCACGGTCTCCACGATCTCGTCGACGTCGGTGGTGGCCAGGCAGATCGGGAAGGCGTCCACGTCGGCGAACTCCTTGAACAGCATCGCCTTGCCCTCCATCACCGGCATGGCGGCCTCGGGGCCGATGTCGCCCAGGCCGAGCACCGCGGTGCCGTCGGATACCACGGCCACGGTGTTGGCCTTGATCGTGTACTTGAAGGCCTTCTGGCGGTTCTCGGCGATGGCAGAGCACACGCGCGCGACGCCCGGCGTATAGGCCATCGAGAGGTCGTCACGGGTTCGCACCGGGATGTTGAGGCCGGTGTGGATCTTGCCGCGACGGTGGATCTCGAAGGTGCGGTCGGTGATCTCGACCACCCGCACGCTGCGCACCGACTGCACCGCGGTGATGACCTGTCCGCGGTGCTCGACGCCCGAGCACTCGACCGTGATCTCACGCAGGGTGCTCTCGCCGCCCGCCTCGACGGTGTCCACGGCCACGATCGCGCCACCGGCCCGCGTGATGGCGGCGGTGACCTTGCCCAGCAGGCCGCTGGGGCGGGAGGGAAGCTCCACCCGCAGGGTGAGCGAGAACTGGACGGAGGGGGTCGGCACGGCTGCCGATGATACGGCCCGTGTCAGGCTCGCAGGCGCCGGTAGAGCCGGCGGCCGCCTGCGTACAGGCAGAGCAGCACGATCAGCACGGTGAGCGCCGAGAGGCTCGACCCCGCCAAGGTTTGACTGGTGGAGCAGACCACCCCGCAGTCCCACGCCACCGACTCGGCCCACCACAGAAACGCTGCCACCCAGGCGACAAGAGCGATCGCCATCGCGTACAGCAGCCTCATGCCCGAGGTACACCGCCGCCCCGATACGGTTAGGAAGTGGCTGCCGATGCACCCCGCGAGCTGTTCCTGATCGACGGCAACAGCCTCGTCTACCGCGCCTTCTTCGCTCTTCCTGAGTCGATCGCGACCTCGAAGGGCTTTCCCACCAACGCCATCTTCGGGTTCGCCTCGATGCTGGTGAAGATTATCTCCGACTACGGGGTGAAGCCGACGCTGGTGGTGTGGGACGCCGGCATGTCCGGCCGTGAGGTGGTCTATGAGGAGTACAAGGCCGGTCGCAGGGAGCGGCCCGACCTGCTCTCCGAGCAGTGGCCGCACCTCCATCCGCTGGTGGACGCCTTCGGCTACGGCAACGTGAAGGTCGCCGGGTTCGAGGCCGATGACGTGATCGCGTCGCTGGTGGGCCCCGCCCGGGAGCGGGGCATCGACGTGATGGTGGTCACCGGCGACCGCGACCTGTTCCAGCTGGTCGAGCCGGGCGTGCGGGTGATGGCCACCAGCCGCGGGATCACCGACACCAAGGTCTACGACCGCGAGGCGGTGCTCGACCGCTACGGCATCCCGCCCGACCTGATCCCCGACTTCGTCGGCCTCAAGGGCGACACCTCGGACAACATCCCCGGCGTTCCCGGGATCGGGGAGAAGACGGCCTCGCAGCTGCTCCAAGCGCACGGCGACCTGGAGGGTGTGCTCTCGAGCATCGACGACATCTCGGGCGCCAAGCGCAAGGAGAATCTCACCGAGCACGCGGACGCCGCGCGCGTCTCCAAGCAGCTGGCCACCGCGAAGCGCGACATCGAGGTCGACGTGGACCTGGACCACCTGATCACCCGTGAGCCAGATCGGTCACGGCTGCGCGAGACCTTTCGGGAGTTCGAGCTGCGGGCGCCGCTGGAGCGCCTGGAGGAGGCCCTGGGGGAGGACGATGCCGCCCCCGCCGAGCGGGTGGAGGAGATCGTCGAGGTGCCGGCCAGAAGCGTGGCGCTGGCCGAGCTTGGGCGGCTGGAGGGAGAGCTGGTGGCGGTGGCCGCCCTGCGCCCCGGGGAGGAGGCCGAGGCCCCGGTGCCCGTGGTCGAGGATCCCGAGCAGGAGCTCGAGGCCGAGGAGGACGCCGCCCTGGACACGGTCGTCGCCGAGGAGCCGGTCACCGCGCCGCGGGGGCCCGCCCAGGCCACGCTCGATTTCGACGCCGCCGAGCGCGGGCCGCTCACGGTGGCGGCGTGGGACGGCGAGGAGGTGCTCGTCTCGGAGGCCGAGACGCTGGCCGCGTTCGCGCTGGCTCGCGAGGACCGGCCGGTGGCGGCCCACGACTGGAAGACCATCGCCACCGCCGACGACGCCTGCGACCCGCCGCCGCTGGCCCACGACACGATGGTCGCCGCCTACCTGATCGATCCCGGCCCGGCGCGGCTATCCGCTCGACGAGCTGGCCACCGAGGCCGGCCTGGGCGCCCGAGTCGACGGCGCCGACGGCGTGGCGCAGCGCGCGGTGCTCACGCGACTGCTTGGCCGTCCGCCAGCGCGAGCGCCTGGAGGAGGACGGCCTCACCCGGCTGCTGCACGACGTGGAGCTGCCCCTGGTGGACGTGCTGGTGGAGATGCAGCGCGCGGGCGTGAAGATCGACGTCGGCCGCCTGACCGAGATCAATGGGCGTTTCGGGCGCCGGGCGGCCGAGCTCGAGCGGCGCGTGTGGGACCTTGCCGGCGAGGAGTTCGTGATCGGCTCGCCCCAGCAGCTGGCGCCGATCCTGTTCAACAAGCTCGGGCTGTCCAAGAAGCGGCGCGGCAAGACCGGCTTCTCCACCGACGCCCGCGTGCTGCAGGCGATCCGCGACGAGCACGAGATCGTGCCCGCGATCGAGGAGTGGCGCGAGGTCACCAAGCTGAAGTCCACCTACCTCGACGCCTTCCCCGAGCTGATCGGCAACGACGGCCGCCTGCACACCACCTTCAACCAGACCGCGACCGCCACCGGCCGCCTGTCCAGCACCGACCCGAACCTGCAGAACATCCCCATCCGCAGCGAGCAGGGGCGCGAGATCCGGGCCTGCTTCGTGGCCGAGGAGGGCCAGCGGCTGCTGTCGGCCGACTACTCGCAGGTGGAGCTGCGCCTGCTGGCCCACATCGCGGACGAGCCCGTGCTGAAGGAGATCTTCCGCCGCGGCGAGGACGTCCACACCGCCACCGCCGAGGCCATCCTGGGCGGGCGGACCGATCCCGGCACCCGCTCCAAGGCCAAGATGGTCAACTACGGGATCGTCTACGGGTTGTCGGCGTACGGCTTGGCCGACCGGCTGCAGATCCCCCAGGAGGAGGCGCAGGAGTTCATCGACCGCTACCTGGAGCGCTTCCCGGCGGTCAAGCGCTTCATCGACGAGACCATCGAGCAGGCCCGCAGCGACGGCCATGTGACCACCCTCTTCGGCCGCATCCGGCGGGTCCCGGAGCTGCGTTCCCGGCAGTTCCAGACCCGGACCCTGGGCGAGCGGCTGGCGGTGAACATGGTGATCCAGGGCACCGCGGCCGACATCATCAAGCTGGCCATGGTCCGCGCTCGCGACGAGCTGCGCGATGCCGGCCTGGCTACCCGGCTGGTG
The DNA here is from genome assembly GCA_963850205.1 of uncultured Thermoleophilaceae bacterium. Classification (GTDB taxonomy): domain Bacteria; phylum Actinomycetota; class Thermoleophilia; order Solirubrobacterales; family Thermoleophilaceae; genus JACVRW01. Next base: position 244,345 of record CAWKKJ010000008.1, on the reverse strand, counting down.
CTCCAGATCCACGACGAACTGCTCTTCGAGGGGCCCGCCGAGGAGGCGCAGGCGGCGTCGCCGATCGTGGTCCGCGAGATGGAGGGCGCCTTCGTGATGGACCCGCCCCTGGAGGTCGATCTGGGCGTGGGCAAGAACTGGCTGGAGGCCAAATGAGCAAGGAGATCGCCGTGCTGGCCACGGTCGCCGCGGGCGCGGCGGTGGCGGCCCAGGCGCCGGTGAACAACGTGCTCTCCCGCCAGGTGGGCGACTTCGGGGCCTCGCTGGTGAACTTCCTGGTGGGCACGGCCGTGCTGCTGGTGGTGGTGTTCGTGTTCGCCGGCGGCCTGCGCGGCGACGAGGACGCCTCCTCGCCGCCCTGGTACTACTGGCTCATCGGCGGCCTGGCCGGGGTGATCATCGTGACCGTCACGCTGGTCACCGTCCGCGAGCTGGGCGCCGGCGGGGCCACCGCTGCGGTCATCGCGGGCCAGCTGGCCTTCTCGGTGGTGCTGGACCGCCTGGGCGTGCTCGGGCTGCCGGAACGGGCGCTGACCTGGGAGAAGGTGCTCGGGATCGCGCTGCTGGCACTCGGGACCGTGCTGATCGTGCGGGAGTAGGGGGCTGCGCTCAGCTCGCGGGCGGGTGGCAACTCAGGCGCCGCCGGGGGCTGGGTAAGGGGAACCGTCGGCGCTGACTCCCGTCGCGCAGCTGTGACACCGGTTGCCGCGATGTTGCACCGGAGCCGCCCGCCCGGGGGTGTGGCTTCCAGAAGTCGCGCATACCGCGACTTTCGGAAGCCACACACTCGGCCGGGGCCGGGGCCGGGGCCGGGGGCGGCTCGGGTGGCCTGCGGCGGCGCGGGCGCCGCTGGGCTGGGTAAGGGGAACGGTCGGCGCTGAGTTCCGTCGCGCGGCTGTGACTCCCGTCGCGGTGTTGTTGCACAGGGGGCGCCGTCGCGGGAGTGTGGCTTCCAGAAGGCGCGGATATGGCGCCTTTCGGAAGCCACACTCGGGCCGGCGGCCCTTCGGGCCGTGCCCCTTACCCAGCCCATTCCCGGCGCCCAATGCCACCAGCCCGGATCGAGCTGATCGCCACGGCGCTTGAGGGCAACGCGAATGCGCTCTCATGCAAATCATCGATTATTTAGGATCTGGCCCGCGCGGGTAAGCACCACGCAGGGCACCCGGACGAGGAGACCAAGATGGCCGTGAGCACGGGCGAGGAGGTCCTCGGGACCTTCCACGGGAGCGACGAGTTCCCGATCGACTGGGACGAGGGCGAGAAGGAGCTCTTCTGGATCTACGACGATCTCCACTGTCCCAACCCGGTGTCGCCGATGTTCTTCGACATCGGCGGCTGGTGGCTCACCTGCGACCACATGTTTCGGCGCTTCGGGACGCCCTTTGCCTGCGACTGGATCGCCAAGGAGATCAACGGCTACGTCTACACGGCGGCGGTGCCCGCGGACTCGGCCATCCACTCCGAGGCCACCGAGTACCAGTCCCGCTACGTGCCGCGCGTGCCCCGCGATCCCGAGCACGCACCGAAGATCGGCGCCTACCTGGGCTGGGTGCTGCCTCACTACGCCGAGAACTTCCTCGACTGGTGGCAGGATCGCCTGCGGCCCGAGATCGAGCGCAACTTCGAGTACCTCGACGGCTACGACACCGACGCGGCCGGCTTCCTGGAGATGGCCGTGCTGCTCGAGGACGCCATCGACGTCCACGACCGTCACTGGAAGATCCACTGGATGCTGAACTTCGCCCAGTTCGCCTCCACCCAGGCCCTGAACGGCCTCATGGAGAAGCACAAGGGCGACGACGCCGCCGCGCTGATGGGGCGCCTGCAGAGCTCGGTGGCCGACCGCAACTGGGACTCGATCGAGGACCTGTGGAAGATGAAGGAGGAGATCAAGGACGAGCCCGACCTGGCCGGCGCGTTCGAGGGCGACACCGCCGCCGACGTGATGGCCGCGCTCGACGGCTCCGAGCGGGGCCGCCGCTTCGTGAGCGAGCGGATCGAGCCGCATCAGCAGGACTTCGGCTACAAGGCGATCTGGTCACACGAGTTCGCCTTCAAGACCTGGGTCGAGGACCCGGCGCCCATGATCGAGGCGGTGCGGGGCTATCTGGCCACCGACTACGACTATCCGGCCAACATCGCCTCGGTCCGTGACGACCTGGAGGCTGCGAAGAAGGAGGCGCTCGACGGGGTCGACGATCCGGAGCTGGAGTCGGCGCTGCAGCGCTCGCTGGGAATGAACCCGCTCACGCCGGACCACCACTTCTACATCGACCAGGGCACGAACGCGCGCCTGCGGCTGGTGCTGATGGCCATCGGCCGCAAGCTCACCGAAGCCGGGACGCTCGGCGATCCCGAGGACGTGATGTACCTGCGCTACAACGAGCTGCGCCTGCTGATGGCCGATCAGGAGGCCTTCGATGCCCAGGCGCTGGTGGGCGACCGTCTCGACGAGCGCGAGGACGCCTTCGAGAAGCGGCCGCCCTCATGGGTGGGCAGTGCGACCCAGACGGCCCTGGACTTCCCCTACAACGCCCTCTGGGGCTTCCCGGAGAAGTTCCACGCCGGGGAGCCCGAGGCCACCGGCGAGCTGCGCGGGCTGGCCGCGTCCGCCGGCGTGGTCGAGGGCGAGGCCCGCTACGTGCGCTCCCTGGACGAGTTCGACCAGGTCAAGGACGGCGAGATCCTGGTCTGCCGCATGACCAATCCCGCCTGGGTGGTGCTGTTCACCAAGATCACGGGCCTGGTGACCGAGGCCGGCGGGGCCGTCTCCCACCCGGCCGTGGTGGCCCGCGAGTTCGGCATCCCTGCCGTGGTGGGCGCGACCGGGGCGGGCGACCGCATCGAGACGGGCGACCGCGTGCGGGTGAACGGCAGCACCGGCGTCGTCGACATCCTGGCCTGACATGGACTGGCTGGCCCCGGCCACCCTCGAGGAGGCGCTCGACCTGCGCGCCGAGCGCGGCGTAGGAGCGACCGTGCTCGCGGGCGGGACGTTCGTCGGCATCCTCATGAACCAGGGTTTTCTGACGCCCGAGGCGCTGTTGAGCCTCGGCCGGGTGGGCGAGCTCGACTACGTGGACGCTCGGCGACGGCGGCGAGCTGCGCCTGGGCGCCATGGCCACCCACCGCGACGTGGAGCTGTCGCCGATCGTGCGGGCCGCCTGGCCGGCGCTGGCTTGGACCTTCTCGCTGGTGGCCAGCCCCCGGGTACGAAACCAGGCCACCGTGGGTGGCGTGCTCGCCGATGCCGACTACGCCTCGGACCCGCCTGCGATGCTGGCCGCGCTGGGCGCGCGGGTGGTGCTGCGCTCGCACCGCGGAGAGCGCAGCGTGTCGGTGGGCGAGCTCGTGCTGGGCTGGTATGAGACCTGCATCGAGCCGGACGAGCTGCTGGTTGAGGTGCGGGTGCCCGCGGCGCCGCGCCGGTCGGTGTACCGCAAGTTCCGTTCGCGCTCCAGCGAGGACCGGCCCTGCGTCGCCGTGGCGGCCGCGGAGAACGGCGACGGACTGCGGGTGGTGGTGGGCGCCGTGGCGGCCACGCCGCAGGAGTTCCCCGACGTCTGCAGCCTGGGCAGCGACGCGGCCGAGGAGGTCGGGCGCGCCTACGCGGAGCGGATCGAGCCCATGTCCGACTCCCGTGGCTCGGCGGCCTACCGGCGCCGGGTGATCGCCGTCGAGGTGCGCCGGGCGCTGGAGGAGCTGCGGTGAGCGATCCGCGGCTGAGCGGGGCGGCGCGCTACTCCCAGGACGCCGAGCTGCCCGGCATGTGGCACGCCGCCTTCGTGCGCTCCCCGCACCCGCACGCCCGCGTGCTGAGCGTCGACGCGAGCGAGGTACCGGACGCTCACGTGGTCCTCACCGCCGAAGACGTGGCCGATCTGGGCCGCTACGGCTGCCAGCTCAAGGACCAGACGGTGCTGGCGAACCCCGCCCGCCACAGCGGCGACGTGGTGGCCGCGGTGGCGGCGCCCACCCGTGCGGAGGCCCGGGACGCGGCCGCGCTGGTGGCGGTCGAGTACGAGGAGCTGCCGGCGGTGTTCGATCCGCTGGAAGCGGTGGAGGCCGGCGCGCCGCTGCTGCATCCGGAGAGCGGGGACTCGGCCGGGGACGCCGTGTCGATCGGCGTGCGGCCCGTGCCGGACACCAACGTGTGCCACCGCTTCCGCCTGATCTCCGGCGACGCCGACGCGGGTCTCGAGGAGGCCGATGTGGTGGTCGAGCAGACCTATCGCACCGCGGGCGCCCAGCACGCGCCGATGGAGCCCCACGCCACCCTGGCCCGCTGGGAGGACGACCGGCTGGAGCTGATCACCGGCACCCAGACGCCCTTCAACCTCCGCACCGACCTGGCCGGCCTGTTCGGCATCCCGGAAGAGAGCATCCGCATCCAGGCGCCGCCGATGGGCGGCTCCTTCGGGGCGAAGACCTTCACCCGCCTTGAGGCGCTCGCCGCCTGCCTGGCCCGCAAGGCCGGCCGTCCGGTCAAGGCGGTGCTCGAGCGCTCGGAGGAATGGCTGACCCTCAACCGGCACCCGGCGGTGATCAGGGTCCGGGTCGGGGCCACCAGCGAGGGCGAGCTCGTGGCCAAGCGGCTCGACTGCTGGGTGGACACCGGCGCCTACGCCGACTGCGGCCCGGGGGTGGCCACCAAGCTGGGCTACGCCGGCGTGGGGCCGTACCGGATCCCGCACGTGCGCGTGGACGCCATGGCCGTCTACACCAACCTGCCCTCCAACGGCGCCTTCCGCGGCTACGGGGCCACCCAGTCGGTGTGGGCCTCCGAGCGGGCGATGGATCTGCTGGCCGAGCGGCTCGACATGAGCCCGCTGGAGCTCCGCAAGAAGAACCTGCTGCGCGACGGCGACCGCTTCGCCACCGGCGAGACCATGCACGACGTGCACTTCGAGGACTGCCTGCAGGCCGCGGCCGAGGCGGTGGGCTACGCCGACGACCCCCGGGGCAAGGGGCTGTGCGTGCTGCTGAAGGGGATGCAGACCCCCAGCCGGGCGGCGATCTCGGTGGAGCGCACGCCGGTGGGCTACGTGGTCCGCAGCGCGTCCTGCGAGATGGGCCAGGGCGTGCGCCGGTCGATTCAGCTGCAGGGCGCGAGGCTGCTGGGCTGCGAGCCGGGACAGATCGAGGTGCCCGACCCCGACACCGACAGCTCCCCGTTCGACACCCGCACCACCTCGAGCCGCTCGACCCACATGATGGGCCGGGCGCTGGCCGAGGCGGTGCGTGACCTCGAGAGCGGCGACGGCGAGCGCGGCTACGGCGAGGTGGAGAACGACGGCGGCCTCGACCCCGACACCGGCCAGGGCACCGCTTCGACCCACTGGCACCAGGGGGCCGCGGCGGCCGCGGTGAGCGTGGACGAGGAGACCGGCCGGGTGACGGTCGATCGCCTGCACGCCGCCGTCTACGCCGGCCGGGTGGTGGACCGGGCCGGCGCCGAGCTGCAGAACGAGGGCTCGATGATCATGGGCCTGGGCACGGCGCTGCTCGAGGAGATCGAGCACTCCGAGGGCCAGATCAGCAACGCCAACCTCTCCGACTACGGCCTGCCCGCTGCGGGCGACCTCCCGAAGGCCATGACCCACGAGCTGATCGAGCGCGAGGGCGCCGAGGCACACGGGCTGGGGGAGACCGCGCTGCCGCCGGTGCCCGCCGCACTCGGCAACGCGCTGCACTCGCTCGGCCTGGACCTCACCGAGCTTCCGATGACCGCCGAGCGCGTGCTGGATGCGGTGGACGCCCGGGCCCCCGCCGCCGTGACGGAGGCCGCGTGATGCGGCTCCTGCTCAACGGCCGCCCGGCCGAGCTGGAGGCCGGCAGCGACGAGATGCTGCTCGACGTGCTGCGCCGTGAGGCCGATCTGAGGAGCGTACGGGCCACCTGCGGCATCGGCGTATGCGGCGCCTGCACCGTGCTCCTCGACGGCGAGCCGGTCTCCGCCTGCCTGCTGCTGGCCGGCCAGGCCGACGAGCGCGAGGTGACCACCGTCGAGGGCCTGCCGGCGGGCGACCCGGTGCCCGCGGCCTTCGCCGAGGAGCGGGCCTTCCAGTGCGGCTGGTGCACCCCGGGGATGGTCCTCACGGCGTCAGCGTTCCTGCGCGAGCGCCCCGACCCGACCGAGAACGAGATCGCCGAGGCGCTGGGCGGCAACCTGTGCCGCTGCGGCTGCTACCCGAAGATCACCGGCGCGGTGCGCCGGGCGGCGGGCACGTCGTGAGGCTCGTGACTTACGACGCCGGCGCCGGCCCGCGGGTGGGCGCGCTGGAGGACGAGGGCGTGGTCGACCTGGGCTTCGAGGGCGACATGGTGGCCTTCATCGCGGCGGGGGCGCCCGAGGGCGAGCGCCGCGCCGTCACCGGCGCCCGGCTGCTGGCGCCGCTGCGACCGCGCTCGCTGCGGGACTTCCTGGCCTTCGAGGGCCATCTCAAGGGCGTCCTCGGCCGCCTCGGCCGGCCTATCCCGGACGAGTGGTACGACGTGCCGGCCTACTACAAGGGCATGCCCGACACGGTGATCGGCCCGGACGAGGAGATTCCCTGGCCGGCCTTCACCGACCGCCTGGACCACGAGCTGGAGGTCGGGGCGGTGATCGGCCGGCGCTGCAAGGACGTGCCCGCCGCGGAGGCCGAGGACTGCATCTTCGGGTACACGATCTGGAACGACATGTCGGCGCGCGACGTGCAGGCGCGCGAGCTGCCGATCGGCATGGGCCCGGCGAAGGCCAAGGACTGGGACGGCTCCAACGTCCTCGGCCCCTGCCTGGTGACCGCCGACGAGCTGGACCCGGGCGCGCTCGCCATGCGGGTGCGCGTGAACGGCGAGCTCTGGGGCGAGGAGACCAGCGCCGCGATGCACCACGGCTTCGGCGACATGATCGCCTACGCCTCCCAGGCCCAGACGCTCTACCCGGGCGAGCTGTTCGGGTCGGGCACCGCCACCGGAGGCTCGGGCCTGGAGCTCGACCGCGAGCTGCGTCCCGGCGATCTGGTCGAGCTCGAGGTGGAGGGCATCGGCAGGCTGCGGAACCGAATCGGAGCGAAGGGAGCGAGCTGAATGGCCTACGTGGTATCGGCGAAGTGGCGGGCGAACGAGGGCGAGGAGGAGCGGATCGCGCGGATCTGCGAGGAGATGATCGCGCCCTCCCGGGCCGAGGCGGGTTGCCTCTTCTACCAGCCCCATCGCTCGCCCGACGACCCGCGCCTGTTCTACCTCTACGAGCAGTACGCCGACGAGGCCGGCTACCAGGCCCACCAGGGCTCCGAGCACTTCCAGCGCCTGGTCAAGCAGGAGGCCATCCCGCACCTCGAGTCGCGCGAGCGGGAGTTCTTCACCACGATGGTCGACGACCGCGGGGGCCTGTCCTGACCCCGATCGTCGACCTCAGCCCCACCGTCCCCGACGGCTTTAAGGGCCCGCCCTCGACCGACGTGGGCGCCCGCCTGTCGACGCGCACCAAGCCCGGCTACTGGCAGTCGTCGGAGGCCGCGCTCAGCGTGCACACCGGCTGCCACGTGGAGTCGGGGCTGCACACCGACGAGCAGGGCGAGGCCATCGACGCCGTGGCGCTCGACCGGGTGATCGGGAGCGCCGTGGTGCTCGACCTCACCCCGGTGGGCGAACGCGACCTGCTCCGCCCGGCCGATCTCGGGCGGGCGGAGGGAGCGCTTCACGAGGCGGGCGAGGCGATTCGCCCCGGGGACGTGATCCTGCTCCGCACCGACTGGGCCGCCAAGGCGATGGGCACGCCCGCCTACTTCCGCGACTCGCCGGCACTGTCGGCAGAGGCGGCCGCCTGGCTGGTGGAGCGCGAGCCCCGCTGTGTGGGGTGCGACTTCTTCGAGGAGCCCGCCGCGCGCGACCCGGGCTGGAGCGCCCCCGACTTCGTTGTCCACCGGGCGATCCTCGGCGCCGGGATTCCCCTGGTCGAGGGCATCGTGGGGCTGGACGCCCTGCCACCGCGCTGCGAGTTCTACGCCCCCTTTGTCAAGCTCGGCGGCATCGAGGCGGCGCCGGCACGGGCGTTCGCGATCACAGGCGAAGAAGGAGAGCAATGAAGCTGGAGAACGAGTTCACGGTTCCCGCGTCGGTCGACGACGCCTGGAAGGTCCTGCTGGATGTCGAGCGCGTGGCGCCCTGTCTGCCCGGCGCGGCGATCGAGGGGTCGGACGGCGACTCCTACGAGGGCACGATGACGGTCAAGATCGGCCCCATCACCGCCCGCTACAAGGGCACGATCCAGATCGAGGAGGCCGACGAGGCGGCCCACCGCGCGGTGATGAAGGCCAAGGCCCGCGACGCCCGCGGCCAGGGCGGGGCGCAGGCCACCATCACCTCGAGCATGGAGGCGACCGACGACGGCACCAAGGTGAAGGTCGAGACCGACATGCGCGTGACCGGCGCCGCCGCGCAGTTCGGCCGGGGCGTGATGCAGGACGTGAGCGCTCAGATGATGGGGCGCTTCGCCGATTGCCTAGCCGGCGAGATGAGCGGCGGCGGCGCTGCCGCGGCCACCGAAGAGCCCGCCGGCGAGGCCCCGAAGGCCGAGTCCGACGGCGACTCCCCGTCCACCGACGCGCCGACCGCCGCGGCGCTGCCCGACGACGCGCCCTCGCCGCCGAAGGTGACCGAGGAAGAGGAGAAGGCCCCCGCGAGCGACGGGGAGCCCGCAGCCGAGCGGCCGACGCCCGAGGTGCTCGACCTGGGTGAGCTGGGCCGAGGGGTGATGGTCAAGCGCGCCGCGCCGGTGCTGGGCGGGCTGGCCGGAGTGGTGGCCCTGGTGTTCGTCATCAGGCGGATTCGCCGGTGACGGCAAGCGCTCCCGCAGCTGCTGTGGCCCGCGGCAACCTGCGAGAGCAGGTCAAGGACGTGATCCTCCAGCGGATCGTGGAGGGCAGCTACCCGCAGGGCGGGCGGCTGGTCGAGACCCGGATCGCGCAGGAGCTGGGCGTCAGCCAGGGTCCGGTGCGGGAGGCGCTGCGGGATCTGGAGCAGCTGGGCTGCGTGGTGCACGAGCCCAACCGGGGCTGTTCGGTGCGGGCCTTCTCCGCCCGCGACCTGCTGGATGCCTTCCCGGTGCGGGCGGCGCTGGAGGCCCTGGCCGCCCGCCTGGCGGCGGAGCGGATCACGGCCGCGGAGCTGGCCGAGCTCGACGCGCTGCTCGAGCAGATGCGCGCCGCGGCCCGCCGCGGCGACGCCCACGGCCAGTCGCAGGCGAACGCGTCCTTCCACGCCGCGATCGTGCGCGCCGCTCGCAACGGCACCCTGGAGCGCCAGTGGGGTCTGCTCGAGCCCTTCTCGCGCACCTACCTCACCGTGTCGCGGCCCGGCACCGATCTGGTGGCGCTGTCCGAGCGCCATTTGCCCGTGCTCGAGGCCCTGCGGGCGGGCGACGCCGAGGCCGCGGCCCAGGCCATGCACGACCATCTGATGGGCGCGGCCGAGCTGCTGCGGCCCGCGGCGGCGATGGAGGTGGTGCGATGAGGCGGATCGTGGACCTGTCCATGCCCGTCCACGGCGACATGCTGACCTTCCCGCGGGTGCCGGCGCCGGCGCTGGCTGTGCTCGAGACCCACGAGCAGTTCGCGGAGCGCATCGGCGCAGCCGAGTACGGCGTGACCTCGCTCACCGCGCACTGCCTGGTGGTGCAGGACGACCACGTGGGCACGCACTGCGACGCGCGCAAGCACATCGTGCCCGACGCCGGGGGCCCGGAGACGATCCCGCTCGAGTGGTGCGTGTCGGACGGGGTGGTGCTCGACTTCACGGGGCTGGAGTCCGGTCACGGCATCAGCGCGGCCGAGGTCGAGGCCGAGCTCGACCGCATCGAGTACCAGGTCAAGGAGCGCGACATCGTGCTCATCCACACCGGGGCCGGGGCCTACAACACCGAGGAGCGCTACCGCACCGACCACCCGGGCATGACCGCCGAGGCCACCCGCTGGCTGATCGAGCGCGGGGTGCGGATGATGGGGATCGACGCGATCACCTTCGACCCGCCCGTCTGGGCAATGTTCGAGCGCGAGCAGTTCTGGGAGGCCCACCGGGTGATGTGGGACGAGGAGTACTGGCACCTCGAGAACCTGATGAACCTCGAGGAGATCGGGCGCTCGCACGGCTTCCAGCTGGTGGTGCTGCCGGTGAAGTGGGTGGGCGTGACCGCCGCGCCGGTGCGGGCGATCGCGATCGTGGACGAATGAAGGTTCTCCGCTTCGACGAGCCGGACTGCGCCGAGGTGGCCTCCGCCGGGGGCAAGGGCGCGTCGCTGGCCCGCATGGCCGAGCTGGACCTGCCCGTGCCGCCCGGCTTCGTGGTCCCCGCCGGCGCGCTGGCCGCCAGCCTTGGCGACGACGAGCAGAAGCTGCGCGAGGCGCTGAAGGAAGGGGCCGGTGCCGAGGCGGCCGAGCGCTGCCGCGAGCTGGTGCTGGCGGCCGAGCTCGAGGCCGAGCTGGCCGAGGCCATCGCGACGGCCCACGGCGAGCTGGGCGAGGAGCCGTCGGTGGCAGTGCGCTCGAGCGCGTGCGCCGAGGACTCGGAGACCGCCAGCTACGCGGGACAGCAGGAGACCTTCCTCGGTGTGCGCGGCGCCGACGACGTGCTGGCTCGCGTGCGCGACTGCTGGGCCTCCTTCTTCGCCGAGCGGGCGCTCTTCTACCGCGAGAAGAAGGGCTCCCTCGACGACCTGGCCATGGCCGTGGTGGTGCAGCGCATGGTGGCCGCCGACGTGGCCGGCGTCCTGTTCACCTGCGATCCCGTCCGCCGGCGGCGCGACCGGATGGTGGTGGAGGCGGTGTTCGGCCTGGGGGAGACCGCCGTATCGGGGCAGGTCACGCCCGACCACTACGTGCTCACCCGGGACGGTGAGGTCAAGAAGCAGCAGGTGGCCGTGCAGCCGCTGGCGCTGGTCGGGGACGAGCAGGGCGGGACCGGCGAGCGCGAGCTGAGCGAGGAGGAGGGCGGCGCCCCGACCCTCGACGAGGAGCAGCTGCGCGCGCTGGCCCGCATGGGCGCTGGCCTGGAGGAGACGCTGGGGGCGCCGCAGGACATCGAGTGGGCCTTCGAGGACGGCGAGCTGTACGTGCTCCAGGCACGCCCGGTGACGGCATGACCGCGCTCGCCGAGCGCGCGCACGGGTGGGTCGCGAGCGTCCACCCGCACCTGCGTCACCTGGAGCGCACCCGCGACTGGCTGGTCCAGCTCGACCCGAACGCGTCGGAGGCGCTTCAGGTCGCCGCCCTGACCCACGACATCGAGCGCGCCTTCCCGGACCCCGAGCAGCCCTGGGACTCGGCGGTCAGCTGGGACGACCCCGACTACAACCGCTGGCACCAGGATCGCTGCGCCGACATGGTCGCGCTCTGGCTCTCCGAGCAGGGCGCCGATCCCGCGCTCGTGGCCCAGGTGGACGGCCTGGTGCGGGTGCACGAGGACGGCGGCTGGCCGGAGGCCGACCTGCTCCAGGCCGCCGACTCGCTCTCGTTCCTGGAGACGATGCCGGGCCTGGTGGGGGAGTGGGTGCAGTCCGGCCGGGCCACCCGCGAGCGGGCTGCAGGCAAGCTGCAGAACTCGGTCGACCGCATCGCGCCCGGGCTCGAGTGGGCCCGGGCCGAGGGCGCGCCGCTGCTGGCCGCGGCGCTGCAGCGGCTGGCCGCGGTCCCCGCCCCGGCCGAGGTGCTGGCCGCGACGGGGCTGGTCCGCCAGGGCCGGGTCTTCGCGCTGGCCCGCGACCGCTTCCCGGGCATGCCGCTGTTTCCCGGGCATCCCACCTTCGAGGTGCTGGCCTACCGGACGCCGCAGGGCCTGCGGGCGGCGGGGGCCCAGCCCTGGGGTCCGGGCAACGACGCCGGCCTGGGCTACATGAGCGAGCTGGTGATGGGCACCACCCACAGCGGCGCCCACATCGACGCCCACGCCCACATGACGATCGGCCCCGAGGACCGCTGGAACGGCGGATCGGCCCGCTCCCACCTGGGCGACTTCGGGCCGTTGCGCGGGGATGCCACCGAGATCCCCGCGCTCTGGCGCCGCGGCGTGCTCTACGACGTGCCCGGCCACCGCGGCGTGCCCTTCCTGGGCAAGGGGGAGCCGGTGACGGCGGCGAGCTGGAGGCGATCGAGGCCGCCACGGGCGTGGCCGCCGGGCCCGGGGACGTGGCGCTGGTGCGCACCGGGTACATGCGTCACTGGCCGGACGAGGAGCTCATGGCCAAGCATCGCGGCCCGGGCCCGGACCTCTCGGCCGCGCTGCTCCTGGCCGAGCGCGGCGTGGTCGCCACCGGCTCGGACACCGAGACCTACGAGGTGCAGCCCGCCCCCGACCCGGGCGAGCCCGCCAACCCGCAGCCGGTGCACACCGAGCTGCTGATCGAGCGGGGGATCTACCTGATGGAGAGCCTGGACCTGGAGCAGCTCGCGGCCTCAGCCGCGCGGGAGTTCCTGTTCGTCGCGCTGCCGCTGCGCATACGGGGAGCCACCGGCTCCATGATCGACCCCGTGGCGGTGATCTGATGCGAGCGCTGGTGGTCCACGAGCCCAACTCCTTCTCGGTCGAGGACGTGCCCCGGCCCGAGCCGGGCCCCTACGAGGTGCTGTGCCGGGTGCGGACGGTGGCGCTCTGCGGCACCGACCCCCACATCATCGCGGGCGACTTTCCCGGCTTCTGGCCCAAGGCCTTTCCCTTCATCCCGGGCCACGAGTGGTGCGGCGAGGTGGTCGAGCTGGGCGAGGGAGCGGCCGACCTGGGCTTCGAGGAGGGGGCGCGGGTGGCCGGCACCTCGCACGCCGGCTGCGGCTTCTGCCGGCTGTGTGTCGAGGGGCGCTACAACATCTGCGAGAACTACGGCGACGAGCGGCTGCACCGCCAGTACGGCCACTACACCCAGGGCGTGTACGCCGACTACGCGGTGCACTCGGTGAAGAGCGTGTTCGGTGTGCCCGACACGCTCTCCGACGAGGAGGCGGCCATGCTCGATCCGGCCGCGATCGCCCTCCACACGGCCAAGCGCGCCGGCTTCTCGCCCGGAGACACGGTGACCGTGATCGGCCCCGGCGTGCTCGGCCTGCTGGCCGCCGAGTGCGCCCGGCTGCTGGGCGCCGGGCGGGTGCTGGTGGTGGGCCGCGGCGCGCGGCTGGCCAAGGCGGAGCAGCTGGGCCACGAGCCCGTGGACTTCACCGAGCGGGATCCGGTGGACGCGGTGCGCGAGCGCACCGCAGGCCGCGGCGCCGACGCCGTGCTGGAGTGCTCGGGCGCTGCCGCCGCGGTCCCCCAGAGCCTCGCCATGCTGCGCCGGGGCGGCCGGGTGGCGGTGGTGGGCATTCCCCAGGACGACGCCGCGATTCCGGTGAAGCTGCTCGTGCTGGACGAGCTTGACCTGGTGGGCGTGCGCGCCGCCGCGGGCGAGATGCCGGAGGCGATCGCGCTGGCCGCCGCCGGGCGGCTGCGGCTTTCCGAGCTGATCACGCACCGCTTCAGCCTCGAGGACTTCGACGAGGCCTACCGCGTGTTCACCGAGCGCGTGGACGGCGCGCTCAAGGTGATCGTCAGCCCGTGAAGCGGCTCGCCGTGTTGGCGGCGCTGTTCCTCGGTGCGCTCGCGCTGCGACCGCAGCTGGTGGGCGTCGGCCCGCTGCTACCCGAGATCGACGACGACCTCGACGTCTCGCATGCGGTGGCCGGTCTGCTGGGCACCATCCCGGTCCTCTGCATGGGCCTGTTCGCTCCCCCCGCGGCCCACGTGGCCGCCCGGGTGGGCACCCGTGCGGCGATCGCCGGCTGCCTGGCGGCGATCGCGGCCTTCGGTCTGGCCCGCGCGGCTGCGCCCGGAGCCCCGCTGGTGCTGGCGCTCACCCTGCCCATCGGGGTGGGGATGGGGGTCGCCGGGGCGCTGATGCCGGTCGCAATCAAGGAGCGCTTCGCCGACCGGCCGGCGTTCGCCAGCGGCGTCTACACCACCGGCATCAACCTCGGCGCGGCGGTGTCCTCCGCGCTGGCGGTGCCCATCGCCGGCGCCTGGGGTGGCTGGCGCGCGGCTCTGGCCGTCTTCTCCGCCTCCGCGGCCCTCCTCCTGGTCGCCTGGCTGGTGTTCACCCCGCGGGCCCGCGAGCGCGTCCAGTTCGAGGCGCCGCCGCGGCTGCCCTGGGGGCGCGGCGTGGTCTGGGTGCTGGCGGCGGTCTTCGCCCTCCAGTCGATCGTCTTCTACGGCCTGGTGGCCTGGCTGGCCGACTCCTTCCAGGAGCGCGGCTGGAGCGACGGCTCCGCCGGCGCGCTGGTGGGGGTGCTCGCGGTCTGCGCCCTGCCGGCCGGGCTGCTGGTGCCCTGGCTGGCCGACCGAAGCGGGTCGCGGCGCCAGTGGCTCGGCCTGAGCTCGAGCGCCCTGCTGGTGGCCACCGTCGGGATCGCCGCGCTGCCGGACGCGGGCTGGCTCTGGGCCGCCCTGGCCGGGGTGGGCATCGGAGCGAGCTTCCCGCTGACCCTCACCCTGCCCCTGGACGTGGCCCGCGAGCCGGCCGAGACCGGCGCCGTGGTGGGCCTGATGCTGGGCGCGGGCTACACCATCACCGCCGTCGGGCCGATCATGCTCGGCGCGGTCCGCGACGCCACCGGCTCCTTCTCCGTCAGCCTGTGGGTGCTGGTGGCGGTGGCCGCCGCCTTCGTGGCCTCCGTGCTGCCGCTCTCCGCCGCCCGCCTGCGCCCGCCGCGGCGCCTCGAGCCCGAGGCCGTGGTCTGATGGCGCTCGCCCCCGTCTTCCTCTCCTGTGCGATCACCGGCGGGATGAGCGTGCCCGGCCAGAGCGCCGCCATCCCGGTGACGCCGCAGGAGATCGTCGACTCTGCGGTCGACGCCAATGCAGCGGGCGCGGCGATCGTCCACATCCACGTGCGCGACCCGGAGACCGGGAAGCCGGTGGCCGACCTGGGCCTGTTCCGCGAGGTGCTGGCCGGGATCGGGGAGCGCTGCGACGCCATCGTCCAGCCCACCAGCGGCGGCGGGGTGGGGATGACCATCGAGGAGCGGGCGCAGGTGGTCACCGAATGCCGGCCCGAGATGGCCACCTTCAACTGCGGGAGCTTCAACTTCGGGATCTTCGGCGTGCGCCACCGGCCCGAGATGCAGCCCTGGGAGACCGAGTACCTCGAGTCCACCCGCGACTACGTGTTCCGCAACACCTTCCAGGACCTCTACCGGCTGTCCGAGCTCTTCCGCGAGGCCGACACCAAGCCCGAGTACGAGACCTACGACGTGGGGCACCTGCACAATCTGGCTCACCTGGCCGAGCAGGGCCTCGTGGACTTCCCGCTCCACGTGCAGTTCGTGCTGGGTGTGCTCGGCGCCAACGCGGCGTCGCTGGAGCAGCTGCTGCACATGCATCGCACCGCCGTCTCGCTCTTCGGCGAGGACCGCTTCACCTGGTCGGCCGCCGGCGTCGGCTACCCCGGCCAGTTCCACCTGGCGGCGGCCGCGCTGATGCTGGGCGGGCACATGCGCGTGGGCCTGGAGGACAACCTGCGGGTGACCATGGACGAGCGCGCGGGCTCGAACGCCGACCTGGTCGAGAAGGCGGTCGCGCTGGCGC
The DNA here is from genome assembly GCA_963850205.1 of uncultured Thermoleophilaceae bacterium. Taxonomy (GTDB): domain Bacteria; phylum Actinomycetota; class Thermoleophilia; order Solirubrobacterales; family Thermoleophilaceae; genus JACVRW01. The sequence goes on along the minus strand of CAWKKJ010000008.1, from coordinate 228,757 downwards.
CGCTGCTGGACCGGGCCCCGGCCGGAGCCGACGAGGCCCGCGAGCTGCTCGGGCTGAGCGCGCGCTAGTCTGGCCACGAGCGATGCCCCGCATCAGCTACTACCCGGTGGAGCAGCTGGAGGACCCCGAGCTCATCGGCTACCTGGACTACGCGGCCGAGTACGGAACGCCGCGGCCGGAAAGCCAGGCGGTGCGCGCCCACGTGCCGGCCGTGCTGCGCTCGCTGTCGCGCAACTGGCAGGTCTCGTTCCGGGAGGGCGTGACCGACCACGCCATCAAGGAGCTCTGCCGGCTGTATGTGTCGCGCACCGTCGAGTGCGAGTACTGCGGCTCGCAGCGCTCGCACACCGCCCGTGAGCAGGGGGTGACCGAGGGCCGCATCGACGAGCTGCTGGAGTTCGAGGCCTCGGACCGCTACGACGAGCGTGAGAAGGCGGCGCTGGCCTACGCCAGCGCATTGGCCTGGGCGCCGCAGGACGTCGACGACGCCCTGTGGGACCGGTTGCGCGACCACTTCAGCGACGAGCAGATCGTCGAGCTCGGATACTTCGTGGGCCTCACGTTCGGCCAGCAGCGCTGGATCAAGACGCTGCAGCTCGGCCACGGCGAGGTGCTCAACCGCTCGCGGGCGGGGCTGGCCGAGGACGCCGTTGTCCGCTGACCCGCGGCTGGGCGAGGACGGTGACGCGGTGCGGGCCCGGCTGCCCGAGCTCCTGGCCGCGTACGCCGAGACGCGAGACACCGTGCTCGAGGACGGGCTGGTCGACACCGAGCTCAAGGAGCTCTGCGCCCGCTACCTGGCCGAGGACGAGAGCGTGATGGCGTTCGAGACCTCGGACCGCTTCGACGAGCGCGAGAAGGCCGCGCTGGGCTGGGCGCACGCCATCGCCTGGAACGCGGACGCCGCCGACGACGAGCTCTGGGAGCGGCTGCACGCCCACTTCAGCGAGCCGGAGCTGGTGGAGCTGGGCTACGCGATCGCGTTCACCCTGGGCCAGCAGCACTGGCTGGGCACCCTGGGGCTCGAGCCTCGCGCCTAGTCCACCCCCGGGGTCGACGGGCCCCTGGGGCTCCACGCAACCCGCCCTAGCCCTCCTCCGGCCGTCCCTCGGCCCGCAGCGCGGCACCGGCCCAGAGCAGATGCCGGACCTCGGGCGCTTCGTCGCCGCGGTGCAGGGCGTGCACCTCGCGCAGCAGGTCCAGGTCGGCGACTGTGAAGCGCTCGTGCTGGCGCAGGTGCTCGGCCCACGAGTCCACCACGAAGGTCTCCAGGTAGCAGCCCGGGCGCTCCAGGTCCTCGTAGAGGTTCCAGCGGTAGGCCCCGTCGCGGCGGCGGACCACGCCGAGCTCCTCCATCGTCTCCACGAAGCGCTCGGCGTCGGCGGGGGCGATCGAGTACTCGACGGTCACGAGCACCGGGCCGTCGTCTGGCCCCGGCTCGATCTGCACGAGCGGATCGGCCGAGAGGCCCGCGGGGGAGAGGTCGGCATCCTCGGTGTGGCCCAGGGGCCAGCGCCGCACGCCCAGGACCCCCGCGGCCAGCCCGCCGGCAGCGATCAGCAGCGCGGTGCGCTCGCCGGCGCCGCCCGCCACCAGCCCCAGGGCGAGGCTTCCGAGCGCCAGGCCGCCCTGCATCACCAGCTGGAAGCTCGCCAGGGTGCGGGCCCGCACCCAGCCCGGGGCCACGCGCTGGGCCGAGATGTTGAGCGAGGAGAGCACCGTCAGCCAGCAGGCCCCGGTGACGTACACGATGATCCCGGCGAGCCAGGGGCTCGCGACGAAGGCCAGCGCCACCAGGCCGGCGGCCACCCCGAGGGTCGCGCCCACGATCAGCCAGTCGAGCGGCAACCGCCGCCGCAGGCGGGGAAGCAGCGCGGCGGCCGTGACCGCCCCTACGCCGACGCAGCCCATCAGCACACCGAAGCCCCGCGACCCGAGGTCGAGCTGCTGCAGCGCCACCACCGGGAGCAGCGCCCACAGCCCGCTGGCGAAGACACTGAACAGCGCGCCGCGGGCGAGCACGGTCCGCACGGGCCGGGAGAAGCGCACGAAGCGCACCCCGGCTCGCATCGCCGGCGCGAGCTGCTCCCGGCCGCCGGCGGCCCTCCGTCGCAGGCGGAGTCGCAGCACCACCGCGATCACCGCGGCCATGAGCGCCGCCTCGATGGAGAACAGGGCGCCGGCGCTGAGCACCGCGATACACAGGCCGGCCAGGGCGGGCCCGGCCGCGCGGGCCAGGTTGATGGCCACGCCGTTCAGCGCCACGGCGGCCGGCAGCTCGGCGCGGGAGACCACCTCGGGCGTGAGCGACTGGTAGACGACGAAGGTGGTGGCCATCCCCGAGCCGAGCACGAAGGTGAGCCCCAGCACCGCCGCCGCGGTCGCCGTATCGGTGAAGGTGAGCACCGCGAGCGCCGTGGCGGCGGCCAGCATGAAGAGCTGAGCGACCAGGGCCAGGAGGCGGCGGTCCACGATATCGGCCACCGTTCCCGCCACGAGCGCGAACAGCACGGCCGGCAGGCTGTTCGCGGTCTGCACGAGCGCCAGCAGGGTGGAGGAGTCGGAAACCGAGGCGATCACGGTGACCGCGCCCACGGTGTTCATCCAGATCACGAGCTGCGAGCCCGCGAGCGCGCTCCACACGCCGCGAAACCCGCTCTGACGCAGCGGCGCGAGCGCCGAGTCGCTCGCCGGCGCCTGCCGGCCGGGTGTCGTCGCGCTGCGGGTCAAGGGCAATTCTGGGACAGGACGCCTGCAAACGTGTGCATAATCTGCGCGATGGCCACGCCGAACCTCAGGGGCGGGTCGCGCGCCACCTTGCGCGATGTGGCCCGCAAGGCCGGGGTCCACCCCGCGACCGCGTCGCGCGCTCTCAACGACGATACCCGCGCGCTGGTGAACGAGGAGACGGCCGAACGCGTCCGCCTGGCCGCCGAGGAGCTCCACTACCGACCGAACCCGATCGCGCGCGGCCTGAAGACCAACCGCTCCTACACGATCGGGGTGCTGATCCCGGACCTCACCAACCCGCTGTTCCCGCCCATCCTGCGGGGGATCGAGGACCGCCTCGAGGAGGCCGGCTACACGCCGCTGATCGCGAACACCGACAACGACCCCGAGCGCGAGCTGGTGGACACCCAGGCCATGCGAGCACGGCAGGTGGAGGGAATCATCACCGCCACGGCCCGGCGCGACCACGGCGGGCTCGACGAAGTGATGGCGGCGGGGCTCGAGGTCGTGCTCGTCAACCGCTGGCTGCCGGGCGTCCCGATCAGCGCCGCCACCGCCGACGACCGCAAGGGCCAGCGCATGGCGATCGAGCATCTGGCCGGTCTCGGCCATCGCCGGATCGCCCACCTCGCAGGGCCGCTCGACTACTCGACGGGCATCGACCGCCATGACGCGTTCCTGGAGGCGGTGCAGGAGTTCGGCCTCGACACCGACCCGGGCCTGGTGCGCGTCAGCCAGGCGTTCACCGAGGCCGAGGGGGCCCGGCTGTGCCGCGAGCTGCTCGACGAGCAGGCCCGGGTCACGGCCATCGCCGCCGCCAACGACCTGCTCGCGCTGGGATGCCTGGACGTGCTGGCGGAGCGCGGAATCGCCTGCCCGGCGCAGATCTCGGTGGTCGGCTTCAACGACATGCCCTTCGCCGGCCGCTTCCAGCCGCCGCTCACCACCATCCGCATCCCCCACTACGAGATCGGCACCGCAGCGGCCGAGCTGATGCTGGAGCGCCTCGCGCCCGATGCCGGCGCGCCGCGGCACCTGAGGTTGGAGCCCACGCTGGTGGTTCGCCAGTCGACCGGGCACCCGCCGACGGCGCCTTAACAGGAAGCTCGCTTGACGGGCCAGGGGGCCGTCAATACCATCGCAAACGATTGCAGGAACAAACGTTTGCAGGCCGCGACGGTGCGGTCGCAGGAGGGGTGTCGGCGGGTGCTCAGGAGGAGGACCGCCCTTGCGGGGGAGCAATCGGGTGGCGCGGAGGGCGAGCGCGGCAGGATCGAGGTCGCCGACTCGGTGAAGGAGTTCGAGGGCGGTGTCCTCGCGGTCGACCACGTGAGCTTCCACGCCGAGCCGGGCGAGTTCGTCTCGGTGGTCGGGCCGAGCGGCTGCGGGAAGTCGACGCTGCTGCGGCTGATCGCCGGGCTGATCCCGCTCAGCGGCGGGACGATCTCGGTCAACGGGGTGGAGGTCACCGAGCCGAGGCAGGATGTCGCGCTCATGTTCCAGCGACCCACCCTCCTGCCCTGGCGTACCGCGCTGCAGAACGCGATGCTGCCCCGCACGCTTCAGGGCCGGGCCGATGCGGACGCCAGGCGAGAGGCCTACGACCTCCTCGGCCTGGTCGGGCTGGGCGGTTTTGAGCACACGTACCCACGGCACCTCTCGGGGGGCATGCAGCAGCGGGTGGCCCTCGCCCGTCTGCTCATGGTGGGCGTCGAGGTCCTCCTGCTCGACGAGCCGTTCGCGGCGGTCGACCAGCTCACCCGGGAGCGCCTGAACATGGAGCTGCTCGACGTGCACGAGCGAACCTCGGCGACCGCCCTGCTCGTGACCCACAACATCACCGAGGCGGTGCTGCTCGCGGACCGGGTGATCGTGATGACCCCGCGGCCGGGGCGCATCAGCGACGTGCTGACGGTCCCCTTCGAGCGTCCCCGCGTCCCCGAGATGGCCGCGGAGCGCGAGTTCCAGGAGCTCGTGCTGCGGGCCCACCGGGGGCTGGAGGGTCGCGACCAGGCCAACGGCCGGCCCGAACCGGAGAGGGCCGATGGAGGCTAGGTCGCGCTCGGCGCTGTCGCCCGGGCGGATAGCGCGGAGGCTGTGGCCGCCGCTGCTGTTCCTCGTACTCCTGCTCGCCCTATGGGAGCTGGCGCTGGCGCTGGAGTGGGTCTCCGAATCGATCCTGCCCCCACCGCTCGACATCGCCACCTCATTCGTGGAGCTGATCGGCAGCGAGTTCGTCTGGGACGACATCGCCGCGACGCTGTGGGAGTCCGTCGCCGGCTTCGTCCTCGGCTCCGCGCTGGGTCTTGCCCTGGCCATCCCCTCCGGCCTGTCGCCCACGATGCGCCAGATGCTCGGCCCCTACGCCGTCGCCCTGCAGGTCACGCCCCGGATCGCCATCGCGCCGCTCATCATCGCCTGGGCCGGCTTCGGCTACAGCTCGAAGATCTGGATCGCAGCGATCATCGCCTTCTTTCCCGTCTACGTGAACGCGCTTACGGGGATCCTCACCGTCGACGAGGACTCGCGGGAGATGTTCCGCTCGCTGGGCGCAACGCGGTTGCAGACCTTCACCCGGCTGATGGTCCCGGGATCGCTTCCCGTGCTCTTCGCCGGCCTGAAGACGGCCGCCGGGCTGGCGCTGGTGGGCGCCGTGGTGGGCGAGTTCATCTCCGCCGAGCGCGGGCTCGGGGTGCTGGTGCAGCAGTTCAGCAGCCAGCTCGCGATCGCCGACGCGTTCGCCGTGATCCTGATGCTGATGATCATGGGGCTCCTGCTCTACGGCGCGATGGAGTGGCTCGAGCGGGCGACGGTCTTCTGGATGCACGACTCGCGGCTCGCGGCGCGCACTCGCCGCCGCGCCGCCCGGGAAGGCCGTAGGAGCGCGCGGGAGGAAGCAGCGTCGGAGCGGCATGGTCAACGGACAACGGAGGACGCACGTGTTTAGGACGGGTAATCGGTTTGCGCTGGTGCTTGCCGCCGCGGCGCTCGCGGTCGCGGGCTGCGGCGGGGACGACGACGAGGGCTCGGGCGGCGGCGACCAGGCGGCACAGGCCGGAGGAGAGATCGTCTACTCGCTGCCCACCCCGCCTTCCCTGCTGTTCTACCCCACGCTTGTGGCCGAAGAGCTCGGCTTCTTCGAAGAGGAGAACGTGCAGCCCGATCTGGCGCCCGCGGCGGAGGAGATCGCCGCCACCGCGTTCCTCGACAACGGCGACGCGGACGTGGCCTTCGCCGACGTGGACGAGATCATTCTCGCGCGCGCCAAGGGGGGCCAGCACGAGGTGATCTTCAGCCCCCAGCACACCAACACCGCCGGCATCGTCGTCCCGGAGGACAGCGCCATCCAGGACATCAACGGGGTGGAGGGTCAGACCGTGGGCCTCGAGTCGGAGGAGAGCACCCGCTTCCTCGACGCCATGCTCGATGCGGCCGGTGTCTCGAAGGACAGCGTGGAGACGGCGGTCGTGGGAACCAGCGGGCCGCTGGTGGCCAAGACCTTCGCGGACGACAAGATCCAGGCCTATGTCGGAAACGCCTCTGACTTCACCGCGCTCGAGGCGAACGACGTGCCGCTGCGCAACATCACCCCCGACTGACGTCGGGCGCATCGACGGCAACCCGCTGGCGGTGCTTCCCGACACGCTGCGCGAGAAGCGGCAGGCACTCGTCGGCTTCCTTCGCGCTTGGGCCAAGGCCCAGCATGTGGGTCAGGTCAACCGCGAGGTGGTCGAAGCCATCGTGCGGGAGAAGGTGCCGGCCGAGTGGCGCAACGAGGCCAGCGGCGAGGCCGCGATGGACCTTGCCATCCAGCAGATGAAGCCCGACGATCCCGAGCGCATCGGCGATCTGCGACCCGATGTCTGGGCCACGGGCCAGGACGTGCTCTCGCGAGCCGGCGTGCTCGAGGAGACCGTCGACGTCGGCCCCGCGCTCAACGACGGCCTGATCACCGAGGTCAACGACTTCGACCGGGCTGACGTCGAGCGCGCGGCCGAGCGGTGGGCGCAAGAGAACGGCTGATCGCCAGGCCCGTCTCGACAATCCGCGTAACCTTGGGGTTGACAGCGTGAAGGGCCCGCACTAGGCTACAAACGATTGCAGCAAACGATTGCAGTGGCCCTGCAGGCGACTGGGTCGACCCTGAGGGAGGGGTGTCCATGGCAAAGACACGTTGGCTGGTGCTTCTCATCGTGGCCCTGGCCGCGCTGACCGTGGCTGGGTGCGGCGGCGACGACGACGGGGGCGGGGGCGGTGGTGACGGCGGTGGCGGCGAGCCCATCAAGGTGGGGGCCTCGCTCCCGCTCACCGGTGAGTTCTCCGAGCCGGGCAAGGCCGCCCAGCAGGGCTACAAGGTCTGGGAGGAGATGGTCAACGAGAGCGGCGGACTGCTCGACGGCCGCAACGTCGAGATGGTCATCAAGGATGACCAGAGCAATCAGAACACGATCGTCGCGGACTACAACGCCCTGATCAGCCGCGATCAGGTCGACATGCTGCTGGGTACGTTCTCCTCCCTGCTCAACCTGCCCGCCTCGGCGGTGGCCGAGCGCAACCGCATGCTCTTCGTGGAGCCGGCGGGCGGCGCGCCCGAGCTCTTCGACCGCGGCTTCAAGTTCCTCTTCTTCGCCCAGCAGGCCACGGCCGACAAGCAGGGCGACGTGTGGGCGAAGTGGCTGACCACCGACGTGCCGGAGAACGAGCGGCCGAAGACGGCCGCCTACCCGACGCTCGACGACCCCTTCGCCGTGCCGACGTCGGAGGGCATCGAGAAGATCCTGAGCGACGGGGGGATCGAGACCGTCTACCGCAAGACCTACACGATCGACAACCCCAACCTGGACGCGATCGCGAACTCGGTGAAGTCCAGCGGGGCGGAGTTGGTGGTCAACGGCGCGACCTTCGAGGACGGCGTGGGCATGGTCCGGGCCCTGCGCAAGGCCAACTACACGCCGGATTGGTTCTACCAGACCACCGCGCCCTCACTGGGCGACCAGTACGGCAAGGCGGTGGGCAAGGGAACGACCGAGGGGATCTTCTACGGGGTCAGCCACAGCAAGGAAGCGGACACTCCGGGTAACCAGGAGTTCGTGGCCAAGTACCAGGAGCTGTACGGGGGGACCGAGGTGCCGGAGGACGCGGCCGACGCCTACGCCACCGCGCAGGTGATGCAGGCGGCGGTGGAGGCGGTGGGCACGGTCGAGCGCGACCAGCAGATCAAGCTGGCCGACTGGCTGAGGGAGAACACGGTGCAGACCATCCTCGGGCCGCTGAGCTGGGACGAGCAAGGACGACCCGAGGGCGAGTTCCTGGTCGGCCAATGGCAGAGCGGGGTGCCGGAGATCGTGCTGCCGGACGAGGCGGCCACCAGCGAGAAGATCATTCCGGGGTGGCAGCCGAAGTAGCACCAACGGGCGAGCGGCGCCGGGGCTCGTGGGGATGCCCCGGCGCCCGCCCGCTCCGGCGTGACGCGTAGCCGTGACGGAGTTCGTCCAGACCGTGATCCTCGGCCTCCTGGTCGGCGGGGTCTACGCCCTGCTGGCCTCAGGGCTCACGCTGATCTTCGGCGTAATGAAGGTGATCAACATCGCGCACGGCGCGCTGGTGATCCTCGCCGCCTTCCTCACCTATTCGCTGTGGACCGCCACCGGGATGGATCCGCTGCTGGCGATCCTGATCACCACCCCGGCCATGATGGCCTTCGGCTGGCTGCTCTACCTGGCCAGCGTGGGCCGCATCCGGAACGCCCCGGTGGGGGCGTCGGTGCTGCTCACCTTCGGGCTGGCCCTGGTGCTGGAGGGGCTGATGGGGTCGATCTGGGGCAACACCTCGCACTCGGTGCGGCCGCCCTACTTCAACGAGTCCTTCGAGATCGGCGAGATCTTCCTGCCCCAGGCCCAGGTGTACGGCGGCGCGCTCGCCGTGGTGGTGCTGGGCGGGCTCTACGGCATCCTCAACTACACCTGGCTGGGGCGGGCCATCCGGGCCAGCGCGGTGAACCCCCAGGGGGCCGAGCTCGTCGGCGTGAACGTGGGCGCCGTGGCGGCGCTGACATTCGCCGTGGGCGTGGCCAGCGTGGGGGCGGGAGGCTCCATCGTGAGCGTCCTCTATCCCTTCCTGCCGGGCTCGCACTACCAGTGGATCGCGCGCCTGCTCGGCATCATCGTGCTGGGTGGGCTGGGCAGCCTCCCGGGCGCCGCCCTCGGTGCGCTGCTGCTCGGCGTGGCCGAGACCCTCACCGTCACCTACATCTCGCCGGCCTGGGCCACCGCGGTGCCCTACGTGTTCATCATCATCGTCCTACTGCTGCGGCCTCAGGGGCTCATGGGCCAGAAGCTGCGCGAGGACGTGGCCGCGGCGTGATCAGCGCCCTGCGCAACCCCTGGAACGTGCTGCCGGCGCTCGGGGTGCTGCTGATCGCGCTCTACCCGGTCTTCTCCGACGACCTCTACTACCAGAACATGATCATGCTCTCGATGGTCTTCGCCATCGGGGCGGTCGGTCTCAACATCATCACCGGCTACGCCGGCTACGTCTCGCTCGGGCAGGGCGCCTTCTTGGGGATCGGGGCCTACACGGCCGCGATCCTGGCCACCGACGTGGGCGGCAACCCGTTCGTGTGGGTGCCGGCCGCCGGACTGCTCGCGGGCGGCCTGGCCGCCCTCCTGGGCGTGGTGGCGATGCGCGCGCGGGGCACCTCGTTCGTGATCCTCACCATCGCCTTCCTGTTCCTGGCCCAGATCATCGCCACCAACTGGGACTCGCTCACCAACGGCACGGGCGGGATCACGCTCCCGCTGCCCACCTGGAGCATCGACTACCAGAACTGGCCCTTCTACTACGCCTTCTTCGCGCTGCTCGCGGCCTCGCTGTTGCTGTGCTGGTGGATCCGGCGCAACAAGTTCGGGATGGGCCTGATCGCCATCCGCGAGGACGAGGACAAGGCGGCCACAGTGGGCGTGAACACGCCCGTCTACAAGATCCTGGCCTTCGTGGCCAGCGCGGTGTTCGTCGGGATGGCTGGTGCGGTCTACGGCTACTACATCGCCTTCATCGACCCGGCCGGGATGTTCAACATCCTGCTGAGCGTCCAGATCATCCTGTCGTTGTTGCTGGGCGGCCGGGCGACCCTGTGGGGGCCGGTGCTGGGCGCCTTCATCGTCGAGCCGCTCAACGAGATCAGTAACAACGAGTTCGGCGGCGGGAACACGCGGCTGCTGATCTTCGGCGGGCTGCTCGCGCTGGTGGTGCTGTTCGTGCCCAGCGGGATCATCCCGACCGTCAAGTCCTGGCTCGAGACGCTGCGCACCCGCGGGAAGGCCGGCGTGGTGGGCCAGCGCCTGGACCCGCGCATCGACCTGCGCGAGCGGGAGGCGCCGCCGCCGCCCACCGCCGCCGACGGGCCGCCGCTGCTCGAGGTCAAGGGGCTGGAGAAGCGCTTCGGCGGCCTGCGCGCGGTCGACGGCGCCTCGTTCGCCGTGCCCGAGGGCTCGATCACCGCCCTGATCGGCCCCAACGGCTCGGGCAAGACCACGGTCTTCAACCTGATCGGCGGCACGATGACGGCGAACGCCGGAGAGGTGTCGTTCGCCGGTCGCCGGATCGAGTCGCTGCGGCCCTGGCGGAGGGCCCATCTCGGGCTCGGCCGCACCTTCCAGATCACGCGTCTGTTCCGGGGCATGACCGTGCTCGAGAACGTGGTGGCGCCGCTGCCGTCCTTCCGGGTCGGACAGCTGACGGCCGATGCGGTGGGCGGCCACGAGGCCAAGCGGGCCGAGGAACTGCTCGATTTCGTGGGGATGCGGAAGTACCGCGACCAGCCCGCGTCAGCCCTCTCCTTCGGCCAGCAGAAGCTGGTGGAGCTTGCGCAGATCCTGATGCTGGACCCGAAGCTGATCATGCTCGACGAGCCGGCCGGGGGGATCAACCCGACGCTGATCGAGCGGATCGGCGAGATGATCCGCGAGCTCAACGCCCAGGGAAAGACGTTCCTGATCGTCGAGCACAACATGCCCTTCGTGCTCGGCCTGTGCCGGCCCGTGCTGGTGCTGGCGCGGGGCAAGACCATCGCCGAGGGCGGCCCGGACGAGATCCAGCGCGACCCGAAGGTCCTCGACGCCTATCTGGGCGAGGACTTCCGCCTCGAACAGCCGGTGGGCGCGTGATGCTCAAGCTGCGCGACGTGTTCGCCGGCTACGGCGGGGGCGACGTGCTCCAGGGAGTCGACCTGGACGTCGACCGGGGCGCGGTGTGCTGCATCGTCGGCCCCAACGGCGCCGGCAAGTCCACCGTGCTGCGCGCCGTCAGCGGGCTGCTCCAACCGCGCCAGGGCGAGATCGAGCTCGAGGGGGAGTCGGTGCGCGGGCTGCACCCGGCGCGGATCCTGGCCATGGGCGTCTCCCAGGTGCCCCAGTCCGACGCGCTCTTTCCCAACATCACCGTCAAGGAGAACGTCCTCATGGGGGCGTACATCAAGCGCCGCGACCGCGACCTGCTGCGTCGCCGCTACGACGAGATCGCCGAGCTGTTCCCCATCGTCAAGGAGCGCGCCGGCGAGAAGGCGGGGAACCTCTCCGGCGGCCAGCGCCGGATGGTCGAGTTCGCGCGCTCGCTCATGCTCGAGCCCAAGCTCGTGCTGCTGGACGAGCCCTCGCTCGGGCTCGACCCGAAGGCGCTGCGGCACGTCTTCGACTCGATCCGGGTGATGACCGAGGCCGGCAAGACCATCCTGCTGGTGGAGCAGAACGTGCGCTTCGGGCTGCGCATCGCCGACCACGGCATCGTGATGGAGAGCGGCCGCGTGCTGCTCACCGGCAAGGCGAAGGACGTGCTCGAGAACCCGGAGATGTCGGCGCTGTACTTCGGTGGCACGGTTGAGCAGGCAAAGCAGCAGCCCCCGGTCGCCCGGGCGTGACGGGCGTCCTGTGGGCGGCGGCGTCCGGCATCGGCTTCGGGCTCTTCCAGAGCCTCAACGTGCGGGCCGTGCGTCAGCTCGACGACGTCTACCTGTCCACCTTCCTGCAGATGCTGGTGGCCGCGGCCGTGCTGCTGGTCGCCACGGCTATCGCCGGCGACCTCACGCTGATCGCCGATGCGCCGGCCTGGGCGATCGTCAGCTTCGCGATCGCGGGCGGGCTGCACTTCTTTCTCGGCTGGACCCTGCTCAACCTGAGCCAGGACCGGATCGGGGCGTCCCGCACCGGCCCGCTGCTCACCACCGTGCCGCTGTTCGGCATCGTCATCGCAGCGGTGGTCCTGGGTCAGCTGCCAAGCGCGGCCGCGCTCGGGGGGATCGCCCTGATGGTGGGCGGCGCGGTGCTGCTCTCGGCCCCCCGAGCCGGGACGGAGATGCGCTGGGAGGACTCCCTCTTCGCCCTGGGTTGCGCCTTCCTCTGGGCCCTCAGCCCGGTGTTCACCCTCGAGGGCCTCGAGGAGGTCGACTCGCCCCTGCTCGGGGTGACGATCGGGGTGGTCTTCTCCGCGCTGGTCTACGCGCTGGTGCTCGTGCTGTCACCGGGCACGCGGCGGCCGGTCCGCGACCTGCCGCGCGAGGGGGTGGCATTGAAGATGGTGGGCGGGGCGATCGTCGCGCTGGCCACCTGGGGCCGCTGGGTGGCCCTCGACCTGGCGGCGGTGGGGGTGGTGCTGGCCCTGAACCTGCTGGCGGTGCCCACCGTGCTCATCCTGGCTCCTCTCTTCGCCGGGAAGGGCGTCGAACGGGTGGACGCGCGGGTGCTCGGGGGCGCAGCGCTGGTGGTTGCCGGCTCGCTCCTGCTGATCGCGGTGGAGTGACGTGACCGCTGTCGATCTCCACGCCCACGTGATCGTGCCCGAGCTGCTCCGCGAGGCCGCGCCGGACGAGGACTGGCGGCCGCGGGTGCAGCGGGTGGACGGCGCGCAGGTGGTCGAGCTCGGCGGCCGCGAGATCCGCTCCGCGGTGCGGGAGTTCGTGGACGTCCACCGGATCGTCGAGGCCCAGGAGCAGGCGGGCATCGAGCGCACGGTGCTCTGCCCCTGGGTGCCGCTGCTGTTCGGTGACGCCGAGCCCGAGGAGGCGCTGCGGCGCTGCCGCATCCAGAACGAGGCGCTGGCCGGGGCTCGTCCGCTCGGGCGGCGGGCGGATCGCGGCGCTGGGGGCCGTGCCGCTGCAGGATCCGGAGCTGGCCGCTGCCGAGCTGGAGCGGCTCATCGAGGGCGGCGAGCTGGCCGGCGTGGAGGTGGCCGCGTCGGTGGGGGGCACGAGCCTCGGCGACGACCGGTTCGAGCCGTTCTGGAGCGCCGCCGAGCGCACCGGCGCCCTGGTGTTCATCCATCCGACCACCCGCGGCTTCACCGTCGGCGCGTTCGCCGACCACTACCTCTGGAACACGGTGGGCAACCCCATCGAGACGACCGTCACCGCCGCGCAGATGGTGATGGCGGGTGTGCTCGAGCGGCACCCGAACCTCCGGGTGCTGCTGGCCCACGGCGGCGGCGCGATCCTCGCGCTGCGAGGCCGCCTGCGTCACGCCCACGGCTTCCAGCCCCAGGCCCGCTCCCGCTTGGGCGAGTCGCCCGACGAGTCGCTGCGGCGCTTCTACTACGACACCGTCACCCACGACCGCACGCTGCTGGCGGACCTGATCGCCTTCGCCGGACCGGAGCGGGTGGTGCTCGGCACGGACCACCCCTTCGACATGGGCGACTACGGCGCGGTGGGTGCGGTGCGCGGGCTGGGTCTCGATCCGGAGGCCGAGGCGGCGGTCCTGTCGACGAACGCGGAACGGCTGCTCGGCCTGGGCCGGGCGCGAAAGGAGCAGACGGTGCCATGAGCACGACGGCGGACATCGTGGTGGCCGGGGGCGGGCACAACAGCCTGATCACCGCCGCCTACCTGACCAAGGCCGGCCACGAGTGCCTGGTGCTCGACGCCCGCCCGATCCCCGGCGGCGGCGCCGCGACCGAGGAGCTGATCGGCCCCGGCTACCGGATCGACAGCTGCTCGACCGGCCACACGCTCATCCGGGTCAACCCGCTGCTGGCCAACGACGAGCTGGGCCTGCACTCCGACTACGGCCTCGAGTACTTCGAGCCCGACCCGGTGGCCCACGTGGCCCTGCCGGACGGAGAGCAGATCTCGCAGTGGATGGACCTCGAGCGCACCTGCGAGGAGCTGGCGCGCTTCTCGGAGCATGACGCCGAGGCCTACCGGCGGATGGTGTCCGAGTACGACGAGGTGAAGCTGATCTACGGCCGCTCGCGCAACACGCCGCCGGGGTTCGGGCCGAGCCTGCAGGAGATGCTGCTCGAGCACCCCCGCGGGAGGATCTGGCTGCGCCGCAACGCGATCAGCGCCTGGGACGTGATCCGGCGCGAGTTCGAGGACCCCCATGTGCAGGCCTTCATGTGCTGGCAGGCCTTCCAGACGCTGGTGCCCCTCGACGCCGCCGGCTCGGGCACCAACGCCTACTCGATCATCTTCGGGCGCCAGCGGCGGAGCTGGTCGATCCCCCGGGGCGGGTCCGGGGCCCTCACCGAGGCCCTCACCCGCTTCCTGGAGGACAACGGCTCGACCGTGCTCTGCGACCGCCGCGTCTCGCGGCTGGTGCTCGAGAACGGCCGTTGCGTCGGCGTGGAGACCGACGATGGCGAGCGCTACCTCGCGGACACGGCAGTGCTCTCGACGATCCACGTCAAGCACCTGGTGGACATGGCGCCCGCCGACGCGTGGGGCGAGGAGTTCGTCTACGGCGTGGATACCTACGACGTGGGCGTCCCGGGCATGGCGGCCTACTTCGCCACCGACGCGGCGCCGCTGTTCGGTACGCCCGACGGGGAGCGCGCGGCCGTCTCCGCCGGCACGGTGGGCTGGCCCCAGGATGTGCTCGAGCTCGGACGGGCGGTGCGCGACCGCCGGCCGCTGGACGGGATCCCGTGGCTGCTCGTGGCCACGCCCACGCTGGTGGACCCCGACCGGGCCCCGGAGGGCCACCACACGGTGAAGCTGCTGAGCCCGCAGACCCTCGACCTCCCCGACCGCTACGCCGACTGGGAGGAGCGCAAGGAGGATCTGGCCCGGCGCCAGCTGGAGCACGTGCGGCGCTTCATCCCGAACCTGAGCGAGGAGCACATCCTCGCCCGCTACGTCAAGAGCCCGCTCGACATCGAGCGCGGCAACCCGCACATGATCAACGGCGCCTTCCACGGCGGCGATCGCAGCTACGCCTTCACCGGCCCCAACCGGCCGGTGCCCGGCTGGAGCGGGCACCGCATGCCGATCCCGGGCCTGTACCAGACCGGCGGCACCACGAGCGTCGGCGGCTCGATCACCGGCGTGCCCGGCCGCAACGCCGCGATGGTGATGCTGCACGACCTCGGCCATGACCCCGAGGAGGTGATGGCCGGTGCCGGACGCGCGCGTGCAGGCCGCCATTGACCACTGGGCGCCGCGCTTCGTCCAGGCGGGCGTCGACTACAACGACTTCCTGGCCACCACCGCCCGGATCGAGACGTGGGAGGAGTGGCTCGACCAGTGGTGCCAGACCGCGGAGACGCACGTGGCGCTGGCCCGGGAGGCCGAGGAGCAGGGCCGGGCCCGGAGCGCGGGGGAGGCCTGGCAGCGGGCGGCCGTCTGCTTTCACTTCGCCCGCTTCGTGTGGGTGCTGGACGCGGAGAAGAGCCGGGCGGCGGGCGACCGGGCGGTGGACGCGCTGCGGCGCGCGCTCGAGCACCTGGATCCGTCGGCCGAGCGTCTTGAGGTCCCGCTGAACGGCTCGCGCGTGGTGGCCAACCTGCGCCGCCCGCCGGGAACCGAACGGCCGCCGCTCGTGGTGCTGATCCCGGGACTGGACTCGACCAAGGAGGAGTTCTTCCGGCCCGAGAACGTCTTCCTGGAGCGGGGGATGGCCACGGCCTCGCTCGACGGCACCGGCCAGGGCGAGGGTGGCTACGAGCTCGCGATCAGGCCCGACTACGAGGTGGGAGTGGCCGCGCTGCTGGATGCGCTCGCCGGTCGCGAGGACCTGGACCACGAGCGGGTCGGGGCCTTTGGGGTGAGCATGGGCGGCTACTACGCGCCCCGGGTCGGCGCCTTCGAGCCGCGCGTCAAGGCGGTGGCCGGCTTGAGCGGCCCGTTCAACTTCGGTGAGATCTGGGAGGGCCTGCCGCCGCTGACCCGCGAGACCTTCGTGGCCAAGTCGTTCGCCGGCGACGACGCGGAGGGCCGCGCCCGGGCCTCCGAGCTCGACCTGTCCGGGGTGATCGAGCAGGTGCGCCAGCCGGCGCTGTTCGTCACCGGCCGGCTCGACCGGCTGATCCCCTGGGAGCAGACCGAGCGCCAGGCCCGCGAGGCGCCCGAGGGCGAGTTCGTGCTGCACGAGGACGGCAACCACGCCTGCGCCAACGTCCCCTACAAGACCCGCCCGCTGATCGCCGACTGGATGAAGGAGAAGCTCGCGTGACCGGGGTGGCGATCCTGGGCACGGGCATGTGGGCGCCGCAGCTGGCGGCGGCGGCCCAGCGCGCCGGGCTGCGGGTGGTGGCCTGTTACAGCCGCGACGAGGCCCGGCGCAACGCCTTCGCAGAGCGCTTCTCCTGCCTGGCGGCCGGCCGTCCGGAGGAGGCGATCGGGCACCCCGAGGTGGAGGGCGTGATCGTGGCGACCCCCAACGACGCCCACGAAGAGCACACCCGGGCCTGCGCCGAGCTGGGGCGTCACGTGTTCGTCGAGAAGCCGATCGCCGACACGGTGGAGGCCGGGGAGCGCATGCGCGACGCCTGCCTGGACGCCGGCGTTGCGCTGATGGTGGGCCATGCCTTCCGCCGCCTGGGCGCCGCCCGGCGCACCAAGCAGCTGATCGACGAGGGCGCCCTTGGTCGGGTGGTGCTGGCCGAGGCCAACATGTCGTTGCCCGGCAGCTTCAAGACGGGGGCGTGGCGAGCCGAGCGCGGGCGCAACCCGGGCGGCCCGGTGATGCAGCTCGGGATCCACCACGTGGACACGCTCATCCACTGGCTGGGCCCGGTGCGCCGGGCCAGCGGGCGCTTCACCCACGTGCACGCCTCCGCGGACATCGACGACCTGGGGGTAGTCACGCTCGAGTTCGACGCTGGGGCGCTGGGCGTGGTCAGCGGCAGCTACGTCTCGCCGAAGACCCTCTCGCTGCGCCTGTTCGGGACGGAGGCGGTGCTGGACTACCGCACGGACTTCTCGGTCTGGCCCGACGCCCCCGCGCTCGACAGCGTCACCTCGCTGACCCTCGACGGCGAGCCCGTGCGCTTCGAGGAACGCGACATGCTCGCGGAGGAGCTGGACGAGTTCGGCCGCTGCATCCGCGGGGAGGAGGTCGTCGAGACCGGCGCGTCGGAGGGCCTGGCCGCACTCGCGGTCGTCCTCCAGGCGCTCGACGGGGCCCCTTGACGCTCGTCGGCCGGGCCATCCCCCGGCGCGAGGACCGGCGCGTGCTCACCGGGGCGACCCGCTACCTCGACGACCTCGACCCGCCCGGCACGGCTCACCTGGCCTTCGTGCGCAGCGACCTGGCCCACGGCCGGGTGGTCTCGATAACGCCGCCCGACGATGCGCCCGGCCTGGTGGCGGTGCTCACCGCGCGGGACCTCGAGGGCCGCGCGGGCCCGCTGCCCGTGCAGGTGCCCGAGGGGGCCGAGGTGGCCGACGAGCCGCACCCCGTGCTCGCCGGCGACGAGGTGCGCTACGTCGGCCAGCCGGTGGCGGCCGTGGTGGCCGAGTCGCGCGAGCTGGCCGAGGACGCGGCCGAGCTGGTGGAGGTGGACTACGACTACCTCGACGTCGTCGCCGATCCCGCCTCCTCGCGGCTCGATCTGGTGCGCTGGCAGCGGACGAGCGGGGACGTGGAGGGCGCCTTTGCCGCGGCCCGGACCGTGGCCGGCGGCACGTACGCGATGCCGCGGCTGGCGGCCGCGCCGATGGAGACCCGCGGGGCACTGGCCTCCTACGACCCGGAGGACGATCTGCTGACGCTGTGGGTCTCCGCGCAGGACACCCACCGGCAGATCAGCGGCCTCGCCCACGTCCTGGATCGCCCGCGAGAGCGCCTGCGCGTGATCGTGCCCGATGTGGGCGGCGCGTTCGGCAGCAAGGGGGTCATCGCGCCCGAGGCGGCGCTGGCGGCCGTCGCGGCCATGACGCTCCGGCGCCCGGTGAAGTGGACCGAGGACCGCCGCGAGAACCTGCTCGCCTCCTACCAGGGCCGCGGGGCGGAGGCCGAGGTGGAGCTGGCCCTGGACGGCGACGGCCGCATGCTCGCGGTGCGGGCCAGGATCGTGGCGGACCTCGGCGCCTACCTCCTTCCCACCACGGCGATCCCGCCTCACACCACCGCGATGCTCATGTGCGGCTGCTACACGCTGCCGGCCGCCGAGGTCGAGCTGCGCGGCGTGCAGACGAACAAGGTCCCCACCGGGCCCTATCGTGGCGCCGGGCGCCCCGAGGCGGCCTACTTCCTGGAGCGGGCGGTGGACGACGCCGCGCGGGCCGCCGGCATCGATCCGGTGGAGCTGCGCCGGCGCAACCTGATCACCGACTTCCCGCACCGCACCCCGCTGGGCTTCACCTACGACTCCGGCGACTACCCGCGCTGCCTCGAGCGCGCGCTCGAGCTGATCGGGCCGGTGCGCGCCGACGGCGACGAGCGCCACGCGCGGGGCACCGGCGTGGCGATGTACGTCGAGCGCGCGGGCGGGAGGTTCGAGAGCGCGGAGGCCGCTGTTGCACCCGACGGCCGCCTGCTGGTGCGAAGCAGCACCTCACCCCACGGCCAGGGGCACGCCACGACCTTCGCCCAGATCGTGGCCGACCGCCTGCCCCTGGACCCCGACGACGTGCTCTTCGAGTTCGGGGATTCCGCGTCGGTGCCCGCCGGGGTGGGCACCTTCGCCAGCCGATCGGTGGCGATGGGAGGCTCGGCCGTGGCCCAGGCCGTCGATCAGCTTCGGGAGCAGGCCGTCGGTGCGGCGGCCGCACTGCTGGGGTCAGACCCCAGCAGTGTCGAGTGGGACCGCGACGGCTTTCGCGCCGCCGGCGGCAGGGCCCTCTCGCTCGCCGAGCTCGCGCGCGCCGGGCCGCTGGAGGCCGGCGCTCGCTTCGAGTCAGGCCTCGTGTTCTCGTCCGGGGCATACGCCGCCACCGTCGAGATCGACCGGGCCACGGGCATCCTGCGCGTGCTCCGCATCGCGGCGGTGGACGATGCCGGCACGATCATCAACCCGCTGCTGGCCGAGGGGCAGGTGCTGGGCGGCACCGCGCAGGGGCTCGGGGAGTGCCTCACCGAGGAGGCCACCTTCGACGAGGAGGCCCAGCCCACCGCGGCCTCGTTCGCGGACTACAGCCTCCTGACCGCGGCGGAGATCCCGCCCGTCGAGGCCGCCTTCGTCGAGTCGCCCTCGCCGCTCAACCCGCTCGGTGCCAAGGGGATCGGCGAGGGCGGCGCCATCGGCACGCCCGCGGCCGTGGCCAACGCCGTGGCCGCCGCGCTCGGCGGGCGCCACGTGGACCCGCCCTTCACCGAGGAGAAGCTGTGGGAGGCGATGCAGCGGTGAAGCCGGCGCCCTTCGAGTACGCCGCGCCGGAGACGGTGGACGAGGCCCTCGGGCTGCTCGGGGAGGACGCGAAGGCGCTCGCGGGCGGCCAGAGCCTGGTGCCGATGCTCAACTTCCGCCTCGCGCGGCCGGAGCTCGTGGTGGACATCAACAGCGTGTCCGAGCTCGACTACCTGCGCAGCGGCGACGGGGTGCTGCGGATCGGCGCGCTCGCCCGCCAGGCGACGCTCGAGCGCGACGAGGCCGTGGCCCGCGGCTGGCCGCTGCTGCGGCTCGCCACCCGGCTGGTGGGGCATCCCCAGATCCGCAACCGGGGCACGGTGGCGGGCTCGGTGGCTCACGCCGATCCCACCGCGGAGCTGCCGGTGGCGCTGCTGACGCTCGAGGCCCGGATGGTGGCCCGCTCGGCACGAGGCGAGCGCCGGTTGGCCGCCGGCGAGTTCTTCCTGGGCCTGCTCACCACCGCCCTGGAGCCCGACGAGCTGCTGGTGGAGATCGAGGTTCCGGCGCCGCCGCCGGGAGCCGGTAGCGGCTTCGCCGAGCACGCTCGGACCCACGGCGACTTCGCGGTGGCCGGCGCGGCCGCCGTGGTCGCCCCCGGCGAGCACGCCGCCATCGGCCTGCTGGGCGCCGGGCCGGTGCCGGTACGGGCGCCCGAGGCCGAGCGAGCGCTTCTGGACGGGGCCGAGCCGCGGGAGGCCGCGGCCCTTGCCGCCGGCCTGGCCGGCGAGGGCCAGCGGCGCGCCCTGTGCGCCGACCTGGTGCGGCGGGCCGTCGAGGAGGCGCTCGCGTGAGGATCCGGGTCGAGGTCAACGGGGAGGAGCACGAGCGGGAGGTGGAGCCCCGCCGGCTCCTCTCGGACTTCCTGCGCCACGACCTGGGCCTCACCGGCACCAAGGTGGGCTGCGAGCACGGCGTGTGCGGGGCCTGCACGGTGCAGCTCGACGGCCAGGCGGTGCGCTCCTGCCTGATGCTCGCGGTGCAGGCCCGGGGCCGCAGCCTGCGCACGGTGGAGGGCCTGCCCGCCGACGGCACGCACCCGCTGCAGCGCGCCTTTCACGAGCGTCACGCGCTGCAGTGCGGCTTCTGCACCGCGGGCTTTCTCATGTCGCTGGAGCCCTTCCTGCGCGACCATCCGCAGCCCAGCGGGGAGGAGATCAACGAGGCGCTGGCCGGAAACCTCTGCCGCTGTACCGGGTACCGCGGGATCGTCGAGGCGGTCGAGCAGGCCGCGGGGGAGGGAGAGCATGGCTGACGCCGACCTGGAGGCGATGTACCGGCTGTTCTCCTGGCGAATCACCTCCAACTACGTGCCGCACTGGGACTTCGAGCAGATGCGCGCGGAGATCGAGTCCTATGACGACTGGTGCCGCGTCTACAGCGAGCGGGCGGCCGGCCACCGCCGCCTCGGCGACGAGGCGCTGGCCGAGGGCGACGAGCGCGCCGCCGGCGTGCACTATGTGCGGGCCGGGCTGTTCTACCACTGGGCCGGGTTTCTCTTTCCGCATCGCCCCGACGAGTTCCGCGCCGCCCTGGACTCGATGCACGACTGCTGGCGCCGCGCCGCGCCGCTCACCGAGCCGCCGATGGAGCTGCTCGAGGTGCCGTTCGAGGGCACGTCGCTGCCCGGGTACCTCCGCCGCCCGCCCGACGTGGAGCGCCCGCCGCTGGTGGTGCTCGTGCCCGGGGCCGACTCCACCAAGGAGGAGCTGTTCGACCTGAGCTCCCACATCGTGGCCCACGGGGTGGCCACCTTCGCCTTCGACGGCCCCGGCCACGGTGCCGTGAGCTTCGACCTCAAGCTCCGGCCCGACTACGAGGTGCCCCTGCGCGCGGTCGTCGACCACCTCTACGACCGTCCCGACCTCGACACGCAGCGGCTGGCCCTCGGCGGGATCTCCTACGGCGGGCTGTTCGCCTGCCGCGGCGCAGCCTTCGACGAGCGCGTGCGGGCGGTCTTCTCGATGAGCAGCTGGTACTCCCCGGCGGGGCGCTTTCCCGCCCAGGAGCCGGTGTCGCAGCGCGGGCTGCGCCACTACATGGGCGAGGACGCCGCCGGGGTGCAGGACGCCATGACGATGGCGGGCGCCGCCGAGCGCATCCGGGTGCCGCTGCTGCAGGTCTACGGCGCGCTCGACCCGGCCTCGCCGCCGGAACAGGCCCACCAGGTCGAACGGGAGTCCGCGGGCCCGACCACCACCGTCGTGTTCGACGACGGCGTGCACGTCTGCAACAACGTCTGGTACAAGGCGCGGCCGCTGGTTGCGCGCTGGCTGGCGGAGAACCTCTGAGGAGGGACGATGGAGCAAGGCACAAACGCGACTTCGGTGGGCTTTGTCGGGCTGGGCTCGATGGGCAGCGCGGTGGTGGAGCGCCTGCTGGACGCCGGCTTCACGGTGACGGGCTGGAACCGCTCGCCCGCCAAGGCGGACGCCGCTCGTGGCTATGGGCATGCGCCGGGCCGAGACGCCGGCCGCCGTGGCCGCGGAGGCCGACGTGGTGCTGTCGATGGTCACCGACACGGCGGCGGTCGAGGAGGTGGCCTCGGGCCACGACGGCATCCTGGCCGGGCTGGGCCGCGGAGCGGTATGGGCGGACATGAGCACGATTGCGCCGGACGCCAGCCGGCGGCTGTCCGAGCGCGCCGCCGAGGGCGGCGGCGCGATGCTTGACGCTCCCGTGTCGGGCAGCGTCGCCACGCTGAAGGCCGGCGACCTCGCGATCATGGCCGGGGGCACCCAGGACGCGTTCCGTCAGGCCGAGCCGGTGTTCCTGGCCATCGGCCCGCGGGTCACGCGCGTGGGCGAGAACGGGATGGCGCTGGTGACCAAGGTCGCGCTCAACCTGGCGCTCGTGGTCCAGGTGGTCGGGTTCTGCGAGGGCGTCGCCCTGGCCGAGAAGGGCGGCGTCAGCCGCGAGGCCGCGGTCGAGGCGATGCTGGGCAGCGTCATCTCCTCGCCGGTGCTGCGCTACCGCGGACCGTTCGTCCTGGAGGGCAACATGCCCGACGTGGCCTGGGCCGACGTCGACCTCCAGCAGAAGGACCTGATGCTGGCCCTCGACCTGGGTCGCCGGATGGGGGCGCCGCTTCCCACGGCGGCCGCGGCCAACGAGCTGCTCAACGCCTGCCGCGGCATGGGCATCGGCCACCACGACTTCGCGGTGGTCCACCAGGTCTACCGGCGGATGGCGGGAGCCGAGTCATGAAGCCGTTCCGCACGAGCATCGACGAGGTACCGCTCGAATCCGGGCTGCGGCGCGAGGAGGGCTGGATCGACATGCAGGTCCAGTTCCTGATCGACGAGCGCGGCGCCGGCACGGACGAGCTGGTGGTGGGACGGACGGTGCTGCCACCGGGCGCCCGCCACGAGCGCCACCGGCATCCCCACTGCGACGAGTTCCTGGTGGTGATGAGCGGCTCGGGGGAGATCTACACCAACGAGGGCGAGGAGCCGTCGGGCGCCGGGGACGTGGTCTTCACCCCCGCCGGGAACTGGCACGGCTTCAACAACACCTCGGACGAGGACGTGCTTTTGATCTGGGGCTGGCGCGGCGCCGGCTCGCTCGAGGCGGCGGGCTACGAGCTGCCCGACTAACCGATGCGCAGCAGGCCGCGCTCGTAGGCATGGAGCCGCTCGGCTCCGCCCTCGGTGACGAGCAGCAGCTCGCCGGTCTGCACCCCGGCGCGCTCGTCGGGCGTGATCACGTTGGGCTGCACCACCACCGTCATCCCCGCCTCGAAGGTGAACTCCGGCGCCTCGTCGCGATGGGCGCGTCCCACCACCGGCGGGAGATAGCCGCCCACGAAGCCGTGCACCAGGTCGTCGCGGATCGTGAAGCCGGCGTCCTCGATCAGCCTCGAGGCCTCCACCAGCTCCGCGGCCGTGGCTCCGGCGCGCAGCCGCGCGGCCACCGCGTCGAAGGCGGCGTCGGCCACCTCGTGCAGCTCCCGATAGAGCGGGGTGGGCTCGGCGCCCACCGCGAAGGTGCGCAGCAGCTGGCCGGGGTGGTCCCACCAGGAGGCGCTGATCTCGCAGGTCAGGGCGTCCCCGCTCTTCAGCTCCCGGGTCGACGGCCACTGCGCGGGCACGCTCCGCGCCGGCTCGGCCATCGACGTGGCCGCGAAGTAGTGGATGTGGGTGGTGCCGCCCCGCCCGACGTAGGCCCGCTCCACGAGGTCTCCCAGCCGGCGTTCGTCCATCCCAGGCCGTGCTCCCTCGGCCAGCGCGCGGACCGCGTCGTCGGTGAGCGCGGTCCCGACACGCAGCCACTCGAGCTCCTCCTCGGACTTGACCAGCCGCAGGCCGGTGTAGAGGTCGTCGAGGCCGACCACCTCCGCCGCCAGCTCGGCCACCGCCCCGTGCGCCCGGTAGCCCAGCGGGCCGATCACCCCGATCCGCCCGCCGGCCGCGCCCCGGCGTTGCAGCTCGTCCACGGCCGTCCGGGCCGGCCTCTCGCCCGCCCAGCGCACCTCCGCCTCGGTCGCCATCTCCTCGGCGTTGGGCAGGTGGTTGAAGAAGTTGACCAGCAGGAGGTCGGGCTCGCCGGGCGTCACGATCACGAGCGCCTCCCGCGTGACCGGCCAGCGCGTGAGCCAGCCCACCGCCGACCCGCTGCGGTTGGCGCCGTAGAGCAGCGCGTGGGACACGTTCCGCTCGGCCATGGCCGCGGTCAGCGCCGCGCGGCGCCGGCTCATCTCGGCATCGGAGAAGCGCGGGTAGCCGGTCATACCAGCGAGTAGCCGCCGTCGGAGAAGATGAGCTGGCCGGTGATCCAGCCGGCGTCCTCCGAGCAGAGGAAGGCGATCAGCCGGGCGGCGTCCTCGGGCGTGCCCATCCGGCCCATGGGCGTCATGCCGGCCAGGCGCTCGCGCAGCGCCGGCGGGTCGGCCGCCATCGCATCGAAGGCCTCGGTGTCGGTGGGGCCGGGGGCCACCACGTTCACCGTCACGCCCTGGGGCGCCAGCGAGACGGCGAGGAAGCGGGCGGCCGCCTCGACCGCCCCCTTGGCCACGCCCAGCGGCGCGTAGCGCGGGTTGCGTACCCGGTGTGCGCCCGTGGCCGAGAGACCGACGATCCGGCCACCATCCGTCATGTGCCGGCCTGCGGCGACGGCGCCGAGCACGAACGGGCCGGCGTTCGCGCCCAGCGTCCGCTCGAGCTCCTCGCGGCCGAGCTCGGTGATGGGCAGCGACAGGGGAAGCACCGCGCAGGAGACGAAGCCGTCCAGGCCGTCCAGCTCGGCGGCGGCCCGATCGACGAGCTCCTCGATCCCCTCCGCCACATCGCCTTTGACCAGCACCGCACGCCGGCCCAGGGACCGCACCGCCTCGGCCGTTTCCTCGGCCTCGGCCGCGCGCTCGCGGTAGCCGATGGCCACGTCGGCCCCGCGGGCGGCGAGCGCGCGGCTCACCGCCCCGCCGATACCGCGCGAGCCGCCCGTGACGAAGACGCGCGAGCTCAGCGGAGTGTCGCCGGCGCCGGTGTCCGCGGCGGGGCGGCCGTTTCCGGGGATTGCCTCCTGCGTTGCGGGGTCGAGCTGGGTGTTGAGGTTCGACTCGGTCTCGCGTTCCAGCGGGAGGGTGCCGCCGACGGTGTAGTAGGGCTTGCCGGCGATGAGGAGGTCTTCGGCGGGGAAGCGGGTGATGATTTCGCAGCCGGTGTTGGTGACGACGAGTTGTTCTTCGATGCGGGCCGCTGACCAGCCGTCGGTGGCGGGCCAGAAGGTTTCGAGGGCGAAGACCATGCCCTCCTGGATCTCCTCGGGGTGGTCGAGGGAGACGAGCCGGCTGATGATCGGTTTCTCCCAGATGGCCAGCCCGACGCCGTGCCCGAATTGGAGCGCGAAGGCGGCTTCTTCGTTGGGGAAGCCGAAGTCTTGGGCTTTGGGCCAGACTTCGACGACTTCGGCGGTGGTGACGCCGGGCCGGATCAGGTTGATGGCGGCGTCGAGGTAGTAGCGGCAGCGTTTGTAGGCGTCGACCAGCGCCCGGGAGGCGCTGCCGACGGCGAAGGTGCGGTAGTAGCAGGTGCGGTAGCCGTTGAAGCTGTGCAGGATGTCGAAGTAGGCGGGGTCGCCGGGTCGCAGCGCGCGGTCGGTGTAGACGTGGGGGTGGGGGCTGCAGCGCTCGCCCGAGATGGCGTTGACGCCTTCGACGAATTCGGAGCCCATCTCGTACAGCACCTTGTTGACCAGCGCCACGCAGTCGTTTTCCCTGAAGCCGGGGCGCATGGCCCGATACAGCTGTTCGTAGGCGGCGTCGACCATCATGCAGGCCGTGTTGAGCAGCGTGATCTCGTCCTCGGTCTTGATCATGCGGGCCTGCTGCATCAGCTGCTGGCCGTCGACGACCTGGACGCCTTCGGCCTGCAGCGCGAACATCACCGCCGGCTCGACCGCATCCACCCCCACCGGCTCTGACAACAGGCCGCGCTGCTCGAGCTCGATCCGGATCTTGCGCGCCACGTCCTCGGCCCTCCCTGATTGGGGGGACATGGCGCCGCGCATGGTGGCGATCCCCGCCCTAGAGCGGCCTTCGCCCAGCCAGGGGTTGTAGAGCTGGTGGTGGCGGGCCGCCGACCCGAAGTCCCACATGATCGGCAAATCCCCTTGGGGCAACAGACAGAAGCGGTTGAGCTTGTCCTGGGCCCAGGTGCCGATATGGGTGGCCGTGATGTAACGGATGTTGACCATGTCAAAACACAACAACGCCCCCAACTCCGACCCGGCCAACAACGACGTGATACGGGCCAGCCGCTCCTCCCGCAACCGGTCGAACCGCACCCGCTGCTCCCAATCAACCCCCATCGACCCAAACGTCGGCAAACCCATCACAACCTCCACTCGTAGCGTCCGCCGGGCGAACCCGCGGCGAACCATTACAGGCCCGGCACGGGCTCACAAGCGACCCGCCCGGCCGCCGCCATCACCACCTCCGGCGCAGGCGACCGCCGCCCTCGTACGCTCTTCTTGCAAACGATTGCAGGCTACCACGCGCCTCAAGGCTGGCACGGCGCCGCCGGTTGACGCCCCACGGCGCCATCGATAGAGTGTGCAAACGTTTGCAGTGCCGGTGAGCCAATCGCGGACAAGGGTGGTCGGGCGCGGATGTCGGATGCGGATCTGAGGCAGAAGAGGCTTGGCTGGGTCGGCGCCGGACGCATGGGCTCGGCCCTCGCGGGCCGGCTGCTCGACGCGGGTTGCGACCTCGCCGTGTACAACCGGACCCGGGCCAAGGCCGAGCCCCTGGCGGAGCGTGGCGCCGCCCTGGTCGACGCCCCCGCCGACCTGGCCGACCGGGACATCGTGTTCACGATGGTCGCCGGGCCCGCCGACTTCAAGGAGGTCGTGTGCGGCGAGCAGGGTCTGCTCGCGGGCAACGGCTCGACGCCGGACATCGTCGTCGACGGGACCACCGTGTCGCCCGAGGCCTCGGCCGAGGTGAGAGAGGTGGCCGCGGCCCGCGATACCCAGCTTCTCGCCGCACCGGTGAGCGGCAACCCCAAGGTGGTGGACGCCGGTCGCCTCACGATCGTCGTGTCGGGCCCCGAGGAGGCCTATGCCGAGGCCCGCCCCTACCTGGAGCAGCTCGCCGCCGGCATCACCTACGTCGGCGACGGCGAGCGGGCCCGGCTGGTGAAGATCTGCCACAACGTGATGCTCGGCGTGGTCGCCCAGTCGCTCGCGGAGATCACCGTGCTGGCGGAGAAGGGCGGCATCTCGCGGGCGGACTTCCTGGCGTTCCTCAACGACAGCGTGATGGGGTCGATGTTCACCCGCTACAAGACGCCCGCGCTCGTCAACCTCGACTTCACGCCCACCTTCACCCCGGAGCTGCTGCTCAAGGACTTCGACCTGGGCTCCCAGTCGGCCCGCGGCCACCATGTGCCGATGCCAGTGGCAGCCGCGGCCCGTGAGACCGTCCTGAAGCTGCTCGGCTCGGGCTACGCGGACGTCGACTTCGCGGCGCTCCTCGAGCTGGAGGCCCGCGAGTCGGGCCTCGAGCTCCAGGCGGAGGACGTGGCCGTGTCCGACGGGCTCGAGCCCGCCGCCGGCGAGGAGCCGGCCCCGGTCTCCACGCCCTCCTGAGCCGCGTCGCTCAGGCCGCCGTCCGCAGCTCGGCCGCGCGGCGGGGCGCGCCGGCCGCCGGGCCCGCGAAGGAGGGCGGCGCGATCCGCAGGTAGTGCCCGAAGGACCAGTCGAGGAAGCGCCGGGACTGCATCGCCCGGATCGCCGGGGCGAGCAGACGGGGCGGGACGCGGGGAACCGTCCGCTGCGCCCAGAGCATCGAGCGGAACTTCCACTCGTGCGCGGCGGAGAAGTCGTGGTAGCGGGTGAGCGCCTCCGCCGTGGTTCGCCGGCCCTCGGTGACCGCGCGCAGCTCGCGCCCGCAGGCGATGCCGAAGTAGAGCGCGGTGCGGATGCCCTCCGCGGTCAGGGGCAGGCAGTGGCCGGCCGAGTCGCCCGCGAAGAAGACCCCGTCCTCGGTGGCGTCGCGCAGGCGGTGGGGGATCCAGTTGCCCTGGTAGCGCACCGCGTCGGCCGCGAGGTCCTCGGCCAGCAGCACGGTGGTGTCCTTGACGTGAAAGCGGGGGTCGAAGGAGCCGACCCCGATCCGCAGCTCGTCACGGGCCGGAAAGCTCCAGCCATAGCCGGCGGGCACGTAGCGGCGGTCGATCCATATCTCGAGCTCGTCGCCGGCGCCCCAGGGGTGCACCTCCAGCCCGCGCGAGAGCGGGGCGTCGGGGGGCTGGTAGGAGGATCCGGCCAGCGCCCGCCGCCAGCCCAGCGCGTCCACGATCAGAGGGGCCGTCAGGTCGCCCCGGTCCGTGTGGACCACGTTCCCGCTGCGGCCGTTCACCTTGGCGGTCTCGAAGGCGGCGTCCGACTGCGCCCAGAGCAGCCGGCAGAGCTCCGAGTAGTCGAAGGTGGAGAAGGTCCAGGGCAGCTCCAGGCGGGCGGTGCCGTGCGGGGTGTGCACCACCAGCCGCCCGAAGGTCTGCCGGTGGGCGCCCATCAGGCCCAGGGCCTGCAGCCACCCGGTCGGGATGCCGCAGGCGGACGTCTGGCGCTCCCCGATCTCGTAGCGGTCCAGCACCAGCACGCGGGCCCCGCTGCCGGCCAGCTCCCGCGCCGTGGCCAGCCCGGCAAAGCTGGCGCCGCAGACCAGAACGTCCCACTCGCCGGATACGGGCGTGCGCTCTGCGCCGCGCTTGGTGGCGCGAGTCGGCATGGGGCCAGACTAGCTAGGCTTGTCGCCTGAGTGCCGGAACTACAGATCGCTACTGAACCTCGCACCGTCGAGGGCTCGGGGGGACTGCTCCTCGAGATCGACGGCCAGATCGTCCCCAACTACGACGCCACCATCGTCGCCTTCGACGAGGGTGACGTGGTGTCGGGCAACGTCGTGCGCATCGACCAGGACGAGGTCCTGGTCGACATCGGCTACAAGAGCGAGGGCGTCATTCCCATGAATGAGCTCTCGATCCGCAAGTCCGTGGATCCGCACGACGAGGTCGAGCTGGGCGAGGAGGTCGACGCCCTCGTCCTCACCAAGGAGGACCAGGACGGCCGCCTCGTCCTCTCCAAGAAGCGCGCGCGCTTCGAGAAGGCGTGGCGCAAGATCGAGGGCGCGGCCGAGTCCGGGGAGCCCGTGGAGGGCACCGTGATCGAGGTCGTCAAGGGCGGCCTGATCATCGACCTCGGGGTGCGCGGCTTCCTGCCCGCGTCGCTGGTCGACATCCGCCGGGTTCAGAACCTCGACGAGTTCATGGGCACCAAGATCGAGTGCAAGGTGATCGAGCTCAACCGGTCGCGCAACAACGTGGTGCTGTCGCGCCGCGCCGTGCTCGAGGAGGAGCGCAAGGAGGTCCGTCAGCAGATCCTCGACCGGCTGCAGCCCGGCATGGTCGTGGAGGGCGCGATCTCGAACATCGTCGACTTCGGCGCCTTCGTCGACCTGGACGGCATCGACGGCCTGATCCACATCTCCGAGCTGTCCTGGAGCCACGTGAACCATCCCTCGGAGATCCTCTCGATCGGCGACGTCGTGCCGGTCAAGGTCCTCGACATCGACCGGGACCGCCAGCGCATCTCCCTGGGCCTCAAGCAGACCCAGGAGGACCCGTGGCAGCGGGTGATCGACACCTACCGGGTCGGGGATGAGCTCGAGGGCTCGGTCACCAAGGTGGTCACCTTCGGGGCCTTCGTCGAGATCATGGACGGCGTCGAGGGGCTCGTGCACATCTCCGAGCTCGCGCACCATCACGTGGACAACCCGCGTGAGATCGTCGAGCCGGGCCAGGATGTGCGCGTGAAGATCCTGGAGATCGACTCCGAGCGCCGCCGGCTCTCGCTCAGCGTCAAGCGGGTGACGGAGCAGCTGCCCCACATCCGCACCGCCGCCGCGGGATCGGCCGCCGCCGCACAGGCTGCCGCGGAGAGCGAGGAGATCGGGGACGTGCCCGATCTCGGCTTGTCCGAGGACGTCTTCGCGGGCCCGAACGTGAGCGGCGCGGAGGATCTCCGGGCCGTGGTCGAGGCCCAGCAGACCGCCGAGCAGCCGCCGGCTCCGTCCGAGCCGGCCTTCGAGGACGCCGCCGAGGCGCCCGCGGCCGACCCGGAGGCGCCGGAGGCGGAGGCGCCCGCGCCCGACGCCGAGGCGCCCGCCCCTGAGGCCGAGGCGCCCGAGCCCGCCCCTGAGGCCGAGGCGCCTGAGGCCGAGGCGCCCGAGCCCGACCCGGAGGCGCCCGCCCCGGAGGCCGAGGCGCCCGAGCCCGATCCCGAAGCGCCCGCGCCGGACCCCGAGGCCTCCATGCAGGACGAAGAGGCTCCCTCGCCCTAGATGGCGGCGCCCCGGGTGCCCTTCGTCGGGCTCACCGGCGGCCTGGGCGCGGGCAAGTCGGAGGCGCTCCGCGCGCTGGAGCAGCTCGGGGCCGCCGTGCTGTCCACCGACCGGGTGGTGCACGACCTCCTGTCCTCCGGCGAGGTCCACGATCTCGTGGTCGAGCGGCTGGGGCCCGAGGTGGCTCCCGAGGGAGCA
Organism: uncultured Thermoleophilaceae bacterium; assembly: GCA_963850205.1. Lineage (GTDB taxonomy): Bacteria > Actinomycetota > Thermoleophilia > Solirubrobacterales > Thermoleophilaceae > JACVRW01. The sequence continues at coordinate 198,429 of CAWKKJ010000008.1, read as the reverse complement.
CTCGACCGCTCCCTGATCGCCGAGCGGGTGTTCGGCGACGACGAGGCCCGCGCCTGGCTCGAAGAGGCGCTCTGGCCCCGGGTGGGTGAGCGGGTGACGGCCTGGAGAGAGGGGTTGACTGCTGCGCAGCCGCCGCCGCGGGCGGCCGTCGTGGAGGTGCCGCTGCTGTTCGAATCGGGCATGGACGCCGCGTTCGACCACACGGTGGCGGTGGTGGCCGGGGAGACGATCCGCACGGAGCGGGCCGGGGCGCGGGGGCACGCCGCGCTGGACGAGCGCACCGGCCGCCAGCTGTCGCAGGAGGAGAAGTCGCAACGTGCGGACTTCACGGTGCGCAACGACGGCACGCTGGAGGAGTTGAAGGCATCACTGTCCACGGTTCTTGCCAACATCGAGACGAGCCCATGACCCCCGCCACCGCCCAGGTCGCCCGCCGCGCCTCGCGCGCGCGCACCCGTGCGCGCCGGCGGCGCCTGCTCGGCGTGCTGGTCGCGGCCGGCCTCGCGGCGGTGGTGGCGGCCGTGGCAGCGGGGGTCGGACCCCTGGGCGATGCGGTTCGCGAGGCCGTGACCCTGCCGCTGCGCCACGACGACATCATCCGCCAGCAGGCGGCCGAGAAGGACCTCGACCCCGCGCTGATCGCGGCGGTGATCTACGAGGAGTCGCGCTTCCGGGACCAGACCTCGCACGCGGGCGCGCGCGGGCTGATGCAGATCACGCCGGACACGGCCGACTTCATCGCCCGGCGGTCGGGCGGCAGCCGCTTCGTCCAGGAGGACCTGGGCACGCCCCAGATCAACATCGCCTACGGCGCCTGGTTCCTCCGCTATCTGATCGAGCACTACGACGGGAACGAGACGCTGGCGGTCGCGGCCTACAACGCCGGGCTCACCAACGTCGATGGCTGGGTGGAGCGGGCGGGCGGGCCGGAGGCCTTCGACACGGCGAAGCACATCCCGTTTCCCGAGACCCGCGCCTACGTGGAGAACGTGGCCGAGTCGCGCGAGTCGTACCGCCAGCACCACGCCGGCGCGCTCGGCTTGTAACAGGAACCTCACCGGGGGCCGGTCGCGCTGCTGTACCGGCTCGGCCGCGGCGAGCCGAGCCTGCTGGACTAGCGCCCGGCGGCCTCCCAGCGCGCGTAGGCCTTCTCCACTGCGCTGCGGGCGGCGGTGTGACGCTTGGTAGAGCGCTCGGAGCGGGTCGGGCTGCTCCACATCGCCGGGATCGGCCAGCTCGTCCTCGATCGCGGCCAGCGCGGCCTCGGCCCGCTCGACCTCGCGTTCCAGGTTGGCCAGCCGAGCCTGCTCGTTCTTGGACGGCTCGCTGCGCGGGCGCGGGTCGCCGTTGCGGGCCGGCCGCCGGCGCTCGCGCTTCGCCGCCGCGCTGGCCGTGGCCTCCGCCTCGCGGCGTTCCTCGCGCTGCCGCGCGTACTCGGCCCAGCCGCCCTCGTAGCTCCTCAGGCGGCCCTCCTCGAAGGCGATCGTGCGGGTGCCCACCGCGTCGAGCAGCGCCCGGTCGTGGGACACGAGCAGCACCGCTCCCTGGAAGGCGCCGAGCGCGTCCTCGAGCGCCTCGCGCGCGTCCAGGTCGAGGTGGTTGGTGGGCTCGTCCAGGATCAGCACGTTGGCGCCGGAGGCCACCAGGATGGCCAGCGACAGGCGCCGCCGCTCGCCCCCGGAGAGCCCGTCCAGTGGCTTCTCGGCCTCCTCCCCGGACAAGAGAAAGCCCCCGAGCAGGGCTCGGGCCTTGTTCGGGGTGAGCTTCGTGGCCCGCTGGGCGGCCTCGAGGGCCGTGCCCCGGTCGCCCAGCTCGGCCGCATGCTGGGAGAGGTACCCGAGCTGCACGTTGTGCCCGGTGCGCAGGCGGCCGCCGTCGAGCGCCCGCCGCCCGGCGAGAGCGTCGATCAGGGTGGTCTTGCCGATCCCGTTCGGCCCGACCAGCGAGACGTGCTCGCCCCGCTCGAGCCACAGCTCCCCGTCCTCCAGCAGCGTGCGGCCCGGCACCTCGAGCCGGCCCTCGTCCAGCTGGAGCACGACCCGGCCGGTGCGCTCGGCGGCGCCGAAGCTGAAGCCGAGCGAGCGGGTGTCCTCGGGATCGCGCTCGATGCGCTCCATCTTCTGGACCCGCTTCACACGCGACTGCACCTGACGCGCCTTGGTCGCCTTGTAGCGGAAGCGCTCGATGAAGCGCTCCATGCGCGCCAGCTCACGGCGCTGCTTCTCGATCGCCTTGCCCAGCTGGATGTCCCGCGCCGCCGACTCGCGCCGCCAGGCGTGCCAGGAGCCGGGAAAGAAGCGGGCCCGCCCGGCCTCGAGCTCCAGCACCGACGTGCCCACGGCCTCGAGAAACCAGCGGTCGTGCGCCACGAGGATCACGGCGGCGTCGAGGCCGGTGAGGTACGCCTCGAGCCACTCCAGGGAGGTGATGTCGAGGTGGTTGGTGGGCTCGTCGAGGAGCAGGAGGTCGGGGTCGGCCGCCAGAGTTCGTGCCAGCGAAGCGCGGGTGAGCTCACCTCCGCTGAAGGTCCGCAGCTGCCGATTGAGATCGGCGTCGCCGAAGCCCAGGCCGTGAAGCGGGGTAAGGGCTTGCACCCGCCAGTTCCAGCCGCCCGCGTGCTCCAGCCGCGCCTGGGCCCGGGCGTACGCGCTCAGCACCGCTCCGTCCTCGGGCCGGTCGGCCATCTGGGCCTCGAGCCGCTGCAGGCTGTGTTCGAGGGCCACCAGCTCGGCGCAGCCGGCCAGCACGTAGTCGCGCAGGGTGAGGTCGCGCTCGCGGGGCGGGCGCTGGTCGTGCAGCGCCGGGCGGGTGCCCTTCTCGAAGGCCAGCTCGCCCCCGTCCACCGAGGTCTCCCCGGCCAGCATCCGCAGCAGCGTGGTCTTGCCGGCGCCGTTGCGGCCCGCCAGGGTCATACGGTCGCCGCGCTCGAGCTTGAACGACACGTCCCGGAACAGGGGCGAGCCGGCCACGTCCTTGTCCAGCGCCGATGCAATTACCACGGCCATTTGTTGCTCAATCGTCACATACGCAACCCCGCTGTCACACGGCGGGCCGCCACCCTTGGAGTGTGGCTTCCAGAACTCTCGAATATGACGAGTTTCGGAAGCCACACTCGATCGACTGGGAGATCAGCCGCCTGGCGGGGCGCCAGCATGGGGTCATCGCGATCGCCCAGCTCCTGACCCTCGGGCTGACCAAGGACGGCATCCAGCGCCGCCTCGAATCCGGTTTCCTTACCCGCCTCCATCGCGGCGTGTACGCGGTAGGGCATCTGGCGCTGACCTCCAGCTCGCGCGACCTCGCCGCCGTCCTCGCCTGCGGTCCTCAGGCCCTGCTCAGCCACCGCTCGGCCGGCCCGCGTTGGGAGATCACCCGGTCCTCCTCGCCGAGGATCGAGGTCACGGTCCCGCGCACGGTGAAGACCAAGGCAGGGATCACAATTCACTCGACGAGGGTGCTCGACCCCGACGACCGCACGCTCATCGACGGCATCCCCGTTACCAGTCTGGCCCGGACCATCGTGGACCTGGCCGAGGTCCTCGACGACGCCGGCCTCATGCGCGCGATCAGCCAGGCCGAGCTGCTCCACCTGTTCGACCTGGCGGCCGTCGAGGCGACCATGGCCCGGCTTCCTGGCCGGCGAGGCCGGCATCGGATCCGACGGGTTCTGGCCGCGTACCGGCCGGAGCCCACTTTCACCCGCAGCGACGGGGAGCGGCGGCTGCTGGCCCTGTGCCGCGATCACGACCTCCCGACGCCTCAGGCCAACACCTGGCTCGGCGAGCAGGAGGTCGACCTCTTCTGGCCCGACGCCCGGCTGGCGGTCGAGTTCGACGGCCGCGAGGTGCACGGCACCACGAGGGCCTTCCACGAGGATCGCCGGCGCGACCGGGCCCTCGCCGCACGGGGCATCCAGGTCGCGCGGGTGACCGCGCGAGACCTGGACGACACGACCGCTCTCGCCGCCGAGCTGAAGGCGATCCGGGCAGACCGGCTGCGCCGCTAACGTCTACGGGCGATGCCCGACTTCAGCGTCAACCCGGCCTACAAGCCCGTCGCCGACCAGCCCAAGGCGCTCGCCGAGCTGGCCCAGGGGATCGAGGCCGGCGATCGCTTTCAGACCCTTCTCGGCGTCACCGGCTCAGGGAAGACGGCCACGATGGCCTTCGCCATCGAGGAGGTCCAGCGGCCCGCGCTGGTGATCGCCCACAACAAGACCCTCGCCGCGCAGCTCTGCAACGAGTTCCGGGAGTTCTTCCCCAAGAACTCGGTCGAGTACTTCGTCTCCTACTACGACTACTACCAGCCCGAGGCCTACGTCCCGAGCCAGGACCTCTATATCGAGAAGGACTCCTCCATCAACCAGGAGATCGAGCGCCTGCGCCACTCGGCCACCGCGTCGCTGTTCGGGCGCCGCGACGTGATCGTGGTGGCCAGCGTGTCCTGCATCTTCGGCCTGGGCTCGCCCGAGAAGTACGACCGTCTGATGCTCATGCTGAAGAAGGGCGAGATGACCGACCGCGACGAGGTCCTGCGCAAGCTGGTGGACATCCAGTACTCGCGCAACGACGCCGCTCTGGGCCGGGGGAGCTTCCGGGTCCGCGGCGAGACGCTCGAGGTCTTCCCCGCCTACGCGGAGACCGCCTACCGCGCCGTCTTCTTCGGCGACGAGATCGAGACCCTCCAGGAGTTCGACCCGCTCACCGGCGAGCTGCTCAAAGAGCTCAACTACGCGGCGGTCTGGCCGGCCACCCACTACGCCACCGACCAGTCCACCATCGAGCGCGCGGTGGGCGAGATCCGCGACGAGCTCGAGGCGCGCACCAAGGAGCTCGAGGAGCAGGGCAAGCTGCTGGAGTCCCACCGGCTGCGGCAGCGCACCCAGTTCGACATGGAGATGCTGCGCGAGCTCGGGTTCTGCAACGGGATCGAGAACTACTCGCGCATCCTCGACGGGCGTGAGCCTGGAGCCCGGCCCTACTGCCTGATCGACTTCTTCCCCGACGACTTCGTCTGCTTCATCGACGAGTCGCATCAGACCGTTCCGCAGATCGGCGGCATGTACGAGGGCGACCGCTCCCGCAAGCAGACGCTCGTTGACTACGGCTTCCGGCTCCCCAGCGCCCTGGACAACCGGCCCCAGACCTTCGACGAGTTCCTCCAGCGCACGCGGCAGATGGTCTTCGTGTCCGCCACCCCGGGCGAGTTCGAGCACAACCACTCGAGCGCGATCGTCGAGCAGATCGTGCGTCCCACCGGGGTGGTGGACCCCGAGGTCGACGTGCGCGAGACCAGGAACCAGATCGACGACCTGATGGAGGAGATCCGCCAGCGCGTCGAGGTCGAGGAGCGCACCCTGGTCACCACCCTGACCAAGAAGATGGCCGAGGATCTGACCGACTACCTGCTCGAGTACGGCATCAAGGTCCGCTATCTCCACTCCGAGGTCGACACCCTGGAGCGGATCCAGATCATCCGCGAGCTGCGGCTGGGTGAGTTCGACGTGCTGGTCGGGGTCAACCTGTTGCGCGAGGGCCTGGACCTGCCCGAGGTGTCACTGGTGGCGATCCTCGACGCCGACAAGGAGGGCTTCCTGCGGGGAGAGACCTCGTTGATCCAGACGATCGGCCGCGCCGCCCGCAACATCCGCGGCAAGGTGATCATGTACGCCGACAAGGAGACCGCGGCAATGCGGAGCGCGATCGGGGAGACCGACCGCCGCCGCGCCATCCAGGTGGCCTACAACGAGGAGCACGGCATCACGCCGGCCACCATCCAGAAGGGCATCTCCGACATCACCGACTTCCTGATGATGGAGTCGAAGGTGCCCACCGGCCGCGGCCGGAGACGGCGCGACACCGAGGGCATGACGGCCGAGGAGCTGCGGCGCACGATCGTGGAGCTGGAGGAGGAGATGCTGGCCGCGGCGGACGACCTCAGGTTCGAGTACGCGGCCAAGCTGCGCGACGAGATCAAGTCGCTGAGCCACGAGCTGGTGGAGGCGGAGGCCGAGGCCAGCGCCTGAGCGCCCGAGGCCCGGGGTCAATCCTCGAGCTCGACGGTGATCAGCTCGGCGTAGGCAGCGTGTCCGTCCCGGTTGGGATGGAACGAGTTGCTCGTCGGGTCGCTGAGCCCGTTGATGTACTCCGGGTCGCCGCAGACGGCATGGCCGGTGAAGGCGTCACGCGGGTCGACGAACTCGAAGCCATGCGCCTCGGCCTGCTGGCTGGTCACGTCGGCCAGCACGTCAGCCGTCTCGTTCAGGCGCTCCATCTCGCCGTCGCCGAAGCTCGTGCCGCCGTTGCAGTCCTCGCCGCCGAAGATCCGCGGGTAGCCGACGACGACCACCTCCGCCTCCGGGGCGCGCTCCTCGATCTCGGTATAGAGCTCGTCGAGCTGCCCGGGCAGCTCATCGCGGATGAAGGTCTGGGCGTCGTCGATCATGTCGTCGCAGCGATCGCTGCCCATGAAGAACATCTCGCCGCACTCCTTGATCACCGGCGCGAAGCCGGCGTCGTTACCTCCGACCGAGACCGTGACCACACGCGTGTCCTCGTTCAGAGCCTGCACCTGCTGGCCGATGACCTCGGGGATCTCGGCCCCGCCGCAGGCCTGGAAGTCGAGGTCGTAGCTTCGCTCACCGGATACCAGCGGGCCATAGGCGTACGGGCTGCGCTCGCATTCCGGGTCTCCCTCGGGGCGGGTGCCCGTGCCGGCCGAGTACGAGTCGCCCAGCGCTGACGTAGTTGGGCATGGCGGCGTCCAGGACCAGCTCGGCGTCCTCGTCCGGAAGACGGGCGGCGAGCTCCCGCGCGCGCCGGAGCTCCTCCGCCTGCGCGGCGTCCTCTTCCGCCTGGTACCCATCGAGCATCGCCTGTTGGACCGTGTACGGGATCGAGGAGAACCAGGGAGGAAGCACGAGGGGGCCGTCGCCGTCGCCCTCCGGCTCGTCCGGTGGCGGCGTCGGGGTGTGTGCCGGCGGCACGACGGCAGCCTCATCCTCGAGCCAGCGCTCGGCCGCGTCCGGAGTGGTGGGAAGTGACTGTCGCTGCTCGTACTCGTCTCGGATGGCCTGCTGGTCTTCGAGTCCCAGGCGCCGGTAGAGGTCGGCGTTCACGCCGTACATCTGCGGCTGAGGCGGCTCGGCTTCGTCGGCGGGCTCGTCCTGGGTCGTCGGGAGTGACGGGGCCGGGGCCGGGGCGGGCTCGTGTTCGTCGCGGAGGGCCTGCTGATCTTCCGGGCCCAGGCGTCGGTAGAGGTCGGCGTCGACGCCGTAGATCTGGGGCTGCGGGGGCTCGGCTTCGTCGGCGGGCTCGTCCTGGGTCCAGGCCTCGGCGGCGTCGGGGGTCGTCGGGAGCGAAGGGGCCGGCTCCGGCGCGGGCTCCTGCTGGGGTTCGGGCTCGGAGGTCCACGCCTCCGCCGCGTCTGCCGACTGGGGAAGCGATTCGGCGGGCGCGGCCGGCTCCGGCTCCGCCTGGTACCCGTCGCGGATCGCCTGCTGGTCCTCGCTTCCCAGGCGCCGATAGGTCTCGGCGTTGACGCCGTAGACGGTCCTCTCGGGCGCCGGCTCGGGTTCGGGGGCCGGCTCGGCCTCCACGGCGGGCTCGGGCTCCGGCGCGGGCGCGGGTTCCGGCTCCGGCTCCGGCTCCGACGTCCACGCCTCCGCCGCATCAGCCGATCGGGGCAGCGATTCGGGGGGCGGCGCCGGGGCGGGCGCGCTCGGGGGCGGCGTCTCCGCAACGGGCGGCTCAACCGCCGGCTCCGGCGTGTCCGGCACGGGATCGGGAGACGCCGATCCCCCGCCGCCGCCGCAGGCGCACACGGCCGGGGCGGCTGCAGCCGACGCGGCGAACGGGAGGCTGAGCGCGGCCCCGAAGGCGGCCACCGCGGTGCGGCGACCCGCTCGTGCCACTCGCTCGGTGTCGCTCAGGGAGGCCAACGAACTGGTGGCGTTTTTCCCCTTCGCGCCCGCGGCGAAACGCGCCAGCTTCAGTCGTCGAGCTGCGCGAACGCCCGGCGGACCCTGAGCGGCGCCGTGCCGTGCGCCAGGACCAGCGTTTGCCGGTCGCCGGCGTCGCGGAAGCGGACCATGATCCGGTCGCCGCGGTAGCGGCTGGTGAACACGAGCACGTCATGCCCCTCCCGATGGAGCAGGTAGCCGTGGGCCTCGAGCGGCGGCACGATGAAGGCGAGCGCCGCGTCCCTGACCTCCTCGAGCGGGGCCGGCAGCAGCTTCCGCTCGGAGAACGGGCGGCGTCCCGGGAACCGGGGAACGCCGCTGGTCGGCCCGACCTCCACGCCGGATCGGTCCGGCAGGTCCGCCTCGACCGCCTCGAGCTCGGCGCGCGTCCTGGCCGCCTGGGCACGGCCGACGCGCTGCTCGAACTCCTCAGTGTCGAGCCGGCCCTCGAGATGGGCGGCACGCAGCCGCAGCAGAGCCGCCTCTCGCTCACGGTCGGACGCCAGCACTCGCGGCATTCTCGCGAACGAGTCCGCGCCGGCAATCTGCACCCGGGCCGCAACTAGTGCTCTACCATCCCCAAGGTGGGAAGGAGCGTGCGCCTTGGATGCGGCCTGGCCGTCTGCCTGGCCCTGTTGGCCTGGGCGCCGGCCGCCTTCGCTGCGCCCGACGGGGTGCGGACCCTGAAGTACAAGATCGGCCCGTTCAAGATCATCCCGGGCCAGAACGAGATCGACTACGCGCCGATCGTCGAGCGGCCGCAGGTCGACGGCTACATCACCCGTATCCGCCCCGACCTCACCTACACCAACGGCAAGATCCCTGGGGTGGACGTGCTCCATCTGCACCACGGGGTGTGGCTCAACATGTCGCGGCGGGACGTGACCTCACCCTTGCCCGAGCGCTTCGTCGCCGCCGGCGAGGAGAAGACGATCGTCGACTTTCCGAAGGGCTTCGGCTACCGCTACGAGACCGAGGACCGCTGGCTCCTCAACCACATGATCCACAACCTCACGCCGGTGGCGACCGAGGTCTACATGGTCTACGAGATCGACTTCGTGCCGGCGACCTCACCCGCGGCGAAGCGCATACGAGCCGCGCGCCCGGTGTGGATGGACGTGATGAACGGCAGCCTGTACCCGGTGTTCGACGTCAAAAAGGGCGCGGGCAGCGGGGGCCGGTACACCTTCCCCGACGACGCTCCCGGCGCCTACGGCGGAGCGAAGCGCAACGAGTGGACGGTCGATCGGGACGGCGTGCTGATCGGCACGGCCGGGCACCTCCACCCGGGCGGGCTTCACACCGACCTCAAGGTCAGGCGTCGCGGGGCCCGGATTCGGGCCGCCCGCTGCGGCGCCAGGCCAAGCGCGGCCTCCCGCCGGTGGTGCCGCCGGAACGCGCCGAGGGGCCGCGGCAATACCGCCCATCTCTTTCGATCGAAGGCCAAGTACTACGAGCCGGCCGGGGCGGTGTCCTGGGACGTGTCGATGACCGCCACCCGCCCCGACTGGAGGGTGAAGGTCAGGAAGGGCGACGTGCTCTCCACCAGCGCCACCTACGACACCAAGCGCGCCGCCTGGTGGGAGTCCATGGGGATCATGCTCGTCTGGATGGCCGACGGGCGCCGCGGGGCCGATCCCTTCAAGACGAGGGTCAACCAGCCCGGCAAGGTCACACACGGCCACCTGGCCGAGAACAACAACCACGGTGGGAAGCGCACCGGGCTGCCCGATCCCCGGAAGCTTCCCGACGGGGCCGTCAACCCGGGTACCGTCGACATCCTCGACTTCCGCTACGGCCTGGGCGACCTGAGCCTGGCCGGTGCCTCCGGCCGCCCGCCGGTCGTCCGCCCGGGCCAGTCGCTCACGTTCCGCAACGGCGACGACCCGCAGCGCATCTACCACTCGCTCACCTCCTGCAAGGCGCCCTGCAACCGCTCCACCGGGATCGCCTACCCGATCGCCGACGGCCCGGTGCAGTTCGAGTCGGGCACCCTCGGCAGCGACGCGCCCCCGGCGACCGGGAAGCTCGAGTACAAGACGCCCCGCGGCCTGGACCCGGGCACCTACGCCTACTTCTGCCGGATCCACCCCTTCATGCGGGGCGCGTTCCGGGTCAAGAAGTAGGCGTCCTCGCGCCGCTAGCCTTCGCTGCCGTGACCGACGAGTCCGGCAGAACGTCCGCGGCCGCTGCGGCGCAGAGGGTCCAGGCGATCATCGAGGCCGCCGAGCGCGGGGCGGAGGAGATCGAGCGCGAGGCACGTGACGAGGCCGAGCGCATCCGGGCCGGCGTGCAGGAGGTCAACACCCGCGGCCGCGAGGCCGCCGAGCGCCTCGCGCTTCGTGCCGAGGAGCTCGAGCGCGAGCTGGCCGAGCTGGCCGACGCGGTCCGAGCCTCGATCGCCGCCCTGGCCGAGGAGGCCCGGCGGGCGGCGGATCGTCTGGCGGAGACGGCGCCGGACGCCACGCCCGCCCCGGACGCCGACGTGCCCGGTCCCGAGGCGGTCCTGGGCGAGGAGACACCTTCGGTCGCCGCCCAGCCCGACGCCGACGACCCCGAGATCGCGGAGGCCGAGGCCCTGTCGGCGCCGGAGCCAGAGACCGGCGGCGGCCGCAACGAAGGCGCCCGGCTGATCGCCCTCAACATGGCCCTCAGCGGCACGCCCCGCGAGGAGACCGCCCGCTACCTCGACGACAACTTCGAGCTCGAGGACGTGGACGGCATGTTGGACGACGTGTACGCCCGCGCGGGCTAAGCCTGGATCCACCGCCCTGACGGCGTTTCCTCGCCGGACTGCCTTCCCCAGGCTCCACCGGCTCGCTCGCGAGGGCTTTACCCTCGCTCCGTTCGCCGTCGGCCCCTGGCTCGGCCTCCGGCGCGGAAACACTCGCCAGTTCGGTGGATCCAGGCTGTGACGCCAGATTCGCTCCGCCCAGCCCGCTACGAGCGGGAAACGAACACGCGTTCGATCCGGCGGCGGCTCTAGACTCGAAGAGGTCGTGTCCTCCAGTGGCGAGATCGTGGTCTCAGGCGCCCGCGAGCACAACCTCAAGGACCTCCACCTGAGGCTGCCGCGCGAGGCGCTGATCGTCATCACCGGCCTCTCGGGCTCGGGCAAGTCGAGCCTGGCCTTCGACACGATCTACGCCGAGGGGCAGCGCCGCTACGTCGAGTCGCTGTCGGCCTACGCCCGCCAGTTCCTCGGCCAGATGGACAAGCCGGACGTGGACTCGATCGAGGGTCTCTCGCCGGCCATCTCGATCGACCAGAAGACCACGTCGCGCAACCCGCGCTCGACCGTGGGCACCGTCACCGAGATCTACGACTACCTGCGCCTGCTGTGGGCCCGGGTGGGCCATCCCCACTGCTACAACTGCGGCCGCCCGATCGAGGCGCAGTCGGCCGAGCAGATCATCGATCAGGTGATGACGCTGGCCGAGGGCACCAAGTTCATGGTGCTGGCGCCGGTCATCCGCGGGCGCAAGGGCGAGTACGGCAAGCTGTTCGAGGAGCTCCGCGCGGAGGGCTTCACGCGCGTGAAGGTCGACGGCGAGCTGCGCCGGCTCGAGGAGGACATCGCCCTCGACAAGAAGTACAAGCACGACATCTCGATCGTGATCGACCGGCTGGTGATGCGGCCCGACCTGCGCAAGCGCCTGGCCGACTCGATCGAGACCGCGGTCGCCCGGGCGGAGGGGATCGTGGACATCGAGGACGTCGAGAGCGGTGGGATCACCACCTACTCCGACCGTTTTCTCTGCCTCCACTGCGGCATCTCCATGCCGGAGCTCGAGCCGCGGATGTTCTCCTTCAACTCACCCCACGGGGCCTGTCCTCGCTGCACCGGCCTGGGCTCGCAGATGGAGATCGACCCGGACCTGATCGTGCCCGATCCGAGCCTCACCCTGAACGACGGGGCGATCCTGCCGTGGTCCACCAGCGCCTCCAACTACTACGAGCAGATGACGCAGGCGATCGCCGACAAGTGGGAGGTGGACATGGACACCCCCTGGGAGGACCTCCCGGAGGACGTCCGTGGCTGCTTCCTCACCGGCACGAACGGCGAGCGCATCTACGTCTCCTACCGCAACCGCTACGGGCGCCGGCGCTCGTACATGACGACCTTCGAGGGGATCGTCCCCAACCTCGAGCGGCGCTACCGGGAGACGGACTCCGACTGGTCGCGCGAGAAGATCGAGGAGTACATGACGCTGCGGCCCTGCCCGGAGTGCCGCGGGGCCCGGCTGCGCCCGGAGTCGCTGGCCGTCAAGATCGGGTCGCTCGGCATCCACGAGTTCACGCGCATGTCGGCCGCCCGGGCGATCGAGTGGCTGGCGGCGCTCGACCTGTCGAACACCGAACGGCAGATCGCCCGCCTGATCCTGCGCGAGATCGACGAGCGGCTGCGCTTCCTCGACAACGTCGGCGTGGGCTACCTGTCGCTGGAGCGGGCCGCCGCCACGCTGTCGGGCGGCGAGGCCCAGCGTATCCGGCTGGCCACGCAGATCGGCTCCAGCCTGGTCGGGGTCCTGTACATCCTCGACGAGCCCTCGATCGGCCTGCACCAGCGCGACAACCAGCGCCTGATCGACACGCTGGAGCGGCTGCGCGACCTGGGCAACACCGTGATCGTGGTCGAGCACGACGAGGGCACGATGCGCGCGGCCGACCACCTGGTGGACCTGGGGCCAGGGGCGGGAGAGCACGGCGGCGAGCTGGTGGCGGAGGGCACCCCGGCCGAGGTGATCGCGGTCGAGGACTCCCTCACCGGGCAGTTCCTGGCCGGCGCCCGTGAGATCCCCGCGCCGAAGCGCCGGCGCCGGCCCAGCGGGTACATCGAGGTGCGCGGAGCCTCGCAGCACAACCTGCGCGACATCGACGTCAAGGTGCCGCTGGGTGTTCTCTGTGCGGTCACCGGAGTGTCGGGGTCGGGCAAGTCGACGCTGGTGAACGAGGTGCTCTACAAGGCGGTGGCCAACCGGCTGCACCGGGCCAAGCAGCGCCCCGGCGCGCACCGGCGCATCAACGGCCTCGACCAGATCGACAAGATCATCAACATCGACCAGTCGCCGATCGGCCGGACGCCGCGCTCGAACCCGGCCACCTACATCGGGCTGTTCGACCACATCCGCGAGCTGTACTCGCGCACGCAGGAGTCGCGCGCGCGGGGCTACAAGCCGGGGCGGTTCTCGTTCAACGTGAAGGGCGGCCGCTGCGAGGTCTGCCGAGGCGACGGCCAGATCAAGATCGAGATGCATTTCCTGCCCGACGTGTACGTGCCCTGCGAGCAGTGCGACGGCAAGCGCTACAACCGCGAGACGCTCGAGGTGCGCTTCAAGGGCAGGACGATCGCGGACGTGCTGGACATGACCGTCGAGGAGGCGGTGACCTTCTTCGAGCACATCCCGAAGATCAAGCGGCGGCTGCAGGCGCTGCACGACGTGGGCCTCGACTACATCCGGCTCGGCCAGCCGGCCACCACGCTGTCCGGCGGCGAGGCGCAGCGGGTGAAGCTGGCCAGCGAGCTGAGCAAGATCGCCACCGGCCGGACGCTGTACATCCTCGACGAGCCCACCACCGGCCTGCACTTCGCCGACGTCCAGCGGCTGCTGGAGATGCTCGACCGGCTGGTGGAGGGCGGCAACACGGTGGTGGTGATCGAGCACAACCTCGACGTGATCAAGACGGCCGACCGGATCATCGACCTCGGCCCCGAGGGGGGCGAGGAGGGCGGCACGCTGGTGGCCAAGGGCACGCCGGAGCAGGTGGCCGCGGTGGAGGGCTCCTACACCGGCGCCTACCTGGCCGAGATCGTGGAGCCGGCGCGCCCGCGGCGGCGACCACGGCGCCGCGAAACCGTGCCGGCCGCAGCCTGAGTCAGGCCCGCCGCGCGATCACGGCGTCGGCCCGCCGCTTCACCGACTCGGGCAGCGCCCGTCCCAGAGGCGAGCGCCGGTTCGCCACCCAGCGGTAGCCGCGCTCCGCGGCGGCCGGAAAGCGCTCGGCCAGCCGCGCCAGCGGTGCGCCGGCCGGCAGCAGCTCCAGCAGCGGCACGAAGGCCGCCCCCGCCGAGGTCACGCGCCCGCCGCCGCCCACCAGATGCCAGGAGGCCATCCGCTCCTCCTGCGGCATGCCGGCCAGCAGCCGGTCGGCCTCGGGATCCTGGAGCGCCAGCGGCCGCAGGCTCTCGCGCGTGTCCCAGGCCAGGACCAGCGCGGCGCAGGTGCGGCAGAAGCCACAGTCGCGGTCGTAGAGGAGGATGGCGCCGCCCACTCTGGGAATGTTCCCGGAATGTCGAAGCCCGGCCCGCTCGCCAGCGCCAGGTTGTGGTGGCAGAAGTGGCGCTGGTACGAGCGCAACTCGCTGCCCTGGAACCGGGCGCTGATCCACCGCGAGTTCGCCCGCCGGGGTGCGTTCGTGCGCTGGCCGGTTCACGGGAACGTGCTCGAGGCGCTGCGCGACGGCCGGCTCGAGGTGGGCGCGCAGTCCCTCCTCGAGCCGCACGTGTGGCTCACGGTGGGAGAGGACGCGCACATCCGGATCGGATCGGGGAGCTTCCTCAACATCGGCGTGATGGTGGCCTCCGTCGAGGCCGTGGAGATCGGCGACCACTGCATGTTCGCCAACGGCTGCTTCGTCACCGACGGCAACCATCGCTTCGACGACCCCGAGCAGCCGGTCACGTGGCAGGGATTCACCACCAAGGGGCCGACCAGGGTCGAGGACAACGTCTGGTGCGGCGCCAACGTGGTGGTCACCAGCGGCGTGACCATCGGCGAGCGCAGCGTGATCGGGGCCAACAGCGTGGTGACCACCGACGTGCCCGCCTTCTCCATCGCGGCGGGAAGCCCCGCCCGGGTGCTCAGGGGAATCGACTACGAATAGATCAGCGCGGGCCGCCCCCCGGGCGGCCCCGGCGAAACCCCCTGTGGCGGCCCCGCGCTGGCTGCGCGCCTCCCTCGGCGGATCAGCAGAGAACGAGCAGGTGGAACGACCGGTCGGCTTGGGCGCTGTTGTTCGCCGTCGACGTGCGGATGGCCACCCCGTTGACGTTCGAGCCCAGCGACGACACGCTGATCTGGCTGTTCGGCGGCGGGCCGGCGGCGCTGGGGTCACCGACGGTCGCGTAGTAGCCGCAGTTGCGAACGTCGCTCTGGAAGATCGCCTGGTAGCGGCCGACTCCGGTGCGGGCCACCGAGCTGATCCCGCGGCCCCGCCGGAGGGCTCCTGCGCCGCCCACGACGGCGAAGCGCCCCGCGCCGTTGGTCACCCCCGCGAGCGAAGCGGCCGGTACCGCTCCCAGCGAACTTTCCTTGATCGACCCGCCGCCGATCTTGTCTCGCCGAACGTCGTTCCCGGTCAGGGTGCGCTGGCGAATGTCGGCGTTGGTGACGCTGTTGTTCCGGATCGTCTTGCCGGTGACGACCAACGCGTACGCCGATCCACCGAGTGACAGGACGAGCGCCGTCAGCGCCACGATCATCGCCGGTGACGGCAGGAAGCGACGAAGTCGCATCTGTGAGACCTCCCCTTTGTGCATGTGCTGGCCGTTAACCCCCCGGTAGACCGGAAGTTGCTGCGCTCAGCCGATCACGTGCACCACTACCCGGCGCCGGCGGGGCCGATCGTCGAAATCGATCAGCACCAGCTGCTGCCAGGTGCCCAGCTCGAGGCGCCCGCCGCGCACGGGGACCGTCTCCGACGGGCCGACGACGGCGGCGCGGATGTGGGCGTGCGAGTTGGTGTCGTGGTTGAGCCGGTTGTGCTCGTAGCGGCCCTCGCGGGGAACGAGACGCTCCAGCGTCTCCTGCAGGTCCTGTACGCCCCCCGGCTCGTGTTCCAGGGCGGTGACCGCCGCCGTGGACCCGGGCACGAAGACCGAGACGATCCCGCTCCCGACGCCGGACTGGCCGACCACGTCCTGCACGCCGGCCGAGATGTCGATCACGTCCCCGTCGCCGCGGGTGGAGAGCTCCAGCTCGCCCGCGTGCACACTCACCGGCTAGAGCGAGAAGCCGCCGGTGAACGGCTCGCCCGAGTACTCGCCCAGCAGCGCGTGCAGGCGGTCGATCTCGTCCGGGGCCATCGTGTAGCCGTGCTCCGGCTCGGGGTAGCGGCGCCGGCGCACGTCCTCGGCGAAGGCGCTCACACCCTTGATCATCTCCGTGCGGACGTCGGCGTAGCGCTTCACGAAGCGGGCGGCGTGGCCGTCGTAGATGCCGAGCAGATCGTGAAAGACGAGCACCTGGCCGTCGGCCGCCGGACCTGCCCCGATTCCGATCACCGGGATGGTCATGCGCGGCATGATGGCCTCGGTGAGCGCGCTGGGAATGGCCTCGAACACGACGCTGAAGCAGCCCGCGTCCTGGAGGGCGAAGGCGTCGCGGGCCACCTCGAGCGCGCGCTCGGCGGTGCGGCCCTGCGACCGGTAGCCGCCCAGCGCCCCGGCGGTCTGGGGCGTGAGCCCCACGTGGCCCATGACCGGGATCCCTGCGGCGGTGATCGCCCGGGCCCGCTCGGCCGTGGTCCCGCCGCGCTCCAGCTTGACCGCGTCGCAGCCGGCCTCCTTGACGAAGCGCTGAGCGTTGTGGATCGCCTCCTCGTTTGAGGCCTCGTAGGAGCCGAAGGGCATGTCACCCACGAGCAGGGGGGTGGAGAGGCCGCGCCGGACGGCGGCGGCCAGCATGAGCAGCTCGTCCAGGGTCACCGGGACGGTTGAGGGGTAGCCGAGCACCGTCATGGCGCCGGAGTCGCCCACCAGCACCACGTCCACGCCGGCCTCCTCGGCCACCTGGGCGCTGGGGTAGTCGTAGGCGGTGACCATCACGATCGGCTCACCCAGAGCCTTTCGCTCGCGCAGGGACGACAGGGTCACGGCCGGGCGCTTTGCGGGCGGCGCCGTCGCCCTCGACTGGCTGCTCATCGGCGTTCTCCCAGAATCGCGTTGTCTATCAGTCGCGCCCGGCCCACGCGCGCCGCCACCGCCAGGAGCGTCGAGCCGTTGACCCGGGCCACCTCGGAGAGGTCACGGGCCGAGCGCAGCTCGAGGTACTCGGGCTCGATCCCGGCCGCGTCGAGCTCGGCCCTCGCCGCGGCCAGCACGGACTCGGCGTCGGTGGCGCCCTCCGCCACCCGCTCCTCGGCGGCCCGCAGCGCGCGGCTGAGCGCCAGCGCGCGCTCGCGCTCCTCCTCCGAGAGGTAGGCGTTGCGGGAGCTGAAGGCCAGCCCGTCGGCGTCGCGCACCGTGGGGCAGACCACGATCCGGACCGGGAAATCCAGGTCTCGGGCCAGCTTCTCGATCACCAGGGCCTGCTGGGCATCCTTCTGGCCGAAATAGGCCACGTCGGGCCCGGCCATGTTGAAGAGCTTGGCCACCACGGTGCCGACCCCGGTGAAGTGGGCGGGCCCGCGCCGGGCGGGGTGCCCGTCCAGCACCTCGGTGAGCCCGGCCACGGTCACGCTGGCGGCGAACCCGTCCGGGTACACCTCCTCCACGGGAGGGGCGAAGAGCAGATCGACGCGCGCGGCCTCGGCGGCGGCGGCGTCGCTCGCCTCGTCGCGCGGGTAGGCCCCGAGGTCCTCGTCGGGTCCGAACTGCGTGGGGTTCACGAACAGCGAGACCACCACCACGTCGCACTCGGCCCGCGCCCGGTCGATCAGCGAGAGGTGGCCGGGATGGAAGGCGCCCATGGTGGGCACCAGGCCGATGCTGCGGCCGGCGCGCCGCTCCGGGTCGAGGGCGTCACGCAGTTCCGCAACCGTCCGGACGGTCCTCATGCCGGGACCTCGCGGCCGGCGAGCGAGTGCGTGTGACGGGCGAGCTCGTCGAAGAGCTCCAGCAGATGGGGCGCCACCTCTTGGACCGCCGCGCGCTGAGCCGCCACCGTGGCGTGGTCGCCGCGGGCGATCGGCCCGGTCAGAGCCCGCTCAGGCCCGAGCTCGGCCAGGTTGTCCACGGTTCGGCGCAACAGCGGCAGCAGCAGTGCGCGGGCCTCGCTCGGCTGAAGCCCGGCTCCCTCGGCGATCGTCTCGGCGGCGGCCTGGAGGGTGACCAGGAAGTTCGAGGCCACCGACGCCGCCGCGTGGTACGCGGCGCGGCCCTCGTCGTCGATCTCGAAGGGGGTCATGCCGAGGCGGCGAGCCAGGCCGGCGGCGAAGGCCAGAGCGGCGGCGTCGGAGCCGGCCACGGCGCAGCCCGCGCCGGCGAACTCGTCCGGGCGCGGCTCGCCGGTCACCGTCTGGAGCGGATGCAGGCCGAACCGCGCTCCGCCTGCAGGCTCCAGCGCCGAGAGCGGGGTGGCGCCGCTGGTGTGGCCGATCAGCGGGGAGGCTCCCGCCACGGCGCTGGCCGCGGCGGCGATCTCCGCGTCGGGGACGCAGAGCAGGATGGCGTGGCAGTCCACGGGCACGGCCTCCCGGCCCAGCGGCCCGTCCACCGACTGGCCCGCGGCCCGCAGGCCGACGCTCAAGGCGGTGCCCAGGCGGCCGCGGCCGACGATGCCCACGCGAGGCGCGCTCCGCGCGTCCCCGCCGTTGTGACGAGCGCTGATGGGGGTCATGTCACGTGCCGGTCCACTCCGGTTTCGGGTAGCGGCCGACAGCACCAAGGATAGCTTTGCCCGCTGCCGTCACCCCCGGTGCGTAGGCTTGCGGGGCATGCAGTCACGGTCGGCAGCGGAGCGGCGCGAGGAGCTCGTCGCGCTGTTCCACGAGGTGTCGGTATGTCGGCGCTGTCCGCTGCACGAGGGGCGCACGAAAGTGGTGTTCGGAAACGGGAACGCCGACGCCGACCTGATGTTCGTGGGCGAGGCCCCGGGCCAGCAGGAGGACCTCCAGGGACTGCCCTTCGTGGGCCGGGCGGGCCAGTTGCTGGACCGGCTGCTGGGGGAGATCGGCCTGGCTCGCAAGGACGTGTTCGTCACCAACGTCCTCAAGTCGCGGCCCCCGGGCAATCGCGACCCGCAGCCGGACGAGATCGAGGCCTGCAAGCCGTTCCTGCATCGCCAGATCGAGCTGATCGAGCCGCGTGTGATCTGCACCCTCGGCAACTTCGCCACCAAGCTCATCACCCGCTCCAACCGCGGGATCACCGGCGTGCACGGCCGCCCCCAGGTGCACGAGCTCGGCGGCCGCACCGCGCGGGTCTACCCGCTCTATCACCCGGCGGCGGCGCTGCGCAGCACCGGCACGCTGGGAGAGCTGCAGGAGGACATTCGCCGGCTGCCGGCCCTGCTCGCGGAGCCGCCCCCGGTGCCTCTGGGCGCGGTGGCGCCGGTGGCCGCGGTGGCCGCCGCCGAGCCCGAGCCGCCCCAGATGGACCTGTTCGAGTAAGGCCCACGGCCGCCCCCAAACACGCCACTCTTGTCTGCGTGCGGCGCGAGACCACCACCGCCGAGGAGACCGAGGCCGCCGGCGCCGAGTTGGCGCTCCGGCTCGCCCCGGGCGACGTGGTGCTGGTCACAGGTGAGCTGGGCAGCGGGAAGACGACGTTCGTGCGCGGTGCGGCGCGGGCGCTCGGCGTCAGCGGACCGGTGACCAGCCCGACGTTCACGATCGGCCACGTGCTGCCCGGCAGCCCCGAGGTCGCTCATCTCGATCTCTACCGGCTGGGCTCGCTGGCCGGAGAGGATCCGGCGCTGCTGGAGGACTACCTCACCGCGGAGCGGGTGGCCTTCGTGGAATGGCCCCAAGCGGCCGAGCCCGCGCTGGATCGGGTGGCGGCCCGGGTGCGGCTGGAGCACCTGGGCGGGGACCGCCGCCGGATCACGATCGAATGAGCCTGCTGGGGCTGGACACCTCGACCGCAGGGGCCGCCGCCTGCGTGCTGCGCGCCGACGGCGAGGTGTTCGAGGTGGCCCCCGAGCCGGCCGCGCTCGCGCGACCTCCGGCCCACGCACGTGAGCTGATGCCCGCCGTGGCCGAGGTCATGGCCCGGGCGGGCCTCGATTGGAACGACCTCGAGGCCATCGCGGTGGGGGTGGGGCCGGGCAGCTTCACCGGGCTGCGCATAGGCGTCACCACCGCCCGGGCCCTGGCCGGCGCCGCCGGCCTGGGCCTGAGGCCGGTGTCCTCGCTGGCCGCACTGGCCGCCGGAATCGGCGCCGGCGCCTCCGGAGCGGTCGCGCTTCCCCTGATCGACGCCAAGCGGGGCGAGGTGTTCGCCGCCGCCTACGACGGCGAGACCCGGATCTGGGCGCCCTTCGCCGCCTCCCCGGACGACGTCGGCCGCTCGGGTCGGGGCGGCCGCTCTCAGCGCGCTGGCGGCGGGAGACGGCTCGGTACGATTTCGAGGGGTGCTCGAGAAGGCCGGAATCAGGGTGGCGCCCGACGGCTCGGAGGCCCACGTCGTGCGGGCGCTGCACATCTGCCGGCTCGGAATGGACCTGCCGGACGAGCCACCCGCGGCCGTTCTCCCCGACTACCTGAGAGCCCCGGACGCCAAGCCCCAGTGACCGACCTCGAGATCCGCCCCCTCACCTACGCCGACCTCCCGCAGGTCATCGCGATCGAGCGCCGGGCCTTTCCCACGCCGTGGTCGCTGGCGATGTTCGTGCTCGAGCTGTCCAAGCCCTCGGGGATCTGCCTGGCCGCCCTGATCGAGGAGCAGATGGTGGGCTACCTGGTCTGCTCGCGCTACGACACGGTCTGGCACCTGATGAACATCGCGGTCGACGACCGCCTGCGCCGGCAGGGCATCGCCACGGCGCTGCTCGAGCGGCTGTTCGAGCTCGGTGACCGGCCGAACGAGCAGTACACGCTCGAGGTGAGGACCTCCAACGACTCTGCGATCCGCCTGTACGAGGGCTTCGACTTCCGCACGGCGGGGCGGCGCCGCGCGTACTACCACGACAATCGCGAGGACGCCCTCATCATGTGGCGCACGGTGCCCCAGCGCGCCACCGCGTGACCGGCGCGTGATCCTCGCCCTCGAGACCAGCTGCGACGACACCTGCGCCGCCGTGGTGACGCCCGCGGGCGCCATCGGGGCGAACGTGATCGCCTCCCAGGGTCTCCTGCATGCGCGCTACGGCGGCGTGGTGCCGGAGATCGCCGCCCGGCACCATCTGGAGCTGGTGGACGCGGTGGTGGCGGATGCGCTCGAGCGCGCCGGGGCCGGGCTCGACCAGGTCGACACGGTGGCGGTGACCCGCAGCCCGGGGCTCATCGGCGCGCTTCTGGTCGGGGTCTCCGCGGCCAAGGCGCTGGCCGCCTCACGGCGCCTGCCGCTCGTGCCCGTCGATCACCTCCACGGCCACGTGGTGGCGAGCACGCTGGGCGCCGAGCCGGTGGAGCCGCCCTACCTCTGCCTGGTGGCCAGCGGCGGCCACACCTTCGTGGCCCGCGTTGACGAGCCCGCCTCCTACACCGTGCTGGGCGAGACGCTGGACGACGCGGCGGGCGAGGCCTTCGACAAGGGCGCCCGGTTGCTGGAGCTCGGGTACCCGGGCGGCCCGGCGATCGACCGCCTCGCCCGCGAGGGCGATCCCACGGCGTTCGCCTTTCCCCGCAGCGCTCCCGGCGAGCTCGACTTCAGCTTCAGCGGGCTGAAGACCTCCCTGCTGTACACGCTCCGCGACCAGCCCGACGCCGATCGCGCGGACCTGGCGGCGTCCTATCAGCGGGCGATCGTGGACGCGCTCGTCCGCCGCACCGAGCAGGCGCTGGAGCGGGACGGGCTGGAGCGCCTGGCCATCGGCGGCGGGGTGGCGGCCAACTCCGAGCTGCGGGCGGCCGTCGGGGAGCTGGGCGTGCCGGTCTGGGTCCCCACGGTCGAGCTCTGCACCGACAACGCCGCCATGATCGGTGCCGCCGCGCGCTTCCTGGAGCCGCTGCGCTACCCCGACTACCTGAGCTTGGACGCTGCGGCCCGCATGGTGTGATCAGCCGGGCGTGAGCCGCGACTCCTCCAGGTCCAGCTCGCGCTCGACCTTGCGCCGCACCTGGTCGCTGATCTCGCCTGCGTTGCGAAGGCCGATGAGCGCCTCGCGCTGGGCGTCGAACAGCTCGTACATGACCCGCACATACTGGTCACCGCGCTCCTCGAACTCCGCCCGGTCGTCCCCGTCCCCGTCCAGCGCGGTGTACCGGCGCCGGCGATAGTCGTACGTCCGGCGGGCGCGATCGACGGTGTCGTCGTAGGCCCAGTCCTCGCCGCCCACCTCGTCCACCCGCACGAGCGCCGCCTCCGCCATCACCCGCCGGGCGTGGAGCTCCTCCTGCCCCTCGGAGCCGTCGTCGCGGATCCCCAGCCGATTGATCAGCGGCCCCAGCGTCAGGCCCTGGCCGACGAGCGTGACCACGATGACGAGAAAGGCGACCAGGATGATGAGGTCGCGGTCGGGAAAGGGGCCGCCGGCGTCGGTGCTCAGCGGCACCGCCAGAGCGGCCGCCAGCGACACGGAGCCGCGCATCCCCGCCCAACCGATCGCCAGGCGCTCGGCGGCAGAGCCTCTGCGGGGCACCACGGAGGAACGCCGGTCGACCGCCCGCAGGACGTAGGGCACCGTGAACATCCACAGCAGGCGAACGCCGATCACCACGGCGCTCACCAGCAGCCCCCAGCCCAGCAGCTCGGCGGTGGGGTAGCCGGAGATCTCGTCCAGGATTGCGGGCAGCTGAAGCCCCACCAGAAGGAAGAGCACGGCGTTCAGCAGGAAGGTAAGGATCTCCCACACCGAGACGCCCTGGATGCGCATGAGCGGCGTGGTGAGCTGGGGGGTGTGCCAGCCCATGTACACGCCCACGGTCACCGCCGCGATCACCCCTGACGCGCCCAGCTCCTCGGCCGGGAGGTAGGCCGCGTACCCGCTCAGGATGGAGATGGTGATCTCGGTGGGCGGGTCGTCGATGCGGGCTCGCAGCTCGCGGATGATGCGCCCGGCCACCAGGCCGATGACCACACCGCCCACCCCGCTGAGCACGAAGCGCAGACCCGCCTCCCCCAGCGAGAACGTGCCGCTGACCGCGGCGGCCACCGCGACGGTGTAGAGCGTCAGCGCGGTCCAGTCGTTGGTGAGGTTCTCCCCCTCGACGATCGTCAGCATCCGCCGCGGTGCTCCCAGCCTGCGCATGATCTCGGCCGGGGCGACGGCGTCGGTGGGGGAGACGATCGCGCCCAGCACGAAGGCCTCGGCCCAGCCGAGCCCCATCACCTCGTGCGCCACGACGGCGACCAGGCCCATCGTGGCCACCACCAGGCCGATCGAGAGCAGCGCAATCGGCCGGGCGTCGCGGCGCAGGTCGCGCAGCGAGGTGAAGAACGCCGCCCCGTAGAGAAGCGGCGGCAGGAAGATCAGCAGCACCAGCTCCGGGTCCAGCTCCACCTCGGGCAGGCCGGGCACGAAGCCGATCGCCAGCCCGCCCAGCACCAGCGTGACCGGGTAGGGGACCGAGATCAGCCGGGCCAGCACGGCCAGCGCCACGATGGCCGCCAGGAGGCCGAAGATCACCAGCTCGAGGTGCTCCACGGCAAAAAGACTCGCAGGCCGGGAGAATGAAGCGGTGCCCCTCGTGACCCTCTACGGCAAGGCCGGGTGCCACCTCTGCGACGACGCCAGGGAGGCGGTCGAGCGAGTCCGCCTTGAGCGCAGCTTCGAGCTGGAGGAGGTGGACGTGTCCCTCGACCCGCTGCTCATGTTTCGCTACGGGAAGCGCATTCCGGTGCTCGAGGTGGAGGGGGAGGAGCTGTCGGAGTACGTGGTCGACGAGGCGGCCCTGCGGGAGCGGCTCGATAGAGTGGACGACTCGTGAGGTACGACGACCCCCCAGCGGGCGGCGTCGGGCTTCAGCCGGCTCGGCCCGAGGCCGAGCCGGCCGCCTCGGAGCGGCTCTCGCTCGGGGTGGCCGCACGTCTGTCCCGCTACCTGCAGGTGCTCACCCAGGCGAAGAAAATGGGCCGGGAGACGATCTCGTCCCAGGAGCTGGCCGACTACACGCACGTCAACTCCACCCAGATCCGGCGTGACCTGTCGGGCTTCGGCAAGTTCGGCAAGCGCGGGGTGGGCTACAACGTCGACGCCCTGGTCTCCCAGATCCGCAAGATCCTGCGGACCACCGGCAAGCACAACATCGCTCTCTTCGGCGCGGGGAACCTGGGCCAGGCCATCGCAGGCTCCGACATCTTCGCCGATCACGGCTTCCGGCTGGTGGCGCTCTTCGACATCAACCCGGCGAAGGTGGGCAAACGGGTCAGCGACAGCCTCACCGTCCGCCCCTACGAGGAGCTCGAGCGGGTGGTGCGCGAGGAGGACGTGGTGGTGGGCGTGCTCGCCGTCCCCACCGAGGCCGCCCAGCAGGTGGCGGACGACCTGGTCCAGGCGGGCGTGAAGATCATCTTCAACTACTCGGAGGCCCTGCTCGGCGTGCCGCCTGAGGTGACCGTGCACACCTCCAGCCCGGCCGTGGACCTCCTGTACGCGCTCTACTTCTACCTGACGTAGCGGAGCCCATGCTCGACATGCCGAGCGTCTACGAGGTCTTCGAGGCCTCGACCGACCACACGGTCGGCATCGAGGAGGAGTTCGGGATCCTCGACCCGGACACGCTGTCGCTGGCGCAGCGCTTCGACGAGCTGAGGGACGCGGCCCAGGGCGATCCCGTGCTGTCCGAGGCGGTGGCCGGCGAGCTGATCCGGTCGGAGATCGAGATCCGGTCGGGGCGGGGCGAGAACCTGGCCGACGCCCTCGCACGACAGCGCGAGGCCCGGGCTCGCCTGTTCCGCATGGCCGGCGAGCAGCGGGCCCTGCTGGCCACCACCGGCACCCACCCTTGGAGCCCGTGGCAGGAGCAGGAGATCATCCACACCGAGCACTATCGTCGGGTGGAGGAGGGGCTGCAGTACGTGGCCTGGCGCAACAACACCTTCAGCCTCCACGTGCACATGGGCATCCGGGGAGCCGAGCGGGCGGTGCGGGTGTGCGATCGGCTCCGCCCCGTGCTTCCGGAGCTCCTGGCGCTGTCGGCCAACTCGCCCTTCCTGGACGGCCGCGACTCGGGCCTGCACACCGTGCGCAGCCAGATCTTCACCAAGAGCTTTCCCCGCTGCGGCATCCCGGACGCCTTCGGCAGCTGGCACGCCTACGCCGACTACGTCGACTTCCTGGTGCGCACCGGCTCGGTCGTCGAGCAGACCCAGATCTGGTGGAGCATCCGGCCCCACCACGGCTTCGGCACCGTCGAGTTCCGCATCTGCGACGCCCAGACCTCGGCCCGGGACTCCACCGCGCTGGTCGAGCTGATCGCCTCCTGCATCGCCCAGGCGGCCCTCGATCACGACGAGGGCACGCCCTTCGCCGACCCGCCCGGCCGGGTGATCGAGGAGAACTTCTGGCGGGCGATCCGCCACGGGCTCGACGGGAAGCTGATCGACCTGGTCCGCATGGAGGAGTACCCGGCGGTCGCGGTGAGCGAGCGGCTGCTGGACTGGACGGCCCCGGCGCGGGCCGCGCTCGGCGGGGTGGAGCCGGCCGTGAGCGACGAGAACGGCGCCCAGCGCCAGCGCAGGGCGCTGGCCGGAGGCGCCACCATCAGGGAGGTCTTCGCCGCCGAGGTGGCGGAGACCCAGCGCACCTATTCCGCCCAGGAGGTGGGGACATGAGCAGCGAGCAGCCCAACCCGGAGGAGCTGCTGCGGCAGATCAAGGTCGACGACGTGCTGCTCCAGACCGTCGTGACCCTGATCAACCTCGGCGGGCGGCGCCTGACCGTGCCCGAGGAGAAGGACGCCGACCAGGGCAAGCAGGCCATCGAGGCGGCGCGGGCCCTCCTGCCCCTTTGTCCGCAGGAGGAGCTCGGCCCTATCCGTGACGCGCTCTCACAGCTGCAGATGCTGTACGTGCGGGAGAGCGGCGGCGCGGAGGCGGCGGGGCCGGCCCAGCCCGCCGAGCCCGAGGACCCCGACGCCGCGGAGCGCGCGAAGGCGCGAGCAAAGATATGGACGCCCGGCAGCGAGTAGGGATCTTCGGAGGCTCGGGCTTCTACCGCTTCCTCGACGACATCGAGGAGGTGCCGCTGGCCACGCCCTACGGGCCGCCCTCGGCGCCGATGCGCCTCGGCGAGATCGAGGGCGTGCCGGTGGCCTTCATGCCCCGCCACGGCGACGAGCACACGCTCCCCCCGCACCGGATCAACTATCGCGCCAACGTCTGGGCGATGCGCGAGGTGGGCGTGCGCCGCATCATCGGACCCTCGGCCTGCGGCTCGCTCAAGCCCGAGCTCCGGCCGGGGACGTTCGTGCTCTGCGACCAGTTCGTGGACCGCACCCACGCCCGCGAGAGCACCTTCTACGACGGGCCCCAGACCACGCATGTCTCGGCCGCCGACCCCTACTGCGCCGATCTCAGGGCCGTGCTGGCCCGGGCGGCGGCCGAGGAGGGGATTCCCGTGGTCGAGAGCGGCACCGTGGTGGTGATGCAAGGACCGCGCTTCTCGACCCGGGCGGAATCGCGCTGGTACGCGTCCGCCGGCTTCGACGTGGTGAACATGACCCAGTTCCCCGAGTGCTGGCTCGCCCGCGAGCTCGAGCTCTGCTACGCCAACGTCTCCCTGGTCACCGACTACGACGTGGGCCTTGAGGGGATGCCCGAGGTGGAGCCGGTCTCCGCCGACGCCGCCTTCGGGGTCTTCTCCGAGAACCTCGAGCGCCTGCGGGCGCTGCTCGTGCGGGCGCTGCCGAACGTGGGCCCGCAGCCCGACGACGCCTGCGCCGGTGCCCTGGGGAGCGCGATCGTCCATCGCTGACGGCGATTTGTCCGTGCGGACCCGATACGCTTCTGGCGCTCTTTTCCGGGCGGTGTTGGAGTCCGACCCCCAGATCCTGGTCTCCCGCGCTGCGCGCTGAACCGCCCGCTGACTGAATCGGACGGAGGACATACCCCTTGGAATTCCTGACTGACTGGGGCGTGATAATCGCGCTCGCCTGCGCCGGCGCCGCCGTGGTGTACGGCGTTGTCACCTCGCGCTGGCTGCTTGCGCTGTCGCCCGGAAACGAAGAGATGCAGGCCATCTCCCAGGCGGTGCAGGAGGGCGCGCAGGCCTACCTCCGCCGCCAGTACACGATCATCGCCGGCGTGGCGGTGGTGCTGGCCGTGGTGCTCGCCGTCGCTCTCGAGCTCAGCGACGCCGACGGGATCCTGATCGCCGTCGGCTTCCTGATCGGAGGTCTGCTCTCCGGCTCCGCCGGGTTCATCGGCATGAACGTGTCGGTGCGGGCCAACGCCAGGGTGGCCGAGTCGGCGCGCTCGGGCGTGTCGAAGGCGCTCGAGGTGGCCTTCAAGGGCGGCGCGATCACGGGGTTGCTGGTGGCCGGGCTCGCCTTGCTGGGGGTCGCCGGCTACTACGGCATCCTGAGCCTGGCGGGGGTCGAGGAGCGGGACGCCATCGACGCCCTGGTGGGCCTCGGCTTCGGCGGCTCGCTGATCTCGGTCTTCGCCCGGCTGGGTGGCGGCATCTTCACCAAGGCCGCCGACGTGGGCGCCGACCTGGTGGGCAAGATCGAGGCCGGCATCCCCGAGGACGACCCGCGCAACCCCGCGGTGATCGCCGACAACGTGGGCGACAACGTGGGCGACTGCGCCGGGATGGCCGCGGACCTGTTCGAGACCTACGCGGTCACGGCGGTCGCGGTGATGTTGCTGGGGGTGCTGACCTTCAACGAGATCGGGACGGTCGCCGTCTATCCGCTGGTCATCGGAGGCGTCTCGCTGATCGCCTCGATCATCGGCACCTACGCGGTGCGCAGCCAGGCCGGCAACGTCGAGCGCGCGCTGTACCAGGGCCTGATCGTGTCAGGCGGCCTGGCCGCGCTGGCCTTCCTGCCGATCACGCTGGTGATGATGGGCGACCTCGGGTTCAAGGACGAGGTGTCGGCGCTGCTGCGCGGCGGCTCCGACGTGGCGCCGTCGGGTATCGACCTCTACCTCTGCACGCTGGTGGGCATCGCGGTGACGGCCGGCCTGTTCGTGATCACCGACTACTACACCTCCACCCGCTTCCGCCCGGTGCGCACGACCGCCCGGGCCTCCCAGACCGGGCACGCCACCAACATCATCCAGGGCCTCGCCCAGGGCTTCCAGTCCACGGCGGCGCCCGCCATCCTGCTGGCCGTCGGGATCCTGGTGGCCAACGAGCTGGCCGGCATCTACGGCATCGGCGTGGCGGTGATGGCCCAGCTCTCGCTCACGGGCCTGATCGTGGCCCTCGACGCATTCGGCCCGATCACCGACAACGCGGGCGGCATCGCCGAGATGGCCGAGCTGCCCGAGGACGTGCGCAACGTGACGGACCCGCTCGACGCGGTGGGCAACACCACGAAGGCGGTGACCAAGGGTTATGCGATCGGCTCGGCCGTGCTCGCGGCCCTGGTGCTGTTCGCGGCCTTCGTGGAGGAGCTGCGGGAGGAGGCCGCCGCCGGCGGAACCGCGCTGGTGAGCTTCAACATCTCCCAGCCCGAGGTGCTCGTCGGGCTTCTGATCGGCGGCATGATGGTCTACCTGTTCGCCGCCCTGGCGATCGAGGCGGTGGGCCGCGCCGGAGGAGGCGTGGTCGAGGAGGTCCGGCGTCAGTTCAAGGAGAAGCCGGGAATCATGGACCGCACCGAGAAGCCCGACTACGCGCGGGCGGTGGACATCGTGACCGCGTCGGCCCAGCGGGAGATGATCCTGCCCGCGCTGATTCCGATCGTCGTCCCGGTCGTGGTCGGCCTGCTCTCCACGCAGGCGCTGGGCGGGCTGCTCATCGGGGTGATCGTGGTGGGCTTCTTCGCGGCCATCTCGATGACCGCCGGCGGCGGCGCCTGGGACAACGCCAAGAAGCTGATCGAGGACGGCGAGTACGGTGGCAAGGGCTCCGAGGCCCACGCGGCCTCGGTGACCGGCGACACGGTGGGCGACCCCTACAAGGACACGGCCGGCCCGGCGATCAACCCGATGATCAAGGTGGCGAACATCGTGGCCCTGCTGATGATTCCCTTCCTGAGCTAGCCGAGCCGCCCGCCTCGCGCTCCGCACGTTAGGGGTGTAATAGGACCCCAACGTGCGACGCGTGTCCGCGCCAGTAGCTTTCCTGGTCTGGCCGACAACGACGACATCCACACCGTTCCCGACGATCTCCCCGTCCCGGAGGACGACGGGGCAGCGAGCCACCTGCCGGGCATGCAGATGCCAGAGCTGGCCCTGGCCTCCACCCGCGGCGATGAGGTCCGGTTGGACCACCTCGAGGGGCGCACGGTGCTGTTCTGCTATCCCCGCACCGGGCGTCCGAACGAGGACAACCCGCCGGGCTGGGACGCCATTCCCGGCGCCCGCGGCTGCACCCCCGAGATGTGCAGCATCCGGGATGCCCGCGAGCAGTTCGAGGACCTCGGCGCCCGGGTGTTCGCGCTCAGCACTCAGGACGAGGACTACCAGCACGAGATGGCCACCCGCCTGGAACTGCCCTTCGACGTGCTGAGCGACGCTGACCTGCGCCTGGTGGGCGCGCTGTCGCTGCCCACCTTCGAGGCCGCCGGCGCCACCCTGGTCAAGCGCATCACGCTCGTGATCGACGACGGCCGGATCGAGCACGTGTTCTACCCCGTGTTCCCGCCTGACGCCCACGCCGCCGAGGTGCTGGAGTGGTTGCGGCGCTAGCCGAATCCGAGCCGAAGGTCTTCTGGCTGGACTCGCCGGACGCGCCGGAGCCCGCGCCGGCGCTGGAGGGCGACCAGCGCTGCGGGCTGGCCATCGTGGGCGGCGGCTTCACGGGCCTGTGGGCGGCATTGCTTGCCGCCCAGGCGGGCGAGGACGTGGTGCTGCTCGAGGGCGACCGCTGCGGCTGGGGGGCGAGCGGCCGCAACGGCGGTTTCCTGGAGGCCTCGCTCACCCACGGGCTGGCCAACGGCCTGTCGCGCTGGCCGGGCGAGATCGAGCGGCTGATCGAGCTGGGCAGGGAGAACTTCGCCGCCATCCGCGACACCCTGGAGCGCCGGGACATCGACGCGGCCTGGGACGAGAGCGGGCTGATCGAGGTGGCCACCCGGCCGCACGAGGTCGCCTGGATCGAGGAGGCCGCGACGACGGCTGCCGCCTACGGCGAGGACGTGGTGCTCCTCGACCGCGAGGCCATGCGGGCCGAGGTGGACTCGCCCACCTACCTGGCCGGCGTATGGCAGCGCGGCACCAGCGCCACCGTCGACCCGGCCCGGCTGGCCTGGGGGCTGCGCCGGGCCGCCACAGAAGACGGCGTCCGGCTGCATGAGCGGAGCCCGGTGCGCCGGCTGGCTCCCGACGGCGACGGCGTGGTGCTGGAGACCGACGACGGCCGCCTGCGGGCCGAGCGGGCCGTCCTGGCCACCAACGCCTACCGCCCGCTCGTGCGCTCCATCCGCCACTTCGTGCTGCCCGTATACGACTACGTGCTCGTCACCGAGCCGCTGTCTAGAGCCCAGCTCAAGGCGCTGGGCTGGAGCCGGCGCCAGGGCCTCGCCGACTCCGGCAACCGCTTTCACTACTACCGCCTCACGCCCGACGACCGGGTGCTGTGGGGCGGCTACGAGGCGATCTACCATTTCCGCAACGGCATGGACCCGCGCCTGGAGGAGCACCCGCGCACCTTCGGGCTGCTGGCCGAGAACTTCGCGGCCACCTTCCCGCAGCTCGAGGGCCTCCGCTTCACCCACCGCTGGGCCGGAGCGATCGACACCTGCTCGCGCTTCTGCGTGACCTTCGGGCGCGCACTCGGCGGGCGGGTGGCCTACGCCGTGGGCTACACCGGCCTCGGGGTGGGCGCCAGCCGCTTCGGCGCCCAGGTGGCCCTCGACCTGGCCCGCGGGCGCGACACGGAGCTCACCCGTCTCGAGCTGGTCCGCAGTCGCCCGATCCCCTTCCCGCCCGAGCCGCTTCGCTACGCGGCCGTGGAGATCACCCGCCGGGCGCTCGCGCGGGCTGACGAACGGGCCGGCCGCCGCGGCCCCTGGCTGCGCCTGCTGGATCGCGTGGGCGCGGGCTTCGACAGCTGAGCCATCCGGCTGATGGCCGAGTACAGACCCAAGGGACGCGGGCTGGAGCGGGTCCTCGGCACCGGGGCGCTGTTCTCCACCGCCTACGGCAACGTGGGGTCGTCGATCTACTACGCCCTCGGCCTGGTGGCGGTCTACGCGCTGGGCATGACCCCGGTGGTGTTCGTGATCGCCGGCCTGATCTTCGCCTGCACGGCCGCCACCTACACGGAGGCCACCACGATGTTCCCGGAGGCGGGCGGCTCGTCGAGCTTCGCCCGCCGGGCCTTCAACGAGTTCTGGTCCTTCTTCGCCGCCTGGGGCCAGATGCTCACCTACATCATCACGATCGCGATCTCGGCCTTCTTCGTGCCCCACTACCTGGGCGTGTTCTGGGCGCCGCTGGGAGAGTCCCCGGCCGACATCGTGGGCGGCATCCTGGTTGTCGCGCTGCTCGGGCTGGTGAACGTCGTGGGGGTCAGGGAGTCGGCGGGCGTGAACGTGTTCTTCGCGGTGGCCGACTTCTGCACCCAGGTGCTGCTGGTGGTGGTCGGGATCGTGCTCGTGCTGAACCCCGACCTCCTGGTGAGCCAGATCGACTTCGGCACCACGCCGACGGTGAGCGACTTCCTGATCGCGATCCCGGTGGGGATGGTGGCCTACACCGGCATCGAGACGATCTCCAACATGGCGGAGGAGGCCCGCGACGTGGGCCACACGATCCCCCGCGGCATGGGCCTCGTGGTGGTGGCCGTGTTTGTGATCTACGCCTTTCTGCCCGCGGTGGCGCTCTCGGCGATGCCGGTGGTGGACGGCGAGACCGCTTTGGCCAAGTCCAAAGAGGAGGGCGGCTTCTCCGACGATCCGATCCTGGGCGTCGTGGAGAACATGGACCTCGGGGCGCTGCAGGGGGCCGCGGAGATCTACGTGGGAATCCTGGCCGCGACCATCCTCTTCATCGCCACCAACGCCGGCATGATCGGCGTGTCGCGGCTCACCTACTCCATGGGCCAGTACCGCCAGCTGCCCGAGGGCCTTCGGATCCTGCACCCGAAGTTCCGCACGCCGTACGTGGCGATCCTGGTGTTCGGCACGATCGCCTGCCTGGCCATCCTCCCCGGCCAGGCCGACTTCCTGGGCGTGATCTACGCCTTTGGCGCGATGCTGTCCTTCACCATGGCCCACGCCGCCGTGGTGGCGCTGCGCATCACCCGGCCCGACGCCGAGCGGCCCTGGCGGGGGCCCGGGAACCTGCGCGTGGGCGGGCGCGACCTGCCGCTGTTCGCGCTCCTGGGCGGCCTGGGCACGGGCATCGCGTTCGTCGTGGTCACGGTGCTGGACCTTCGGGTGCTGGCCTCGGGCGCGCTCTGGCTGGCGCTCGGGCTGACCCTGTACGTGCTCTACCGCCGTCGCCAGGGCTTGTCGCTCACCGAGACCCACAAGGTCGTGATGCCCAAGCCGGTGGTGGCCCACGAGGTCGAGTACGAGTCCGTGCTGGTGGCCTTCGAGGACGGGAACTACTCCCCGGAGGCCGTCTCCACCGCCGCCCGCCTGGCCGCGCGCCGCCGCCGCGGCATCCACGTGCTGGTGACGATCACCGTGCCGCCGAACTCGCCCATCGACGCGGCGATGCCCGAGCAGGAGTCCCGAGCCGCCTCGCTCATCGACTCCGCCCGCGTCCGCGGCGGGCGGCGGGTGACCGGGCACTGGGAGAAGGTCCGCCCCGGCCAGGGCGGGCGCCGCATCGTGGAGGAGGCCCGCGAGATCCGGGCCCGGGCCATCGTGATGTCACTGCCGCCGCGGCGCACCGGCCGCTCGCTGTTCGGCCGCACGCTCGAGACGGTGCTCACCGAGCGCCCCTGCCGCGTGATCATCGACTCCTCGCGCGGGGTCGACGGCCGCGACGGGGCGAGCGGGAACGGCCGCTAGCAGGGCGCGGGTCACGCGCCCGCCGGGTCTACGATTACGCCCGTGCAACGCGCCTACCTGGCCTCGACCCGGGTGCTCAGCGGGCTCCTTCTCCTGGTCGGCGTGGCCATGGTGGTGGCGGCGCTCGCGCAGGGCGGTGGGCCGCTCGCCCTCGGGGTGATCCTGGGGGTCATGCTCGTCCTCCTCGGCGCCGGGCGCCTGTGGCTGGCCCGCGGCGGCGGCGAGCCGCGGTGAGCGACTCCGGCGGCGAGCGCCGCGCGCCGGTGGCGGGCCGGGCGCGCGCGCAGTTCAGGCGCGGTTCCGGGCTGGCCGTGAACCGGATCGCCCGCGGTCTGGGCGTGCCCGCCCTGTTCGCGATCATGCTGAGCGCGGTCGTCTCGGCGATCTTCTTCTCGCTGGGGGTGGTCGCGGGCGACGCGCTCGGGCTCACGCCGCTCGTCTACGTCCTGGCCGGAGCCTTCCTGGTGGTCACCAGCGCCACCTACCTCGAGGGCAACTCGCTGCATCCCGAGCGGGGCGGCGCCTCGACGTTCGCCCGCTACGCCTTCGACGAGCTGTGGAGCTTCGTCGCCGGCTGGGCCATCCTGCTCGACTACCTGATCGTCATGGCGGCCGCCGCGGTCGTCATCAGCGACTACCTCGCGGTCTTCTGGCAGGACCTGGACGACGGCCTGCTGGAGATCCTCCTGGCCGGGCTGGCGCTGGCCTTCGTCGCTGCGGCGAACGTCCGCGGCCTCTTCGCGGAGCGCATCGCCGTGGTGCTCCGGCTGTCGCTGTTCGCGATCGGCCTGCTCGTGGTGCTCACGGTGGATCGCGTTCGCCCAGTTCTTCGACGCCGGCGCGCTGGCCGACTCGGTCGAGCTCGGCCGGGTTCCCGGTTGGGACGACGCGCTGTTCGCTCTGGTCGTCGCCACCGTCGCCGTCATCGGAGTGGAGGCCGCCTCCGGCCTGGCGGGCGAGGTGCGCGTGGGGCGGCGCGGCCTGCGGCGCGTGGTGATCGTGAGCTCGGCCGTGGGCATGGTCCTGTTCGTCGCGGTCTCCGCGGCCGCCCTGATGGCACAGCCGGTGGTCGACGGGCAGACCGCTTTGGGCGGCCGCTTCATCGAGGCGCCCGTCCTGGGCATCGTCGCGGCCTTCGATCCCGATTGGCTGCGGGAGACGGCCCGCTACCTGGTGGGCGCGACCGCCGCGGTGATCCTGCTGACCGCGATGAACGGGCAGATGCTCGGGCTGGCCCGGCTGGCCTACTCGCTGGCCACCAACCGCCAGATCCCGAGCGCCACGGGCCGCCTGCACGGGCGCCGCAGCACGCCCTACGTGGCCATCGCGATCGCCGCGGTGGTGGCCTTCGCCTTCGCGATCCCCCACGACCTCGACTTCCTGGCCGGCGTGTTCGCGTTCGGCGCGATGATCACCTTCGCGATCGCGCACCTGAGCGTGATCGCGCTGCGCTTTCGCGAGCCGGGCCGGCCGCGCGCCTTTCGGGTGCCGCTCTCGGTTCCGGTACGAGGCGGGAGCATCCCGCTGCCGACGGCGGTGGGGGCGCTGTTCGCCGTCGGCGCCTGGATCAGCGTGCTCGTGCTGCACCGGGAGGCGGCGATCATCGGCGGCAGCTGGATGGTCCTGGGCGTGGCCCTCTACTTCGTCTACCGGCGCAGCCAGGGGCGCTCGCTGCGCCGCCGCTTCACCATCCCCGCCTCGGCGCTCCAGGAGAGCGTGGAGGCCGAGTACGGCAGCATCCTGGTGCCGGTCTTCGGCGAGAACCTGGACGACGACATCGTGGGCACGGCCGGCCGCCTGGCCGCCGAGCGCGCCGACGAGATCGAGGGCGGCGCCGTGCTCGAGGCCCTCTACGTGTTCGAGATACCGCTCTCGCTCCCGATCGACGCCCGTGTCCCCCCGGAGCGCGTGGACCGGGCCAAGAGCGTGCTGGCCCGGGCCAAGGAGGTGGGCGAGGAGTACGAGGGGGTGGAGGTGGCCACCGCCATGGTCCGCGGGCGCACCGCCGGCCAGGCGATCGTGGCCGAGGCCCGCCGCCGCGGCGTGGAGGCGATCGTGCTGGCCGCCGAGGCGCCCTCGCGGGTGCGGGGCGGCCCCATTCTCGGCGGGCGCGGGCGCGCGAGCGACCGCTTCGTGGGGGAGACCACCCGCTACGTGGTGGAGAAGGCCCAGTGCAAGGTGATCCTCACCGCTCCGCCGGCTGACCAGGAGGAGCCGCGCGAGGGCGTGCTTCCGTAGGCGCAAGCCCGCTCCCCGGCGGCCCTGTCACGGCCCCCGCGGTTGTACAGTGAGGCATTGATGCTCGTGTTGATCGTCGGCTGTGGGCGCGTAGGCTCGGCCATCGCCAACTCCATGCTGACCGAGGGCCACGATGTCTCCGTCGTCGACGAGGACCCCGAGGCGATCGCGCTGCTGGATCGCGGGCAGAGCGACAGCTGGGAGGAGCGCGGCGGACGCTTCACCGTGGGGACCGCGCTCGAGTTGGACGCGCTGCTGGCCGCCGGCATCGAGGAGGCGGACGCCTTTGTGGCCTCCACCGACGGCGACAACACCAACCTGGTCATCGCTCAGATCGCCCAGCGGCGTTTCGAGGTGGAGCGGGTCGTGGTGCGCGTGCTCGACCCGGCGCGTGCCCGCTGGTACGCCGAGCAGGGCCTGCAGACCGTCTGCCCCACCCAGACCGCCATCGAGCTGCTGGAGGCCGCCGTCCGCGGCCAGATCCGCTTCGAGGGAGTCTCGGGCTGATGCGAGTGTCCATCTGATGTACGTCCTGATCGTCGGCGCCGGCAAGGTGGGCTGGAACCTCGCGCGCGAGCTGATCGCCAAGCGCCACGAGGTGACCGTGATCGAATCCGACCAGGGCCGCTTCGGCGTTGTCGAGGAGGAGCTGGAGCACAGCGCGCAGTACGGCGACG
This sequence comes from uncultured Thermoleophilaceae bacterium, assembly GCA_963850205.1. Classification (GTDB taxonomy): domain Bacteria; phylum Actinomycetota; class Thermoleophilia; order Solirubrobacterales; family Thermoleophilaceae; genus JACVRW01. The sequence continues at coordinate 162,654 of CAWKKJ010000008.1, read as the reverse complement.
GGTCGGAGCTCTGGGTGCTGGAGCGCGCGGGGATCGAGCGCGCTGACCTGGTGGTGGCCGTGACCGGCGACGACGAGGACAACATCCTCATCTCCCAGGTGGCGCGCGAGAAGTACGGGGTCAACCGCGTCGTGGCCCGCTGCAACAACCCGCGCAACCTGCCCCACTTCGAGCTGCTGGGCGTCAAGCCGGTGATCTCGGCCACCGATCTCATCCTGCGCCTGATCGAGCACGAGGTGCCCAAGTACGGCCTGGTGCACCTGCTCGATCTGCCCGAGGAGCGTCTGGAGATCATCGAGCTCGAGGTGGCCGAGGGCTCGGAGGCCGCCGGCCGCTCCGTGAAGCAGCTCGGCCTGCCCGACGGTTCGCTGGTGATCTCCATCCTGCGCGACGGGGGCGGTTTCGTGCCCAGCGGCGACTCGGTGGTACAGGCGGGCGACGAGGTTTTGCTGGTGCTTGACGTGGGCATCGAGGAGCGGGTGACCGAGCGCTTCACCGACAACGCCTCCGCCGCCGCCTGAGCCTTGCGCGAGGTCGACTACCTCCTGGTGGGCGGCGGTCTGGCCGGGGCCAACTGCGCCCGCTGGCTGCGCGAGGAGGGCGCCGACGGGTCGGTGCTGCTGGTGGGTCGCGAGTACGACCCGCCCTACAACCGCCCGCCGCTGTCCAAGGGCTACCTCCAGGGCAACGAATCGCGCGAGGACGCTCTGTTCCGTCCGGACGAGTGGTGGGAGGAGCAGGACATCGAGCTGCTCACCCGCACCAGCGTGATGTCACTGGACCTGGACGAGCGGGTGGCCGCCCTCTCGACCAAGGACGAGGTCCGCTTCGACAAAGCGCTCCTGGCCACCGGCGCCAACGTGCGCCGACTGCGGGCCGAGGGCGCGGACCTCGACGGCATCGACTACCTGCGCACCCTGCCCAACTCCGACGCCATCCGGGGCGACGGCGAGAAGGCCGAGCGGGTGGTGCTGATCGGCGGCAGCTACATCGGGACGGAGGTTGCGGCCTCTCTGACCGCCGCTCACGGCGTGCAATGCACGATCCTGATGCGGGAGGACGTCACGCTCGAGCACTTCTACGGACCGGAGGTGGGGCGGTTCTGGCAGGACGTGCTCACCCAGCACGGGGTGGAGGTGCACGGCGGACAGGAGCTCGAGCGCTTCGAGGGCGCGGACGGGCGGGTGCGCTCGGTCGTCACCGCGAGTGGCCTGGAGGTCGAGTGCGACGCCGTGGTCATCGGCGCGGGGGTCATCCCCGACGTGACCTTGGCGAAGCGGGCCGGGCTGGAGATCGGCGAGCGGGGAGGCGTGCGCACGTCGGCCGGCCTCGAGACCTCGGTGCCGGGCGTGTTCGGGGCCGGCGACATCTGCGAGTACGACAGCCCGCTGCACGGCGCCCCGATGCGCCTCGAGCACTGGGACGTGGCCTTCAACCAGGGCAAGACCGCCGCGCTCAACATGCTCGGGCGCGGGGTCGAGTACGACGAGGTGCCCTACTTCTTCTCCGACCTGGCCGACTGGGCGTCAATGGAGTACGTGGGCCCGGGGTCGGGTGACGTCGTGGTGCGCGGCTCGCTCGACGAGGGCGACTTCACCGCCTTCTATGTGGACGAGGACCGCGTGGCGGCGGCGCTCACCGTCGGCCGCTCCGACGACATGGAGCACGCGCGGCGCTTCCTGCGCGAACGCGCCGAGCCGGACCGGGCGGCCCTGGCGGACGAGAGCACGGACCTCGCCGAGCTGTAGGAGATCATCCGCGCGCAGCCGGCCGAGCCGGCTGCTTGCGGCATGGATCAGCCCGCGGCGGCCACGTAGGCCAGCATGCGATTGGTGATCGCGGTGGCCCGCTCCACGGCGCCGGCGTCGAGCACGGGCGGTTCGGAGAAGCGCTCCGGCATCCGCTCGGCGACCTCCGGGACCACGCGGCCCGCGAGCTCCATGCCCAGCCGGGCCGCCTCGCGCACGACGTCGGGCTCCACCGACCAGATCATCTCGAATACCCGCTCACCGGGCGTGGGGCGCTCCCAGCCGGCCAGGCAGGCGGTGAAGGCAGGGCCGTCGCACACGATGGCCCATTCGTTGGCCAGGGGATGGTCGCGCTCGACCGGGATCTCGAACGGCCCCTTCTGGGGCGTCCGGACCTGGGGGAAATCCGCCAGCGCCACCGCCACCTCGGCGGTGCGGGCAAAGCCCCGCCAGCGCCGCTCGGCCTGGCGGTAGAAGCGCTCGCGCTGAAACGAGCCGACGAACACGGCCCGCTCGCCCCGTGCCGAGCACTCGTCCTCGATGGCGTGCGAGATCGGGACCAGAAGGCGCTTGGGGACCGGATACGGATGCAGGTCGGGACGCTGGCGGCGCAGCCCGGCGTAGATGGAGGGCGCGACCTTGGCTCCGCCGTTGGCCACGCGCTCGATCGCGGCGGCGAGGGACAGGCCGCCGTCGCGCGCTCGCACCACCTCCAGGACCCGCTCGACCTCGTCCTCGGGGTAGCGCCGGTGTCCGCTGGGAAGGCGCGTGGCTGCCTCGGGGAACCCGTGGCGCGTCTCCCACATGCGCAGCGTGCCGACTTGCACGCCGGTGCGCCCCGCGAGCTGTCCGATGGTCATTGAATCCGCCAAACCTCAACACCTTGTTACGCCAAAACCTCAACACCTTGTTACACTACTTCTACACACTCTGTTTAGCTCCGTTACGCCCCGGAAAGAGGCCTGTATGAGCCAGCTTGGAACCCAGTCCGGCTTTTCCACCGCCTACCGCGACAACGCCTCGAAGGCCTTTGCCGCCGCCTATCGCGTCCTGGGGGACGCTGCCTCGGCGGAGGACGTGGTCCAAGACGTGTTCGTCTCCCTCTGGCTCCATCCGGAGAAGTTCAACCCCGACCGGGGCAGCCTCCCGGGTTATGTGGCGATGATGGCACGCAGCCGGGCCGTCGACCGCATGCGGTCGCGCCAGGCTGGCGACGCGGCGGTGGAGCGCCTCGGGCGGCGCGACGAGGAGCGAGGTGCGGGCGCGGAGTCGCCGGCCGACGCGGTGGTCCGGCGCGAGGAGGGCGGCCGCGCGCTGGGGGCCCTGGCCCAGCTGCCGAGGCGCCAGCGTGACGCCGTGCTGCTCGCCTACGGCAGGGGCCTGTCCGCGGCCGAGATCGCCGACGCGTCCAGAGTGCCGCTGGGCACCGCGAAGAGCCGGCTGCGGCTGGGCCTGCAGAAGGCCCGCGAGTCGCTGGCTCCGGCGGCCTGAGCGGTGCTCACGGGCTTCGCAGAGCTGACCCTCGAGACGCGCGACCGTGACACGCTCGAGCGCTTCTACACCGACGCCTTCGGCACGGAGGATCCCGAGGGCAACGTCGTCGAGGTGTGGGACTTCTTTCGCCAGGGCAAGGGGCGCCGCGAGGGCGTCAAGGCCCTCGCGTAAGGCAAGCAATCGTGATCCTGCTGAGCGCCCGGCGCACGTGGCCATCGTGACTCTCCTCTCGCACCGGGTACGGCCGGTCGGCGGGCGGGGGTCACCCGTACCCTGAGCACAGTGGCGGGCTACTTCGACGACAGCTCCATGATGCGCAGGGTCCATCGCGAGCGTGCGCTTGCCCTGTCGGGCCCCCGCGCGCTGCTGATGCAGGCCGCGCACCCGCTGGCGGTCTCCGGGCTTCTGGCGCACTCGACCACGCTGGACGACCCGTACGACCGCCTGGCCCGCACCGCCGAGGTGATGAACACCATCGAGTTCGGCGAGCGTGAGGACGCGGACCGGGTCTGCCGGCACGTGCGGGCGATGCACCGCAAGGTGAGCGGCAAGCTGCGCGAGCCGGTGGGGCCCTACCCGGCGGGCACGCCCTACCGGGCCGACGACCCCGAGCTGCTGCTGTGGGTCCTGTTCACGCTGGTCGACTCGGGCCTCGTGGTGTACCGGATGTACGTCGGCTCGCTGTCAGGTGAGGAGGAGGCGGCCTACTGGGAGGACTACAAGCGGGTGGGCCGCCTGTTCGGCCTGCGGCTGAGCGACATGCCGGGCACGCTCGCCGACCTGGACGACTATCGCCGCGAGATGCTGGAGGGCGACCGGCTCCACGTGACCGAATGGGCGCGCGAGCGGGCCCGCTCGATCGTGCTCGAGCCGCCGGTGCCGCTGGTGGCGCAGCCTCTGCTCGAGACGTTCAACTTCGTGACCATCGCACTGCTGCCCGACCGGATCCGCAACGAGTACGGGTTCGCTCCGCTGCCTCCGGTGTTCGTGCGCAAGGCCCTGGTGAAGGCGGGCGCGGAGTACGTGAAGCGGGCGGTCGTGCCCTTCCTGCCCGATCGCGTGCGGCTGGTCCCGGCGGCCCGGCGCGCAGCCTGAAGGCCCGGCGAACCGGGCCCCGTATCGGCGAACTCCACCTAGGCTGTCGGTGTGCGGAGAATCTTCCTCGTCGCCGCTGCCGGTGCCTTGCTCGCGGGCTGTAGCTCGGAAGAGGAGCAGGCTCCGCAGCGAGAGACGCGCACCGCCGAGGCTCAGGACCAGCCCTGCGAGCTCTACCTGCGCGAGCGCGGGGTCTTCGTACGCGTCGCGGGCGAGGGGGCCGCGGAGACCTGCCGGCGCTGGGAGGACAGCCCGGCGCCCGGGGGCCGCTGGTTGCTGACCGCCGATTCCGGCTCGGAGGACCGCTTCGAGCGAGTGTGCGTGGTCTACCGCGGGGAGACGTCGGCCGGCCTGTACGCGACCCCCACCATCGCCACGAACGGCCGGGCAAGGGAGGTCTGCGGGGACCTGATCTCACGCGGCTGGGGCGAGCTGAGCGGCCCTTCGGAACCGACGCGCCCCGAGCCCCAGCCCAGCGACCTGGCACCGGTGCGCTGCTCGGAAGGCCGCTGCAGCCAGGGGGGCAAGCCGGTGGCCCGCCCCGAGGAGGGCCGCCTGTGCGACGGCGGAGCCTGGACCTACGCCGGGCTGACCCGCGACCAGGAGGCCGGCTCCTGGCGCTGCCTGCCCGACCCCCGCCCGCGCGAGCCGGTTGTCTGCGACCGGCTGGTCGACACGTGCAAGCAGGACGGCGGCCGCGTCTACCCGCCCCGGGCGGGCGCGCGCTGTGACCAGGGTGGGCGCGAGTGGCAGCGGACCGCCGGGCGGGGGACGAAGGACGTGTATCGGTGCGAGCGGCGGCGGAGCGGCCGCAAGAGGGGCGGCCGGGAGGACTGAGGCGCGGGCGATGGCTATCCTCCAACCCGCCCTTGGGGAGTCGTCTAATCGGCAAGACGCCAGCCTCTGGAGCTGGTTATCGGGGTTCGAGTCCCTGCTCCCCAGCCTCTCCCGGCGGGCGTAGCAGCCTTCAGGCCGCCGTCTGATCCGCCCAGTCCCGGTACAGCCGCGCGTAGGCCCCGCCGGCCTCCAGCAGCTCCTCGTGGGTGCCCTGCTCGGCGATCCGGCCTCGCTCCAGCACCACGATCCGGCCGGCGCCGCGGATGGTGGACAGGCGGTGGGCGATCACGATCGCTGTGCGGCCGGCCAGCAGGCGGCGCAGCCCGCGCTCGATCTGGGCCTCGGTGCGGACGTCGACGTTGGAGGTGGCCTCGTCGAGGATCAGCACCCGCGGGTCCGCCGCGGCGGCGCGCGCGAAGGCCACCAGCTGGCGCTGGCCGGCCGACAGGTGGCCGCCGCGCTCGCCGACCTCGGTCTCGTACCCGTCCGGCAGCCGCTCGATGAAGTCGTGGGCCCCCACGGCGCGGGCGGCCGCCTGCACGACCTCGTCGTCGGCATCCGCGCCGCCGAAGGCGATGTTGTCGCGGATCGTGCCGGAGAAGAGGAAGCCCTCCTGGGGCACGATGCCGAGCTGGGAGCGCAGTGAGTGCTCGGTGACCGAACGCAGGTCGTGGCCGTCCACCAGCACGCGCCCCCGATCGGGGTCGTAGAAGCGCGCCACCAGCTTCGCCAGGGTCGACTTGCCCGCGCCGGTGGCGCCCACTAGCGCCACGGTCTGCCCGGGCGGCACGTGCAGGTCCAGGTCCGACAACGCCGGGTTCTCGCCGTCGTAGGAGAACGTGACGCCGTCGAGCTCGATCTCGCCCCGCACCCGCGGGAGCGCCACGGCGTCCGGGCGATCGCTGATCTCGGGCTCCTCGTCGAGCAGCTCGAAGATCTTGTCCAGCGCTGCCATCCCCGCCTGGTAGGTCGTGTACAGCTGCGACAGGGACTGGATCGGGTCGAAGAAGCTCTGGAGGTAGAACACAAAGGACGCCAGTACGCCGATCGTGGCGGCGCCCTCGATGACCTGGTTGCCGCCGTAGAGCAGGATCGCCGCGGTGGCCACCGCCGAGAGCAGCTCGACCGACGGGAAGTAGGCCGCGTTCAGGTTGACCGTCCTCATGTTGGCCTCGCGGTGATGCTCGTTGAGCTCCGCGAAACGGCTCCGGTGGCGCGGCTCCTGCCCGAACGCGCGCACCACCCGCACGCCGGACAGCGTCTCCTGCAGGTATGCGGTGACCAGCGCGATTCGCTCCCGAGTGGCCCGGTAGGCGCCCGACGAGGCGATGCGGAAGGCCACGCTGGCCGCCAGCAGGACCGGGAAGGTCAGGAAGGTGATCAGCGCGAGACTGGGATCGAGCACCACCAGGATCACGGCGGTGCCCATCAGCGTGAGCGTGGCCGAGAAGAGCGTCGAGATGCCGTCGGTCACCAGCTGGTCGAGCGCCTGGACGTCGTTGGTGAGCCGCGAGATGATCACGCCGGTCTTGCGGCGCGAGTAGAAGCCGATCGACAGCCGCTGCAGGTGCTCGAACAGCTCGATGCGCAGGTCCTGGAGCGCGCGCTGGCCGACCCAGTTGACGAGGTAGGTCTGCGCGTAGGTGGCGCCCCAGTTGAGCAACGCGGAGGCCACGAACAGGACGAGGATCACGGTGAGCGCCCCGGGGTCGCCGCCCTCGATTCCCTCGTCGATGGCCAGGCCGGCGAGGTAGGGGGGCGCAAGCGCGGCGGCGGTGGCCACCAACAGCGCGAAGAGCATCAGCAGCACCCGCGCCCGATAGGGGCGCAGGAAGCTGCCGAGGTGGCGAAGGCGGCCGGCGCGGCTCACAGCCCCGCCACCTCTCGCTCGCCTTCGGGGGCGAGCACCGACTGGTCGGGCAGCCCCTTCTCGGCGATGTCGCGGTAGAGCGGCGAGCGCTCGAGCAGCTCCGCGTGCGTCCCGCGGGCGGCCACCCGGCCGTCCTCCAGCACCACGACCTCGTCCGCGAGGGCGATGGTCGAGAGGCGGTGGGCGATCACGAAGGTGGTACGGCCCTCCATCACCTCGCCGAGCGCAGCTTTGATCCGGCTCTCGGTGGTCGCGTCGACGCTCGAGGTGGCGTCGTCGAGGATCAGGATGCGGGGCTCGGCCAGCAGGGCGCGGGCGATGGCCACCCGCTGGCGCTGTCCTCCCGAGAGGGTGAGCCCTCGCTCGCCCACGAGCGTGTCGAGCCCGTCGGGCAGGTCGTCCAGGAGCTCGCCTAGCCCGGCACGGGCGGCCGCGCGCCGGATCTCGTCCTCAGTCGCGTCGGCACGCGCGTAGGCGATGTTCTCGCCCAGGCTGGCCGAGAAGAGAAAGGCGTCGTCGGAGACCACGGCCACCTCCCGGCGCAGCGAGGTGAGATCGATCGAGCGCACGTCGGCCCCGTCGACGAGGATCGAGCCCGCGTCCACGTCATAGAGGCGTGGAATCAGCGTGACCAGCGTGGTCTTCCCCGAGCCGGTCGGGCCCACCAGCGCCACGGTGCGCCCGGGCTCCACCTCGAGGTCGACGCCCGAGAGCACCGCCGGGCCGTCGTCGTAGCCGAAGTCGACGTCGCGGAGCTCCACCCGGCCGCCGCCCGGCGGCAGCGCCTGGGCGCCGGGAGCCGAGGTGAGCCGCGGCTCGCGGTCGAGCAGCTCGAACACCCTGGCCCCGCTTGCCACGGCGCGCTGGGCCATCCCGAGCGCGATGCCCAGCATGCGCATGGGCGAGGTGAGCATCAGCACGTAGCCGTAGAAGGCCACGAACTGGCCGACCGTGATCTGACCAGCGATGGCCTGGCGGCCGCCCACGAACAGCACCGCCGCCAGCCCGAGCTGGGGCAGGAAGCCGATGAAGGGGGTGTAGAAGGCGCGCAGCCGCGTGGACACCAGCGACTGGTCGAAGACCCGGCGCACCGCCTGCCGGAAGCGGTGCAGCTGCCGCTCCTCCTGGGCGAAGGCCTTGACCACCCGCACGCCGGAGACGTTCTCCTCGGCCTCCGCCGTCAGCTCCGCGATGCGCTGTTGGACCTCCTGGCTGGCGGGCCGGTTGCGGCGCCCGTAGCGGAAGGCGATCCAGATGACGAACGGCATGGGCGCGAGCGAGATGGCGGCCAGGCGCGGATCGACGGCGATCATGACGCCCGCGGCGATCACGATGGTCACCAGCGACTGGACGATGAAGATGAGCCCGTAGCCGAGGAAGAAGCGCACCGACTGCAGGTCGACGGTGGAGCGCGACATCAGCTGGCCGGTCTGCTGCGAGTCGAAGAAGGCCAGCTCGAGAGCGTGGAGATGGCGGTAGATCCGGTTGCGCAGGTCGTACTCGACGCCGAGCGAGACGCGGCCCGCCACCAGCCGCCGCGCGACCGAGAAGGCCAGCCGCAGCAGCCCGGCGCCGATCACCGCGAGGGCGAGCGGACGCAGGTCCGGGCCGCCGTCGCCGATGTCGTCGATGGTGCGGCCGACCAGGTAGGGAATCAGCACGCCGACGCCCATGGCCGCGGTGGCGAGCACGAACGAGAGGATCACCCCGCTGCGGTACGGGCGCAGGAAACCAAGCAGGCGCCAGAAGGTCCTCATCCGCCTATTACTTTACTTAGTGAAGTTAGGTGTGCCGGCCCCGCGAGCCGCTTCGGCCCAGCCGGCGGGCCACCTGCTGGTGGCGGAAGTCGAAGATGCGCTCGAGGTCCCGGCGCACGAGGGCGGTGTGGGCGATCCGCCCGAGCGGCCCGAGGGGCAGCGCGTAGCGGACCCGGTCGCGCACGAGCGTCCCGCCGTCGGCCGCCTCGAAGGTGTGGGTGTGGTGCCACAGCCGGTAGGGGCCCTTGATCTGCACGTCCACGAAGCGCCGGCCGGGCTCCCACGTCTCGATGCGCGTGAGCCAGCGCACCGGCACCCGGTGCAGCGCCAGCCGGTATTCGATCAGCGCCCCCTCGGCCATTTCGATGGGCCGCGGGGTGACGATGCGGAAGCGCAGCCAGGGCGGGGTGATCGCCTCCAGGTTGAAGGCGTCGGCGAAGAACCCGAAGACCTCCTCCGGGGCTCCGGGCAGCACCTGGGTGCGCTCGAGCACGTACGTCACGGTGAGTGATACGTGCCAGCCCGCTGCTCGGCTTGCAGGAGGCCCGGCGGCGAGGCCGAAATCCGCCTGCATGAGGCGTGCGCGGCTCGAGCCACAGAGCGGTCAGCTCAGCCCGGCGGCCAGGCGCGCGTTGGCCTCCTTCCTCGCCGGCCGGCTCCCGGCCGGCCAGCTTCACGACGAGCTGTCCCGGCCTCGCCCGGCGGAGGCGTTGTCGCCGCCGCCCGCCGACGGGACGGCGGCTCAGGCCGCCTGAGCGCAACTAGAGCAGACCGAGGCGCGCTGCCAGCGCCGGTACCGCGGCTGCGGTGCGGCGCCGGGTCACGAAGTGGGGCACCTGATAGGCCTCCACGCGGTCCTCGCGAACGGTGAACCAGTGGCCCGCGGGGCAACGAGTCTTCACGTGGTCGAGGGGGCCGCCGGTGCTCCCGAGCGTGAAGCGCTCGATGATCTCGGCGGGGCGGGCGCACTGCGGACAGCTGACGCGGCTCATGGCATGGCTCCAGAGTCGAGAGGGAGGGTCGTTATCCCCCAAGACCGCGCCGCGGCGGTGGTTATTCCCGCGGCGCGAACCTATGCGGCGTAGCGGGCCGCGCTGCGGGCCCGCGCCTTGGCCGCCTCGGTCTCACGGTCCTTCGGCGGCGCCGCGGTCACGAGCTCGCCCAGCAGCCGCATGGAGCTGTCCGTCACGGCGTCGATCGCGCGCTCGAAGGCCTCTTCGTTGGCCTGCGACGGCTTGCTGAAGCCGCTTATCTTGCGAACGTACTGGAGGGCAGCCGCGCGCACCTCGTCCTCGGTGGCGGGCGGCTCGAAGTTGTAGAGGGGGCGAATGTTGCGGCACATGCCCGCAGGTTAGCCGCCGGGCTCAGCCGGTCTCCTCCACGTCCATCCGGGCGATCAGCCCGTCGTGGAACGTGTACACGTGCACCACGTCGTCCTCGGACAGCAGGCTGCCATCGAGCTCCCTCACCGTCTGGTGAACGGCGACCGCGATCGTCCCGTCCGGCCGGGCCGTGATCTCGCCCGCCTCGACCTGGGCGTGGAGCTCGGACCACTGCCGCTCCCAGTAGTCGCGCACCTCGGCCTGCCCGTGCAAGCGACCGCCCTGCCAGGCGTTCGGCCAGTCCACGTCGGGGCTCAGCTCGGACAGCACCAGCGCGGCGTTGTGGGCGTTGAAGGCGTCGTAGAGCTCGCGCAGCAGCGGTTCGGCGTTCATGCGAGCGACCATACCGCTGCGACGCGAGTGCAACGAACGTCACAGAACCCGGTCAGGTGGGCCACTATCGTGGGTAGGAGATGCACAATGCCCACGTCGACATCTCACAGGACCTCGACGGCGAACCCGTCGTCTTTGCCTGCTTCGACCTGAACGAAGAGCAGATCGCGGCCTCCACGCACGCGATCGCGGTGACGGTCGCCGAGCGCTACCGCAGCACGGACATGTCGGCAGACGACGTCCTCGAGCTCCGGGAGCTCACCGCGCTGTCCGACGACCTGGGCGAGATCGCTTCCGGGAGCCGGACCGTGGTGCTGCGCCCGGCGCGCCTGTCGGTCTACCGCGACTGCGTGGCGCACTTCGTGGACAGCCGCGACGACGCCGACTGGCTGCGCCCCGACGACCGCGATCCGCTGGCCCTGCTCCGTGGCCTGCTGCTAGGTCTCGAGCAGCTCTACGCCGAGTCCGTGCGGGCTGCGCTTCGCTCGGGCCAGAGCTCCTCGCCCAGCGCCACCTAACTACCCGCCCGCGCGGATCCGGGCCACCCGCGCCGCGAACGCCCTTGCGGCGTCGCTGCGGTCCAACCGCCGCGTGCGGCAGCGGGGAGGCGCGTTGACCGGGTTGCAGCGCGCGGGTCCGCCCTCCGGCAGCGCCACGACGAAGTCGCTGTCGTAGCGGGCGCTCATCCCCACCTCGGGAAAGTCGGTCGACACCAGATGGGCGCCGCTGGCCAGCGCGGCCCGCAGCTGGGCGGTGTCGCCGGAGGTGACGGTGGCGAGCGGCTCGTCCGAGCGGGTGCGCACCAGGTAGCCCTGGCGCACCAGGCGGCGGATCTGGGCCGTGTTCTCCCCGGTGGGCTGGTTGCGCTTCACGAAGCCGGCGTCGGGTCGGCCCGGCTGGCTGTTGGTGAACAGCACCCGGCCCTGCAGGCTGGGCCTCCCGGCCGTATAGGCGGCGCTGATCGCGCCAGGAGCGTTGTCCATGAGGAAGGCCACGCGGCCTCGTGACCGGGGCAGGCTGGGCCATCCCCGGCGCCGCACCGACGCCTCCAGGGTGAGGCCGCGGCGCCGGACGTTGTCAGGGGTGATCAGCTCGCCGCGGGAGAAGACCGAGCGGATCTCGGCATCGAGGGCGTCCAGGGCGGCGCCGTCCCACGGCGGGACCGTGACGCCGCCGGCCGCGGCGGCGAGCGGGTCGGTGCCCTTCAGCTCCAGCATCACGAGGAGGGGCACGTGGCCGGGGTTGGCGCGCGACCAGCGCCGCACGAGCCCGAGACAGGCGACGAGCTGCACGCAGGTCGACTTGTAGTCCAGGTCGGCGGTGTGCAGCACCTTGACCCCCGGGCGGGACCAGGCCGGGTCACCCAACGGGCCCAGCATCAGCCGTTTACGCAACAGCGGATGTGCGTACAGGCCGCCGTCCGGGTCCGGAAAGAGGTCAAGCTCCAGGCCGCGCGCCCCTTGCCGGCCGAGCTGGTTCGGCAGGGAGGCGTGGCTGTAGGCCAGGAAGGCGTCGTAGACCGGCGCCCCCCTGTAGATGGCGTCATGGGCGGCGCGCTCAGCCGGGGAGAGCTCGCGGTGGTAGCTGTTGTGGGTGCCGATCACCTGCAGCTGGTTCATGCGGACCGGCGGGCCCGCAGGCCGAGCTGCAGCGGCATCCGCCGCGAGCAGGAGCGTGAGTGCCGTGGCGGCGGCGAGCGCCGGCCGGGAGAGGTTGGATGGCGGACGAAGCGGCATGGCGGGCAGGAACCTCCGAGCAGGCCGGGGAGCGCCCAGTATTGCCGCGAACGGCCGCCGTTGCGTCACCTCCTAGCCGGCCACCCGCGCTCCCCGCTGCATCTCGTGCCGCTCCCCCCGAGCCTCAGGTTCGAGGTCCGGGACCGCCTGGAGCCGGTGCTTCTCGAATCGCACCCGCGTGTCGCCCTCGTGGTTCTGCACCTCGAGGCGATCGACCAGCGTGGCGATGATCTGAATGCCGCGCCCCGAGGTCGACTCGAGCGACGCCGGCTCGAGGACGGCGTCGAAGGTCCCGCGGTCGCAGACCTCCACCCGCAGGCCGCGGGCGCAGGACTCGGTCCGCAGGAGAATGCAGCCGTTGGGCCACGCCTCCCCGTGACGGATGGCGTTGGCCACCGCCTCGGTGGTCGCGAGCATCAGGTCGAAGACCCGCTCGCCGTCGAGGCCGTTCTCGGCCGCCGCCTCCCGCACGAGCGTCCGGGCGGCCCGGGCGCTCTCGGGCGCAGCGGTGAGCCAGTGTTCGGTCGTCATGAGGCACCTCGCGGGTGCTTTCCGAGGTTCCGGCCCCTGATCTTGATGTGTACGCAATATGTCGTGTGCATCGTCGTTCTCCTGGTTCGAGTGCCAGGCCCGGCTATGGACGCCGAGCCGGACTGGAAGTGGGCCGGAAGGCCTTAGCCAGGGCGCTCGACGAGAGCGACGACGGCCACGGAGCGCCAGCGCACCGGGACCAGCTCCAACCGTCCCCACAGCCCCAGAAGGGCGGCGGCGAGGGCGAACATGAGTGCATACAGGGCGGCGGAACCCCCGCCGGAGGGCGCCGGTCCGGCAGCGCCGGAGGGGGCGCCGCCGGCGAACGGCGGGGCCTCGGGCGACGGAGCGGGAGCGGGGTCTTGCCGCCCGCTGCCGGGACCCGACGGGGTGGGCGGCGCGACGCCGGGAGCGCGCCCCGCCTCCAGCATGGCCATTGCGGCCTTGACGCCGGCCAGGTCGTCCATCAGCTTCAGCGCCTGGCCGAAGGCCGGATCCGCGGCGCGTGCGGGCAGGAGCGGTCCGTGGGTGCCGGCCGGGGCGATGTCGAAGTTGCCGCCGGGCAGGGCGGGGGTGACCTCGGCCGCCTCGGCGGCTGCCGTCGGAACGGGGGCTCCGGTCGCCGGCCCGGCGCCCGCTGCGGCCTGCTGGGCCACCGGCTCGCCGAGGGCGGGCAGAAGAAGCGGGCCGCCCGGCAGCAGGGAGACGCCGGTGTCCGCCGGGCCGCTGATGAGACCGGATGCGGCCTCGGGCTCACCCGGGGGCGCGCCGACGAACGGCGACGCAGGCGTCTCGACGGGGGGCGCGTCCACACCGGCCGTCTCCTGGGCGGAGGCGGCCGTGGGCTGCGGGGGCTCGGGCAGGGCCACCGGCGGCGGCGACTGAAGCGTGGGGCCGGAGGCCACCGCCGGCTCGATCGCCAGGGTGGTTGCCGGCGGCTGCTGGGCCGGAGGCGCCTCGGCCACGGGCGGCAGCTCGGCGGCGGGCAACGGATCCGGAGGTGGATCGACGGGCAGAACGGGCTCGGCCGCCGACTCGCCGGGCGATTCGAGGGACGGGGCAGCGGGCTCGATCGCCGGCAAGGGCGGGTCGACAGCCACCGCGCCCCCGCTCTCCTGGGCCGCCGCGGCGGGGGCGAGCAGGGCGAAGATCAGGGCCGTCACGGCTGCCAGCCACGGCATGCGGCCGCGTTGCCCGCTCGCGGCACCGACGGCAATCTTCGTGTTGCTCACTCGCGTCTCGCGCACCGTGGTGAACTCCTCGCCGGAACCGGCGACACCCAACGTAACCTTCGTGGTCAGGCGGCGGTTTGGATCACTCCATTCAGATTCCCGCAAATTGCGGGAAAATGCGCCGTCGCCAACAATGCGTATACGCCCCTATTTTGCTCAGGATTTCCTAAGCAAAATTAAGGATCGGCGGGGTGCGGGCGGGGCGCGAGGGGAGTTGCAAGCGGGGCGCGGGATGCGGGCGGCCGACCGGAGGGCCGAAGTAGAGTCCCGGCCGTGGCCCAGGACGTGGACGACTTCATCGCCTCTCTGCCCGAGGAGCGCCGGGAGATCGTGGGCCGGGTGCACCGCGCCATCACCGAGGCGGTGCCCGACCTCGACGTCCGCATGTGGGGCAAGTTCATCGGCTACGGCGCGTACCACTACCGCTACGCGTCCGGCCGCGAGGGCGACTGGTTCCCGATCGGGCTGGCCAACAACAAGCGGTACGTGTCGCTCTACATCTGCGCGTCGGACGACGACGGCTACCTGGCCGAGGTCAACGCCGAGCGCCTGGGGAAGGTGAGCGTGGGGAGGAGCTGCATCCGCTTCAAGCGACTCGAGGACCTGAACCTCGACGTCGCCGCGGAGCTGTCGCGACGAGCGGCGGACCTGGTCGCGGCCGGCCGGTTCGCGATGTAGGCGAGGGTGTCAAGCCGGCCAAGCTCGACGACTCGATAGCGTGGACACGTGCGGGTAACCGTGAGCCGCGTCCGGACCATGGCCCTTGCCACAGCCGTCAGCGGGTCGCTTCTGGTCGCGCCCGGCCCCGCGGCGGGGGCCGACGCCACGCCCGGCGACCGCTTTTTCGCGCTCTCCCGGGCCGGCGTTCCGGTCTGCCCGGCCCGCGAGGCCACCGCGCGCGGCCCCGCGTGGATATCGCTCCGCTGCCAGGGCCTCAACTCGGCCCGGGTCCGCGTGGTCAAGGCCCCCCTTCACGGCCGCCTGCGCCGCTTGAGCCAGCGGCGCGACCGGGTGCGTTACCGCCCGGCCCGGGGGTTTGCGGGGGTCGACCGCTTCGTCGTCGCCCGGCGCCGGGGCAAACGGGCCTGGAGGGCGGCCGTGCTGATCGACGTACCGAGATCGGCAGGAAGGGCGCCGTCGTGCCGCAGCAGGCACCTCGTCAGGCGCTTCCGCGCCGCGGCGCGCGTGCGGGTGGTGTGCCGCGGCCTCGGCCTCGAACCGTTGCGGATGGTCGCGGGGACGCCGACGCACCAGCTTGCGGGCCTGCGCCGGTCGGGTACCGAAAGGCGGCGGGTGCTCAGCGCGCGCCTCAGGCCGGGGCGTTCGTTCGTGGGACAGGACGTGATGCTCGTGCGTGCACGAGGGACCGGCGGGAGCGACATCGGTGCTGCCACCCTGTCGACGCTTCCCTGGCGCATGCGCGCGCTCGGGGACTCGGTGACCGCCAGCTTCGGCTATTACGCCAACGGCGGGCTGATGTGGGCGTCGGACCTTCTCAGCTGCAAGCCGGGAGAGGTGGTCACCAACCGCTGCTCCTCCAACTCCGACGCGGGCCCCGGCTACAACGGGGCGCCTGAGTGGAGCGCGGACTTCGGCCTCGCCAACAACATCTCCTGGGCCGCGCAGTACGCCAACGCCCTTCAGGGCGGGGGGCACGTGACGGCGCCCGACATGTTCCAGAACCGAGCCGTGACCGGGTCGGCGCCAAGCGACTGGCTGCCCGGAGGCATCCTCAACTCCCAGCTGAACGCGATCGTGGCCGAGAACCCCGACCTGATCGTGTTCACCATGGGCGCGAACCCGCTGCTCACCGACATCCTGCTCACCGGGGCCGGCGAGGAGTGCGCGTTCACCGAGAGCGTGGCCGCGCTCGAGGCCTGCATCCAGCCCTTCTTCGAGCAGGAGCAGCTGCTGCCCCGGCTGCAAGGGTTCTACGCCGCCCTGCTGGAGGCGACCGGCAGCACCCTGATCACCTTTCAGTATCCGCTCGCGGTCCCGGCCGCCAACCTGTTCGCCACCTGGCAGCTCGAGGCAATGACCGACTACTTCAACGCCCAGATTTCCACCGCGGTCGCGAACACCAAGGCGGCCCTCCCCGGACCGGCCAGGCGGCTGGTGCTGATCGAGGCGCAGACGGACCCGGCGGCTCCTTCGCCGCAGCAGGTGCCGCGCTTCAACCTCGGCCTCAAGCCCGACGGCCAGTCCTGGAGCCCGCCCTACAACTGCGGCCGTCTCCTCGACGACTTCGTGGACGGGCAGAGCCACCAGTCCCTGCCGACCCAGGACGAGTTCCAGCTCGAGAGCCCCCTGAGCTACTGCGAGGGGCAGGAGTGGATCATCAGCGCGGACTCGGGGATCCACCCCAACAGCGACGGCTACGCCAGTTTCGCGGCGACGCTGGCCAACGTCGTCAACGCGGAGGCCGCGGTGCCGCGGCTACCGCGCCGCTGAGATCCCCGGCGATGCAGGCCGCGCCGCGGCGAGTCGCCGGTCGGTCGTGAGGAGGGTTGCTCCGAGCGCTTCGGCGAGAGCGACGTACATCGCGTCCCAGCCGCGCACGGTCTCTCTTAGAAGCCATGTCCGCGCCAGGAGGAGCCGATGACCGAAACGCTCGCCGGGCCATGCCTCCAGGTCTTCGATCGCCTGGGCGGCTTCGGTGCGGTCCAGCAGGCCCCGCAAGTGCTCACGTCGGACGACGCCTAAGACCTCGACGCCGACGATGTGCGGGGCAGCATGCTCGGTGTCCCGCGCTGAGCCGCGGCGATCGGTTCGGCTCCCACCCCCGATCAGCACCGCACAGACAGGATGCGTCAACTACATGAGGCGACCGTAAGTCAGGCCCGGGCCGGCGAGGACTCCGGGGCGCCTTCGGCGGCCTGCGGAGCCTCCTGCGGCTCCTGGCCCGGCGGCGCCACGGGGCGCAGCAGCAGAGCCAGCAGCGCCCCGGCCGCCGCGAAGACGGCAGCCGCGAGGAAGGCGGCGTGATAGCCGCCGGTGAGCGCCACCAGCGTGCCGTCCCCGGCGTCGCGCAGGCTGCTGGTGCGCGAGTCCGCCACGCTCACCAGCACGGCCAGCCCCAGGGCGCCGCCCATCATGAAGGCCGTGTTGACGATCCCCGAGGCCAGGCCGGCCTCGGTCGGCGCGGCGTCGCCCATGGCGGCGAGCAGCAGCGGGTTGAAGGTGATGCCGCCTCCGAGGCCCATCACGATCATCCCCGGGAGCACGTCGACGACGAAGCTCCCGTCGGCCGGGGCCCGGGCGAAGATGAGGAGGCCCACCGCGAACAGCAGGAGCCCGCCCACCAGCGGCGGCTTGATGCCGAAGCGCATGACCAGCCGGTCGGACACGGCGATCGAGCCGGCGCCCATGATCAGCGTTGCCGGCAGGAAGGCGAGGCCGACCTCAAGCGGGCTGTAGCCGAGCACCAGTTGGAGGTAGAGGGCCGACAGGAAGAACCAGCCGAACATCGAGCCCGCCATCAGGACGCCGACCACGTTGGCCACCGAGATGTTGCGCAGCTTGAACAGGCCCAGCGGCATGAGGGGGGAGGCCACGCGCGCCTCGATCGCGATGAAGACGGCGAGCAGAGCCGCGGACGCGCCCAGGAGCCCGAGCGTGGTGGGTGAGGTCCAGCCGTTCTCGTTGCCGTTCACCACGGCGTAGGTGCCGAGCATCACCGCGGCGGTCACGGTGACCGCCCCCGCGATGTCGAGCCGGCGGTCGGAGGCGTCGCCGCGATCGTCGGGGAGCAGGGCGAGGGTGAGCGCGATGACGGTGGCGCCGACGGGCAGGTTGACCAAGAAGATCCAGTTCCAGGCGATCAGGTCCGTGAGCACGCCTCCGAGCAGCACCCCCGCCGTCGCGCCGCCGGAGAGCACGAAGCCGAAGATGCCCATCGCCTTTGCTCGCTCGGCCGGCTCGGTGAAGATGGTCATGACCAGCGACAGCGCGACCACCGACACGATCGCGCCGCCGAGGCCCTGCAGGGCCCGTGCCACCACCAGGAACCCCTGGGAGCCGGCGAGCCCGCAGGCGAGCGACATGGCCGTGAAGAACGCGAGCCCGATCAGGAACAGGCGCCGGCGGCCGAACAGGTCGCCGAGGCGGCCGCCCAGCAGGAGGAAGCCGCCGAAGGTGAGCAGGTAGGCGTTCACCACCCAGGCGAGCGATGAGTCGGAGAAGCCGAGGTCGGCCTGGATCGAGGGCAGGGCCACGTTGACGATCGTCGAGTCCAGGACGATCAGCACGTCGCCGAGGCAGAGGACATAGAGGGCCAGCCAGCGCCGTCGGCCCTCGAGGGCCGCGGCGGGCTGGCCGTTTCTGCTTGCGGTCTCGGTCGTCGTCACTCGTACATCCTGGCGCGTCGGGCGGTCATCGGCGGGCAGACTACGGGTTCAAGACCGCTTGAAGTCAAGGCCGCAGGCCGGCGGCCTCGAGGGCCTCGTCGTGGTCGAGCCACGCCCGGACGCCGACGATCCTGCCGTTTCGGAACTCGACCACGTAGCCCAGCGGCGACTCGGCTTCCGCCCCGCTTCCCTGCCCGCGGGCGCGCATGCGGCCGGTCGCGGCGATTCGCCCGCCGAGGTCCCGGATGTCGGAGATGTCGATGTGGACCTCGGTGAGACCTTCCGCGATGTCACGGAGAAGCTCGCGGACGCCCTCGTGCCCTCGGTAGACGGACCGCGCCCCTCCCAGCCGGGGTGGGATCGCGGCCCGCCACGTGACCTCGGGGTCGAGCACGTCGAGCAGCCCGTCGACGTCTCCGCGCCCGTACGCCTCGAGCCCCCGCTTGAACGTCTCGACGTTCTCCTGGGACATCGCCGGCGAGGCTACCCGGCCCTCCGCCCGCGGGTGACGAGGAACTCGGAGTGCATGAGCAGGCTTCCGTCGGTGGCCTCGTTGCGCCGCTCGGCCATCGCGTGGATCTCGTCGCGGCACTCCTCCCAGCGGCCTTCGGCGCTCAAGCGCTCGCGCGCCTTGAGGGTCGGGCCGTAGTGGGTCTCCATGAACACGACCCAGTGCTCGGCGGAGTCGAAGCGCCAGGGGTTGAGCCCGCGCTGGAACTCGAGCTCGAGCGGCGTGTCGGCGAACAGGCTGCGGACATGCTCTTCGCTGCCCCAGAGCGGGGGCGGCGAGGCGTAGTCGGGGAGGGCCGGCATGTAGCCGCCCATGATCTTGAACAGCTCGCCGATCTGGCCCTCGGGGGTCCAGTTGACCAGCCCGATCTGGCCGCCGGGCCTACACACGCGTGCCAGCTCGGTGGCGACCATCTCGTGGCGCGGGGCGAACTGGACGCCGAACGCCGACAGGACGACGTCGAAGCTCTCGTCGTCGAAGGGCAGCTGCTCGGCGTCGCCCTCCACCCAGTCGATCTCGACGCCATGCCGATCGGCCCGCCGGCGCGCCGTCTCGAAGAGCTCCGGTGTGAGGTCGAGGCCCACGACGTGCGCGCCCGCCGCGGCCGCCCGTAGCGCGATGTTGCCCGTGCCCGTCGCGACGTCGAGCACGTCGGCGCCCGGCCGTATCTCCACGCCGGAGAGAAGGTCGCGAGGCGGCACCTCGTCGATCTGCTCGGCGACGGCGGCGTAGTCCCCCGCCGCCCAGGTGGCCCGGTGGGCCTGCTTCAGATCATCTACGGCAATCACGCTGACTCCTTCGGTTTGCTGGTGTCGTCCGCCGAAGCTACGGCCGCTGCACGGCCCTGTCATCGGTGCCGGGCACCCATGTTTTGCTTCTGGCTACCTAGGTGTTCGAGCGCGTACTGTCTGCACGTGGAACTGCTCGAGCGGGAGGCCGGCCTGGCGGCGCTTGCCGACGCGCTGGACAGCGGCCGCCGGCGGCGCCGGCCGCGTGGTCGCCGTCATCGGGGAGCCCGGGATCGGCAAGACGTCGCTGGTCCGCCGGTTCCTCGCCGATGTCGACGACCGGGCGCGGGTGCTGCTGGGCACCTGTGACGACCTGTCGGTCCCGCGACCGCTGGGCCCGTTCCGCGACCTCGCGAACGCGTCGCCCGAGCTCGCCGAGGCGCTCGCGTCCGGGGCGCCGCCGCACGTGATCCAGGACCTGCTCATCGCCGAGCTCGAGGGCCCGCCGCCACCCACCGTCCTCGTGCTCGAGGACGTGCACTGGGCCGACGACGCGACGCTCGATTCCCTCACCGTCCTCGGACGCCGCATCCGGGCGCTGCCCGCGGTCCTGGTCGTGACCTACCGCGGCGGGGAGGCCCCCTCCGGCCACCCCCTGCACGCGGCACTCGGTTCGATCCAGGCCGGGAGCTCGGCGGTTCTCGAGCTCGCGCCGCTCTCGCGCCAGGCGGTCGCCTCGCTGGCGGGCGAGGAAGCGGACGAGCTGTACGCCGCAACCGGTGGAAATCCCTTCTACCTGAGCGAGCTGCTTGCCTCGAAGCCGGCCGCCGGCCTGCCGCCCTCGGTGGCCAGCGCGGTGCTCGCGCGTGTGTCGCGGCTCGACGAGGCGTCGCGTCGCCTGGTCGAGGTCGTCTCGGTCGTCCCCAACCGCGTGAGCACACAGGTGCTCGACGCGGTCATGCCGGGATGGGCGGCAGCCGCCGAGGAGCCGGAGCGCCGGCAGCTGCTCGAGCTCGACGGGGCCTTCGTGCGCTTCCGCCACGAGCTGGCGCGCAACGCGGTCCGCCTGAGCCTGCCGAGCGTTGCGCGCCGGCGACTTCACGCCGAGGTTCTCGATGCCCTGGTGGCCGCCGGGGCCGACCCGGCCCACATCGTCCATCACGCCGAGGCCGCCGGTGCCGATGACGTCGTCGAGAAGTACGCGCTCGTCGCCGCGCGCGCCGCCGCCGCGCTCGGGTCGAACCGGGAGGCCTATTCCCACTACCGGCGCGCCTCGGACTTCGTCGAGAGCCTCCCTGCGGCCGAGCGCGCGACCGTCTTCGAGGAGCTGGCCACGACCGCCTACCTGGTCGGCAGGCTGGATCACGCCTTCGACGCGATCGAGCGCGCGATCGCCATTCACACCCAGCAGGACGATCGGGCCGCCCTGGGCCGCTGCACGCGGATGCTGTCGCGGTTCCACTGGTTCGTGGGCGACGGGGCCCCCGCCCGCGCGAAGGCGCTGGAGGCGATCGCGATACTCGAGCCGCTCGGCGAGTCGGTCGAGCTGGCCCGCGCCTACAGCGGCGTCGCGCAGCTCGCGATGCTCGCCGAGGACGGCGACGGCGCGCTGCGGTGGGGGGAGCGGGCCCTGGAGCTCGCCGCCCGGGTCGGCGACGAGAGCACCCGCTCGCATGCGCTCGTCAACGTGGCCTGCGCGAAGGTGCAGATGGATCCCGCCGAGGCGCCGGCGCTCCTGGAGGCCCACCGGGTGGCCGACGCGGCCGGCGAGCGCGAGGACGCGACACGCGCGCTCGGCAACCTCGGGTACGTCCTGCTGTCCTGGGCGCAGCCCGGGCCGGCGAAGCGCTATGCCCAGCGTGCGCTCGCGTACGCCGAGCAGTACGAGGTGCACACCTACGTCTCCTACGTGAGCACCGGGCTGGCCTGGATGCGTCTGCGCGCCGGTGACTGGCCCGAGGCGGAGCGGATGGCCCGCAGCGAGATCGAGAGGGGCATCACTGTCGTGCAGCTGCTGGCGCAGACCGTCCTGGCCGAGCTGGCGGTGCGCCGCGGCGACCCCGATGCGTCCGAGCGGCTGGCGGGCCTCACCGCCAATGTCGAGCGGGCGGGGGAGCCACAGCGCATCGTCCCGGTCCTCGAGCTCACGGCCGAGCTCGCCCTGCTCGAGGGCCGGCCGATCCCCGGGGATCGGCTCGAGCGGCTCGCCGAGCAGATCCACCAGCCGGCGGGCCTCGGCGGCCGCTATGCGCTCAGGCTGGCCGGGTGGGCCGCCCTGGCGGGGATCGAGAGCCGGACGGAGCCGCCGGCATCGGGCCCGTACGCCGCCATGAGGCGGCGCGAGTGGGCGGCGGCGGCGGACGCCTTCGGAGAGCTGGGATGGGTGTACGACCGGGCGCTGATGCTGTCGCTGCTGGAGGACAGGGTCGCGCTCGTCGAGGCGCTCGAGATCGCCCGCCGGCTGGGCGCACGTCCGCTGGAGAAGCGCACGGCCGGGCGGATGCGCGAGCTGGGCATCCGCGTTCCCAAGGGCCCCCGCAGGGCGACGCGCGCCAACCCGGCCGGGCTGACCGCCCGCCAGCTGGAGGTGCTCGTGCTCGTGGCCGAGGGCCTGACGAACGCGGAGATCGCGGAGCGGCTGGTGGTCTCACATCGGACGGCGGAGCACCATGTGGCGGCGGTGCTGATGAAGCTCGGCGCCGGCGACCCGGCGCGAGGCCGCGCGGCGGGCCTCCGAGCTGGGGCTCGCGCCGGGTTCAGCGGGTTCGGGCGAGTGACGGCACCTCGCCGATGCCGCACTGCTCCGCCAGGAACCGCTGCAGAGGTCGATGACCTCGACACTCAGGCGGCGCAGGCTCGCCTCGCACGCCCTGACGATCCGCTTCGGTGCCAGCCCCTGGCCGCCCGGATCGGAGACGGGAAAGCGACGTTTGGTGGCCAGCACGACCTCGTCGCGGTGCCGGCGCAGCCACGGGGCGAGCGTTTCCTCCGAGCCGCCGTCCGAGTAGACGTCGGCGGTGTCGACGAGGTTTCCGCCCGCGTCGAGGAAGCGGTCGAGGATGTTGTGGGACTCCTCGGCCGGCGTCCTGTCGCCCATCAGCATCGCGCCGATGGCCAGGCGTCCGACGGGAACGATCCGAGCGTCGTGGTCTCCATGGAGACCAGCCTGTCGCTGGTAGCCGGCGTGCACGACGAACCCGCCCGGCGCGACGTCTACGCCCTCCTGCCCGACACCGGCGCCCGCAGGACCGACGAGGAGCTGATCGCCGCCCTGTCACGCGCCTTGCCACCTCCCTCCTCGCGGCGTACTGTCCAGAGCGCTGACCCCGCGTGAAAGGAGAAGCAATGAACGGCGAGGGCAAGCTCAGTCGGCGCGGCTTCGTGGGCACCGCCGCCGGGACCGCGGCAGGCGCGGCGGTGGGAGCGTCGGGCGCGGCGGCGCATCGGGGCACCGGCCACCGAGGGCGCGGACGTGGTTCTCGGCTCCTGCCACGCAGGCGTATCGGGATCCAGCTGTTCACCGTCCGCGATCAGGTCGCGGCCCTGGGCTTCGACGCCGTCCTCGGCCGCCTGAGCGAGATCGGCTACCGCGAGGTGGAGTTCGCCGGCTACAACGCCCAGGGCAGGCGCTGGACCAACCAGGAGCTGCGAAGGCTGCTCCGGCGCCACGGGCTGAAGGGCGCGGGTGGCCACGTGGGCTACTTCTCGGCGAACCCCACCGCCTACACGTTCGCCACGCAGCTCGAGCAGGTGCTCGACGACGCCCAGGAGATCGGCCTGCCCTACATCGGCACCGCCAGCAGCCCGGGCGCGCGATACGGCGAGACCGTCGACGGCTACCGCCGTGCCGCCGAGGACTTCAATCGCTTCGGCGCGGCCGCGAGGGCGCGCGGCCTGCGCTTCTACCAGCACAACCACTCCGGCGAGTTCGCGGTCGAGAACGGAACGCGCCTGTACGACGTGATCCTGGAGGAGACCGATCCGCGACTGGTGTTCTTCGAGCTCGACATCTTCTGGGCCTATGTCGGCCAGTCGCGCTTCCCGGGCTTCAAGCCCCACGAGTACCCCTGGTCGATGCCCGAGCGCTTCCCGCTGTTCCACGTCAAGGACGGTGTCGACTACAGCGGCGATGAGGTGGAGGGCAACGGCCAGTTCTTCGGTTGGGACATGACCGATGTCGGCGACGGCGACATTGCGTACGAGCCGTTTTTCGGCGGGCTCGACACCAGGCGCCATCACTACGTGGTCGAGCGCGACACCGCCCCCGACCCGGCGCGCAACCCAGCCGGGTCCTTCAGCACCGCCGAGCGGAGCTACGCGTACCTGGCCGGGTTGCGCCGGAGGTAGGGGGCGAAGGGCGTTTCCGCGTCCTCAACGCGCCGCGTGGGCGGGCTCCTTGGCGAAGTACTCCTCGCCCTCGATGCTGATGCGCGGCAGGCGGCGGCCGAGCCACGCCGGCATCCACCAGCTCGCCCTGCCGAGCAGCGTCATCACCGCCGGGACGAGCAGGCAGCGCACCAGGGTGGCGTCGATGGCGATCGCCACCGCGAGGCCGACCCCGAACTGCTTGACCACGGGATCGCCGTTCAGGACGAAGCCCGTGAAGACGCAGACCATGATCAGGGCCGCCGAGGTGATCACCCGGCCGGTGTTCGTCAGGCCCTCGATCACCGCGCGCGTCGGCCGCTTCGACTCCTCGTAGTGCTCCTTTATCTGGGTCAGCAGGAACACCTCGTAGTCCATGGAGAGGCCGAAGAGGATGGCGAACATGAGCAGCGGCACGAAGCTCACGATCGGGATCGAGTGGTCCAGGCCGATCAGGCTGGCGCCCCAGCCCTTCTGGAAGACGGCGGTCACCACCCCGTAGGCCGCGCCGACTGACAGCAGGTTCATGATCGCCGCCTTGGCCGGCACCACGAGCGAGCGGAAGGCCAGCATGAGCACGATGAAGCTCAACCCCACGACGATGGCGATCATCGCCGGCAGCTTCTCGCTGATGCGCTCGGCAAGATCGATGTAGCCCGCGGTCTGCCCGCCCACATGAACGGTCATGTCCGTGCCCTTGGTGGCCTTGGGGATCGTCGTCGAGCGTAGGTTGTTGACGAGATCCTCCGTCTGGTTCGACGACGGCGCCGAGTTCGAGACCACCGTGTAGACGGCTGCATTTCCGCGCTTGTTCAGCGTGGGCGGCGACACCGTCTTGACGCCCGGTGCCTTCGAGAGGTCGTCCGAGAGGCCGGTGAGCCGCGGGTCGGTGGCCGGCGACTCGGCCTTCTTCTTCTTGCCGGCGAGCTCGTCGGACTGCTTCTTGGTCTGCTGCTGCGCCTCCGCTGTCGCCTGCTGCTGGGTCGCGCCCTGCAACAACGCCGCCTGCTCGATCTGCTGCTGCTGATCCTTCAGCTGCTTCTGCTGCTTGTTGACCTTGTTGAGGTTCTTCTGGTCGGGCTTCGCCGGCTTGCCGAGCTCCGCGGCCACCAGCAGCGGGCCGTTGCTCCCGTTGCCGAAGCCCTTGCCGACACCGTCGTAGGCCTGGCGAGCGGTCGTGGAGGTCGGCAGCGCGCCGACGTCGGACTGCCCGAGGTGGAGGTCGAGGAGCGGAAGCGCGAGCACCACCAGCACGGCCGTGCTCGCCACCAGCGAGCGCCACGGTCGCTTCGCGACCCCGCGGGCCCAGCGCGCCCAGCCATGGGGCTGGTGGTCGTCCGGGTGGGTGCGCCCGAATGTCACGCGCAGCGAGTCGATCCGCGGTCCGAGCGCTCCCAGCAGGGCCGGCAGCAGGGTCGTGGCGCAGAGCACCGAGACGACGACGGCGATCGCCGCCGTGAAGCCGAGCTTGGTCACGAGCGGGATCCCGGCAAAAAAGAGGGAGCAGAGGGCGATCACGACGGTCGTGCCCGCGAACAGCACCGCCCCGCCGGCGGTTGCCGTGGCACGCGCGATCGACTCCCGCATCTCCATGCCGTCTCTGAGCTGCAGCTTGTGGCGTGTGACGATGAAGAGCGCGTAGTCGATCCCCACGCCCAGGCCGATCATCGTGGCGAGTGTCGGCGCCGCGGTCGGCACGTCCGTGAGCTGGCCGAGCACGCTGATCAAGGCCAGCGAGCTGACGAGACCGAGGACCGCTGTAACGATCGGCAGTGCCATCGCCGTCGCGGTGCCGAAGGCGAACAGCAGGATCACGACGGCGGCGGCCAGACCGATCGCCTCGCTCATGTGCGTGCTCGGCTTCGACAGCTGCTGACCGGCGTAGCCGCCCAGCGACACGTCGAGGCCGGCGCGGCGGGCCGGAGCGCCCGCGTCGAGCACCCGCTGGGCCTCCTCCTCGGTGAGATCGCTCTGGCTGGCGTCCAGCGTCACCGGGACGTAGGCGATCTCCTTGTTCTTGGAGAGGAGCGCCGATCCCTTGTCGCCGAGCGGGTTGACGGCCCTGACCACGTGTGGGGTGTTGCGCAGGTTCTTGACCGTGTCGTCGACCGCCTGCTGGTTGCTCGAGTCCGTGAGCTTTCCGCTCTGCGACTTGAGGACCAGCGGGTTGCTCCCGTTGGCCTGGTCCGGCAGGCGCTGCTCGAGCACGTCGGTGGCCTTCGTCGACCCGGTTCCCGGGAGCGTCAGGCTGTCGCTGGTGCGGTCGCCGGCCGCGTGACCCGCGAACGCGAGGCCCGCCGCGGCCACGATCCAAACGGCGATCAGGACCCAGTGGTGGCGGGAGCAGAACCGACCGAGGTGGTAGAGCGGACCAGTCATGGCATCCTTCCGTCGCTTGCCCTTTGAGCTTGCGGCCGCGCGACGGGCGGGACAATGGGAGGGTCCCCAGGGTTTCCCCCAGGGTTTGCCCGCCAGGTGGCTACTGCACCGCCGGCATGATCGAGGCCAGCTGAAAGCGCGATCGAATGCCGAGCTTGCGGTAGGCGCTCGTCAGGTGCAGCTCGACCGTCTTCTCCGTGACGAAGAGCGTCTGCGCTATCTGCCGGTTTGTGAGCTCGGCAGCCGCCAGGTCGCACACCTTTCGCTCGGCCGGCGTGAGCGCCTCGACGCCGGTCAGCTCCAGCCGCGGCGGGCGGCCTCCGCCGGCGCCGAGATCGCCGCGGACCCGCTCCGCCAGCGCGGTGGCCCCGCACTTCTGCGCCAGCTCCAGCGCCAGCCGCAGCGCATCTCTGCCCTCACGGCGCCGGCGCCTCTCGGTGAGCGCCGCGCCCAGGTCGGCTAGCGCGTAGGCCGCCTCGAGCCGGGCGGGGGACGGCTCCGCCACCGACACCGCCTCCTCGAGCAGCTCGAGCCCTTCGTCGCCCCCGATCACCCGGCCCGCCGCGCGCAGGGATCGCGCGAGCGCGCGCGGGGCCCCGAACGCCCGGGACGCGGCCAGGCCCTCGCGCGCCAGCCGCTCCGCCCGTTCGCCGTCACCGAGCTCGGCGAGCGCTCGCGCCGTGTCGGAGCGCCAGTCGGTCGAGCGCACGATGCCGTACGAGTCGAGCAGCTCGCCGCAGCGCAGGAGGTCTGCCAAGCCGGCGCGCACGTCGCCCCGCGCGATGCTCAGGCGGCCTCGGCTCACCAGGTACTCATCGGCCAGGACCCGATCGCGGGCAAGGGTGTCGCCGTAGCGCTCCACCAGCTCGACCGCCGTCTCGATCTCGCCCCGCTCCAGCGCGACCTGGAGGGCCAGCGCGACGATCCTCGGGAGCATGAAATGCCGTTCGCCGGCGAGTCGGAGCGCCGTCTGGGTATCTACGTCGGCCTCTCCCACGGCTCCCCGGCCCAGCTGGAGGAGCGCGCGCTGGCTGTGCAGGCCCGCGAGCCGGAGACCGAGGCCGTAGGCCCGTGCGGCGTCGATGGCCAGGTCGAGCCAGCGGCCCGCGGCGTCGCCGCGCTCGGTCCTGACCAGCATGTCGATCGCCGTGCCGAAGGTGTAGGGATCGCCCGGTGGGCCGGCCGCCAGCGCGAGTTCGATCTCATCGGCCACCTCGACCGCCGGCTCGCCGCGCAGCAGGCGCTCCGAGGCCGCTTGGATGCGAGCGACCGCTTCGTAGTGCGGGTGGCCGGCAGCTCGCCGCTCGAAGCGCGCCAGGCGGTCCTCGGCCAGATGGCGAAGCGAAAGCTCCACCCGGGTCAGGGTCAGGGCCTCGGCCTCGAGCTCCAGCGCACGCTCGGCGTCCGCCTCACCAAGCTGGTCATCGATCGCCTGAAGCGTGGTGGCCGCCCAATCCGGCCGGCCCCAGATGAGGGCGGCACGGCCGAGCCAGATGGTGGCCTGCGCGCGCACCGCCGGGTCGTCCCGCGTCTCGAGCACCTCCTGCAGATGGTCCTGGCCGGCCGCCTCGTCCTGGGTGATCTCGAGGCGCCCGAGCTCGAAGAGGACGGGCACGCGTTCGTCATCGGCGGGAGGCTCCTCGAGAGCCCGGCGCAGGTACGCGACCGACGCGGCCGGAGCCCCGCGCTCCGCGGCGTTCGAAGCGGCGGTGCGCAGAATCGCCACCGACCCGGCATCCCCGCCGGGACGACTCTTGAGCAGGTGCGTAGCCACGCGCTCGACCGGCGCGCCGGTCTCCTCGAGCAGCTGCGCGGCGGCCAGGTGGCGCGCGGCGCGATCGCCGGGCAGGAGCTCCTCGTAGATGGCCGCCTCCACGATCGGGTGGGCGAAGGCGAGATTCGTCTCCGGCGCGAACACCTCGGCCCGGACGAGCAGGTCGGCAACGCGCCGGGCCTCCCCGCCCTCGAGCCCGCCCAGGCGGGCCGCCAGCGTGAGGTCGGCGCCGCCCAGCACCGCAACCGAGCGTGCCAGCTCGGTGGCCGACGGGCCGAGGCGCTCGAGCCGGTGCAGCACGAGACGTCCGACCGCGGGAGGGCCGACCGTGGTCACCCGCGCCGACGCACCGGCGGTCGGCTCGATCTCCGCGTCTCGGAGAGCGGCCACAAGCTCGCGCAGGAACAGCGGGTTGCCGCCGGTGGCCCGGTGACAGGCGGCCGCGAACGTGTCTTCGACCCCCGCGCCGAACCGGTTGCGGAGCACCTCTGCGGAGGCCTCCTCGCTCAGTGGGCGGGGGCGGAGAACCTCGGCCGCCGGATCGTCGGCGAGCTCCTGCCACAGGGGCTCCCCGTCGGGATCCGGGGTCCGGCCGGCGGCCACGAGCAGCACCGGCAGCCCCTCGAGGCGCCTCATCAGGTAGCCCAGGAACTGCAGCGAGGAGGGGTCGGCCCAGTGCGCGTCGTCGACCGCCAGCACGAGCGGCCCGTCGTCGGCGAGGTTGGCGGTCAGCCAGTACAGCCCGTGGAGCGCTCCGAACGCCGCGTCTCCGTCCTGAGCCAGCTCGGGGCCCGTCCTGTCCGAGCAGTCGCCTCGAGAGCCCTGCAGCGCCTGCGAAGAGAGCGTCGCGCCGCGCCTCGGTGGCGGCGCTCACGGGCTGCTCGAGCAGCTGGCGCGCCACGCCGAAGGCGAATTCTCGCTCGAGCACCGCGCCACGCGCCTCGAGCACCCGAAGGCCTGCGTCGGTGGCCAGCATCCGGGCGCTCGCCATCAGCCGGCTCTTGCCGACTCCGGCCGGCGCCTCGATCAGGAGGGCGCTTCCGGCGCCCTCGCGCGCCTGGGCGACGGCGTCCCTGAGGGACTCGAGCTCGCGCTCGCGCTCGAGCAGATGCGGCAATAGCTCCGGGTGGATTCGAACCACCGACCTCACCATTATGAGTGGTGCGCTCTAACCGCTGAGCTACGGAGCCACGCCGGTCGAGTCTAGCCTTCCCTTCCGTGGCCCAGCATCCCCTTCTCCTCGCCGTCCCCAACGTCAGCGAAGGTCGCGATCACGCGCTGCTGGAGACCCTCCAGCGGGGCCTGGGGCCGGCCCGTTTTCTCGACCTCCACAGCGATCCGGACCACGACCGCTCGGTGTTCACGCTGGCCGCTGTCCAGGGGGAGATCTCGCAGGCGCTCCTCGGTCTGGCGCGCGTCGCGGTCGAGCGGATAGACGTGAGCGCCTCCGCCGGCCTGCACCCGCACGTGGGCGCCCTGGACGTGATGCCCGTCGTCTATCTCGAGCCCGAGCTGCGCGGCGCCGCCTGCGCCGAGGCGCTCACCGCGGCCGCCCTGGTGGGGGAGGAGCTGCAGGTGCCGGTGTTCCTGTACGGGCAGCTGGCCACCAGCACCGAGCACGTCGAGCGGGCGGATCTCCGCCGCGGCGGCCC
Organism: uncultured Thermoleophilaceae bacterium; assembly: GCA_963850205.1. GTDB lineage: Bacteria > Actinomycetota > Thermoleophilia > Solirubrobacterales > Thermoleophilaceae > JACVRW01. Next base: position 132,884 of record CAWKKJ010000008.1, on the reverse strand, counting down.
CGGCGAGCTGGCGCGGCGCCTCGAGGCCGGCGAGCTCGAGCCCGATTACGGGCCCGCCCGCCTGCATCCCACCGCCGGCGCGGTGCTGGCCGCCGCCCGGCCGCCGCTGGTGGCCTTCAACGTCGACCTGGCAACAGGCGACGTCGGCCTCGCGCGCGAGATCGCCGCCGGGCTGCGCGAGTCGGGCGGGGGGTTGCCCGGCGTGCGGGCCATCGGCCTGTACCTGGAGGACCGCGGCCGGGCCCAGGTGTCCACCAACGTGCACGACCACCGGGCGGTGCCGCTGCGGGAGGTGGTGGAGTACGTGCGCGAGCGGGCGCCGGTGGCGGAGGCGGAGCTGGTGGGCCTGGCGCCGCGCCTGGCCTTCGAGGGCTTTCCCGAGGATGTGCCCCTGCGGGCCTTCGACCCCGAGCGGCACGTTCTCGAGGAGGCGCTGGCCGCCGTCGGCTAACTGCTCCTCGCTCCGGTACCGTCCCTGTCCATGGCGCAGACCAAGCGCAAGCGCACCCGCAAGCACCGCGGCACCCCGGCCGGCACCATCGAGCGTGCGGGCCGGACCGGCCGCCCGCGCACGCGCGAGGAGGCCAAGAAGATCTCGCGGGCCGCGCGCTACGACCGCCCGCCCAGCTGGCGAAGCGCGATCAACCGGGCCGCGGTCGCGGCGCTGGTGTTCGGCGTGCTGGTGGTGCTGTTGTTCAAGCGCGACATCGCACAGGGCGCCGCGCTGGCCGGATTCATGTTCCTGCTCTACATCCCGCTGGGCTACACCACCGACCTGATGATCTACCGCTTCAGGCAACGGAAAAAGCAGAACCCGGCGAAGTAAGCTCGCGCGATGGACGTGCGCATGTTCACGGTGGGGCCGGTGGCGGAGAACAGCTACGTGCTGCGCCGCGACGGCTCCGACCGGGCCCTGATCGTCGACCCGGGCGACGAGGCCGACAAGCTGCTCGGCGCGATCGACCAGCTCGGGGTGACCCTCGAGGGCATCCTGCTCACCCACACCCACTTCGACCACGTGGGGGCGGTGGCCCCGGTGGCCGAGGCCACCGGCGCGGAGGTCTGGGTGCCCAGGTCCGAGGCCTTCGTGCTGGCCGACATCAACGCCTTCGTGCCCTGGCCGGGATTCGGGCCCTACGAGTCCTACGAGGCCGAGCACACACTCGAGGGCGGTGAGCGCCTGGAGCTGGCCGGGTTCGAGATCGACGTCCTCTTCACCCCCGGCCACAGTCCCGGCCACGTGACCTTCTCCCTCGCCGACGAGCAGGCGATGTTCTCCGGCGACGTGCTCTTCCAGGGCTCGGTGGGCCGCACCGACCTGCCGGGGGGCGACTGGGACACGTTGCTGCAGTCAATACGCACCCTGGTCGACACGCTTCCGGAGGACACCACCGTCTATCCCGGGCACATGGGCGTCACGAGCCTCGGCGCCGAGCGGGCGTCGAACCCGTTCCTCGCCGAGCTCGCGCGGTGAGCGCCGGCCGGCTCCAGGCCCCGCGCGGCACCCTCGACGTCATGCCCGCCGACGCCAGGCGGCGCCTGGGCCTGCTGCGGATCGCCGACGAGGTGCTCGGCCGGGCCGGCTACGAGCCCTTCGAGACGCCCGTGTTCGAGGACACCGAGGTCTTCGCCCGCGGCGTGGGCGAGTCGACGGACATCGTCCAGAAGGAGATGTTCACGTTCGAGGACAAGGCCGGCCGCTCTCTCACGCTGCGTCCCGAGAACACCGCCGGTGTCTGCCGCGCCTACGCCGAGCACGGCATGCACAAGCTGGCCCAGCCGGTGAAGCTTTGGACCTGGGGCCCGTTCTTCCGCCACGAGGCCCCGCAGGCCGGGCGCTTTCGCCAGTTCACGCAGGTCGACGCCGAGGCGCTGGGCTCCGACGATCCCTCGCTCGACGCCGAGCTGATCCTGCTGCTGGGCGAGATCCTGGACCGTGTGGGTGCCGGCGAGCTCCGGCTGCGCCTGTCGAGCCTGGGCAGTCCGGACACCCGGGCCGCCTATCTGGAAGAGCTGCGGGCCTACCTGCGCGCCCACGAGGACCGGCTCTCCGACGAGGTGCGCGAGCGGCTCGACCAGAACCCGCTGCGCGCCTTCGACGCCGATCATCCGGGCACGCGGGCCGTGATGGAGGAGGCGCCTCGGCTGCTCGACCGGCTGAGCCCGGACGACGCCGCCCATCTCGCCGAGGTCCAGGCGCTGCTGGACGACGCCGGGCTCGAGTACGAGATCGACTCGACCCTGGTGCGCGGCCTGGACTACTACACGCGCACGGTGTTCGAGTACGAGTCGACGCGGCTGGGCGCGCAGAGCGCCCTGGGCGGGGGTGGGCGCTACGACCTGCTGGTGGAGGAGCTCGGTGGCCCGGCCACGCCCGGCGTCGGCTTTGCCGCCGGGATCGAGCGCATCCTGCTGGCCGCCGGCGAGGAGCCGCCCGCGCGAGACCATCGGGTGTACGTCGCGCTGGCCAAGCCCGGCGCCTCGCGCGACGGCTTCCGCCTGGCCCGTCGCCTTCGCCGCGACGGCTTTCGCGTGGAGATCGAGCAGGCCGGCCGGTCGCTCAAGGGACAGCTCAAGCAGGCCAACCGCATCGGGGCCCGGGCCACCGTGATCGTGGGCGACGGCTACGACGTGCGCGACATGGACAGCGGCGAGCAGCGCCACGCCGACGACGCCGATGCCGCGCTGGCCCTGCTGCGGGAGATCGAGCCGTGAAAGGCCCCCGCCCCAACCGCTACCGCACCCGCTGGGCGGGCCAGCTGCGCTCCGGGGACGTGGGTGAGCGGGCCCGGGTGGCCGGCTGGGTGCACCGCAGGCGCGACCACGGCGGCCTGATCTTCATCGATCTGCGCGATCGCACCGGCATCCTGCAGCTGGTGTTCCGCCCCGAGGAGGCGCCCGACGCCCACGGCGCGGCCGGCCGGCTGCGGGCCGAGGACGTGATCAGCGCCGGCGGTGAGCTGGTGGCGCGTGAGCCGGCCGCCGTGAACCCGGAGCTTCCCACCGGCGAGGTGGAGCTGGTGGTGTCGGAGCTCGACCAATTGGCCGACGCCGAGACGCCGCCGTTCCCGATCGACGAGGACGAGCCGGTCTCGGAGGAGCTGCGGCTGCGCTACCGCTACCTCGACCTGCGCAAGACGCGCATGCGCGACAACGTGATGCTGCGCCACGAGGTGGTCAAGGCGATCCGCGATCACCTCAGCGAGGAGGGCTTCCTCGAGGTCGAGACCCCGGTGATGACCCGCTCCACCCCCGAGGGAGCCCGGGACTTCCTGGTGCCCAGCCGCCTGACCCGGGGCTCCTGGTATGCCCTGCCACAGTCGCCCCAGCTGTTCAAGCAGCTCCTGATGGTGGGCGGCCTCGAGCGCTACTTCCAGATCGCCCGCTGCTTTCGCGACGAGGACTTCCGCGCCGACCGCCAGCCCGAGTTCACCCAGCTCGACATGGAGATGTCGTTCGTGGACGAGGAGGACGTGTTCGACACGGTCGACCGACTGCTGCAGCGCGTGCTCGCGGTCGGCGGGGTCGAGGTCGGCCTTCCGCTCGAGCGGGTGCCCTACGACGAGGTGATGCTCCGCTACGGCTCCGACCGCCCCGACCGCCGCCTTGGCTGCGAGATCTCGGACCTGTCCGACGTCTTCGGAGGCTCGGAGTTCAAGGTGTTCGCGGGCGCGATCGAATCCGGTGGCGTGGTGCGGGCGCTCAGCGCCGGGGGCGAGTGGCCCCGCAGCCGCTTCGACGCGCTCACCGAACGGGCGCAGCGGCTGGGGGCCAAGGGCCTTGCCTGGGCGGTGGTGGAGGACGGCGGCTGGCGCTCGCCGATCGCGAAGTTCCTCTCCGAGGAGGAGATCCGCGCCGCCACCGAGCGCCTGGGGGCGACCGAAGGCCAGGCCGTGCTGATCGTGGCCGACCGTCCCGAGCTGGCCGCCCGCGTGCTGGGCGCGCTGCGCGTGGAGGTGGCCGAGGCCGAGCCTCGTGGCCACGACCTGTTCTGGGTGGTCGACTTCCCGATGTTCGGCTGGAGCGAGGACGAGGAGCGCTGGGACGCGCTGCACCATCCGTTCACCGCGCCCACCGGCGACCTCGACGGCGACCCCGGGTCCTGGCGCAGCCGCGCCTACGACGTGGTCTTCGACGGCTGGGAGCTGGGCGGCGGCTCGATCCGCATCAACTCGCCCGAGCTGCAGCAGAAGGTCTTCGGCGCCCTCGGCATCGGGCCCGACGAGGCGCGCGAGCGCTTCGGCTTCCTGCTCGAGGCCTTCGGCTACGGCGCGCCGCCCCACGGCGGGATCGCCTTCGGGATCGACCGCTGGGTGGCGCTGCTCGCGGGGGCGCCCTCGATCCGCGACGCGATCGCCTTCCCCAAGGCTGCCAGCGGAACCGATCCGCTCACCGGAGCCCCGGCGCCGGTGGACGAGCGCCAGCTGCGGGATCTCGGCGTGAGGATGCTCGAGCCGCCGGCGCCGCGGGAGCGCTGAGGCGGGGCGCGGGCCCGGGGTGTGGCGAGTTCTCGTCGGTTGACGGGGGCAATGTCGTCGAACCCCCGGGATCTGGGGCCATGGATTGCGGGGTAAAGGGGAACGGCCGGGGGGGTGTGACGAGTTGTCCTCGGCTGGCGGAGGCGAAGTCGTCGAGCCCCGAAGCTTGGCCCAGACCCGGGCGCCCTTACCCAGCCGTGCGCCGGCCCTCGCCGCGCGGCCGGGAGCGCGCTCTCCCAACCGCTGCTACATTCGCGTCAGGCCCGAGCCTGTACGCCAGCCGGCCGTACACGTTGAGCCGAACATCACCGGTATGGGAGTCCGGCTCGGAGCAGGTCGTGGCCTGCTTCGGAGGACACCCAGCTTGCTCCAACAGCAGGCCCAACTCCGGGTCCGGCACGGCAGGTTGGGGCCACGACTTCGGCATGAGGGGCGCCCTCGGGGCGCCCCTCATCCACCTACGCTTGACCTCACCAATGCATTTCGAAGACCACCTCACCGCCCCGCGCGGCCTCGGCGCCCTGCCCGGCTGGCCGCACGCCGGCGCGGCCGGGGGCGCGGCCTGCGGTGATCTGATCCGCCTCGCGGTCAGGGTCGAGGGCGACCGGATCGCCGAGGCCGGCTTCGACGCCGACGGCTGCGGCGCGGCGCGGGCAGCGGGCAGCGCCGCGGTCGAGCTGCTCGAGGGCGCCCCGGTGACCGACGCCGCGCGGATCACGATCGACGACGTGGCCGATGCCCTGGGCGGCCTGGTGGCTCCGAAGCGCCACGCGGCCCAGCTGGCGGCCGACGCTCTTCACCGCGCCCTCGGCGCGGCGGCCCGCGATGGCGCCCTACGCCTCGGGCCCAACCCCCGGCGCACGCTGGTGGCGATGAGCGGAGGGGTGGACAGCGCCGCGGCCGCCCAGCTGGCGCTCGACGCCGGCGACGAGGTGGTGGCGGTGACGCTCGAGCTCTGGTCCGATCCCGCCACCGACGGGGAGCGCAGCTGCTGCTCTCCGCAGGCGGTCACGGGCGCCCGCGACCTGGCCCATGGCATGGGCCTCCCGCACTTCACCCTCGACCTGCGCTCGCGGTTCAGGACGGAGGTGGTCGACCGCTTCCTCGACGGCTACGCCGCCGGCCGCACGCCCAACCCCTGCGTGCGCTGCAACGGCCAGGTGCGCTTCGACGCGCTGCTCGCCCTGGCGGAGACGCTGGGAGCCGCCCGCCTCGCCACCGGCCACTACGCGCGGATCGCGCGGGACGAGCGCGGCCCGCTGGTGCGCGCCGCCGCCGACCCGGCCAAGGACCAGAGCTACATGCTCGCGCGCCTCGATCCCGCGCTGCTCGATCGGCTCTCCTTCCCGCTGGGCGGGCTGACCAAGGACGCGGTCCGCGCCCTGGCCCGCGAGGCCGGCCTGGGTGTGGCCGACAAGCGGGAGAGCCAGGACCTGTGTTTCGTCGCCGGCCTCGGCGGGCGGGAGTTCCTGCGCCGCCACGGGGGCCCGCGCCTGCGCCGCCCCGGCGACATCGTCGATACCGACGGGCGCGTTCTGGGCCGTCACGAGGGTCAGCACGGCTTCACCGTCGGGCAGCGCCGCGGCCTGGGCCTGTCCTCCCGCGAGCCGCTCTACGTGCTCCAGCGTGACGCCGCCACCAACCGCGTGACCGTGGGACCGCGCGACGCGCTCCTCAGCACGCGGGTGCGTCTGGAGGATGTCCGCCTTCACCGCCCCGCGGACAGGGTGGCCTCGGTCCGCCTGCGCTACCACGCCGCGCCGATCGGCTGCCGGGCCGTTGCGACCGGAGACGAGATCGAGCTCGAGCTCGAACGCCCGGCCGCCGCCGTGGCCCCTGGGCAGCAGGCCTGCCTGATGAGCGATGATGTGGTGGTCGGAGAAGGAACGATCGGGGAACCCGCATGACCGAGCAGGCCGAGCGCATCGACCTGGACTCGCCGCTGGCCGGCGACTTCCAGGCCGTGGTGCGCCTGATCATCGGTGGGATCGCCGAGCGGGTGGACTTCGCCTTCGAGGAGATCGACGACCTGCAGCTGGCGGTCGAGCGCCTGCTCGCCGAGGCCGGTCAGGAGGGCAACGTCCACCTCTCCTTCGAGGTGGGTGGGGACACCATCCGCGCGCGCGTGGGCCCGCTCCGGGAGGGCGCCATCACCGAGGCCCTGCGCGACGAGCCCAACCACCCGCCCGGGAGGCTGACCCTCAGGCGCATCCTCCAGACGGTGGTGGACTCCTTCGGCGTCGAGGCGTCCGACGACGGCCAGGTCGTGGTGCGGCTCGAGAAGCTGAGGGGATGGGCGTGAACGCGCTGCCGCGCCGGTCCGAGACGCCCGAGCGCGCCCGCGAGGAGGACCGCGAGCTGCTGCGCCGCTACCACGAGAGAGGCGAGACGGCCGCGCGGGAGGAGCTGATCCAGCGTCACCTGCCGCTCGTGCGCTCCCTGGCCCGCCGCTACGCCGGGCGCGGCGAGTCGCTCGAGGACATCGAGCAGGTGGGTGCCATCGGGCTGATCAAGGCGATCGACCGCTTCGAGCTGGAGCGGGAGGTGTCCCTGGCCACCTACGCCACACCGAACGTGGTCGGCGAGATCAAGCGCCATTTTCGTGACAAGGGCTGGGCCATCCGCGTGCCCCGGGCGCTCCAGGAGCTCAACGCCTCGATGTCCGGGGCGATCGAGCGGCTGACCGGGAGGCTGGGCCGCTCGCCGAGCATCGCCGAGATCGGGGCGGAGCTGAAAACCACGCCGGAGGAGGTCCTGGAGGCGATGGAGGTCGGCTCGGCCTACTCGACGGTCTCGCTCTCGAGCGGCCCCGGGGGCGAGGACGATCTCGATCCGCTCGAGACCATCGGCGGCGAGGACGCCGAGTTCGAGCGCTCCGAGCACCGCGCCGCGCTCGAGCCCGCGCTCGACCGTCTGGCCCCGCGAGAGCGGGAGATCCTGCGGATGCGCTTCGAGGAGGGCCTGCCCCAGACCCAGATCGCCCAGCAGGTGGGCCTGTCCCAGATGCACGTCTCCCGCCTGATTCGCAAGTCGCTGACGGTGATGCGCAACGAGCTGACGGGCGCCCCGCCGTCGCCGGCCGCGTTAAGCGCAGGTTTTGGTCCCTGGGACGGGCGATCCGTTCGCCCGGAAACGGGGTAGCATTTCGCCCCGCGCGGGCAGTTCCGCCCGCCGAAAAAGATCGCTGGAGGGAGCGAAATATGGGGAAGTTCGGTAGCCGCTGGCCGGCCTTGCTGCTGGCCGCTGCTATCGATGCTGACGATCGCCGCTTGTGGCGGCGGTGACGACGAGGAGAGGCGAGCGGAGGCGGTGGGCAAGGAGGGCGGATCGGTCACGATCGGGATGCAGTCACAGCCCGACTTCCTCGATCCTGCCAGCGCGTACACGGTCAACGCGCTGGGAGTCGCAGTGGCTCGTGTACACACCCCCGCTCACCTACAAGGCGGTGAGGGCCAGGACGCCACCGAGATCATCCCCGGACTCGCGGAGAAGCTGCCGACGATCTCCAAGGACGGCAAGACCTACGAGTTCACCATCCGCAAGGGCCTCAAGTACTCGGATGGCTCGCCCGGTGAAGGCCAGCGACTTCGAGCACACCATCAAGCGCGTGCTGATCCAGGAGTCGGGCGGCACGGCTTCTTCCTGGGATCGAGGGCGCCGACGACTACGCCGAGGCGGGCAAGGAAGACGGCGACATCTCCGGCATCGTCACCGACGACAAGACCGGCAAGGTCACGATCAAGCTGACCGAGCCGGACGGCACGTTCACGCAACGTGCTGGCCACCAACTTCGCGGGCATGGTCCCGGGCGACACGTCCTTCGAGATCCTGACCGAGAACCCGCCCCCCGGAGTCGGCCCGTACAAGTACACGAAGTCCGTCCCGAACCGCGAGTTCGTGATGGAGAAGAACCAAGCTCTTCGACCTCCCCGGCATCCCCAAGGGCAAGGTCGACACGATCACGACCAAGATCATCAAGAGCCAGGAGCGCATCACCCAGGACGTGATCAACGGCCAGCTCGACTACATGCCACGATCCGCCGCCCGCCGACCTGCTGCCCGAGGTCCGCAGCACCAACAAGGACCGCTACCGGGAGTTCCCGCTGGCCGACATCCGCTACTTCTGGATGGACCAGAACATCCCGCCGTTCGACAACGAGAAAGTGCGCCAGGCGGTCAACATCGCCGTGGACAAGCGGGCCATCTCGCGGCTGTACGGCGGTCTGCTCCAGCCGGCCTGCAACTTCCTGCCCAGCACCATGCCGGGATACGAGGAGATCGACCCCTGCCCGTGGGGCGACCCGAACGCGGCGCCCGACCTGGAGAAGGCCCGGCAGCTGATCAAGGAGTCGGGCGAGGAGGGGGCGAAGGTCACGGTGTGGGGCAACAGCGACAACCCCACCGCCAAAGACCACCGAGTACTTACGCCGACGTGCTCAACAAGATCGGGCTGGACGCGGAGCCCAAGATCCTCGACGCGGGCGTCTACTTCCAGACCATCGGCAACGCCAAGACCAAGGCCCAGACCGGCTACGCCGGCTGGTTCCAGGACTTCCCGCACCCGGCGAACTTCTTCCAGATCGTGACCGAGATCGGGATCGCCCCCACCAACGCGATCAACTACGGGGACACGAACGACCCCGAGGTGACCGGTGCCTACGACGAGCTCAAGCAGGAGCCTGAGCTCGAGGGCGTGACCGACCAGTGGGCGGCGGCCGACAAGAGGCTGGTGGACCAGGCGCTGATCGTCCCCTTCGGCACGGCCAAGGAGGCCATCGCACCTGCTCGGAGCGGATGGACTTCGAGAACTGCGGCGTGGTCCATCCGCTCTACAAGGTCGACTACTCGGCTCTCTGCTTGAAGTAGCCGGCTGAGCCTCCCTGGCGGGAGGGCGCGCATCGGCGCCCTCCCGCTGGGGTAAGGTGCTCTCCGAGGGGAGCTTGCATGGCCACCGAGCCGGCAACCGATCAGACACTGCAGGGGCCGGCAACCTGGGAGCAGGAGGCCGAGCGGGAGCACGTGCACGGCGTCGGTCCCTGGCGCCTGGCGCTGCGTCGCCTGCGACGTAACAAGACGGCTCTCGCGTTCGGGGCGCTCTTCCTGCTGCTGGTGGCGGCGTGCGTGGCGGCGCCCGTGTGGGCGGACAGGGTGGCCAAGACCACGCCCGAGTCGAACAACCTCACCGGGCAGGTCACGGTCGACGGCAAGAAGAAGAACATCGTCTCGTTGGACGGGATCCCGATCGGGCCCACCTGGCAGGGCGAGTACTTCCTGGGGGCCGACTCCAACGGCCGCGACGTGATGGTGCGCCTGCTCTACGGCGGTCGCAACTCGCTCCTGATCGGCCTTGGCGCCGCGTTGCTTACCACGCTGGTGTCCGTGGTCGTGGGCCTCGTCGCCGGTTATTTCCGGGGCTGGAGCGACAGCATCGCCTCCCGCGTATTAGATGTCGTCTGGGCCTTCCCCGTCCTGCTGCTGGGCGTGGCGCTCGGCGTGTCGCTCGCGCTGGGCGGGCTCAAGCTCGGCCCGATCTCGATCGCCGGCGACTCGATTCTCATCCCCACGCTCATCATCGGGGTCGATCTACGTGCCCTACATGGCCCGCCCCATCCGCGGGCAGGTGCTCTCGCTGCGCGAGAAGGAGTTCGTGGAGGCGGCGCGGGCCCAGGGTGCCGGGCCGTTGCGAATCATGTTCACCGAGCTGCTGCCCAACCTCGCCTCGACCATCCTCGTTTTCTTCACCCTGTTGGTCGCCAACGCGATCCTGCTCGAGGCCGCGCTGTCCTTCTTGGGCGCGGGCGTGCGTCCGCCGTCGACCTCCTGGGGCACCCTGATCCAGGACGGGATCGACCGGATCACCACCGCGCCCCACCTAACGATCGTCCCGGGCATCATGCTGGTGCTCACGGTGCTGGCGCTGAACGTGTTCGGCGACGGGGTCCGTGACGCCCTCGACCCCCGGTCCAAGGTCCGGATCGAACGCTGATGGCCCGCTTCATCGTCCGCCGGCTGATCTCGATGGTATTCGTGCTGTTCGCCATCTCGGTCCTGACGTTCCTGATCTTCAACGTCATCCCCAACGGCGACCCCGCGCAGCGGATGGCCGGCCGAACTCCCACCGAGGCCGAGATCCAGCGCATCCGCGAGGAGTGGGGCTTCGACAAGAGCCTGCCGGTCCAGTACGTGACCACCATGAAGAAGGTCTTCACGGGCGACCTCCAGTCCTACTTCACGCGCCTCGACGTGGGCGAGGAGATCGCCAAGGGGCTTCCGCGGACCTTCTCGCTGGCCATCGGCGCGGCGATCCTGTGGATGGTGGTGGCCGTAGCGTTGGGGCTCTACAGCGCCGTGAAGGCGGGCCGGTTTTCCGACCGCTTCCTCACGGTCATCGCCCTGATCGGAATCTCGATGCCTGTGTTCTGGATCGGGGCCCTGATGAACCACTACCTGGGGTTCAAGGCTCGGCCTGGTTCCCCAACGGCGGCTACGTGGAGTTCACCGAGGATCCGGTGGACTGGTTCTACCACCTGATTCTGCCCTGGACCGCGCTGGCCATTCTGTTCATCGGCTTCTACTCGCGCGTGCTGCGCGCGAACGTGCTCGACACGATCAACGAGGACTACGTGCGCACCGCCCGCGCCAAGGGCCTGTCGGAGCGCCGCGTGATGGTCCATCATGTGCTCCGCAACTCGATGCTGCCGATCGTGACCCTCTGGGGGCTCGACTTCGGCGCCGTGGTGGGCGGCGGCGCGATCCTCACCGAGACCGTGTTCGACCTGCAGGGGGTGGGCCAGTTCGCCGCCGACTCGATCGGCCAGCTGGACGTGCCGCCGGTGCTGGCCATCACGATGTTCGGGGCCTTCTTCATCGTGCTCCTGAACGCGATCGTGGACATCATGTACGCCGTCCTCGATCCCCGGATCCGCCTGCACTGAGCGGCGAGCGGCCGCTCGACGTTCGCGACCTGCGGGTGAGGTTCGCCACCGAGGAGGGCGCCGTGCACGCGGTGGACGGCGTCTCGTTCGAGCTCGCGGCGGGCGAGGTGCTCGCCGTGGTGGGCGAGTCGGGCTCGGGCAAGTCGGTCACGGCCATGACGCTGCTGGGCCTCACCCGCTCGCCCAACGCCAGCTTCGAGGGCAGCGCGGAGTACAAAGGCAGCGACCTGATCGCCGCCTCCGAGGACGAGCTGCGCCGGGTGCGCGGTGCCGAGATCGCGATGATCTTCCAGGACCCGATGACCTCGCTGAACCCGGTCCAGAAGGTCGGCGCTCAGATCATCGAGCAGATCCAGGAGCACGAGGGCCTGCCGGACGCCGAGGCCCAGGAGCGGACGGTCGAGCTGCTCGAGCGGGTGGGCATCCCCAGGGCCCGCGATCGCGCCGACAGCTACCCGTTCGAGTTCTCGGGCGGCATGCGCCAGCGGGTGATGATCGCCCTGGCCCTCTCCTGTAATCCGGCGGTCCTGATCGCCGACGAGCCCACCACCGCCCTCGACGTGACCATCCAGGCCCAGATCCTGGAGCAGATCCGCGAGCTGCGCGACGAGACCGACGCCGCCGTGATCCTGGTGACCCACGACCTCGGCGTGGTGGCGGACATCGCCGACCGGATCGCGGTGATGTACGCCGGCCGGATCGTCGAGCAGGGCACCCTGGACGAGATCTTCTACGACCCCCAGCACCCGTACACCTGGGGGCTGCTCGGCTCCATCACCCGCGTGGACCGCCCCCGGCCCGAGCGGCTGCCGGCCATCGCGGGCCTGCCGCCGTCGCTGGCCGACCGCCCCGAGGGCTGCCACTTTCGCCCGCGCTGCCCGCACGAGTTCGACCGCTGCACGGAGGTCCCTCCGCTCGAGGCGCACCTCGAGCGCCAGCCCGGCACCATGATCGCTGCTGGCTGTACGATCGAGCAGAAGCGCGAGCTCCGCGAGGTCGAGCCGGGCGAGATCGGCCTGAGGTCCAAGCAGGTGACGGAGCCCGCGTGAGCGCCGAGGAGCCGCCGGCGGACCAGAACGGCGGCGACGGACGGCGGACCGCTGGTCGAGGTCGAGCACCTCAAGGTCTTCTTCCCGATCAAGCAGGGCCTGTTCGTGGACCGCGAGGTTGCCCGCGTGCACGCCGTGAACGACGTCTCGCTCGCGATCGGCGAGGGCGAGACCGTGGGCCTGGTGGGCGAGTCCGGCTGTGGCAAGACCACGATCTCGCGGACGATCATGCGCCTGATCGACGCCACCGAGGGGGCCATCCAGTTTCGCGGGAAGGACGTCACGAGCGCCGGGCGGAAGGAGATGGAGCCGCTGCGGCGCGAGATGCAGATGGTCTTCCAGGACCCCTTTGCCTCGCTCAACCCGCGCAAGCGCGTCGGTCAGATCATCGGGATGGGCCTGCAGCTGCACGGGGTCGCGCGCGGGGACGTCGAGTCGCGGGTCGGCGAGCTGCTTGACCGCGTGGGCCTCCACCCCGAGCACCTCAACCGCTACCCGCACGAGTTCTCCGGCGGCCAGCGGCAGCGGATCGGCGTGGCCCGCGCGCTCGCGCTCGAGCCGCGGCTGATCGTGCTCGACGAGCCCGTCTCGGCTCTGGACGTGTCGGTGCAGGCCCAGATCATCAACCTGCTCGACGACCTCCAGGACGAGTTCCGGCTCACCTACCTGTTCGTGGCCCATGACCTGTCGGTGGTGCGCCACGTCTCCGACCGCATCGCGGTGATGTACCTGGGCAAGCTGATGGAGGTCTCACCGGCGGAGGAGCTCTACAAGAAGCCGATCCACCCGTACACCTCGGCGCTGTTGTCGGCCATACCGATCCCCGACCCGGAGGAGAACCGCGCGCGCGAACGGGTCGTGGTCTCGGGCGAGCCGCCGAACCCGATCAACCCGCCCCCGGGCTGCGTGTTTCACCCCCGCTGCCCGCGCGCCACCCAGATCTGCCGCGAGGTGGAGCCGCCCCTGGCCCGCTACGCGAACGGCCACCTGGCGGCCTGCCACCACCCGCTGCACGTGTCCGAGGAGGAGATCCGGGCGGCCGAGAAGGACGCCACCAGCCCGCTCAGCGCGGGGGAGGAGCTGCCGCAGGCGGCGGCGACCAACGGCGGCGACCTCCCCGCTTCCTAGACTTTCTGGCCCATGAAGGCCGCCGAGATCCGGGAGACCTTTCTCTCCTTCTTCGAGGAGCGCGGCCACCTGCGCATGCCCTCGGCCTCGCTGGTGCCGCCCTCATACGACCCGTCGGTGCTCCTCACCACGGCCGGCATGCAGCCCTTCAAGCCCTACTTCCGGGGCGAGGAGGAGCCGCCGTCCGTGCGGCTGACCAGCTGCCAGAAGTCCTTCCGCACCACCGACATCGAGAACGTCGGGATGACCCAGCGCCACCTCACCTTCTTCGAGATGCTGGGCAACTTCTCGGTGGGCGACTACTTCAAGCAGGGGGCCGTGGAGTTCGCCTGGGAGCTGGCCACCGAGGGGTTCGGCTTCGCACCCGGAGACCTCTGGGTCACGGTGTTCGGGGGCGACGATGAGCTGGGGCTGGGACCCGACAACCAGGCCATCCAGTGCTGGCGCTCGATCGACTTTCCCGACGAGCGCATCGTCCTTCTGGGCACCGACGACAACTTCTGGCAGTCCGGGCCCACCGGCCCCTGCGGGCCCTGCTCGGAGATCTACATCGACCGGGGCCCGGCTTTCGGCGGCGAGGACGACCGGCCCGGCGACGACACCGAGCGCTTTCTCGAGATCTGGAACCTCGTGTTCATGCAGTTCGAGCTCCAGGCCGACGGCTCGCTACCGGAGCTGCCGATGCAGAGCATCGACACCGGGATGGGCCTCGAGCGAATGGCGGCGGTGCTCCAGGACGTCGAATCGGTCTACGAGACCGACCTCTTCCGCCCGCTCGTGGAGCTGGGAGAGGGGCTCTCCGGCCGGCGTTACGGACAGGACTTTCCCACCACCCGGGCGCTGCGGATCCTGGCCGACCACGGGCGCGCGGCCACCTTCCTGCTGGCCGACGGGGTGGTGCCCTCGAACGAGGACCGGGGCTACATCCTGCGCCGCATCATGCGCCGCACGATGCAGCAGGGCCACGTGCTGGAGATCGGCGAGCCGTTCCTGCCCCGGCTGTACGAGCGGGCGGTGGAGGTCATGGGCGAGTCCTATCCCGATCTGCGCACCGAGTGGCAGGCCATCGAGCGCTGGGCCCGCGCCGAGGAGGAGGGCTTCGGCCGCACCCTGGAGCAGGGAGAGCGGCTGCTGGCCGAGCTGATCGCCGGCGCCCGCGAGGAGAAGACCTCCTGGGTGGCGGCCGACGACGCCTTCCGGTTGCACGACACCTACGGCTTTCCCTACGAGATGACCAAGGAGCTCCTGGCCGACAACGGCCTGTCGGTGGACGACGAGGGCTTCGAGGAGCTCATGGAGCGGGCGCGCGAGGTCTCCCGCGCCGGCGGCAGCCGCACCCGCGCCCGGGCCGAGGCCGCGCCCGACGTGCACGTCGGGCACGAGGACGTGATGCGTTTCGCCCGCGAGGCCGGCTTTCGCACCCGCTTCGTGGGCTACGAGACCACCGAGGCCGAGACCGTGCTGCGCGTGACCGAGGGCTCCAACGGCTGGGTGCTGGCCAAGCTGGAGGAGAGCCCCTTCTACCCGGAGGGCGGCGGGCAGGTATCCGACTCGGGACTGGTGGAGACCCCCTCCGGCCGCGCCCGGGTGGCCGACGTCTACCGGCTGGGCGACGACCAGGCGCTGGCCCTCGAGCTGATCGAGGGCGAGATCGGGCCGGGCGAGGACGCCCGGGCCGTGGTGGAGCGGGGCGAGCGGCTGGCCACGATGAGAAACCACACCGCCACCCACCTGCTGCACGCGGCTCTGCGCCGGCGGTTGGGCACCCACGTCCGCCAGGCCGGCTCCTACGTGGGGCCCGACAAGCTGCGCTTCGACTTCACCCACGGCGAGCGGCTGAGCGACGAGGAGCGCGCGGACGTGGACGCGCTGCTGGGCGAGTGGATCGCCGGGCGGCACGCGGTGCACGCCCTGGAGACGACCCGCACGGAGGCGGAGGCGCTCGGCGCCCTTGCCCTGTTCGGCGAGAAGTACGGCGACTGGGTGCGGATGGTCGAGATCGAGGGCGTGTCGCGCGAGCTGTGCGGCGGCACCCATGTGGCGGCCACGGCCGAGCTGGGGCTGTTTGACCTCACGAGCGAGAGCTCGAGCGCCTCCAACGTGCGCCGCATCGAGGCGGTGACCGGGCCGGCCGGGGCCGTGCTGTTCCGGGAGCGGACGCGGCGTCTGGAGGAGATCGCCGGTCTGCTGCGGGTGCCCGAGCACGAGGTGGTGCGGGCCGTGGAGCGGTTGGGCGCGAAGGTCAAGGAGCTCGAGAAGAAGCCGCGGGGCGGGCCCGACCGCGACCTGGCCGAGCGCCTGGTGGCCGGCGCGGACGAGCTGGCCGGGATTCGAGTGGTCACCGAGGCGGTGCAGGCGCCGGACGCCAAGGCCCTGCTGGCGCTCTCCGACGCGGTGCGGCAGAAGCTCGGGAACGCGGCCGTCGTGCTGGGGGCGCCGATTGGCGACCGGGCCCAGCTGGTGGCCAACGTGGCCCCCGCGGCGGTGGAGCGGGGGCTGAAGGCCGGCGATCTGGTGCGCACCGCCGCGCAGGTGGCCGGCGGAGGAGGCGGCGGCCGAGACACCATGGCCCAGGCCGGCGGGGGCGACCCGGCACTGCTCGCCGACGCGCTCGCCGCGGCGCGACTGGAGATCGAGAAGGCGCTCGGCGCCTCCGGCTGATGGCTCGCATCCTTGCCCTCGATCACGGGGCGGCACGCTGCGGCTGCGCGATCTCCGACCCGTCCGGCACACTGGCCACCCCGCTGGCGGCCGTGGAGCGGCCGGACACCCGTGCGGGGCTGGAGCGGCTCGTCCGGCTGGTGGAGGAGCAGGGTGCGGAGCGGGTGGTGGTGGGCCTGCCCCTGACCCTGCGGGGAGAGCAGGGCGAGCAGGCCGACAGGGCGCGGGCGTTCGCCGAGCGCCTCGAGGGTGAGGTGACGGTGCCGGTGCAGCTGCACGACGAGCGCCTGACCACCAGGCTGGCCGAGCGCACCGGCGGCAGCAGCGACAGCGACTCCCGCGCCGCCGCCCACCTGCTGGAGAGCTATCTGGCGAGGGCGCCGCGGTGACCGAGGGCCCGCCACCCGTCCCGGGCGGTCGCACCCCCGAGGAGCGCGAGGTGGCGCGCCGCGACCGCGCTGCCCGCCGGGCCGCGCGTGCCGGCGGCGCGGCACAGGCGCCGCCGGCCGAGCCGCCCCCGCCGCCCGCCCGCGAACCCGAGCCGCCGCCTGCGCGCGAGCCCGAGCCGCCGCCTGCGCGCGAGCCCGAGCCGCCGGAGCCCTCCGAGCCACCGCCGCCCCGCCGTGACTCGGTGCCGGCGCCCCCCTCAGGGCGCGACGGCGACCGGCGCGACCAGCCGGAGCGCCTGACCGAGCCCGTGCCCTCGGCGGGCCCGCCGCCTCAGGCCGAGCGCCGGAGGCCGCGCGTCGGTCGCTGGGTGGCCGCGCTGCTGGCGCTGGTGGCGCTCGGCGCCGCCGCCTGGTTCGCCCTCTCGCTGTTCCAGCCTCTCCACGGCGACGGCGAGAGCCCCCGCGTCGAGCTCACGATCCCGCAGGGGGCCACCCTGGGGGAGATCGCCGACCTGCTCGAGCAGAACGGCGTGATCAGAAGCGCGGGCTTCTTCGAGCTCAGGGCGCGTCTGGCGGGCCGCAGCGGCGAGCTGAGGCCAGGCCGCTACGAGATGCGGCAGGACCTGAGCTACATCGCGGCGCTGGACGCGCTCGAGCAGGGCGTGCCCCCGAACGTGGTTCAGATCACCGTCCCGGAGGGACGCTCGCGGCGCGAGATCGCCCCCCTGGTCCAGCGCCTTCCGGGCAACTACGTCCGCGCCACCCGGCGCTCACCCCTCCTGAGTCCCCGCCGCTACGGCGCCCCCGGGGCGCGAAGCCTGGAGGGTTTCCTCTTCCCGGCCACCTATGAGCTGAAGAAGGGCCAACCGGTCCGCCGGCTGGTGAACAAGCAGCTCACGGAGTTCAAGCGCAACTTCGGGGAGATCGACCTCAGCTACGCCCGCCGGCGGAACCTGACCCCCTACGACGTGCTCACCATCGCCTCGCTCGTCGAGCGGGAGGCTTCGCTGGCCAAGGAGCGGCCGATCATCGCCTCGGTGATCTACAACCGGCTGCGCCAGGACATCCGGCTGGACATCGACGCCACCACGCGCTTCGCCGTCAACAACTGGACGCAGCCGCTCAAGCAGTCGGAGATCGACAACCCCTCGCCCTACAACACCCGGGTGGTGTCGGGCCTGCCGCCCGGGCCCATCGGCAACCCCGGCCTCGACTCGATCCGGGCCGCCGCGAGACCGGCCCGGACCGAGTACCTCTTCTACGTGGCGGTCATCTGCGGCGAGGGCCGCCACCGCTTCGCCGCCACCAACGACGAGTTCCTCCGGTACGTGAACGAGTACGAGGCCGAGCGCGAGCGGCGCGGCGGCAAGGCCCCCACCAGCTGTTGACCCACCTCGCGGGCGTCTTGGGCCACCCCGTCGGGCACAGCCGCTCGCCCGCGATGATGAACGCGGCCTTCGCCGCCCTCGACCTCGATTGGCGCTACTTCAAGCTCCCTGTGCCGCCGGAGCTGTTCGCCGAGACCGTCCGCGCCCTCGCCGGCTCCGGCTACCGGGGCGCCAACGTGACCATTCCCCACAAGCTCGCTGCCTGCGAGCTGGCCGACGAGCGCTCACCCGCCGCCGCGGCCATCGGCGCGGCGAACACGCTGGTCTTCCAGGACGAGCGGCGGATCCTGGCCGACAACACCGACGCGGCCGGCCTGCTGGACGCGCTGGGCGAGCCCCTGCCGGCCCGAGCCCTGGTGCTGGGCGCGGGCGGCTCGGCTCGGGCCTCCGCCTGGGCCCTGCGCGAGGCCGGGCTGGCGGTCACGGTCTGGAACCGCACGCCCGAGCGGGCGGCCCAGCTTGCCGCCGACCTGGGCGTCTCGCAGGTCGCGCGCCCCGAGCAGGCCGAGCTGATCGTCAACGCCACCTCGGTGGGTCTCGACGGCGCCGATCAGGCGGAGGTGCTGGCCGCGCTCGGCCTCGACCGCCTCGAGCCGCCGTCCGTCCTGGCTGATCTGGTCTACGGATCCAGCCCCACGGCGCTGACCGCCTGGGGCGCGAGGGCCGGCGCCCGGGTGGTGGACGGCCTGGAGATGCTGGTGCGCCAGGGCGCCCGCAGCTTCGAGCTCTGGACCGGAGCACCGGCCCCGGTCGAGGTCATGCGCGAGGCCGCGGCGGCCGGGTAGCCCCTCACTGGCCGGCTTGGACCGCGGTCGCCTCGATCTGGCTCTGGCCGTGACTTCCCTCGAACACAGGGCCGGCCGCGCGCAGGAAGTCCCCCGGACCGGGAAGAGGGGATGGCCGGAGCGAGCGCTTGACGTCCACGATGCTGATGCCCGGCCCGGTGACCGACTCGCTGGAGGCCAGGACGAAGTGGGCGTCGCCGTCACCGTCCGGATCCACCCGCTCCACGTAGAGGATGCGCCCGTCGGCCACACGGCAGTTGCCCCCGCCGGGAGGGCAGCGGGGCTTCGGACCGGAGCGGGTGGGCTCGTCCCTGCCCGCCTTCGGCTTCTCCTCCTGGGCCGGTGCGGGTGAGGCCGGTGCGGTGAGGTCGGCGGTGGGAGGGTCCCAGGCCACGACGGCCACCACGGCGATCACCCCGGCCAGCAGGAGCAGCGTCAGGAAGCGTCCTCTCACTGCTCGGCCTCGGTGATGGTCAGCGTGCCGGCCGGCTCGGCCACGTCGCCGGCGGCCGCGGTGAAGCTGATCGGGTAGCGGCCGCCCTCCGAGGTGAGCACCTCGAAGCGCGCGGGGGTCAACGGCTCGGCGGGCGCGCCGACCCCGAGGAGGGGGATCTCGACCTGCCCCGGCTCGTCGACCGACACCACGACCGTGGCGGGGCGGCCGCCGGCCAGGCGACGCGTCTGGTCACGGCCGGCGTCGAAGTTCACGGTGGTCGTCTCCTGCGCGGGCGGATCGGATCCCTGGGAGGCCGTCGTGGGCTCACGGTCGGGCTTGGCCGGCGGCGCGCTGAGCGGCTCGCGGCCGCCGTCATCTCGGGGATTGGAGAGCGTGGCCGCGACCGCGGCCAAGCCGAGGACGATGGCGAACAGCAGGAGGGCGCGCCGAAGGTGCACACCGGTGATGCTAGGTAACGATGGCGCGGCTCTGGTGGTCACTGGTGCTCGTCGCGGTCACAGCGGCCGCGGTGGTCGCGGTGCGCGGCGCCGACGAGGACCTGCTGCTCGAGCTCCCGTTCGTCGCCGCCCTGGTCGCCCTCGCCGTGATCGACCTCGAACGCAGGCTGCTGCCCAACCGGATCGTGTATCCCCTGGCCGCCTGGGGAGTGGCGGCCACGGCCCTGATCGACCCCGGCGACCTGCCGGAGCACCTCGCCTGCGGGACGGCGGCCTACGCGCTGCTGCTGGCGGTCGCGCTCGTGTACCCGCCCGGTATGGGCATGGGCGACGTGAAGCTGGCCGGTGCGATGGGGTTGTGCCTCGGGCTGTCGGTGATACCCGCCCTGCTCGTGGCCTTCATCTCCGGTGCGCTCGCGGGGCTGGTGATGGTGCTGCGGGCGGGCGCGGCGGCCCGCAAGGCCACCATTCCCTTCGGTGTCTTTCTCGCGCTCGGCGGGATCGCCGGCGTGCTCGCGGGGCCCGAGCTGATCGACCTCTACGACGAAGCCTTCCTTGCCTAAGGGCCCCTGCATCAATAACCGCCCGATCTGGGGGCCGCCCGCGGCGCCAGACCTCGCCCTCGATGCTCGCGAT
Source organism: uncultured Thermoleophilaceae bacterium (assembly GCA_963850205.1). Lineage (GTDB taxonomy): Bacteria > Actinomycetota > Thermoleophilia > Solirubrobacterales > Thermoleophilaceae > JACVRW01. The sequence continues at coordinate 112,541 of CAWKKJ010000008.1, read as the reverse complement.
ACCCCTGGTATCGCTGCGCTCGAGTCCGTCGTCTGGCATCCGCGGATCGGCATCCCAGATCTCGATCGCTTCGTTCTGCACGGCCCCTAACCTCAGAAAAGAGGATGGTCTCCGTCGAGGTCGCATACGAAGAGCGCTACTGGTACCCCGACGACGGCGGGGCGGTCTGGATCGCCGGCTACCACGTGGTCGACCCAGGGTCAGGCCGCTACCTCGGCCGTGACGCACCCGAGCTCGCCGAGCGCGGGCTGCGGGTGCTGGGGGTCGCCGGCGCCCGGGACCACCACACCGCGGTGCTGGCCTCGGACGAGGTGGGTCCCGGCCGGGCCCTGGAGCTGCGGCGCGACCCCGGCAACGAGCACGATCCCCACGCCATCGCCGTGGACACCCCCGCGGGTGAGCAGGTGGGCTGGGTTCCCCGCGACGCCGCGGCGGAGCTGGCGCCGGAGCTCGACGCCGCCCGGCCCTGGTCGGCCGTCGGGCTGCGCGAGCAGCGGCCGTCGCCCCGCGATCCCCGTTCGGGCCTGGTCATGCTCCTGGCCGCTGCGCCCGGGCTGGAGCTGCGTACCCAAGCGCAGGGGAGCCCCGACTCCCGCCAGTAGGGTGTGAATCGCATGTCGTTGCGCTTCGTCACCGCCGGCGAGTCGCACGGCCCCGGCCTCACCGCCCTCGTGGAGGGCCTGCCTGCCGGGCTCGTGCTGCGCCCCGAGGACATCGACCGGGACCTCGCCCGGCGCCAGCTCGGCCATGGCCGCGGCGGGCGCATGAAGATCGAGAAGGACCGGGCCGAGGTGACGGCCGGCGTTCGCCACGGTCGGACGCTCGGGAGCCCGGTGGCGCTGCGGATCGAGAACCGCGACTACGCCAACTGGGAGGAGCGCATGAACCCCTGGCCGGTCGCCGTGCAGGTGGACGAGGTGCACCTGCCCCGGCCCGGCCACGCCGATCTGGCCGGGGTGCAGAAGTACGGTCACAGCGACGTGCGCAACGTGCTCGAGCGTGCCTCCGCGCGCGAGACGGCGGCCCGGGTGGGGGCTGGGGCGCTGGCCAAGGCACTCCTGGCCGAACTGGGGGTGGCGGTGCGCTCGCACGTGACCCGCATCGGCAGCGTCACCGCCCCGGAGCGCGACGATCTCGGCGTCGAGGACTTCGAGGGGGTCGACGACTCGCCGGTGCGCTGCCTGGACCCGGCGGCGAGCGACGCGATGGTGGCCGAGATCGACGCCGCGCGGAAGGCGAACGAGTCGCTGGGAGGGGTATTCGAGGTGCGAGCCTTCGGCCTCGTCCCCGGGATTGGCTCGTATGCCTCCTGGGAGGAGCGCCTCGACGGCCGCCTGGCCCAGGCCGTCATGTCGATCCAGGCCATGAAGGGCGTCGGCGTGGGCGACGGCTTCGAGCTGGCCGGGCGTGTGGGCTCGCGCGCGCACGACGAGATCTTCTGGACCGAGGAGCGCGGCTACCACCGTGAGACCAACCGGGCGGGCGGCCTCGAGGGGGGCATGACCAGCGGCGACCCGCTCGTGGTGACGGCCGCCATGAAGCCGCTGCCCACGCTCACCAAGCCCCTGCGCAGCGTGGACACGGCGACCAAGGAGCCGGCCCAGGCTTTGCGCGAACGCACCGACTCCTGCACGGTCCCCGCGGCCGGCGTGGTGGGGGAGGCGATGGTGGCGCTGGTGCTCGCCGCCGCCTACCGCGAAAAGCTCGGCGGCGACCACATCGACGACGTCCGGGCCGCACTCTCGGCCTATGAGGAGCGCATCGGGTGGAGGCGCGGCTGAACGGCACCCTGGTGCTGGTCGGCTTCATGGGCGCCGGCAAGTCGACCGGGGCCCGGACCCTGGCCGCCGCGCTCGGCGCCGAGCCGCTGGACTCCGACCACGAGCTGGAGCGGAGCCTGGGCGAGCCGATCGAGTCGTTCTTCGACCGCGAGGGCGAGGCGGCCTTCCGGGCACGCGAGGAGGAGGTGGTCATCGGCCTGCTCGACCGCGGGCCGGCCGTGGTGGCGCTCGGCGGCGGCGCGGTGCAATCGGAGCGGATCCGGGAGGCGCTCGACCCGCACCTGGTGGTCCATCTCGAGGTCGAGCCCGAGGACGCGTGGCGGCGCGCCTCGGGCAAGGGACGCCCGTTGGCCCGCGATCCGGAGCGGTTCCGGCAGCTGCAGGACGACCGCAGCCGCCTGTACGAGGCGGTGGCCGACGCCGTGGTGCCGCCGGCCGACCGTGACGCCCTCCGCCGCGCGCTGCCCGCCCTGGGCGCCCTCCCCGAGGCACCGCCCGGCACGCGCCTGATCTGGGCATCGGCGGACTCCGGGGCCTATCCAGTGTTCGTGGGCCGTGGCCTGATCGGAGGGGACTTCTTCTTTCCTCGCGACGGCCGGCGCATGGTGGTCACCGACGAGAGCGTGGCCCGGGCCCATCCCTTCGCCGGCGACCAGCGCATCGTGGTCATGCCCGGGGAGGACCACAAGACGATCCACGGCGCCGAGTTCGTGCTGCGCGCGCTGGCCCAGGCCGGCGCCGAGCGGAGCGATCTGGTGACCGCGGTGGGCGGCGGCGTGGTGGGCGACCTGGCCGGCTTCTGCGCCGCGGTCTACCAGCGGGGCATGCGCCACGTGCAGGTTCCCACCACCCTGGTGGCCCAGGTCGACTCCGCCTATGGCGGCAAGACCGGCGTGGACCTGCCCGAGGGCAAGAACTACGTGGGCGCCTTCCACCAGCCGACGGCGGTGCTCTGCGACCCGGGGGCGCTCGACACGCTGCCGCCCGAGGAGCTGGCCGCCGGGTACGCCGAGGTGGTCAAGACGGCGCTGATCGCCGGCGGGCCACTGTGGGCGCGCGTGCGCCAGGGCGGCGAGGTGGACGCCGACACGATCACCCGCTGCCTGCGGACCAAGCTCTCCGTGGTCGCCGCCGACGAGCGCGACGCAGGCCTGCGCCAGGTGCTGAACCTCGGGCATACGGTGGGGCACGCAATCGAGGCGGCCACGGGCTACGCCCGCTACCGCCACGGAGAGGCCGTGGCGATCGGCCTGCTGGCGGCGCTGCGCCTGTCCAGCCGCGAGGCGCTGCGCGCCGAGGTGGCCGAGCTGCTCGCCAACCAGGGGCTGCCGGCGGCCTTCTCCGGCGCGTCGGTGGAGGACGTGCTCGCCCTGGTCGAGCGCGACAAGAAGCGGGCCGGAGGCTGGGTGCCGTTCGTGCTCGTCGAGGCGCCCGGGCGGGTCACCCCGGGCCATGAGGTCGACCCCCGGTCGCTGCGCCGTGCGGTCGAGGAGGTGTGGAGCGGGTGAAGAAGCGGGTGAACGTGATGCACGGCGTGAACTTCGATGTGCTCGAGCGGCGGGATCCGGAGCGCTACGGCGGGCTCAGCCTCAACGATCTCCAGACCCAGGTGCGGCGCTATGCCCGCGAGCTCGATCTCGAGGTCTCGTTCTCGCAGACCAACCATGAGGGCGAATTCTGCGAGGGCCTCCACCGGGCGGCGATGAGTGCCGACGGGCTCCTGCTCAACCCCGGCGCGTGGACCCACTACTCGTGGGCCATCCGCGATGCGCTGGAGCTGGCCGGCCTCCCGGCCGTGGAGGTGCACCTCTCGGCAGTCGACGAGCGTGAGGACTGGCGCCGGGTGTCGGTGATCCGCGACCTCTGCCTGGGCTGCGTACAGGGCCGGGGGTTCGACGGCTACCGTGACGGCCTGGCCATGCTGAAGGAGGGCCTCCCCGCATGAGCGTGTCGACCGAGTCCGCGATCGAGGCCCGAAGCGACCGGCTGGCCGGGCTGCTCGACGAGCGCGACTTGGACTGCCTGCTCGTGACCGACATGGTCAACGTGCGCTACCTCACCGGCTTCACCGGCAGCAGCGGCGTCTGCGTCGTGGGACGTGACGAGCGGCTGTTTCTCACCGACTTCCGCTACACCGAGCAGGCCCGCTCTCAGGTGCACGGCTACGAACGGCTGGAGGCGGGCAGGGACATGCTGGGCGACGTGGCCGAGCGGCTGCGCGGGCGCAGCGGCTTCGACGACCGCCAGGTGACCGTGGAGGTTCACCGCAAGCTGGGGGAGAAGGCCGGCGAGGGCGTGGAGCTGGTTCCGGCCGGCGGCCTCGTGAAGTCCCTGCGCGAGGTGAAGGACGACCAGGAGCTGGCGGCGATGGCTGCGGCGGCGGCGATCGCCGACGAGGCCTACGAGGAGCTGCTCGCACGCGGGCTGAGCGGGCGGACCGAGCGCGAGGTGGCCCGGGCCCTGGTGCGCCTCATGGAGGACCGCGGGGCGGAGGGCGCCTCCTTTCCCCCGATCGTGGCCGGCGGCGCTCACGGCGCGCTCCCGCACGCCGAGCCGCGCGACCTGGAGATCCCGCGCGGGACGCTCGTCGTCGTGGACCTGGGCGCGCAGGTGGACGGCTACTGCTCCGACTGCACCCGCACCCTGGCCACCGGTCCGCTGGACGAGACGGCCGCCGAGGCCTACGACCTCGTGCTGCGCGCGCAGGAGACCGCGCTGACGGCCGTCCGCCCGGGGATGTCCTGCTCGGGCCTCGACGCCGTGGCCCGGGCGGTGATCGAGTCGGGCGGGCAGGGCGAGCGCTTCGGCCACGGCCTTGGCCACGGGGTGGGCCTCGAGGTGCACGAGGCGCCTCGCCTGGGCAAGACCGCCGAGGGCGAGCTGCGGGAGGGCCAGGTGGTGACGATCGAGCCGGGGGTCTACCTGCCCGGTGAGGTGGGCGTGCGGATCGAGGATCTGGTGGTGGTCACGCAGGACGGACCCCGCGTGTTGACAGGCTTCCCGAAGGAGCTCGTGACCGCCGGATGATCCTCGCCGCGGCCGCCGCTCTGGTGGGCGCGGCGGTCCAGTCGGCGACTGGCTTCGGCTTCGCCCTGGTGCTCTCGCCGGCGCTGTTCGCGGTCCTCGAGCCGGTCGAGGCGGTTGCGACGCTGCTCGCGCTCGGGCTGGTCCTGAACCTGCTGGTGCTGTTCGAGCACGGGCGGCCCGAGCACGTCAACTGGCGGCGGCTGGCCCCGATACTCCTGGCCGCGCTGCCGGGCATGGCCCTGGGAGTGGTCGCGCTGGCGCTGCTCTCGAAGCAGGCGCTCCAGGTGGCGGTGGGGGTGGCGGTGATCGCCGCGGCGCTCTGGCAGCTGCAACGGCCTCAGGGCGGCCGCGGCCGGCCGGTCGGCCGGGCGGCCGGCTGGGCCGCGGGCTTTGCCAGCGGGGTGTTCACCACCTCGATCAGCGTGAGCGGGCCTCCGATCGTCCTCTGGCTCGAGGCGCACGGTGTCCGTCCGCTCGAGTTCCGGGCCACGCTCGCGGGGAGCTTTTTCGCCATCAACCTGACCGGAGGAGCGTTTCTGCTGGCCGTCGAGGGCAGCGGCGCGCTCGACGCCGGCGTGGTGGCGCCTCTGCTGGGGGTCGTGCTGACGGGCTACGCGCTCGGCGCCGTCGCCTTCCGGCGGCTGCCGGCGGAGCGCTTCTCCACCGCCGTCCTGGCGCTCGTGCTGGTCACCGGGATGGCGAGCGTGCTGGCGGGGGCGGGGGGGCTGTAGGGCGCCGCGCGCATCCACCTTGCATCCCGCCTCACCGGATGCGAACATGTGTTCGATTCATGGTGATCTGCGTCCTCTACCCCCGCTTCGAGCTCCTGGCCGCGCTGGGCGACCGGGCGGCGCTTCTCTCCGAGCCGGCCGCCCTCGCTCCCGAGGCCGGGCGCGAGCAGGTGGTGGGAGAGGTCTCGGCGCCGGCGGAGGCCTATGGCGTGGTGTCCGGCATGCGGCTGGGGGAGGCGATGTCGCGCTGCCCCCTGTTGCGTCTCGTGCCCCCCGACCCGGAGGGCGTGCGCTCGCTCTGGCACACGGTGCTCGACCGCCTGGAGGCGATCGGCGCCGAGGTGGAGTCGGATCGGGCCGGCGCCGCCTTCTTTGAGGCCGGCGGGCTGCGGGGCATCCACGGCGGCGACCTGGCCGGGGTGCTCGCGGCGGCGCGCCGGTCGCTCGGCACCGGCGCACGCATGGGGGCGGCCACCAGCCGCTTCGCGGCCCACGCGGCGGCGCTGCAGGCGCGCCCGCGCCGGCGCGGCCGGGCGGCGGCGCCCGGCGGCCGGTCCGTTCTTGCCGGGGGCCGCGCCCTACCCCCCGGCGGCCGGTCCGCTCCCGTCGGGGGCCGGGCGCTTCCCCCCGGCATCACCGTCCTGCCCGGCGCCGTGGTCGTCGAGGAGGCGGCCACCGCCGGCTTCCTGGCGCCGCGTCCGGTCTCGCTGCTGCGCAGCCGCCTGGAGCTGCAGGCCCTTCCCGAGGTGCTCGAGCGGCTCGGCATCCGCACGCTCGGGGAGGTCGCCGCCCTGCCCTCGCGGGCGATGGCCGAGCGCTTCGGGCACCCCGGGTTGCTGGCGCTCGACCTCGCCCGCGGCCGTGACACCCCGCTCGAGCCCCGCCGCCCGCCGGAGCCGGTCAGCGAGCGGCTCGACCTGCCCGAGGCGGCGTCGGGCCAGCAGCTCGAGCGGGCGCTCGAGCTGCTGGTGGCGCGGGTGCTGGCCCGCCGCGAGCGGCGTGGCCGCTCGCTGCGGGCCCTCGCGGTGTCGGCGCGCTTCGTGGCGGGCGGCACCTGGCGCACGGCGGTCACACTGCGGCACGCGAGCGCCGACGCCGCCCGGATCCGGCTGGCCCTGGCGCCCAGGCTGGTCGAGCTGCCCGCCCCCGCGGAGTCGCTCGGGCTGGAGGTCGAGGCCTTCGGCCCGCCCGCGCACGATCAGGGGCGCCTGCTCGACGAGGCGGCCGCGATCCGCCGCGGACGGCTCGGCGAGGCGGTGCGCCAGGCCCGCCAGGCCGCCGGCGGCGATGCCGCCCTGCGCATCCTCGACGTCGACCCCGACTCGCGCATCCCCGAGCGGCGCGCGGTGCTGGCGCCCTTCCCGGACCAGTGAACCAGCCCGCGCCGTGATGGACCCGTCCGGATCGCGCCGGCTCGGCGACCCCAAGCCCACCTCGGTGATGCCCGGGGACGGCGGCGTGCCCCGCACCATCGCCGGCGCGTCGGTGGACGCGATCCGCGAGGAATGGGTGGTCGAGGATCGCTGGTGGACCGGCCGGCCCCTGCGCCGGCGCTACTTCGAGGCCGTCCTGGACGACGGGCGCAACGTGGTCGTCTTCCGCGACCTGGTGGGAGGAGGGTGGTTCCTGCAGCGGGCCTAGGATCCCTTCGCATGCGCCGCGTCGACGTCGCCGAGCGCCGGGCCCGGCTGGCTCGCCGCCATCGCCTGGCGCCGGGCGAGCGGGCCGGTGACGTGGTGGACGCGGCCCGCAGCCTGGTCTGCCTGCACGCCACCGATCCCGCGACGGTCTACCTGTCGGCCTGGGCGCGGATCGACGGGTTCACCGTGGCCGACCTCGACCACGCGCTGTACGCCGATCGCTCGCTGGTCAAGCACATGGCGATGCGCCGGACCCTCTTCGTGTTCCCGCGCGAGACCCTGGCCGCGGCGCAGGCGGGAGCCAGCGAGCGGGTGGCCCGGGCCGAGCGGAGCCGGTTGGTCCGCGACGTGGAGAAGGCGGGCCTTCAGGCCGACGGGGAGCGCTGGCTCGCCGACGCCTCGGAACAGGTGCTGGCCGCGCTGGCCGGCGACCGCGAGGCCACCTCGTCCGAGCTGCGCGACGAGCTTCCCGTGCTGGAGGGCGCGATCACCTACGGGGAGGGAAAGTCGTGGGGCGGCAACGCACCGGTGGGCCCGCGGGTGCTCACCGTGCTGTCGGCGGCGGGGCACATCGTGCGCGCTTCCAACGATGGCGGGTGGACCCACTCACGGCCGCGCTGGGCCGCGATGGACGCCTGGCTGGGTGAACCGCTTCAGCGCGAGCCGGAGGCCGAGGGCCTGACCCGCCTGGTCGAGGCCTGGCTGCGCGCCTTCGGTCCGGGGACGGCGGCCGACCTCAAGTGGTGGCTGGGCTCTACGGTCACCGGCGTTCGCGCAGCTCTGGCCGCGCTCGGCGCGGTCGAGGTGGACCTCGACGGTCAGACGGGCTACCTCCTGCCCGGCGACACCGAACCCACGGATGGGGTCGAGCCCTGGGCCGCGCTCTTGCCGCCGCTCGACCCGACCATCATGGGCTGGTTCGAGCGCGACTGGTACCTGGGTCCCCACAAGGAGCTGCTGTTCGACAGCACCGGCAACGGCGGGCCGAGCGTCTGGTGGGACGGGCGGATCGTCGGCGGCTGGCGCCAGGACGAGGCCGGGGAGCTCGAGCTGCAGCTGCTCGAGGACGTGGGCCGTGACGGCCTGCGCGCCATCGAGGACGAGGCGGCGCGCCTGACGGCCTGGTTCGAGGGCACGCGGGTGCTGCCCCGCTTTCCCTCCCCGCTGTCGAAGGCGGTCGCCGAACAGTCGTCGCGCTGATCCGGGCTAACCGCCCAGGTGCAGGACCCACATCGTGGCCGGCATCCCCTTGAACCGACCGCGTCGAAGGCCGGCACCCATCCAGCGGAAGGGGCGGTGGAGGATCACGGCCCGGTGCGCGGGCGAGCGCATCCACTGGCGCACCGTCCAGCGAACGAGGGTCTCCTTACCGCTGTGCCAGGCGAGGTTCTCGCCCACCACGCTGAAGGCCCGGCTCGTCTGGATGCGGGCCTGGTGGCCGAAGTACTCCGCGCGCAGCATCCAACCTGCGTACCTGCGCGCTGTGCGCGCGAGCACGGGCGCGTGGCGCACGGCTCCGAGGCCGTGGGCTGAGCGAACGCCGTTGACGGCCGCGACCATGTCCAACTCGCTGCTGCGGACGGTGGAACGCGCTACGGCCGGGGCGGCGGCCATGCCGCACGCCAACAACATCGTCGCTACCGCCATCCTGGCTCTCATCAGCGTTCCCTCGCGATGGGTCCAATCGCCTTGATTGGTCAGCGGAGTTTGACGCATTACGGCGCCGGCGGTCGTCTGGTGCGGATTCCTGCCGACGTGGGCAGACTGCGACTGATGTCTTCGATGAGCGGCGGCCGAGAGGCGGGCCTCCATAGGACCATCCCGGCGCTCCCCGTCCGCGACGTGCGTACGGCGGTCGCCCACTACCGCGAGCGCTTCGGCTTCGAGGCGCTCCACGAGACCGACGGCTTCGCCGTCATCGAGCGCGACGACGCGATCCTGCACCTCTGGGGCGCGACCGACGACGGCTGGCGCACCCGCAACAACCTGTCGGGCCGGCCGATCCGCTCAGGGGCCGAATCGTTTCTCGCCGGGACCGCGAGCTGCCGGATCGAGGTGTCCGACGTCGACGCCCTGTTCGACGAGCTGAAGGATGCCGCCGTGCTGCACCCCGTCGTCGAGGACGGCGTGAGCGAGACCGACTTCGGGACCCGCGAGTTCCCCACCCTGGACCTCGACGGGAACCTGCTGACCTTCTTCCACCGAGAACAGGGCTAGCTCCCTCCATCCTCCCCAGGTGCGAACATGTGTTCCCACTCGATCAGGATGGATATGGGTTAGTCGGTTAGCGAGGGCTGGTTGCGGGGGTCGTCGTGGGGGCGTTGGTGGGGTGCGATGCCGGCGCGTGGGTGCAAGCGTTCGCGGAGCCGGTCCGCCCAGCGACGGGGGTCGGCGTCGCCGTTGGCGTGGAGGGTGATCAGGTCGAGCAGCAGGTTCATCCGGCGGCGGTTGCTGAAGCTTTGGGAGCGGCCCTGGAAGGCGCGATCGACCTGGCGTAACGCGGCCTCGACGGCGCCTGTCGAGTTTGGTCCCAGCGACGAGCGTGTCTTGAGCTGGGTAGCGACCGGCTCGGTGTAGCGGTCGAGCCAGCGCAGCAGCGCGGGCAGCGGCGGGGTGGCGTGCCTGGCCTGGGTCTCGAAGCGGGCCCAGTTGTGATGGTCGAAGAGGGCGTGCCGGAAGGCGCGCATGACCGGGTGGTCGGGTCGGCCGTCGAGCGGGGCGAGCGCGTTCTCGAGGCTGCGGCGCAGGTGCAGCTCGCACAGACGCAACTCCGGCGCCTGGTCGCCGCTGCGTGGGAACACGCTCGCGAGCGCCTTGCGCAACGCGTTGTCGAAGTCGCTCACCACCAGCCTGGGCGTCCCGTCGCAGAGGGCCAGGAACCGTTGCCAGTCGGCCTCTGTGCGGCGCGGGAAGGCGGCCAGCCGCCAGACACGCGGCCGACCCGGCTCGTCGTGGCCGACGGCACAGAACACGTGGAAGCCCTGACCCGCCCGCGGGCCACGATCGATGCGGAACTCGCACGAGTCGAGCGCCAGCCGCTCCGGCCAGCGCTGCGGCAGCTCGTCGGCACAGACGATGGCGGCGAACGAGTCGACCCAATTCGCGATCAGCTGGCCATCGAGGTTGGGATCGCGCAGGCGGCCACGCCGGCCGGTCAACCGCTGGTGCGTGCGGCCCGCCGCTCGCCGTGCCGCCCAAGCGGCCTGCCGGTAGCTCTCACCGGCCGCCACCAGCACGAGCGCATGGCCGACCTCGCGGGCCGAGAACCAATACTCGCGGGCGCCCGCCTGGCCCTCCCAGCGCTCCAGCCTGGTCGAACACTCGACACAGAAATGCTCGCTTCTCGCCTGCCGCGGCAGTAACTCGCAGAAGCGGTGTGCCGCGCCACCGTTCGGCGGCCGACACAACCAACGCTGGCGACGATGCGGCGGCTTCCCATACCAGCCCGCCCGCACCACCCGACCACCCTCGTGAGCCAGATCAGGACAACGCGGAACCTCCATCGACCTGAAGGTCCGCCGCCGACCCGACTACCTGACGACCGTATCCATCCTAGTCGAGTGGGAACATGTGTTCGTGCCCTACGTCGAGCTCCACTGCCACTCCGCCTACTCCTTTCTCGATGGCGCCTCCCACCCGGTCGAGCTGGCCGGGACGGCCGCGGCCCAGGGACACGCCGCCCTCGCGCTGACCGACCACGACGGCCTCCACGGCGCCATGGAGATGGCGCAGGCGCTGAAGCCGCTGGGCGTGCGGCCGATCACCGGCGCCGAGGTCACCCTGGACGACGGCCGCCACCTCACCCTGCTGTGCGAGTCGCGCGAGGGCTACACCAACCTCTGCCGCCTGCTCACCTCCTCGCACTGGCACACCCGGCGCTGGGCGCGTGAGGGCTGGGCGGAGCCGGTCGCCCAGATCAAGGACGGGCGGCGGCCGGGACAGGACGTTCTCGACGAGGAGCCGTCGGTCTCCCTCGAGGAGGTGGAGCGAAACGCCGCCGGGCTCGTCTGCCTCTCCGGCTGCGCTCGTGACGGGGCGGTGGGCTCGCGCGTCGAGAACGGGGACCACACCGGCGCCGCGGCCACGGCCCGGCGCCTGCTCAGGGCCTTCGGGCCCGACCGCTTCCGCATCGAGCTCCAGCGTCCCTTCTGGCGCCGGGACCGCGGCCGAAACCGCGCGCTGGCCGAGCTGGCCGAGCGGCTGGGGGTGCCCTGCGTGGCCACCGGGAACGTGCACGTTCACGCTCGCGACCGCACGGCGCTGCAGGACGCGATGGTGGCCGTGCGCCTGGGAGCCACGCTCGACGAGACCGAGCCCAGCCGGCGGGGCAACTCGTCGCACGTGCTCACCTCCCCCGAGCGGATGGCCGAGCGCTTCGCGGAGCGCCCCGACGCGGTGGAGGAGAGCGGCCGGCTGGCCGAGCGGCTCGCCTTCGACCTGACCGCTGACCTTGGCTACCGCTATCCCGGCTCGGAGGATCCCACGGCCGACCACCGTCTGGCCGAGCTCTGCCGGTCGCGCATCGGCGAGCGCTACAGCCGCCGGCGCACCCTGGCCGAGGCCGAGGGGCGGCTGGAGGAGGAGCTGCGGGTGATCCGCCACCTCCGTCTATCGGGCTTCTTCCTGCTCCATCGCGACATGCTGGAGCTGGCCCGCGAGGTGGCGGCCGAGGTGCGCGGGACGGACTCGACCCGGCGCCTGCTGCCGCCGGGGCGGGGGAGAGGCTCGAGCGTGTCCTCGATCGTCTGCTACCTCACCGGCCTCTCGCACATCGACCCGATCGACAACGAGCTGCTGCTGGGGCGCTTCCTCAACGAGGAGATCACCGCGCTTCCGGACATCGACCTCGATTTCCCGCGCGACATCCGCGATGTGCTCATACCCCGGGTGCACGATCGCTACGGACGGGACCGCTGCGCGCTGGTGGCCGCCTTCTCCACCTTCCAGGTGCGCTCGGCGGTGCGCGACTTCGCCAAGGCGCTCGGCCTGCCGCCGGGGGAGATCGAGCGCCTGGCCCGGGCGGTCGACCCCTGGAAGGAGCGGAACGACATCGAGGAGGAGGTGCCGGAAGCGGATCAGCGCGGCGCCCGCTCCCCGCGCTGGGACGCGCTGGTCAAGCTGGCCCGCGACGCCTGGGGCCTGCCCCGCCATCAGAGCCAGCATCCCGGCGGGATGGTCATCTCGACCCAGCCGCTGATCGACCTCTGCCCCGTCCAGCCGGCCTCGATGGAGGGGCGCCAGATGGTGCAGTGGGACAAGGACTCCTGCGGCGACGCCGGCTTTCTCAAGATCGATCTGCTCGGCCTGGGGATGCTCTCGGCGGTCGAGCGCGCGGTGGACGAGATCGCGCGCGTGCGCGGCGAGCGGCTCGATCTCTCGCGCATCCCCTATGACGACCAGGAGGTCTATGACCGCGTGCAGGAGGCGGAGACGATGGGGGTGTTCCAGATCGAGTCGCGCGCCCAGATGCAGATGCTCAAGCGCACCCGGCCCGAGAACCTGGACGACCTCACGGTGCAGGTGGCCCTGGTGCGGCCTGGGCCGATCCAGGGCGGAGCGGTGCACCCCTACATCGAGCGGCGAAAGGCGCTGCGCGAGGATCCCGGCTTCCAGATCCCGTACGAGCATCCCTCGCTCGAACCGGTGCTGTCTGACACGCTGGGCACGATCGTCTTCCAGGACCAGGTGCTCGAGGTGGCGATGGCCTTCGCCGGCTTCCGCGCCGGAGAGGCCGAGGGGCTGCGGCGGGCGATGAGCCGCAAGCGCTCGGAGGCGGCGATCCGGGCCTACGAGGAGAAGTTCATTACCGGAGCGGTCGAGCGCGGGGCGGAGCGGGCCACGGCCGAGCGGGTATGGGGCCAGATCGTGGGCTTCTCGGGCTTCGGCTTTCCCAAGGCCCATTCGGCGGCCTTCGGCCTGCTGGCCTACCAGTCGACCTGGCTGCGGGTGCACTACCACCCCGAGTTCCTGTGCGCGCTCCTGAACGAGCAGCCGATGGGGTTCTATCCGCCCGACTCCTTGGTGCACGAGGCCCAACGGGTGGACGTGGAGGTGCTGCAGCCCTGCGTGGTCCGCAGCGGAGCGAAATGCCTGGTGGAGCCCACGGACGCCGGCCTGGCCGTCCGGCTGGGGTTGGGCTATGTGAACGGGGTGAAGGAGCAGGAGGTCCGGGCGCTGGTGGCGGAGCGGGACGGCGGCGGGCCGTGGCGGTCGCTGGGGGATCTGGCCGGACGCTCCGGCGCCTCGGGTGAGACGCTCGGGCGGCTCGCCTGGGCCGGCGCGTGCGACGAGCTCGTGGAGGGGCCGCGGATGGGCCGTCGCCGGCAGGCGCTGTGGCTGCTGGGGGTGGCGCTGCCCGGGGTGCCCGTGGGTCCTGCGGAGCGGGGCGTGGGCCGGGGGGCGTACGGCACCCAGCTGGCGCTTCCCCTCGAGCCCCATGCCGGCCCGGAGCTGAGGGCGCTCACGGCCTGGGAGCGGATGCTGGCCGACTACGGCTCCACCGGTGTCACGCTGCGCGAGCATCCGCTCGAGCTGATGCGCCCCGGGCTCCCGGGCGACCTGCGCACCAGCGCGGAGCTCGAGCGCCACCGGCACGGCCGCCGGGTGCGGGTCGCGGGCCTGGTGGTGGCCCGCCAGCGGCCGGCCACGGCAAAGGGCGTCACATTCATCCTGCTCGAGGACGAGTGCGGCACGATCAACCTGATCGTGCCTCCCCCGATCCACGAGCGCTTTCGGCTGGCGGTCCGGGCCGAGCCGCTGGTGCTGGCCACCGGGCGGCTGGAGCGCCGCGAGGGCACCACCAACGTGCTGGTGGACCGGATCGAGCGCCTCGAGCGCCCCGACCTGCCCAGCGCGAAGGTCAAGCACATCGAGCCCCGCCGAACACTGGAGCAGCGAGGCGGGGGAGGACCTGCCCGGGGCCGAGGAGGCCGACCTGCGGGCCGTGGTCCCGGCGGGCCACAGCTTCGGGCGTCGAGGAAGGTGAGGCGAGCGGACGACCTACAGTTGAAGACATGAGCGGGCGCATACTCGTCGGCACCTCGAGCTGGGCCGACCCGGGCTTTGTCAAGGAGTGGTATCCGCCGGGGATGGCGGCCAGGGACCGGCTGCCCTGGTACGCGGATCGCTTCGAGGCGGTCGAGCTGAACTCGAGCTTCTACGCGGTGCCCGACCGCTCCACCGTGCACAAGTGGGTGAACGACACCCCGGACGGGTTCGTCTTCGACGTGAAGGCCCACCGGGCGCTGTCGCGTCACGCCGCGCCGCTCGAGTCGCTGCCCCCCGAGCTGCGTGACGATGCGCAGACCACCGGGCGCGGCCGGGTCCGGCTGACCCCGGAGCTCGAGCGAACGCTGGCGAGCAGGCTCGTGGAGGAGACCGCTCCGCTGGCCGAGGCGGGCAAGCTCGGCGCCTACCTGGTGCAGCTCACGCCCGCCTTCGCCCCCCACAGGCATGAGCTCGAGGAGCTCGACGGGCTGGTGGAGGCCTTCGCACCTCACCGCCTGGCGGTCGAGCTACGGCACCGCGGCTGGGTGCGCGACAAACGTCGCGAGCGGACGCTCGGCTGGTTCGCCGACCGCGGGGTGGCCTTCGTGTCGGTCGACGCCCCTCCGGGCGACCACGTGCCGATCATGCCGGCGCTCGATGCGGTGACCACGGACAAGCTGTCCTACCTGCGCGCCCACGGGCGCAACACCGAGGGCTACCTCACCGGCAAGAGCGTGGCCGAGCGCTTTGCCTGGCGCTACAGCGACGAGGAGCTGGAGGAGATCGCCGGGCGCGTGCGCTCGCTGGCGGAGGAGGCGCGTGAGGTGCACGTGGCCTTCAACAACAACCGGGGCGACGACGCGCCCACCGCGGCCCAGCGGTTTCGGTCCCTGCTGGGACAGGACACCAACACCGAGGAGCAGCTGAGCCTGGGCTGAGCAGCAGGCACGCTACGCCGCGCGCAGCTCGAACCAGACGCGATTGCTCGCGTCGTCGTCGTCCACGCCCCAGCGGTCGGCCATCTCCTTGACCAGGAACAGCCCCCAGCCCGAGTGGTTGTCCCGCGGAACGCCCGTTTGGGCGGGGTCGAAGCCGGGACCCGGATCGGAGACCTCGGCCCTCACCCCGCCGTTCGCGAGGCTCACGGTCACCGAAACCGACGGGGCCGCGGCATGCTTCACCGCGTTCGACACCAGTTCGGTCACGAGTAGGTGCAGGGTCTCCAGGGTGGGCGGATCCAGTTGGCCGTCCAGGCTGGAGAGCTCACGGCGGGCCGTGGCGGCCGCGTCCGGCCCGCCCTTCAGGCGGAGGTTCATGTTCTCCGCCGCGATGGGTGCGCTTTGATGGTCGGATGCATGGCGTCGGGGCTCCGTATCGCGTGCACCCAGCGCGCGTGAACGTGAGAAGCCTACGGTCGTGCGGCTGACCACAAGGACAGGGATCCGGGTCGGTATATACCCCAAACGGGATCTTGCACAACATTCGTATACGCAGCAGGCCCGGCCGTTCAGCCCGCAACTCGCAGCACCAGCACCGCGATGTCGTCCCGCCGCTGCTCGGGGTTCGAGCGCAGCGCGGCCTCCTCGACGGCGGCCGCGATGGCGTCGGCTCCCCGGCCGCCGCAGGACGAGAGCAGCTCGGCCAGCTTGAGCTCGTCGAGCGAGCCGTCGGCGCCGCGCGATTCGATGACGCCGTCGGTGTAGAAGACCAGGGCGTCGCCGGGGGCCAGGGACACGGCCCGGTCCTCGAGCCGGGGATCGGGCACGATGCCCAGCAGAGTTCCCGGAGCGCCGACCGCCTCGACGTCGCCGTCGGGGTGGACCAGCAGCGGCAGGGGATGGCCGCCGCTCGCCAAGCCCACGCGGGCGCCGTCGCCGAGCGGCTCGAGGTACGCGTAGGCGACGGTGCAGAAGCGCCGGTCGTCGCGCTGCCGCAGGAGCGCTTCGTTCAGCACGCGCAGGCTGCGGCTGGGAAGGCGCTCTCGCATGGCGGCGGCCCGCAGCGTGTAGCGGGCGAGGGCGGTGACCGCCGCGGCGTCGGGCCCCTTGCCGCAGACGTCCCCCATGACCACCGTCCAGCCGTTCGGGCCGGTGGCGAACAGGTCGTAGAAGTCGCCTCCCACCTCGGTGCCCGCGCCGGTCGGCCGAAACCGGGCCGCGGCCTCGATCCCGGGGATCTCGGGCAGCTCGGCCGGCAGCAGGCCCTGCTGCAGCGTGCTGGCGACGTAGGCCCGCTCGGCGTAGAGCCGGGCGTTGTCGATGGCTCCGGCACAGCGCAGTGCGATCTCGGAGGCCAGCTCGAGGTCACGCTCGTCGAAGCGGCGCCCCGAGGGGCCGGTGACGAACGTCAGAGCGCCGATGGTCCGATCGCGTGCGATCAGGGGAGCGATGATGGCCGAGCGCATCCCGATCTCGGTGATCAGGCGGTAGTGCTCGTCGTCGACCGCGGCCTCTCGGATGAGCTCGTCGGGGATCTCGGGGTAGAGCTCGGCGGCGCCTGTGCGCAGGACGTTGGGCACGCCGGTCGGGCCGTCGGGGTCCGGTGGATAGCGGCGCTGGATCTCGGTGGCCCAGGCCACCTTCGCCGGGTCGACGTGGGCGAGCGCGGCGCGCTCGATCCCGCCGTCGGCGGCCCGCAGGTCGACCGCACACCAGTCGGCGAGCTCCGGCACCGTCAGGGATGCCACCTGCTGCAGCAGCTCCGGCTGGTCGAGCGACGACGTGAGAACGGCGCTGCTCTGCGCCAGGAAGCGCTGCGTCAGCTCGGAGCGCTTGTGCGCGCTGATGTCCTCGATCACGTTGATCGCCATCACCGCCCGCCCGTCCTGGTCGCGGATGGGGGTGGCCTTGATCGCCGACCAGCGCTCCTCGCCGGTGGCCCGGACTCTGAAGCGAACGATCGCCTCACTGGCTTCTCCGGTGACGAAGGCACGCCGGCCGGGCAGGCTGTCCAGCGGCAGCGGCTCTCCGTCCTCGTCGAGCATCTCGAAGCGCTCCACCACCTCCCCGATCGGCGCGCTGAGCAGGGCCTCGCTCGACTCGTAGCCCAGCATGGCCACCGCCGCTTCGTTGGCGAACAGCAGCCGGCCGTCGGCGGCCTGGGCCGTCACGGCGTCCGCCACGCCGCGCAGGATCGCCTCGAGCTGATCGCGGGCCTGGGTGGCGTCGAGCCGGGCGACCTGCTCGAGCCGGAGCAGCTCCTCCCGCTCGGCCTCGGCCTGGCGACGCCGGGTGATGTCCCGGACCACCCCGGTGAACACCGGCGGTTCGGCGCCCTCGACCCGGCTGAGCGCCAGCTCCACGGGAAACTCGGCTCCATCGGCGCGCATCCCCGACAGCTCGATCCGGCGGCCGAGGATCGTGCTCTCCCCGGTCTCCACGCAGCGTCGCAGCGCCTCCCGGTGCCGTTCGCGAAGCGACGGCGGAACCACGAGCTCCGCCAGCTCAGCCCCGATCGACGCCTCGGCGCTGTGGCCGAAGATCCGCTCGGCACCGGCGTTGTATTCGAGAATCCGGCCCTCGTGGTCGATCGTGATCACCCCGTCGAGAGCCGAATCCAGCACGGCGCTCTTGCGGGCCTCGCTCACCCGAACGGCCTCGCGCGCCCTCAGGCCGACGATGAACTCGCCGATCTGGGTCCCCAGCGCGTCGGTGAGGGGCGCCAGGTCGCCGTTCGGCGAGGCCTGATCGCGCCTCACGAACTCGACCACGGCCATGCACCCGTCCCCGGACATGACGGGGAAGGCCAGCTCCCGGCCGCGCGCAGAGGCGTCCTCGGTCACCCACGAAGGGCGCCCGCTCTTCCAGACCTCGGCAGCGAGTCCGGTGTCCGGGTCGTGCGCCTCGGCGCGCCAGGAACCGACCCGCTCCAGCCGACCGGCGGCGTCACCCAGCCACAGTTGGCCGCCTTCCCAGCCGAGCGGGTCCCCGATGGCCCGGAGCAGCCGCGGGGCCGCCTCCTCGACCGAGTCCGAATCGGCGAGCACGCGGGCGGCGTCATATTGGGCCTGCAGCCGCGCCGCGTCGCGCTCGCGCGCCGAGCGAAGATGCGCGACCAGCACCGACACAAGGCCTCCCAGCGCGACCACCACCACGCCGATCGCATGCTCGGCCGAGCCGAAGGCGTCGCTGGCCCAGCCCAGAGGTATCGAGAGCGCAAGGGCAAGGCCGGCGGTGATGGCCGTGTGGCGAGGGCTGGCGCCTGTGGCCGCGATCAAAGGGCCCACCACCAGCAGCTCGATCAGCACCACGCGAGCCCCCAGCACCGCGTCGAGGGCCGCCACGGTGACGATGACGGCCAGACCGGCGAGAAACACTCGCCGTTCGTCCCCCCAGATCCCCCCTGACGCGTACGACTCCAACCCGCTTTCGAGCTTACTGCGCTACAACCCCCAGCGGTGCAAACCAACGACAAACATCCGCCCGGCGTGGTGCGCGTGCGCGCCGACAACCCGTCTCCGCTCACGCTCGACGGGACCAACAGCTACGTGGTGGAACGATGGGTGGTCGACCCCGGGCCGGCGGCACCCGAGCACCTCGACGCCATCCGGGCCGCCGCGCCGGAGGGGATCGAGGGCGTCGTCCTCACCCACGCTCACGCCGACCACGCCGAGGGCGCCGGCGCGCTCGAAGCCGAGACCGTGCTGCCGCGAGAGGGCGACGCCGTCGGCCCTTTTCGGGCCCTCGCGACCCCGGGCCACTCGGACGACAGCGTGTGCCTGCTCTACGGCGGCATCTGCTTCACCGGCGACACGGTCCTCGGCACCGGCAGCGTCTTCATCGCGCCCGGTGAGGGCTCGCTGTCCGCGTACCTCGATTCGCTGCGGCGCCTGCGGTCGCTCGATCTCGAGGTTCTGTGCCCGGGGCACGGCCCCTACGTCCACGATCCTGCGGCCAAGCTCGACGAGTACCTCGAGCACCGGCTCGACCGTGAGCGCCGCCTCGTGGACGCGCTCGACGCCGGGCTGCGCCGGCGCGACGAGCTGCTCGATGCCGCCTGGCCGGAGGTCTCCGCCGAGCTGCGGCCGGCGGCGGCGCTCACGCTCGCGGCGCACCTCGAGAAGCTCGCCCAGGAGGGGCGCCTTCCCGACCGGGTGGAGACCCCGGCGGGATGACGATGCTCGATCCGGAGGAGGTCGACCTGGCCGACCTCGCGCTCGCACTGGAGGATCACTCCCGCGAGCACAGCTGGTGGCTCGACCCGGACACCGGGAGGCTGGAGCCCCATTTTCTCGACGATTTCGGCGAGGTCGCGCTCGACGAGGACCAGGCCGGGCGATTGATCGGCGTGGAGCCGCTGCCGCCGGCGGTGGGGTACGCCGACATGCAGGATTTCGTCGCCCACGTGCGCGAGCCCCGCACGCGCGAGGTGCTGGAGCGCGCCATCGCCGGGAAGGGGGCGTTTCGCCGCTTCAAGGACTCCCTGCTCGATCACGACGAGCTCCGCCGCGCCTGGTTTGAGTTCCACGATGCCCGCGGCGAACGCCGGGCGATCGAATGGCTGCTGGACCGTGGTCTGGTCGAGCCGGCCGGGGCCGCGGCGGCGATCGCCCGCCGGCCGGAGCCCGAGGTGCCCGACGTGCCCGGCTTGCTCGACGCCGAGGGTGTGGCCCAGCGGGTGCTCGCCGACCTCCGGCGGCTCTACAAGGAGCGGCTGCGCGAGGTGATCCTGCTCGGCCCGTGGGCGCGCGGGGACGCGCATCCGGAGGCCGCGCTCGAGCTGGTGGTGGTGCTCGATGAGGTCGCCGACCGCTGGGAGGAGAAGCGCCTGATGGACCGCGTGATGTGGAGGCACTCGGTGCGGAACGACACCGTCATCACCGAGATCCCGGTCGGCGAGGACGAGCTCGCCCTGGCCGCCACGCCGCTGCTGACCCGGGTCCGTCGCGAGGGGATGCGAGTCGAATGAGCGAGGCCGGCGATCTCTCGCTCGCCCGCGCGCATGAGGAGCTGCGCGCGGGCCGGACGCTGCTGGAGGCGGGCTTTCCCTCCCAGGCCGTGTCACGGGCCTATCTCGCGGGGTTCCACGCCGCCGGGGCCGCCCTGACCGCCGTCGGGGAGGCGCCGGCCACCAGGACCGGAGTCCTCTCCGCCTTCGCCCGCCGGGTGGTGGGCGAGGACGACGTGGACTACGAGACCGGACGCATTCTGCGGCGGCTGTTCGAGGACCGCAACGACGTCGACTACGCGCTGGCCGGCGCGCCGCCCGAGGTGGCTCGCACGGCACTGGACGACGCGCAACGGCTGCTCGACGCCACGGCAGGCTGGATCGAGGCGCGCTCGGCCCGGTCCTAGTGGCCCTGCTCCACCGGCTACAAGCGGGGGCGAAGCGCCGCTCGGCGCAGGCCATCGAGCGACTCGCTCGTCCAGCGCCGGAAGTAGATCCTGCCCATGGCCCGGTCGAAGATCCGGTCGCCCATGCGCCGGGGCTCGATCCCGATCTCCACCTCGACGAACGTTCCGCCCTGGGCCGGCGTGAGGAGCCACGCGGCGTACATGCCCGTCAGCTGGCAACGCATCCGGATCTCGCGCAGGTTGTCGCGTCGCTCGAGCAGGAAGTTCGTCGTCTCCGATCTCCCGATGGGGTCCTTCGTCACCTGGGCGTACTCGTCGCCCTCCTCGAACCGCTCCCCGCGCACCTCGATCACCCGGGGCCACCATTCCGGGTGGCGGCTCGGTGTGCCGACGAGGCCCCAGACCACCTCCAGCGGAGCGTCCAACTGGGCGTGCTGGCGATGGGCTGACACGCCGACAGTCTCCCAGCCGACCCATCGCCAGAAGGACGCGACGAATACCCTCTCGTGCGTGGTCAGCACCAACCAGTTCAAGAACGGCATGCACGTCGAGGTCGACGGCACGATCTTCAAGCTCGTCGAGTTCCAGCACGTCAAGCCCGGCAAGGGCGGCGCGTTCGTACGCACCAAGCTCAAGCGGGTCGAGGACGGCGCCGTGATCGACCGGACCTTCCGGGCGGGCGAGAAGTTCCGGCCGGTGCGTACCGAGGCCCGGAAGATGCAGTTCCTGTACGCCGACGGCACCGACGCGCACTTCATGGACGTCCAGACCTACGAGCAGATGGCGATCCCCGAGGACCAGGTGAGCGAGACGCTGCGGTGGGTGGTGCCCAACGAGGAGGTGGAGATCCTCTACGTCGACGACGCGCCGACCGACCTCCAGGTCCCCAGCGCGGTTGAGCTGACCGTGGCCGAGACCGATCCGGGGCTGCGCGGCGACACCGCCTCGGGCGGCGGCGACAAGCCGGCGACCCTCGAGTCGGGGGTGGTGGTGCGGGTGCCCCTGTTCGTGAACGTGGGCGACCGGGTCCGGGTGGACACGCGCTCCGGCGCCTACGTGTCGCGGGCGTAGCGCAGGTGCGCCGCTCCGATCAGCGCCGGGCCGCCGTCGTGGCCCTCTATCAGGCCGAGGTGACCGGGCGCCCCGCCGAGGCGCTCCTGGAGCGGAACGCGACCGCGTTTACGCAGGAGCTGGTGGACGGCACTCTGGCCGAGCGAGAGGACTTGGACGAGCTGATCGGGCGTCACGCGACCGGCTGGTCGGTGGACCGGATCGCGCCCCTGGAGCGCAGCATCCTCCGGGTGGCCCTGCACGAGCTCCGCAGCCGTTCCGACGTGCCCGCCGAGGTGGCCATTGACGAGGCGGTCGAGACCGCCAAGGAGCTCTGCGGCGCAGACGCCCCCGGGTTCGTGAACGGGATCCTCGGCGCCGTCCAGCGCGACGAGGAGGCCCGGGCCCGGTGAGCGACTCGCCCTCGCTCGACGAGCTCGCCGCGCGGCTGGACGAGGTGGCAGCCCGGTTGCGTACAGAGGAGGTCGATCCCGCCGAGGCGGCCCGTCTGGTCGAGCAGTGCGCCGAGCTCGCAGCGGCGCTGGGAGCTGAGGTGGACGCCCAGGCCCGGCGCGCAGGCGAGGTGGAGGGCCAGGAGCGGCTGCTGTGAGCGGCCGATGAGCACGGTGCGGCCGGCCGCCTACCCGATCGAGCTGCAGCGACAGGTCGACGCCTATCTCGTGGAGCTGCGGTTCGGCGTCGAGCCGGGGACCGCCCGCCTGGAGGAGGCCATGCGCTACTCGCTGCTGGCGGGAGGCAAGCGCATCCGGCCGGTGCTGGCGCTGGCGACCGCGGAGGCGCTCGGGCGCCCCGGCGACGAGGTCCTTCCCCTCGCCGCGGCCATCGAGATGATCCACACCTACTCGCTGATCCACGACGATCTCCCCGCCATGGACGACGACGACCTGCGGCGAGGGCAGCCCACCTGCCACGTCGCCTACGGGGAGGACGTGGCGATCCTGGCCGGGGACGGGCTGTTCGCCGAGGCGCTGCGGCTGGTACTCACCGACCAGCCGGGGAGGCCGGAGCACGTGCTGGCCGCGGTCTGCGAGGTCGTCGACGCGGCGGGCGTGCGGGGGATGGTGGGCGGGCAGTTCCTGGACGTGGCGGCCGACCCGAACATCGACCTGCGCCGTTTGCACGAGCTCAAGACCGGCGCGCTGATCGCGGCCTCGGTGGGCGCGGTCGTCTCGCTCGAAGGCGTGAGCGGACCTGCCACAATCCCCTACCGGCGCTTCGCGGCGGAGCTCGGTGTGGTCTTCCAGATCGTCGACGACATTCTCGACGTGACGGGAGACGAGGCTGAGCTGGGCAAGCCGCGCGGCTCCGACGAGCGGCATGGAAAGGCAACTTACGTGAGCGTGTTCGGCCTGGAGCGGGCCCGGGAACTGGCCCGGGAATCCCACCACAAGGCGCGGGAGGCGCTCGCGGAGACAAACGGCGATGCCGCCCGCCTCGGCCAGATCGCCGACTACGTGCTCACGCGAACCGCATGACCCCCGACAGCCCCGCCCCACTTCTCCTCGACCGGATCGACGGACCGGGCGATCTCAAGGACCTCGACGACGCGCAGCTGCAGCAGGTCGCCCACGAGGTCCGGCTGCTGATCATCGAGACGATCGGCGAGATCGGCGGCCACTTCGGCGCCAATCTCGGCGCCTGCGAGATCGCCGTGGCCCTCCACTCGCTGCTCGACTCTCCGCGCGACAAGATCCTCTGGGACGTCGGCCACCAGGCCTACCCACACAAGGTGCTCACCGGGCGCCGCGACCGGCTTCAGACCATCCGCAAGTACGAGGGCCTCGCGCCGTTCTGCTCGATTGCCGAGTCCGAGCACGACATCATGGGCGCGGGCCACGCCTCCACGTCGGTGAGCTACGCGGTGGGGATCAAGGAGGCGATGCGCCAGGGCGCCGGCCCTGACGGCAAGGTGGTCGCGGTGATCGGCGACGGCGCGCTCACGGGCGGCGTCTCCTTTGAGGCCCTGTTGAACGCCGGCGGCCTGGATGTGCCGATCGTGATCGTGGTCAACGACAACGGGATGTCGATCGCTCCCAACGTCGGCGCGCTGTCGCGCTACTTCAACCGCATGCGCCTCAACCCGAAGCTGTACCACGCGCGCGAGGACGCGGAGGAGGCGCTGACCAGGCTGCCGGCCGGGATCGGCAAGCGCATCGAGCGCCTGGGCCCGATCCTGAAGGAGTCGCTCAAGGCCTACTGGGCGCCCGGCCTGTTCTTCGAGGAGCTGGACCTCGCCTACGTCGGTGTGATCGACGGCCACGACGTCAAGGAGCTGCGCGAGGCCATCGGCGAGGCCCTCGAGGCCGAGCGGCCGGTGGTCGTGCACTGCAAGACGGTCAAGGGCAAGGGCTTCGCGCCCGCCGAGGAGGGCGGGCTCGAGGGGATGGAGAAGTGGCATGCCGCCAAGCCCGGCTCGATCATCAATGGCGCAGCGGCCCCGAAGAAGGGCGGCGCCCCGGCGAAGAAGGCGCCCGCCACCTCGCCCCCGCAGTACACGGCGGTGTTCGGCCAGGCGCTCGTCGAGGAGTGCCGCCGCGACCCGCGGGTGGTCGGAATCACCGCGGCGATGAACTCCGGTACCGGGCTCAACATCCTCCAGAAGGAGCTGCCCGATCGCTACTACGACGTGGGGATCGCCGAGCAGCACGCCGTCCTGTTCGCCGCCGGGCTGGCGCTCGAGGGAGCAAAGCCGGTGGCCGCGATCTACTCGACCTTCCTCCAGCGTGGCTACGACCAGATCGTCCACGACGTCTGCCTCCAGCAGCTGAACGTGGTCTTCGCGATGGACCGCGCGGGCCTGGTGGGAGACGACGGGCCCACCCACCACGGCGCCTTCGACATCTCGTACTCTGCGCTGCCTGCCGCACATCGTGCTCATGGCGCCGCGAGACGAGGCGGCGCTCGTGCACCTGCTCCACACGGCTCTGGTACACGATGCCGGCCCGGTCGCGCTTCGCTATCCCCGCGGCGAGGGCGAGGGCGTCGCGCTCCCCGCCCGGCCCGAGGTGATCGACATCGGGCGCGGGGAGCTGCTGCGTGAGGGGGCCGGGAGGATCGCCTTCCTGGGCTACGGCTACGGCGTGCCGGTGGCGCTGGGCGCCGCCGAGCGCCTGGCGGGCGAGCACGGGGTCGAGGCGACGGTGGCCGACGGACGGTTCGCCAAGCCCCTCGACGGTGACCTGATCGAGGCGCTCGCGGCCGAGCACGAGGTGCTCGTGACGGTCGAGGAGAACGTGCTGGCCGGGGGCTTCGGCTCCGGGGTGCTGGAGCATCTCGCCGACCGCGACCTGATGGGCGGCGTGCGCGTGCTCCGCTTCGGGCTCCCCGACCGCTACGTGACCCACGGCAAGCCCGCGCTGCTGCGCGAGGAGGTCGGCCTCACCCCGGAGGCCGTTGCCGAGCGGGTGGCCGAGGTCGTGCTCGAGCCGTCGCTGGCCTAGGGCAAGACCCTGAAGCAGCTCGAGCCGAGCTTCGCCCCGTAATCGTTCCGCGAGCGCCTGCCGAGGCCGGGCCAGAGATGCCAGCAGTAGCGACCGGGAACCAGCCGATATCGGCGACCCGCGAACCGCCAGCGCTCCTCCAGCTGCAGCTCGTTGACGCGCGGCCAGCTGGAGAGGACCTTCTTCCCGTCGCGATAAAGCTGGACGTTCCAGTAGCGAACCCGATGGCCCGCCTTCCACTCGAGCAGGGGCGCCGAGCGCAGCCGGGCTCCGCGAGCGGGGCTCAACAGCTTGGAGGCGGTGGGCGTCGCCCACGCGTTGCTCGAAGCCCGGTTGCCCGCCTGGTCGATCAGGGTGACCAGATAGCGGTAACGGCGCCCGTTGCGCAGCGGCCTGTCGACGAACCTGGTCCCGGCCCCCTGGTAGACCATGCCCACGGGCGTCCTCCCGCGGAAGCGCACCACCTCCGCCCGCGCACCGGCTGAGCCCGACCAGCTGACGACGATCCGCTCGTTGCCCGGCCTCGCCTCGGGCATCGGCGGTGCGGGCGGGGTGGCGTCGTAGTTGATTGCCGTCGACACCGCCCTGACGTTGCCGGCCACGTCACGGCAACTGCCGCCGATGGCGGCTCCGGGTCTGTCGGGACCGGAATAGGTCGCGCTGGAGCACGATGCGATGCCGGACGTGGCATCGCTGCCGCTGAACGACACCAGGACCGGGTGGTTGAACCAGCCGGCGTGATCGGGGGGCCGGGCGAGAACCGGGCGGACGGAGGGAGCGGTTCGGTCGATTGGATGCACGACCGTGTGCGCGACGTCCTCCCGTCACGGTGGCTGTTCCTGACCTCGCACAAGACTCCGCTCCTCGGGTGTCCGAGGTGAATGCAGGGCACGGGCGCAATCTCGCAGCGCCCGGGGCTCCGCGGCGATGACTGGTCCCGATCCCATGCTCAGCAGTCGACGGGGCTGCGGTACCAGCCACTGCAGTGCCGCAGGCCCCGGCGAACAAGCGAACGCGAGGCTTGGCGGGACTGCCTCTGCGGAGGCGGCGTTGCACGCCGCAGACCGCGAGCACCGCCACGGTCGACCACGCGTCTCCGAGGCGCAGCTACGCTCAGCCACGTCGCACACCCCGCAGTTCACGCTGGAGCGCCGCCTCGCGGCGGAGCGTCTGGCGGCGTGCGACCCGCCAGCTGCGCCGGCTGCTCTGGCTGGCGGCAGCGTCCAGCCTTCGGTACGCACGCTCCGCCTCCCGAAGCTTCTTCGCGAGCGAGCCACGGCCGGTCGCGCCTGAGGGTGGAGCGGGTGGCAGTCCCGCACGGGCCTGTCGGTAGGCGCTCGCGAGGGCATTCGCCGCTGCGGCTTGCCCTCGTGGGCTCCGCGCCTCGTGCAGGCGTTTTCGCGCCGCGACCCGGCGGGCCCGCAGCCGCCTCACAGCGGTCGACACCTCATGTGTGTACGCCACACGCTCGATGTCCTTCGGTGGGGCCGGGGGGCTGGCCACAGGCGGCGGCGAGGGGGCGGCCGACCACTGCACTCCGCCGGTTGCGAACCCCGTCCCGACACTGGCGAACAGCGCCAGGGCCACCCAGGCCGTCGTCCGGCGGGTCCGGCGCGCGGCCCCAACTCGAGGCGGAGCCGTGACCGGCCGGCGTGGAGCCTTGACCGGGGGGCGTGCCTCCTCGTGCGGAGGGGTTCGCACGGGGACCGGCACGTCGATGCTCAGCGCGCGACCGGCTTCCCGGATCAGGTGCGCGGCCGACGGATAGCGGTCGCCGGGATCCTTGGCCATCCCCCGCGCCACGACGGCGTCCAGCTCGGGCGGCAGATCCGGTCGCCGCTGCGAGATCTGGGGCGGCGGTTCGACCATGTGGGCATGCAGGGTGAGAATCGGTCGGTCGTGGCTGTACGGCGCGGCACCGGTTAGACACCGAACCAGGATGCATGCGAGCGAATAGACGTTGCTCTCCGGCTCGGGCGTCTGGCCACGCACCTCCTCGGGCGAGCGGTACTCGCATGCATCGTCGAGGTTTAGCACCCGGCAACCGAGCGCTGACGACGCGGCGATCCCGAAGTCGGTCAGGAGGGCGCGTTGGTCTTGTATCGCGACCGCGCCCGGGGTCAGGTCACGGTGCGTGAGTCCCCGCGCGGCCGCGGTCTCGAGCGCGCCCGCTACCTGACCGAGAATCGTGAGCACCTCGCCGGCCGCGAGCCGATCTTCCTGGAGGAGACGCTCGAGCGTGTCCGAGCCGGGCAGCGCGCTCACCAGGTACACCTGATTTTCGCTCTGGACCGCACCGTAGAACTCGAGCAGGTGCGGAT
The DNA here is from genome assembly GCA_963850205.1 of uncultured Thermoleophilaceae bacterium. Lineage (GTDB taxonomy): Bacteria > Actinomycetota > Thermoleophilia > Solirubrobacterales > Thermoleophilaceae > JACVRW01. Next base: position 85,250 of record CAWKKJ010000008.1, on the reverse strand, counting down.
GCACCATCGAGGCACGGAGCCGGGCCAGGCGAAGGACGGCGCGTCGGGACTCGCGGCCTTCGGCGAGCGGTGGTCCGAGGAGAGTGAGCGCGACCCGACGACCATTTGGTCCCTCGGCCTCGACGACGGTGTAGAGGTCGGGACGGGTCTCGATCACGCGCCTCACGCGGAAGCCGACCAGGGAAGCGCCGGGAGCAGGTCCGTCGAGAATCGAGCCGCGAACCTCCCTCATCGGTCCTCCTCGGCGGTGAACTCCACCCCGCCGCTGGGCGCTGGATCGGGTGCGGGCTGGGGTGGGGTGGGGGCGGCGTCCGGCTGCGGCGACGAGGGCTCGGACGTGCTCCTGGGAGCAGGGGGAGGAGGCGGCGCTGGAGCGGGAGAGGGCGGCTGCGGAGTGGGAACGGCCGAAGTCGGCTCCTGCGGGAGGTTGCTGCCGACGTTCGTGACAGGGCCGCTGCCGGGCGCCGGACCCGGCGGCGGCTCAGGCTGCGAGCGCTTCGCCCGCCGCTGCGAGTTGCGCAGGCCTGGGAGAGACGCAGCGCGACCCAGCGCCAACTCGTCCCGCGAGGGCAGCGGGTTCGGAGCAGGCTCGACGGGGGGCGGAGAGCGGGGACCAGCCTGTCGTCGATCCTCGTGGTCCCAGATGGCGTCTCCGGCCGCCAACGAGGCTCCGAACAAAGCGGCGCAGGCGGCGGCTGCCAGAAGCATCCGGCCACGCCGAAGCGTTCGATCAGGCTCGATGGACGTCGACGAATTGATCACCACCTAGGCCACGGAAGGAGGAGCTCTTCCGCTCAAGGTCTCACGTTGTTTGACGTGATCACGTCGCCTGGCATTCCATGGCGAGCGCCGCGCCGTGCCCTCGGGAGGGGTACCCGGGCACTGTGTCCAATGTAAGCGCTCTCGGGCATCCCGGCAAATCGGGTGCGATGCGGGCCGATGCTTTTCACAGCCCCTGGTGGGGCTGGGTCACTCGACCGACGAGCGTTCCGAGCAGAGCGATCATCGCCAGCCCCCCGATCAACAGTCCGATCGGGAACCGACGGGAGGACTCGGTGGCGCTCAACGGCTGGAAGGCCAGGTCGAAGGTCACCGAAGCGAACCCTTCCCGGCCTGTGTGAGTCGACGATGCGTGCTGAGACACCATTCGGCCCACGGTCCACCTCTGAGCCAGGGGAGCGACCGCCGCCCGCCGGCCACAGCGCCCAACCTCGCGATCGGGAGTCGGGCTCGGTCGAGCCCCTCTGGAGAGCCAGGCGCCCGCGGCGAACCGAGGTACGCGTTGCGAGCTCGTCCGGCAGCCCCCGCACCACGCCGGCCGGCGTGATCGAAGCGGCCCGCTGCTCCTGCCGCGGCTGGTCCACCGGCTGCTCCGACGCAGGAGCATCCGGGGCGGTAGCGGGTGGTTCCGGAGGAGGAGGTGGTGAGCCCGAGGGTTCCTCCGGGTCCTCGGGACCCACTACGGCGATCGCGATCGCCTCCTGGGAGGTGAGCGCCTCTTGGATCGCCTCCTGTAGCTGAACGTCGCCCGTGCAGTACTCCAGGCAGACCGCCTCCTGGTACTGGTACAGCGTCTGGATCGTCGCGCCTTGGTTCTCGGCGAGCGCCATCAGCCAGCCGGGGAGCACAACGACTCCGTTCGGGCCGAACACCAGCGTCGTCACCGGCGCATCGTTCCCCGCCTCGGCCGTTGACGACTGCCTCGTCGACTGCCCCTGACCGGCCGTCTGGGATTGAGAGGCGCCGTGGCATTCGTGGCGGCACCCCTCCTGGATCTGCCACACGTACTGCAGCGTCTCGCTGAGGTTCTGGGCCCATGCCTCGAGATCCCCTTCGGCGACGGCGGTCTGGATCGTCTGCGCCCACTGGGAGGCCGACTGGGTCTGGCTCGTCTCCCAGCAGAACGCCACGCATCCGATCTGCAGCTGCCAGACGAACTGAACCGTCACGGACTGGTTGGAGGCGGCTGCAGCCGCGGAAGAACCGGGTTCGCGCCCGCGGGCGATGCCGGTGGCCGTCTGGGTGGTGCTGGACCACTGACCTGCGAACTGCGACTGGGTCGTGCCGTGACAGTTGTTTCGGCAACCCCGCTGCACCTGCCACACCACCTGGAACACCGTGTTGCGGTTGCGGGCGACCGCCACCGTGTCCTCCACTGGACCCTCCGGACCCAGCTCTCCCGGCGTGGACCCGCCCCCATCAGGCCTCGGCATCTGGGGCGCGTCGGCCACAGGAGGCGGCGTCGTCGTCGCCGAAGGCCGCTCAGCGGGCCGATCGGTCGCCGTCGGCACGCTCGGTTCGGGCGGCACAGGAGCCGGGACGCTCGGTTCCGCGGCCGGCGGACCCGGGTCGCTCGGGCTCGGCGCCGGCGGAGGTGAATCCGTGGGCGCGGGCTCGGCCGGCGCCGGTGGGTCGGTGGCGGGAGGAGCCGGCTCGATCGGCGGGGCCGGAATGGTGGTGGACGGCGGCTCACCGGGGTCGATGCCGTCCTGCGCGAGAGCGCTGGGCACGCCCAACGCGAGAAACGCGGTCAGCGCGGACACCGACAGGAAAGCCCGACGCAGGGTCGCGCTTGCGTGCCGCCGGCTGAGCGCCGTGCGGAGGCGGTGGCGGGCCGGCCGGTGATCGGCCGGCCCGCTACCTCCGGTGAGCGCGGTCAAGCGCTCATCCTTCGTTATCGCCAGCCCTTCCGGGCGCTGTCGCCGTACCGCTTGTCCTTCCTGCCTTTGTGTCCTTTCTTGATCGAGATCGGCAGGTTCACGTTGACGGCGTCCTGCTTGGCGTTGGCCTCGGAGTCGGCCTTCTGGTTGGTGTCGGCGTCCTGGTCGAGCTTCTGTGACTGGCCGGAGCCGCCACAGCCGTACTTGCAGTCCGACGAGCTGTCCTGGGTCTGGTCGGCGTCCTGGTAGGTCTTGGCCTTGTTGGACGCGTCGGAGTCGGCGTCGTTGTCCAGCTCCTGCTTGGCCGAGCTGTCACCGCCGTCCTTCTTGTGTCCGTCCTCCTTCTTGCCGTGATCCTTGCCCTTGGAGCCGCCGCCGATCGAGATCGGCAGGTTGCGTTCACGCCGTTCTGCTTGGCGTTGGCCTCGGAGTCGGCCTTCTGGTTGGTGTCGGCGTCCTGGTCGAGCTTCTGTGACTGGCCGGAGCCGCCACAGCCGTACTTGCAGTCCGACGAGCTGTCCTGGGTCTGGTCGGCGTCCTGGTCGGTCTTGCGCCTCGTTGGAGCGTCGGAGTCGGCGTCGTTGTCCAGCTCCTGCTTGGCCGAGCTGTCACCGCCGTCCTTCTTGTGTCCGTCCTCCTTGCCTGCCGTGATCCTTGCCCTTGGAGCCGCCGCCGATCGAGACCGGCACGTTGGCGTTCACGCCGTTCTGGTCGGCGTTGGCCTCCGAGTCGGCCTTCTGGTTGGTGTCGGCGTCCTGGTCGAGCTTCTGTGACTGGCCGGAGCCGCCGCAGCCGTACTTGCAGTCCGACGAGCTGTCCTGGGTCTGGTCGGCGTCCTGGTCGGTCTTGGCCTCGTTGGAGGCGTCGGAGTCGGCGTCGTTGTCCAGCTCCTGCTTGGCCGAGCTGTTGCCGCCGCAGACGTTGCCGCCGCCGATCGAGACCGGCACGTTGGCGTTCACGCCGTTCTGGTCGGCGTTGGCCTCGGAGTCGGCCTTCTGGTTGGTGTCGGCGTCCTGGTCGAGCTGATCTGTGACTGGCCGGAGCCGCCGCAGCCGTACTTGCAGTCCGAGCGGCTGTCCTGGCTCTGGTCGGCGTCCTGGTAGGTCTTGGCCTCGTTGGAGGCCTCCGAGTCGGCGTCGTTGTCCAGCTCCTGCTTGGCGGAGCTGTCGCCGCCGCAGACGTTGCCGCCGCCGATCGAGACCGGCACGTTGGCGTTCACGCCGTTCTGGTCGGCGTTGGCCTCCGAGTCGGCCTTCTGGTCGGTGTCGGCGTCCTGGTCGAGCTTCTGTGACTGGCCGGAGCCGCCGCAGCCGTACTTGCAGTCCGACGAGCTGTCCTGGCTCTGGTCGGCGTCCTGGTCGGTCTTGGCCTCGTTCGAGGCGTCGGAGTCGGCGTCGTTGTCCAGCTCCTGCTTGGCCGAGCTGTCGCCGCCGTAGACGTTGCCGCCGCCGATCGAGACCGGCACGTTGGCGTTCACGCCGTTCTGGTCGGCGTTGGCCTCCGAGTCGGCCTTCTGGTCGGTGTCGGCGTCCTGGTCGGCCGATTGATGCTGACCCGAGCCGCCACAGCCTGCCGTGCAGCTGGAGCTGCTGTTCTGGCTCTGGGAGGCGTTCTGGTCGGTCTCAGCCTCGTTGGAGGCCTCGGAGTCGGCATCGTTGTCGAGGTCCTGCTCTGCGGAGCTCGATCCGCCGCCGGCCGGCCGGCCGACATTCATCCCACCTACGGAGACTCCGCTGCCGCTGATGGAGACCGGAACGTTTGCGTTGACACCGTTCTGGTAGGCGTTGGCCTCCGAGTCGGCGTCCTGGTCGGTGTTCGAGTCCTGGTTCAGCGACTGTGACTGGCCGGAGCCGCCGCAGCCGTACTGACAGGATGAGCTAGTCGACTGGGACTGGGTTGCCCCTTGAGTGGTGGTGCTGCTGTTGGAGGCCTGGGAGCTTGCGGAGTTGTTGGCCGACTGATCGGCGGAGCTCTGCGCGAACGCAGGAGCGGAGCCGCCGACGGTCAGCAGTACGACGCTGACACCCAGCGCGATGAGTCGTGATCTCATCGACCTCCTCCTTTCGATTGCGAGTTTGGGTTGGCACCTGTCGCGAGCGCAGTGCGCGCCCGCCGGACGAGGTCAGACCGCCCGGCTCATCGAAAGACGCGGTGCCGCAGACGAACCCGCAGAGCCCCGAGACCGCCGGATCGGCGGGACGCGGAGTGCTTGCCCGGAAGGGAACCACGCGTCCAATATTCGCCCTGGTCTCCACCCCACGCCACCGATTGGGCGATTACGTGACCAACGGTCTACGTAATTACGCAGGGTGGGGCCGCGTGCGGCAGTGTCCGTCTAGGAAGAAGGGCCCTCGCCGCCGGTGCGGGGGCGACGTACCTTGGGGAGCTCCTCCGCCTTCGTCGGGCGCGGCGGGCGTTTGTATCCGACCGCCGTCTGGACGCTGGAAACCCGCCATTCCGTGCCTCCCCGCTGCGTGGGAACGCCCTCCGCGTTCAGCACGTCGGCGATTGCCTGAAGCGTCATTCCGTCGGCTCGCATCGCGGCGATCCGCTCCTTGAGAGCATCCCAGTCGAACGTCGCGGGGCCGCGAGTCGTGCGCCGTTTGGCCCGAGCGGCTTCCAGGCCCTTGCGCGTCCGGTCCCCGAGCCGCTTCCGCTCGATCCCGGCCACCGAAGCGATCGCTCGTGCGGTCGAACGCCCGCCGGCGCTCGCGGTGTCGAGATCGAGCTCGACCGCGATCAGGCGAATCGCGTTGCCGTCGAGCCACTGGACGATCGTCCCCAGTTCGGAGACCGAGCGACTGAGGCGCTCCAGGCCGCTGACGACGACGCAGGCGGCGTCTCCCGCAGCGAGGCGCTCGATGAGATACGAGACGCCAGGCCGGTCGAGCGCCTTTCCGGCCTGGGCTTCCCTGTCCCTGATCACCTCGACGAGCTCGAGGTCGAGTCTCTCCGCGGATTGCCGGACGGCCCGCTCCTGCGCCGCGAGCTGCCTCTTTCCCCCGTCCGCGGGAACGCTCACATAGCCGAGAGCGCGCAGGCTGGAGCCGACGGGAGTCCGGACCTCGTCGCCCGGGGGCTCCGGCGCAGGCGGGTCCGCACGCGGAGCCTGAGGCTCCGCCACCTCCCCACCCCCTCGGGGGGTGACCGCAAGCCGCCCGGTTGCCGTCGCGGTGTCGAGTTCCACATCGAGCGCGATGAGCCGGACCCGTGCGCGCTCCAGCCGATCGATTGCCTGCGCAAGTCCCTCTACCGCCCGACTGAGGCACGGCAGGTCGCTCACGATCAGGCAGGAGGCTTCACCAGCCTCGAGGCGCTCGAACGCATTGGACAGACCGGGGCGCCCCTCGTTCCCGCCCTCCTCGGGCTCGCGATCCGTGACGAGATCGATGAGGTCGAGACCGAGATCCGGGCAGGCGCTTTCGATCCTGTGCCGCTGCGCCTGGGCCTCGGGACCGTCGAGCGCCTCCCGGGCAGGGACGCTCGAGTAGCCGAGCGTTGGAACGCCTGCCTCCCGCCGGGCGTTTCGCCACGGGCGACGGGCTCTGCGCGAACCGGTGGAACGAGACGTCGTCATCGGGGCTTGACGGGCTCTCGAAGGCTACCGCGGAGTGGTCTACCAGCGCGTGAGCGCCTGGTCCGGCTCGAGCGCGAGCGCCACTGCGGTGATCAGCCGGATCACGTTTTCCACGTCGTCGAGCTCGACCACCTCCACCGGCGAGTGCATGTAACGCAGCGGGATCGAGACCACGGCCGTCGGCACCCCCGCGCGGCTGAGATGGATCGAGTCCGCGTCGGTATGGGTGGCGCCGCCGCTGACCTCGGTGGCACAGGTGATCGTCTCCGCCTCGGCGGCGGCGTCCAACAGGTCGTTGAGGGGCCGGCTGACGATCGCGCCCCGGGTGATCACCGGCCCGGCTCCGAGACCGTGCTCGCCGAGCTCGCCCGGTTCCACGCCCGGGGCGTCGGTGGCGTGCGTCACGTCGACCACCACGGCCAGGTCGGGCCGCAGCCCGTAGGCCATCGCCCGCGCGCCGTAGGCCCCGATTTCCTCCTGGACGGCCGCCACGCCGGCCACCGGCCCGCCTCCGCCGCCCGCCTCGTGGACACGGCGGGCCACCTCGAGCGCCACGTAGACGCCCAGCCGGTTGTCGAGCGAGCGCGAGGCCACGCGACCGTGCCGCAGCTCCTGGGGCCGGCCGGCGATCACGACCTGATCGCCCTCCGACACCAGCTTGCGGGCCTCCTCGCCGTCGGCCGCGCCGATGTCGACGTGCAGCTTCTTGAGCTCGACCGCCTTCTTGCGCTCCTCGGATTCGAGCAGGTGGATCGGCTTGCGGCCGACCACTCCCGGCACGGTGCCCGAGCGGGTGGTCACCTCGACCCGTTGCCCCACGAGCACCTGGGGATCCCAGCCGCCGGTGCCCACCACGTGCAACTGCCCCTTGTCGGAGACGTGGCTCACCAGCAGCGCGATCTCGTCGATGTGCCCGACCACGGCCAGGAGCGGGTGCTCGGACCGGCCGGGCACCCGGGCCACGGCGCTGCCCATCGCGTCCATGCTCACCTCGGCGCCGAATGCCTCAGCGGCCTCGCGCCATACCCGCGCGGGCGCCGACTCGTGGCCGGGCGGGCCCGCGCTGGTGAGCAGGTCGACGAGGACGGGGGGCAGGGCCACGGGCCGGGAAGGCTAATACAGGGGGCCGGGCGCTCCGCCGGCCGCGGAGGCATCCGCACGCGGCGGGGCGCCCGGCGCCCGGGGATCGGTCTAGAACTGGATGATCATGTGTTCACCTCCAGGGGGTCGTCGGAGGGCGCTCCGGCCCCCGCTCGGGCGAGGAAGATCAGCTTCACGTGGCGGTCCTCGTCGGGATCGAGAACGAGGTGACCGCCGGCGACCACGCCGCGCACGGCAAGCAGCTGCAGGCCCACCTCGCGCAGGGCGGCTTCCAGCTCCGCCCGGGGCAGGTGGCGCTGGTGGTGGTGGACGGTGACCCGTTCCCAGGCGCCGTCGTCCTGCTCTGTGAACACGTCCAGCTGGGCGCTGAGCGCGGCGCCCGGCTCCCAGTCCTCACCGGTCCGGCCGCGCCAGCAGAAGACCACGTCGTCGGAGTCCCGCACGCCCTGACCGCTGAACACGCCGCGATAGGTGGAGAGCGTGTTGACGTCGAAGACGACCAGGCCGCCGGGCGCCAGGTTCGCCGCCATCCCGCTCAGGGCGGGCACGAGGTCGCCCGGGTCCACCAGGTAGTTGATCGCGTCGTCGAGGCAGGTGATGAGGTCGAAGGGACCGGCCGGCGGCAGGTCGCGCATGTCGGCGACGAACAGGTCTACGAGCCCAGGCGGGAGCTTCTCCCGCGCCAGGTCGACCATGGCCGGGGACAGGTCACATCCGGCCACCTCGTACCCGCGTGCCAGCATGGGCAGGAAGCTCTTGCCGGTCCCGCAGCCGACGTCCAGCAGACGGCGACCGGCAAGGCCGTGGTCGAGCGCGAGGCGCTCGAGCTCGGCCAGCAGGGTGTCGTATGAATAGCCGTCGGTGAACAGGTCGTAGAAGGGGGCGAGGGCCTCGTAGGCCTCCAGAGCGGGGTCGTCGAGGACGGGGGCGGAGATCTCCATATGCGCAAGACCCCCTGAGCGCTCGGTTTCGTTTCAGCAAATCGGCATGCTGTTCACGCATGGAGCCTGCCGCGCTCGCAGAGCCGAGCGAGCTGACGTGGGACTGGGACGAGCTGCGCAGCGCCTGCGGGCGCGACCTGCGCCGCCTCCTCGGCGACACCCACGCGGCCGAGGACGCGACCCAGGAGGCTCTCGTCCGGGCGTGGCGGAATCGCCACAAGTGCCGCCGCACGGACGCGCCCGCGCCCTGGGTGCGCCGGATCGCGCACAACGAGGGGATCAGATTGGCCGCGCGGACCCACGACCGTCGCGAATCGGCGGCGCTCGAGGACGAGCGGGCAGCCGCCGGATGCCTGGAGGAGCAGGTCCTCTCACGGGTGTCGGTCGAGCAGATTCTGGGGAAGCTTTCCGGGCCGGAGCGCGAACTTGTGCGGCTCCGTTACGACGAGGATCTGGCCCACGGGGCCATCGCCGATCGGCTCGGCATTCCCGAAGCGACCGTTAGGGTCCGCATCCACCGGGTGCGAAAACGCCTCAGAGACCTCATTATGGACTGAGCTTGAGAACGATCACCGACATCAACGACCCCCGGCTGGTGAAGGCGCTGGCCCACCCGGTGCGCGTTCAGATCCTCAGCTCCCTGGAGGATCGGGTCGCGAGCCCGAGCAGGCTGGCCGAGGAGCTCGACGTGCCGCTGGGCACCGTGAGCTACCACGTGCGCATCCTGGCCGGCCTGAGCCTGATCGAGCTCGTGGACAAGAAGCAGCGGCGTGGGGCGATCGAGCACTACTACCGGGCGAGGGGTCCGACGCGCATCTCGGAGGCCGCTTGGGAGAAGGTCCCGACCGTCGTCAAGGAGGCGCTTGTCCAGGCGACCCTGGGCGAGGTCTACAGCTACATCGACGAGGCGGCGGCCGGGGGCGGCTTCAGCCGCGGTGACTCGCACCTGGTCCGGCAGCCGCTCACCCTCGACGCCCGCGGCTGGAAGGAGATGGCCGAGGCCGTCCAGGAGCTGTGGGAGCGCTCGAAGAAGATCGAGGCCGACAGCGCGACCAGGCTCCACGCCGGCGGGCGCCGCGCCTTCGAGGCAGCGTTGGTGCTCATGTACTTCGAGCGCCCCGCCGCGGCTCGGCACGAGCCGGACGCCGGCGGCGCCACGGGCCGGGCCGGCGAGTCGGTATCCCGGCGGCCGCACACGGGCCACCAGCGGATCACGACCTGATCGCCGGCCCGGCGCGAACCCGGAGGGCCAAGAGCGCTATGTCGTTGTGCAGTGGGTCGCCGGCTTGGGCCTCGACCGCGAGCGACTCCAGCGACCGGACCGCGTCCTCGGGGCCGGCCGTGGCGCTCAGCCGCTCGGCGACGGCCCGCTCCCCGACCATGCCCTCGGGGCCGCGGGCCTCGATCAGGCCGTCGGTGTAGAGGAGAAGCAGGTCGCCTGGGGCGAGGTCGACGCTGCTCTCCTCGAGGCGCGGCTCCTCCACCGCGCCCAGGATCGTCCCCGAGGCCGCGACCGGCTCGACGTCCCCGGCGGCCCGGCGCACGAGCGCCGGAGGATGGCCGCCGCTGACGAGGGTCACGTCGAAGTGATCGCCCCGGCGCTGCAGCCGGGCGCAGACCAGCGTGGCCAGCTCGTCCACCTGGGCCGCGAACAGGGCCCGGTTGAGGAGATCCAACAGGCGCGCGGGGCTGTTCTCGTGCACGGCGTGAGCCCGCAGGGAATGTCTCAGCAGGCCCGTGACCACGGCAGCGCCGGCGCCGTTGCCGGAGACGTCGCCCACCACGGCGATCCAGCCGTCGCGGGCGTCGAACAGGTCGTAGAAGTCGCCGCTCGCGACCAGGGCCGGGTCGGCGGGCCGGTATACGGCGGCCGTCTCCAGGCCCTCGACCCGCGGCGGGACCGGCGGCACCAGCCCGTCCTGCAGCGTGCGTGCCACGGTGCGCTGGTGGCCGTACAGCCGTGCGTTGTCAGCGGCCAGGGCGCAGCGGGAGGCCAGCTCCTCGGCGAGCGCCAAGTCGGCCCGGGCGTACCGCGAGCCCGCGCGGGTCAGCGCGAAGGTCAGGGCCCCGTGCGTGCGGCCGCGGGTCCGGAGGGGGATGATCATCACCGAGCGCAGGCCCAGCCCCCGAAGCACGTCGAGGTGCTCGGGGTCGTGGGCGAAGGCACGCAGGTGGTGGTCCGCCACGCGGTCGAACAGGGCGCTTCGACCGCTTCGGATCACCTGCGGCGGCCCGATCTCATTGTCGGGCCGGATGGGGTGGCGCTTGGTGAGCCGCCAGGCGTGCTCGCGCTGGTCGGCCTCGCTGTGCGCCACGGCGATCCGCTTCACACGCCCGCCCGGCTCCACGGAGTCCACCACGCACCAGTCGGCCAGGTCGGGCACCGCCAGCGAGGCCGCGCGCCGCAGGGTGGTCTCGTAGTCCAGCGACTCGGCCAGCGTGGCGGTCGCGCGGGCTAGGAATCTCTCCCGGCGCTCGGGGCGCCGGTGGGGTGCGGGATCCGAGAACGAGAGCACGGCGCACGCAACCGAGCCGGTGTCGTCCCGGACCGCGCGGGCTCGGACCAGAGCCCAGCGCACCTCGGTCGTTCCGCGGCGGCGAATCTGAAGGACCTGCTCGGCGGGTTCTCCACCGCGAAGCGCCACGCTCCCCGGCAGCTCGCTCAGCGGGACGGGCGCACCCGACGCGTCGCGGATGTCGATGCGGTCCAGGAGCTCGCGCATGGAGCTCCCGAGCAGCTCGGGCAGCGAGGCGTAGCCGAGGAGCTCGACCGCCGCGAGGTTCGCGCGCAGCAGGCGGCCGGCCGCGTCCCGAACGAGGGTCGCGTCGGTGACGGCGTCGACGATGGCCGCGAGCTCGGTGTCGCCCAGGGCCGCGCCCGGGCGAGCTCCGGCAGCCGGGGCCGGTGCGCGCGCTCCGAAGGTGGGCATCAGGTTCGCGGCAGTGCGCGCGTGCGCGCCGCCGGGTCGTCGGTGGGCGTGGGCCGGTCGACGACCTCGTCGGCCCGGCCGGCGTCGCGAAGCACCCCGGCGAGCCAGAGCGCGGCCAGGATCGAGAGCACGCACCACGCGCTCGCTATCGCCACAATCAGTACCAGGGGAGTCATCGTCAGCTCGCCCGAGTGCCCCTGCCCCTGTTCCCTGCGCAAGAGCGGTCCGGGGGACCACGGTACCGAGCCTGCGGTCCTTGCGCAAGATTCCTTGAGCATTCGGCGCATCCCCGCAAAGGGGGATAGAGCCGACCTTGCTAGGGGGACGGGGGCGCCCGCCGGACGCGCGCGTCGATGCGCATCTCGCTCCTGAGGCTGTTGGCGATGTTGCAGTGCTCGTGCGCGGTGGCCACCAGCCTCAGCACCCGTTCCTCGGGGGCGTCGCCGGCGACCGTGATCTGCGGGCGCAGCGTGATCTCGGAGACGCCCGCGCCGGGATCGTCGTCGTCGCGCATGGTCCCGCGGGCGTCGTCGGCGTAGCCGACCACGTCGATGCGCGCCTTGGCGGCCAGGTGCAGGAACCAGAGCATCTGACAGGAGGAGGCCGCCATCACCAGGAGCTGCTCGGGATTGAGGAGGGCCGGATCGCCGTGCGCCTCCCCGGTGGTGAGGCGGATCTCCTGCTCGGCCGGAGGCGCCTGAGCGCTGTGGGCGCGGTCGTAGCCCTCCCAGCCGGCGCCGGTCGAGCCGCTCCAGCGAAGCCGGGTGTCGTAGTGGTGGAGGGTCAGGTCTTGCCTTTCAGACCAAACGAAACGACCCGCCTTGCGGCGGGCCGTTCCTGAGGGAGGAGTGATGCGTATGTGTGATTGGGTGAGAGGAAGTTTTAGGCCGGCTTGGCGCTGTAGCTCGTGATCGAGGTCACCAGAAGCGCACCGGCACCGGCGCCGGCGAAGACCGCAAGAGCGTCCATCTGCCCGGCCGCTCCGAACACGAGGGCTGCGGCGATGAGCCCGAGGGCCACCCCGCGGTCGTAGACGGCCTGGGCGGCGAGCGGCAGGGTGCCGCGGCCCGAGCTGTCCGACCCGGCCAGGCCGAGGGCCACGACCAGCGCCCCCACGATCAGGCCCGTGACGATCGCGGCCGCGGAAAGCTGCAGGAACAGCGGGGTCACGATGAGCGCGGTGCCCGCTGTGACGAGCAGTCCGCCCCGCAGGGCAGGCGATATGAGCCTGAACACGGTCATCCACATTGAGGCTACGCACCGGTCTCGAGGGTGTGTGTGAGGCCGGTCACAGAGGGAGCGGCGGGTACGCTGCGGCGGTGGCGAAGCGGCGTCTGGACACTCTTCTGGCCGAGCGCGGCCTGTTCGAGTCACGCTCGCGGGCAGCGGCGGCGGTCATCGCGGGCGACGTGCACGTGGGTGGCCGCCCGGCGACCAAGCCGGGCACGCTCGTCGCCGACGACGAGCAGCTGGCCGTGGCCGAGCCGCCGCCCTTCGTTTCGCGCGGGGGAATCAAGCTGCGCAACGCGCTCGACGCCTTCGGGCTCGACCCGGCGGGCCGCCGCGCGCTCGACGTGGGCGCCTCCACCGGTGGCTTTGTGGATTGCCTGCTCCAGGCCGGGGCCGCTGAGGTGATCGCGCTCGACGTGGCTTACGGCGAGCTCGACTGGCGCCTACGCACCGACGAGCACGTGACGGTGATCGAACGCCGCAACGCGCGCTCGCTTCAGCCGGGCGACCTGCCCTTCGCGCCCGATCTGATCACGGCCGACGTGTCCTTCATCTCGCTGCTCAAGGTCCTGCCCGCCGTGCTCGCCTGCGCCGCGGCGCGGTTCGACTGCCTCGCGCTGGTCAAGCCCCAGTTCGAGGTCGGACGGGGCCGGGTGGGCAAGGGCGGGGTGGTGCGCTCGGCGGACGACCGCCGCGCGGCGCTGGTGGCCGTCGGAGAGCACGCGAGCTACGAGCTGGGCGCCTCGGTTCTGGGCTATGCCTCCTCGGGCCTGCCCGGCCCGGCCGGCAACCGGGAGAGCTTCGTGTGGCTGGCCGAGGCGGGGCGCCCCGGGGCGGCCGGTGATCTGGAGGCGGCGGCGCGGAGGGCCGAGCCCTGAGCCGGCGGGCGAGCGTGATCACCGTCTTCACGCACCTGCGCAAGGAGGACGTGAAGGCGCCGCTCGACCGTCTTCTTGACCTCGCGCGCGAGAACGGGGTGGAGGTCCGCCTGCCCAGCGCGGAGGTGGAGAAGCACGGGATCGAGCCGCGCGAGGGCGTGGTCCTGGGCGCCGACCCCGACGGCGAGACCGACCTGGCGCTGGCCCTGGGCGGCGATGGGACGATCCTCTCCTGCCTGCGCCGCTTCGCCGGCCGCGACGTGCCCGTGTTCGCGGTCAACTACGGCGCTATCGGCTTCCTCGCCACCGTGGAGCCCGCGGAGCTCGAGGAGGGCCTTCAGCGCGCGCTGGCCGGGGAGTTCGACCTGATGGAGCTTCCCGGGCTCGTGACCACCGCGGACGAGGTCGACAGCGTGGCCCTGAACGACGTCTCCGTTCACCGCCGGCCCGACGGACGGGTGGCAGAGCTGGCCTACTCGGTCGAGGGCGATGTGCTGGGCGAGGTGCGGTGCGACGGCCTGGTGGTGGCCACGCCTGCGGGCTCCACCGGCTACAACCTGGCCAACGGCGGCCCCGTGCTCGCGTGGGGAGTGGAGGGGCACGTGGTCTCGTTCATCGCACCGCACACCCTGACCGCCCGTGCGCTCGTGGTGGCTCCCGACGATCTGCTCGAGGTGACGAACTCGTCCCGGGAGGAGGACGTGGAGGTGACCACCGACGGGCGCTCGGTGGGCGCGCTGGCGCCGGGGGCGACGATGGCGGTCCGCTTCGAGCACCGCTGCGCCCTGCTCGCGCAGGCGCCCGGGGCCACCTTCTACCACCGCCTGCGCGACAAGTTCGGCCGCCTGGCCTACTGAACGCCGACGGGAGCGTTCCCTGCCCGTCACATCCGGGCCGCTCCGTCGGGTCGCGCTGGTAGACCTGATCCGTGCTCCTCGAGCTGCGCATCGAGAACCTCCTGCTGATCGAGCGGGCCGAGCTGCGGCCCGGCCCGGGGCTGGCGGCCATCACCGGCGAGACCGGCGCGGGCAAGACCGTGCTCGCCCACGCGCTCGACCTCCTGCTCGGGGGCCGGGCGCGCCCTGGCATCGTCCGCCCGGGCGCGCGGGAGGCCTACGTCGAGGGGGTGTTCGAGCTGCCGGCGGGCCTGCTCGAGGAGCCCGGGCTCGCGGACCTGCGCGAGCGGGTGGCCTGGGACGACTCTGACGAGGAGGGCGACCAGACGTCGCCGGATGAGATCGTGCTGGCCCGTCGGGTGGGGGCCACGGGCCGCACGCGGGCGTTCGTGGGTGGCCGCTCCGCGACCGCGGCGGACCTGCAGGCGATCGGCGGGAGGCTGGTGGCCTTCTTCGGCCAGCACGAGCACCGGCGCCTCGCGCTGGCCACGGCGCAGCTCGAGTTGCTGGACGGCTTCGCCGGCCCGGACGCGCTGGCCCTGCGCGCCGAGCTGGCCTCCGCGCACGCCACCACCCGGCGCCTGGAGCGGGACGCCGAGGAGCTGCGGGAGCGGGCCGCAACCCGGGATCGCGACCTGGACCTGCTCGCCTTCGAGATCGAGGAGATCGAGGCGCTCGACCCCAGCCAGGAGGAGCGGGAGAGCCTGGTGGCCGAGCGCGAGCGGCTGCGCCGGATGGATGCCCTGATCGCCGCGGCGGGGGGCGGCGCCGAGGCCATCGCGCCCGACGGCGACGCCGGGGGCGCGGCCGCCCTGCTGGCGGGGGCCGAGGACCTGGCCGCCGGCGTATCGGGGGTCGACGCGGAGCTCGACGGGCTCGCCGAGCGCCTGTCGGCGCTGCGCCTCGAGGCCGAGGACCTCGGTGCCGACCTGCGTCGCTACGCCGGCTCGTTGGAGGCGGAGCCCGGGCGCCTCCAGGAGGTGGCCGAGCGCCTCGACCTCTACGACCGCCTGGAGCGCAAGCACGGCGGCAGCGTGGCCGCGGTGCTGGCTCACGCCGAGCGCTGCCGGGGCGAGCGCGACGCTCTCGAGCGGGCGGAGGTCGAGGGCGAGCGGTTGGAGGCCGCCCTGGGAGAGAGCGCGGCTGCCCGCGACGACTTGGCCGCGCGGCTGTCGGAGGCACGCGCGCGGGCGGCGCCGGAGCTGGCCGAGCAGGTGCGCGCCGAGCTCGCCGCCCTGGCGATGGAGGGCGCCGATTTCCAGGTGGTGCTCGAGCCGCGCGAGGAGGTCGGCCCGGCCGGCGCCGAGCGGGCCGAGTTCGTGCTCGCGCCCAACCCCGGGGTGCCGGCCGCTCCCCTGCGAGAGGTCGCGTCGGGCGGCGAGCTCTCGCGCGTGATGCTCGCGCTGATGACGGTGGGAGGGGCAGGTGAGTCGCGCACGATCGTCTTCGACGAGGTGGATGCCGGAATCGGCGGCCAGACGGCCCGTGCCGTCGGCGAGCGGCTGAGGCGCCTGGCCGCCGACCGCCAGGTCCTCTGCATCACCCACCTGCCGCAGATCGCGGCGCTGGCCACGGCCCACTTCCGAATCGAGAAGTCACCGGGAGCCGATACCACGCTCACCACCGTCGAGGAGCTCGAGGGCGACGGCGTGGTGGCCGAGCTCGTGCGCATGCTCGGGGCGGAGGCCGGAGACGGCGCGGCTCGCCGCCACGCCGAAGAGCTGCTCCAGGCGGCGTGACCGGACCGGGCGCCGGCGGGCCGCCGGAAGCATCAGTACACTCGGGATCCCAGAGCTTGATGCCCCCCAGCCGTCCGGAAACTCGCTTCGTCTTTGTCACCGGCGGCGTCGTCTCCGCTCTCGGCAAGGGCATCGCCGCCGCCTCGCTGGGACAGCTGCTGGTCGCTCGCGGACTCTCCGTGACGATCCAGAAGTTCGACCCCTACATCAACGTCGATCCCGGCACGATGAGCCCGTTCCAGCACGGCGAGGTGTTCGTGACGGAGGACGGGGCGGAGACCGACCTCGATCTCGGGCACTACGAGCGCTTCACCGACGTCAACAGCACGCGGGCGTCGAACGCCACCGCCGGTGCCATTTACCACTCGGTCATCCGGCGCGAACGGCGCGGCGACTACCTGGGCGGCACGGTGCAGGTGATCCCCCATATCACCGACGAGATCAAGAACCGGATTCGCCTGGTGGCCGAGTCCGCCGACGTGGACATCGTCATCACCGAGATCGGCGGAACGGTGGGCGACATCGAGTCGTTGCCCTTCCTCGAGGCCCTGCGCCAGTTCCACTCCGAGCACGGCCGCGAACGCTGCATGTTCGTCCACCTGACGCTCGTGCCGTTCCTCGGGCACGCAGGCGAGCTGAAGACCAAGCCCACCCAGCACTCCGTGCAGGAGCTGCGCCGCATTGGCATCCAGCCGGACATGGTCATGTGCCGCTGCGAGGAGCAGCTCGGCCGCGACATCCGTGACAAGATCGCGCTCTTCGCGAGCCTGCCGGTGAGCTCGGTGGTGTCCGCGCGCGACGTCGACTCGATCTACAAGGTGCCGCTGGAGTTCGAGTCCGAGGGGGTGGACGACGCTGTGCTGGCCCACTTCGGCCTCGAGGCTCCCCCCGCGGACCTGACCGACTGGCACGGGCTCGTGGACCGCATCGGGTCGGCCTCGAAGCCGGTGCGCATCGGGCTGGTGGGCAAGTACACCCAGCTGGCCGACGCGTACCTGTCGGTCATCGAGGCGCTCAACCACGCCGGCGCCCACCACGGGGGAACCGTGGAGGTCCGCTGGGTGGACTCCGAGCGGCTCACCGACGAGGAGGCGGCGCGCGAGCTCGCCGCCTGCGACGGGCTGCTGGTGCCCGGCGGCTTCGGCGTGCGGGGCATCGAGGGCAAGATCGAGGCCGCGCGCTACGCCCGCGAGCAGGGCGTTCCCTACCTGGGGATCTGCCTGGGGATGCAGATCGCGGTGGCCGAGTTCGCCCGCCACGTCGCCGGGATGGACGGGGCCAACTCCACCGAGTTCGACCCCGAGACCCCGTACCCCGTGATCGACCTCCTCCCCGAGCAGAAGGAGGTCCAGGACATGGGCGGGACCATGCGCCTGGGCGCCGACCCGGTGAAGCTCCACGACGGAACCCGCGCGCGCGAGATCTACGACGACGCGGTGATCTACGAGCGCCACCGCCACCGCTACGAGGTCAACAACCACCTGCGCAAGCGGCTCGAGCACGCCGGACTGGTGTTCAGCGGCACCTCGCCCGACGACCGCCTGGTCGAGGTGATCGAGCTGCCGGACCACCCCTTCTTCGTGGCCTCGCAGTACCACCCGGAGTTCAAGTCGCGCCCGCTGCGTCCCCAGCCGCTGTTCCGCGAGTTCGTGGGGGCCGCGCTACGGCGGGCCGGCGAGCGGGCGCCCGAGGTGGAGCCCGAGGTGCGGGCCGAGTCGCCGGCGTAAGCCGCTGGCGGCTCCCGGGGCCGCCGTGGGGTCACGCGCCGTACGTTTGGTGCGCTATAGGACCCCTAACGTACGGCGCGTGCTTCGGGACGCACTCCCCCGCAGGGCGCGGCGAGCTATAGCGTTCGGGCGGTGAGCCCGGCGACCCTCCATTCGGTCTCCGACGAGGAGCACGAGCGCCTCGTGGACGACTTCGTGCGATTGTGCGAGACCGAGAGCCCGTCGGGCCGTGAGCGGGCCATGGCCGACGTCGTGGCCGCGCAGCTGAGCGAACTCGGGCTGGACGTAGAAGAGGACGACAGCGGCGAGCAGACCGGCTCGGACGCCGGCAACGTCCTGGGCCGCCTCGCCGGCCCGCCGAGGACGCCCGCACGGTGCTGCTCTGCGCGCACATGGACACCGTGCCGCTGGATGCGGCGGTCGAGGTCCAGCGCCAGGACGGCGTGCTCTCCAACGCCAACGAGGCCATCCTGGGCGCGGACAACAAGGCGGCGGTGGCCACCGTGCTGGCCGCGACGCGGCGACTGGTGCGGGAGGGGTCGCCGGTCGGCCTCGAGCTGCTCTTCACCACGAGCGAAGAGCGTGCGCTGCGCGGCGCCAAGGCCTTCGACCGCGGGCGGCTCGCGGCCGAGTACGGGTTCGTGTTCGACCACGCGTCGCCGATCGGGGAGGTGATCGTCGCCTCGCCCACCTACTACCGCCTCGAGGCGCTGTTCAAGGGCCGGGCGGCGCACGCCGGAATCCGCCCCGAGGACGGGCGCAACGCGATCGCCGCCGCGAGCCAGGCTGTGGCCTCGATGCGGCTGGGCCGCCTCGACGACGCCACCACCGCCAACGCGGGCAGGATCGAGGGCGGCACGTCGGCGAACGTGGTGGCGGAGCGCTGCCGGGTCGAGCTGGAGGCCCGGAGCCTCGACGAGGCGCGCGCCGGAGAGGTGGTGGGCGAGATGGTCGACGCCGCCACGGAGGCGGCCAGCGACGCCGACTGCGACGTGGAGACCTCCGCCGAGCGCCTGTTTCGCGGCTACCGGCTGGCGCGCACCGCGCCGGCGGTCGAGGTGGCGGCGGCGGCCCTGCGCGAGAACGGCATCGAGCCGACCTACGTCGCCACCGGCGGCGGCAGCGACGCGAACGCCTTCATCGCCGCGGGCCTGCCGGTGGTCAACCTGGCCAACGGGACGGAGAGGAACCACCAGCCCGACGAGTCGGTGACCGTCGAGGCGCTCGAGACGATGCTCGACGTGACGCTGGGGATCGTCGCAGCGAGCGCATGACCTTCGAGCGGACCGGCAGCGAGACGATCTGGGAGGGCAGGATCGCCACCGTGCGGGTGGACAGCTTTCGCTACGGCGACGGAGGGGAGTCCAAGCGCGAGATCGTCTCCCATCCGGGCGCCGTAGCCGTCGTGGCTCACGACGGCGAGCGCCTCTTCCTGGTCAGCCAGCCGCGCGAGGCCGTGAACGAGCCGGCCCTGCTGGAGCTGCCGGCGGGCAAGCTCGACGAGGAGGGTGAGGAGCCGCTGGACACCGCCAAGCGGGAGCTCGCCGAGGAGATCGGCAAGTCCGCCGCTCGCTGGGAGCACCTCACCAGCTTCTACACCTCACCCGGCTTCGCCGACGAGGAGTGTCACCTCTACCTGGCCACGGAGCTGGCGGACGCCGGCGCCGCGAGCGCCGACGAGAACGAGCGGATCGAGATCGTGACGCGCCCGCTGGCCGAGCTCGACGACGTGATCTCGGGCTGCCGCGACTCCAAGACGCTCATCGGCCTGCTCTGGTTCCGCGCCTACGTGCGCGAACCCTGACCCGTTCGTTGCAGCCCAAGGGAAGCCCCGCGCGCGGGCGAAGTCGCCAGGTACATGGCCACCGTCGCCCTGCCCGCCGTCGAGCGTCGCCACGAGCACCTGGTGCTCGACTTCCTGGCCTACCTGGAGTTCGAGCGCGGGCTGTCCCGTAACACGCTCGAGGCCTACCGGGGGGACCTGCTGCAGTTCGGCCGTTTCCTCGAGAGCCGGGAGCTCTCCGCCCTGGACGCGAGACCGGCCGACATCGCCGACTTCCTGGCCGGGCTGGCCGCGGGTGGAGCGGACCGCCCACCGTCCTCCACGGCCACGATCCACCGCAAGGCGGCATGCCTGCGCTCCTTCTATCGTCACCTGCGCCGTGAGGGCCTGCGCGACTCGGATCCCACCGCCACGCTCAGCGCGCCGCGGCGGTCTCGCAAGCTGCCCCACGTGCTCACGAGGGGCGAGATCGACCACCTGCTTTCGCAGCCGAAGGGAACCACGCCCGCCGATCTCCGCGATCGCGCCCTGCTCGAGCTGATGTACGCGTCGGGGCTGCGTGCCTCGGAGGCGATCGGCCTGGAGCTGGGCGACGTGGACCTCGAGGAACGCGTGCTGCGGGCCCGGGGCAAGGGATCGAAGGAGCGGGTGGTGCCGATCGGGCAGGCGGCCATCAACTCGCTGCGCATCTACCTCGAGCGCGGGCGGCCACGGCTGGTGAAGGGTGGTCCCGAGGCTCACCTCTTCGTCAACTTCCGCGGCGGCCCGCTCACGCGTCAGGGCCTCTACAAGATCGTGCGGCGGCACGCTTCGGCGGCCGGGCTCGCCGATCGCATGAGCCCGCACACCCTGCGCCACACCTTCGCCACGCACCTGCTGGCCGGTGGCTGCGACCTGCGCTCGGTGCAGGAGATGCTCGGGCACGCCGACGTCTCCACCACCCAGCTCTACACGCACCTCTCCAGCGAGCGGCTCAAGGACGTGTACTTCCGAGCGCACCCCCGGGCCACCCTGGACTGAACCCGGGGGCCTGCTAGAACCGGGCGCATGCCCGAGCTGCCCGAGGTCGAGACGATTCGACGCCAGCTGGCTCCCGCCCTGGAGGGGCGCACCCTCGAGCGCCTCGAGGTGCTCGACCCGCGCTGGTGCGACCCCGCCCCGCCCGTGGCGCTCGCCGACGCGGTGGACGGCCGGGTCATCGAAGCCCTGGGCCGTCAGGGCAAGTACCTGATCGTCTCGCTGGAGGACGACGTGCACCTGGTCATGCACCTGCGGATGACCGGGAACCTGCTCCTGACGTCAGCGACCGAGCCCGAGCCGCCCCACCTGCGGGTGCGCTTCGTCCTGGCGCCGCCCGGCGCCGGCGACCGGCTCCTGTTCGTCGACGTGCGCCGCTTCGGCACCGGCGACGTGCTGCTCGGAAGCGACGCGCTCGCCGAGTACTTCGCCTCCCGGCTCGGGGTGGAGCCGCTCAGCGCCGACTTCACCGCGGATGCGCTGCGCGCGCTCGCCCGCGGCCGGCGCGCGCCGGTGAAGGCCTTCCTGCTGACCCAGGAGCGCATCGCGGGCGTGGGAAACATCTACGCCGACGAGGCCCTGTTCGGCGCCCGGATCCACCCGCTGCGCCCGGTCGGAACGCTCAAGCGCAAGCAGATCGAGGCGCTCAGGGACGCCGTGGTCGCGACGCTCGAGGCCGGCATCGACGCGAAGGGGGCCTCGATCGACGACTTCCGCCACACCGACGGCGCCGAGGGCAGCTTTCAGGACCGCTTCCTGGTGCACAGTCGGGAGGGGGAGCCCTGCCCGCGCTGCGGCACGCCGATCAAGAAGATGCGGGCTGCCGGCCGCGGGACCTACGTCTGCGAGCGCTGCCAGCCGCGCCCGCGGATCAGGCGGCCAGCAGGTCCTCGAGCTGGCCGTCGCGATCGGCCTCGAGCAGCTCCCTGAAGCCTCCCACGGCGCGGACGCCGATCACCACCTGGGGAAAGGTCATCTGGCCGGTGAGAGCCACCAGCTCGGCCCGGCCCTCCGGGTCCTTGGCCAGGTTCACCTCGCGGTAGTCGACCCCGCGCGCAGACAGCAGGGCCTTCGCCTGGCGGCAGAAGCCGCAGGGCTCGGTGGTGTAGAGCATCACCTCGTCCGCCATCCGGTTCAAAGTCTAAGGACGAGTTCCCGTGCCTGGCTCATTCAAGACCGAAGCAGTGGTGCTGCGCTCGATCCGCTACGGCGAGGCGGATCGCGTGCTGCATCTCTACACCGAGGACCGCGGCCGCGTGGGGGCCGTGGCCAAGGGCGTGCGGCGGGTGCGCTCGCGGCTGGGAGGACGGCTGGAGCCGCTCAGCCGGGTGCGGCTCGTGCTGCACGAGGGCCGCGGCGAGCTCTGCACGGTCAGCCAGGTGGACACCGTGCACGCCCACCCGGCGCTGCGCGGCAGCCGCGCCTCGCTGGAACGGGCCTCACAGGCCTGCGAGGCGGTGCTCCGCCTGCTCGACTCGAGCGAGCCCAACCTGCCCGCCTACAACCTGCTCTGCCATCAGCTGGCGCTGCTCGACGCGCGCCCCGAGCAGGCCGGGCGCTCCCAGGCGCTCGCCTTCCGCCTGAAGCTGCTGCTGGCCGCGGGCTTCGCGCCCGAGCTGGCCGGCTGCGCCGCCTGCGGGGAGAAGGAGCACCTGGGCGCGTTCTCGCCCAGCGCCGGCGGGGTGGTCTGCGCCGGCTGTGAGGCGGGCTCGTTCCCGCTCTCGCCCGAGGCGCACGCCTTTCTGGTGCACGCGCTGGCCAGCCCGCTGTCCGACGTGCCGGAGGCCCCCGAACGGGCTCTCTCCCAGGCCGACCGGGCCATCGCCGAGACGCTCGAGCACCATGCCCATGTGCGTCTGCGAAGAGTGGCTTAAGCCTCCGGCCTTGACATCCCGCGCGACCAGGAGGAGGGTCGCTCTGCACCGGCTCGCACAACCGAAGGCGCTTGGGATGGATGCACAGCTTGAGGACTGGCGGTCGCGGGGACGTTCCTTCGACTACCTCGGATTCGAGGTGTTCTATAGGCACGAGGGAACCGGACCGGTTCTGTTGCTCTTCCACGGATACCCGTTCAGCTCGTTCGACTGGCACCTCATCTGGCCGGCGCTCACCGAGCGCTTCACGGTGATCGCGCCGGACATGCTCGGGATGGGCTTCTCGGCCAAGCCCGTCGAATACGAGTACTCCGTCCACGATCACGCAGACATGCACGAGGCCCTCCTTCGACAGCTCGGCGTGTCGGAGTGCCACGTCCTGGCTCACGACATCGGCGACAGCGTGGCCCAAGAACTGCTCAGCCGGTTCGGGGAGCTCGACGACGCGAGCCGCCCGTACGCGATCAGTTCGATCACCTGGCTCAACGGAGGCATGTTCATCGAGGCCTACCGGCCGCGGCTGATGCAGACGCTGACAGCCAAGACGCCACTGGGCGGGCTCTTCGCGAAGTACCCGCGCCTGTTTCTGTCTGACAAAACCCTTCGCCCGGCCATCAGCGAGGTGTTCGGGCCGAACACCAAGCCGTCGGACGAGCTCTGGCGGCAGTTCAGCGAGATCCTCGACTACAACGACGGCCTCCGCGTCACGCACAAGGTCGGGCGCTTCATCATCGACCGCTACCACCACCGCAACCGCTGGGTGCGAGCGATGCGCGAGACGAACGTGCCGATGCGCCTCATCGACGGTCCGTGCGATCCCAACTCCGGACGCCACATGGCAGATCGCTACACCGAGCTGATCCCGAAGGCGGACGTCGTTCTACTCGGCGACGACATCGGTCACTGGCCACAGATCGAGGATCCGCAAAGCGTCCTGACCCACTTCCTTGAGTTCGTCGAGCCGCACGCGCAGCAGGTGAGTGCCGCCACACGAACCTGATCGCACATCTGCGCGCTGGAGCGCGTTCTCCGCGCGCGGCGCGTCACCCGGCGACGCGCATCATCGCGGTAAACGCAGCCGCTCGGCATCGCTCCGGACGACGGGCAGCCATCTCTCGTGGAGGGCTCGTACCTCCCGCTTGTCGCGCATTGCAGGAGCGCTGGCATCACTCCCGGCCACCCACAGGAGCAGGTAGTGACGGCTGCGGCCGCTACGTCGACGCCGCGCTCAGGCCAGCAGTTTCACGAGATTGAGGGCGCCCTCGAGGATGCCCCCTACTGCGTTCGTGAGGGCTCCTGCCTCGCCGAGCGCCTTGGTCACGCGTCGTAGGCTGTCGCCGATTCGCTTCGACCGCGGCTCGGGCGCGGCTGCCTCGGCCTCCGCTTCGGCGATCGCCTCGTAGGCGGCGGCGCGAGTCTCGGTCGGCAGCCCGAGCCGGTCCACCTCCGCCTTCAGTTCGGCCAGGCAACCACGGAGCTCGCTGACATGCACGTTCGCCGACCCGTGGATCCCGTGGTCGACCACCATGTCGCGGCCGACGTTCTGGATCGAGCCGGCGTTCTGGCTGCCGATGTTGAACGTGGTCATCGCCCGACCAGGATCTGCGCGAACCGATTCACAACGAAGCCGCCCATCAACAGCCCGACCGCCGCAGGCCAACCCGAGGCGAGGTACTGGGTGTAGGGCGCCTCGACTTCGCCGGCAGCAAGCACCTCTTGCGTCGTCTCCACCCCGATGGGCACGAGCAGCGCGAGGCCGACAAGGAAGAGCACCAACCCGAGTGCCGCCAGGACCTTGCCGATGCGGGCCGCGCGGCGACGGTCACCGTAGTTGATCGTCTGATTGCCGCCGATGTTGCTTATGTTCTGCGCCGACTGCCTAGCGATCTCGAAGACCGTCTTGGCGCTCGCTCATCGCTCGCCCTCCTTTGCTTGTGCTCATATACACAAGACGACGCAGGGCTCCCAACCATTCCCGCGTGCGGCCCCGTTGCCTAGGTTGGCGCCGGCCCACTCCGGGAAATAGCATCCCGCCATCTCGG
The DNA here is from genome assembly GCA_963850205.1 of uncultured Thermoleophilaceae bacterium. Lineage (GTDB taxonomy): Bacteria > Actinomycetota > Thermoleophilia > Solirubrobacterales > Thermoleophilaceae > JACVRW01. Next base: position 60,855 of record CAWKKJ010000008.1, on the reverse strand, counting down.
TTACGGCCGACACCAAGCTGATCTACGACTTCGAAGAGGGCTCGCGGGACATGCGCGAGCTGCTGGGTGGCAAGGGCGCCGGGGTGGCCGAGATGACTCGGGTGCTGGGCGTCGAGCGCGTCCCGGCCGGCTTCACCATCACCACCGAGGCCTGCGTGGCGTACATGAAGGCGGACCAGACTTCCCCGACGGCCTGGAGGAGGGCATCGCCGAGGCGGTCGGCCGGCTGGAGGAGCAGGCGGGCAAGAAGCTCGGCGACAACGACGACCCGCTGCTCGTGTCCGTGCGCTCGGGGGCGCAGGGAATCGATGCCCGGGATGATGGACACGGTCCTCAACCTGGGCCTGAACGACGAGTCTGTGGAGGGCCTGGCCCGGGCGACCGAGAACGAGCGCTTCGCCTGGGACTCCTACCGTCGTTTCGTGCAGATGTTCGGCAACGTCTGTCACGGGATCGAGGGCGGGCGCTTCGAGGAGCTGATCGAGGGACGCAAGTCGGAGGCCAAGGTCGAGGACGACACCGAGCTCGACGTCGAGGACCTCAAGGCGCTCACGGCCTCCTTCCGCGAGGTCTTCGCCGAGGAGACCGGCGACGACTTCCCGCAGGACCCACAGGACCAGCTCACGCAGGCCATCCGCGCCGTCTTCGACTCCTGGAGCGGGAAGCGGGCGGTGGAGTATCGCCGGCTCAACCGCATCCCCGACGAATGGGGAACCGCGGTGAACGTGCAGCAGATGGTGTTCGGCAACAAGGGCGACACCTCGGGCAGCGGCGTCGCCTTCTCGCGCGACGAGGTGACGGGCGAGCCCACGCCCAGCGGCGACTTCCTGCCCAACGCGCAGGGCGAGGACGTGGTCTCGGGGGTGCGCACCCCGCGCGACCTGCACGAGATGAAGGACGTGATGCCCGAGGCCTACGACGAGCTGATGGAGATCCTGCGCACCCTCGAGTCCCACTACAAGGACATGCAGGACACCGAGTTCACGGTGGAGGAGGGCAGCCTGTACATGCTCCAGACGCGCAACGCCAAGCGTCCCGCCCAGGCGGCGGTGCGCTTCGCGGTCGACGCCGTGGAGGAGGGGCTGCTCGAGCGCGAGGAGGCGCTGCAGACGATCGACCCCGACCGGCTCGACGCGCTCCTGCATCCCGCCTTCGCCCCCGATGCCAGCTTCGACACCCTCACCAAGGGGGTGGCTGCCTCCCCGGGGGCGGCCAAGGGCGAGATCGTGTTCAGCGCCGACGACGCGGTCGACGCCGCCGACGACGGCCGCGAGGTGATCCTGGTGCGGCCGTTCACCGAGGCCGACGACGTGGTCGGCTTCCACGCCGCGAAGGGCATCCTCACCAGCAAGGGCGGCAAGGCCAGCCACGCCGCCCTCGTGGCCCGCGGCATGGGCAAGCCCTGCGTGCCGGTGCGGGCGAGATGGCGATCGACCTCAAGGCCAAGACGCTCAGCGCGGGAGAGACCACGCTCTCGGAGGGCGACACCATCGCCATCGACGGGAGCAGCGGCCTGGTCACCGCCGATGACGTGGCGCTCGAGGAGCCGGAGGTAAGCGACAACTTCGAGACAGGTGCTCGCCTGGGCCGACGAGCTGCGCACTCTCGGCGTGCGGGCGAACGCCGACACCCCGGACGATGCGAGCAAGGCGCGGGAGTTCGGGGCCGAGGGCATCGGCCTCTGCCGCAGTGAGCACATCTTCCTGGGCACCGAGCACCAGGCCCACGATGCAGGCCATGATCATGGCCGAGACCGACGAGGAGCGCGGCCAGCGCACTGGACAAGCTGCTCGAGCTTCAGCGCGAGCACTTCGAGGGCCTGTTCGAGGCGATGAAGGGCCTGCCGGTGACGATTCGGCTGCTCGATCCCGCCGCTGCACGAGTTCATCCCCAACGCCGAGGAGCTGGCGCAGGAGGTCGAGCGCGCACGCCTCGAGGAGAGCGACGAGCTCGAGGAGCTCGAGCACACCCTGGACCGCGTGCACACGCTCACCGAGACCAACCCGATGCTGGGCACGCGCGGGGTGCGGCTCGGGGTGCTCCAGCCCGAGATCTACGAGATGCAGATGCGGGCGATCGTCCGGGCCGCCAAGGCGGTAGGCAAGAAGAGCGGGGAGACGCCCCTGCTCGAGGTGATGGTGCCGCTCGTGACCTACGAGCAGGAGCTCGAGCAGATGCGCGAGCGGCTGGAACGGGTGGCGAGAGGCAGAGGAGGAGGGCGGGGAGCTCGAGCTGCTCATCGGGACGATGATCGAGCTGCCGCGCGCCTGCTTCGTGGCCGACCGGATCGCCAAGCACGCCGACTTCTTCTCGTTCGGCACCAACGACCTGACCCAGACCGCTCTCGGGTTCTCGCGCGACGACGTGGGCGGCATGCTGTCCCGCTACCTCGAGTTGAAGATCGTGGACCGCAACCCGTTCGAGACCATCGACAGCCCCGGGGTGGGCTGGCTGGTCCGGCTCGCCGCCTGGGTGGGGCGCGAGGCGAGGCCGGACCTGAAGCTCGGCATCTGCGGTGAGCACGGTGGCGACCCGGAGTCGATCGCGCTCTTCCAGCTGGCCGGGCTCGACTACGTGAGCTGCTCGCCCTACCGGGTGCCGATCGCCCGGGTGGCCGCCGCCCAGGCGGCCATCGCGGAGAAGCAGTAGGCACGGCTGCGAGAATCGGGCCTGGCCATGGCCCAGCTCGCCCGCATCTCGTTCCGGGAGCGGATGGAGCGGCTCGAGGAGGAGTCGCTGTCCCCGCTCGCGTCTCGTTCCTACCCGGCGCAGCGCTTGGAGCCCGAGCCCGACTCCGATCACCGCACGCCGTTCCAGCGCGACCGCGACCGGATCGTCCACGCCAAGGCCTTCCGGCGGCTGAAGCACAAGACCCAGGTGTTCATCGCGCCGGAGGGTGATCACTACCGCACGCGGCTCACGCATACGCTCGAGGCCTCGGGGATCGCCCGCAACGTGGCCCGGGCTCTGGCGCTCAACGAGGACCTGACCGAGGCGATCTCGCTCGGGCACGACCTCGGGCACCCGCCCTTCGGCCACGTGGGCGAGCAGGTGCTGGACGAGTCGGTGCGCCGGCGCTGGGGGCGGGCCTTTCGCCACAACGAGCACTCGCTGCGCGTGGTCGACCGGCTCGAGCGGCTGAACCTCACCGGGCCTGTCCGTGACGGCATCCTGCGCCACACCGGGCCCGAGCCGCCCGCCACGCTGGAGGGCAGGATCGTGCGGCTCGTCGACCGGATCGCCTACATCAACCACGACATCGACGACGCCATCCGGGCCGGCGTGCTGGCCTTCGAGGACCTCCCGGTCGCCGAGATCGAGCTGCTCGGGGCCACCGGGTCGGAGCGGATCGAGACCCTGGTGGTCGACCTGCTCGAGCGCTCCGAGGGCACCGGCGACATCGTGCAGGGCGAGGCGGTGGGGGGCGCGATGCTGCGCCTGCGCGACTTCATGTTCGCGCGCGTGTATCTCTCCCCAGATGCCCAGAAGGACAAGCCCCGGATCGAGCGGATGCTGCGCGCGCTGTTCGACCACTACGCCGCCGAGCCACCACCGGCTCTTGTCGAGGGCGCGTCAGAAGACGAGCGCGTGATCGACTGGCTGGCTGGGATGACCGACCGCTTCGCCATCCGCACCTTCACCGACCTCTCCCTTCCCCGGGAGCCCTAGATGGCCCTGTTCACCAAGGACTCCATCGACCGGGTGCGCGAGGCCGTCGACATGGCCGAGCTGGTGGGCGCGAAGACGGACCTGCGCCGCGTGGGCTCGCGCTACACCGGGCTGTGCCCCTTCCACGACGAGCGCACGCCCTCCTTCTCCGTCGACGTCGAGCGCAAGCTCTACCACTGCTTCGGCTGCGGGGAGGGTGGGGACGCGATCCGGTTCGTGGAGCAGACCGAGGCGCTCGACTTCCCCGATGCGGTGGAGGCGCTCGGCGACCGCTACGGGGTGCGCCTCGAGCGCGAGGAGGACGACCCGGCCGCCGAGCAGCGCCGGCGCCGGCGGGAGCGGCTGTACGCGCTCCTCGACCGGGCCGCGAGCTTCTACGCCAGCTACCTCCAGGGCGCCGGCGAGGCCAAGAAGGCACGCGAGTACCTGGCCGGCCGGGCGCTGTCCGGCGAGATCCTGGCCGAGTTCCGGGTGGGCTACGCGCCCAGCGCCTGGGATCGCATGCTCGTCGGGGCCCAGCAGAACGGCTTCACGCCGGAGGAGCTCGTTGCCGCGGGGCTCGCCCAGCGGGGCAAGAACGGAGGGCTGTACGACCGCTTCCGGGGCCGCATCATGTTCCCGCTGGCGGACGCCCGCGGCCGGGTGCTCGGCTTCGGGGCGCGGGCGATGGCCGACGGGCGCGGGCCCAAGTACCTCAACACCTCCGAGAACGAGCTCTACCACAAGGGCCGCCAGCTGTTCGGCCTGGACCTGGCCCGGACCCACGCGGCCCGAGGCGGGCGCGTCGTGGTGGTGGAGGGCTACACCGACGTGCTGGCGCTGCATCAGGCCGGGCTCCGGGAGTCGGTGGCGATCATGGGCACCGCCCTGACCCAGGAGCAGCTCGCCGAGTTGGGGCGCAGCGCGCCGCTGGTGGTCCTGGCCCTGGACGCGGATCGGTCCGGCCAGGAGGCCATGCTGCGTGCGGCCAGGGCTGCAGAACAGCGAAACCTGGAGCTCCGTATGGTCGAGATGCCCGAGGGACGGGATCCGGCGGAGCTCGTGGCCGAGGGCGGGGCCGAGGGGTTCGAACGACATCTTGAGCGCGCAATCGGCATCATTCAGTTCCAGGTCCGACGTGCACTGGCCGCTGCGGACCTCGACAGCCCGGCGGGCAGAGATCGAGCACTGGAGGAGGTCCGCAAGCTGATCGCCGTCGTTCCCGAGCGCACCGCCACCCGTGACGCCCTGGTCCGCGAGGCCGCGGACCGTCTTGACGTGCCGCCCGACTACGTGACCGCGCCCGCCGCCCCGGCGCCGCGACCGGCGGCCGGCGTGCAGGCGCTGCGGACCGGGGTCTCGCCCGGAGAGGCCTCGCTGGCGGCCGAGCGGGCCTTCCTGGCCATGTGCCTGGCCAGTGGCGCCCTCGGCCGCGAGCACCTCGAGCGGCTCAGCGACGAGCATCTGTCCTCCGGAGCCACCCGCTCGGCGGCCCGGCACCTGCGGACCGCCTTCGACGATCCGCTCGCCGGTCTCCCCGAGGACGACCCCGCCGCCGCTGCGCTCGTCACCGGGGTGGCGATGGCCGCGCAGGAGCAGCCCGAGGCCACCGAGCCGGTCCTGCGGATGAGCTTTCTCCAGCTCGAGCTGCGCCGGATCGAGCGCGAGCTCCGCCGTGCCGCGGCGGACGCAAACCACGCCCGGCAGGACGAGCTGGCCGGCGCCCGCCAGGACGTTCGGCGCCAGATGGATACGGTGATGGGCCAGACTGCATGACAGACCGCACCTTTCGAGCCAACGGCGAGAGCGATCCCGTCGAGGAAGCCGAGGACAAGACGACCGACGCAGAGCAGGAGCCGGACCTCTTCGACGAGGGAGGTGTGGTCACCTCGGGCCTGCCCGTCGCCCCGCCGGAGCAGGGGGCCGAGGACGCCGTGCGGCTGTACCTGCGCTCGATCGGCAGGGTGCCGCTTCTCACCCGCGAGGACGAGGTGCGCCTGGCCAAGCGCGTGGAGCAGAACGACATGTCGGCCAAGAACGCCCTCATCGAGGCCAACCTCCGGCTCGTGGTCTCGATCGCCAAGCGCTACGGCGGGCGCGGCCTGACGCTGTTGGACCTGATCCAGGAGGGAAACCTGGGGCTGATCCGCGCCGTGGAGAAGTTCGACTGGCGCCGCGGGTTCAAGTTCTCCACCTACGCCACCTGGTGGATCCGCCAGGCCATCACGCGCGCGCTGGCCGACCAGTCGCGCACCATCCGCATCCCGGTGCACATGGTCGAGCGCATGAACCGCGTGGCCCGGGCCAAGCGGCAGCTCATCCAGCGAAACAACCGCGACCCCTCGCTGGAGGAGCTCGCGGAGCTGGTGGAGATGCAGCCCGAGAAGGTCGAGGAGATCCTCAAGCTGGGCCAGGAGCCGGTGTCGCTGGAGGCCCCCGTCGGAGGCGAGGAGGGCGACGCGTCCCTCGGCGACTTCATCGAGGACTCGGCCACCGACCGGCCCCTGGAGATCGTGGCCAACCGCATCCGCGACGCCGACGTCCAGGCCGTCCTCGACTCGCTCCCCTGGCGCGAGCGGCGGGTGATCGAGCTCCGCTACGGCCTCGGCGACAAGGGCCCGATGACCCTGGAGGACATCGGCCAGGAGGTGGGTGTCACCCGTGAACGGGTGCGCCAGATCGAGTCGAAGACGCTGGCCATGCTGAAGAGCTCGGGCGGCGCGGACCGGCTGGCGGGCACCGCGGACGAGGAGTAGGGCGGGAGCCGATCGGTCGATGGAGCGATCGTCGCCCGCAACGGCTGCGCTCACGGCCCTGTCGGTCCTGGCCATGGTCGCGGTCTGCGCGCTCGCCCGGCCGAGCGCCGCCGAGGCTCGCGCGGATCTGCTCGCCGGTTCTCCCCGGATCAGCACCGTTCGCGCGTTCGTCCCCGAACGGGGCCGCGATGCCGGGCGCATGGTCGTCTGGGTGCGGGTAGGTCATGCCCCGGGGACGCGGCGGGGGCTCGCCAGAGAGCGACCGGAGACGGTCCACACCGGGCGCGTGGTGGTGCGCGTGGGCGACGCCTCCGGGTTCGCGACCGAGCAGCTCGACCTCGACGGCCGGCGGCTCCTGCGCGGATATCACCTGCGCTTTCCGAGGGGCGCCGCGCGAGCAGCGCGGGCGGCTCCGCCGATCGCGTTCGGGTGTCGGTGCGCGCGGCGCAGAGGGTGGACCTCGACTCGGACGGCGACGCCGAGGATCGCGCGCTGGCCTCCACCACGCGTCGCGTATCCCTGGCGCGTCGGGCGACCTCGATCGAGCCGCCCGACGGCCGCTACCAGAGCACCCCAGGCGACTGGCTGGACGTGGCCGGGGGGCACGTGGTCGGGTACTTCTTCCTGTCCGGCACCGCATCACCGTGCGGCGTTGGGCCAGCGGGCAGGGTGTCCGCGCCGATCGACCCGCAGACCGGCCTGTTCAGCTTTGCCAATACCGGCCGTTGGTCGGACCCGCCCGTCACAACCACCGCGCAGGGCGACTTTCGCGACAACACGTCCCTGGTGCTGCTGGCCAACATCAGCCGCGCCGGGCTGCACGCTATCGCGTCCAGCCCAGCAGCTTCAGCTTCTTGAGCGGCCTGCTAGAAAGTCCATCCAGAACAGGGGGCGGCTGGGGCCAGTCGGAGAGCCGGATTGCGGCAGATGACAGGTGGGTTTCCGTCCGAGACACGAACTAGTGTTCGGGTCGTGGACGGTCCTCTTCCCAAGTATGCGAACCGAACGTGCCGCACCCACGGCTTCACGGAGTTCGTGTTGGAAGGTCGTGGCTACTACCGCTGCAAGGAGTGTCGCAAGCGACGCGTGATCGAATGGCGTCGGCGCACCAAGCAACGTCTGGTCGCCGAGGCAGGGGGCGCCTGCTGTCTTTGCGGTTACGACCGCTATGGCGGCGCTCTCCACTTCCATCACGTCGATCCCAGCACCAAGGAGTTCGGGCTTGCTCGCTGGGGCTTCAGCCGGTCAATCGAAAAGGCGCGGACAGAGGCCGCCAAGTGCGTCCTGCTGTGCTCGAACTGCCACGCTGAGGTCGAGGCTGGAGTCGCTACCCTACCCAGGCTGAATCCGATAGGCGTGTAACCCATTTGGGCATTCCGGGGTAGCTCAATCGGCAGAGCGGGACCCTGTTAAGGTCACGGTTGTGGGTTCGAGTCCCACCCCCGGAGCTCCGAGGCTTCATCGCGCCGTCAGCTCGGCCTCGCCCACCCGCACCCCTCCTGGACGAAACGCCAGCCTGACCACCAGCGCCGCGGCCGCCGTCTGGGTGGCCGCCACCGCGCCGAAGACCGCAGCGGCTCCGAGGCTCTCGAGAGCTGGGCCGGCCAGCAGGAGGGCGACGAAGCCTCCGCCGAGTACCAGCGCGCTCGAGACGGTCAGCGTCTCCGCGCGCACGCGCTGCGGGATTCGGTTCGTGGCCACCCCGGCGATGGGCGGGACCCGGACGCCGTTGCCAAAGCCCGACAGGGCCAGCGCGGCCAGTGCCAGCGCCGGGCCGGGGGTGACCACCAGGAGCCACAGAGGCACGGCCTGCAGCACCCACGCGATCGCGCCCAGGCGCAACGCCGCGTGCGATTGCACCAGCCGGAATGCCACCACGCTTCCGGCCACCGCGCCGGCGCCCCACGCGCCAAGGAGGATCCCCGCCAGGGCTGCATTGCGGTCGTAGGCGGCGAAGGCCAGTACGGGAACCGCGGCGATCATGCCCATGAAGGAGGCCTGGCTGATCACCTGGGCGGCCGTGATGGGGCGCAGAACCGGGTCGCGCCGGATGAAGCGCAGGCCGCCGCCCGCGGTCGGCGCCATGGCCGCGGGCCCGGCGGCCCTGAAGGTCGGCTTGACGAAGGCGGCGACGATGACGAAGGAGACCGCGAAGGTCGCCGCATCGATCAGGAGCACGGTCGGCGCGCCGACCAGGGCCACCAGAACGCCCCCGAGCGCGGGGCCGAGGAAGTAGGTGAGGCGGCTCAGTGACTGGAAGATCGCGTTCGCCTGCGCGAGGCGGGCGGTGTCCTCGCCGAGGATCTCCGGCAACAGGGCGCTCTGCGATCCGTAGCGCGCCGCCCACGGGACTCCGGCCACGAAGGCCAGGCCGAGGAGCAGCGGAAACGAGAGGGCTCCCGCGTAGTGCAGCACCGGAATCGCCGCGACCGCCGGGACCCAGACCGCGTCGCAGAGCAGCAGGGTCCGGCGGGCGCCGAGCCTGCCCGCGAGCCGGCTGCTCGGGATCGCGAAGAGGGCCAGCGGGGCGCCCTCCGCCGCCAGCACGATGCCCATTCGCTCCGGCGAGCCGGTGGTCTCCAGCACGAACCAGGGCAACGCCACCACGGTCATGAGCGACCCGAGGGACGAGATCACCTCGGAGGCGGTCAGGGCGACCATGGACCGGCTGCGCAGCATGCAGCCGCATTGTCCACCCCGCCGCTAGGGCAGCCGCGCCGTGGCCCTCAGCCCGAACGCCGCCGCCGCCAGCAGCAGCACCACGCCGCCGCCCGCAAAGGCGGCCGTCACCTCGCGGCGCTCGTCCCGTGTCGCGACGCGGGTGCCGAGCGCCTCGTAGATGTCGGAGAGCTCGTCCGCGTCGTCGACCTCGAAGGCGCGGCCGCCGGAGAGCTCGGCGATGCGGCGCATCGTCTCGGGGTCGGGCGGCACCGGCAGCAGGCCGCCGCCCGGCACCTCGATGATGGCCCCTCGGCTGCCGAGGGCGACGGTGTAGATGGGCACGCCCTGCCGCTTGGCGGCGCGCGCCACCTCCAGGGGGTCGCGACCGGTGGTGGCCTTGCCGTCGGAGAGCATCACGATCGCCGCCGGCACCTTCTGCTCGCCGCGGCCGTCGACCATCGCGAGCGCCGCGGCCAGGCCGTCGCCGGTGGCGGTCCCGCCGTCGGCGGAGAGGGATTCGATCAGCGCCTCGATGGTGGGGCGGTCATCGGTGGGCGCCTCCACGGTGTGGGCCTCCTCCGAGAAGGCCACGGCGCCCACCAGCGCCTCCTCGGGCAGCCGGCCGAGGAAGTCCTGCGCAGCGCTGCGAGCCGCCTCGAGCCGGCTGGGGTCGACGTCGGTGGCCAGCATCGAGCGCGACACGTCGGTCACCAGCACCACCGAGGCCTGCTCGCGCGGCACCGCCACGGTCGCGTGCGGGCGCGCCAGCGCGAGGGCGAGCGCGGCCAGGGCGGCCAGGAACAGCGTCAACGGGATCCACCGGCGCCAAGGCGACACGCTGGGCACCAGCGCAGCGAGCGTGGGGACCCCTGGGAAGCGAACGGCGTAGCGGCGGCCCCGCCGCCGCGTAAGGGCGTACGCCACCAGCGCCAGCGGCACCAGCGCGAGGGCCAGCAGGTACAGGGGAGAGTCGAAGCTCATGTCAGCTTCCGCCCCAGCTCACGGGCCCACGAGCCGGCGGTGGACAGGGTCACGTGCTCGGCGCCGGCCCGGCGCAGCGCCGCGGCCACGGCACGGCGCCGCTCGGCGGCCGCCTCGGCGAACGACTCCCGCAGCTTCGCGCTGCGCGTGTCGACCTCCACCCGCGCCCCGGTCTCGGGATCGACCATCGCCAGGCGGCCCACCGCGGGAAGCGTCTGCTCCCGCGGGTCGACCACCTCGATGGCCAGCACGGTGTGGCGCGCGGCCAGCGCGGCCACGGGGCGCGCCCAGGGCAGCGGCTCCTCGTCCGATCGGGGCCCGGCGAAGTCGGAGATGATCACCACGAGGCTGGGCATCCGGGTCAGCCGGCCGATGCGCAGCGCGGTGCGCTCCAGCGGCTCGCCCTCGGTCCCGTCGGAGGCCACGCCCTCGGCCAGCGCCTGGCGCAGCCCCACGCGGGCGCCGCGGCCGCCCCGCGGGGGCAGCAGGCGAGCCACCGGCGCGCCGTAGGTGAGCAGGCCCACCTTCCCGCCTCGGCGCACGGCCAGGCTGCCGATCACGTCCACCACGCCCTCGGCGACGTCGCTCTTCAGCCGGTCGGCTGTGCCGAAGGCCATCGAGGCGGACACGTCCACGGCGAGCCAGGTGGTGAGCAGCCGCTCGGGCACCTGCTGGCGGACGTGGGGGATGCCGGTGCGGGCCGTGGCCGCCGAGTCGAGCTGGCGCACGTCGTCGCCGGGCTGGTAGGGGCGAAGCTGGGCCAGCTCGGTACCCGAGCCCACGCCCGAGGCCCGGTGCTCGCCCGCGAGCATCCCGCCCGCGCGGCGCACGAAGGCCAGATCGAGGGCGTCGACCAGCGCTCCGGGCACCGCACCGCCGCCCTGGCGTCCGTCGGGCGGGCGGAGCTCCTCCGCCGTGGCCGCCCGGCGGAGGCTCATGCCGCCAGCGGCCTGCCGGCGGGCGCGAGGTCGGGCTCGGGGACCGCCTCGAGCACGCGTTCCAGCAGCTCGTCGGCGGTCACACCCTCGCTCAGGCCCTCGTAGCTCAGGACGAGGCGGTGGCGCAGGACCTCGGGGGCCAGGTCGCGGATGTCGCTGGTGAGCACGTGGCGCCGGCCGCGCAGAAGCGCCAGCGCCCGGGACGACTGCACCAGGCCGATGGGCCCGCGCGGGCTGGCGCCGTAGCTCAGGAGCGGCTCGATGTCGGCCAGCCCGTGCCGGGCCGGGCGACGGGTGGCGTCGGCCAGCGCGACGGCGTACTCCACCGCCTCGCGGTCCACCAGCACCTCGCGCACCGACTCGCGAAAGCCCAGCAGGTCTGCGGCGGTCATGCGGATGCCGATCTCGGGCGCGGGGGAGAGGGAGCTCTCGACCACGGCCGCCTCGTCCCCGGGCGCCGGATAGTCGACCAGGATCTTCATCAAAAAGCGGTCCACCTGCGCCTCGGGCAGCGGATAGGTGCCCTCCGACTCGATCGGATTCTGCGTGGCGAGCGTGAGGAAGGGGAGAGGGACGCCGTGGGTCTCGCCGCCGATCGTCACCTGCTCCTCCTGCATCACCTCGAGCAGCGCCGACTGCACCTTGGCCGGAGCCCGGTTGATCTCGTCGGCGAGCAGGAAGTTGGTGAACACCGGGCCCAGCTCGGTGTCGAACGTGCCGCTGTCCGGGCGGTAGATCCGCGTGCCCACCAGGTCGGAGGGGACGAGATCGGGGGTGAACTGGATGCGCCGGAAGGTCCCGCCCACCACCGAGGCGAGGGTCTTGATGGTCAGTGTCTTGGCCAGGCCGGGCACGCCCTCGAGCAGCACGTGGCCGCCGGTGAGCAGTGCGACCATCACGCGCTCGAGCATGGCGTCCTGCCCGAGGATCACGCGCTTGATCTCGTACAGCGCGTCCTCGAGCGCGTCGCGGGGCTCGTCGTGCCTCGTGCTCTCGTTCATGGCCGCCACGGTAGGAGGTGGGCTGTCACCGCCGGATAACGGATGCAGGGCCGGGCCGCCTCTCTACTCTGGACGTTGTGCGGGTGCTCGTGGCCGAGGACGAACGACGGGTCGCCGACGCGGTGGCCCGCGGCCTTCGCCGCGAGGGAATGGCGGTCGACGTGGCTTACGACGGCGCCGCGGCGCTCGACAAGGCGCGGCTCTTTCCCTACGAGGTGCTGGTGCTCGACCGCGACCTGCCGCTGCTCCACGGCGACGAGGTCTGCCGCACGCTGCGCGACGAGGAGACCGACGTGCGGGTGCTCATGCTCACCGCGGCCTCGGCCGTCGACGATCTGGTGAACGGGCTCGCCGCCGGGGCCGACGACTACCTGGCCAAGCCCTTCGCCTTCGCCGAGCTGGTGGCCCGCCTGCGGGCCCTGGCTCGCCGTGCGAACCCCGCCCAGCCGCCCACGCTGCAGGCCAAGGGCGTGGTGCTCGATCCGGCGCGGCACACGGTCACCCGCGGCGACCGGGAGGTGACCCTCACGCCGAAGGAGTTCGCGGTGCTCGAGGCGCTGATGGCGGCGGACGGGGCGGTGGTGTCGAACGACGAGCTGGTGGAGCGGGTGTGGGACGAGAACGCCGACCCGTTCACCAACTCGGTGCGGATGACCGTGCTGCGCCTGCGGCGCAAGCTGGGCGAGCCGCCGATCGTCGAGACCGTGAAGGGCGCCGGCTACCGCATATGAGCCCGCAGCGGCTCACCGTCCGGGCCCGCCTCACCGCGCTCTACGCGCTCCTGGTGGGCGTCTCCACGGGGATCCTGCTGCTGGTGAGCTACTGGCTGCTGGAGCGCCACTTCGACCGCACCCTCCCCGAGGCCCTGGCCAACGACGCCCTGGACGAGGTGGCCCTGCAGTACCTGATCGCGCTCGCGGGGGTGGTGCTGCTCTCCGGCGCGCTCGGCTGGGCGCTCGCCGGCTGGCTGCTCGCGCCGCTCAAGCGCATCACCGGCACCGCGCGCCGGGTGTCCGAGGAGCGCCTGGGCGAGCGTATCCCCGTCGCCGGCCCGCAGGACGAGCTGCGCGAGCTGGGCGAGACCCTGAACGACATGCTCGACCGGCTGGCCGACTCCTTCGACGCCCAGCGCCGTTTCGTCGCCAACGCCAGCCACGAGCTGCGCAGCCCGCTCACCGTGATCCGCTCCGAGGCCGAGGTGGCCCTGGCCAATCCCGAGCCCGACCTCGACGAGCTGCGCGGCATGGCGGCCTCCGTGGCGCTGGCCACGCGCCGCACCGAGGCGCTCTTGGCCAGCCTGCTGATCCTCGCTCGCAGCCAGCGCGGCCTGCTCCGAAGCCAGCCGCTGGACCTGGCCGACGCGGCTCGGGCCGCGGCCGAGCAGCTCGCCCGCGACGCGGATGCCGAGAGCGTGCGGCTGGACGTCGACCTCGAGTCCGTGAGCGTCGGCGGCGACGCGGCCCTCCTCGAGCGGCTCGCGGCCAACCTGATCGAGAACGGCGTGCGCTACAACCGCCCGGGTGGCTTCGTCACGGTCAGGACCCGGGCGCTGGAGGGCGGCCGGGGCGAGCTGAGGGTGGAGAACAGCGGACCGCCGGTCGAGCCGGCGCAGGCGGGGCGGCTGGCCGAGCCCTTCGAGCGGCTCGCTCGCAGCGCCGACGGGCGCGGTGCGGGCCTGGGCCTGTCGATCGTGCAGGCCGTGGGCGAGGCCCACGGGGGAGAGCTCGACATCACGCCCCGTGACGGCGGCGGGCTCGTGGTGTCGGTCAGATTTCCTCGCGCAGGCGCTGCTGCTGACGCGCCGGACAGCGGCGATCGTCGACTGCGCGGTGCTCCTGCCTGAGCTGGTCCTGCCGGCGATCGGCCTCCGCGAGGCTTCCGTCGACCTGGGTGAGCCCGTGTACCGAGCTCCCGAACAGGGCCGCGCCCACGACGGCGACGGTTGCGATGCCGGCTCGCCTCGCTCCCATGATCACGAGAGTAGTGGACCCGCTACGGGAGCCGCCCGAACCAGCGCAGGGACATGCCGCCGCCGAGGAGCAGCAGCACCGCCGCCCCGCCGGCGAACGCGGCCGTGACCTCGCGCTGCTCCTCGCGGGTGGCGATCCGCGACCCCAGCCGCTCGTAGACGGTGGCCAGCTCGTCATCGGCATCGGCGGAGAAGGTCCGGCCTCCGCTGAGGGTGGCGATGCGCTGCATGGCGTTGCGGTCGGGCGGCACCTCGCGGGTGGCGGTGCCGCCGCCCGGGCGCTCGACCTCGATGGTGCCCCGGTCGGTGCCCAGGGCGACGGTGTAGATCGGGATCCGGGCCCGGCCGGCCTCGCGGGCCACCTCCAGCGGGTTGCGGCCGTGGGTGGAGGCGCCGTCGGAGAGCAGGATCACGGCGCCCGGCGCCCGCTCGCTGGGCCGCTGCCCGTCCCGGCGCAGCAGCGCGAGGGAGGCGGCCAGGGCCTTCCCGGTGGCGGTGCCGCCGCTCGGGCGCATGCGCTCGATGAGGTCCTGGACGCCGCCGCGCTCCGCGCTCGGCGGCTCGATGGCCTGGACGGCGTGGTTGAAGGCCACCGCCCCGACGCGCAGCTCGGAGGGAGCGGCGCCGACGAAGTCGGCGGCGGCGTTGCGCACCGCGGTCATCCGCGAGGGGGGCACGTCGCGCGCCTCCATCGAGCCGGAGATGTCGGTCGCGAGTACCACGGCGGCCCGTTCCTCGGGGACCGCCACGGTGGCCTCCGGCCGGGCCAGGGCGATGGCCGCCACCGCGATCGCCAGCGCGTAGGCCAGCATCGGCGCGTGGCGGCGAAAGCCCGGGCGGAGGGGCGCGAAGGAGGGGGCGAGCAGCGGAGAGGCAAAGCCCGCGGCCGCCTTGCGGCGGCGGCGGTCCACCACCAGGTAGAGGCCGGCCAGCAGGGGCAGGGCCAGCAGCGCCAGCAGGAAGAGCGGCGCCTGGAAGCTCACGGCGTGCGAGCCGGCCGGGTGGACAGCTCGACGTCGATCGTGCGCTCCTCGCCGCCTCGTTGCAGCTCGATCTCCACCTCGTCGCCGGGCTGGTGGTCGGAGATGATCTCGGCCACGTCGTCCGGGTCGCTCACCTCGCGTCCGTCGATCGAGGTGATCACGTCGCCGGCGCGCACGCCGGCGCCGTCCGCGGGCCCGCCGGGTGTGACCTCGCCCACGGCCGCTCCGCCGCTGCTGAGCGTGGTGGCCACGCCCAGGTAGGGGCGTCTGATCGTCTGGCCGCGGCTCAGCTGGGGTACCACCTCCTTGACGGTGTTGGCGGGCACGGCGAAGCCGATGCCCACGTTGCCGGCGCTGCCGGCCGTGGCGATCTGGCTGTTGACCCCCACCACGCGGCCGCGCGCGTCCAGGAGCGGGCCGCCGGAGTTGCCCTGGTTGATGGGGGCGTCGGTCTGGATCACCTCGTCGATCTGGAAGCCGTCAGGGGCCTGGATCTCGCGCCCGGTGCCGGACACGATGCCCGCGGTGACGGTGCGGTCCAGGCCCAGCGGATGGCCGATGGCCACCACGTCGTCGCCCACGCGCACCTTGTCGGAGTCGGCGAGAGGGAGGACCCGCAGCGAGTCGACGCTGCCGGGATCGACCCGCAGCACCGCCAGGTCCGAGGACTGGTCGGTGCCCAGCACCTCCGCCTCGATCAGCTGGCCGGTGTCGTTGAAGCGCACCTGCGCGGTCTCGTTCGAGCCGACCACGTGGGCGTTGGTGACGATGGTGCCGTCGCGGCGGACCACGAAGCCGGTGCCGCCCGCGCTACCGGCCCGTACGGAGACCACGCCCGGCCCGGCGGAGTCGGCCACGCGTCCCACCGCGGTGGCCGGGGCCCGGCCGCCGTCGACCGGGGCGCTGAGCGTGGTGTTCTGATCGTCGTCGGTGACCACGGCGAAGACCCCGACCGCCAGGGCGCACAGCGCCGTGGCCAGGGCGGCGGCCGGTAGCAGCAGGGAGCGGCGCCGGGGAGGCTCGGGGGGTGGGGGAGCCGGCTCCTCGGGCCCGCGCCGCAGCTCTTCGGCGGCCTCGGCCTGACGCCGCCAGCGGGCCGAGGAGAAGGGGCCGTGGTCGCCGTCGCGCTGATGCTCGCGGTCGATCCAGAGGCTGCGCCGGGTCACGTCCGCGACGGTAGGCGTTGCGGCGTCACTGCGGGATAACGATCGGTCCGGCGCGGGCCAGCCCGCGCCCTCCCGCACGACACGGCGCGCGCCGCAGGCGGCGCTCAGCCGCGGCGCATCAGCCGCCCCACCGCCGCCATCAGCTCGGTGGTGCGGTCGTCCTGCTCGGCGCCCTCGGCGCCGATCACGCAGTGGCGGGCGTGGTCGTCGAGCAGGCCCAGGGCCACCTTGTCCAGCGCGGCCTGGATCGCGCCGATCTGGGTCAGCACGTCGATGCAGTAGCGGTCCTCGTCGACCATTCGCTCGACCCCGCGCACCTGGCCCTCGATGCGCCGCAGGCGGCCGGTCAGCTGGTCCTTGGTCGCGGTGTAGCCTCGGGTTTCGCTCGCCATGGGAGTCAGTGTACCCCGTGGGGGTATTGCTCGGTGACCGCGAAGCCCTCCACCGCGGCAGCAGCCGCGGCGGCCCCGTCGTGGCGCTGGTGCCACGCTCGCAGCTCCGCGGCGCGGCGGGCATAGGCCGGCTCGGCCAGCAGCCGGCGCACGGCCAGCCGCACGCCCCGGGCGGTGTGAAACCGGCGCGGCAGCGACACGCCCACGCCGGCCCAGCGCACGCGCGCGGCGTTCTCGGCCATGTCGCCGGCGTGCGGGCAGGCCACCACCGGCACGCCGCTGGCCAGCGCCCGGACGAGCGTGCCGTGCCCGGCATGGCACACCACCGCGGCGCAGCCCGGCATCGCGCGCGCGTATGAGACCCAGTCCACCAGCCGCGCGTTGCGGGGAACCGGCAGCGGGTCGTCGGGGCCGCGGCGGTTGGTGCTGGCCAGCACCCGTACCGGCTCGTCGGCGAGGCCCTCGAGTGCGGCGCGGAGCAGCCGGCCGCGCGGATCCTGGGAGGTGCTGGGCGCCACCAGCACGAGCGGATCGTCGCCCGGGGGCGGCTCCACCGGGCCGAAGGGCTGCTCCCACAGCAGCGGCCCGGTCACCCGCAGGCCGGGCACGACCGTGCGGCGCGGGTACTCGAGCTGCGGGAAGGTGGCCACCAGCGCCAGGCGGCGCGAGATGCCGCCCTGCACGTGGGAGAGCGGCGGCAGCCCGACCCGGGCCCGCGCGCCGTTCAGCTCGCGGCGCCCCTGCACCTCGCCGCGCATGAGAAGCGGGCGCGAGAGCCGCCACATCCGCGCCCCCGCTCGCGTGCGCGGATAGACCGCGCCCACCGAGTAGACCGGGAACCCGGGCTCGCCGGCCGGCAGCACGTGCGGCACGAGCGTGGCCCAGGGGCGGTCCTCCAGCTCGGCCGCCAGCGCCGCGGCGACGGTCAGGATGTCGGCCACCACCACCTCCGGGTCGACCTCGCGAATCAGCGCGCGGGTGGAGGCGGAGGCCCTCACCGCCGCCGCGTAGGGCTTGAGCGGCCGCCCCTCGGTGGGGAACACGTGGTACTCGGGCGCCGCCGCAAAGGCCATGCCCTCCCGCTCGACCTGCTCGCGCCAGCGGCTCCAGGTCTCGAGCGTCACCTCATGGCCGCGGCGGGCCAGCTCGGCCCCGAGGGCGATGGCGGGGAAGGCGTGCCCGGGGTCGCCGAACGCGGCGAGCAGGATGCGGCGGCGCGGCGCGGCGGTGAGGCTCAGAGCAGCTCCGCGAGCTGGCGCACCGTGCGCTTCCTGCCTTCCGGATCGAAGGACATGGGGGAGACGATCAGCGTGCCCACGCCGGCGTCGGCGTAGACGCTGAGCCGCTCCCGCACGTGGTCGAGCGGCCCCGCGAGCGTCACGGTGTCGATCAGCTCGCCGGGGATGGCCGCGGCCGCCTCCTCCTTCTTGCCCTCGAGATAGAGGTCCTGGATCTCGTCGGCCGCCTCCTCGAAGCCGTACCGGCGCACGAGCGCGTTGTAGAAGTTCTTCTCGCGTGAGCCCATTCCGCCCACATAGAGAGCGACGAAGGGGCGCATCACGTCGCGGGCCTGCTCCAGGTCGTCGTCGATCGCCACCTGCACGCTGGGCGCGATGTCAAAGCCGTCCAGCGAGCGCCCGGAGCGGGCGGCCCCCTCCTCGAGCAGCCCTCGCGCCTCGCCCACGTTCTCCGGCGAGAAGAACATCGGCAGCCAGCCGTCGGCGATCTCGCCCACCAGCTGGGTGTTCTTGGGGCCGATGGCGGCCACATAGATCGGGACCCGCTCCTGCACGGGGCCGATCATGAGCTTCAGCGCCTTGCCGGGTCCGTCCGGCAGCGGCAGCGTGTAGGTCTCGCCCTCGTAGACCAGCCGCTCGCGGGCGAGGGCCTTGCGCAGGATCTCGACGTACTCGCGCGTGCGACCCAGCTGGCGGGCGAAGCGCTGCCCGTGCCAGCCCTCCGCCACCTGCGGCCCCGACGACCCGATGCCGACCATCATCCGGCCGCCCGAGAGCTGGTCGAGGGTCGCGACGGTCATCGCCGCCATCGCGGGCGAGCGGGCGGGCATCTGGAAGATCGCGGAGCCGACCCGGATCCGCTCGGTCTGCGCGGCCAGCCAGGCCAGCACCGTGGCGGCGTCGGACCCGTAGGCCTCGGCGGCCCAGACGGAGTCGAAGCCGGCCGCCTCGGCCTCCTTGACCAGCTCCAGCTGCTGCTCGGAGGTGAGCCCGAGCCCCCAGTAGCCCACGTTGAGGCCGAGCCGCATGCAAGTCTCCTTTCGCCGGTTGTGCGAGTCCGCGCCGACGGGGGATGCTATGGCAGCCGATGCCCTCGAGACGCCGCCCGGCCCGCGACCTCCGCCACGCCGTGGACTGCCTGCCGCTGGCCAGCCGGCGCGCGATGCTGGAGGGGATCGAGGGCGGCCGCATCATCGTCGGCGCCTACACCGACCGCCATGGTGGCGTGTGCCCGATGCTGGCCGCGCACCGGAACGGGGGCCGGACCAGCCTGGCCGGCTTCGCCCGGGCCTGGGACGCCTACACCGGCGCGGCCAAGCGAGCCCGGCCGGCCACCGACCGCGAGCTGGGGACCCTGCGGGCCATGCTCGAGGCCAGCATCGCGCTCGAAGAGCTGCCCGAGCTGCGCCCGCCGCCTCGGCGGGCCCGGCGCATGATCCCGACCGGCGAGCGCCACCGCGCCCGCGAGCTGCGCTACCAGCCGGGCTGGGCCTGGCTGCGTCCCTTCAGGCGCCTGGACGAGTACGAGCGCGCCGTGGCCGAGCTGGAGGCTCAGACGTCGGTGTCGCCTGGCCGGATGAACTGCAGCTCGGGCACGATGCAGGCGGGCGAGGTGCGCAGCAGGTAGCGGACCGCCTCGGCGATGTCCTGCGGCTGGATCATCTCGTCCTTCGGCACCTGCTCCTCGACCCAGTCGGTCATCGCCGTTGCCACGAAGCCCGGGCACAGGGCTGTGACCTGGATGCCGTCGCCGGCGAGCTCCTTGTGCAGGGCCTGGCTCAGCCCCACGACGCCGAACTTGGTGGCCGAGTAGGCCGCCAGCCAGCCCTGGCCGCTCTTGCCCGCGATCGAGGCGGTGTTCACCATCAGCGCCTTGCGGTGCTCGGCGCCGGCATCCTTCAGCAGCGGGATGCACTCGCGGGCCACCAGGTACACCCCGCGCAGGTTCACGCCGAGCTGGAGGTCGAGCTTCTTGGTCTCGGTGTCCGCCACGGCCGCGCCGATCCCCAGCCCGGCGTTGTTGACGAGCACGTCCATGCGCCCGAAGCGCTCGCTGTGCGCAGCCACCACCCGCTGGATGTCATCCTCGTCCGCCAGGTTCGCCGCAACCGAGAGCACGTCGAGACCGCCTCCGCGGAGCTCGTCCGCCGCCGCCTCCAGCTTCTCCGGCCGTCGGGCCGACAGCGTCAACCCGTAGCCGTCCTCTCCGAGCGCCCGGGCGATCGCCAGCCCGATGCCGCTCGATCCTCCGGTGATCAGTGCTGCGCGCTCCACAGTTGGCTCCTCCTCGGGGGCGGGAAGACTACGTGAACGCTGGGTTAAGGATGCACGACACCCGCCGTCGACTCCAAAGGGCGTCTATACCCTCTGCCGCCGTGCCTCGCTGTGCTCTGCTTGCCGTCGTGCTGTCCGCCTGCGCGCTTATCGCCGGCTGCGGCGGCGACGATCGCGAGGGCATGTCCAGCGCTCCGCCCCCGCCTGCCGATCCGGCCGAGTTCCCCAAGCCCAAGGGCAAGACCCTTGCGGAGCTGCGCCGCGGCCTCCCCGAGGGAGGGCCGGTGCTGGCGCCGTCGGTCTCCGTCCTCACCACCGGGGAGAACCGCTTCGGCTTCGGTCTGTTCGAGCGCGACCGGGCCCAGATCGCCAACGCGGAGGTGGTCGTCTACTTCGCGCCGGAGGGCGGCGGGCCGGCGATGGGGCCGTACGGGGCGCGCTACGAGTCGCTCGAGGTCAAGCCCTCGTTCCAGAGCCAGCAGTCGGCTCAGGATCCCGACTCGGCGCAGTCGGTCTACATCGCCGATGTGCCGTTCGAGGAGCCCGGGCAGTACGAGATGCTCGGGATCGCCCGGCTCGACGACCGCTTGGTGGCGGCCACTCCGGCCACCCCGGGCGTCAGCGTGGGGAAGCCCGCCGACGACCCCGTGCCGCGCGCGGGCGAGCCCGCGCCGCGGATTCACACCCCGACCAAGGCCGACGTGGCCGGCGACGTGGCCTCGATCGACACGCGCATCCCCGCCTCCTCGATGCACGAGGCGGACTTCGCGGACGTGGTGGGCAAGGAGCCGGTGGTGCTGGTGTTCGCCACTCCCCAGCTCTGCCAGAGCCGGGTCTGCGGCCCGGTGGTCGACATCGCCGAGCAGGTGAAGGCCGATCGCGGCGACGAGGCCGAGTTCATCCACATGGAGATCTACCGGGACAACACGATCGAGAAGGGCTTCCGGCCCCAGGTGGCCGCGTGGCAGCTTCCCACCGAGCCCTGGCTGTTCGCGATCAATCGCAAGGGCCAGGTCGTCGAGCGCCTGGAGGGCGCCTACAGTGCCGATGAGCTGGAGGCCGCGTTGGACAAGGCGGTCCGGTAGGGCCCTCCTGCTGCTGGCCGCCGCGGCCTCGACGGCCGGCGCGGGCTGCATGGGCGAGGAGGACACGGAGCCCGCCGCGGCGGCGCGGTACCGGGTGGCGATCGAGCGACTTGCCGACCGGGTCGACAGGAGCAGCGTCTGGGCCCTTCCGACCCTCAACGAGGTGGACCAGCGCCGCGGGCCGCGGGAGGCGGCGCGGCGGCTGCGGAGGTTCGCCTCGGGAGTGCGCGAGGCGCGCGGGCGACTCGACGCGCTCCGGCCGCCCGCATCTGCCCGATCTACCCATCGCGACCTGGCCGCCGCGGTAAGCCGCCTGGCCCTGGCCGGCGATATCGCCGCGGCGCGGCTCACGTTCCCTCAGTCCCCGGAGACCCTGTCCATCCAGGCCCGGGCCCAGACCAGCATCATCCTGGCCGACGCCGCGGCGATGAACGCGCTCTCACGCGCCGTCCGGCAGCTGGCCGGGCCCCGGTAGAGTCGCCCTCGTGACCGAGTGGCTGCCCGCCGGCCTTGTGCTCGTCGCCGGCCTGTATCTGGCGCTGGTCCTGGGCCTGATGGCCGCCGGCCGGCGTGCGGACGCCCTGGCCTGGGTGCGCTTCGTCCCCGATTGCATCGTGCTGGTGACCCGCCTGCTCGCCGACCCGCGGCTACCCCGGCGCAGCAAGGCGCTGCTGGCGGGGCTGGCCGGCTACCTGGCGCTCCCCTTCGACCTGGTCCCCGATTTCGTTCCCGTGGCCGGGCAGCTCGACGACGCGATCGTGCTCGCCATCGTCCTGCGCCTGGTGCTCCGGGCGGCCGGCGACGACCTTCTCCGCGAGCACTGGCCCGGCCCCGAGCGGTCGCTGGCGGGAATGCGGCGGCTGCTGTTCGTGGGCTGACTAGGCCGGGGCAGGTGCCTCGGCCGCTGCGTCGCTGGCGCTCTCGGCGAGGGACCGCGTGGGCAGCTCCCGGGTGAACCACAGCAGCAGCACGGCCGCCAGCGCGACGGTGCCGAGGGCCAGCCGCAGCGCCACGAGCTGGGCATCGCCGTAGTCGCCGGCGACAGCGTCGGCCTGGCGCTGGGTGAGCCCGCCCTCAACCGCGGCCTTCTCGACGTCGTCCACGGGCACGATGTCGATTCCCTCCTCGGCCGTCGCGCTGATGGTGGCCCGCGCGTCCGCCGGGATATCCGGGTTGGTGGCGATGCGCTCGCTGAAGCCTGTGGCCAGCGACGCGAGCAGAACGGCGCCGATGATCGCGGTCCCGAGCGATGAGCCGAGGTTCTGGGCGGTGCCCTGCAGCCCGCCTCCCTCGCTCGACTTCTCGGGTGGAACGGACGACATGATCACGTTCCCGAGCTGCGACGCCAGCAGGCCGCCCCCGGCGCCGATCAGGGCGAGCGCGATCCGGAAGCCCGTGTCGTTGAGGGTCACGTCGAGGGTGGCCAGCATCACGAACGAGCCGATACCGACGGCGACGAGCCCCAACTGGGCGACGGTGCGCGGCGAGCGGCGGGCCGCCATGCGCGGGCCGAGAAGGGCGAAGACGAGCATCGACAGCGACAGCGGGAGCAGGCGCTTTCCCGTCTCGAACGCGTCGAGGCCGAGCACCACCTGCAGGTAGACCGGGATGACGAAGAACACCCCCATCAGGACGAGCTGCTGCCCCAGCAGGGTTGAGAGCCCCGCTCGCAGCTGTGCGACGCGGAGCACCGTCGGGTCCAGCAGCTGATCCTGCCCGAGGCGCGCACGCCGGCGCTGCCATGCGACGAATGCGGCGAGGAGGCCCAGACCGGCGAGGACCAGGAAGGGCACGGGGGAGAAGCCCAGCGGGGTGATCTCCGTGCCGCCGATGGTCGGCGGCGTGCGGGGCTGTACGAACCCCCACACGCTGCTGCGCAGGATGGCGAACACCATCAGCCCGAGGCCGGCGGCCGAAAGCACCACGCCGACCACGTCGAGCCGCGTCCGGTGGGCTGAGGCCTCGGCCTTGGGAATCTGGCCCAGGAACAGCAAGATGACCACCATCACGGCGGTCTCGGCGGCGAACACGTAGCGCCACGTGAACTCCGTCGTCACCCAGCCGCCGATGAGCGGGCCGGCGGCAACGGCGATCGCGGCCACCCCACCGAGCAGCGCGTAGGCCAGCGCCCGCTCGCGGCCCTCGTAGCCGGCGGCCGTGAGGGCGGCGATCGCCGGGATTACGAGCACCGCGCCGAACCCCTCGATGCCCGACCAGCCGATCAGCAGCACGGTGAGGTCGGGACTCACCGCCGTGGTGAGCGAGCCCACGCCGTAGATCACGAGACCGATCGCAAACGCGCGATTGCGCCCAAGGATGTCGCCGAGCTTCGCGCCCAGCAGCATGAACGCCGCCATCACCAGCGTGTACAACGTGATCGCCGTCTGGACCCCCTGGATCGAGGTATCCAGGTCCTCGACGATCTGCGAGATCGCCACGTTCATGACGCTCGTGTCGAGCACCATCACGAACTGGGCAGAGGCCAGCAGCAGCAGGGGAACCCACTTCCGCATTCCGGTGGACAACCTAACCGGCCACCGGACGGGTTCGCCATGCCTCATCCGTTTCTGGTTCTACGATGCGGGCCCGAGGGCCGGTAGCTCAGCGGTTAGAGCAGCGGACTCATAATCCGTCGGTCGGAGGTTCGAATCCTCCCCGGCCCATCGCTTGGTCTCGCACCACCAGCGGGATCGAGGGGGATCGCAGCCACGAGCGCGAGTCCCCTGTGCACCGAGCGTGCACCGAGCGGGCATCGAACTCGCGGCGCTAGGAGTGGCGAGGGCCCCGGCTCGACCGCAGATAGGCGCTTGTGCTGGCAGCGATGTTCGGAGAATGTTCGGAGCGGGGGGGGGGCGAACTTCTCGCGTCGGCTGCTTCGCCGGGGCCGCGGCTCACCCTTGCCGTGGCGGGCGCGAGCGGGGCGGCCCTCGGCCGTTCCCGCGCCCCCGCCGACTGGGGGCTAGTCCGAGCCGCCGTCGTCCCGGCGGTAAAAGTCGGTCCAGTGGACCTCGAGGACAGCGGCCAGCCGTTCCAGGTGGGCGGCGTCGGGCGCGTGGACCCCGCGTTCCCAGTTGGACACGGTGTTCCTGCGCCGGAGGTCGAGCATCAGCGACAGCCGCTCCTGGGTGAGCCCTCGCTGCCGGCGGATGGCGCGGATGTTGCGGCCGACATGTTGGGCGTGCCGGCGGGTGGCGGTGTGCTCGGCGCGCTGCTTCTCGAGCTCGTCGGCGGCGAGGGTGCCGGCGACCACAAGGACAGCCCTGGGGGCAATGGCCTTCTTCATCAGGGTTTCGGCGTCGCCACGGTCATCGCCATCACAAGAAGCGTGGCCAGGGCGCAGATGCTAAGTACGGTGATCATCGTTTCTCCTTGCTCGTTGTCCCAGTCGGTCGACTGGCGGCAACGACCAGGTTTCCCTGGTCGCTCCCGTCAATCAGCCGAAAAATGAGACCCCCGCCACGAATGACGGGGGCCTCAGATTCAGATGCTGCGGACTATGGGAGGAGCGTGCCCTGCTTGGAGACGGTCGGCATCCCGGCGCACTTCTTCGCCGCGACACTGCCGCCGCCAGCCGCCTTGACGTACTGGCCGTGGTTCAGGCCATCGGTCGTGCTGCTGCTGAACACCAGCGGCGAGATCTTCATCTGGATGTCGTTGGCCTGCCAGGTGTTCTCGTCGTCAACGTCAACCTCGATGTTGAACGCCGCATCGGTCACCCTGAACGTCGCGCCGCCAGTGGCCGCTCCGGTCGGGATGGTCTTGAAGCTGATCGAGTCGCTGTCGGACGAGCCGGTGATGGTCTCGTCCCAGGCGAACGCGCCGCCGTTGTCGGTCACGATGCCGGTGCCGGTGAAGGAACCGTCCGGGGCGACCGTGACCGTGTAGTCGTGCTTCCACACGTTGACGAATTGGTGCTCCGTGTCCTTCGGCTGAAGGGCCGTGAACGTCGCCACGGTAGTGCTCGTGACGGGAGCCTCACAGCGCGGCACGTCAGCCGAAGCCGACGCCGGAATTGCGAGCATGGCGACAAGCGCCACGCCGATGAGTAGGAACTTCTTCATGCGTGTCTCCTTGTGAAGGGTGCCTTGTTGGCGACATGCTAACAGCTTCTTGACGTATCGTCAACAACCTCTTAAACTCGTCTTATGAACCCGACGACGAAGTACAGCCGCCTCGATCCCGAGCAGCGCCGCGACCAGATCCTTGACGCCGCTAACGCGCTGTTCGCAGAGCGCGGCTACGACGAGGTCTCGGTCGAGGACATCGCCAGCTCCGCCGGCGTCACCAGGGGACTGGTGCACCACTACTTCGGCGGCCGCAAGCAGGTCTACATCGCGCTGCTCGAGCGGCTCGGCGCCGTGCGCGAGGAGCAACTCCCTCCGCCCGTGGGCCGCAGCGCCCGCGCCCGGGTGGCCGATGACGTATCGCGCTGGCTGGAATGGACCGAGGACAACCGCGCGATCTGGCTCGGCACGCTCGGGCGCGGCGAGGACATCGCCGACCCCGACATCAGGGCCGTCGTCACCGGGCTGGTGCGCCGTGCCGTTGCGCTGGTCGCCGCTCGCCACGCCGACATCGCCAAGGAGGACTCGCCCCGGCTGCGCTACGCACTCGAATGCTGGACCGGACTCAACCGCTCCGCCACCCGCCGCTGGCTACAAGGCGAAGCCACCCGCGAAGCCACCCACGAACTGCTCGCCTCCACGGTCGAACACGTCCTGCGCACCTTCGGCACCCCACCCACGCCTAACCGCCGCGTATCTCGTCGCTGAGATTCCAGCGCAGCAATTGGGCCCCGCTGGTGCTTTGCGCAACTACCGAAGCCGCCCTGTAGGTTCTGCTCACTGGCGACCGAAGGGGAGTATCCATGTACGCACGCGTGGTCAGGTTCACGGATGTGGATCCGGATCACCTGGCCGGGCGCTTGGACGAGGTTGAGGCGAGCGAGGGACCGCCCGTGGACATCCCGGCCAAGGGCCTCCAGATTCTCCACGACCCGGCCCAGCGCACCGCAGTCGTGATTCAGCTCTTCGAGACGGCCGACGACATGTCGGCAGCGGAGGGCGCACTCGACGCGATGGACCCGGCGGACACGCCAGGGACGCGCGCCTCGATCGACCGCTGCGAGATCAAGGCCGAGGTGGGACCGGGGTAACGCGCCGCCGCGCCGCACCATGCGCGTGGGCGTGCCAGCACCGAAGTCGTAGTGGCGACAGCACCCGTCCCCTCGGCCCTCGGCTGCTGACCATCGGTCAGTAACGTCCGCCGACTCCCGTAACCTGCGAGTCGTGAAGTGCCCTACGTGTAGCGCTGGTACGGCTACCCAGGTTCTCGAGACCCGGCAGACCAAGCGCGGCGTCATCCGACGGCGCCGGGCTTGTCTCCAATGCGGTGCTCGGGCGACGACCTACGAGATCGTCGCACTCCCAGTCACCCTGGCCCAAACCTCGCCCGGCCAGGAGCCGGACGTGGCGCCGCGAGCGCTCGCGGCGGAGGGCGGCGGCGGCGGAGCACGGCCATCCACGCCGTCGCCGTCTTCGCCCCCCTCGGCCGCGTGATGTCGCCGCGAACCAAGACCGCCGCTGCGGGTGGCTCGGCCACTGATTCTCCCGCCCAAAGCAGCGGCCCGGCCAGCGCCCGCCTCGCCGAGCTTGACGCGGCAGTCGCCCAGGCGGCGAAGCCTGCCTCCACGCTCAAAGCCCGCATCTCAAGCGAGCAGGCCCAGGTGCGCGAGAGCGGCTCCATCGGCTACGACCTCTCGGATCACGAGTCGTGGGAGCAGTACGAGGAGCTGGTCGCCAAGCTCGCCACCGTCACCGAGCAGCGTGACGAGTTCCGCCGGCGCTCCGTTGTCGAGCGGGTCGAAGAGCAGGTCGACTCGGGCACCAGCCTCGAACGTGTCAACGCCGGCCTGCTCGAGCTGCGCGACGCGCTCGCCCAACTCGTCGCCGACGAGAACACCATCGTCGGCATCGTCAGCGACGGCTACGGCTACCCACCCAACCAGGCCGCCCAGGTTGTGCGCAGCGACCCGCGTGTCGGTCAGCTGCTGCACCTCGTAAAGACCGTCGAGGCGGACGGCTTCGAGGCACCGAGGCTTGACCGTCATCCACATCGGTACCTGATGGGTGATCACCACCTCGAGGTCGACCGGATCGCCCGAGGTGAGGAGCAAGCGTGACCGACGAGGCCAAGCAGATCGCCGAGGCGCTGTTCGGTCCGGCACCCGACGACATGGCAGCCACGCCCGAGGTGATCACACCCGAAGCCGAAGCGCCGACCTCGGCACCGAAGCCCGAGGACACCAGCGTCGAGACCACCGCGCCCGAGCCGACCACCATCGCCGGCCGCGCCCTCGCTGAGATCGAACGCCGCGAAGTCGAGCGCGAGCAAGCCCAACGGCGCGAGGAGGACCGCCTCGCCGGCCGGCGGGCCGCCGAAGCCGAAGCCTCTAGGCCGAAGTCGCTGGTCGAGGTCATCGCCGCTCAGCCCGTCGTCGCCCAGCCCGAGCAACGGCCCGAGGACAGCAGCCGAGCACGCAAGCCTGCTCGCGGACTTGCTCAGCGGACACGACCGACGCAAGGCGCAAGCCACGGTCAACCTGCTCGGACTTGAGGACGCAGAAGTAGAGCGCAGCGAGGTCAGAGCTGCGCCAACCGACCAGCCATGAGCCGCCGCCGTCAACGCGGACGCCCCCCAAGGGCGGGTGACCCCGAGCCGGCCCAACAGACACCTCCGGTCAGCGGACCTCACACGCCGGGGTTCGCCTTTTGAGCGGTACGGGGGCTCTGAGAGGCCCTGTGACGGCCTCGGGCGGGGGTAAGGTGCTGCTAGTGGAAGCTGCCCGGACACTTCGCGCGGTTGAGGGACCGGCTCCGAGGGCGGGGCGGGCTCCCGCCCATTTGCGACGGGACACGAAGCGGCTGTGGCGCACGATTCGTGACGAGTACGAACTTCAGGAACACCACGTCCGGCTGCTGACGTTGATGTGCGAGGCGCTCGACCGCTGCAGCGAGGCGCGCGAGGCGATCGCCAAGGAGGGGCTGCTTGTGGAGGGCCGGTTCGGGCCGCGCAGCAACCCGGCGGCGGCGATCGAGCGGGACTCCAGGCTGGCCGCCGCGCGGCTGCTGCGTGAGTTGAATCTGGACGCCGACGTGGTGGCCGCGCCGGAGCCGGGGCGGCCGTTGGGGCGCGGCTAGGTGGCCCGGCCGCCGCGGCAGCGCCGCCAGCGCAAGCCCGAGGCCGAGCTGCGGATGGCCGACCGGCTGGTGCTCGAACTCGGCCCCAGCTGTCTGGCCGGCCAGGGGCTCGACGCCGAGGAGCTGCTGCGTTTGCAGGCGGTGTGGACGGTTTTCGGCCCGCAGTTGATGGCGGAGACGGCCGCAGACGAGCCGTGGCCGTGGGGGTTGAGTCGGTTCGGCGAACCGGAACGCGGCGCGACTCCGGTTCAGTAGGCGGTCGCGCCGGAGGACGCCGTGACGGCTGAGACCGCGGCCACAGGCGGTGGTCGAGGCGCGCGGCGCGACGCAAGTGCCTGTCATCTCATTGCGACACGGAACACCCCTTCGGCTCCGGATCACCGCAGGCGGCGTCTGGCCTAGTGGCGCTCGCCGCGGATGACCAGCACAGGCCGGTCGCAATGCTCGATCAGCTTCCGCGAAACCCCTCCGAGCAGTCGCGAGCGCAGTCCCGAGATTCCGTGCGAGCCCACGACGATCACGGCCGCGCTCCGCTCCCGCGCCATCTCGATCAGCGTGTCCGCCACGTCGACCTCGTCGGGGACGGCTTGTGGCTCCGCGGCTAGCCCGAGCGAGTGGGCTAGCTCGGCCCCGTCTGCAGCGACGGCAGAGGCGCGCTCGCGCTGGGCGTCATCGACCGCATCGACCTCCGCCAGATCGGGCGGGAACGCGCTCACACCGAGGGCGTCGGGCCCCCCGGGCAGCGCCGCCAACCCGGGCTCCCACACCGTCGCCAGCACGGCCGGACGCCCCGCGAAAAGCTCGGCTGCGTGCCGGACGGCGGCCCGGGCCAGCTCCGAGCCGTCGTAGGCGACCAGGACAGGTGCCCCCTCGCGGACCATGCGTGGAGGCGAGCCTACAGTGGTGGTCCATCGTGCCGCCGGACCTGCCGCCCACGGACAGGCCCTGCGACGGGTCGGGGGACAGGTGGATGAGGCGCGGCGACGTCCAGTCATACGCGCGCCAGGCGGAGCGAGAGGCGCGCGGGCCGAGGCCGGATGAGGTCACGCGCCGGTTCGTTGAAGGCTGGTGAACATGGTGCCGGAGCGCGTCGTCACGGCCCGGTGGTGGGCAGGGTCCGGGCAGTGTGCGGCGAACCTATCGGCCGGAACCTGTATCGAGGACGAGAGAGGAGCGCCACCATGGCGAACGACCGGACCCGCAGGGATCAGCAACCGTCGGGGTGGGCGACCAGCGGGGTTGTCTTCGCGGCGGCCGTGCTCATGCTCATCGGTTTCTTCCAGTTGATCGCAGGGTTGACCGCGATCTTCAATGACGACTTCTTCGTCGTCACGCGTAACTACACGTTTGACCTCGATACGACCGCGTGGGGATGGATCCACCTGCTATTCGGGGTCCTGCTCCTCTTCACCTCCTGGGGGCTGATCACCGGCGCTGGCTGGGCGGTGGTCACGGCGATCTTCCTGGCCTCGCTCAGCGCGGTGGCGAACTTCTTCTTCATCCCCTACTACCCCTTCTGGGCGATCCTCCTGATCGCGCTCGACGTGTGGGTGATCTGGTCGCTCACACGCCCCGGTGCGATCGAGGAGACCTAGACCCGCCGCACGGGACCATCCGGCGCGGATAGCCGCCCCGTCGTCGCCGCTCCTGACGGCCTTCTCAGGGGCTCCCGGCGGCATTAGGCTTCGCGGCGTGCCCGGATTGGAGACCACGCTGTCGGCGTCCGAGCGCCAGGCGGTCGTGGACGAGGTCCGGGCAGAATTCGACATGCGCCTCGACGCCGACTCGGCACGCCGCGCGGCGCCGTTGGCCAGGCGCGCCCTCGCCCTGCAGGAATGCTTCGCCGCTTGGACGCGGGCGGACGAGGAGGAGCGGGAGCGTCTGGCCCCGACCCTGAAGTCGGCGGCCGTCGACCTGGCCGCCGCCTGCCTCGGCGTGGCCGAAGCCTGCGCGGTCGTTCCGGTCGATTGGTCCGACGCGCGGGCGCGCAAGCGCAGCGAGAGCCGGGCGTCGAAACGCCGCCGCCGGGACCGGCTGCGCAACACTGCCGCCGCGTAGCCGGGCGCTGCGCAACAGCCGATTCGGTGTTTCCGGCGGCGGCCGCGCTGGGAGACCTGGCCGCTTCAGAAGGTAAAGTGCCTCACGGCGTCGGTGTGGCGTCAACCAAATGGCGGCTGCGGCCCGCTCGTGAGAGCGGGTCGTTTGCCATCCGATGCCGGACTAGACTCGGTCGCGCCAAATGGTTGATTCGCTTCACACACCACGCCGATGCCCCGGGTAGGCGAGACCGGCACACCCGACGGCCACGGCGACTTCCTGGCGTTGTTCGCCGCCATGCTGGCCGGCGAGGACGCGGCGACGCCCTGGCCGTCCGAGCCGCTGGAGATCTCCAACGCCCAGTGGGAGGCGCTCCGGGCCGGCAAGCCCGTGGTGGCGCGTACGTCGATTGACGGCGGCGTGGTCGACGCGGACGGTTTCGAGGAAGGCACGCCGGTCAGTGAGAAGCTCGCGAGCGCTCTCGCCGAGAAGCGGGAGTTCGGCCAGGAGTGGGCCGAGGCCGACCTGGCGGGCGACAGCGCGCACGCCAAATGGGCGGCAGAGCAGGCACGTAACGCGCAGCTCGCGGCGGTGATGTACACCGTCGCTCTGCACGCGGACAAGATCGGGCACGACATGCCGCCACCGGCTGCGGGCGGGGTCACGCGCTCCGCCGCGCCGCGGGCGCGTGAACGTCAAGACAGCGGTGGCGCTCGCCGCGGCGGCGACAGCGGCGACTCTGACTTAGCGGACGAATCGGAGCCGCCCTCCGAACGGGGGGCGGCGTGAGCCTGCTCGAGCATCACCGGGCAGCGCCCTGGTTTCTGGGTCGCGCCAGACGGCGGCCACGGCCCGCCCGAGTTCCCGGCCTGCAATAAGAAGCGGAATCATCGGCGGCTCTTTCCCGCGTCGGCGTCCAGCGGCTTTTCGATCAGCTTGTTGGCGAACACGGCCTCGTAGTCGGCCTCGGCATCGGCGACCTCGCCGTACAGGGCGGCGTAGAGGAACACAGGTCGGTCAGGCATACGGCCTCCTTTCGGATGCGTGGACGAGCGTCCACGCGATTGGCAACAGCCATCCAATTCGCCTCTCGAACGCCTGGACGGGCTTTCCTGGCGCCTCGGGATCGCGGCGGCGCAGAGGCAGGATCGCCAGGTCATTTGGCGGCCTGCGCGGCTGGACCGCGGGCTCGTGTCACGTCGGTGTGGGCGCTCTCCATCGGTGGGGCCTCGTCACGCGGGTGTTGCGCGTACCAGCGGGCGTAGCGGTTCGCGAGCGGGGCGGCGCTGAGACCATGGGCGAAAACCGAAAGCCCGACGGTCAGGTAGATGGCGAGCACGATCAGGTCCTCGTGGAGCAGGTTCGCCTCCTCGATCACGATGACCGCGAACACGATCGACGCCAGGCCGCGGGGACCGAACCAGCCGAGGAAGGCCAGCGTCGGCGGCCGGGGGCGTGACCCCAACATCGCTATCGCGACGGGCAGCATCCGCACGACCGTCAGGCTGAGGACCGCGTAAAGGGCAAGCTCCCAACTCAACTCGCCGAGCGTGGGGCCGAGCAGAACCGCCCCGAACAGCACGAAGGTGACGCCGTTGAGAACGTTCCCCACCTGCTCACTGAGCTCGTTGAGGTCCTCCGGGTCTCGCCCGAGTGCCAGCCGGAAGCTCATCCCCGCCACGAACGCCGCGATGAAGCCCGACCCGCCGAGCGCGCTCGCCGTCCCGTAAGCGAGCGCCGCGCCGGCGCCCGGTATCACCTGCCGCCACGGGCCCGAAATAAGGTCTCGACGGCCGGCGTAGATGACGATCCCGGCGACCACCAGCCCGCCCATCACGCCGGCTATCACGCCGTAGCCGATCTCCTCCAGCAGCAGCGTTGCGGCGCTGCGGCCCTCCGAGATCTCCGACTGCACGTCGGCCACCGCTACGGCTGCGAACAGCAGCGGAACGCAGATTCCGTCGTTCAGCCCGCTCTCAACGTTGAGCCCCTGGCGGATCCTCCCTGGGATCCGCGGCTCGGTGACGACCGCCTGGCCCAGCGCTGCGTCGGTGGGCGCCAGCACGATCGCCAGGATCACTGCCTCTTCGACGCTCAAGCGGTTGAATAATGCAGCCGCGGCAAGCGCACCGAGCGCGATCGTCAGCGGCAGTCCGATCCCGAGCAGGCGCACCGGCACACCCACCTCGCGGCGAAGCAGCCGGAGATCGATGCGCGAGGCGTCGCAGAACAGCACCAGCGCCAGCGTCGCCTCCGCCAGCGCTCGCACGGTCCCGCTCGAGCTTTCGAGGTCGATCTCGCCAACCACCTCGGGTCCCACCAGCAAACCGACCGCCACGAAAACCATCGCCGGCGTAACGACTGTCCCGGACAGCCGCCCCGAGATTGCCGCAACTCCGAGCAGCGTGAGGGCCACGATGGCCAGGGACCACTCCACTCAGAGCCCTCGCGCGTCGAAAGGCGCGCCAGCCGCGTGTGATCGCTGCTCCACGGGCCCACG
The DNA here is from genome assembly GCA_963850205.1 of uncultured Thermoleophilaceae bacterium. Taxonomy (GTDB): domain Bacteria; phylum Actinomycetota; class Thermoleophilia; order Solirubrobacterales; family Thermoleophilaceae; genus JACVRW01. The sequence goes on along the minus strand of CAWKKJ010000008.1, from coordinate 28,027 downwards.
GTGGCCGACGAGCGAGCTTCCCGCCTCATCCCTGCGGGGTGATTTCGGCCCGCTTACTGCGCGTGGGCCCTCGCCGCGGGGCGATGGCCGCTGCGACCTGCGGCGCGACACGCTTGGACACTCGGCGTGCTCCCGCGACCTTGGTCACGCATTTCATCCCAGTGGGGTGATGCGACGCCAGGGCCGGCGGTCATACGGTTGCCCGGAATCCGCGCGGATGGCGCGGACGACGCGAACCAGGAGCCCACAACCCGGCCTCAACGAGCAACGGCCCGAAAACCGGTGACCGGGAGAGCTCTGAACGCGAACGAGTCAACCAAGGAGGTTACGACGTGAGAGGCACTGGTCGAGCCACATTCGCAGCGATTCTGCTGTTGGTCGCAGGGACGCTGAACATCATCTATGGCATCGGCGCACTCGACAGCGCGAACATCTTCGCCAACGACACGCGCTACATCTTCACCAACCTCAACACGATGGGCTGGGTCCTGATCGTCCTCGGGGTGGTCCAGCTCACCGGCGGCTTCTCGCTGCTCGCCGGCCACACCTACGGCCGAGTGATCGGCATCGTCGGCGGCAGTCTCGGCGCAATCGCTGCGCTGCTGTCGATAGGCGGCGCCAACCCCTGGTGGTCGCTGGCCATCTTCTTTCTGTGTACGTGGATCGTCTACGGCATCGTCATCCTCGGAGAGGAAGAGCGCGCGCCGGCAACCTGAGCCTGCACGCCAGGACGAACAACCTGACGAGGAACTACAGCTGATATGGCCTGAGTTTTGTCAACCGGCCAGCACCGAGAGCCCCGCACTTTGCGGGGCTTTTTCGTGGCCTGGGAGGCGGCCGGTCTGGGCTGGTGCGCGACGCGCGGTCAGGCTGATATGCGCGGGTTGGTTACCGCAGGACCGGGTTTCGTCGTGAGGGCCCGCCTTCTAGGGTCGGGCGTCGCCGGCGCTGGCCGGGTGCCCATAGCTGTGTCGCGGATGCCCTCGCGCGTGGCCGTGACCTGACCGCCTCCCAGGCCAGTCGGTGCTGGCTTCGTTTAGTCGGCGGTGGCGGTCGCCCAGCAGAAGCCGGCAAGCTCGCGGGCGACAGCGACCGCGACGATGGTGCGTCGCTTGCCGCGCTCATGGTCGAGCCGTCGCCAGCAGCGGTGCAATCGTTGCTGGGCTTTCCACGAGATCGCGACTACGTCTTGGCGTTGCCCGATCTGCCGGCGTTCGAGTTCGCGGCCGACGCGCGGTGCGCGGCGATAGTGCCAGGCGGCCTCGACTAAGAGCCGGCGCGCGTGGTCGGAACCGGACTTGGTGATCGACCCCTGCCGGCGTTTGTCGCCGGTCGAGTGTTCGGAGGGCACCAGGCCGAGGAAGCTCATCAGCTGCTCGGCCCGGTCGAAGCGGCCGAAGTCGCCGATCTCAGCGCACAGCCCGAACGCCGACAGCGTGTCGATCCCGCGCAGGCAGCGCAACCTGGCCACGGTCTCGGCCCAGGGCGAGTCTGGGACCAGCTCGGCCATCCGGGACTCGAGCGCCTCGCGGCGGACGAGTAGCGCGTCGATCGCCCCGACCCCGTCGAGCAGCACCGTCTGGGCGACCGGCTGGCAGAGCTCGAGCCGCGCCAGCCACTCGCGATGGCGCTGAGTCCAGTTGTTGCCCTCAAAGCGCAGGTCGTGACGGAGCAGCAGCTTGGCCACGCGGTGGCGCGCCCGCATCAGATCGCCACGCAGATCCTCCCGAGCGCGCACCAGGTCGCGCAACGCCTCCTCCTCAGGCGTCGGGACTCGCACCGGGTGCAGCTGCCCCGCCATCAGAAGCCGCACCAGCAGCTCAGCGTCACGGCGGTCGGTCTTCACGCGATCCTGCGGCGCCCTGGCGATCTTCCCCGGCGCCGCCACCACACAGCTCAGCCCGCGCGCCTCAAGCGCGCGCGCCAATCCGAAGCCCGTCGGACCCGCCTCAAACGTCACCGACACCGGCCCCGGCAGCGCACAACAGAACTCCACCACCCGCTCAGTCGACCCCGGCAGCCGCCGAAACGACAGCTCACCCGACTCCCCATCCACCACCGCGGCAACCACCTTCGCCGCATGCACATCCAAACCGGCCCAACACCTAACCTGACCCACGGTCGGCACCCCCATGATTGCGGTCACGGCCGCAGGCCCAAACCCGCGGCCCAGTCAAACCCGCGCACCTCATGCGCGGGTGCCGACCGTCACATCACAACCGGACGCAACCGCGTCAGCGGCACATACGGTCTAGCTCAGCGAGCGGTAGGCCGTCTCGAGGATCTCTGCCGAGCGTTCGAGCAGGCGCTGTTCGTCTGCCGACAAGGGCAGCAGGAGCTGCTGTTCGACTCCCGCCCGTCCGATGATGCACGGCAGGCCCAGGACGGCGTTGCCGATGCCGTACTCCTCCGCCGCCGTGGTGGAGACCATGAGTATCCGGCGCTCGTCTCGCACCACCGCGCGCACGATGCGAGCCACCGCGCCCGCGACGCCGTAGCTGGTGAATCCCTTTCGATCATGGATGTCCAGACCGCGGCGGCGCGTCGCCGCGGACAGCCCGTCCTGGAGCTGGAACAACGAGGCGGACCCGGGCAGCCGGTAGCCCTCGAGCGGGATCGCACCCACCGTCGCGCTAGACCAGACCGGGAACGAGCTGTCTCCGTGCTCGCCGATCACGTAGACGTGCACATCCTCCTTGTCCACGCCGAGGTGCTGGCCGAGCCGCTGGCGAAGCCGCGCTCCGTCGAGAACCGTGCCGCAACCGACGATCAGATGAGCCGGCCGGGTGGAGGTCTCGATCGCGATGCGGGTCAGCACGTCCACCGGGTTGCTCACCAGGATCACCACCGCCTCCGGACAGACCCGATCCAGCTCACGGGTGACGTCGGCCGTGATGGCGGCGTTGGCCCCGAGGATGTCGAGGCGGCTCTCACCGGGAGCTCGTGTCGCCCCCACCGTGACCACCACCGCGTCAGAGCGGCTGAGGTCGGCGAAATCGGCCGAGGGCCGGATCTCCATCTCGGCGAGCAGCGGGATGGCGTCGGCGATGTCCCAGGCCTCCCCCTCGGCGCGGGCCGAATTGCGGTCGAACAGGACGACCCGGTCGCATACCCGAAGCAGCACGAGCGCGTTGGCCGCCGCCGCGCCCACATGGCCCGCCCCGATGACCGACACCTGAGAACCCGCCATCCGGCCGAGTATGACCGGGGGCGAACTTCGGCCCGCCCGCCCTTTGTAACGGAAGACCCCTAAACCCAAGGACCGATCGTGGACCCGTCAGGACGCTCGCCCATACACATCACCGTTCCGGCGTTGCCGGATGACCCCCGAGAGCCGTGTGCCAGCCTGCCAGGAGTTGTCCTTCACCGTTCGCCGCCCCTGCATCCCGACGATCTGGCGGTGGTCAACGGCATCCCATGTACAAGCGTCGCGCGCACGCTCGTGGACTGCGCGGAGGAGATGGCGAAGGACGAGCTGCGCGAGCTGTTCGCCGCCGCGGATCGCAAGGGGCTACTCGACATCGACGCTGTCCGGAGGTCCGCCGGGCGCGTGGAGTGGCGCCCGTCGTTGACGATGCTGCACGAGGTGATCAACGAGTTCGCGGAGTGAGCGCACGCCCGCGGTGGGCGAACAGGCGAAGGTCGAGGTCACAGGCAGCGCCGGAAGTGCAAAGTACGGGTGATGGCACCGGTGTGGGACGCGGCGCCGGAGGGCCCGCCGGAGTCAGGCCGGCCACTCGGCGTCTCGCTAACTGCCAGGCTGACCGACGGGCGAACTGTCCAGATCCCGTAGACCCGCGCTGGGCGTCCGGCCGTGCACCGCCGTGAAGGCGATGGTCTGCGTCCACCAGCCCGGATCGGCGCAGGCGGCGAGGAAATGGTCGATATGCCGGTCGTCGAGCTTGCCCGACGCTACGAGCCCGTCGCGGAGCTCCACGATCGTCTGGGTCCAGTAGTCCGCCCAGTCGGAGCCGCCGTTGTACACGGCGGTCTCGGCCGTGCCCGCGATCTGCTCGAGGCCCAGTGCCGCCAGCCGCGGGGCCAGCTTGCGACCCACGTGGTAGTCGATTCCCTGCTCGCGCGACCAGGCCAGCCACCCGTCCCAGAACGCTCGCACCTCGGGCGGCTCGGAGACGCTGACCGGCAGGAAGTCGGGCTCGATCAGCAGGATCGAGCCCCCTGGAGCCAGGCTGGCGACGAGGTTTCGGATCGCCGCCTCGGCGTCTGTCACGTGGTGCAGCACCGCCCGCGCGGTGACGAGATCGAAGTCGGCGGGATCGACCGGTCCTGCGACGATGTCGCCCTGGCGCAGCTCAAGGTTCGGCGCCCGCACCTCGATCAGCGACAGGTCGAGGTCGACGGCGACCGCCCGGCCGCCCGGGCCGACGCGCTCGGCCAGCCAGGCGGAGATCGAGCCGTTGCCGGCGCCGACCTCGAGCGCCCGGCTGCCCGGCGCGACGCCGAGCGACTCGATGTGCCGGCGGTGCATCGGGTCGAGCAGCTTCGACATCAGCGCCAGCCGCGCGCGCTCACCCTCCAGGTGATGGTCCAGCACGTACTCCGCCATTGCCGCCGATCCTACGGGCCGTCAGGGCTTGTGGGCAAGCTCGGCATCCGCCAGTATCACTCCGCACCCGGTCCACGGAGAGACGATTGCGCCCCGTCCGGCTCAGCTCCATCCCGCTCGCCCTGTTCACCGCCACCCTCGTGCTGGCGAGCGCGGCCGTGGCCCAGACCCCGACCCCCCAGCCGTGCCAGGCGTTCAACCCGTGCACGCCGGTGATCGGCCCATGGGCGACGGCACCCAGTGGTGGGGATCAGGTGTTCCAGGTGCAATGCCCGGCCGGTACGACGGCGGTCAGCGGCGACGCCGCTTTTCCGGGTGCGATCTATCCCGTGGGCATCGTGACGGTGGGCGGGCTGGGCCCCGGCGGCGGCTCGCTCGAGTTCGGGGCGTTCTCTGACCCGGTCAGCGTGACCTTCAAGCCCGCGGTGGGCTGTTCGCCTCCGGGGGCGAAGCTGGCGCCGTTTGGGCGGGCGGCGGCCGGCCCGAGGCGTGCCCGGCCGCGCGTGCGTACCGCTCGGGTCCGACCCGGCGCGGCGGTGCGGGTGAGGCTCGCATGCCCGCGAGGCAAGCGCCTGGTGCACTCGGGGTCGGCGGTCGCGTTCTATACCCCTCGTCCGCCGCCGGCTCGAGTGGTGAAGGCGCTCGACCATCGTCATCGCCGCGCTGGGCGGGTGACGCGGACCGTGGTGGTCGCGCCGGCCGGGGTGGGGGATGACGAGCGCGTCGAGGTCCAGGTGACGGCGATCTGCGGGCCCGCCCGTGACCGCGCGGCGGCTCGCCTCCAGGGCCGGACCCCTCAGCCGTGCCAGACCGTCGAGCCCTGCACTCCGGTGGTCGGCCCGTGGGTCACGGCGCCCAGCAACGGCCTCAGCATCTACACCGTCAGCTGTTCGGACGGCCAGTTTGCCGTCGGGAGCGACGCCGGGTTCCCCGGCGCGATCTATCCCGTGGCCATCGAGACGGGAGGCGGCCTGGTGGCCGGCCGCGTGGATGAGTTCGTCTTCGGGGTGCTCTCGGTTCCGCTCAGCGTGACCTTCCGGCCGGTGGTGGGCTGTTCTGCACCCGGCGCCGCGCTCCCGTCCTGTTGCACGAGCGGCGGCAGCCCGTGCGCGGTACCGGATACGTACGCGCACCGCCCGCATCCGCCCGGGCGCCGCGGCGCGCGTGCGGCTCGGATGCGCTCGCGGCCGGCGGCTGGTGCACTCCGGGTCCGGGGTCGCGTTCTTTACCCGGCGCCCTCCGTCGCGGCGGGTGATCAGGGCGCTCGAGCATCGTCACCGTCGGGCCGGGCGGTTGACGCGGACCCTGGTGGTCGCGCCGGCCGGGGTAGGGGACGACGAGCGCGTCGAGCTCCAGGTGACGACCATCTGCGCGCCTGGGCGCTGAGCAGTCACGGTGAACAACAGGACGATTGTCAGCGTCGCCCTCCTGGCGCTCGTGTTGCTCGCGCCGGCCGCGACGCCCGCCTTCGCGGCGGCCCCGATCGGCGCCAGCCCCTATGTCAGCGACCCGTACCAGCGCGCCGGGCGCGAACAGGCCGCGGCACGGCTCGTGGTGTCCCAGGACGGTAGAACCCTCGTACCTCGGCGCGGCGCCTTCGTCTCGGCCTATTCGCCCTGTCCCAACGGGCGCGAGGGGGGAGCGAACGTGGCGCTGAGCTCGCCCGCCCGCATCCGCGGCGACGGCAGCTTCCACCTCGTCGAACGCCAGGGGGAGACGACGCTCCGGCTGCGTGGGCGCTTTACCAGGCGCTGGTCGGCACGACTGGTCGTGAGGCTCCGGACGCCGGGCTTCTGCCGGGCGCGGCCGGTTGTGCTCAAGCTGCGTCACGTGGGCGACGTCCCGTTTCGCGACTGCCGCACCCACCCGGCTGAGCCGGTCACGCGGACCCCGGACAGCCGGGTCTTCCTGCACCGCCGGGGAGCCGGCCTCTTTCCCGTGGAGCGGGCGCTACGGGTGCCTCTACTCAGCCGACCGGCGCTTCTCCCTCGGCTTCACTGACAGAGACGGGTCGGCTGCGCCCCGGTTCTTCCGGCTGGCCGCGCCCTACGCCGGCTTCGTGCAGGTGACCTGCTCGGCCGCCTGCGGCGCCACGGTGGTGGTCAGGGACCTGCGCGACGGCGCGACGGTGCGCAGGCCCTGCTGTGAGCTGATCACCGACCTCGTGCTGAGCCCCAGCGGCGCGCTCGCGTTCATCGAGGATCCTCCCGCGGGGCCGCCGGAGGTGAGGGCCGTGTCCGGGGCCTCCTCGACCGTGCTGGACTCGGGCGTGGGCATCGCCCGGACCTCGCTGAGGCTTGCGGGGAATACCCTCAGCTGGCGCAGGGACGGAGTCCTCCGAACGGCTCCGCTCGAACAGTGATCGCCGGAGCCCACATCATCGTCTTCGCCGAGGACGCCGAGGCGGCCCGGGAGTTCCTGCGCGACGTGCTGGGCCTGGACGCCGTCGACGCGGGTGACGGGTGGCTGATCTTCGCGCTGCCCCCGACCGAGGTGGCCGTCCATCCGGGGGAGGGGTGGGGCCTCGGCACGGGGCAGCACCTGCTGTTCCTGATGTGCCACGACGTCCAGGAGACGGTCGCCGAGCTGGAGGCCAAGGGCGTGGAGTTCGTGGCCCCGATCAGCGACGAGGGCTACGGGCTCGTCACGCGCTTCAAGGTCCCGGGTGCGGGTGAGATGGGGCTGTACGAACCTCGGCACCCGAGCCCTCTGGACGAGTTCGCCGGCGACTCACCTCAGCCGACGTGAAGTAGCTGCTCGGTCGCGCGCCTGAGGCCGTCCGCCAGCACGTCGAGCCGGGCCACCGCCTCGCGATCCGCGCAGAGGCCGAAGAACAGCGTGCCCGCCGCCGAGATGACCGCGATCCGGAGTGCGTGGTGCTGCGCGATCTCCGCGAGCGAGTAGACCTCGCGGACCCGCGCCTCGAGCACGAACACCTCGTGGCGCGGGCCGGGGACGTTCGAGACGTTGAAGGTGAACACGTGCGGGCTCATCGCCCACCGCGCAGCCGACCGGTGCAGCCCGAGCCGGTAGAGCGCCTCCGCGTCGTGATGGAGCTTGCGCTCGCTCGTCTGCCGGTTGATGGCGAGCACCCGCTCGACCGGGTCGGCCTCGGCGACGGGAAGGTCGACGAAGAAGTACGAGTCGCGGTTTGCGACCGGGGCGTCCTCCGACCCCCGGTGAAGGCTCACAGGCACCTTGACGCGAACTCCCAGATCCTTGTCGGGCACGCCTTCCAGCCACGTGCGGACCCCGCCCGCCACGATGCTCAGCGCCACATCGTTCACCGTCACGCCCTGGTCGATCGCCTTGCCCGCTCGCCTGCACTCGGCCAGCGGCGCCTCGGCGAAGGCCACTCTACGGTTGGGCCCGATGCGCGCGGCGGCGACCGAGGAGGTTGCGGTCCGCCGGAGCTCGCGCCGGAGCAGGTCGCGCGACGGAACGAGCGAAGACCCCGGTTCCCGCCGTTCTCCCTTGGGCCGTCGCCATGTGCGGAGCGACAGCAGGTCGAGCGCCCTCGGCTTTGGTGCGGGAAGCCAGGACGACCGCGGCAGCGCGACGCCCGGCTCCTCGCTCCACAGAACCGCCGACGCGAGCCCGACCGCGGCCGTGCCGTCCGCCATGCAGTGATGGATTCGCCAGATGAGCGCGGCGGAGCCGTCGTCGAGGCGCTCGACCACATCGAGGTGCCAGAGCGGGTGCGCGCGATCCAGCCGCTCGGCCATCCTGCGGGCGACCATCTCGCGAAGCTCCGCGCGGCTCACCGGCCCATCGCTCTCGATGCGGGTCACGTGCCTGGCGATGTCGAAATCGGTGTCGTCGACCCAGACCGGGCGACCCACGCCCAGCGGGGCGTTCATCAGGCGCCGGCGCAGCCGGGGCGCCGCGTGGAGCCGCGCTTCCACCGAGGCGCGCAGATCCTCCACGCCGGGCAGTACTCCGCCGGCGGTGGCCTCGAGCACGACGACCTTGCAGGTGTGGCCGCGCACCGGACCGCGCTCCAGCCTGAGGATCTGCACGTCCTGGGGGCTGAGCCGGTCGATGTCGTTCACAACGCCTGTCGCAAGCTAGTGCGGTGGGAGCATGTGCGCAACGCCACCGACTCCGAGGAGGTTTCACTGAGGTTCCGGGCTGCCGCCCTGCTCGGCACGCTGCTCGTCGTCCTGGGGATCGCGCAGGGCGGCGCGGCGGCGGCCGAGCTCCCGCTCGGCTCCCGCGCGCTCGACGAACGGCGAGCGACCGCCCGCGTGACGCCCGGCCTGACCTGGACGCGGATCGTCCGCGAGGGCGGGCCCTGGCGGGTGAACGTGCTGCGCATCGATCGCGGCCTGCTCGCCGGGCGGGTCGGGGGCGTGCTCTCCAACCGGCGGATCACGGGCCGCGAGCGCACCAGCGCGATGGGGCGCCGCACCCAGGCCGTCGCCGGCGTGAACGGCGGCTACTTCGGGGTCGCCGGCGATCCGGTGGGCGCCCTGGCGATCGGCGGCCGCCTGTTGAGCGAGCCGGTGGACGGCCGCTCCGGCCTGCTCGTGCCCTACGACGGCGCCGCGCCGCCCGCCATGGCGCCGCTGGAGTTCGAGGGCCGGGTGACGGGGGAGGGGCGAACGCGCCTCCTTGACGGCGTGGAACGGAGGCCGGGATCGATACCGGCGTGCGGGGGGCGAGGCGGGGACCGCCCGACCGAGCGCCCGAACTCCGCCCTGACCTGCACCGACCCGAGCGAGCTGGTCCTGCTCTCGCGCCGGTACGGAGGCGAGGGGGGCGAGCTGGAGGCGATACTGGGCGGTGGTGTGGTGCGGGAGTTGCGCGCTGGGGGAGACGCCTCGCGCGACGGGCTCGTGCTGAGCGCGACCGGCGCGGGCGCGCGGTTCCTGCGCGCCGCGGCACCGCCGGGCAGCCGCCCCGAGCTGAGGACCGGGCTGCTCGCGGGCGACGAGGCGGTGCCCCTGGCGGAGTACGCGCTGGTGGTGGGCGGCGGGCCGCGCCTGCTCACCCGGGGCCGGGTGTCGGTCAGATCACAAGCCGAGGGCTTCAGGCCGCTCGAGGCGCCGGGGTTCTTCGCCTCGTTCGTCAAGGCCCGCAACCCGCGTACCCTTGCCGGCGTGCATCGGGACGGAGACCTGCTGCTCGCGACCGTGGACGGCCGTCAGCCCGGCTGGAGCGCCGGCGTGACCCTGGCCGAGGCGGCCCGCCTCATGCGCGCCCTCGGCGCTCGCGACGCGCTGAACCTGGACGGGGGCGGCTCCACGGCGATGACGGTGCGGGGCGAGCTGGTGAACCGCCCCTCCGACCCGGCCGGCGAGCGCCCGGTGAGCGACGGCGTGTTCGTCCTGCCGTGAGGGGCCTGACGGCCGCCGTGGCGACCGGCCTGGTCCTGGCCGCGGCCCCGGGCGCGGCCGGGCAGCCGGCCGAGCCCCAGCGCGCGGTGGTCTGGGCGGTGGGCGACGCGGCCACACCGACCTCCGCGGCCCGCCGTCTCGCGGCGACCATCCGCGCTGCCCGGCCGGATCGCTTCCTCTACCTGGGCGACGTCTACGAGTACGGCACCCCGGCCGAGTTCAGGCGCAACTACGACCCGCTGTACGGCCCGCTCGGGACGATCACCGAGCCCACCCCGGGCAACCACGAGTGGGCCAACCGTTTCAGCGGCTACTACCCCTACTGGCGCGAGAAGAAGGGCAGCCGCCAGCCGCCCTGGTCGAGCATCCGGCTGGCGGGCTGGGAGCTCGTCGACCTGAACTCGGAGGCGGCGCACGGTCCCGGATCGCGGCAGCTGCGCTGGCTCGAGCGGTCCGTGGCCGCGCCGGGCGACTGCCGCATCGCCTTCTGGCACCGGCCGCGCTTCTCCGCCGGCACCGGGCACGGCGACTCCCCCGACATGGCACCGCTCTGGCGCGCCCTGCGCGGCCGAGCCCAGGCGGTGCTGGGCGGTCACGATCATGACCTCCAGCGCCTGCGGCCCAGGGGCGGTATCACCCAGTACGTGGCCGGCGCCGGGGGACGGGCCCGTTACCGGCTCAACAGGGGCGACCGCGACCTGAGGTGGGGGAACGACAGCACCGAGGGCGCCCTGCGCATCGTGCTCGAGCCCGGCCGGGCCACCTTCCAGTTCCGGGCCGCCTCCGGCCGGCTGCTCGACCAGAGCACCCGCTCCTGCTCGGCCTGAATGGAGGACGTGGTGATCCTCTGTGGCGGGCGCGGCACGCGCCTGCGCGGGCACGGCGAGACGATCCCCAAGCCGCTGGTGGAGATCGGCGGCCGGCCGATCCTCTGGCACGTGATCCGCATCTACGCCGAGCAGGGCTTCCGTCGCTTTCTCCTCTGCCTCGGCCACCGCGGCGAGCTGATCGAGGACTTCGTGGCCAGGAACGGGCTGCCCGCGGGTCTGGACATCGAGTGCCTCCATACCGGCGAGGCGACACCCACCGGGGGCCGCATCGCGCTCGTGGCCGAGCACCTGCGCGGCGAGCGCTTCTGCGCGACCTACGCCGACGGCGTCGCCGACGTGGAGCTCAGCCGCCTGCTCGCCTTCCACACCCACACTGGCCTGCTGGCCACGATCACCGTGGTCCGGCCCGAGCTTCAGTTCGGCGTCGCTCGACTTGACGGCCACGGTCGTGTGGAGGGGTTCACCGAGAAGCCGCGCTTCGAGGGCTGGATCAACGGCGGCTTCTTCTGCTTCGAGCGTGGGGTGCTGGAGTACCTCGACGAGAGCTCGGTGCTCGAGCGCGGGCCGTTCGAGCGGCTCGCCGCCGAGGGCCAGCTCAACGCGTACCGGCACACGGGCTTCTGGGACTGCATGGACACCTACAAGGACGCGGTGCTGCTGAACGACCTCTGGGAGGCCGGCCGGGCCCCCTGGAAGCTCTGGCGCTGAAGGAACTCCCGGGCGCCCGGCGAAAACCGCGTCCGTGACGCGTACCGGTACGACCGCCCTCACCCTGTCCGAGGAGATTCGCCAGCGCTTCGACGAGTTCAGCCGCTCCCAGAAGGACGTCGGCCAGTACATCGTCGACCATCTGGAGGAGGCCGCCTTCCACACTGCCGAGGAGCTGGCCCGCCGGGCCAACACCTCCAGCTCGACCGTCGTGCGCTTCGCCCAGGCGCTCGGCTTCGAGGGCTTTCCCGAGCTCCAGGCCGCCGCCCGGGACGAGTACCGGCGCGCGCGCGAGAACGGCGGCGCCCCGGCCGAGATGGGCAGCCCTCCGCTGTTTCCCATTGACCAGACGGAGTTCGAGACGGCGTTGGCCGCCGACCACGCCAACCTCGCCGAAACCGCCCGGCGCGTGGATCGCGACGAGGTGATGGCGGCCGTCGACGTGATCTCCCGCGCCGACCGCATCGTTCTCTGCGGCACCGATCAGATGGCCTTCTTCGCGAGCTACCTGCGCCACCTGCTGATGTTGCTCGACCTGCGCGCCGAGGTGGTGGCCTCGCCGAGCCAGGAGGGCCTGGCCAAGCTGGGCCGCGTTGACGACAAGACGGTGATGGTGGGCTTCTCGGCCGGTCGCCCGCACCCGCTCGTCGTGCGGGCGATGAAGCTGGCCCGGAACCGGCGGGCGGCGACGGTCGCCATAGCCGACGCCACCCTTTCGGAGGTGGCGAAGATCGCCGACCATCGCCTCTACTACTCCTCCAACAGCCCCGCGTACGTGCGCTCGCACGCCGCGCTGCTGGGGCTGATCCAGGCGCTGGCCTACGGCGTGTACGCGCTCGACGAGTCGGCCTACGCCGACCGCATCAAGGCCTTCAAGCTGAAGTAGCACCGGGCCCGCGACCCTGAAGTAGGGTGGCGCTGCCTTGACGAGGAGAGCCACCTGCGTCGCCCTGGCCTGCTCGGCGCTCCTGGCCCTCGCCGGACCGGCCGCCGCGGCTCCTCGCGGCTGCGATCCGCTCGATCCCGCGGCCTGTCTGCTGCCCTTCCCGAACGATCACTTCCGTGACGGCGGCCGGCTCGCGCTGCGGAACGCGATGATGCCGCGCAACTCGGGCGGCAAGCCGATCCGGCCCCGGGACTTCAACTACTCCGACGGCTTCAGCCCGGGTCAGACCATCGTCACGCGGGTGCCGGGCCTCGACACCCCGAAGGCCTTCCGTCGCACCGGGGCCGTGCCCGTAACCGACATGTCCCGCAGCTTCGAGCGCCGCCAGCCGGTGGTGGTGATCAACGCACGCACGCGCAGGCGGCAGCTGATCTGGGCCGAGCTCGACGCCTACGCCGATCGCCCACGCGACGTGACCCTCAACATCCACCCCGGCGCCAACTGGAGGGAGGGCGAGCGCTACATCGTGGCCCTCCGGCGGCTGCGGGACGCCCGCGGACGGGTGCTGGGTGCCCGGCGGGCGTTCCGGGTCTACCGCGACCGCCTTCCCGCCAGGTCCCGTCCGGTCGAGCACCGCCGGCGGCACATGGAGTCGATCTTCGGGAGCCTGCGGGCGGCCGGGATCCCGCGGCGCGACCTCTACCTGGCCTGGGACTTCACCGTGGCCACGCCGAAGACGCTGGCCTCCCGGCTGCTGTCCATCCGCGACCGCGCCTTCGCTCTCCTCGGGGACACCGATCTCGACGACCTGCGGGTGGAGGGACGGGCGCCGTCCTTCGCCGTCGGCAGCGTCGACGACGGCAACCCGGACATCCGGCGGGTGACCGGCACGTTCGAGGTCCCCTGCTTCCTCGACCGTCCCGGGTGTCCTCCGGGCGCCCGCTTTGTGCTCGGCCGCCGCGGCCTCCCGCTGCGGACGCCGGGGAACACGCAGGAGGCGAACTTCACCTGCCTGCTGCCGAGGAGCGGCACGCCCGTGCGCCCGCTGGTGTACGGCCACGGCCTGTTCGGCAGCGCCGAGGAGGTGGATTCGCTCGAGCCGCTGGTGCGGCTGCTGGGCTTCGCGGTGTGCGGCACCGACTGGTCGGGGATGTCGCGCGGCGACCTGCCCAACGTCGCGGACCTCTCGCGCGACCTGTCGAGGTTCTCGAGCCTCGCCGACCGCCTCCAGCAGGGCGCTCTGAACTTCATGTTCCTGGGCCGCCTGCTGCTGCATCCCCAGGGCTTGGCGTCGAACCCGGCGTTCGGGAACGCGATCGACCGGCGCCGCCTGTTCTTCGCCGGCGGCAGCCAGGGCGGGATCCTGGGCGGCGCCCTCACGGCCGTGGCCCCGGACTTCACCCGCGCCGCCCTCGTGGTGCCGGCGATGAACTACAGCCTGCTGCTGCCGCGCAGCTCGCAGTTCGCGACCTTCAGCGAGGTGCTGTTCCCGTCATACCCAAACCAGCTCGAGCGGCCGCTCTTGTTGTCGCTGATCCAGCTGCTCTGGGACCGCGGCGAGGCCAACGGCTACGCCTGGCACATGACCCGCGACCCCTACCGGAACACGCCGCTGCACAGTGTGCTGCTGCATCAGGCCTTCGGCGACCACCAGGTGGCCAACGTGGCCACCGAGGTCGAGGCACGGGTGATCGGCGCCCGGCTGCGCACGCCTGCGCTCGACCCCGGGCGAAGCGCCGACCGCCGGCCCTACTACCGCATCCCACGGATTCCGGCCACGCCGTTCGACGGCAACGTGCTGGTCCCGTTCGACATCGGCCCGCAGCGGGGTCCGCTGGGCACGCCGGCGCCGCCCACGGCCGGCCTTCCGCCGGGGGCTGGCGTGGATCCGCACGGCATCACCGCGTTCGAGGTCACCGCCGCGGTGCAGTTCTCCGAGTTCCTCAAGGAGGGCGGGGCCTTCGTGGACACCTGCGGCGCGAAGCCCTGCTACGCCGCCGGTTGGAACGGCCCCTGAGCGGGTACATTCCGGCCGTGCTGACTCGATTCTTCGCGCCCCTCACCGTCCTCTGTGCCTGCCTGCTGGTCGTCGCCGCACCGGCAGCTGCGCAACGCTACGTGGCCGGGGCCCCTGGCCTCGGCGATCCCTTCTTCCCAAACGCCGGCAACGGCGGCTATGACGTCCGCCACTACAAGCTGAAGCTCTCGTACGACGCGGCCCCGGTCAACGAGCTGGAGGGGAGGGCCACGGTCCGGGCCAGGGCCACCCAGAACCTCAACCGCTTCAACCTCGACTTCCGGCCCTTCTACGAGATCTCGAGCCTCACGGTCGACGGCCGGCGGGCCGCGTACAGGCTCGAGGGCGAGCACGAGCTGGTGATCACTCCCCGACCCAAGCTGAAGCTGGGCGAGCGGTTCACGGTCGTGGTGCGCTACGCCGGTGCGCCGCAGGCCGTGATCGACCCGGATGAGTCCGAGGAGGGCTGGATCCCAACCGACGACGGCGCCTTCGTGGTCAACGAGCCGCAGGGCTCGCCCGGCTGGTACCCGGCCAACGACAACCCGCGGGACAAGGCCACCTACGACGTGACGGTGAGCGTGCCGGAGGGGCGCACGGTGATCGGAAACGGTGAGCTGGTGAAGCTGAGGACCCGTGGCGGCAGGACCACCTGGCGCTGGCGAGAGGAGACGCCGATGGCGCCCTACCTGGCCACCGCCACCAACGGCAACTTCGACACCCGCTTCTACTCCTCCGGCGGACGTCGCTTCTTCGACGCCGTGGACCCGAACACCCGGACGTCGGCCGAGACGGCCCCGAACCCGGCACTGGCCTGGGAGCGCCTGGCCACCCAGGCCGAGGTGGTGGACTTCTTCAGCGAGCTGTACGGCGACTACCCGTTCACCACCGCGGGCGGGATCGTGGACTTCGCCCCCTCGGTGGGCTACGCGCTCGAGTCCCAGACCCGCGCCAACTACCACCGCACGCCATCCGCCACCACGGTGGTCCACGAGATTGCCCACCAGTGGTTCGGCAACGCGGTCACGCTCGCCGTCTGGCCCGACATCTGGCTGAACGAGGGCTTCGCCCGCTGGTCACAGTGGATCTACGACGAGCGCCACGCGGGTCCCACGGCCCAATCGCGCTTCGACACCCTCTACGCCCGCCCGGCCGACAACGCCTTCTGGACCCTGCCCCCGGGCAACGTGGGCGAGGCGGCGAACCTGTTCTCCAGCGCGGTCTACGACCGCGGCGCCATGACCCTGCAGGCCCTGCGCCAGAAGGTGGGCGACGACGTCTTCTTCGGCATCCTGCGCGCCTGGTACGCCGAGAACCGCTACGGCACCGTCACCACCGCCGACTTCGAGGCTCTGGCGGAGCGCGAGAGCGGTCAGCAGCTGGACAGCTTCTTCGACGTCTGGCTCTACGAGGCCGGGAAGCCCACGACCTGGTAGGGACGCCACCGCGGCCCATGGCCGAGGCCGCGCTTGGCCGCCGCGGCTGAAGTTGCCCTGCCGCGCCGGCGTGACGCCGACGGCGGGCTATCCTCAGTGGCGATGGAAACCGGGACGTTCAGGGTGAAGGCCGGCCTGGCCGAGATGCTCAAGGGCGGGGTGATCATGGATGTGGTCACCGCCGACGAGGCCAAGGTGGCCGAGGACGCGGGCGCGGCCGCGGTGATGGCGCTGGAGCGGGTGCCGGCGGACATTCGCGCCGCCGGCGGGGTGGCCCGCATGGCCGATCCGACCAAGATCGTGGAGATCCAGGAGGCCGTGACGATTCCGGTGATGGCGAAGGCCCGCATCGGGCACTTCGTGGAAGCCCGGGTGCTGGAGGCCCTCGAGGTCGACTACATCGACGAGTCGGAGGTGCTGACCCCGGCCGACGAGGCGCACCACATCGACAAGTGGGGCTTTCAGATCCCGTTCGTGTGCGGCGCCACCAACCTGGGTGAGGCGCTGCGGCGCATCGCCGAGGGCGCGGCCATGATCCGCTCCAAGGGCGAGGCCGGCACAGGCAACGTGGTCGAGGCCGTCCGTCACATCCGGCTGATCCGCGGCGAGATCCGCCGCCTGGCGGCACTCGACCCGGCGGAGATCCCCACGGCCGCCAAGGACTTGCAGGCGCCGGTGGAGCTGGTGCGCCAGGTGGCCGAGAGCGGGCGCCTGCCGGTGGTGCTGTTCTGCGCCGGCGGGATCGCCACCCCGGCCGACGCCGCGCTGATGATGCAGCTGGGCGCGGAGGGCAACTTCGTGGGCTCGGGCATCTTCAAGTCCTCCGACCCGGCCCGCCGGGCGCGGGCCATCGTGGAGGCCACCACCCACCACGACGACCCCGAGCGCGTGGCGGCCGCCTCGCGCGAGCTGGGCGAGGCCATGCCCGGCATCGAGATCAGCACCCTGCAGGCCGACGGCGGGCTGCTGCAGAACCGCGGCTGGTAGCCGCCCCGCTGATGCCCGTCATCGGCGTGCTCGCCATCCAGGGCGACTTCGAGGCGCACGTCCGCGCGCTGGAGGAGGTCGGGGCCGAGCCGCGCGTGGTCCGTACCGCGGCCGGGCTCGAGGGGCTCGACGGCCTGGTGATCCCCGGCGGCGAATCCACCACGATCACGATGGGGATCGAGCGCGAGGGCCTGGCCGAGCCCCTGCGTGACCTCGTGCGGAGCGGGCGCCCGGTGCTCGGAACCTGCGCCGGCCTGATCATGCTCGACCGCGACCACCTGGGCCTCCTGGACGTGAGCGCGCGCCGCAACGCCTTCGGGCGCCAGCTGAACAGCTTCGAGGCCGACCTCGACCTGGACGGCCTGGGACCGCTGCGGGCCGTCTTCATCCGCGCCCCCTGGGTGGACGACCACGGAGACGAGGTGGAGGTGCTGGCCGAGATCGACCGGCACCCGGTGGCGGTGCGACAGGGCAATATTCTCGCCGTGGCCTTCCATCCCGAGCTCACCGGCGACCGCAGCCTGCACCGCTGGCTGCTCGACCGGGCGGGGGTTCCGTCGTGAGGGACCAGCGCGCCGAGGCGCTGGCCCAGATCCTGGTGCGCTACTCGACCCGGGTCGAGCCTGGCGACGTGTGCGTGATCCAGTCGACCACCGCCGCCGAGGTGCTGGTGCAGGCGGTGTACGAGGAGGTGCTGGGCCAGGGCGGGCTCCCGGTGGTGCAGCTCACCACCAGCGGGCAGCAGGCCGCGTTCTTCGAGCTGGCCAGCGACGAGCAGCTGGACTGGGTGGCGCCCACGGCCACCTGGGCGGCGGAGAACGCCGACGTGCGGATCGCGATCATGGCCGACGTCAACGCGCGCGAGCTCTCGCGCGCCGAGCCGAGCAAGCAGGCCCGGGTCCAACGAGCCCGCAAGAGCCTCATGGAGACCTCGATGCAGCGGGCCGCCGACGGCGACTACCGCTGGGCGCTGACCCTGTTTCCCACGCACGCCTACGCGGGGGAGGCGGGCATGTCGCTGCGCGATTACGAGGACTTCTACTACGCCGCCTGCCTGGCCACCGACGGTGACCCGGTGAGCGCCTGGGAGCGCCAGTCCGACCAGGTGCGCCGGCTGGCGGACTGGATCGAGGGCCGCGAGGAGGTGCGGATCACCGCGCCCGGCACCGACGTGACGCTCGGGGTGAGCGGACGCCGCTGGATTCCCTGCGTCGGCGAGCACAACATGCCCGACGGCGAGTTCTTCACCGGGCCGGTAGAGGACGCGGTCAGCGGAGAGGTGGCCTTCACCTTCCCAGCCAGCTACGGCGGCCGGACGGTGTCGGGCGTGCGCCTGCGCTTCGAGGACGGCAAGGTGGTGGATGCCGGCGCCGAGCAGGGCGAGGACTTCCTGCTGGAGATGCTGGACACCGACGAGGGCGCCCGGCGCCTGGGCGAGCTCGGCATCGGCACCAACTTCGGCATCGCCACCGGCACGAAGGAGATCCTGCTGGACGAGAAGATCGGCGGGACGGCGCACATGGCCATCGGCATGAGCTACCCCGAGACCGGCGGGACCAACAGCTCCGCGGTGCACTGGGACCTGGTCTGCGACCTGCGCCAGGGAGGCTCGATCACCGTCGACGGGGACGAGCTGCAGCGCGACGGCCGGTTCTTGGTGTGAGCCCGGCCCATCTCGCCACGGGCCTGTTCTGGATCTTCGCGGGCGCGATGCACTTCGTGATCCCGCGCCAGTACCAGGCGATCGTGCCGCCGCCGCTCGATCGCTGGAAGAGCGAGGTGGTGGTGACCAGCGGGCTGGCGGAGATCGCCGGCGGGGTGGCCGTCCTGCCCAGCCGCACCCGCCGGGCCGGGCGCTGGTGGCTGCTGGCCACGCTCGTCGCCATCTATCCGGCCAACATCCACATGGCGCTCAACGCCGAGAAATTCGCGCCGATCCCCGCAGCGGCGCTCTGGGCCCGGCTGCCCTTCCAGGGTGTCTTCGCCTGGCTGATCTGGCGCGGCACCCGCTGAGGGCGGGCCACTCCCGGGTAGGCTTGCGCGGTCATGGCCGGCCATTCCAAGTGGGCGTCGATCAAGCACAAGAAGAAGGCGGTCGACGCCAAGCGTGGACAGCTCTTCACCAAGCTGTCGCGCGCCATCACCGTTGCGGCGCGCGACGGCGGTGACCCCGAGTCCAACCCGTCGCTGGCCCTGGCCATCCAGAAGGCACGCGACGCCTCGATGCCGAAGGACAACATCGAGCGGGCCATCGCCAAGGGCACCGGCGCCGACTCGGAGGCCGACGCCTACGAGAACGTTCTGTACGAGGGCTACGGACCGGGCGGGGTGGCCATCCTGGTCGAGGTCCTCACCGACAACCGCAACCGCACCGGCTCGGAGGTGCGCCAGTTGTTCACCAAGCACGGCGGCAGCCTGGGCGAGCCCGGTTCGGTCGCCTGGACCTTCGAGAGAAAGGGCGAGGTGGTCGTGGACGGGGGGCGCTACTCCGAGGACGAGCTCCTGCCCGCCATCGACGCCGGGGCCGAGGACGTGGCCCTGGACGGCGACGTGTGGGAGATCGTGACCGGTCCGGGTGAGCTGGCGGCCGTCCGCGAGGCGCTGGAGGGCGCGGGCGTCGAGATCGAGTCCTCCGAGCTCGTGCAGCGGCCGACCACCCGCACACCCGTCGAGGAGGACCGCGTGGGCACCCTGATGCGCCTGATAGAGGGGCTCGAGGACCACGACGACGTCCAGTCCGTGCACGCGAACTTCGACGTGGATGCGGCCGTGCTCGAGCGCGTGGCCGCGGTCTGACCCGCGCGGCTCAGCGCAGGCGCAGCACCGTTCCTTCCGGCAGCAGTTTCGGGTCCGCCGAGCCGATCGTGTGGAGGTTGAGCTTCCATAGCCGGGCCACCTCCGCGGCGATCTCCGCCGCCGTGGCGCTCGGGCCGATGAGCCCTCGGGCGATGGCCCAGAGCGATTCGCCTCCGCGCACGTGGTACTCGGTGCCGTATCCGGTCGGCGGGGGCGGGGTGGGGGGTAGAGCGGGCGGTGTCACCTGCTCTTCCGAGATGGCGCCGACGTCGGCGCCGCCCACCTCTTCCACGGGGCCCTCGTCCCGAGGGAGGTCCTCGCTCGCGGCGGCGGCTGCGGGCACGAAGGCCGAGGCCGCTGCGGCGGCGGCGGCCGTCATCGGTGTCACGTGGCGAGATCCCATCAGAGCCTGAGCGTACTCACGAGAGGGGGTGGGTGCCGCACCTGCGCCGGGAATAGATCCGGCCGCGCCCGCGTCATGGCTCTTCGTGCGCGTTCTTCTCACCGCCCATAGCGGCGCGGGCCATATCGGCCCGCTGCTCCCCTTCGCCGGCGCGCTGCGCCGCGCGGGCGCCGACGTGATGGTCGCGGCGCCTGCTCGCGGCCGCGGGCTGATCGAGCGCGCCGGACTGGCGTTCTGGCCCTTCGACGAGGGCCCCGAGGACGGGCGCGACGCGATCTTCTCCTCCCTCGACGGCCTGACCGACGAGGAGGCCGGCGCCCGGGTGGTGGGCGAGGTGTTCACCCGCCTGGACGGGCGCGCGGGATATCCCGACGTGCTGGCCGCGGTCGACCGCTGGCGCCCCGACCTCGTGATGCACGAGACCACGGAGTTCGCCGGCTATCTGGCCGCAGAGCGGCGGCGCATTCCGCACGTTCGCGTGGGGCTGGTGCTCGGCAGCAGCGAGCAGATGGTGGCGGCGGTGGTGCCGCCCGTGCTCGACGACCTGCGCGCGGAGCTGGGGCTGGCCGCAGACCCCGTGGGCGACCGCCTCCTCCGGTCCCCCTTCGTGACCCTCACGCCGACGGCGATGGAGGACCCCGAAGCCCCGGGTCCGGCCCAGGCCCGGCGCTTTCGCGAGGCCGACCACCCGACGGCGGACCTTCCCGGCGATTGGTGGCCCGCCGGCGACGAGCGTCCGCTGGTCTACCTCACCTTCGGCTCGGTGCTGCCGCAGATGGACCTCTTTCCCGGCCTCTACCGCGCCGCGATCGAGCAGCTGGCGGGTGTCGATGCCCGGGTGCTGGTGACGATCGGGCGGGATCGCGACCCGGCCGAGCTGGGGCCGCTGCCCGCCGGCGTTCACGTCGAGCAGTGGGTCCCGCAGCGCGACGTGATGCCCCACGCGGCGGCCATGGTCTGCCACGGAGGCTTCGGGACCACGCGCATGGGGCTGTCGGCCGGGGTGCCGATGGTGGTGATCCCCAGCTTCGCCGACCAGCCCTTCAACGCCCGCCGGGTCGCCGCGCTGGGCGCGGGCATCGCCCTGGAGGGCGGCCCCGGGGCGATGTCTCGCCTGGGCGACGCGGTGCACGTCCTGCTCGACGACCGCACCTACCGAGAGGCCGCGCAGCGCATCGCCGACGACGTGCGGACGCTCCCCAGCGTGGACGAGGCGCCGGCGTTCCTGGCCCAGCTGGCCCGCGGCTGACGGCCCGTGGCGGGCAGGCGTCCGGCCGCGGCCGCAGAATCATGCCGATGGTGGTTGTCCTCGGCATCGATCCCGGCACCGCGCACACCGGCTACGGCGTGGTGTTCTCCCGCGGGCGGCGGATGGCGGCGCTCGACGGCGGCGTGATCCAGACGCGCGCCGGCTCGCCGCTCGAGCGGCGGCTGGCGGAGATCCACGCCCGGGTGTCCGACCTGATCGCCGCCCATCATCCCGCTGCCATGGCGGTGGAGGATCTGTACTTCGGCCGCAACAGCCACAGCGCCTTCGCGGTCGGGCAGGCGCGCGGCGTCGTGCTGTTGTCGGCGGGCATGCACGGCGTGCCCTGCTTCAGCTACACGCCGCAGGCGGTCAAGCAGGCCGTGTGCGGCAGTGGCTCGGCCCCCAAGCAGCAGGTGCAGCGGATGGTCGGCTCCCTGCTCGCGCTGCCCGAGCCGCCGGAGCCCGACCACGCCGCCGACGCCCTCGCCGTGGCCATCTGCCACGCCAACGGGGCGCCGCTCCAGGAGGCGCTTGCGTGATCGCCTCGGTGCGCGGCCGCGTGATCAGCCGGCTCGGGGGTGAGGTGGTGGTCGAAGCCGCGGGCGTGGGCTACCGCATGGCCGTCTCGTCGGAGACGATGGCCGCGGTGCCGGGGGCCGGAGAGGAGGCGCTGCTACTGACCCATCTCGTGCTGCGCGACGACGGCATGCACCTGTACGGCTTTTCCACCGCCGCCGAGCGCGAGCTGTTCCTGATGCTGATCGGCGTCCAGTCGGTCGGCCCGAAGGTGGCCCTCGCGGTGCTCTCCGGCGGCGCGCCGCGCGAGCTGCTGAACGCGATCGCCTCGGGCGACGCGGCCCGTTTCCAGGCGGTGCCGGGCATCGGCAAGCGCACCGCCGAGCGGATCATCGTCGAGCTGCGCGAGAAGGTGGCGGGCCGGGTGAGCGACGACATCGTGGTGCGCCGCACGGCAAGCGACGACCCGCGCAGCCTCGCCCGCGAGGGCCTGCTCGGCCTCGGCTTCTTGCCCCAGGAGGCGGACCAGATGCTCGACGGCGCACCCGGGGACAACCCCGAGGAGCTGATCGCCGCCGCGCTGAGGGCCTCACGGTGACCTCGATCCGTACCCCCGGGGCCGAGCGCATCCACGACCCGGTGGCGCTTCCCGCCGAGGACGATCTCGACCGCTCGCTACGGCCCAAGCGGCTCGAGGACTTCGTCGGCCAGGAGGCGGTCAGGGGGCAGCTCGCGGTGTTCATCGAGGCGGCCCGGGCCCGCGGCGAGGCCCTCGACCACGTGCTGCTCGCCGGCCCGCCGGGGCTGGGCAAGACGTCGCTGGCCCAGATCGTCGCCAACGAGCTGGGCGTGGACTTCGTGCAGACCGCCGGCCCCGCCCTGGAGCGCAAGGGGGACGTGGCCAGCTACCTCACCGCGCTGGAGCCCCGGAGCGTGTTCTTCGTCGACGAGATCCATCGCCTGCCCCGGGCGCTGGAGGAGACCTTCTACCCGGCCATGGAGGACCGCCGGCTGCCGATCACCGTCGGCCAGGGCGCGGGCGCCCGTGTGGTCACGCTCGACCTGCCCGAGTTCACGATGATCGGCGCCACCACGCGCACCGGCCTGTTGACCACACCGCTGCGCGACCGCTTCGGCGTGACCCACCGCCTCGAGCTCTACGCGCCGCCGGAGCTGGCCCGGATCGTGCTGCGCTCGGCGGGGATCCTCGGGGTCGAGATCGACGATGCGGGCGCCGAGGCGATCGCGGCTCGCGCCCGGGGCACCCCACGCGTCGCGAACCGGCTGCTCAAGCGGGTGCGGGACGTGGCCGAGGTCCGCGGCGCCGGGAGCATCGACGCGCCCACGGCGCAGGAGGGCCTCGACCTGCTCGAGGTCGACGCCGCCGGGCTGGACCGGCTCGACCGCGACATCCTGCGGGCGCTATGCCAGAAGTTCGGCGGCGGCCCGGTGGGCCTGAGCACGCTGGCGGTGGCGGTGGGCGAGGAGCCGGACACCATCGAGGACGTCTACGAGCCCTACCTGCTGCAGCAGGGGTTTCTCATGCGCACCCCGCGGGGGCGGGTGGCCACGCAGGCGGCCTTCCTGCACCTCGGGCTCGAGCCTCCGCGCGGCGGCCACGCCCAGCTCTTCTAGGGAAACGCTCCGTCTAACCTGCCCTTTAGGCGAGCGCCTACCCTTACTCCTTTCATGCCGATCTTCATCTGTCCCAACTGTGGGGACCGCAGCATCTCCACGGAGCGCACCCAGGGCTTTCAGAGCCGCGCCCGGGCGTGCAAGAAATGCGGGTTCGGCTTCCTGTTCGAGCTGCTCGACGACTACTACCCGGCGCCCAACGCCGCCTTCTTCATCCTCGACCAGCAGGGCCGGCTGATCGGCACCGGCCGGGGCGCCCGCGAGCTCACCGGCCTGGGCGACCTCGACGTGATCGGCCGCCCGGTGCAGGACGTGCTCGACCTCCAGTTCGAGGCCGGGGACGATCACATCAGCATCGCGCTGGAATGGGGGGTGCGGGTGCTGGACAAGCCGGTGGTGGTCCACGCCGAGGGCGACCGCCCGGAATCCGCGAAAGCGGACATCTTCCCCGCCTACGACGATGACGGCGGGCTGCTCCTGGTGCTGACTCCACGATGACCAGCCGCACCCGCAACCTGACGATCATCGGGGTGATGATGCTCCTGCTCGCGGGGGCAGGCTTCGTGATCGCCACGAAGGAGACCAAGCTCGGCCTCGACCTCCGGGGCGGGATCGAGCTGGTCTACGAGGGGCTCGCGACGCCCCAGGTGCCCGAGGTCACGCCCCAGGCGATCGACGACGCGATCTCGACCATGCGCGAGCGGGTGGACGCCCTGGGCGTGTCCGAGCCGGAGATCCAGCGCTCCGGCCCCGACCAGATCTCGGTGGCGCTGCCCGACGTGCAGAACCCCGAGCGGGCCAAGGAGCAGGTGGGCACCACCGCCCAGCTGCAGTTCTACGACTGGGAGCCGAACGTGCTGGTGCGCGATCCCAGCGCGCCGTTCGCCGGGGCCAAGTCGCTGTACCAGGCGGTGGAGGCCGCCAGCAAGCAGGAGGGCAAGGCCGAGCAGAGCGACGTGCCCCCGGGCTCCGACGTTTCGCCCGAGGAGGCCGATAGGGACAACGACACCAAGCGCAGCGACCAGTACTACCTGTTCGGGCCCGACCGCTACCCCATCGGCCCCGACGGCCAGCCGGCCCGCTTCGAGCCCTACGAGCCCTCGGGTTCCTGCGACGAGCTGCTGGCCGAGTACGAGCCCGGGCCGGGTCCCGCTCCCGACTTCGCGAAGGGCACGGCGTGCTCCGAGGAGCTCGAGGCGCTCGGTTCCGGCGGCCCGCCGGCCGGGTCACAGGTGTTCTCGGTGCCCAAGGGCGTGCTGGTGATCGAGGCCGAGGCGGTGGAGGGGCAGTCCGAGCGGGTCCAGCGCTTCTACGTGATCGAGGACGACTCGGAGCTGTCGGGCACCGACATCACCAACCCGGAGGCGAACACCGACCAGAACGGCGCTCCCGTGGTGACGATGGACTTCACCGACGAGGGGCGCGGGGCCTTCGCCCGGGTCACCAAGCGCATCGCCGAGCGGGGCTCGAAGATCATCCTCCCGCCCGGCGCGACCGTCGAGCAGCGCCAGCAGACCTTCCAGCAGTTCGCGATCACGCTCGACGACCAGATCATCTCGCTGGCCACGATCGACTACACCGAGCTGCCCGAGGGCATCGACGGGAAGCAGGGCGCCCAGATCGAGAACGTGGGCGACTTCAACGCCGTGAACGACCTGGCCGAGAGCCTGCGCATCGGCGCCCTTCCCATCGAGCTGAAGCTGATCTCCGAGACCCAGGTGTCGGCCACGCTCGGCCAGCAGGCGCTCGACCAGGGCCTCCTGGCGGCCGCCGTGGGGCTCGCCCTGACCGTCCTCTTCCTGCTCGTTTTCTACCGCGTGCTCGGTGTGGTGGCCACCGTGGCGCTGCTGATCTACGCGGTGCTGCTGTTCGCGCTGGTGAAGCTGATCCCGATCACGATGACCCTGCCGGGCATCGCCGGGCTGGTGCTCACGCTGGCGGTGGCGGCCGACGCGAACATCGTCATGTACGAGCGCATCAAGGAGGAGGTGCGAGCGGGGAGATCGATACCCGCGGCCATCTCCGCGGGCTACACCAAGGCGCTGCGGACGATCATCGACGCGAACGTGGTCACGATCGGCGTCGCCTTCATCCTGTTCACCCTGGCCACCGGCGGGGTCAAGGGCTTCGCCTTCACGCTGGGGATCGGCACCATCGTCTCGCTCTTCACGGCCGTGCTCGCCACCTCGGCGATCCTGGGCTCGCTGGCCCGGACCAGGCTGCTGCGCCGCCCGAGCGCCCTCGGCGTGGGCAAGCAGAGCAAGGGCTGGAGCTTCGACTTCATGGGGAGCTCGCGCTGGTTCTTCTCCGCGTCCGGCGCGATCATCGCGGCGGGCGCCATCGCCATCGCCACGCTGGGGCTCAACTTCGGCATCGACTTCGAGTCGGGAACGCGGATCAGCACACCGCTGGAGCAGGCGGCCAGCGTCGACGACGTCCGGGGCACGCTGCAGACGCTGGGCTACGGCGAGGCCAAGATCCAGCAGGTCGACGACCCGGAGCTGGGCAGCAACGTGGTCCAGATCTCGGTGCCCGAGCTGGATCCGGAGCAGGTGGACGAGGTGGAGGCCGCCCTCGACGAGGACTTCGGGGTGGCGGGTGACGACTTCTCCTCGACCTCCATCGGGCCCACCTTCGGCGAGCAGATCGCGCGCACCGCGGCGATCGCCGTGCTCGCCTCGCTGCTCCTGATCTCGCTCTACATCGGCTTCCGCTTCGAGTGGAAGTTCGCCGTGCCGATCCTGATCGCGCTGGCGCACGACCTGCTGATCACCGCGGGCGTGTACGCCCTGACCGATCGCGAGGTGACCACCGCCACGGTGGCCGCCCTGCTCACGATCATGGGCTACTCGCTGTACGACACGGTGATCGTGTTCGACCGAATACGCGAGAACGTGCCGCGCATGCCGCGGGCCACGTTCTCCCAGATCGCGAACCGCTCGATGTCCGAGGTGCTCACCCGATCGCTGGCCACGAGCTTCGTGGTGCTGATGCCCGTGGGCTCGCTGCTGCTCTTCGGCGGGGCGACGCTCAAGGACTTCGCCTTCGCCCTGCTGGTGGGCGTGGCCTCGGGGGCCTACTCGTCGATCTTCATCGCCACCCCGGTGCTCGTGGAGTGGAAGGAGCGCGAGACCACGTACATGCGCCGCCGGCGGCTGATCATGGACCAGCACGGCGGCCTGGTGCCCGCGTTTGCCTCCGCCTCGATCGGTGAGAGTCCGGCTCGTGCCAAGCAGGCGGCGCCTGCGCCCGACGCGGCGCCTGCGCCTGAGGCCGCGCCTGCGCCTGAGGCGGCGGCTGCGCCTGAGGCGGCGCCCCCTCGTGAGGCGCCTCGCCCCCCGCAGCCCGAGCCCGCGCGCCCGGCGAGCCCGCCCCAGCCGCCGCCCCCGCCGTCGGCGCCGGTCGAGCAGGAGCCGGCCACGCCCGCGCGCACCAAGTCACCCGTGACCAGCACGGCCGGACCGGCCAAGCCGAAGCCCAAGCGCCAGCGTCCCCGCAAGAAGCACGGGAGGGCCCGATGAGCGCGGTCGTGTGGGTCATGATGGGCATCGCGGTCTGGCACTTCACCGTGTTCGTGCCCGACCGCTTCTGGGGCGGCATCGTCGGCGCCTTCCTGGCCGCGGTGGCCGGCGCGGTGATCTTCAGCTTCGCCGTGAACGGCGCCACCGTGCCGGGCCGCAGCGAGACCGACCTGATCCAGGCGGTGCTCGCCGTGCCGGGCGCGCTGCTGGGGCTGGGCCTGTCGTACCTGTGGGGCGCCCGGAGCGATCGGGCCAAGGGCATCGACCACGGCTTCACCCGGGCCGGGTCGCACTCCGCCGGCGGCTAGCTCTACCCGCGGGGGCGAGCCCGCCCGTTCCGTCCGCTCCTCCACACAGGATGGGCGGGATGCAGACAACGCCGTCACGCTGGGCCTGTGCGCCCTACGAGGTCGCGATCGCGCGGCGGCTGTCGGAGGGGCTCGGGCTCTCGCCCGTGGTGAGCGCCGTGCTCGCCCGGCGCGGCTTCAGCGACCTCGACGAGACCCGCCGCTTCCTGGCCGCCGGCGAGCGGCGCGATCCCGGCTCGCTCCCCGGGGTGCAGGCGGCGGTTCCGCTGATCCTCGACCACCTGCGGCGGGGGTCGCCGATAGCGGTGTTCGGCGACTACGACGTGGACGGCGTGTGCTCCGTCGCCATGATGGTCCGCGCCCTGCGGGCGCTGGGCGGCGACCCGTCCTGGGAGCTGCCCAGCCGCTTCGACGAGGGCTACGGGCTCTCCCCGGCTGCGGTCGAGCGCCTGCGGGCCCGCGGCACCGCCCTGCTCGTGACCGTGGACTGCGGGATCACCGCCACCGAGGAGATAGCCGCCGCCCGCGCGGGCGGGATGGACGTGGTGGTCTGCGATCACCACCGCCCGGGGCCGCAGCTGCCCGACTGCCCGGTGGTGCATCCGGCGCTCGGCGAGGCGGCGGGGACCGACGCGGCCCTGTGCGCCTCCGGGGTGGTGCTGAAGCTCGCCGAGGCGCTCCACGGCGCCGCGGGCCACGACCCCGGGCGCGCAAACGACGACCTCGACCTCGCCGCCCTGGCCACCGTGTGCGATCTGGTGCCCCTGCGGGACGAGAACCGGCGCATCGTGCGCGAGGGCCTCGCCGCGCTGGCCCGCACCGAGAAGCT
>CAWKKJ010000007.1:0-35460 GCA_963850205.1 uncultured Thermoleophilaceae bacterium | reverse complement strand
CAGATCGAGAAGCTGTACCAGCGCTAGGGGCTGCGGCCCCTAGTAGTCTCACCCGCCGCGAATGGAGGGGGATGACGCGCCGCTGGAGGACCGCGACGCGCCGGCCGGTCTGGGCCGGCGCGGCTTTCTGCAGGTCGCGGCCGGCGCTCCGCTGATATGCACGCTGGGAGGCACACAGGTGGCGGTGAGGACCAGCGCGGACGTCGAGCGCGCCGACGAGGCCGCCGCCGCCGTGGCCCGGCCCGCCTCCGCCGAGGCGAGTGGGCCGGGCGACGAGTTCCCGCAGCCGGTGCCCGCTCCGGGGGGCCGGGTGCGCGAGTACTGGATCGCCGCCCGCGACGTGTCGTGGACGGTGACGCCCGGCGGCCGCGACGAGTGGATGAACCGGCGCGTGCCGCGCACCCGCTTCCGGGCGCTCGTCTACCAGCGCTTCGCCGCCGGCTTTGCCCGTGCGGTCGGCCCCGCGCGCATGCCGGGGCCCACGCTGTTCGCCGAGGTGGGGGACGTGCTGAAGGTCCACCTGCGCAACGCCGGGCGCGGGCAGGCGGTCACCATGCACCCCCACGGCCTGCGCTACAACCCCGACTACGACGGCTCCTATCTGGGCCGCTTCACGCGGGTGGGCGGCTTCGTGGCCCCCGGTGAGGAGTTCACCTACCTGTGGGAGGCCACGCCCGACACCGTCGGCGTGTGGCCCTACCACGACCACGGCCCCAACCACACCCTCAACACGCTCCGGGGCCTGTTCGGGGCCATCGTGATCCGCGAGCGGGGCGCGCCGGCGCCCGACGTCGAGCAGGTGCTCATGCTCCACAGCCTCCCGCCGCAGGTGACCGGGGCCGACCGTGTGTTCCAGACCATCAACGGTCGCAGCTATGCCGGCAACACGCCCACGGTCAGGGCCCGCGTCGGCCAGGACGTGGCCTTTCACGTCATGGGCTTCGACAACGACTTCCACACCTTCCACATCCACGGGCACCGCTGGGACGATCCCTCCGGCCAGGCCGTGGACTGCCCCACCGTGGGGCCCAACGAGACCGTCACCGCCCGCTTTCGGGAGAACAACCCGGGGCGCTGGCTCTACCACTGTCACGTCTTCACCCACCAGACCGGGATGGCCGGCTGGTATCTGGTCGACCCGTAGTCCGAGGAGGAGAGAAGGCCCTATGTCCCGTGTTTGCATGCTCATCGTCGCGGTCTGTGCCGCCGCGCTGCTCTGTCCGGCGGCCGCGCTGGCCCAGTACCCGCCCCCCGGTGACCCGGGCAAGAAGGTCGAGCGCCCACGGGGCAAGCCCGCGACGCTGCGCGTGTGCAAGCAGAAGAAGCGCGACTGCTTCCGGACCATCGGGGCCGCGGTCAAGAAGGCGCGGTCCGGCGACAGGATCCTGGTGAGCAACGGCACCTACCGGGAGGGCGTGCAGATCGTCGGGCGGGCCAAGAGCCGGATCAAGCTGCTCGGCAACCGCAAGCGCCCCGGCAGGGTGCTCCTCCAGGGCAAGGGCCTCAGCGGTCCGCGCGCGCAGAACGGAGTGATCATCAACGGCGCGAACGGCGTCACCGTGGCCGGCTTCAAGGCCAAGAACTACAAGGGCAACGGCTTCTTCGCGGTCAACGTGACCGGGTATGTGCTCACCGACCTGATCGCCGAGCGCACCGGCGCCTACGGCGTCTACGCCTTCAACTCCAAGGGCGGCAAGATGACCGACTCGGAGGCCTACTTCAACAACGACTCCGGGTTCTACGTGGGCCAGACGCCGCCTCAGGCGCGGCCCAAGCGCACGATCGTCAGGAACGTCGACTCGTGGGGCAACGTGATCGGCTTCTCGGGCACCAACATGCGCTACACGACGATCACCAAGAGCCGCTGGTTCAACAACGGGCTGGGCATCGTCCCCAACTCACTGGACTCGGAGAAGTTCGCCCCGCCGTCGGACAACGTGATCATCGACAACGACATCTTCTGGAACAACTTCAACTACTACGCCGGGGCTCCGTTCGAGCTGCGGGAGGAGTCCGGGGGCCTGCCCGCCTACCCGGTGGGTACCGGCGTCCTGCTGTTCGGCGGCCAGCGGCACCGGATCCAGGGCAACCGCTTCTACGGGAACTGGCTCACCGGCTTCGGGGCCATCCAGCAGGTACTGCAGAGCGAGCCCACCCAACAGGACCCCAACAACCAGGCGCGGCGTGCTCGAGGGCAACGAGGTCGTGGGCAATGACTTCGGCCTGGGCGGAGCCGACCTCAACGGACGGGACATGTTCTACGACGGCAGCGGGAGCGGGAACTGCTTCGCCGACAACACGCTGCGCAGCGTCAACCTGCCGGCGAGCAACTCGACGTTCGCCAGCTGCCCGTTCACGGGCGCGAACGCGTTCGACTCAGCCGCCCAGGGAGAGGCGCTCGGCTGGGTGGCGGCCCCGACCGGGCAGTTCTGGCGGCAGAGCGCCCACAAGGCCAAGAAGGGCATCAAGC
Source organism: uncultured Thermoleophilaceae bacterium (assembly GCA_963850205.1). Classification (GTDB taxonomy): domain Bacteria; phylum Actinomycetota; class Thermoleophilia; order Solirubrobacterales; family Thermoleophilaceae; genus JACVRW01. Next base: position 32,990 of record CAWKKJ010000007.1, on the reverse strand, counting down.
CGTTCACGCTCTGCACCGAGAACGCGCGCTGCAGGAAGGCGCTGGTGCCGCCCTCGGCGGGCGCGGCCAGGACCAAGCTGGTGAAGGTGCGCGACTACTTCTTCACCCCGGAGCGACTGCGGGTCAAGCAGGGCGGCAAGGTCACCTGGCGCTGGCCGAGCACGGCGGGCGAGCCGCATGACGTGAAGGCCACGAAGGTCCCGAGGGGCGCCAAGAAGTTCCAGTCGGACCTGGCGGCGTCGGACTACTCGTACCGCCGCACGTTTCGCAAGCGGGGGCGCTACACGATCATCTGCTCGCTGCACCCCGACAACATGCGGCAGGCGATCCGGGTGGTGCGCTGAGGTGGCGTAGATACCCTTAGGGGTAGTGGCCTCCAGGCGACAGATCGACGTCGGCGGGGTGAAGATCGGCGGCGGGGCTCCCGTCGCCGTGCAGTCGATGACGAAGACGGAGACCGCCGACTACGACGCCACCATGCGCCAGATCCACGCCATCGCCGAGGCGGGCGGTGACCTGGTGCGCTGCGCGGTGCCCCGCGACGACGACGTCCGGGCGCTCGAGCGGATCGTGCGCGAGTCCCCGATCCCGGTGATCGCGGACATCCACTTCAACTACACGCTGGCCCTCAAGGCGATCGAGGCGGGCGCCCACTGCATCCGCATCAACCCGGGCAACATCGGCGGCCACGACAAGACCGCCCTGGTGGTCGACCGGGCGCGTGCGGCGGACGTGCCCATGCGGGTGGGGGTCAACTCCGGCTCGCTGCCCAAGCACCTGCACGCGCTGGAGCGGGAGAACCCCGTGGAGGCGCTGGTCACCGCCGCGGAGGAGTACGTGGGCCTGATGGAGGAGCTGGACTTCCAGGACTTCAAGGTGTCGGTGAAGTCCACCAGCGTGCCCAACACGATCGCCTCCAATCGCCTGCTGTCGGAGCGGATCGACTACCCCTTGCATCTGGGGATCACCGAGGCGGGAACGAAATGGTCGGGGTCGCTGAAGTCCGCGGTCGGCCTGGGCACCCTGCTGGCCGACGGCATCGGCGACACCATCCGCATCTCGCTCTCCACCTTCCACGCGGAGGAGGAGGTCAAGGTGGCCTGGGAGATCCTCAAGGCCCTGAAGCTGCGCGAGCGCGGGCCGGTCCTGATCGCGTGCCCCACCTGCGGCCGGCTGCAGTTCGACATGGACACGGTGGTGGCCGACATCGAGGAGCGCCTGCGCCGCTACGACGACCCGATCGAGGTCGCGGTGCTGGGGTGCGCGGTGAACGGGATCGGCGAGGCCTCGCACGCCGACTTCGGCATCACTGGCGCCAAGAACGAGGGCCTGATCTTCGCTCACGGGAAACCATTACGCAAAGTGCCCCAGGAGCGCCTGGTGGACGAGCTGTTCGCGGAGATCGACAAGTCCATCGACGTGGGCCGCGTCCTGGTGGACGAGACCAAGGCCGCCGAGGGCGCGGAGTGGCTCGAGCGCATCGAGGAGGAGAACGCCGGCGAGCTCACCCCGGAGCGCATCGCCGCCCTGGAGGCGGCCGCGGCGAGCGCGGACGCGCTCGACAACGGCGGCGCGCTGCCGATGGCGGGGGCGGCCAAGGCGAAGCGCATAACGTTGGACGAGGACACCTCGCCGGTGAGCGGCCGCCGCTTCTCGCGGGCGTAGGGCTCGAAAAGGCAGCATCGAGGGGGCGAAATCGACGTCGTTGGTTCCTTCGTGTCCATATGGGACACCGCCGAACCACGGTGCCGTTCGAGAAGCGTCTCGCGGCGGTCGCCCGGCGCCAGCACGGCATGGTCAGCCACGCGCAGCTGAGAAAGCTGGGGCTCGGGTCGGGCGGCATCTCGAAGCGTGTTCGGTCCGGGCGATTCACCCGAATGCATCGCAATGTCTGCCTGGTGGGGCAGGCGCCGCCCACCCGCAGGGGCCGCTTTATGGCTGCCGTTCTGGCCTGCGGCGAGGGGGCGGTGCTCAGCCACCGCAGCGCCGCGATGCTCTGGGGTCTGATCCCCTGGGGGCGGGCCCAGCCCGAGGTCACCGTGCCCGGCCAGCGGGGCCGCAAGCACGCCGGCATTACGGTCCATCGGCCGGCCTTGGAGGCCGAGGAGGTCACCATCGTGGACGGCATTTCCGTCACCACCGTCGCCCGGACCCTCATGGACTACGCCGACCAGGCCTCCCGCCGTTCGCTGGAGCGCGCCTTCGACAAGGCCGAGTACCTGCGCTTGGACTGCAGCGGCCTGCGGGTGGTGCCTCACCGCAAGGGTGCTCCCTTACTTGCTGCAGTTATGAGCGATCACCAGGCTGGGACGACCCTCACCCGCTCCGAGCTCGAGGAGCGCATGCTGGCGCTGTGCCGGCAGAACGACCTCCCGCCGCCCGAGGTCAACCACTACGCCGAGGAGCGCGAGGTGGACTTCGTCTGGCGCGCGCACAGCCTGGTCGTCGAGACCGACGGGTGGGCCGCCCACGGCACCCGCCGGGCCTTCGAGCGCGATCGCGCCCGGGACACGGACCTGGTGGTCGCCGGCTGGCGGGTGGTGCGGATCACCCACCGCCGCCTGGAGCGGGAACCCCAGACGGTGGCGCGCCAGATTGGGAGCCTCCTGCTGGCCTGAGATCGCATCAGACCCGGCCCACCAACTGCAGCCGGTCGCCTCGCCGGACCACGAACAGCTGCACGCGGTTGCGGCCCTCACGGAGAGAGCTGGGCGGCACCAGCAGCGCGAAGTGCCGTATGCGGCTGTCGGGCAGCAGGAAACTCGTGCCGACCGCCTGGATGCGGCCGTTGACCGCCAGCGCCAGGTCCCGGCGAGCGCTCGCTCCGCGCAGGTGGCCGAGCACCTCGACCGGCAGCGACCCGGAGGCCCGCCGCACCCGGCGCAATCGCCCGGGCTGGAGGATCTCGGCTCGCAGCCCGCCGGCCCGTTGGGGCCTCCTCCGAGCCACCCACCGGCCCACCAGGTGTCTGTTGGGGCCGATCCCGTCCCAGAAGCCGTGTCGTCCGGAGCCGAACAGCTCCAGCCGCTGCTCGTTCCAGGCCGCTCGCTGGGCCTCGAAGTCGCCCGTCGAGAGGCCCACGTGCTCAGCGAGGGCGTAGGTTCGGCGGTCCCGGACGGCCTCGCTGAACACCGACGCGGCGTCAGCGGCATAGCCGAGCGGTACATCCAGCACGTCGGCGATCGTGGGGGTCACGTCGGCGTTGGCGGCGTAGGTGTCGTCTCGCCGCCCCACCCGTTGCCCCGGCAGCTTCACCATCAGCGGCACCGGGGCGATCTGATGCACGTTGGCGGGACGCAGCCGGCGGTGCTCCGCCCGGGCGCCGATGAACGAGTAGCCGTGATCGCTCGTGACCACCAGCAGGGTGCGGTTCAGCATCCGGCGGCGGACGAGGCGGTCGACCAGCCGCCCGACCAGGCGATCGGCGAAGCGGAGCTGGAGGAGATGGCGCTGGTAGTTGTGCCGGCGCACGAACTCGTCGGGCGGTCCGCCGAGGCGGTTGAGCCCGCGAAGCGGCGCCTTGATGTGCCCGACGGCCTGGGTCCGCAGCCCCGAGGGAAGATAGATCCAGGGGCGATGGGGGAGGGGGAGGTGCTTGACCCAGAGCGTCGGCCTCCGCGCGGGGCGGATGGTGCGCAACCAGTAGTTGAAGCGCTGCAGGCGGCCGGGGTCGATAAAGCGGCAGCTGATCGCGCGGCACGGCGGCGCCGGGACGGCCAACCGGGCGCAGAGGCGGCGCGGGCAAAGCGCCGTGATCTCCTCGCTGTTGATTATCCGATACCCCGCCCGGCCCAGCGTGTCGTAGAGGGAGACGCGATGGCCGCGCCGGGTGGGCGCCGCGCCCGCGCGGGAACGGCGGCCGTCGAGAATAGCCGGAACCCCGCCCTGGGTGGACGGGGCCCATGTGGACGCATTGGGAAACCAGTGCGAGCGCCAAGCCAGCCGGGCCAGGGCCGGGAACCGGACGGCGTCGATGCGGCCGTCGGGGCCGAGCATGTGGTCGCCGGGGAACTCGTCCATGATGAGGACGACGACGTGCGGTCGCGCCCCGGGAACAGGCAGCGGACGGGGCTGTGCGGCCGTCCCTCCGAGGCCAACCAAGACCGCTGCGAAGGACGCGAAACACGAGCACACCCCCATCCCGAGTCCAGGATGTGGGCTTACGTTTGATCCCTCCGCAGGCCATTCTCTCACGCACCGTTAGGTTCGGCTACTCGTGGACACGCGTCTAGACTCGCCCGCGATGACCCGCCTCTCGCGCTATTTCCTGCCCACCACCCGTGAGGCGCCCGCGGACGCCGAGGCAGCCTCCCACCGGCTGACGGTGCGGGCCGGGTTGGCCCGGCAGGTGGGCGCGGGCCTGTGGACCTGGCTGCCGGCCGGGTGGCGCTCGCACCGGCGGGTGGAGCAGATCGTGCGCGAGGAGCTGGACGCCATCGGCAGCGGGGAGATGCTGATGCCGGTGCTCCAGCCCGCTGAGCTGTGGAGGACCAGCGGGCGCTACGACATCGACGAGGTGTTCAAGCTCGAGGACCGGCGCGGGGCCGAGCTCGTGCTGGCGATGACGCACGAGGAGAACCTCACCTTCCACATTTCCCGCGAGGTCCGCTCCTACCGCGACCTGCCCAAGCTGCTGTACCACTTCCAGACCAAGGAGCGCGACGAGCCGAGGCCGCGCGCCGGGGTGCTGCGCACGCGCGAATTCATCATGAAGGACGCCTACAGCTTCGACCGCGATCGCGAGGGCCTGGACCGCTCCTACCAGCTCCACGTGGAGGCGTACGACCGGATCTTCGACCGCAGCGGCCTGGAGTGGTACCGGGTGGAGTCCGACGTCGGGATGATGGGCGGTTTCGGCGCACATGAGTACATGGCGCCCTGCCCCGCCGGCGAGAACGACGTGGCCCTCTCCGACGCCGGGTACGCCGCCAACGTGGAGGTGGCCTCGGCCACCGCCCAGCCGGTGCCCGGGCTGCCCGAGGGGCTGCCCGAGCCCCGGCCCGAGCAGACGCCGGGCGCCACTACGATCGAGGCTGTCGCCCGGGCGCTGGAGGTGCCTCCGGGCGCGCTCATCAAGGCGTTCCCGGTGGTGGTCGAGGAGCGAGGGCCCCTGCTGATCGTCACCAGAGGCGACCACAGGCTCGCCGAGATCAAGCTTCAGAACGCGCTCGGCGCGCCCTTCCGGGCGGCTCAGCCGGACGAGGTCCGTGAGCAGTTCGGCGCCCAGCCCGGGTTCATCGGGCCGGTCGGGAGCCCCGTCGAGGTGGTGGCCGACGAGGCCCTGCGCGGCCTCTCGGGCCTCGTGGCCGGCGGGAACGAGCCCGACGTGCACTTGGTGGGGGTCGAGCCGGGACGCGACTTCCAGCCCACCTGGGCCGACGTGAGGCAGGTGGAGGCCGGCGACACCTGCCCCAGCGGCAGCCCGATCCGGATCGAGCCCGCCATCGAGGTGGGCAACATCTTCAAGCTGGGCACCCGCTTCTCCGACCCGCTCGGGGCCCGGTACCTCGACGAGGAGGGCAAGGAGCAACTGATCTGGATGGGCTCCTACGGCATCGGGCCCGCCCGCATCGTCGCGGCCGCGATCGAGCAGTACCACGACGAGCAGGGCATCGCCTGGCCCCGCGCGGTCGCCCCCTTCGACATCGAGGTGGTGACGCTGGGAAAGGAGGGTGAGCCGGCACGGGACCTGGCCGAGGACCTCTACGAGGACCTGCGCGACGCCGGCCTCGATGTGCTCTACGACGACCGCGAGGCCAGCCCCGGGCAGAAGTTCGCCGACGCCGAGCTCCTCGGCTGCCCCCTCCGCCTGACGGTGGGGAAGAAGGGCATCGAGGCGGGCGAGCTGGAGGCGCAGATCCGCCGCGGCCAGGAGAAGCGCGCGCTGCCTCTCGAGGAGGCGGCCGAGGCGGCCGTCGAGCTCTGGCGCTCTCTGCCGTGAGCCCCGAGCGGCAGCCGCTCAACTTCCGCCGCCTCACCGGTCTGGACCGCTCCGGCGGCCCGCCGCCCGAGACCCGCCGCGGCGAGGCGCTGCACCCGTGGACGATCCCCAACGCCATCGGTTTCGCGCGCATCGCGCTCATCCCGGTGTTCCTCGTGGTGGCTCTGAGGTCGGACGACGGGCGCGACACCGTGGCCTTCGTGCTCTTTGCCTTCATCGCCGGCACCGACTACCTGGACGGCATTGCGGCGCGGATCACCGGCCAGTACAGCCGGCTGGGGGCGCTGCTCGACCCGCTCACCGACCGCCTGCTGGTGCTCGCCGGCGCCATCGTGGCCTGGGAGTTCGAGCTGCTGCCGCGCTGGGCCCTGCTGGTCCTGGCGGCCCGGGAAGCGTTCATGCTCCTGCTGACCCAGATCGCGCTGCGCAAGGGCTTTGACCTCAACCTCAACATGCTGGGGCGATGGGCGGTCTGGCCGGTGATGGGAGCGCTGGCGCTCTGCATGCTGGTCGACACCTGGGTCAGCGACTGGCTGCTCTACGTGGGGCTGGCGATGACGCTGGGTGCGACCGCGATCTACGTGAGAGACGGGCTCCGAGCCCTGGCGGCCGAACACTGAACCTGAGCTTGAGAGACGGGGATATACTCGCGTCCCCGGCCCGGAAAGGACGAGACCCGCAGTGAGCGTGCACTGTTCGGAGTGCGGCTTCGTCAACGCGGAGGGCGCGAACTACTGCCAGAAGTGCGGCGCGTTCCTGGGTGAAAGCGAGGAGAGCGGCGACACCACCGAGGTCTACCAGGTGGACGAGGCCGGCGATCTGCGTCCGGTCGATCTCGAGGACGTGACCCACGAGGGGGCCACGCTGGTGATTCGCTCCGGAGGCGGGCGCTCCGGTGAGGCCTTCGTCGTGGCCGGCGAGCGCATGACGATCGGGCGCAGCCCCGACGCCGAGGTGTTCCTCGACGACGTGACCGTCTCCCGTAACCACGCCCTGCTCGTCAGCCGCCGCGACGGTCTCTACATCGACGATCTGGGATCGCTCAACGGAACGTACGTCAACCGGCGCCGCATCGAGTCCCACCGGCTGCAGAACGGCGACGAGCTGCAGGTGGGCAAGTACAAGCTGACCTATCTCGACGAGCGGTGAGCCCGGAGACCGAAAACCAGGCGCCGCGCAAGGAGAAGGCGCTCACCATCGGGGCGGTGTGCAAGCAGCTCGAGCGTGAGTTCCCCGACATCTCGATCTCCAAGATCCGCTACCTGGAGGACCAGAAGCTGATGGCGCCCCGGCGGACGCCGGGCGGCTACCGGCTCTATTCACCCGCCGACGTGGACCGGCTGCGAACCATCCTGCGCCTCCAGCGCGACGAGTTCCTTCCCCTGCGGGTGATCCGCCAGGAGCTGGCCTCCGGGCGCTCGGAGCCCGACGTCGCCCAGGCCCCGCAGCCGGAGCCGCGCGGAATGAGGCGCTCCTCGTTCGGGCTCCGCGGGCCGGGCTCCCAGTTCCCGCTGGAGGAGGTGCTCGACGAGACCGGGGCGGATCGCGCGCTCGTCAAGGAGCTGGAGGACTTCGGCGTGATCAAGGGCGAGAGCGTGAACGGCGAGCTCGTGTACGACGACACCGAGCGCGAGATCATCCGCGCGGTCACCGAGCTGAAGCGCTTCGGCGTGGGGGGCCGCAACCTGCGCGTGTTCCGCACCTCCGCCGACCGCGAGGCGGCCCTGCTGGAGCAGATCCTCGCGCCCGCGCTGCGCTCGCGCAATCCCGAGCGGCGGAAGGAGGCCGTGGAGGCGCTCGAGAACCTCGCGGCCATCGCCTCGCACCTCAAGCACCTGCTGCTGATCCGGGACCTGCGCAAGCTCGCCCGCTGAGCGTGCGGCTCGAGGACCACATCCGGGACATCCCCGACTTCCCCAAGCCGGGGATCGTGTTCAAGGACATCACCCCGCTGTTCCTCGACCCGGACGCGCTGCGGTACACGGTTGGCGCCCTGGCCGACTACGCCCGGGCCGCGGCGGTGGACCTCGTGGTGTCGGCCGAGGCGCGCGGGTTCGTGCTCGGCGGCGCCGTGGCCGCAGAGGCCGGCGCCGGCTTCATCCTGGCCCGCAAGCCGGGCAAGCTGCCGCGGGAGACGGCCTCGGTCGAGTACCAGCTGGAGTACGGCGTCGACGCGCTCGAGGTCCACGCCGACGCGATGTCGGGCGGCGCCCGGGTGTTGGTGCACGACGACCTGCTGGCCACCGGCGGCACCGCGGGCGCGCTGACGGGCCTCGTCGAGCAGGCGGGCGGAGTCGTGGCAGGATGCGCGTTCGTGATCGAACTGGCCTTCCTGTCGGGGCGCGAGCGCCTCCAGGGCCACGACGTCCACAGCCTGGTCGTCTACGACTAGATGACTGATTCCAAACCCCCGCACCCACGGATGACGCGCCATACCGTCGCTGGACCGGCACCCACGTCCTCGCCGATAGTGCTGCGACTATCGGCTTCGTCCGCGTTCGCCGCCCAGCTCGGTCTGGCGCGCCCCCGAGGGCACGCGGATTCGAAATCAACCATCTAGTGGTGGTGCGGCGCGAACGCCGGCTCGGGGCCCCGCCCGCGGATGTCTGGCGGCTGGTGAGCGACCCGGCCCGGCTGCCGCTGTGGTGGCCCGGTGTCACCCGCGTCGAGGACGCCTCTCCAGAGGCCTGGACGAACGTGCTCACCTCGCCCAAGGGAAAGGTGGTCCGCGCCGACTACAGCCTCGAAGCGGCCGAGGAGGGGCAGCGGCTGCTGTGGCGCCAGGAGCTGGAGGAGTCCCCGTTCGAGCGCATCCTGGCCGAGTCGAGCACCGAGATCGTGCTCGCCCCCGAGGACGGCGGCACGCTGGTGTCGGTCGCGATCAGTCACAGCCCGCGCGGCTGGGCCCGCCTGAGCCCCTTCCAGCTGCGGGCGGCGGCCACCCGTCAGGTGGAGGGAGCGCTCGAGGGCCTGGAGCGCGTGACCGGACCGGGGGAGGAGCGCTAGTGATGCGCTGGTGGGGCTGGGGCGAGGACGGCGCCGACGTCGAGCTGCCGGCGGCCGGCGCGCAGCTCCTGGCCGACGAGATCGGCTTCGACTCCACCGTTCACCGTCCGCCGGTCGCCGAAACGGACGTGCGGCTGGGGGAGCCGGGACTGCCCGCTGCGGCGCGCGACGCGCTGGTGCGGGCCCTGGGGGCCGAACACGTCCGCGACGACCGTGCCACCCGCCTCGGCCACGCCGCGGGCCGCTCCTATCCGGACCTCATCCGCCTGCGAGCCGGCGACGGCGCCAGCGCGCCCGACGCGGTGGTCCTGCCCGGCTCGACCGAGGAGGTGGGCGCGGTGCTGGGGGCCTGCGCCGAGCACCGCGTGGCCGTCGTGCCCTTCGGCGGCGGCACCAGCGTGGTCGGCGGGGTGGAGCCGATCCGGGACGGCTTCAGCGGCGTGGTGTCGCTCGACCTGGGGCGGCTCGACCGGCTCGTGGGCGTGGACCGCACCTCGCTCACCGCGACGATGGAGGCGGGCCTGCGCGGGCCGGACGCCGAGCGCAGGCTCGGCGCCGAGGGCCTCACGCTCGGCCATCACCCGCAGTCGTTCGAGTACTCGACGATCGGTGGCTGGGTGGCCACCCGCTCGGCCGGCCAGGCCTCAACCGGCTACGGGCGGATCGACGAGCTGGTGGAGGGCCTGCGGCTGGTGGCGCCCGCCGGCCGTCTCGATACCCGGGCGCTGCCGGCCACGGCGGCCGGCCCCGACCTCCGCGAGCTCCTGGTGGGATCCGAGGGCGTGCTGGGGGTGATCTGCGAGGCCACGCTCAGGGTCCGTCCGCTGCCGGCCGAGCAGCGCTACGAGGGCTGGTCCTTCCGCAGCTTCACCGAGGGCTGCGAGGCCTTCCGCGTGATGGAGCAGGCCGACGCGTCGCCCGACGTGGCCCGCCTGTCGGACGAGAACGAGACCCGTCTGGGCCTGGCCCTGGCCAGCCCCGGAGGCGCCGCGGTGGGGCTGGCCCGCCGCTACCTGCGCGCCCGCGGACACGAGGGCGGCTGTGTCGCGATCGTGGGCTTCGACGGAACGGCCGACGACGTGGAGCGCCGCCGCCAGCGCAGCACGGCACTGCTCCGCGGCGGCGGCGGGGTGGCGCTCGGACGGCGTCCCGGCGACGCCTGGCGGCGCACCCGCTACCAGGGCCCCTACCTGCGCGACACTCTCCTCGATCGCGGGGTGATGGCGGAGACGCTGGAGACGGCCACCACCTGGAGCAATCTGGACGCCCTGTACCGGGCGGTGGCGGCCGCACTGCGCTCGACGCTGCAGGAGCGAGGCACGCCGGCCTTCGTGCTCTGCCACGTCTCCCACCTGTACCGCTCCGGTGCCTCGCTCTACTTCACCTTCTTCGCCCGCCAGGAGGACGACGCCATGGGCCAGTGGCAGGCCGCGAAGGCCGCCGCCTCCGAGGCCATCGTCGCCGGCGGCGGCACGATCACCCACCACCACGCGATCGGGCGCGACCACGCCCGCTGGATGACCGCCGAGGTGGGGGAGATGGGGGTCGAGCTGCTGCGCGCGGCCAAGGAGCGGCTGGATCCCGCCGGGATCATGAACCCGGGGAAGCTGCTGCCCTAGCGATCCCGTCAGGCGTCCGTTGCGAGCAGGTCGCCGAGGTGCTCGTCGATCTGCGGCATGAAGGTCGGCGCCACCCCGAACAGGCCCAGGTGGCCCTGGACGTCCTCGATCACGTGCAGCTCGCTGCCCGGGATCATCTCCTGCTCCGGCTGGCAGTCACGCGGCGGGAAGAACATGTCCTCGTCGATGGGCATCACGAAGGTCTTGGCGGTGATCCGCCCGAGCGCGGCCGCCAGGTCCCCGTCCGTGTGCCGGGCCACGTCGCCGCGCTGCCACTTCCAGCCCATCGCCAGCAGCGCGTTGGGATCCATGACCGTGAAGTAGGGCTCGAGGAACCCGGTCAGGAACTCCTCCCTGGACTCGAACTCGAGCGCCCGCCAGCCCTCCTGCTTCCAGAACTCGGTCGACAGGCCCATGGTCCCCCACAGGTGGGCGTGTCGCTTCAGGCCCTCGACCACGTCTTCGTTGGACTGGTACTCACCTCCGTTCCAGCCCGGGTCGGACCAGATCGCCTCGTTCAGGGTCTCGGTGAAGAGGAAGTCGTGGGGGGTGTTCTGGGCGGTGCCGGCGATGGGCGCCGCCCGCTTGACCTTGTCCGGGAAGCGGACGGCCCACTCGTAGGTCTGCTGGGCCCCCATCGAGCCGCCGACCACCAGCTCGAGCTGCTCGATGCCGAAGTGCTCGCGCAGGAGCCTCTCCTGGGCCACCACGTCGTCGCCGATCCGCACCTTGGGGAACTTCGACATCGCGATGTCGCCCTCGGAGTTGTGCGGCGACACCGACAGCCCGTTGCCGATCTGGTTGACGCACACGATGAAGTACTGCTCGGGGTTCAGAGCGTGGTCGGAGCCGATGTAGACCTCGCGCCAGATCTGGTGCGTCCCGGAGAACCAGGTGGTGATCAGGATCGCGTTGTCCTTCGCGGCGTTGAGCTCGCCGAACGTGGCGTAGGTGAGCCGGCAGTCCCGGATCGACCCGCCCTCCTCGAGGTCCAAGCTGCCGATCGATGCGTGCTCGTATTCCCCGTGGAACTCGGGCGAGTAGAACGAGTTCTCGATCATGCGATCTCCCCTCCCTCGGTTCAGATCGCGGCCGAGCGTACTGAACAGGGGATTGCGGCTGCTTCGGGCTAGCCCGCGGGGGGCGTGAGCACGACCTGGCCCAGCACGGCCGGCTGGCCCTGCCGCGCCTGGGCCTGCTTCAGGGCCGGCACGCGCCCTCGCAGCACCGAGTCGCCCGAGTGGGCCCGCTCGCGGTCCACCGGCTCGCGCGAGACGTCGATGAAGCGGTACTTCTCGAAGTCGTCGGGCAAGGGGCCGGCGCCCTGGTAGTTGCCCTGGGCGTCGGTCACCTGGGCGCCCACCGACCTGGCGTCCTGGGGGGTGTTGTAGAGCCAGACCTCGTAGGCCTGACGCTGGTTGCTGGCGGGCAGGTTGGCCGCCTGGACCACCAGCTGCCGCTGGCCGTTCTGCTCGGCCACCACCGCGACGCCGGCCGGCCGGCCGCCGTTCGGGGCCTGGGCGCCGCCACCCTGGGCCTGGGCGCCGCCCGCCGCTTCAGAGTTGGACGCCTGGGTCGCGGGCTCCTCGTCATCGCCGCCGGTGAGCACCCCCACCGGCCACAGCAGCACGGCGACGAGGGCCACCAGCGCGAGCGCCCCGGCGCCGGTCAGCAGGCGGCGGCGCCGGACGGCGGGGTCGGCCGCGAGGCTCCGCTCACCGGCGTCCGCGGACGGCCCGGCGGGGGGAGCCGCAGCGCGGCGCGACCGCGCCCCGCGCTCGCCCTCCGGGATAGCCGGCAGGGAACCGTTCGGGTACAGCTGCTCAAGCGAGTCCAGCAGCGAGCGGGTCCAGCTGCGGGCCGCCTCCGAGCGCCGCAGGTGTCCCTTGGTGGCGGTGGCCTCGGGACCCGCCTGCTGGCCCAGGACGTAGTCGGCCAGCTGGCCGCGCCAGTCCTCCTCCACGCCGCGCGCGCTGATCGGCGCGAGGTCCACCAGCGCGTCCCGGGCCAGCTCGCGGACGCGGGTCTCGGACAGGCCGAGCATGTCGGCGAGCTCCTCGTAGCGCTTACCCTGCTGCAGGACGAGCTCGACGATCGCCCGCTGCTCGGCTGTGAGCTGGTCGAACGTGGCCATGTGCAGGCCGAACTGTAGTGTGCCCGCGGTGAGCGAATCCCCGGCTGTGAGCGCCTACCCGGCCGCAGGCACCCTCGATGACCGGCTCGGCTTCGAGATGCTCGAGGCCAGCGCCGAGGGCTGTCGCGCGCGCTTCCGCGTGGAGGACCACGTGCGCCAGCCGGCCGGGCTGGTGCACGGCGGGGCCTACGCCGCGCTGGCCGAGTCGATGGTCTCGCTCACCACCCACGAGGCCGTGGCAGGGAACGGCCGGCTGGCCCTGGGACAGAGCAACCACACGAGCTTCCTGCGCCCCGTGACCGAGGGCACGGTGCACGCCGAGGGCCGCCCTCGCCACCGGGGCCGGACCTCCTGGATCTGGGACGTCGAGTTCACCGATGACGACGGCCGCGTGTGCGCGATCTCGCGGGTGACGCTGGCCGTCCGCGAGGCCGGCTAGTCCGTGCCGGAGCGTGGTGCCCGGGCAGGGGGTTGCGCACGAAACGTCCCACATAGGGACGCAACGTAGGCAACCCCCCAATCATCTAGCCCCCGAACGCCGCCCAGCGCCGGGATCTATTCCGGACTGGTCTCCAGGAGGTAGGCGTCCACCGGCTCGCGCTTGCCCCTGACCTCGACGCCGCCCAGCGACGTTGCCCGCAGGCCGGGGACCGCCCGCAGGGTGGCACCGCCGACCACGACTCCTCCCGGTGGCGCCCTGCCCTCCAGGCGGGCGGCCACGTTGACGGTGTCCCCGATGACCGTGTAGCTCCTCCCGCTCTCGGCGCCCACCACGCCCACCAGCGCCTCGCCGCTGTTCACGGCGACGCGGAAGCGGGGCCAATCGGGGTGTTCGCCCGCGATGCGCGCGGTCTCGGCCTGGAGGGCAGTGGCAGCGCGCACCGCCCGCTCGGCGTGGTCGGGCTGGTCGCCGCGCGTGCCCCACGTGGCCATGAGCGCGTCGCCGATCAGGCGATCGATCTGGCCCTCCTCCTCACCGACGATCGGGGGAACGGCCACCTCGAAGTAGGTGTTGAGCATCTCGGTCACCTCGTGAGGGTCGCGCCCCTCGGAGAAGCGGGTGAAGCCGGCGAGATCGGCGAACAGCACGCTCACCTCGCGGGTGCCGGCCGCGGTGTGGTCGAGATAGAGGTCGCTGAAGCGCTCCTCGCGGTCCTCGCGTCGGGCGCTGTAGGCGATGGCGCCGAAGGCGACCAGCATCAGCAGGTGCCACTCCCACCAGGTCAGGCGCCAGCTGCGGGCGTAGGCCACTGCGACCATGGCCTCGGCGAGCAGGATGCAGGCCCCGGCGACGCTCAGCAGGATGGGGGAGCCGCTGGTGAGCGCCATCCGCAGGTAGCGCCAGGCCGCGAACGCGTACAGCCCCACCGCGGCCACCGCGGGGACCACCAGCGCCCCGCTGGCCCGCTCGGCAGGGGTGGCGTCGTCCAGCAGCCCCACCGAGCCCAGCGACAGCGCCGCCCAGACCGCCATGAGCGCCAGCAGGCCGCCTCGCAGCAGCCCGGCCCGCTCCACCAGCACCTGAGCCCGCGCGGGCGGCAGCGGCAGCGCGGAGGCCGCCACCAGCAGCGCAGCGATGAGCAGCCCGACCGGGGTGGCGATCACGAACCCCTGGTTGGGGTCGTCGAGCAGCACGCCCGGGGTGGCCAGCGCATGCAGGCCGAGGAAGCCCGCGGCGGCGAGGAAGGCGAGCGACACCAGCAGCAGGCGGGCGTCCGCTCGCCGCTGGGCGGTCTCGCTGGTCACGAAGGCCAGGGCCGCGCTCACCACCGCGCTGCCCAGCACCAGCCAGAAGTGCGAGGGATGGTGCTCCCAGGTGACGTCCGCGGAGGGTGCGGCCAGGAGAAGGGCGAGACCCGCGAGTGGCAGCACCACCAGGGCAGCCCAGGCCACCACGCGGGTCCGGCTGTCGGGGGAGGGGGCGAGCAGGCGGCCGGCCGCGCCCGGCCCGCCCGCCACTACTGCAGCGCTCGCAGCCGGCGCTCGGCCGGCTCGGCGCGGCCCTCGTAACGGTTGGTGATCGGCAGGCGCCGGTCGCGGCCGAAGGCCTTGGTGGAGATCTTCACCCCGGGCGGTGCCTGACGCCGCTTGTACTCGGCCTTGTCGACCATGCGGATCACCCGCTCGACCTCCTCGGCGGGCAGCCCGCGATGCACCAGCTCGGCGGCGTCGAGGTCCTCCTCGACGTAGCCCTCCAGGATTGCATCCAGGACCTCGTACGGGGGCAGCGAGTCCTCGTCGAGCTGCTCGTGGCGAAGCTCCGCCGACGGTGGGCGCTCGAGCACGGACGCGGGCACCAGATCGCCGTCGCCCTGGGCGTTGCGCCAGCGCGTCAACCGGTAGACCCATCCCTTGAACACGTCCTTGAGCACCGCGAAGCCCCCGGCCATGTCGCCGTACAGCGTGGCGTAGCCCACCGACAGCTCGGACTTGTTGCCGGTGGTGAGCACGAGCCAGCCGAACTTGTTCGACAGCGCCATGACCGTGTTGCCTCGGATGCGGGCCTGCAGGTTCTCCTCCGCGATGTCGGGCTCCCGGCCCGCGAACGGCTCGCTCAGCAGCGCGTCGAAGGCGCCCATCGCCTCCTCGATGGAGAGTTCGAGGAAATCGGCGCCCAGGTTCTCGGCGATCGCCCGGGCGTCGGCGCGGGTGCCCTCGCTGGAGTAGGGCGAGGGCAGGGACACGCAGGTCACCCGCTCGGCCCCGAGGGCGTCCACGGCCACCAGGGCGGTCAGGGCGGAGTCGATGCCGCCGGAGAGAGCGAGCACCACGCGCTCGAAGCCGTTCTTGCGCACGTAATCGCTCACGCCGGTTCGAAGCGCCGCGTACACCTCGGCCTCGGGCTCGAGCAGCTCGGCCGTCTCACCGGACACGGTGTTCGCGCGCCCGGGGGCATGCAGCCGGGCCAGCGTGCGCACCGGCGGCTCGTCCTCGGGTGCGGCTCGGCGCTGGCGTCGCACGTTGACCCGGTGCCTGGTGTCGCGCAGCCGCGCGGCCACCACCTGGCGCGGGTCGATCGAGCAGATCGCCAGCTGCTCCTCGAACTGGGCGCAGCGGGAGATCACCCTGCCGTCCTGGTCGATGGCCAGGCTGTGCCCGTCGAAGACCAGCTCGTCCTGCCCGCCCACCGTGTTCACGAACACCACGGCGGCCAGGTAGTCGATCGCCCGCTGGACGAGCATGCGCTCCCGGCCGCGGCCGTAACCGGCCCGGTAGGGCGATGCGGAGAGGTTCAGGATCACCTGCGCGCCCGCCAGCGTCTCCGTCATGGCCGGCGGGCCGGGCTCCCAGATGTCCTCGCAGATCGTGAGCCCCACCGGCACCCCGTTGAGCTCGAAGATGGCCGCCTCGGCGCCCGTCTGGAAGTAGCGCTGCTCGTCGAACACGCCGTAGTTGGGCAGGTACATCTTGCGGTAGACGGCCGCCACCTCGCCGTCGGCGAGCACGGCGGCGGAGTTGAACACGTCGCCGGCCCGCTCGGGGAAGCCCACCACCGCGACGATGCCGTTCACCTGCGCGGCCAGCTCGTCGAGCGCCTGCGCCGCGGCGTCGAGGAAGCCGGTCTTCAGCAGCAGGTCCTCGGGCGGGTAGCCGGTCAGGCTGAGCTCGGGGAAGACCACCAGCGCGGCGCCCTGCTCCCGGGCCCGGGCGGTGTTCTCGGCGATCGCGCGGGCGTTGCCCGTGATGTCGCCCACCACCGGGTTGATCTGAGCGAGCGCGACGCGGAGCAGTGCGTTCTCGGCCACGTCCTGATTATCGCGTGTCGCAGCCCAGCGGCAGGTCGAGATAGGCCGCGCCGCGCTCGCGGTGCTCGAAATGCCACCACTCGCGCCAGTAGTCCTCGAACCCGAACCGGTTCATGGCCCGTCGCAGCGTCAGGCGGTTGCGCAGCACCCGGCCCGTCGCGTCGAGGGTGTGCGCTCCCGGACCGAGCGCGTCGTAGCGCCCCATCGGCAGCCGGCGGCCGTCCGAGAGCCGGACCAGCGTCAGATCCACCGCGCTGCCGGTGTTGTGGCGGCTCCTGCGGGCGATGTAGGTGCCCACGAGGTCTGGACGCCCCGACCGGATCGCCCAGCGGACGAGCGCCCGCGAGGCGCGGGCCGGCCGGTAGGCGTCGAGCACCAGCAGGCCGAGGCCACGGGGGCGCAGGTGACGCTGGACGCGGCCCAGGTCACGCGCCGAGCGGCGCAGGAGCAGCGCCCAGGGCCTGCAGTAGCCGGGCAGGCGGCGCCCGGTGAGGTTGTCGGGACCGGCGTAGGCGAGATCGAGGGCGATCCCCGGGCCGTACTCGTGGATGTCGAGCAGCCCGGCACGCCGGTGCGCGGGCGAGCCCGCCTGCGCCGGCCGGGCGGTGGGCGGCCGGCGGAAGATTCGCCGGGTGACCCCGCGGATCGTCGCGGTGCCGTAGGTGTGAGAGGGGTTGCCGTCGGTGAGCACCGCCAGCGACACCCTGAGGGCCCGCCGCTCGAACAGCCCCGCGGCGTGCACCAGCTGCCCACGCGACGTGGAGCGCCAGCCCAGCTTGAAGAAGGCCCTGAAGCCGCCGCGCAGCGCAGCCGTGGGAAAGCCCCAGCGCTGGCTTTCGTCGACCGACGCCAGCAGCCGACGGGCATAGCGGCGCGAGCGGGGCGGCGTCAGGCGGTCGAAGCGAGAGAAGAAGCGGGCCTGATCGGCCGCGGTGATCACCGCCGACGCCCAGTCTCCGGGCACCTGGAAATCGCGCAGATCCGCGCGCCGGGCCAGCCGGTACAACCCGGCCGCGCCGACCCGCCCGAACATCGCGGTGGCGTTCGCATTGCTCGAGATCCGGATCATGGGGCCGAGCAAGGCCCGCTCGCCGGGGCCCGGTCGCCGGTTGCCGATGCGGCGCAGGTAGGCCACGAGCAGCATCGCCTTCACCACGCTGGCGGACACGTAGCGCCGCCGCGGGGCAAACCCCCGCAACCGGCCACGGGAGTCGGTCAACGCGAAGGAGGTGACCCCCTGGCGCGTCCTCAGCCACCGCTGTGCGGACCGGACCTGCTGCTTGGACGGCACCGCCGGGCGCGCCGCCGCCTCCGACGCCGACGCCACACCGGCCGGCAACGCCGGCCACAGGGCGGCGAGCGCCAGGACGGTGGCTGCCAGAGCGGTGCGCACAGCTCGATGGTGGCAGCACGCGCGCGCCAGTGCGGTTGCCCGTATCGACGCGGGCCGTTGCGAGGCTTAGCCTGGTGGGGGATGCTCGCCCGCCTCACGCGCGACCTGTTCGATCCCCGCACCTACGGGCGCATCCTCTACCTGCTGCTCGCGCTTCCGCTGGGCATCGCCGAGTTCACCTTCCTGGTCACCACGATCTCGCTCGGGGTGGGCCTCCTGGTCACCCTCGTCGGGATCCCCATCCTGATCGCCGTGGTCTACGTCTGGCGCTGGATCGCGCAGCTCGAGCGCCAGCTGATCGGCCTGCTCACCGGCCGGGCGATCCCGCGGCCGTACCGCCCCGACCCGGCGGGCTCGTGGTGGGACCGCCTGCGCGCCCGCCTGGCCGATCCCGCCACCTGGAAGGACCTCGTGTTCCTCCTGCTGCAGCTGCCGCTGGGGATCGTCTCCTTCACGGTCACCGCCGCGGTCCTGGGCGCGGCGTTGCAGACCCTGACCGCCCCGGCCTGGTTCTGGGCGGTGGAGGGCGGTCTCGACTTCGGGGTGCTGAACATCGACACCGCGTGGGAAGCCTTCGCCCTGGTGCCGGTGGGAGTCCTGCTGACGTTCGTGGGCATCCCTGCGCTGGGCGCGCTGGGCAGGCTCTACGGCGAGCTGGCCGGCGTGCTGCTCGGCTCGAACGCCGATCCGGTGCTCACCGCCGAGGTGACCGACCTGCGCGACGCCCGTTCACGCATCATCGCCGCCGGTGACGCCGAGCGGCGGCGAATCGAGCGTGACCTCCACGACGGGGCCCAGCAGCGCCTGGTGGCGCTGGCCCTCACCCTGCGGACCGCGGAGAAGCGGGCGGCGGAGGGCGATCCCCAGGCGCCGGAGCTGATGCGACGAGCCGGCGACGAGGCGGGCCTGGCGCTCAAGGAGCTGCGCGACCTGGCCCGGGGCATCCATCCGGCGATCCTGACCAACCGCGGGCTGGCGGCCGCGCTGGACGACCTGGCGGCGCGGGCCACCGTGCCGGTGGAGGTGGTGGAGGCGCCCTCGGCCCGGCTCCCCGACGAGGTGGAGGCCGCGGCTTACTTCGTGGTCTCCGAGTGCTTGGCCAACATCGGCAAGCACGCCCAGGCCACGCACGCCACGGTGGCGGTCAGCGTCGACGCGGGTCGGGTGGCGGTGACCGTGGCCGACGACGGCGCCGGCGGCGCCGACCTCGACGGCGGCAGCGGCCTGCAGGGCCTCCGCGACCGCGTGGGCGCCCTGGACGGCCGCCTGGGAGTGGAGAGCCCGGCGGGGGCCGGGACCCGCGTGCGGGCCCTCATTCCACTGGCGCTGCCCTCGCAGTCGGGGGATCCGCTCGCGACGGGTGTGGTCCTGCCCGACGAGGTCGCGGCCGAGCGGATGGCCGCCCGTCGCCGTCTGCTGCGGATCCGGCTGGCCGCGCTGGGCGTGATCGCGTTCGTGCTCGTGTTGATCTGGTACGTCACGCCGTCGCCCTCGTTCTGGCCGGTGTGGCCGCTGCTCGGCCTCGGCCTGGTGGGCGGCCTCGACGCCTGGCTGACGCTCGCGAGCCCTCCCTGGCGCGAGTCCGACCTGGCCGAAGGCGCCGACCTGGCCGCGCTGCGCCGGCGCCGCTCGCTCGTTCTCAGCGCGGGCGCGCTCGGCATGGTGAACGCCGTCATCGTCGGCGTCTGGCTGGCCGCCGGAGGCGGCTACTTCTGGCCGGCGTGGCCCATTCTGGGCTCCGCCCTGGCGCTCGCGATCAAGGCGCTGCCGGTCACCGCGAGGCTCCACAAGCGCCTCGCGGGGCCTCTCAGCTAGCCGACTGAGCGCCCTGCGCCTCGCCGACGGCGAGCACCCGGGCGCCGGTGCAGCGGCACAGCTCGCGCGGGTCCACACAGAACAGGCTGTGAGGATCGCCGGCGGCGGCCCAGACGCGCTCGTGCCCGAGCAGCTCCTCGTCGAAGACCACCGGAAGGTCGTGGCCGAAGGGAGGCACGCCGCCGATGGCGAAGCCGGTGGCGGCGCGGACCTCGTCGGCGCCCGCCTGCCGGACCTCGGCGACATCGAGGGCATCGGCGAGCTTCTCGGTGTCGATCCGGTGCCGTCCCGACGCGACGCAGACCACCGGGTCGCCGTCGGCCACGAACACGATCGATTTGGCGATCTCGGCCTCCTGGCAGCCCACCGCGAGCGCGGCGTCACGCACGGTGCGCGTGGAGGATTCGAGCCGCTGGACGTGCACGGGGATCCCAAGATCGCGCGCGCAGTCGGCCACCTTGTCCCTCACGGCCGCACCGCCTCGGGCGCGAGCTCAGGCTGGGCCGACAGCTCGACCTCCGCGGCGTCCGCGAGCTCCTCCAGAGCCTCGCGCACGTCGGCGGCCACCTCGTCGAGGTCCCACAGCACGTCGTAGTCGCCCACCAGCCCGAAGTTGATCGAGCCGTCGTAGGAGAGCAGCGCCACGCCCAGGCCCTGGTTCTTGGCCAACGGGACCATGGGAAAGGTCTCGAGCATACGCCGGCCCAGGAGGTAGAGCGGGAACTGAGGACCGGGCACGTTGGTGATCACCAGGTTGAAGAAGCGCTGGCGCGAGGAGAGCCGGGCGGCCTGGTCCATGATCGTCGGCGGGGCAAACCCGGTGAGCTCGGTGAGCACCTGGGCGCCCACCGCCTGCCCGCCGGCCTTCAGGTGCTTCAGCTCCTCACGCACGATGTCCAGGCGCGCCACCGGCTCCTGGCACCAGACCGGCAGCGGGACCATCATCGCCGCCACCCGGTTGCCCAGGGCGCCGCGCTCGGTGTCGGAGCGGACGCTGACCGGCACCATCGCCTTCAGCTCCAGGCCGTCGGTCTTGACGCCGCGCCCGCGCAGGTGCTTGCCCAGCGCGCCGGCGACCGTGGCCACCACCACGTCGTTGACCGTGCCGCCCAGGCGGTCCTTGATCGCCTTGATGTCGGCGAGCTCGGCCCGCACCCAGGTGTAGCGCCGGTGAGGCCCGATCGTCTGGTTGTAGGGGCTGGCGGGCGCCGGGTTGAGCCCGGCCCAGGCCATGGCGCCCACGCCCACCGCGGCGTCCTTGAGCCCGGCCAGGACACGCCGGGGGCCGCGCAGCACCGCCCGCACCGACCGGGTCACCTCGGCCGGCACCGTGGCCCGCTCGACCAGCGCCTCGCCCAGGAGCTGGGCCTGGCTGGGAAGCGGGCGGGGCAGCCAGCGATCGCCCGGGTCTGTCGGCGCGGCGGGCTCCGGCGAGGTGTCGAACAGGACCGAGACGATGTCGATCCCCGAGATCCCGTCCACCAGCGCGTGATGGGTCTTGGCCAGCAGGGCGAAGCGCCCGCCCTCGAGCCCCTCGGCCAGCCACAGCTCCCACAGCGGCTTGTCGCGGTCGAGCGACTGGGCGAAGACCCTGCCGGCGAGGTCGCGCAGCTGATCCTCCGAGCCAGGGGAGGGGAGCGCCGTGTAGCGCACGTGGTAGCGCAGGTTGAAGTGGGGATCGTCGACCCACTTGGGCCGCCCCTGCCCGAGCGGCACATAGGCCAGCCGCTGGCGGTAGCGGGGCACGAGCGACAGCCGGCGCTCGATGGCGTCGATCAACTCGTCGTAGGGGGGAGGGGGTCCCTCGAACAGCATCACCGAGGCCACGTGCATGTGGGCGGAGGCGTCCTCCAGGTGGAGGAACGAGGCGTCCAGTCCGGTCAGGCGCTCAGCGGGCACTCACCCCAAATTAGCGCGTCAGAGCGAGAGGCTGAGCTGGTCGGTTGCCGGGACCTCGCGGGCGCCCTCGTCGAGTCCGGCCACCCGGACGCCGATAAGGCGGACCGGGCGCCGCGGCGCCAGCCGCAGCAGCAGGTCGCGAGCCACCGCGCCGACCGTCTGGAGGTCGTTGACCGGGGCCTCCAGCGTGTGCGCGCGGGTGACCGTGCGGAAGTCGTCGTAGCGCACCTTGATGCCGATCGTCCGTCCCTTGCGCTCGTCCCGCGCCAGCGCCGCGCAGAGCTGCTCGGTGAGGCGGTCAAGCTCTGGCTCGAGCTGGTCGCGGCCGCGAAGATCGCGGTCGAAGGTGGTCTCCCGGGACTCCGACTTGGCCGCCCTGGCCACCTCCAGCGGGCGATCGTCCTCGAAGCGGGCGAGGCGACCGAGCCAGGGGCCGAGCCGCGTGCCGAACAGCTCCGCGAGGCGCTCGTCGGCCGTGGCCCCGAGGTCCTCCAGGTTCGTGATCTGTTGCGCCTCGAGCCGGGCCAGGGTCTTGGGGCCGATGCCGGGCACCAATCCCGGCGAGGCGCCGGCAAAGCGCGCCCGCGCCTCGGCGGCCGACAGCACCACGAAGCCGTCGGGCTTCTCCGCATCCGAGGCCACCTTGGCCACGAGCTTGCTCGGTCCAGCCCCACCGAGCACGTGAGGCCGGTGGCCGTCCGCGCGGCCTCCTTGACCCGTGCCGCGGCGGCCCGGGGACGCTCGAAGCCGGTCAGGTCGAGGTAGGCCTCGTCGAGGCCCACCACCTCCACGATCTCCACGTGCTCGCGCAGCACCGTCATCAGCTCGCGCGAGCGCGCGCGGTAGTGCTCGAAGTCCGGGGCCAGGAAGACCGCGTCCGGGCACAGCCGCCGCGCCCGCTCCGCCGGGGTGGCGGAGAAGATGCCGAAGCGACGGGCCTCGTAGCTTGCGGTGGTGACCACCGCACGTGGTCCGCTGCCCGCCACCACCACCGGCAGCCCGCGCAGGTCGGGATGCCGCTGAAGCTCCACCGACACGTAGAACGCATCGCAGTCGAAGTGCGCGATGGCGCGGGTTTCCACCTCATCGACGCTAGCGCCCGGCCGGGACGGCTCGTACATCCGGCCGAGAGGTCTGGTGGGAATCGGCGAGCGACTGGGCGTGGCTGGCAAGTCCGGTGGACGGAGTCGATGCCAGGGCATCGGCGAGTCCGCCGGACGCCGCCAGGCGCGTCCAGGCGCCGCCGAAACCGCCAGAACTTGAGGACGGGTGTACTAGTTCGACTGGCGAACGGGGCGCACGAGGATCTCGTTCACGTCCACGTGCGGCGGCTGGGTGAGCGCGAAGAGCACGGCGCGGGCCACGTCATCGGCCTCGAGGGCGCCGCTCACCGGGTTCTCGAAGAAGGGCGTGTCGACGATGCCCGGCTCGATCAGCGTCACCTTGATGTCGCTGTCGCCGACCTCCTGTCGCAACCCCTCGCCCATTGACGTCACGGCGAACTTCGTGGCCGAGTAGAGCGAGCCGGGCAGGGCACGCCGGCCGGCGATGGAGCTGGTGAGGATGAGGTGGCCGCTTCCCTGCTCCTTGAACTGCCCGAGGACGGCCCTGATCGAGAGCGCGGCGCCGAGCACGTTGGTGTCGATCATCGCCTTCCAGTGCTCCACCGACTCTTCGAGAAAGCCGCGCTTGGCGCCGAACCCGGCGTTGGCGAAGTAGGCGTCCAGGCGGCCGAACGCTCGAGCGTGATCGCCACGAGGGCCTGCTGGTCCTCCCAGCTGGTCACGTCGCAGCGCTGCGCGAACGCCGTCTCCTCGCCGCCCAAGTCTCAGCGAGCGCCGTGAGCTTGTCCTCCGAGCGGGCGGCCAGCACCACCCGGTGGCCGAACTCCACCGCCCGGCGCGCCGTGGCGGCGCCGATGCCGGTGCTCGCGCCGGTGATGACCAGGACGGGTTCGTCGGGCACGGGCGGGGTTGTATCAGCCGGGACCACCGGGACCGGCCTACCCCGAATGCGCCCGGCCACCGCAACCGGGTGTAGTCGACGGCCTCGACGGGAACACCGGAAGGGTGCTCGCGTTGACGGACCTGCGCCGGCGCTACGGGGACACCGTTGCCCTCGACGGGCTGTCGCTCGAGGTCCCGGAGGGCGAGGTCGTGGGCTTCGTGGGGCGAAACGGGGCAGGCAAGACGACGGCCATGCGGATCGCGCTCGGCGTGCTGGACTAGGGGCCGAGGCGCTCGATCGTCCAGCGGCTCGGGTCGCCGGGCTCCGCGGGGTGTAGCGGAAGCGGTCGTGTAGCCGGTTGGCTCGGTTCTGCCAGAACTCCCAGGCCAGCGGCTCGACCCGGTAGCCGCCCCATTCGCCGGACACCGGGAGCTCGCCGGGCCGGTCCAGCGCGGCCGCCCGCTCCTCGAGCCAGGCCCGGCTCGCCACCGGGCGGCTCTGCGGGGAGGCCAGCGCGCTCAGCTGGCTGGCGCGCGAGCGGCTGTGCGCGTAGGCCTTGGTCTCGGCGCGCTCCACCCTGGTGACGGGGCCCTCGATCCTCACCTGGCGCCCCAGGAGCGCCCAGTGGAACATCAGCGCGGCCCGCCCGTTCTCCTCGAGCTCGGCCGCCTTGCGGCTGGCGTAGCTGGTGAAGAAGACGATCCCGCGGCTGTCGACGCCCCTCATCAGCACCATGCGGGCCGAGGGAGCACCGTCGGCGGTCGCCGTGGCCAGCGCCATCGCCTCCGGCTCGTGCTCGCCGCTGTCGACGGCCTCGCCGAACCAGGCTGTGAACTGCGCCAGCGGGTCGGGATCCAGCTCCCGCTCCGACAGCGGAAGGTCAGGGGGCGTGCTCACCGGGTCATCGTATGCTGCGCCCCATCGCAGGCGATCGAGGGGGAGAGAAATGCCGAAGAGGAAGGCCAGCGCGCGCTGGGACGGATCGTTCACCGAGGGTGCGGGCAGCATCCGGATGCGGAGCGGCGCCTACGAGGGGGCCTATTCGGCCCAGTCGCGATTCGAGGAGGGCGAGGGAACCAACCCTGAGGAGCTGATCGCCGCCGCGCACGCGGCCTGCTTCTCCATGGCGCTGTCGCTCGCGCTCGGTCAGGCGGGCCACGACCCCGAGACCATCGAGACCGAGGCCACGGTGCAGATCGACAAGGTGGACGAGGGCTTCGCCATCACCAGCATCACGCTACACACGCAAGGCCGGGTGCCGGGCATCGAGGAGTCCGAGTTCCAGCAGCAGGCCGAGGCCGCCAAGGGAGGGCTGTCCGGTATCCCAGGCGCTGGCGGGCGTGGAGTCGATCGAGGTCGAGGCGCAGCTCCTGGAACTCGACGCCGGCGGTGGAGCCCTTCCCGCTCGACCCTGACCGGTCGGCGCTCGTGGTCGTCGACATGCAGAACGACTTCGTGCGGGAGGGCGCGCCTCAGGAGGTGCCGGCGGCCCGGGACACCATGGCCGTGATCGCCTCGCTGATCGAGGCGTGGCGGGCGGCGGGGCGGCCGGTTATGTATACCCGCTTCACGGCCGGCCCCGAGCGGACGCTGCTCTGGACCTGGTCGCCCTGATGCGGCCCCGAGCAGCGATCCTGCTGGCCGGGCGAGGTCCGCCGCTACAGCTGACCGCGCGGAGCCGCTCGAGGGCCACGCCGTGATCGACGAGCTTCGGCCGCTGGCCGGCGAGCCCGTGATCGACAAGTACGGCTACGGCGGCTTTCACAACACGCACCTGGAGGACGTGCTGCAGGCCCACGGGGTCAGCCGAGATCGCGGTGACCGGGACCGTCACCCAGATCTGCGTCGAGGAGACGGCCCGCGAGGGCTTTCACCGCGGGTTCGAGGTGGTCGTGGTCCGCGACGGTGTCTTCTCGTCCGACGACGAGCTGGCTGGGGGACCCTGCGCAACCTGGAGATGAAGTTCGGCAGGGTGGAGACGGCGGCGGCCGTTCTGGAACGGATCACGGCCGAAGTTGACATAACGGTGGTTATCGAGCGTTGAAATCGTTCTCTAGGCGAGGACACCCCATCTGGAGTGTCCGGCGCGCTGCCTAGCGTCGGGACTCCGGAAGGGGCTCTTTATTGGGAGACCAAGCTGCGCCGTCCCGAGCTCACCGCCGGAGCAGCACCAAGAACCCTGCGAGACAATGTCAGCGATGAGTACCGGCCGGCTGACTCCGCCGCCGATCGGGCTCCCCTGATGATCGGCAGGACATTAAGGTGCGTATACCCCGGTTTCAGCAGGCCGATGTTCAGCGCGTAGGTCAGGCCGATCGCCGAGACCGCCACCAGCGTCGCCATTAGCGTTGCCTCGTCGAAGGCTACGCCCGGCGCCATCAGACCGACGAGATACGGCCCGGCCAGGAAGGCGGCGCCGATCAGCAGGCAGCAGACGGTAGTTAGCGCCAGTGCCGAAAGGTGGGAGAGAATTGCGCGCCCCCGTCCGGGTCGCCGATGCGGCGTAGCCGTTCAGGCGCGAACCAAAGCGAGAAGGGCACGACAATACCCTGACCAACCACCGAGGCCAGCTTTACGTGTACCATGTAGCTGCCGACGCTGTCGGCGCCGTACCACCAGCCGACGAAGTAGCGGTCGCTCATGTCGAGTCCCGATCGTCAGGAAGCTCGTTAGCAGTATGTAGCCGCCGTAGCGCACCGCGTCGCCGAACCGGCCCGGCGACAGGCCGGGCCGCGGTCGCATGATGACGACGACCGCGGCCAGGATGCCAGTCGTCAAGGAAAGCCGGAGCGCCAGTACCTCGCCGACTTGCCACGCCCGGTGGGCGGCGAGCAGCACAAGGGTCAGCGCGAGGCAGAATACCAGCGTCCGCCCGATCTGCCCGACTGCGAAGGGAAGCGTTTCCCGCGCCGCCCGCGACGCAGTCATGAGAAGGGCCAGCAGGCATTCCGAGGCCGCGAGCGCTGCGACAACGAGGGCGGGGACGGTCTCACGATGCTGCGCGCCACCGCATAGACAATGACAACTGCGATGAGTGTCACGCCAGCACCAGTCGTGGCGATTTCTCCGATCACTTGGCGCGGATCCTGGCCATCGTAGGCGATCTGTTTCATCGCGCCGTGCTCCGAGCCCGAGCAGCGCAGAGCGGTTCCGAAGAAGACTACCGGCTCGACGAGGGACCAGACGCCGAAGTGCGCGATCCCCAATAGGCGGACGAGCACCGGCACCGTTAGGAAAGTCGCGAGCGCCGCGACGGCGTTGATTGCACCGTAGGTGACCAGCCGCGAGCGGAAGAGAACGCCCAACTTCATCGGCCGCAAGCCCTTCGGCGGCGGACGCGCCCGGCTGAGGCGTGGGCGGCGCGCGGCACCGGCGTGGGTGCCTCACCGGTTCCTAGCAACCGCCCGAGCGTCTCCGGCCTGATCTCAATCTCGATCACGTCCCCTGGCAACAGCAGGGTGTCGAGCCCCACCTCGATTGGCGCGCCCCCATCCCCGCGGTAGAGGCGGGCGATGAAGTCGCGGGACGCCATGCTCAGGCTACCCGCGCCCACGCCACGCACGTAGAGGAGCTTATCGGCCACGGCATCGAGGCGCGCGGTCACCGTCGCGATCTGTTCGGTGAATTGCTGGGCCTCCTGGATAAGCTCTATCTTCCGGGTGTCCTCGATCTGGTTGGCGCTGCGGGCGACCTCTTCGAGGTCCCGCTCGGACTGGGCGATGTCGGCGCTGACCTCGCGAGCGTGGGCGGCTGAGGCGAGCGTTGCACGCTGCGCGTCCACCAGCGCCGTCTCGGGCGAGACGCCGCGGTCCACTAGCTGAGCCGAATGCGGTCCTCGTTGGTGGCATCGGCCTTAGCGACGCCCAGTTCGCTGTCGAGCTGCTCTTGGAGAAACCCGATTCGATCCTGCAGGTAACTCTGGCTCTGCGCCAGCGACGCGCGATCGCGCGCCCTGCCCTGGAGCCGCGCTTGCAGCTCCTGGCGGGACAGCGGCGCAGCCAGCGTGCCCTGCCCTTCCGCTGGCATCGGCTGCCCGGCGAGTTCCGCTTCGACCCGCTGCCGCGCCAGCCGCAGCCGCTCGAGTTCGAGGCGCAGCGCCTCGCGCTCCGCTTGGAGGTCGGCATGCGTGAGGATCGGATCCACCACACGCGATCGCAAGATATTGAAGCCGCCGGCATCGACAAGCGCCTGCCGCGCGCTCTTACCAGGCTGATACGCCTGGGCCCCCGGCCTCTCCACGTCGCCGCCGATATAGATCGAACGATACTGCGTCACCCGGACGACGATCTCGTCCGGCGAGATTGCGGTCTGGACCTCTGTGCCGTCGTAATTTGCTACGGGTCAAGACCTTCAGTGGCAGGATGACCTGCAACGCGCCGCGCAGCTCCACGACCGTTCGCCCTACCGCCGGCAGGGCGCCGACGAGAGGCAGCGACAAGTTTCCGTCGACGTCAACGGTAGCGGTGACCGCATAGTCCGACAACCCGGCCACACCAACCTCCAGGGTGTCGCCGGGTTGCAGTCGATAGCCATCCGCGGCGGCGGACGTGGCGACGATCGCAGCCAGCGCCAGGGCGCGGATGGAGGGCGGGCCGGATCACTTCGCTCGGGCCGGCTGGCGGAAGGCAACGCGCGCGAACTCGTCGAAGATGTCGTCGATCGACATACTCAGCTCCAATCCGGATAGTCGCGCGGAACCGGCCGAGGTCCGTGTAGTAGACGATGTGGTCGCCGACCCGGTTCGTGTCTCCGTAGCAGCGTCCAATCGCGGTCCCGGCCGAGCGGCTCCTCGATCCGTGCGATCGACTCCAGCATCGACACGCTGTTGGCCCTGCCGCCGCCGAGGTTGTAGACTTCGCCGGGGCGCGGGTCGCTCGATAAAACGCCTCGAAGGCGCCGATCACGTCGTGGCTGTGGATGTGGTCGCGGACCTGCTTGCCCTTGTAGCCGAAGATCGTGTACGCCGGCCCTCGCGGACGCACTTGACCAGGTAGGTGAGAAAGCCGTGCAGCTCGACGCCGCAGTGGTTCGGCGCCGGTCAGGCACCCGCCGCGGAAGACGCCGGTCTTCATGCCGAAATAGCGGCCGTACTCCTGGGCCATGACGTCGGCGGCGACCTTGATGCGCCGAACAGGCTGTGCATGCGACTGGTCGATGCGGAAGGTCTCGGCGATGCCGTCGCGCGTCCTCCGGGTCGGCGTAATCCCAGCGGGTTTCCAGCTCCTTCAAGCGGATGCGGTTGGGCACGTCGCCGTAGACTTTGTTGGTGCTCATGAAGATGAACAGCGGCTTCGGGCAGTGGCGCCGCGTGGCTTCGAGCAGGTTCAGCGTGCCGACGGCGTTGACGTCGAAGTCGTCGAACGGGATGCTGCGCGGCCAGGTCGTGGCTGGGCTGCGCGGCGGCGTGGATGATGCAGGTCGGGCGTGACTCGTGCGATCAGCTCGATCGACGCCGGCGCGGTCGCGAATGTCGAGCGTCGTGGTGCTCGAAGTCGCTTGCGTCTGGCCTTGAGCCGCTCGCGGTTCCAGGTGGTGTCGCCGTTCGGGCCGAAGAAGTCGGCGCGCATGTTGTTGTCGACGCCGATGACGCGGAGCCCGCTCGTCGAAGAGCGCGACGGCCTCGGAGCCGATCAGACCGCGCTACCGGTGACCAGAAAGGTTCTCATTGGATTCCTTTTTCAAGGGTGAGGCGCGCGTAGGAACTGGTTCGCCGCAAGCCACAAGAAGCGAGTGTTGGTTGTCGCATACCGCGCGAAGAGGCGCTGAGGCTCCTGCGAGAGCCGGAAGAGCCATTGAGCGAGCTCCTCTGCATCCATTCCGGCGCCTGTCGCTTGGTGCCTGCATGGAAGTCGAACGCCGCGCCGACGCAGACCTGCGGTATGGAGAGCAACTGGCGATGCGACACCGCGAACTTCTCTTGGCGCGGACAGCCGAGACCGACAAAGAAGATGCCGGCGCCGCTGCACGCCACCCGTTTAGCCAGCGCCACGCTCTCCGTCGCGGTCAGCGGGCGGAAGATCGACGGCTCGGCGCCGGCGACACGCAGCTCTGGAAACCCCGCCTGGAGCCGCTCGGCCAAACGGGCCACCGTGTCGGGCGTCGATCCATAGAGATAGACGCCGACCCCGGCCTCCGCAGCACTTTCGCACAGCCGCAGCATCAGGGTCGAACCTGACCCCATCGACCAAACTTGCGCGATGGAGCAAAGGTTAAGGACCGCCCGGACCGGCTGGCCATCGGGCGTCACCACGTCAAATTTCTCAATCGCCTCCCCCATCTCGGGGTCGGAGGCCGCCTCTATCACGCCATGGACCGCGAGCGCGGTCACCGAGTAGGGTCGCCCGAGCTTCGCAGCGGCGAGGGAAACGACTCGTCACCGCGGCGTAGTCCGTGACGGAGACTGGCACGCCAACCACCGACAGGCGCATCGGTGCGATCGGCCCGTTCGTCCCCGGGCGACGGCATCATTTTAAACCCGCGGAAAGCAGCGGCCCAGCGCTGCGCGCGGTGGCCCTCTGTACCAGGTCAGCGCCTGCCCGCGCGACTCCCAGCGGATCAATGGTGAGGATGCAGCGCTTTCCCTCCGCTACGCAGACGGTGAGCCCGCAGGGCGAGCAGGCAGTCTTCTGGTAGAAGACCCCGTTTCCTCCTGCCCGCGCGGAAACCAGATCCCAGGGGGGTTTCGCCCGCTGAACACCGCCACGCACGGCGTCCCGACGGCCGAAGCAAGGTGCATCGGTCCGCTGTCATGCCCCAGGAAGCAGAGAGCGTGCTCAAGCACTGCGGCGCTCTCCCGGACATGCAGCGCCCCGCATAGGTCGAGCGTCGGCCCCGACCAGTGCTGCATCAGTGCCCGGGTGCGTTCGGCCTCGCCCTGCGCACCGAGTCCGACCAGCGCCAATCCTGGGGCCGCGGCGCAAAGCGCCTCGATCACCGCGCTCCAGTTAGCGTCGCCGTAATCGTTGGCCGGCGCCTTCGTGCCAATGCTGAACGCGAGGAACCCGCTCAAGCCGGCGATCGGCGAGAGCGCCGCCGCCGCGGCGGCACGCTCCCGACAGCTCAACCGGAGGTCCCAAGCATCGTCAGTCTGGATGTCGATCTCGCCAAGTCCTCGAAGACTACGGACCAGCCGGGCGGCCTCACTCTCCCGTTGCTGCTCCGGTCCAGCGACAAGGTGGCCGGACAGGGAGCCATCGAGGGTCGTGCCAATAACTCGTCGCACTCCCAACAGCCTTAGAAACGCCCAATCGCGGAGATTCTGATACGGGGCCCGCGTTTCGACGAGATAGACGGCAACCTCCGGTTGCCAGCTCCGCACCTTTTGGGCGAGCGCCGCGAGAGCGCCCGGGTTGCGCGTCCGTTCGGGATACTCGATTGTGCCTTGAATGAGCCCGGCCGCCCCGAGTATCTCCACGGCCGGGGCGATGCCCCCACGGCCCTCGACATTGGTGAGCAGGTGCCGCTCGGCCTGCGGAAAGCAACGGGCTATTAGATGGAAGTTGGCAGCGCGACGATCGTGTCGCCCAGCGAGCCATGGCGCCAGATCAGCACGCGCCGCACGGTTGGGTCGGGCCTGATGGACGCCCTCCCGATATCGGACGATTGGCAGCCGACGTCCGATGCGCCAACAAAACCCATCAGAACGCATTCGTCCTCGATGGCGACGTCGCGATGTGGATTTGAAGGTCGAGCCAAAGCGACGACGCCGAAACGTAGGTTAAGTCGTTATCGATGCGCCGTGCCATGTGCTCCACGGTGGCGTCTGGCCGCGCGCCCCGTTGACCTGTGCAAGGCCTGTGATGCCCGGTCGTACACGATAGCGATCCTCGTACTGGGGAATGACGTGCCGGTACTGGTCGTCCAACTCCATGGGGTGGGGCCTCGGCCCGACCAAGGCCATCTGCCCGAGCATCACATTTATGAGTTGCGGCAACTCGTGAAAACTGTCGTGCGAAGAAAGGATCCCACTCGGGTCACGCGTTCGTCATCTGCGGTGGCCTGCCGGAATGGGGCGACGGGCTCCACCCGCATAGTCCGAAACTTGATTATCCGGAAGGGCTTCCTGTCCCGCCCGTACCGGCTCTGAAAGAAGACACAGGGCCCGGCGTATCGAGCCGCAATGCCAATGCCACCATCAGTATGACCGGCAGAAGCAAGATCAGAAAGGCGCTCCCGCATAACACATCGAGCACACGCTTAAGAATTCCATTGGAATACTGCTGCGCACGCTCGGGGGCGCTCTCCCTGTACACGACCATTTCGTCGGAACATCCCCGATAGTCCCATTGAAGACTCCGGCCCTGCAGCCCAAGAGAAATTCCGCACCAGAGTAATTTATGACGGTCCCACTCCCCAAGATTTTATCCTGCAAACCTTACGCTGTGCTGTCAAGCCGCCGAAGCACTAGCGTTATCGGGTGCGTCTATAGCTGTGAGCTATACGAGTGGTAGGATCTAGATCTCCTTTCAGATGAAGTCAAGGCTGTTCATCTGCGATTCCCGGAGCACTCGTATCCGGAAGTACCCCAAGAGATAGCGTCTCGCTCCGAATCGGTCGTATTGGCGTTAGAGCGTTCGAGCGCTTCTCGCTTCCTGAAATTGTGCTTGCCGTTGCACCCGGGCCCCTGCCGGCTCGTCCCTGCAGTCCTTGCGACGGAAGCTCATGGCTGGCTCGGCATGGACCAGCGTGCCGTCCACTGAGAATTGCTCGCTTCGAGAGGAGCCGCCGCACCTCCGAAGACGCAATCGGAGAGCGCTAGCTTGGCAGCACAGAAGCTAAGATCGGAATCCTAGGCTCCAAGCTTCGCCAGCCAAGCCAGCAAGTACGGTTCGACAATTCCGCGGGCCGATGCAGCCAGGGACCTCGAGCGCAATCTGGATGAGAATTCCTCCCGGGCGGCTACCGGGCCAATTGCTCCTCCGCTACCCGACGCACCGTGGCGATGGCCAGGCCGCAGAGCGTTCCGACTTGTGCAACGGGAAAGAAGCCATCGGCGCGAGGCTCGAGGACCGGAGCTTCCCCGCCATTGCCACCAGGCTGCCGAGGAGGCCGTCGGCCAGAGCGACGTGGAAGTCATTTGCGGCCCGCGCACGTGCGCGGAGCGCCCGCGCAAAGGCGGCCGCCCAGATGACCAGATAGGCCGCAAAGCCGGCTAGGCCGAAGAAGACAATCTGGTCAAGCCAGGTGTTGTGGGCCGAGGGCAACGACCATCCCGCCAGTGTGCCGGCGATGTAGCTCATTGCCGCTTCGCCGTCTCCGACAAGTAGGATTGCCGGGTTGTGCAGGAACGTCATCCACGCCGCATGCCAGAGCCGCAGGCGGACCACGAGCGTGTCGAGCGATGTACTATGCGTCGATATACTGTGCAGCGCGGCGAGCACAAGCAACGCGTTGGTTGCACCGAATGCGAAGAGGCAGAGCCACCTTGCGACCGGAGAGGGGCGAAGGCCACGAGGCAGCCGACCCCCGCCCAGATCAGCGCCCCGCGATT
>CAWKKJ010000006.1:0-68826 GCA_963850205.1 uncultured Thermoleophilaceae bacterium | reverse complement strand
ATCTCGAACTGCATCGCGATCACCGCCGGTATCCCCCGCCTGGACGATGCTGGGGGCGACGCCGCTGAAGGGGTCGTCGCGCGCGGTGAGCGCCCCCTCGCAGGCGTTCAGCACCACGAGGCGCAGCGACTTCCGGTTGTCGTGAAGGGCCTGGCCCAGCTTCCAGGCGGGAACGGACCGCGAGCGCCCGTCCGAGTCCTCGAGCAGGATCGCGCCGCTGCCCGCCTGCTCGTCGAAGTGCGCGTGTCCGACGTAGTGGAAGACGTGGAAGTCGTCGCCCTGCATCAGCAGGCGGCGCAGCCCGCGCAGCGTCGCGTCCTCGAGCCACTCCAGCTCCACCAGGCCGCGGTCGACCAGGTTCGCGAGCGCCTCCTCGACGTTCCGGCGTTCATGGCCGACGTCGAGGACGTCGTAGTCGGTCGGGCTCGAGACCATCCCGAGGATCCGCAGCGGCGGCTTCACCCGTAGCGGCCGCTTGGGCGTGGGCAGGTCCAGGTAGCGGACCATGGGCGTCCACACCGAGACCGACAGGAAGTTCGGGTCGTCGAACATGAACTCCCAGGGGACCTCCATCAGCTCGGGCACCCCCGTGAGCGCCAGCGACAGGCGGAGCCCGCGGTTCTCCTCGCCCTCGGTCTGGGCCATCGAGCGGTGGTAGAGCTCTCGCACGTCGTCGCGCACCAGCGCGTTGAAGAGGTCCCTGCCGAACTCCCGGGCGCGGTCGATCTCCGAGGTCTCCACGCGCCGGGTGCCGCGCCGCCCCCGGCTCATCCGGAGCACGAAGTTCTCGACCTCCATCGTGGCGAAGGGCAGCTCGAACTCCGAGCGCGCCTCGCCCTGAGTCGAGGTCGCGAGCACCCGGTAGCCGTCGCCCGAGTGGTCGATGTGCAGCTTCAGCTCGTCGTAGCCGGTGACTGCCAGGGCCACGTGCTCACCCCGGCGGGGGGTCTGGAGTCCAGGTCAGGGAGACCTTGATGTTGGCGTTCACGCTGGTCGAGGCGATCACCATGCCGCTGCTGGCGTTCACGGTCAGCCCGAACTCGAGGCTGATCGTGTCGGGCGCGGCGGTGTCCCGCAGGCGCTCGATGATCGAGCGGGCGGCGGGAGCGATGCTGCCCAGCGCGTCCTCGAGCGTGCGCGTACCCTCGGTCACGGCGTCGGCGCCCCGTCCTCCCCGCGTGACGGGGCCGGAACGTTGCGTGGACTCCACGAGCACTGTGCCTCCGCTCTCGAGCGGAACCGCCACGAGCTGGGTCACTGGGCCACCTGGCGCGATTGTAAACCCGCCGGGGGCGGGCAATGTGATGGTGTGCACAGAAGTGAGGCCGCTTCGGCTACCTCCGAACCAGCTCCACCGCTTCTACCGGGGAGGCGCCCGCATCGCCGGGCTGCGTGGTTCGAGCCATTCCGATGAGCGGGTGCCGGAGGATTGGATCGGCTCGGTGACCACCGCGTACGGCTCGCGCGAGCAGGGCCTGAGCCGCCTGGAGGACGGCCGGTTCCTGGCCGACGCCGTGGCGGAGGACCCGGAGAGCTTCCTGGGTCCGGGGCGGGGCGCGGATCCGGCGCTGCTCGTGAAGCTGCTGGATGCCGGCGAGCGGCTGCCGGTGCACTTCCACCCCGGCCGCCCGTTCGCCCGCGAGCGGCTCGACAGCCCCTACGGCAAGAGCGAGGCCTGGATCGTGGTCGAGGCCGAGGGCGACGATCCGGCGGTCCACCTGGGACTGCACGACGACGTCGACACCGCCACGCTGGCGGAGTGGGTCCAGGGGCAGGAGATCTCCGCGATGCTCGCCGCCCTCAACCGGGTGCCGGTGGCTGCAGGCGACACCTTCTTCGTGCCGGCCGGGCAGCTGCACGTGATCGGCGAGGGGCTGCTCATCGTGGAGCTGCAGGAGCCGACCGACCTCTCGGTGCTGCTGGAGTGGGAGGGCTTCGAGATCGACGGAGAGGCCGACGGGCACCTCGGGCTGGGCTTCGGCACCGCCCTGTCGGCCGCCGGGCGCGGCCGGCTGACCGCCGCGGAGCTCGACCGGCTGCGCACGGGCCGGGGGGCGGCCGGCGGCGTCGAGCGGCTGTTCCCGCCGGAGGCGGACGAGTTCTTCCGGGCCGAGCGCCTGCGCCCGCGGCCCTCCTGCACGCTCGACCGGGGCTATTCGATCGTCGTGGTGCTCGAGGGAAGCGGCAGGCTGGTCACCGAGGCCGGCGACCTCGACCTCCGCAGCGGTGACGGCGTGCTCATCCCCTGGGCGGCGGGCGAGGGCTCACTCGAGGGGGAGCTCAGCGCCCTGCGCTGCCGTCCCCCGGAGGCCGGCGGGCCATGACCGGGCTGCTGCTCGGGATCGACGTGGGCACGACCTGGTGCAAGGCCGCGGTGGTCTCGGCGGACGGCCGTGAGCTGTCCCACGATCGCGCCCCGGTCTCCTGGCGGACGGTCGAGGGCGGCGCGGAGATCGATCCGGAGCAGCTGTTCGAGCTGGCCGTCGCGGCCGGCTCCGGGGCCATCGCGCGCGCCCCCTCCGGCCGCGTGGTGGGCGTCGGCGTCACCGGCATGGCCGAGACCGGCGCGCTGCTGGACTCCGGCGGGGCGGTCGTCACGCCGGGCATCGCCTGGCATGACAGGCGCGGCGAGCAGGAGGCGAAGCTTCTGCGAAGCGACCTCTCCGAGGAACGCTTCAGCTCGGTGACGGGCCTGCCCGCGTCCTACTTCTGCACCCTGGCCAAGTACCGCTGGCTACGCGACCACCAGCCGGGTGCGAGCCGGGGCGTGCGCTGGCTCAACGTCGCCGAGTACGTGGTCCACCGGCTGGGCGGCGAGCAGGTCGCCGACCTCTCGCTCGCGTCACGCACCGGGATGCTCGACCTGGACCGGCGCGCGCCCTGGCCGGAGGCGCTCGACTGGGCGGACGCGCCCGCCGGCCTCCTCCCGGCGGCGGCGGCGTCCGGAACTCCCGCGGGCCGCGCCGGCGGGGCGCTCACCGACGCGCGCGGAGCGGTGCTCTGCGTCGCCGGCCATGACCACCTCTGCGCGGCGATCGGCGCGGGTGCGGTTGCCGACGACGATGTCTTCGACTCCTGCGGCACGGCGGAGGCCTTCGTGAGGCCGCTCACGCCGCCGACGCCACCGGCGCTCCGCTCGCGAGCGGTGGCGGCCGGCGCCACGGTGGGCTGGCACGCGATCGCCGGGCGCCAGGTCGTGCTGGGCGCCTTCGAGTCCGGATTGGCGCTTCAGCGCCTCGGGCGCAGTCTCGGGGCCGAGAACGAGCGGGACCGGCAGCGGCTCGAGGAACAGGCGCTCGAGCCCGATCCTGGCGGGGCGGCGACCGAGTGGCGCTCGGCCCACGAAGAGCTGGCGGCGCAGGGGGCCGAGACGCTGGAGCTCGTGGAGAGCATCGCGGGACCCACCGGCCGGCTGGTCGTGGCCGGCGGCGGTGCCCGCAGCGGGCTGGCCCGCGCGCTCAAGCGCGCCGCGCTGGGCCCGTTCGACCTGCCCGCGGTGGAGGAGGCCGGCGCACGCGGCGCCGCCCTCTTGGCCGGCTGCGCCGCCGGCATCTTCGCCGGCGTGCAGGATCTGCCGCCGGCCGGGCGAACGGCAATGGAGGCGCTCTCGTGACCGGTGAGGCAGCCCTGCTGGAGGCGCACGGGATCGAGCTCAGCTACGGCCGCGTGCAGGCGCTGCGCGGGGTCGATTTCGGGGTGGCGCCCGGCGAGGTCGTGGCGCTGGTGGGCGACAACGGCGCCGGCAAGAGCACGCTGGTCAAGGTGCTGTCCGGCACGCTGCAGCCGGACGGCGGGGAGATCCGCTTCGACGGATCGCCGGTGACCATCCGCTCGCCTCACGAGGCGCGCGACCTCGGCATCGAGACCGTCTACCAGGACCTCGCGGTGGCCCCGGACCTCGACCCGGCGGCCAACCTGTTCCTGGGCCGCGAGGAGACGCTCCCCGGCCCCCTGGGCAAGCTCGGGTTCCTCGACAACAAGGGCATGCGCCGCCAGGCCGACGAGGCCTTCGCCTCCCTGGGGGTGGGGCTCCAGGACACGGGCGTCAGCGTCGCCTACCTGTCGGGCGGCCAGCGGCAGGGGGTGGCGGTCAGCCGCGCCGTCACCTGGGCGAGCCGGGTGATCTTCATGGACGAGCCCACCGCCGCGCTCGGGGTGGTGCAGTCCCGCAACGTGCTCGACCTGATCCGCCGGGTCAGCTCCTCGGGGATCGCGGTGGTGCTGATCAGCCACAACATGCCCGAGGTGCTCGAGGTCGCCGACCGGATCGAGGTGCTCAGGCTGGGCGAGCGGGTGGCTCGCCTGAAGCCCGCCGACACCTCGATGGAGGAGATCGTGGCGGCCATGACCGGCGCCCTCGACCAGGACCAGGGGGAGGCGTGATGGCGGCCGTCGAGGAGCAGCGGCCGCTGTGGCTCAGGCTGATCGCACGGCAGACGGCGGTCGTCTTCTTCGTGCTGATGGCGATCTTCGTGGTGTTCGCGCTGCTCGAGCCCGACGCCTTCTTCACCCTGGCGAACATCCGCAACATGCTGATCGACGCCTCGATCCTGCTCCTGGTGGCGGTCGGGATGACCTTCGTCATCACCACGGCCGGGATCGACCTGTCGGTGGGCGCGGTGCTGGTCTTCTCGAGCGTCGTGTCGGCCAAGCTGATGGAGTCGATCGGCGGCGAGAGCTGGGGGGTCGCGCTGGCGGGGCTCGGGCTGGCGCTCGCCGCCGGCCTCGGGTGGGGCATCGTCAACGGCGTGCTCGTGGCGAAGGCGCGCATCCCGCCGCTGATCGTGACCCTGGGCACGCTGGGGATGGCCCTGGGCAGCGCGCTGCTGATCTCGAAGGGCGTGAACGTGAGATCGGTTCCGCTCGTGATGTCGGTGGAGCTCGGCATCGGGCGCCTGTTCGGGCAGATTCCCTACCTCGTGCTGATCGCGCTCGCCGTGACGATCGCCGCCGGCGTGGCCCTCGGCCTCATGCGCTTCGGCCGCTACACCCTGGCCATCGGCTCGAACGAGGAGGCGGCCCGGCGGGCCGGCATCGACGTCGGCGGTCACCTGATCAAGGTGTACGCCCTGGCGGGCCTGCTCGCCGGCCTGGCCGGTTGGCTGTCGCTCGCCCGTTTCTCCACGACGCAGATCGGCGGCTACGACACGCTCAACCTGCAGGCCATCGCCGCCGTGGTGATCGGCGGGACCAGCCTGTTCGGCGGCATCGGGACGATCTTCGGGACCACGGTCGGGGTGTTCATCCCGATCGTGTTGCAGAGCGGCTTCGTGATCACGCGCGTGCAGCCGTTCTGGCAGCAGGTCGCGGTGGGCGCGGTGCTGATCGCCGCCGTCTACGTCGACCAGCTGCGACGCAGGGCACGGCAGCGCGAATGAGAAGGCAAGCAACAGAGGAGGAGAGGACATGAGGAAGCTGATGCTCTTTGCCGCGTGTGTGGTCGCGGCAGCGGCCCTGGCGGGCGCCGGGTGTGGCGGCGACGACGACGAAGGCGGCGGAGGTGGTGGCGGCGACGGCGGCGGCGAGCAACTTGACGTGACGCTCATCCAGGGCGTCCGCGGCGACGAGTTCTACATCACGATGGCCTGCGGAGCGCAGGAGGCGGCCAAGAAGCTGAACGTGAAGCTCGACGTGCAGGGCCCCGAGGAGTTCGACGCCGCGCAGCAGACGCCGATCGTGAACAGCGTGGTGGCCAGCCAGCCCGACGCGATCATGATCGCCCCGACCGACGTGAAGGCGATGATCGCGCCGATCCAGCAGGCGGTCGACGCCGGGATCAAGGTGATCCTCGTCGACACCGTGATCGAGGCCGATCTGGCGGAGTCGGCGATCGCCACCGACAACCTCGAGTCGGGCCGGGTGGCGGCGTCTACGCTCATCGAGCAGATGCCCAAGCCCGCTCCGGTGCTCGTGGTGAACGTCAAGCCGGGCATCTCGACCACCGACCAGCGCCAGCAGGGCTTCGAGGAGCGGATCAAGGAGGAGCAGGGCTACGAGTACGTGGGCGCCGAGTACAGCAACAACGATCCGGCCAAGGCGGCCTCGATCGTCACCTCCACGCTCCAGGCCGAGTCGGACCTGGGCGGCATCTTCGCCACCAACCTGTTCTCGGCCGAGGGATCGGCGACGGGCCTGCAGCAGTCCGGCAACAAGGCCGTGCGAATCGTGGGCTTCGACGCCGGGCCCGCGCAGGTGGAGCAGCTCGAGCGAGGGCTCGTCCAGGCGCTGATCGCGCAGAAGCCCGCCGAGATCGGCAAGATGGGCGTCGAGCAGGCCGTGGCCGCGGTGAACGGCGAACAGGTCACCAAGGAGATCACCACGGGCACCGAGGTCATCACCAAGGAGAACCTCGACAGCCCCGAGGGGCAGGCGGCCCTCTATAAGGCAGAGTGCTGAGCCCCAGCCAGGTCCGGCGATGCTGGTCGCGGGACCGAACCTGACGATCGACCGCACCATCCGCCTGGCCGAGCTACGGCCGGGCGAGGTGGTGCGGGCGACCGACGTCGACCTGGCGCCCGGGGGCAAGGGCGTGAACGTGGTCAGGTTCGCCGCGCTCCTCGGGCGGCCCGCAGAGCTGGTGGCCTTCCTGCCCGCAGGGCGGACCGGGGCGGTGGTCGAAGCGTGGCTGAACGAGGCGGGGGTGTTCCTCCACGCCGTGCCGATCCCGGGAGAGGTCCGCTCCGCGGCGATCATGCTCGAGGACTCCGGCCGGACCACGGTTCTCAACGAGCCCGGTCCGGCGGCGGACGAAGGCGCCTGGGAGTCCTTCGCCGAGACCGTGTCGCGGCGGCTGGGCGAGCACCGGGTGCTCGCCTGCTCGGGCAGCACGCCGCCGGGCGGACCCGACGACGCCTACGCGCGCCTGGTCGCGCTGGCGTCGGCGGCCGGCGTCATCTCGATCGTCGACGGCAGCGGCGCCGCGCTCGCCCGTGCGCTTGCCGAGGGCCCGGACCTGGTCACCCCGAACCTCGCCGAGGCCGAGGAGGTCCTCACCGGCACCGGGCAGCACCTGGTAGAAGCCGAGGGAGCCGACCTCGCCTCACGGGCTCGGCGGGCGGCACGTGAGCTCGTGGTCCACGGCGCCGGGGCCGCGGTCGTGACGGCCGGCGCCGCGGGCCTCGCCCTCGCCGCCGCCGAACAGGAGCGCTGGTACACCCCGCCCGCGGTCGAGGTCCGCAACGGCGTGGGGGCCGGGGACGCGCTCGTGGCCGGTCTCGGCGGCGCCCTGGAGGCGGGCGCGCCGCTCGACGAGGCGATCAGGGCGGGCATCGCCGCCGCAGCGGCCAGCGTGGAGCAGCCGGCGCCCGGGCGGCTCGATCCCGCCCGGCAGGCCGAGCTGCGCCTAGCCTTGAGCACATGAACGCCGGGCTCTGCGATCGCTGCCGCCACCAGCGGATCGTCCGCACCACGAGGGGCAGCGTGTTCTCGCTCTGCGAGCGCTCGCGAACCGACGAGCGCTTTCCCAAGTACCCCCGCCTGCCGGTCGAGCGCTGCCGGGGCTTCGAGCGGCGCGAGCTCAGCGAGAGCCGTTGACCACGGTCTCGCCGTCCTCGGCGATGCGGCTCTGCGGCGGCTTGTCCGAGACCCGGCCCCGGAAGGTCCCCTCCGGGACCTCCCCGCCGGCCGCGGTGACGGCGACCGCGTTGCCGTCCAGCCCCGCACCCACGCGGTAGTCGATGCGGAACGGCCCGGCCACCACCGGGGTGACCGACCACACGAACGCCTTCTCCCGCCCGGGCCGCAGCGGCCCGCAGGCCCAGGTGTTGACGTAGGCGGTGTCGCAGCCGCGCGGGGTCGCGTCCTTGGCGTCGGGCGTGCCGCCGATCTCGACCGGCACGCCGTTCACGGCGAAGCGCGGGCGAGAGGAGTCCGCCACCTCGGTGTCGCCGCTGCGCTTGAAGTTGAACCCGTTCACCGTCACGGCGATGTTCGGGACCGTCTTCCTCCCGGGGTTCCGCACCGTCATCCGCAGCTCGGTGCGCCTGGCCAGCTGCTGCCGCGCCGGGAAGCTGGCGTCGACCACCTGCACGGCGAACTCGCCCTCGACCTCGTTCGCGTCCTGGCGTTCGCCGCCGCCACAGCCCGCCGTGACGGCAAGGCCGGCCACGGCGATCGCTGCACTGAGCCTGGCCCCCAAGACCGGGCGAACATACCACCCGGAAGGCCCGCCCCGGAGCGGCTTTCCCTGGCACGCTTACCTCTGGCGGCGGCCACGACCATGCCATAGGCTTCCTCGCGAGAGAGGTTGTTCTGCGGGAGGAGCGCGCAGCTTCTCCCGGGAGGAGTTTTTTTGGTGGTCACCACCTCAACTACGGTTGCGCTCGAACGGCCAGCAACGCGCCTGACGCCACCCACGGTGCTCGCCGATGCTTCCAGCATCGACTGCGCCCGCGTGCGCCGCCAGTCACGCTGCTGGCTCGTCCGACCATCGACCGTACTTTCGGTGGTGACCACGTAGTGGTCAGAGCCGCAGCCGACAGGGTCTTCCTGCCTACCAAGAACCTGCTGGAGCAGGTCGGGGACATGATGATCCTGACCGGCAAGACGCTGCTCTCCGCGCTGCGCCCGCCCTACCCCTACGGCACCGAGTTCGTCCAGCAGTTCCTGTTCATGCTGCGGCTCTGCTGGCTGCCGCTCACGATCTCCACCATCGCCTTCGGCTACGGCGCACCGGGGCTGCAGGCGGGCAACTTCTCGATCCTGTTCGGGGCCATCGACCGGCTGGGCGGGTTCTTCGTGCTCGCCTCGATCCGCGAGTTCGCGCCGTTCGTGACCGCGATCATCCTGGCCGGCGTCGGGGGCACCGCCATCACCGCCGACCTCGGCGCCCGCAAGATCCGCGAGGAGCTCGACGCCCTCCAGGTGCTGGGCGTCGACCCGATCAAGAACCTCGTGGTGCCGCGCTTCCTCGCCCTGATGGTGGTCACGGGCCTGTTCAACATCTACGCGCTGATCTTCGGGATCTTCGGCGGCGTGCTGGCCACGCTCACGTTCGACGCGCCCCTAGGGCCCTTCTTCGCCACGCTGCTCAACAACGCCAGCATCACCGACCTATGGGGCTCGGTGGTCAAGACGACCCTGTTCGGGGCCATCATCGCCATTGTCTCTTGTTACAAGGGGATGACTGCGTCCGGAGGCGCGGAAGGGGTGGGCCGAGCCGTGAACCAGGGCGTGGTGATCGAGTTCCTGGGGATCTTCGCCTTCAACTACGTCTTCACCCAAACGCTGCTCGCCACGCATCCCGAGATCTCGGTGATCAAGTAGTGGGCAAGACCTGGCTCAGCGTCCCGCAGGACTGGATCGCCTCCTTCGGCGACATCACCAAGTTCTGCGCGCGGGTGGTGGCCAACGTCTTCAACGGGCGTGTCTTCGGTTTCTTCGGCGAGGCGCTGCGGCAGGCCGGCATCCTGATCCTGGGCTCGGCCCTGGTGATCTGGGGCCTTGCCTTCATCCTCGGCCTGCAGTGCGGGATCGAGGGCGCGTACTTCAACCGCTCCCTGGGGGCGCCGGCGTACGCCGGCGTGTTCGCCGCCTGGTGCGACCTGCGCGAGATCATGCCCTACGCCTTCGGCTACATGATGTCGGCCAAGGTGGGCACCGGCCTGGTGGCCGAGATCGGCGCCATGCGCATCTCGGACGAGATCGACGCCCTGGAGGTTATGGGCGTCAACTCGCTCGTCTTCCTCTGCGCCACCCGGCTCCTGGCCGCCTGGATGGTGCTGCCCTTCATGTACATCGCGGCCGTGGGGGCCGGCTTCTTCGCCAGCTACCTCGCGGTGGTCCAGCAGATCGGCGAGGTCTCGTCCGGCGGCTTCTTCCTGATCTTCTGGATGTTCCAGAACCCGCCCGACCTTCTTTACAGCCTCATTAAGGCCATGGTCATGGCCACCGTGATCGTGCTCGTGGGGTGTTATTACGGATACAACGCGAGCGGCGGCCCGGTGGGGGTCGGAACCGCGACGGCGAAGTCGATGGTGCTGAACACTGTGATGGTCCACGTGGTGGGGATGGTGGGCACGCAGATCTTTTGGGGAGCGAATCCCAGGGCGCCGATCGGCGGTTGAGGGGGAGGACGCAGGTGGACGAGCGGCCAGAGGAGCAGCGGCCAGAGGAGGGGGGCGACCCGACCGGGGAGCGGCCGCTCGACCCGCGTGACTGGGAGGAGAGCCGTGGGGCCGCCGAGCAGGAGCCGCACGACCCACACGCCTCGGTCCCCGACAACATCAAGGACCAGACCCGCGAGGGCGAGGACCCCTACCAGTGGCACAGCGGGCGCACCCGCGAGCACGGGACCAGCGACGCGGTCGAGTTCATCGACGTCAAGAAGTCGTTCGGGCGCAACACCATCCTCAACGGCCTCAACCTCGGTCTTCCCGACAACCAGATCTCGATGATCCTGGGCCCTTCGGGCACCGGGAAGTCCGTCTGCATCAAGCACATGGTCGGCCTCCTCTACCCGGACGAGGGCGACGTGCTCGTGCACGGCGAGTCGGTGCCCAACATGCCGGACGACGACCTCTTCGAGATGCGTAAGAAGTTCGGCGTCCTGTTCCAGGACGGCGCGCTCTTCGGCTCGATGAACGTGCTCGACAACACCGCCTTCCCGCTGCGCCAGCACACCGACAAGGGCGAGGACGAGATCCAGGAGATCGTGCTGCGCCGGCTGGGCGAGGTGGGGCTCGGCGGGGCGCTGGACAAGATGCCCAACGAGCTGTCGGGCGGGATGCGCAAGCGGGCGGGGTTCGCGCGCGCGCTCGTGATGGACCC
The DNA here is from genome assembly GCA_963850205.1 of uncultured Thermoleophilaceae bacterium. Taxonomy (GTDB): domain Bacteria; phylum Actinomycetota; class Thermoleophilia; order Solirubrobacterales; family Thermoleophilaceae; genus JACVRW01. Next base: position 58,059 of record CAWKKJ010000006.1, on the reverse strand, counting down.
CGACATCGTGCTCTTCGACGAACCCGACTCGGGGCTCGATCCCGTGCGCACCGCGCTCCTCTGCGAGCTGATCATGGAGGTGCACGAGGAGAACGGCGGCGCGTACTGCGTGATCACCCACGACATCATGTCCGCGCGACGAGTGGCCGACTACATCGCGATTCTCTGGAAGGGCAGGATCGTCGAGTCCGGGCCCGCCAGCGAGCTGTTCAATTCCGATAACCAGTTTGTCCGCCAGTTCCTCTCCGGCGAGGCACAGGGACCCCTGGGAATGGAGTAGGACCGGGGTCCCTGCGGTTGGACTCGACTACTAAAGGGGAGGGGGGCCGGGATACGCTCCAGAGCGAGCGCGGTTCCACGGTGGCCCGGGTCATAGCCATCGCAGCCGTGGTGGCGGCCGTGGCGCTGGTCGCGCTGGCCATGTTCGGCGGCGGCGGCTCCTACCGGGTCAAGGCGACCTTCCAGAGCGCGGGCCAGCTGGTCCGCGGCAACGCGGTGCAGGTGGGTGGCGGTGAGGTGGGCACCATCACCGACATCGAGCTGGACGACACGGCCCAGGCCGTGGTGACGATGGAGCTCGAGGACGACGTGGCCCCGCTGCACCAGGGCACGGAGGCGACGATCAGGGCAACCTCCCTGTCGGGGGTGGCCAGCCGCTACATCTCGCTTGCTCCCGGTCCCCAGAGCGCGCCGGAGCTGGACGACGGGGGCATCATCGGGGCCGACGAGACCAATGCCCCGGTGGACATCGACGTGCTCTTCAACACCCTGGACGAGCGCACGCGCGAAGGCCTCAAGAACGTGATCCGGGGCTCCGGCGACTGGTACGACGGCAAGGGCGACGAGGCCAACCAGAGCGCCAAGTACTTCAACCCCTTCCTGGTCAGCACCACCGACCTCACCCGCGAGATCGCCCTCGACCAGGACATCTTCAACCGGCTGATCAAGGACACGGCGACCACCGTCTCCGCGATCGCAGAGCGCCGGGACGACCTCGCGGGGCTCGTGAGCAACACCAACACCGCGTTCCGGGCCATCGGTGACCAGAACGAGGCGCTCGAACGCTCGCTCCAGCTGCTGCCGGACACGCTGCGCAAGGCCAACACCACCTTCGTGAACCTGCGCTCCACCCTGGACGACCTCGACCGGCTGGTGGCGGTGTCCAAGCCGGCGACCCGCGACCTGGCCCCCTTCCTGCGCGAGCTGCGCCCGGTGGTGCGCGAGGCCCGCCCCACCGTGGCCGACCTCAGCACGCTGATCCGCAGCCCGGGACCGAACAACGACCTGATCGACCTGACGGCCAAGCAGCCACGGCTGGCCGAGCTGACCTCCAGCGTGTTCCCCCGGGCCATCCGCACCCTCGACCGGGCCCAGCCGGTGTTCGAGTACGTGCGCAGCTACACGCCCGACTTCGCCTCCTGGATCTCCAACTTCGGCCAGGTGGCGGCCAACTACGACGCCAACGGGCACTACGCGCGCGTCGCGCCTGTCTTCGCGCCCTCCAGCTACGACGCCCTCAGCAACTCGCTCAGCGTCGCCGCCAACCAGCCGGCCCTCAAGCTGGACGGGTTCGAGCGCGGCGTGGTCAACCGCTGCCCGGGAGGCGTGGTCCAGCCCTCCCCGGACGGCTCCGCTCCCCTCGACGTCGACGACTGCGACCCGGCCACGACCCCGCCCGGACCATGAGGCGCCTGGTCTACATCGGGCTGGCCGTCGCGCTGCTGCCCTGGCTCGTGATCGGCCTGGTCAACCTGGGCGGCGAGGAGGACCGCGACGACCACTACTTCGTGCGGGCCGTCTTCGACAACGCCTCCAACATGGTGGAGGGCGAGGACGTGAAGGTGGCCGGCGTTCCGGTGGGGGTCGTGTCGGGGCTCGAGGTGACCGAGGACGAGAAGGCGGCGCTGGTCCTGCGCATCGACAACGAGGACTTCACGCCCTGGAAGGCGGACGCCGAGTGCACGATCCGGCCCCAGTCGCTGATCGGCGAGAAGTTCGTCGACTGCCAGCCCGGGTCGGCGTCCGCCGAGCCGCTCGAGCGCCTCGAGCGGGGCCCCGGCGAAGGGGAGCGGCTGCTGCCGCTGGCCCGCACGAGCTCGCCGGTGGACATCGACCTCATCAACAACACCCTGCGACTGCCCTACCGCCAGCGCTTCTCCATCCTGCTGAGCGAGCTGGGCACCGGCCTGGCCGGCCGGGGCGAGGAGCTCAACGAGGTCATCCATCGCGCCAACCCCGCCCTGCGCGAGACCGACCGTGTGCTGAAGATCCTCGCCTCGCAGAACACCGAGCTGGCCGACCTGGCCCGCGACTCCGACGCCGCCCTGGGCCCGCTGGCCCGCGAGCGCAGCCGGGTGGGGAACTGGATCGTGGAGGCCGACAACGTCGCCGAGGCCTCCGCCGAGCGGCGCGCCGACATCCGCCTCGGCATCAACCGCCTGCCGGCCTTCCTCAGCGAGCTCCGGCCGCTGATGGCCGACCTGGAGAAGGTGGCCGACCAGGGCACCCCGCTGCTGGCCGACCTGGGCGAGGCGGCGCCGCAGATGGACCGCCTGATCCGCGGTCTGGGGGCGGTCTCCCAGGCCGGCCGCGAGAGCCTGCCCAGCCTGGGCGACGCCCTCGAGCGCGGGCGCCCCGCGCTCATCGCCTCCCAGCCGCTGTTCCGCGACCTCACCCGCCTGGGCCGCCAGGCCGAGCCGGTGAGCGAGGACCTGGACGACCTCACGGCCAGCCTGGACGCCACCGGCGGGATCGAGCGCATCAACGACTTCCTCTACTACCTGGCGCTCAACACCAACGGCTTCGACGCGGTGGGCCACTACCTGCGTGCCGGCCTGGTGGTCAACGAGTGCAGCACCTACGCCATCGAGCCCGTCGGGCCCCCCTGCAACGCGACCTTCGGGGACACCGGCGTGGGCGGCACCGCGGCGTCGGTGGCGGCCCGCAACGCGCCCGCGCCCCGCCTGGGGTCCGGGGGAGGCAGCGTCGCACCGAAGGGCACGCTCCTGAGCGAGCTGCTGGGTCCGGCTGAGACAGGCGACCTCAAGCGTCAGCGCGAGATGGGCCTGCGCCGCCTGCGCGAGCGGGCCGCCGCGGGCTCTCCTGGCCTGGGCCGGTCCGAGCCGGCGCTCGACTACCTGCTCGGAGACGAGCGATGAGGCGCTCGGCCCCCGCCCTGGCCGCCAGTCCGGTGCTGGTCGGCGCCGTGACCGTGCTGGTCACGATCGTCGCGGTCTTCCTGTCCTACAACGCCAACACCGGGCTGCCCTTCGTGCCCACCTACGACCTCAAGGCCAACCTGCCCAACGCGGCCCAGCTGGTGGAGGGCTTCGAGGTCCGGATCGGCGGCGCGCGGGTGGGTCAGGTGTCGGCGATCGAGCCCAAGCAGCGCGAGGACGGCTCCACCTACGCGCAGATCACGATGAAGCTGGACAAGGAGATCGAGCCGCTGCCGGCCGACTCCGCCCTGCTGGTGCGCCCACGGTCCGCGCTGGGCCTGAAGTACGTCGAGCTGCGGCCGGGCAGCGGGCGGGCGGGCTTCAGGAACGGCGCGACGATCCCGATCAGCCGGGCCCGCCCCGAGGTGGTCGAGATCGACGACCTGTTCAACATGTTCGACGAGAAGGCCCGGGCGGGGTCGCGCAACTCGCTGGACGGTTACGGCGAGGGCCTCGCCGGGCGCGGTCAGGATCTCAACCTGGCGCTGGCCGAGCTGCGGCCGCTGCTGGAGGACCTGGAGCCGGTGGCCAGGAACCTGGCCGATCCCGAGACCCGGCTCGACCGCTTCTTCCGTGAGCTCGGCGACGCGGCGGCTGAGGCGGCGCCGGTGGCCGAGACCCAGGCCGACCTGTTCGCGAACCTCGACACCACCTTCACCGCGCTGTCGTCGGTCGCCCGCCCCTACCTGCAGGAGACGATCAGCGAGGGGCCGCTCACCGAGGCGGTGGGCATTCGCGACTTCCCGCGGCAGCGCCCCTTCCTGAGGAACAACGCCGCGCTGTTCAGGGAGCTGCGGCCGGGCGTGGCCCGGCTGCCCGCGCTGGCGCCGGTGCTGGCCGACGCCTTCGAGGCCGGTGCCGAGGTGCTGCCCAAGACGCCTCCGGTCAACGAGCAGCTGGCCGACGTGTTCGAGGAGCTGGCCGAGTTCTCCGGCGATCCGGTGGTGCGGCAGGGCATCGATCAGCTCACGCGGCTGTCGTCGTCGCTGCGCCCGACGCTCGACTTCGTCACACCGGCCCAGACGGTCTGCAACTACGCGACGCTCTTCTTCCGCAACGTCTCGAGCTTGCTCTCAGACGGGGACAGCAACGGCACCTGGCAGCGCTTCCAGATCGTCGCCGGACCGGGCGGGCCCAACACCGAGATCGGTCCCTCGTCGGCCCCGGCCGACGGGCCCGCGCCGAACAACCACCTGCACACCAACCCCTATCCCAACACCGCCTCGCCCGGTCAGACGCGTGAGTGCGAGGCCGCCAACGAGCCGTACGTCGCCGGCCGGACCACCATCGGCAACGCGCCGGGCAACCAGGGCACACGGACCCAGGGCCAGCGCCGGGCCGGCGGAGGCGGCGGATGAGGACCGCGCGCCACGGAGGCCGGCTCACCGCGTTCCAGGTGGGCCTGATCGGCCTGGTGCTGGTGGTGGTGCTGGGCTATCTGGCCTTCAGCAAGGACATTCCCTTCACCCGTCCGTTCGAGGTCAGCGCCGTGTTCGAGAACGCGCCCCCGGTGCGCCAGGGCACGGCGGTGCGGGTGGCGGGTGTGGACGTGGGGAAGGTCTCCGCGGTGGAGCCGATCGGCGGGGACTCGCCCGGTGTGCGCGTGACGATGAAGCTCGAGGACGAGGCGCTGCCGATCCACGAGAACGCCGAGATCAAGGTCCGCCAGCGCATCTTCCTGGAGGGCAACCTCTTCATGGAGGTGCGGCCGGGGACCCCGGACGCCGGGGAGATGGAAGGCGGCGCCACCATCCCCGCCTCCCAGACCTCGGCGGCGGTGCAGATCGACCAGGTGCTGGGCACGCTGACCACCGGCACGCGCGAGGACCTGCAACGCCTGCTCGAGGGCTACGGCGAGGGGCTGAACGGCCAGCCGCAGCCGGGCGAGGACGACGACCAGGATCCCGACGTGCAGGGTGAGACCGGCGCCGAGGCGCTCAACGACTCGCTCGACGACTCGGCCGACGCCCTGCGCGGCACGGCGACCACAAACCAGGCCCTGCTCGGCACCGAGCTGCGCGACCTGTCGAGGCTGGTGGCCGGACAGCAGAAGGTCACGCGGGCGTTCGCGAGCCGCGAGGAGCAGCTCAAGGACCTGATCACGAACTTCAACGTGACGATGGGCGCGCTCGCCTCCGAGGAGGCCAACCTCCAGGCGACGCTTCGCGAGCTCCCCGAGGTGCTGGAGGCGGCCCGGCCCGCGCTCGACAACCTCAACCGGGCGTTCCCCTCCACGCGCGCCTGGGCGCTGGAGATGATCCCGGGCGTCCGGGAGACCCCGGCGACGATCGAGGCCGGCTTCCCCTGGCTGCGCCAGGCCCGGGCGCTGGTGTCCCCCGCCGAGCTGCAGGGCCTCGTGAACGACCTTCAGCCCGCGGTCGACGACTTCGCCCAGTTCGTCGACGGGCAGGTGGACCTGCTGCCGGTGTTCGACGATTTCAACCGCTGCCAGTACAGGATCGTGCTGCCCAGCGGGGAGACGGTGATCGAGGACGGCGCGCTGAGCACCGGGCTGCAGAACTACCAGGAGTTCTTCCAGGCCCTTCAGGGCTTTGTCGGAGCCGGCCAGAACTTCACCGGGAACGGCGTGTACACCCGCTTCCAGCCGGGCGGCGGCGCCTACCCGGTGCAGACCGGGCCGGTGGGCGCGGTGGGCCCGCGCTTCGGCAACGCCACGGCGCCACCGCTGGGCACTCGCCCCGCCCGCGGCCCGAAGCCGCCCTACCGGCGCCAGGCCAAGTGCCGGGCCCAGCCGGTGCCCAACCTGAACTCCGCGCGGATCGGACCGGGGCCGTGAGGCGGCAGATCAGCAAGCAGGCCCGGGTGTTCGTGGCCGTGATCTTCCTCGTCGTGCTCGCCCTGGGCATCGGCGGCTTCATCCTGTCCAACCAGCGCTTCTACCTGCCCCCGTGGGTGCCTGTGCTGGGCACCAGCTTCTACGAGGTCGAGGCACAGCTCTCCACCGCGCAGGCCGTGGTCCCGGGCCAGGGCCAGACCGTGAACGTCGCAGGGGTCAAGGTGGGCGAGGTCGGCGAGGTGAACCTCGAGGACGGCACCGCGGTCGTGACGATGCGGATCAAGGAGAAGTACCGCCCGATCTACAAGGACGCGTCGATCCTGCTGCGGCCCAAGACCGGGCTCAAGGACATGATCCTGTCGCTCGACCCGGGCAGCCCGGAGGCCGGCCGGGTGGAAGAGGGCGGTCGGGTGAGGGTGTCCAACACGCTGCCGGACGTGAACGCCGACGAGGTGCTCGGCACCCTCGACGGCGACACCCGCGCGTATCTGCGCATCCTGCTCAACGACGGCGGGAGGGCGCTGGCCGACGACGGCGCCGAGGGCGTCCAGAGCGCGCCGCAGGACCTGCGCGAGACCTTCAAGCGCTTCGAGCCCACCTCCCGCGACGCCAAGCGCCTCACCGGGCTGCTGGCCGAGCGGCGGCGGAACATCCGCCGGGCCATCCACTCCTTCCAGCAGCTGGTCACCGAGCTGGGGAGCAAGGACGAGCAGCTGGCCTCGCTGGTGGACGGCGCGAACGCCAACTTCGAGGCCTTCGCGCAGGAGGAGGCCAGCCTGCGCGAGGCGCTTCAGCTCTTCCCGGGCACCCTGGCGCAGACGGCCACCACCCTGCGTGACGTGGACGCGCTGGCCGCCGAGCTGGGTCCGACGCTCGAGAGCCTGCGGCCGTTCGCCCGCGAGCTGGCCCCGGCGCTGCGCGCCCAGCGGCCCTTCTTCACCGAGACCACCCCGATCATCCGCGACCAGGTCCGGCCGTTTGCCCGGGATGCGCAGCCGCCGGTACATGAGCTGCGGGCCGCGACCGAGGAGCTGGCCCCGGTCACGCCGCGGCTCACCAGGAGCTTCAAGGTCCTGAACTCCTTCTTCAACACGCTGGCCTACGACCCGCCCGGGGCCGACAACAACTCTTACTTGTGGTGGAGCGGGTGGGCCGCGCACGCAGGGTCGCTGCTCTCGACCACCCAGGACGCCCACGGTCCGATGGTCCGCGGCGTGGTCCTGCTGCCCTGTCCGGACTTCTCGACGCTCGAGCAGATCGTCCTGGGCAACGCCCAGCTGGGGATGCTCACCCGCCTGGCCAACTTCCCCAACGAGGCGGCCATCTGCCCGCAGAACCCGCCGCCGGTTCTGTACGACATCCCGCTCACCCAGCCCGGCACCTCGCCGCCGGTGACCGGAGTCACCCCATGATCAAGCAGGCGCCCAGCGTCGGCCGCATCGTGGCGATGGTGGCCTTCACCCTGTCGTGCTTCGGGATCCTGCTGTTCCTCTGGATCTCCTTCGGCGGCTCGGTGCCCCTGCGACCGGACAGCTACCGGCTCAAGGTCGCCTTCCCGGAGGCCACGCAGCTCGCCCAGGAGGCGGAGGTCCGGATCTCGGGCGTACCCGTGGGCACGGTGAGCAGCGTGCAGCCCAACGAGCAGACCGGCCTCACCGACACCGTGGTGGAGATCGATCCGCGCTACGCGCCGATCCCCCGCGACGCGCGCGCCATCCTGCGCCAGAAGACCCTGCTGGGGGAGACCTACGTGGAGCTCTCGCCGGGCAGCGACGAGTCCGGCACGGTGGCCGACGGGGGCAACCTGGCCCAGGGGCAGGTGTCGGACACCGTCGAGCTGGACGAGATCCTGCGCACGTTCGACCCCCTCACCCGCAGCCGCTTCTCCACCTGGCTCGACCAGCAGGGCCAGGCCGTGCGCGGGAACGGGGAGGAGATCAGCGCGGCACTCGGCAACCTCACACCCTTCGCCGAGGAGACCGACGAGGTGCTGGCCACCCTGCGCCGCCAGAGCGGCGACACCCGCCGGCTCGTGCGTGACACGGGCGTGGTCTTCGAGGCTCTGACCGAGCGCCAGGGCCAGCTGCGCGACCTGATCGTCAACTCCAACCGCGTGTGGGAGGTCACCGCCCGGCGCAACGAGCAGCTCGCCGACACCTTCCGGGTGCTGCCGACCTTCCTGCGAGAGAGCCGGGTCACCACCCGCCGGCTCACCCGCTTCGCCGAGGAGACCGACCCGCTCGTGAGCCAGCTGCGCCCCGCGGCGCGTGAGCTGTCGCCCACGCTGATCGACCTGGAGGCGCTGGCTCCCGACCTGCGCGATCTGTTCCAGGACCTCGATCCGCTCCTGCGCGTGTCCCGCCGCGGCCTCCCCGCCATCGAGCAGGTGCTCGACAACACCCGTCCGCTGCTCCGGCGGGTCGATCCCTTCCTGCGTCAGCTCACGCCCATCGTGGACTACCTCGGCTTGTACAAGCGCGAGATCACCGCGTTCTTTGCCAACGACACGGCCGTGACCCAGGCGCAGACGGGCGGTCAGAGCGACCCCGGCCAGGTGCTGCACTATCTCCGCACCCAGAACCCGACCAACCCGGAGATGATGGCGGGCTATCCCACGCGCCTTTCCACCAACCGCTCGAACCCCTACATCGCGCCCGGCGGGTACGAGAAGCTGCGCACCGAGCGGCACCTGGAGGTCTTCGGCTCCTATCTCTGCGGCTCCACGCCGGTGCCGGCTCTTCCCGCCGCCCAGGCCCAGTGGCTGCCCCAGGAGCTGCTCAACCTGATCAGCTACTACACCTACGGCAACGGCGGCAACGGCCCGAACGCGGCGCCGCCCTGCGACCCGCAGTCGCCGCTCGGCCGCCAGGTGGGCCAGGGCGGCGTCTTCCCGGCGCTGGAGCCGCTGGGCGAGTGAGCGCTAGCCGAACTCGCGGATTCTAAGCTGACCCCGTGACCCAGGAGGCCTTTCGCCGCATCGCGCGCGTCGTCACGCGACGGCCGCTGGTGGTGCTGGTCCTCACCGCGGCGGCCGCCCTGGGCGGCGCCGCGCTGGCGCTGCGGCTGGAGCCCAGCGCCGCCACCGAGACGCTCACCGACCGCGGCTCGGAGACCTACGACGCCACCGAGCGCTTCAAGCAGGACTTCGGCGACGAGGCCGTGCTGGTGCTGGTCAAGGGCGAGCTCACCCGGACCGTGCTGACCGCGGATCTCGGGCGCGTCCTGGCCCTGGAGGGCTGCCTGTCGGGCAACGTGCCCGACAACGAGCGCGGCCTGGGCTCGCTGCCCGCGGTGTGCCGCGAGCTGGCCGAGACCAAGCCCGCGCAGGTGGTCTACGGCCCGGGCACCTTCATCAACACCGCCGCCAGCCGGATCCGGGACGAGCTGGTGGCCCGCCAGGAGGCGAACCGGACGCGGGCCCGCCGGGCGGCGAGCGCGGCCCGGGCGCTGTCCCGCCGCCGCGGCGATCCGCCGGCCGAGCAGCAGCGCCTGGCGCGGGCCGCCTCCGAGGCGGTGAACGCGGACTTCACGCGCGACCTGCTGGCGCTGGCGCTGCGCTACGGCCTGAGCCCTCAGGCGCCCAGCATCGACAACACCCAGTTCGTCTCCACGCTGGTGTTCGACAGCTCGGCGGGGGACGCGGGGGTGCCCAAGTCGCGCTTCGCCTACCTCTTTCCCTCGAAGAACTCGGCCCTGATCCAGGTCCGCATGCGGCCCGACCTCAGCGATGCCGAGCGCCGCCGGGCGATCGCGCTGGTCGAGCACGCCGCCGGCGAGAAGGCCTTCCAGCCCCGCGAGGGCGCGCGCTACGTGGTGACGGGCGTGCCGGTGGTGATCAACGCGCTGGCGGACGCGGTGGAGCGCTCGATCCTGGTTCTCCTGGGTGCCGCCCTGCTGGTCATGGCCGCCACGCTGGCGCTCGTGTTCCGCAGCCGGCTGCGGCTGTTGCCGCTGGCTCTCGCCCTTGCCGCCACGGGCATGACCTTCGGCGCTCTCTCGCTCGCGGGCGGCGGCCTGACCATGGCCTCGATCGCGGTGCTGCCGGTGCTGATCGGCCTGGCGGTGGACTACGCGATCCAGTTCCAGGCCCGCTTCGACGAGGAGCAGGAGCGCCGGCCCGGCCGTCCGGCCGCCGAGTCGGCCATCGCGGCCGCCGGGGCCGGCGGTCCCACCATCGTCACGGCCGGCGTGGCGACGGCGGTGGGCTTTCTGGTGCTGCTCAGCTCGCCCGTGCCGATGGTCCGCTCCTTCGGGGCGCTGCTCGTGCTCGGGATCGGGCTGGCCCTGGCGTGCGCGCTCTGCGCCGGGTTCGCCGCCCTGGCCCGCTTCCGGGGCGGCCCTCCGCGACCGCCCGCGGCCCCGCGTCTCACGCATCCGCTGGTGCACGCCGGCCGCGAGCGCCTGGCCGACGCCGCCTGGCGGGCGCTCGGGGTGGCGCTGGCGCGCCCGCGCCGGGTGCTGGCGATCGCGGCGGTGATCGCGGTGGCCGGGCTCGCGCTCGACACGCAGAGCGAGGTGGTGTCCGACGTGCGCGAGCTGGTGCCGCGCGACCTCCAGGCGCTGAAGGACGTGACGGTGCTGCAGGAGGAGACCGGGGTGGCGGGCGAGATCGACGTGACCGTGCGCGCCGACGACGTCACCGACCCGAAGGTCGTGGCCTGGATGACCCGCTTTCAGCGGGACGTGCTGCGTGCGAACGGGTACCGCGCCGGCAAGCGCTGCGGGCAGGCCAAGGACCCGCCCGAGCTCTGCCCCGCTCTCTCACTGCCCGACCTGCTCGCCACCACCGGCGGCGGTGGCGCCGGTGCACGCCGGCTGCTCGACACCGTGCCGGCCTACCTCTCGCAGGGTGTGGTCACGCGCGACCGCAAGACCGCCAACCTGGCCTTCGGGATCCGCCTGATGCCGCTCGCGCGCCAGAAGGAGGTGGTGGACGACATCAAGCGGCGGCTCGATCCGCCACCCGGCGTGGAGGCCGCCGTAGCGGGCCTGCCCGTGCTCGTGGCCGAGGCCAACGCCGCGCTCTCGTCCCCTGTGCGCCGGGGGCTGGCGCTGGTGGCCGCGCTGCTCGGGGTCTTCCTCGTGCTGCTGGTGGCCTGGCGCTCGACCCGCGCTGCCGCGGTGCCCCTGATACCGATCGTGCTGGCCACGGGCTGGTCGGGCGGCGTGCTGTTCCTGCTCGGCCTGCTGCCCGGGCCCCTCGCGGTGGAGTTGAACCCAATGTCGGTGACACTGGGCGCGCTGGTGGTCGCGATCTCCACGGAGTTCAGCGTGCTGCTGTCGTCGCGCTATCGCCAGGAGCGGGCTGCCGGCGCCGGGCCGGCGCGGGCCATCGAGCTCGCCTACGCCTCCACGGGGGCCGCGGTGCTGGCCTCGGGGGCGACGGCCATCGCCGGCTTCGCCGCCCTGATCGCCTCCGACATCCGGATGCTGCGTGACTTCGGGATCGTGACGGTGGTGGACCTCGCCGTCTCGCTGCTGGGGGTGATGGTGGTGCTGCCCGCGGCGCTCGTGTGGGCGGAGCAGCATGGACCCTTCCGGGTCCGTGACCTCGACCCGCGGCCCTGGCTGCGGGACGCGCGTGCCGGGCGCCGGCGGCGGGCGCAGGCCGACGCGCCGTGAGCGCGAACGGGAGCGAGAAGGCCCCGAGGCGTCCCGAGGTCCCGCGCCGGGGTAACAAGTACGCCTGGCTGGTGGCGATCCTGGCCTTCATGACCCTCGGGGTGATCCTGTTCGTCCAGACTCTTCCCAACAGCGGCGAGGGGCTGAACGGGCCGCCGCGCGGCTCGCAGCTGAAGCCCTTCGCCGCTCCGGCGGCGCTCGGCCGCCTCGAGGGCCAGGCGAACGTCTGCCAGCGGCGGCCCTGCCCGGAGCGCGCCGGTGACGTGCCGGCCTGCGAGGTCGTCTCGGAAGAGGTGGTGAACCTGTGCCGTTTGCGCCGGCGGCCGCTGGTGCTCACCTTCATCTTCGACCGCGGGGCCGACTGCTATCCCCAGGTGGATCGCACCGAGCGGGTGCGACGGGAGCTCGACGGGGTCCAGTTCGCCACGGTCTTCTTCAGCCGCAAGGAACGGGACGAGCTGCGCCGCCTGGTGCGGGCCCGCGGCTGGCGGCAGCCGGTGGCGATCGACGAGGACGGGGCGGTGGCCAACCTGTACGGCGTGGGCGGCTGTCCGATCACGGTATTCGCGCGCCCCGGAGGGAAGGTGAGGGTCACGCGGCTGGGCAACCTCACCGAGGCCCAGCTGCGCCGGAACGCCGCGCGGCTGTTGTGACCGACCTCGCGCTCGACCTCACCGACGGCTGGATCGAGCCGGAGCTGGCTCAGGAGTTCCCCGCGCTCGGCCTGATCTGGGCGCCGGTGGACGCCGCCTCCGGTCCCTCGCCTCCCGAGGTCAAGCAGCGCCTGCGCTCGCTGGCCGACCGCTACACCGGCGGCCGGGTCATCCACATGCGCCAGGATCCCGTCCCCTGGGCCTACCGCGTGTTCGCGCGCCAGGTGGGAATCGACCCCGACAGCGATCGCACCCCGGTGGAGGCCATCGCGCTCGAGCGGCTGCGCCATGGCGGACTGCGCTCGGAGAACCTGCTGGACGACGCCCTCACCATCGCCATCGCCGAGACGGGAGTGCCGTTGCTGGCCCTCGACGCGGATCGCGTCGGCGCGAGCCTCGGTCTGCGGCTCGCCGCCTCCGGCGAGTCGCTGGGACCGGCACGACCACTGTCCGCGCGCCAGATCGTGATCGCGGACCGCACCCGGCCGGTGGCCCTGGTGCTGGGCCAGGCGGGCGACGACACGGGCGTCACCCCGGACACCGAGCGCATGGTGCTGTGCGCGCTGGGCGTCAAGGGCGTGCCGCGGATCAGCGTGGAGGAGGCGCTGTGGATCGCCGCGGAAATGCTGGTTTACACTTGACCGCTGGGAGGCCTGTGCCGGAAGTTCTGACACCGACAGCCCCGGCTCGCCCGCTCGTCACCCTTCCCGACGAGCGCGCTGCGCGCGGCACACTGCGCGAGCAGGTCGCTCGGCTGGAGGAGGAGCTGTCCCAGCTGTTCTGCTCGAGCTGGCCGCGCAAGGGCCTGGACTGGGAGGTCGAAGGTCGCGGCGGCCCGCGGCTGCTCTCGCTGGCCGAGCTGGAGGAGCTGCGCGACGAGCTCGCCGGCCGCGTGCAGCACGCGCGGCGCTCGCTCACGGAGCGCACCTACGCCGAGGAGTGCAAGCGGCGTCAGATCGAGGAGATGCTCCTGGCGCCCGAGCGCCACAGGTGGGAGAGGGTCTCCGCCGAGGACATCGGTGAGCCGGGCTGCCGCCACTGGCATGTGCGCCCGCGCTGGAGCTTCCTGGGAATGCTCATGGGCTGGTGGCGGGTGATCGTCAGCTCCGGCTGCCCCTTACCCGTGGCGGCCTGACGGCCGGTGGGACGTCGCAGCCGCAAACGGCCCCCCGCCTCCACGCGGGCCGGCCGTGACGCCGCGCGGCGCGAGCGCGCCGGGGCGGGAGGAGCGCCTGCGAGCCCCCGAGCCCGGGCGCGCCCGGGCTCCGACGAGCGCCCACGGCCGCCCTGGGGGAGCTTCCCGCTCAGCGAGCTGCTGATCCTCGCCGGCATCGTGGTGATCCTCTGGGGTCTCATCGGGGGCCGGGGCAGCGAGGAGCGCGTGGCGGGCGGCCTGGTGATCGCCTCGCTGGGAGGCGGCGAGCTCGCTCTGCGCGAGCACCTCGCGGGCTACCGCTCGCACTCGGCGCTGCTGGCCGGCCTGGCCGCCTTCGTGGTGGTCACCGGCGTGGCGCTCGGGCTCGGGCCGGTCAAGGTCTGGCTGCTTCTGCTTCTGGGGGCGCTGGTCTTCGGCGGCGCCCTGTACGGGCTGCGAGAGCTGTTCAAGCGGCGCTCCGGCGGCCTGGGCTTCCGCTAGGTACAGTCTCCGGCGTGCCGGAGTCCGCCTCGCCCGACGCGACCGAGCGCCGGCTGCGCATCGCCGGCCTTCACCACATCACGCTCTTGTGCGCGGACGTGGAGCGGTCGGCCTCCTTCTACCGCACCGTGCTCGGTCTGCGCCTCGTCAAGCAGACCGTCAACGAGGACGATCGCGGCGCTCGGCACTTCTTCTTCGGCGACGAGGAGGGCAACCCGGGCAGCCTTCTCACCTGCCTCGAGTATCCGGAGCTGGAGGAGGGCAGCGTCGGGCGCGGCTCGACTCACCACTTCGCCCTGGCGGTGGAGTCGGAGGAGGAGCTCGTCGCCTGGCGAGAGTATCTGGCCGAGCGGGGGATCCCCTGCTCGGAGGTCCTCGACCGGATCTACTTCAAGTCGCTCTATCTGCGCGATCCCGACGGCCACATCGTCGAGCTGGCCACCCTCGGGCCGGGCGTGACGGCGGACGAGCCGCTGGAGGAGCTCGGACGCAGGCCCGTCTAGGCGCGCGCCGGCCGGTAGGTGCAGATGAGCACGCCGGTGCCGGCGGTCGTGGCCGAGACGAGGTCGAGCGGCCGGGCCCGGCCGTCCTCCGGGAAGATCCGCTTGCCGCCGCCGACCATGATCGGCTCGATCATCAGCCGGTACTCGTCCACGAGGTCGTGCTCGACGAGCTGCGCGGCCAGCGAGGCGCTGCCCATCACCTGCAGCCCCCCGCCCTCCCGGGCGCGGAGCTCGCCCACGGCGCCGATCGCGTCGCCGGCGGGTAGCAGGGTCGAGCCTGACCAGGTGAGGTCGTCCTCGCTGAGCGTGCGGGAGGCCACGTACTTGGGGATCTCGTTCATGCGGTCGGCGAACGGGTCGCCCCCGCGTTCGGGCCAGGCGGCGGCCATCCCCTGCCACGTGCGCCGGCCGAAGAGGAGCGCCTCCGTCCCGGTCATCACCTCATCGAGGGCCGAGCCCATCGTCTCCACGTCGAAGTAGGGATGCGACCAGCCCCCATGGGCGAACCCGCTGTCGGTGTCCTCCTCGGGGCCCCCGGGCGCCTGCACGACGCCGTCCAGGGTCATGAAGTCACTGAGGATTATCTGCATGGTCGTGTCCTTGCTGGTCGGGGTCTCTACCGGCACGTCGAACGGAGCCGGCCGGAATCGACACGCTCCACGAGTGTGACCCCTCTACGTCGAGCGGGACAGTCTTCGGCCGGTCAGGCAGCGCTGAGCGCGCCGCCACTGGAGGCCATCGCGGCCTCTTCGGCGCGCGCGCTGCCCTTGCGGGCGAGCACACCGGCGAGCGCCTGGCGCTGACGCTCGGTGAGCGTCCCCACCTGCTTGTTCTCGGGCACGCTGAGCGACACCAGGAGCCGGCGAGAGCGGGTACGCCCCCAGCGTTTCTGGCTCATCAGAAGGTCGCTGATGGACATGCTGTGGGCCTGCCAGGGACAGCTCAGGACGACGTCCTGCACAGGGAGCTCGCCGGCCGCGATCCTCCGCTTCATCCGCGCCCGAGCCAACCGCACCCGGTTGGCGTATTCGAGCGCACGAAGGTGCTGCTCTTGCCCAGCGTCGATCCTGGCCGTCTGGCCCATCTGACCTCCCCGCAAACCCTTGCGTTCTTCCAGCGGTGCAGTTCCCCGGTTGCCTCGATCGCGGCCAGGACGGAGGGAGGGGCGGGCCGAAGCCGAGGCTCGGTTACAGACCCACTGCCCGGCGCCGCGCCCCTCAACCTCGTCGAGTCCGTTCTGAGGCAGATGCGAAGTAGAGCCGTTCGGCTGCGCAGCGTCAACCCTGACCTGCGGGCGGTCTGCCGCTAAGAGCGTGCTTTTCGTGCCTCGGCGCGTTCACGCTCGAGGCCTGGTCCGGACCGCCCTGGCGGGTATGTTCTGTTCGCCCATGCGCTCCACCAAAATCGTCGCCACGATCGGCCCGTCGTCCAACGAGCTCGACGTCCTCGAGCGGATGATCCGCGCGGGCATGGACATCGCCAGGCTCAACTTCGCGCACGGCACGCCCGAGCAGCACGCCGAGACGGCGGGCACGATCCGGGCGGCGGCAGAGCGCGTCGGCCGCGAGGTCGCGATCCTCGGCGACCTGCCCGGCCCCAAGCTGCGCATCGGGCCGGTGGCGGGAGGCGTGGCCGAGCTGGGGCGCGGCACGCGCGTGGTGCTGACGGGTGACGACGTCGAGGGAACTGCGGAGCGGCTCCCGATCGCCTGGCCGGGGTTCTCGGAGCTGGTCACTGCGGGCGACGTCTGTTACCTGGCCGACGGCGCCGTACGGCTGCGGGTGGACGACGTGAACAACACCGACGTGATCACCCGGGTGGAGGTGGGTGGGAGCGTGGCCTCCCGCCAGGGCCTGAACCTGCCCAACGTCACCGTGTCCCTCCCGGCGGTCAGCGAGGAGGACATCGCCCTGATGGACGCCGGCCTGACGATGGGCCTCGACCTGTTCGCACTGTCCTTCGTCCGGCGCCGTGAGGACCTCGATCCGGTGCGCCGCCACCTGGCCGAACGCGGCACCGACGTACCGCTGATCGCGAAGATCGAGAAGCCCCAGGCCGCCGCCAACGGCGAGGAGATCATCGAGGCCGCCGACGGGATCATGATCGCCCGCGGGGACCTCGGCATCGAGCTGCCCATCGAGGAGGTGCCCCTGGTGCAGAAGCGGCTGCTGGCGGTGGCCGGCCGGCGGGCCACGCCGACCATCACCGCCACCCAGATGCTGGAGTCGATGGTCCACTCGACCCGGCCCACGCGCGCCGAGGTGGCCGACGTGGCCAACGCGATCTTCGACGGGACCGACGCGGTGATGCTCTCGCAGGAGACCGCCGTGGGCCGCCATCCGGTGCTGGCGGTGGAGATGATGGCCTCCATCGCCGAGACCACCGAGCGCGAGCTGCCCTACGGCCGCTGGCTCGCCGAGCGCGGGCCGCAGGCCAACAACCAGTACCACGCGATCGCCTTCGGCGCGGTGGGCGCGGTGTACCAGCTCGGGCTCAAGTCGATCGTCTCGCCCACCAACACCGGCGCCACGGTGAGGCTGATCTCGGCCTACCGCCCCAAGGCCCCGGTGCTGGCCCTCTCACCCCACACCCACGTGGTGCGGCGCTGCCTGCTGCTGTGGGGCGTCCAGCCCCAGCTGCACGAGGAGTCGCTGGAGACGATCGACCTGATCGACGCCTGCGCCGACGCCGCGGTCCGGGCCGGGCTGGCCCGGGCGGGCGACAAGATCGGGATCACCGCGGGGCTGCCGGCCGGCAGCGCCGGGGGCACGAACCTGTTCAAGGTCCACACCGTGGAGTAGGCCGCCCGCCGGCGCCGTGGCGCGCCGCACCCTGGCGGCTGCCGGTCCGCGGCGCGGCTCGACGGCCCGCTGGGTAAGGGGAAGGCGACTTGCGGAGCGGCTGAGGGGGTGCCTACGTTGCGTCCATATGCGGGACGTTTCGTACGCAACCCCTCCCTTACGCAGCCCATTCTCTGACGCCCGCCTCGCGGCGGCGCCGTGAGCGAAGCGCCACCTGCCAGGGTCGCCGGCCGCCTCAGGCCGGCGCGCCGCGGCGGCGCTCGCGGAAGGCCCGCGCCTTTTCGATGTTGCCGCAGCTGTCCATCGTGCACCAGCGGCCGGAGCGGTTCTTCGAGCGGTCGTAGAAGGCCCACTCGCACTCGTCCCGGGGGCAGGCCTTGAGCCGCTCCCAGCCGCCCTGCTCCACCGCGGCGGCGATGATCGCCATCAGCCGGGCCAGCGCGCCGTCCACGCCGGCGGCGTCGGGCACGAGCTCGGGCTCGCGGCCGGAGCTGAAGTGCAGGCGCACCCCGGCCTTGCTCACCGCCCGGTCCAGGCGGTCCAGGCGCGCCTCGTCCAGCGGCATGCCGTTGTGGGTCAGGAGCACCGCGCGCAGGCCCTCGCGAGCGTCGATCGCCCGCCGCAGGTCGGCTTTGCTCACCGCCTCGCGCGCGTCCAGGAGACCCCGCTCCGCCAGCCAGGCGTCAGCGCATCGGGGTCGGACAGCTCGTCCTCGCCGGACTCGAGATCCACGCTGTTCACGAAGCGCTGCACGAGGTACAGCGGCTGCGGCGCGGTCTTCTCCGGTGTCGATTCGCCGGGAGCCATCGCCTATCAGCGGAGCCTATCCGAGGTATAAGTCATCGTAACTACCATACAAGCTTAGCCGGTGTTACACTACCACCTATCGGGTATAGAAGGTTATCGAGGCAGAACCCGAAAGGAGCCGGCATGACCGAGGCCATCACCATCAGGCATTCCACCCCCGGAGACCTCCCCTCCATCCGCGAGCTGGCCGAGCTCGACGGCGGCCGCGCGCCCACCGGTCCGGTGCTGCTGGGTCTGGTCGACGGTCGGCTGGTGGCCGCCGTCGGCGTCGAGGACGGCCGCACCGTGGCCGACCCGTTCCGCTACACGGCCAACCTCGTCGGGATGCTCAGCGTGCGGGCGGCCCAGGAGCGCCCGCAGAGGGGCCGCGGCCTGCTGCGCTGGTTCGCGCTCGGGCACCGGCTGGGGCGCGAGGGGATGGCGGCATGAACGCCGCCCTGTCATGGGCGGTCGCCCACTCCCGCCACACCGACGCGCTGCGTCAGTCGAGCGGCAGGAGCTCGGATCCCTCGACCCGGGCGAAGACCAGCGAGCTCTGGACGCGGCCCACCTCCGGGCGCTCGGTGAGGCGCCAGACGAGATCGCGCAGGTGGTCCATGTCTCGGACCGCCACGTGAACGATGAAGTCGGTGGTGCCGGTGAGGGCCATCACGCGCACCGTCTCCGGCATCCTCGCCGTGTCCGACAGCAGGGCGTCGATGACGGAACGGTGGGCGCCTCGCTGCTGAATGGACAGGATCGCCTCCATCGGCCTGCCGACCGCGGCCGGGTCAACCTCGGCGCGAAAGCGGCGGATCACGCCCCGAGCGCGGAGCTCGCGGATACGCTCCAGGCAGGTGGAGGGAGCCACGCCCACCTTGTCGGCCAGCGCCTTGTTGGTCTGGCGAGCATCCTTCTGCAGCTCGCTCAGAAGCCGGCGAGCTATCGAATCAAGTTCGACGTTTGCAGCCATTCTTCACCCTTTGTTCGGTAAACATCGCGGTTCCTGGCGTCAGAGTTAGCCTACCGGCCACCATGCCGGAATTGCGCCCACATCCGGTCGGCTACGGCGCCGGCGTCCGCGCCATCGTGCCGCTGCTTCCCGCCGTGTTGGCCTTCGGCGCGTCGTTCGGCGTGCTGGCGCAGGCTGCGGGGATGGGGCCCGCGGCCTCCCTGGTGATGTCGGCCACCACCTTCGCCGGGTCGGCCCAGTTCGCCGTCGTATCGGTGCTGGGCAGCGGCGGCACCCTCATCGCGGCCGTCGCGGCGGCCGTGCTCCTGAACGCTCGCTACGGCCCAATGGGCCTCGCGGCCGCGGACGTCTTCAAGGGCGGGCGGCTGCGACGGCTGCTCGAGTCCCAGTTGCTCGTCGACGAGAGTTGGGCGCTCTCCAACCGCGACGGCCGCTTCAACCGTCGCGTGATGCTGGGCGCCGGCGCGACCCTCTACCTGGGCTGGAACCTGGGCACGGCGATCGGCGTCCTGGCCGGCGACCGCCTGGGTGACCCGGCCACGCTCGGGCTCGACGCCGCCTTCCCAGCGCTCTTTCTCGCATTGCTCGCACCCCTGCTGGGGTCGCGCACCTCAGTGGCCGCGGCGCTGCTGGGCGCGGGGATCGCGCTCGTGCTCACGCCGATCACCCCGCCCGGTGTGCCGGTCATCGCCGCCACCGCGGCCTGTCTCGTCGGCCTCGTTCCGCGCCGCGTCGAGCGGGAGGCGGACTCGTGAGCGCCGCCTGGACGGCGGTGTTGGTCGTGGGAGTGGCCACGATCGCCATCAAGGCGGCGGGGCCGCTGCTCGCCGGTGAGCGTGCGCTGCCGCTGCGCGACTCGCGTCTGCTGGCGCTGCTCGCCCCTGCCCTGCTGGCCGCCCTGGTGGCCACCCAGGCCTTCGGAGGCGACGACGAGTCGCTCGTGCTAGACGAGCGCGGCGCCGGCCTCTTGGTCGCAGGAGTGGCGGTGCTGCTGCGCGCGCCCCTGCTGATGGTGATCCTGGCCGCCGCCGCCACCGCTGCGGGGCTGCGGGCCCTGGCGTGAGCGCCCGCGGCTGGGCCCTCTTCGCGGCGATGTCCGTGATCTGGGGCGCCCCGTACCTGTTCATCAAGATCGCGGTCGACGAGATGACGCCCGCCTTCGTGGCCTGGTCGCGAATCGCGCTGGGCGCCGCGGTGCTCCTGCCCGCGGCCTGGAAGCTCGGCGCTCTGCGGGGACTGGGCAATCGCTGGCGGGCTCTGGTGGTCTTTGCCGTCGTGGAGATGGCGATCCCCTGGCCGCTGATCGGCTTCGGGGAGCAGCGGATCTCGTCGTCGGCCACGGCCATCCTGATCGCCTCCCTGCCGCTGGTGGTGGCCTTCCTCGCGCTGCGCTTCGACCACGCCGAGCGTCCCACCCCGACGCGGCTGGTGGGCATGCTCGTGGGCCTGGCCGGGGTGGTGGTGCTGCTCGGGATCGACATCGGCGGCCGCAGCGCCGAGCTGCTGGGCGCCGCCGCGATCCTGGTGGCCACCGTGGGCTACGCGATCGGCCCGATGATCGTCAAGCTCCGGCTCTCCCACCTCGAGCCGCTCGGGCCCGTCACCGCTGCGATGGTGATCGGGTCGTTCATGCTCGCGCCCTTCGCGGTCACCGACTTCCCCACGGAGACGCCTTCGGTCGAAGCCCTGGCCTCGCTGGCCGTCCTCGGCGTGGTCTGCTCGGCCCTCGCCTTCCTGCTCTTCTTCGCGCTGATCACCGAGGTGGGCCCTTCGCGGGCCACGGTGATCACCTACGTCAACCCCACCGTGGCGCTGGCCCTCGGCGTGGCCGTGCTCGGCGAGCAGGTGACCGCCGGGGCCATCGCGGGACTGCTGCTGATCCTGGCCGGCTCCTGGCTGGCCACCGACGGGCGGCTGCCTCCGGGGCTGGCCGCGGTGGTGGAGCGCCGCTCGACCCGCCGGCGCGCGGCCCAGGCGTGATAAATTCGCCGGCGGCCTAGAGGGCCCTGCGGGGGGTCCCTCGGCCTCACATGAGGAGGAGCAAAGGAATGTCTCGATTCGTCGTCGCCGCCCTTGCGGCGCTCATCATGCTCGCGCTGGCGGCTCCGGCCTCGGCGGCCAAGCTGGACGCCTACCTGGTCAAGGAGCGCGGGGCCAAGCAGCTGCGTGAGCTCAAGCGGCAGGGCTTTGACCTGACCGAGGGTCACCGGCGGGGCGGGATCGAGATCGTGGCCTCCTCCGAGCAGATCGACAAGCTCAGGCAGGCAGGGATCCGCGCGCGGCTCCTGCGCGCTCGGGGCGGTCGCTCGGCCCGGAAGGCCGCGGCGGCTCAGGCCGCGGCAGGCTGGCAGGTCTGGCGCCCGTACGCTCGGACTGACGTCGACGTCTCCGGCGCGGCCGGCAACCCGACGGCGAACATCACCACCCAGCTCCGGCGGCTGGCCCGGCGCTACGACCGGATCACCGAGCTGGTCACGCTCGGCAGCTCGATCAACGGGGTGCCGATCTACGCGATGCGCGTCACCGCGAACGCCGACCGCGTGCCCGACGGCCGCCGCCCGGCGGTCCTCTACTCGTCGGTCCAGCATGCGCGCGAGTGGCTCGCGGGTGAGACCGGCCGGCGGACGCTGCGCCTGTTTCTGGACAACTACGGCCAGACGGGCACGGCGCTGGGAACCGACGGCGCGCCCGTCGAAGGCGTGCGCGCCCGCGAGCTCACCCGCCTCGTGCGCCAGCGCGAGCTGTGGTTCATCCTGATCGCGAACCCCGACGGCTACGACTACACCTTCACCCCCGCGAACCGCCTGTGGCGCAAGAACCTGCGCGACAACAACGGCGACGGCAGCATCACCGCGGGCGACGGAGTGGACCTCAACCGCAACTTCCCGACGCGCTGGAACTACGACGACGAAGGGTCGGCCACCGCCACCTCTGACGAGACCTATCGCGGAGCCTCGCCGGCCTCGGAGCCGGAAACGCGCGCCTTCCAGCGCCTGGTCAACCGGGTCCAGTTCACGTCGAACAAGAACGACCACACCTTCGGCAAGCTGTTGCTGTGGCCGCCCGGATGGCAGGTCGACACGCACTTCGCGGACGAGCCCATCTTCACCACGCTCGCCGGCGACGACGACAACCCGGCCATCCCCACCTTCGACCCCGACGTGGGGGCGGAGCTCTACACCACCAACGGCGACACCAACGACCACCTGTATCAGTCCGACCGGGTCCAGTCGTTCACGCCTGAAGGCACGGGCGGCACAGGCACCGGCAGCGGCTTCATCTTCCAGGACGTGGAGGCCGACGTGCAGGCCGAGTTCGAGCGCCACGTGCAGTTCGCGCTCGACCTGGCCCGCTCGGCGGACGATCCGGACAACCCCGTGAGCCATCTCGGCAACGAGGCGCCCGACTTCGTCCTCGACCGCTTCGACGTCTCGTACGGCGACCCGCAGACCGTGCAGGTCAACGCCCGCCGGGACCTTGGGCGGATCACCATGCGCTACCGCATAAACGGCGGGCGCGTGCGCTCGCGCCAGACCAGCGAGTGGCGCGGCGGCGAGCGCTACGGCGACGAGGGCGACTACTGGTACCACCGCGTGCGCGCCGAGGTTCGCGGAACCGACCCGGGCGACGAGGTGGAGGTGTGGTTCGCCTCTCGCAGCGAGGACGTGGAGAGCCGTTCGTTCACCTACACGGTCCGAGCGGATTCCGACGCCCGCGTGCTCGTGCTCGCGGCCGAGGACTACACCGGCAACTCGGCCTTCCCGGCCTACCCCAGCACGGCCGGGCCGTTCTACCTCGACTACTACACCGACGCGCTCACCAATAACGGCATCGAGCACGACGTGTGGGACGTCGACGCCGAAGGCCGCAGCGCTCCGCACCCGCTCGGGGTGTTGAGCCACTACGACGCGGTGGTCTGGTACACGGGCAACGACAACGTCACGCGGCCCACGGCGACGCCAGGGGTGGCGGGCCGCGAGGCCCACGAGACCACGATGGCGGTGCGGGACTTCGTCAACGAGGGCGGACGAGTGGCTCTGTCCGGAGTCCACGCCGGACGCCAGTACGATCTCGTGGAGTACCCGCCGGCGGGAGAGCCCACGTCCTTCTGCGACGGCAGCCTGATCACGGCCGAGTGCCAGCCGCTCTCCAACGACTTCCTCCAGTACTACCTGGGGTCGTACATCAGGAGTGACGGCGGTGGGCTCAACCCCGACGGCGGGGTGTTCGACGTGGAGGGCACCAACGATCCGCTCGCGGGCCTCACGCTCGGGATCAACGGCCCGGACAGCGCGGGCAACCAGGAGGGCGACGGGATCGGTACCGCCAACAACGTGGTCACCTCGAGCGTCCTCGACCCGGCCACCTATCCGCAGTTCGCGAGCGAGGAGGCGGCCGACTGGCTGCTGCCGGGCGGGTCTGCCTTCGACCCCCACACCGGGGACTGGTACATGTACTCGCAGAACTCGGACCGCGGGTACAAGCGCCTGACCCGCACGATCGACCTGACCGGCGTGACCGCCGGCCAGGCGGCCGAGCTCTCGTTCTGGACCTCGTACAACACGGAGCCCGACTGGGACTACGTGTTCGTCGAGGGACACGAGGTGGGCCAGGACGACTGGACCACTCTGCCGGACGAGAACGGGCACACCAGCCAGGACACCGGCGCCAGCTGCCCGGAGGGCTGGATCGAGGACATCCACAACCACCTCGGCCGCTACCAGACGCTCGACCCGGCGACCGAGGAGTGCACGCCCACCGGGACCACCGGTGAGTGGCACGCTGCCTCGGGCAACTCGGCCGGCTGGCAGGAGTGGAGGATCGACCTCAGCCGCTGGGCCGGCAAGCAGGTGGAGATCGGGATCGCGTTCGCCACCGATTACGGCACCCTGAACGTGCCGGGCGTGCTGGTCGACGACACGAGGGTCACCGCCGGCACCACCGTCGAGGAGACCTCGTTCGAGACCGACACAGGCGGCTGGTCGGTTCCGGGGGCGCACCCCGAGGGCCCGGCGGTGAACGCCGACGACTGGATCCGCTCGGAGCGGATCCCGTTCGAGGACGCCGCCGTGACCAAGAGCGAGTTCGGGCTGCTGTTCGGCTTCGGGTTCGAGGGGGTCAACGGCCAGACGGCCCGCGACAACCTCATGGCCCGGACGGTGGGCTACCTGCTCGAGGACTGAACGAAGGAGGTGACGGGCCGCCCCCGCCGGGGCGGCCTGCTCACTCTTGGCCGCGCAGCTCCGCGGCGTGGGCCTCAGCCCACTGCCGGAAGCTGCGGGGCGCCCGGCCGAGGATCTCCTCGACCGTGGGCAGGACCTGTGACTCGTCGAGCTTGCCGTCGGCGAAGAAGCTGAAGAAGGCGTCCACGTACTCGGCCGGCATCGCGGCGCTCATCTCCTCCCGGGCCTCGGCGTCCGGCTGAGCCTCGAAGCGCAGCTCCCGTCCCAGGACCTCGGCCAGCACCTGCACGCGATCGGCCGGCAGCAGTGATTCGGGGCCGCTGAGGCGATAGGTGCGCCCCTCGTGGGACGCCGCGCTGAGCGCCTCGGCCGCGACCGCGCCGAGGTCGTCGGGGTCGATGGTTGCCACCGGCACGCCGGCGAACGGGGCGTGGACGGTGTCGCCGGCCCGCAGCTGCAGCAACCACTGGAAGGTGTTGGACATGAAGCTGTTCGGCTGCAGGAACGTCCAGGGCAGGCCGGACTCGCGCACGGCCCGCTCGGAGAGGATGTGGTAGCGGGCCACCGCATTGCTCATGTCGCCGCCCGGCACCGAGCTGCTGGACAGCAGCACCACGCGCTCGGCTCCCGCCGCACGGATGGCGGCGAGCGTCTCGGGCAAGTGGTCGTACCCGCTCAGGAGGAAAACCGCCTGGACGCCGGCGAGCGCATCGCGCAGGGTGTCGGGCCGGTTGAGATCGCCGGTGACGGCCTCGGCGCCCTCCGGCAGGGTCGAGTGGTCGGAGCCGGGGCGCACCAGGCCGCGCGCCGGCTTGCCGGCCGCGGCCAGGGCGCGCAGCACCGCGCCGCCCGCGTTTCCCGTGGCTCCCGATACCAAGTATGCATGGCGCATAACGGGCCAGACTATACCTTATGCATACTTATGGACGACGAGGAGCGGAGGGAGAACCTGCTGGGCGCCTTCGTGCTCGCGATCGCCGACCGGCTCCGCGTCGAGACCGAGGGGGCCATCGGTCACTCCGGCGCGGCCGCCGCGGCGCTGATGGTGATCGCCCAGTTCCCCGACCGCAGCGTGGAGTTTCTCCGTCAGGCGATCGGGTTGTCGCATCCCGCCGCCGTCCGCGTCGTCGACCGCCTGGTCGAGCAGGATCTGGTGCGCCGGCGGCCGGCGGGCCGCGGCCCGGCGGTGGCGCTCAGGACCACCGCAGCGGGCGGGCGTCAGGCCCGGCGGATCCTCAAGCTCCGGCGGAAGGTTCTGGCCGACGCGCTCCCCGAGCTGTCGGCCGCGGAGGCGAAGACACTCACCACCGTCCTCGAGAAGGCGCTCCTGCACCTGACCAACACGCCCCGGACGACCATCTGCCGCCTGTGCGACCTGGGCGGCTGCCGGGGCCTCGACTGCCCCGTGGTCCAGCGCCAGATCGAGCTCGGCGCCCCGCCGCCGGAGCCCGTGGCGCTCGACGACTGAATCCCGGCCCTACGGTGCGACGGGAGGGGGTACCGCGTGGGCCGCCTCCTCCTTGACCAGGGCGAAGGCTTCCAGCGCGCGGTCGAGGTGCTCGCGCTCGTGGGTGGCCATGACGCTCGTGCGCAGCAGCGCGCCGCCGCGCTGCACGGCGGGGTAGATGGCCACGTTCACGTACACGCCTGCGTCGTAGAGCGCCTTCCAGTGCATCACGGCCCGCCAGTCGTCGCCGATCAGCACCGGGACGATCGGGGTGATCACCTCGGTGCCGTCATGCAGGTGGTTCGGCTCCATCACGTGGTAGCCCAGGTCGGCGAGCCCGTCGTGGAGGTAGCGGGCGTTGTCGAGGACCTTCGCCATCAGCTGCGGACCCTCATCCGAGCGGATGATGCGCAAGGCACCCTGCGCGGCGCCGATGGCCGCCGGCACCGCCGCGGCGGTGAACATGAAGGAGCGCGACTGCACGCGCAGGAAGTCGACCACGTCGGCAGGACCCGCGATGAACCCGCCGCAGGAGGCCAGGGACTTCGAGAAGGTGCCCATCCGCAGGTCCACCTCGTCCTCGACCTCGAAGGCCTCGCTCGCGCCGGCCCCGCGCGCGCCGAGGACGCCTACGCCGTGGGCCTCGTCCACCATCAGGCGCGCCCCGTGAGCGCGGCACAGGGCGCTGATCTCGGGCAGCGGGGCCAGGTCGCCCTCCATCGAGAACACGCCGTCCACCACCACCAGCACGCCGCCGCCGTCGGACTCGGCGCGGGAGAGCATGGTCTCGAGCTTGTCCAGCCGGTTGTGGCGGTAGGGGCGGATCCGGGCCCGGGACATCGACACCGCGTCCAGGATCGAGGCGTGGTCGCCGGAATCGCAGATCACCGTGTCCGCCGGCTCCAGGAGCGTGCCGATGGCGCCGGTGTTCGCGAGGTAGCCGGTGGTGAAGACGATCGCCTCCTCGGTGCCCATCCAGTCGGCCAGCTCACGTTCCAGCTCGAGGTGCAGGGAGAGCGTGCCGTTGAGGAAGCGGGAGCCGGTGAGGCCGGTGCCGAAGCGCTCGAGCGCGACGCGGGCGGCCTCCTTCACCCGGGGGTCGCCGGTGAGCCCGAGGTAGTTGTTGCTGCCCAGCATGATCCGCTCGCGGCCCTCCATCTCCACGAGCGGGCCCGCCGGGCCCTCCAGCACGCGGAAGTAGGGCATGAGGTCGTGCTCGCGCGCGGCGCGCAGCTGCTCCACGCGTTCGTGGCGACGGGCCTTGGCGAATAGATCGGTAGCGGTTGGCATGTAGGGTGCCGCGCCGTGTCCGTGGAGGTCCGACCGGTCGGGTCGCGTGCAGACCGGCGCGAGTTCGTCGAGCTGCCGTTCCGGCTGCATGCTACCGGCACCCCCTGGATCCCACCGCTGCGGATCGAGCGGCGGCTGTTCCTCGGCCGGCGTGTCAACGCCTTCTTCAAGCACGGCGACGCCCAGCTGTTCCTCGCCCGCCGCCACGGCCGGGTGGTGGGCCGCATCAGCGCGCAGATCGATCGCCACTTCAACGAGTTCCACGACAACGCCTGGGGCATGTTCGGCTTCCTCGAGCTCGAGGACGATCCCGAGGTCCTGCGCGGGCTCCTGGGCGCCGCAGCGGCCTGGCTGAGCCTGCGCGGCCGCGACCGGATGGTGGGGCCGATGGACTTCACGATGAACGACGAGAGCGGCGTGCTCATCGACGGCTTCGAGCGCGAGCCGCTCCTGCGCCAGTCCTGGCATCCGCCCTACTACCAGCGGCTGTGCGAGGAGGCCGGGCTCGAGAAGGCGGTGGACCTCTTCATGTGGTCGCTGCACATCTCGGGGCGCGACAGGGTGATGCCCATCATCTGGGACCTGGCCTCCCAGCTCGAGGAAAAGCACGGGATCCGGATCCGCAAGATGAGCCGGCGGGGCCTGCGCCGCGACCTCGACTCGTTCGCGGAGATCTACAACGACGCCTGGTCGCGCAACTGGGGCTTCGTGCCCTACGACAACGGCGACCTCGACGCCTACGCCCAGGAGCTGCAGCTGGTCTTCGACCGGAACTGGTTCATGGTGGCCGAGGACGCCGAGGGCCGGACCGTGGGCGTGGCCATCACCGTTCCGGACATCAACCAGGTGCTCAAGCGGATGAACGGCCGGGTGCTGCCGCTGGGCTGGTGGCACTACCTGCGCCGGCGCCGGATCATCGACCGCTGCCGGGTGGGCTTCCTCGGGGTCAAGCCCGCCTACCAGCACACGGGCGTGGCCGCCGGCCTCTACGCCGAGCACTTCGACATGGCCGAGGCGACGCCCGTCAGGGGCGGCGAGATGGGCTGGATCCTCGAGACCAACAAGGCCATGAACCGGGCCATGAAGGCCATGGGCGGGGAGATCGTGAAGCGCTACCGGGTCTATGAGCGAGAGCTCTAGCCGCAAGCGGCCGGCTCGGCCGGCTGCGCGCGGATGATCGTTTCCCCTTTCGCCGGGAGCCTCGGTACACTCGCCCACCGTGCCCGAGCCCGCCGCCCCGCCAGAGCCCGAAGCCGACGTCCGGCCGCTGCCT
Source organism: uncultured Thermoleophilaceae bacterium (assembly GCA_963850205.1). Lineage (GTDB taxonomy): Bacteria > Actinomycetota > Thermoleophilia > Solirubrobacterales > Thermoleophilaceae > JACVRW01. The sequence goes on along the minus strand of CAWKKJ010000006.1, from coordinate 29,877 downwards.
GTTCTGGCCGAGCCGCGTCCGGTCGACAGGCCGGCGCCGGTGTCCCTGCCGGCGGCCGTGGTCGCTGCAACCGGCGGGTTTCTGCTCGGGGTGGTGAGCTTCTTCCTGGTCCGGGTGCTGCGGCGGCCGCGCCCGGTCGCGCTGCGCCTCCGTCGCGGCTCGCGCCGGCGCACGGACGTGGCCGCGTCGCGCTCGTTCCTCGTCGACATCCACCTGCTGAAGGACCGATAGCCGCCGCACTCGAGCTCGACGTCGTGCCGGCGGGCGCCTACCGGCTGCCCGGGGCGGGGCGCGACGGCGTGCTGCTCCGCCGGGAGGGGGCGCTGATGCGGCTGCTGCACGTGGGCGAGGAGCCCGTGCGGGTGCGGGCCTGGGCGGCTGCGGGACGGGTGCGCTTCCGGGCGGAGGCGCCTACGCGGGAGGCCGCCGCGCAGGGCATCGAGCGCATGCGCTTCGCGCTGGGCACCGACCACGACCTGAGCGAGTTCCACCGGCTCTTCCGGCGCGATCCGCTGCTCGGGCCGGTGATCCGCTTCAGTCCCTGGGTGCGACCGCGCCGCCGCCCGGAGCCGTTCGAGGCGCTCGCCTGGGCGATCTGCGAGCAGCTGATCGACTCTCGCCGCGCCGCGGCGATCGAGCGGCGGATCGTCCGCCGCCACGGCCGTCGCAGCGACTGCGGGACGCTGGTCGCGCCGCCCTCCGCGGCGTGGCTGGCCGGCCGCTCGCCGGCCGAGCTCGACGCCTGCGGGCTGGCCCCCAAACGCTCGCTCGCGCTCATCCGGGCAGCGCGGGAGGTGGCGGCGGGCCGGGCCGATCTCTTGACCGATCACGAGCCGGCCTGGCGGCGGCTGCGGGCCATTCCCAACATCGGCTCCTGGACGCTCGAGATGCTCGCCTTCGAGGGCCAGGGCCGCGACGACCAGCTCCCCGCGCTCGACGTGGCCTACCTGAAGCTGGTGGGCCGGCTGGCCGACCTCGGCCGGCGCGCCACCGAGGAGGAGGTCCGCGCCTTCTTCTCCCCCTACGAGGAGTACGCCGGCCTCGCGGGCATCTACGCGCTCAACCGCCGCTACCGTTGAAGGCATGACAGAGAAGCTCGAGAAGACCGACCAGGAGTGGCGCGAGGAGCTCGATTCCGACCGCTTCCACATCCTCCGCCAGAAGGGCACCGAGCCGCCCTTCACCGGGGCCTACACCTACTCCAAGGCGGACGGCATGTACCGCTGCGGGGCCTGCGGCAACGAGCTGTTCCGCTCCGACACCAAGTTCGACTCCGGCACCGGCTGGCCCAGCTTCACCGAGCCCGCCGTCGCGGATGCGGTCGACCTGCACGAGGACAGGACCCTCGGCATGGTCCGCACCGAGGTCACGTGCGCCCGCTGCGGCGGCCACCTGGGCCACGTCTTTCCGGACGGGCCCGGCCCGAACGGCCAGCGTTACTGCATCAACTCCCTGGCGCTGGACCTGGACGAGGACGAGGACTAGAGCCCGGAGCCGGGCAACAGCTCGTTGGTGGCGGCCGCCGCGGGATCGGGCGGCCGTTCCAGCAGGCGGTTCTCCTTCATCCAGGCCGAAAACGCGTCCCACTGGGCCGGTGACTGCCAGCCGAATGGCCGCCCACGCGGGGCGAAGAACAGGGGCAGCGTCACCTCGACCACCGCGCGCTGCAGCTCGGGATCCAGGTCGGGGTTTGCCTCCAGCAGGCCGTTGATCGCCTCGTCGGGGTCGCTGCGAAGGTCGCGGGTGCCCCGCGACACGGCGCCGATGAAGGCGCGGAACTTGTCGGCGTTGCGCTCAAGCGCGCTCTCGTTGGCCACCAGCACCAGCTCGTTGTAGGTGGGCACCCCGGCCTGCTCCATGCGGATGATGCGCGGCTTCTTGCCCTTCAGGCGCAGCTCGGTTCCCTCGTAGTTCCAGAACGCCCCGAGCGTGGCGTCGACCCGGCCGGTGAGCAGCGCGGGCGTGAGGCTGAAGCCCACGTTGCGCTCGGTTACGGTGTCCGGCTGTACGCCGGCCTCGAGCAGGATCGTGCGCAGGTAGGCCGACTGATAGTCGATCCCCGCGGTGCCCACCGTCTTGCCCTTGAGGTCGGCTGGGGTGCGGATCTTCGCCTCCGGCAGGGACATGATCGAGGTCAGCGGCTTCTGGACGATCGCCCCGATGCTCACCACGTCGAGGCCCTTGTCGCGGGCGCGCAGCACCTCGGGCTCGTAGGAGATGGCCAGGTCCACGCGCCCGGCCGCCACCTGCTTGACCGGTGCGGCCGGGTCGGGCGGCTGGCGGATCTCCACGTCCAGGCCGGCCTGCTCGAAGTGCCCGCCCGCCTGGGCCGCGTAGATCCCGGCGTGGTCGGCGTTCGGGAAGTAGTCGAGCATGAGCTCGACCTGCTTCGAGCCCGCCGGCTCCAGCCGCTCCTCCTTCTCGCCGCAGGCGGCCAGCGCCAGCGTCGCGGCCAGCAACAGCAGCGCTGCTCTCACGCCGCTTTCCTCCAGGGACAGGCGACCCGCTCGAGCAGAGCTACCAACGCGAACAGCCCCACCGCCATGAGCGTGAGCAGGACGATCCCGGCGTACACGCGCGGGGTCTGCAGCTGGTTGTTGCCCAGCAGCACCAGGCGGCCGAGGCCCTCGTCGGCGCCGGACCACTCGCCGAACACGGCCCCGATCACCGACACGGTGGCGGCCACCTTCAGGCCGCTGAACAGCGCCGGGAGGGAGCCCGGCAGCTCGACGCTGCGCAGCGTCCGCAGGCGCGACGCGCCCAGGCTGCGCATGAGCTTGAGGAGCTCCGGCTCGGTGGAGCGCAGGCCGTCGAGGAGGTTGACCGTGACGGGGAAGAAGCAGATCAGCGCGACGATCGCGACCTTGGGGGCGAGGCCGTAGTCGAAGGCCAGCACGAAGAGGGGGGCGAGCACCACCACCGGGATGGCCTGGGAGGCCACGAGCAGCGGGTAGGCGGCGTCGCGCAGCGGGCGGACCAGGTGCATGGTCAGAGCAAGGGCCACCCCGGCGGCCACCGCCACCGCCAGGCCGGCCAGGACCTCGATCAGCGTCACCCAGGCGTTGTCGAGGAGCAGGCTGCGGTCGTCTCTCAGCGCCTCCCAGGTCTCGACCGGGGAGGCGAGGGTGAGATCGTCCACGGCCTCGAGCGACGCGACACCCTGCCAGGCCAGCACGAAGGCGGCGAGCAGGAGCAGGGCCAGCAGCACGCGGGTCATCCGCGCAGCACCTCGAGTGCCCTGGCGCGCAGCTCGAGCAGGCGCGGGTCGGTGAGCCGGCGGGGGCGGGGCAGGTCGACATCGAGCGTGGCCAGGATCCGCCCGGGCCGGCTCGACATGACCGCCACCCGGTCGGCGAGGAACAGGGCCTCCTCCACGTCATGGGTCACGAGCAGCGTGGTGCGCGGCTCGGTGAGCAGCGCGCCGGCCAGCCACTCCTGCATGTCGACCCGGGTGATGGCGTCCAGTGCCCCGAAGGGCTCGTCCAGAAGCAGCACGGGCCGGCCGGGGAGGAGGGTGCGCATGAAGGCCACCCGCTGGCGCATGCCCCCCGAGAGGGCCGCGGGCCGTGCCCGCTCGAAGTCGGCCAGCCCGAAGCGCTCGAACAGCGGCTCGGCCCGCCGGCGCGCCTCGGCTCGCCGGACGCCCTGGCTCTCGAGCGCCAGGGCGGCGTTGCCCAGGGCGTCGCGCCAGGGCAGCAGCAGGTCGCGCTGGGGCATGTAGGCGCAGGCGGCGCGCCGGGCCTCCGCCTCGCTCTCGCCCGCCACCGACACCTCCCCGCGGTCCGGCTCCTGCAGGCCGGCCACCAGCTCCAGGAGCGTCGATTTCCCGCAGCCCGAGGGCCCGACCACCGCCAGCACCTCGCGTGGCCTCAGCTCGAGGTCGAGCCCCTCCAGGGCGGCGACGGCGCCGAAGCGCCGGCCGGCGCCCCGGAGCGTCACGCCGGTGTCGGAAAAAGAAAGAGGCTCCGTTGCGGGAGCCTGGGCCTCGGTCTGCATCGCTCCCTCCGCGGGCATTACCCCACAGGTTCGAAGGGTCAGCGCCGGCCGGCATCGGCTCTGTCGAGGGCGCTATCTCAGCCCGCTTGACCGCGAGCCCCCCTGGCTTGTCGTGCCGTGCAGTCTACCGGCCCGCCACGTGCAGCTCCGCGATAGCGTTCACGAACGTCTCCAGCTGCTTGGTGGTCCAGCACTCGAACACGCCGTCGCAGTGGGGCTCGTAGGTGGACATCACCGAGTCGCCGTAGTTCCAGTAGAGGCGGGGCTCGGGGTTGATCCAGAAGGTGTGGCCGGCGCCTTGGGCCACGCGGGCGAAGACCCCGGCGTGGGGCTCGCGGCCGTTGGTGCGGGCGTCGCCCAGGACGATGACGGTGGAGCGGGGGTCGAGGTCGTCGGAGACCTTGTCCAGAAACTCGAGCCAGACGCGGCCGTAGTCGGTGTAGCCGGAGACGTCGGCCACGCCGGCGTCGGTGGCGATCCGGCGCGACACCGCCGAGAACGAGCGCTCCCGCTCGAACACGTCGGTCACCTCCGAGATCCGCTCCACGAACACGAACGAGCGCAGCTTGCGGAACTGGTCGTGCAGCGCGTGCAGCACCGAGAGGAAGAAGACGCTGGCGCTCGTGACGCTGGTGGAGACGTCGCAGAGCACGTACAGCTCGGGCCGGCGCGGCCGGCGCGGGCGGTACTTCAGCTCCAGCGGGACGCCGCCGGTCTGCAGCGAGGCCCGCATCGTCCGGCGCACGTCGACCTGCCACGAGCGGCGGCGGCCGCGATGCTCGCGCCCGTGCGAGGCCAGGCGCTTCTTCAGCTGAGCCACCACCCGGTGCACCTGTGAGAGGTCCTGGGCCGGGTTGGTCGGGAGCGCGCGGTCCAGCTCGCGCAGCGGCCGAGCCGGGGGCAGGGAGCGGGTGCGCTCGATCATCTGCCGCTCCAGCTCTGCTCGCACGTGGCGCTCGAACTCCTGCAGGCGGTCGCGGGGCACGGCCTCGGGATCGGGCAGCTCGGCGCCGGCCTTCTCGCTGCGCAGCCCCAGGGTGCGCCTGATGCGCTGCACGTCGACCCCGATCACGCCCGAGCCTTCGCCCTGGCGGCCGAACGCGGCAATGGCCAGCCGGGCCAGGTCGCGCATCTCGCCGTCCGAGCCGGCCCGGATGGCCTCGCGGATGCGCTCGCGCAGCGCCTCCAGGTCGAGCTGCTCGGCTCCCTGGAAGCGCTCCTCGACGAGACCGCGGTCGACGGCCTCGCGCTCCGCCGCGCGGAAGAAGAAGCGCTCGAAGAGCACGTCGAGCACGTGGCGATCCTCCTGGGACTTCGCCAGCGTGGCCGCCAGCGCCTCGCGGAAGTCCTCGCGCGAGGTCCAGCTCACGGCGTCCAGGGCGTGGAAGGCGTCCAGGAGCTCCGAGGTGCCCACGGCCACGCCCTCGGTGCGCAGCTCGTCGGCGAACTCGAGCAGCCGCGGGGCCATGCCGGCTGGGCCGGCCACCGGCGGCATGCCTCCGTACAGCGCCGGGTTAGCCCGCCCGCTGCCCGAGGAAGCCATCGTCCAGCTTCACCCCCACCCGCTCCGCCACCAGATCCAGGTCGGTGCGGTGCTTGATGATGATGGAGAGGGTTCGCTCGAGCACCGCCTGGTCGACGTCCTCGGCCCCCAGGAGCAGAAGCGCGCGGGCCCAGTCGATCGACTCGGCGATCGAGGGCGGCTTCTTGAGGTCGAGGGCTCGCACCATGTGGATGACCTCGACCAGCTTGCGCGCCATCTGCTCGCTCAGCTCGGGCGCGTGCAGACGCACGATCTCGAGCTCCCGCTCCACGGTGGGGTAGTCGAGCCAGAGGTAGAGGCAGCGACGCTTCAGCGCCTCGGTGAGCTCGCGCGAGTTGTTGGAGGTGAGGAGCACGAGCGGGCGAGTAGTGGCCTCGACCACTCCCAGCTCGGGGATCGAGATCTGGAAGTCGGACAGGACCTCGAGCAGCATGGCCTCGAACTCTTGGTCGGTCTTGTCGATCTCGTCGATCAGGAGCACCACCGGCTCGCTGCCCGAGATGGCGGTGAGCAACGGGCGGGCAAGCAGGAAGTCCTCGCCGAAGATGTCGTCCTTGACCTCGCGCCAGCCGGCGTCGGCGGCCTCGGTCTGGATCCGCAGCAGCTGCTTGCGGTAGTTCCACTCGTAGAGCGCCTTGGCCTCGTCGAGGCCCTCGTAGCACTGGAGGCGGATCAGCGGACGGCCGGTGGCGCGCGACACCGCCTTGGCCAGCTCGGTCTTGCCCACGCCCGCGGGGCCCTCCACCAGAACGGGCTTGTCCAGGCGGCCGGCCAGGAAGGAGACGAGAGCGGCGGGCTCGTCGGCCAGGTAGCCGACCTCAGCCAGGCGATCGCGGGCCTGGTCGATGGAGCCGAAGTGGTCGCTCACCGCAGTAACGATACTTTCGCCTCCCGTGGGTGCGTCGGACGTCTCACCAGGTCTCCTGCTGGGCCTTCTCGGCCTGGGCTTCCTGATCGGGATCGTCGGTCACCTGGCCGATTCCCGGCCGGTGGTCGCCCTCGGGGTGGGGCTGGTCTTCCTGGCGACGGTGCTGTTGCCGATCGTGTACCGGGTTTAAACCTCCGCGCGCAGCCGGCCGAGCCGGCTGCTTGCGGCCCAGCCGTTAGCGCGGTGCCTGCACGAACCCCTCGCGCCAGCTCCTCCAGCGCGGCTCCCACCCGAGCTCGCTGCGGGCCTTGGCGTTCGAGGCGCCGCGCAGCTCGGTGGCCATCCCGGCCGCGAACCTTCCCGCGATCAGCCGGGCGAGGAAGACCGGCACGCGCAGCGGACGCGGCGCCGCGTTGGCCGCGGCGAACACGGGCAGCCACTCGCGCATCGGCGCCGGCTCGTCGTCGACGATGTTGTAGGCGCCCGCCGGGCCGCGTTCGACCGCGGCCAAGGTGGCCTCGGCCGCGTCGTCGGTGTGGATGAAGGACGAGATGCCGCTGCCCCGCCCCACGACCGGGAAGCGGCGGCGGCGCACGTCGGCCGTCATGGACCCCGCGGCGCCGTAGAAGGTGCCCGGTCCGTAGAACCAGCCGTAGCGGAGGACGATGCCGCCGGCCTCGAGCACCCGCCGCTCCATCGCGGCGATCGCGGCCACCGCCGTCCCGAAGGGCTCCGCCGCGTCCGTGAAGAGCGGATCGTTCTCCTCCTTGATGGGACTCCCGACGGGTGCGTAGGCGAAGGCGATGCTCTGGCAGACCACGCGCGCCCCGGCCTCGCGGGCCGCTTCCACCAGGGTGCGCGTGGCCTCGCGCCGGAGCCGGTTGGTGGCGTCGTAGAGCGAGGCGTCGCGCGGCTCGAAGCGGTGGGGGAGGGCGGTCAGTTGGTGCACGATCACCTCGGGCGAGGCCTCGGCCACCGCGGCGCGCAGCGCCGGAGCGTCGAGCGCGTCGCACACCGCGGCGCGGGCTCCGGCGGCGCGGAGGTCCCGGGCGCGCCCCTCGGAGCGGGTTGTGCCGGTGACCTCGTGGCCCGCGGCCACCAGCCGCGGGACGAGCGGACGACCGATCGCGCCCGTGGCGCCGGCGACGAAGACCCTCACGGCGCGGGCTCCCGTTCTTTCTGGAGCATCCAGGCCAGCAGCACGGCGGCCAGGGCCAGTGACACGGTGTTGGCCGGTCCTAGCCAGGAGGGATCGGCCTCACCCACGTCGAGCAGATGGTTGAAGGTGTGGAGGGCGTATTGGATCAGCGCCAACGCCAGCACCGGCACGCGCCAGGCGCTGCGCCCCACTGCGATCAGGGCGGCGGCGCCCAACGCGAGGTACCAGGTGGCCACGTCGGCCATGTAGTGGTTGTTCTGCTCGCCGTAGGGCCCGATCCGCTCGAAGAAGAAGTCCGGGGTCAGCCAGAGCAGGGCGCCGATCACCAGCTGCGAGCAGGCGAAGAGGATCAGGAGGGCTCTCATGGCCCTGATTGTCTCTCGCGGGGGAGTGCTCAGCCCCGCCGGGCGGCCAGCCCGATCCCGTCGCCCACAGCCAGCACGCAGGCCAGCCAGCGGTCGCTGCGCAACCGCTCGGAGTTCAGCAGCCGTGCGGCCGCCAGCGAGTCCGAGCTCCAGCCGGTCTCGGCCCCCGCCGGCAGCGCGACCTCGCCGAGCATCAGCAGGTTGTCGACCACCATCATCGCCCGCTCGGAGAGCAGCGGCTCGGCGAGCTCGATGTAGCGGCCGTACTCGCCCTTGGAGGCGTCGACGAAGAGGAGGTCGAAGGGCCCATCGCTGCGGCCGATGGTCTCCAGGGCGGCGGGGACTCTACAGGGCGGCGGCGAGCTCGCAGGCCAGGCCGCGGGGGGCGCGCCCTTCGACGCGGCCCGAGGTCTCGACCCTGACCGCATTCGGCCGCACGATTGGAACGCCCCGCTGGATCAGGGCCTGCTCCAGCGCCTCGTCCTCGAGTGCCACCAGCGGCTTCAGGCCGCCCACATCGCTGTACAGATCCGCGGTGAGCGACATCGACGCGCCGCTGAAGTACCCGTGATCGGCCAGGCCGGCATCCCGAGCGCCCGCGAGCAGCCGGCGGCGGTTGCCGGAGAGCGCGCGGGCCTCCCGCGCCCGCCTCGACAGGCGGCTGAGGTCCTTGGGCAGGATGTCGATGCGGCCGCCGATGGCCGTTGCGCCGGCGGTGGCGAGCTCCAGCTGGACGGCAAGCCAGAGCGGGTCGGGCACGCTGTCGGCGTCGGTGCAGGCGATCAGGCCGTGCGGCCAGCCAACGCGCTTGAGGCGGGCACAGGCGGCGCCCATCCCCAGGCGGCGCGCCTGGCCCACGCCCCGTCCCGGGCCCTCCAGCAGGTGCAGCCGCAGCCGCGGGTTGCGGGCCCCGGCCGCCAGGGCCTCGGCGCGGGTGGCGTCCCGGCAGCGGTCGAGCACGAGGATGACCTCGTAGGACCGGGCGTCGGCCCCGGCCTGCTCGGCCAGCGCTTGGAGGCAGCGGCCCACCAGCTCCTGCTCGTCCTTGGCGGGCACGACCACGCACGCCCGCAGGTCCCTGTGGGGGGTGGAGATGGTCACGACGGCAGCGGTTCCCCGGCGGCCACGAGCTCGGAGCCGCGTTCGTAGTCCTCGTCACGCTCGTGCGTGAGCACGCCGACGCAGCGTCCTTCGGCGCCGTACCACGCTGTCCATCCATCCTCTCCATCCCGGACGCGGATCTCGTCGTGCCCGTCCCCCCAGGCGGCCTGCTTGATGGTGCGATCGCCGATCGTCGACCAGAAGCCCGGCACCGCGTCCCAGCGTGCCTCCGAGCCGGCCGCGGTTCGTCCCGCGACCTCGCCCTGCGACAGGGCCTCGCCCCAGTGCTCGACCGTGAGCCGGCGGCCGGCCCCGGGGTTGTGCAGGCGGGCCACATCTCCGGCGGCCAGCACTCCCTCGGCGCTCGTGCGACCCGCCTCGTCGCAGGCCACCCGGCCATCGTCGAGCTCCAGTCCCGCGGCTTGGGCGAGGGCGATGTCGGGCTCGATGCCGAGCGCCAGCACGACGGCCGATCCCTCGAGGCGCGCCCCTTCCTCCAGCTCCACGCCGCCCGCTCCCGGCTCGATCGCGGTGACCGGGCAGCCGAGCCGCACCACCACGCCGGCCTCGCGCATCCAGGCCGCCAGGCGCTCGCCCACGTCGGCGCCCAGCCGAGCGGCCTGGGGTGCGTCCTCGTCGGTCACGAGCTCGACCTCGATGTCACGCATCGCGAGCGACACGGCCGCCTCGCAGCCGATGAAGCCGGAGCCCACGATGACCACCTTGTGGGCCGGTCCGAGTGACCGCAGGGCGTCCGAGTCCTCGACCGTGCGGATCGTCCGCACTGCCGGATCGTCGGCGCCGGGCAGGCGGGGGCGCCTGGGCCGGGAGCCGGTGGCCAGCACGCAGCGCTCGAAGGAGAGCTCGCCTCGTTTCTCGGTGGTGACGACCCGCGCCTCCGAGTCGAGTGCGACCGCCGGCACGCCCACCTCCAGCCGGACCTCGTTGTCCCGAAACCACTCCGGCGCCTCGAGCGGCAGCTCGTCGCCGCCGGCCTCGCCTCGCAGGTAGTCCTTGGTCAGCGGCGGGCGGTTGTACGGGGCGCGTGCCTCGCGGGCCAGCATCACGACCGGCCCCTGGCCGCCCGCGTCGCGAAAGCCGCGCGCGGCGGCCAGTCCGGCGGGGCCGCCGCCGATCACCACGAGCGCGGCGCGGCTCACGCCGGGCGATCCCAGCGGTCCAGCCGGTAGTTCGGCTCGGTCACCGACAGCACGTGCAGCAGATCACCGAGCCCGCGCGTGAGCCGGTCATGGACCTCGTCTCCCCGCTGCGGGTAGTCCCGGGTCGGAGGGCGCCAGTGCACCGCCACCAGGGTTCCACCGGGTGCGAGCAGGGCCTGCAGCCGGCCCATGACGCCCGCGAGCAATTCGGCGCTCCAGTAGTAGAGGACCTCCGAGCAGACCACCAGGTCGAACGTCCCGGACGGCAGCTCGCCCGGCAGATCCCGGCGCTCGACCTGGACGTGCCGCTGCCGGTCGAGCCGCGCTCGCGCACGATCCACGGCCAGCGGCGACAGGTCCACCGCCAGCAGCTCGTCGCAGCGCGGAGCCAGCAGCGCGCTGAAGACCCCGATGGAGCAGCCCGCCTCGAAGGCACGGGCAAAGCGCCGCCGGGGCGGCCCCAGGGCGGCCAGGGTGGCCTCGTACTTGTCGCGCTCGTACCGGCTCGACTCGAACCCCCACGGGTCGTCGTCGGCGGCGTACAGGCGGTCGAAGTAGGACGCCGGCAGGCGCGCGGCCGGCTCAGCCATGCTCGTCGAGAAGGGCGTCGCCGGCCCGGACCAGCAGCGGCTCCAGACGATGTTGATGCAGGAAGACCCCGAGATCGCGGCGCGCCCGGTCGAGCGCGGAGCCCGTGGCGAGGGGCCTCGATCCGCACGCGCGCGCGGCCACGCCGAGCAGCGCCTCCGCCGACTGGGCGATCTGCGAGCGAAGAAGGATCGATTCGCGCAACTGGGACCCTGCGGGTCGGGCGCGGGCGTTAGCGGCGGCCGAGGACATGAGCGCGTCGATCGTGTTCAGCGCGGCGGCGATCTGCCCCGCGGCCAGTGCCTCGAGCGGGGAGCGGGGCTCGCGCTGCGCCAGCAGGCCGAACGCCGCCCGGGCAGCGGAGTCCGCGATGCCGGCCCAGGTGGCCGCGGTCCGGATGGCGTCGCGGCCGAACCAGGGCTCTCGTGCCAACTCCCCCGGTGATCCCAGCACCGCGAGCACCTGCGCGCCCTCGAAGACCACGCGGTGGCTCTCGGAGGCGCGCATGCCGGCCGCGCGATACCAGTCGCGGTCCACCGTCACGCCTTCGCGCAGGTCGACGTAGGCGAGCAGCGGAGGTCCGGAGCCGTCTTCGCGCGCGAGCACCAGCGCGCGATCGATTCCCCCCGCCCCCGAGCAGAAGACCTTCACTCCGACGAGCGCCGCGCCCAGCCGGCCCCGCCGCACGAGCCGGGCGGGAGGCCCCTCACCCGGCGCGGGATCGGCTCCCCACACGCCGAGGATCACCTCGCCTGCCGCCACCGCCTGCAGCTCCCGGCTTCGCAGGGGCTCGGAGGCGGCCACGCTCAGTCGCTCGACCGCGTTGAGGTGCCCGTCGTAGACGCGGCCCACCGAGCCGTCGGCGCGGGCCACGGCCCGGACGGCGTCCCACTCGACGCCGTGCGGGACACGCCGCCCGCCGCTCCCACCGGGCACCGTGAACGCCAACGCGCCCGCCCCGCGCAGCAGGCTGAACGCGTCATGTGGGAAGGCGGGCCGGCGGTCGCGGGCGTCGGCTCCGCGGCGGATCTCTTCGAGGACCGCTTCGATGCCCGGACCCGGATAGGCCCGGCTCGCGAGCGCGCTCACGGGAGTGCGGCGGGACGGTCGCCGAGCGGCTCGATGGTCGCACCGCAGGCCCGGAGCTGGTCCACGAGCGGCGCGATCAACGCTGCGGTCTGCCCGCAGTCGTGCCGGCGAGCTCCCGGGCCGATCCCGTCGTGCATCAGCACGATCGCCTCGGCGGCGGCGCCGGAGGCGCTTCGGCTCAGCATGGTGTCGGCCGACAATCCCGACCAGTCCTGTGTGTCGACCGTCCAGCCCGCCAGGCGCAGGCCATGCGCCCTGGCTATGTCCGTCGTCCAGCTCGCCCGCGCCCCCCACGGCGGGCGCCAGCGGTGCGGCCGCACCCCGAGCGGCTTGAGCAGTCGCAGCGCCGAACGGGTATCGCGCTCGATCCGGCGGCGTGAGGACTCGGTGTGCCGCAGGTGCCGAAGGCAGTGCAGCTGAACCTCGTGGCCCTCGGCCCGAGTACGGGCCACGAGCGCGGGCCGGCGACAAGCACGCGCGGCCATCACGAAGAAGGTGGCACGCACGTCGAGGTTCGCGAGCTCGTCGAGTACGCGCGGCGTCCAGTAGGCGTCCGGCCCGTCGTCGAAGGTCAGCGAGGCCATAACCGGCGGGTACCCCGCTCGATCCGGCGAAAACGAGGCGGTTGGTGGTTGGCGCCGCTAGAGCCGGAGTCGCATCAGCAGGTTCCTCCCGCTGAAGTCGGCCGTCCCGCTGGAGAAGCCGAGCGACTCGTACAGCCTCACCGCAGCCGTGTTGGCCTCGTTGACGTCCAGCTCGACGCGCACGCATCCCCGCTCGCGTGCGCGGGCGAGCGCGGCCTCGGTGAGCGTCCGGCCAACGCCGGCGCCGCGAGCCTCGTCGCGCACGTACAGGTCCTCCAGCCAGCAGTCCTCGCCGTCCAGCCAGACCCCCCAGCGGTACCGCAGCTGGCAGACCCCGACCGGCGGGTCGCCGGCGAGCAGGTAGTCGCAGGCCGGATCGTCCAGGAGGCGGCGGACGCTTCGCTCCACGTTTGCGGCCGGGGGCGAGTCGCGCTCCAGGAAGTCGCGGAAGGCCACCAGCAGGGCGGTGACCTCCGGGGCATCCGCCGGCGTGGCGAGTCGGACCGGCGTCACGTCGGGAGTATGACCGCAGCCCAATCGGACGCAGGACCGCGTAGGTTTCGGCCGAGTGAGCCGGCTCCAATGTCGGCGTTCTTGCCTCCGCGTCCGATGAGCGCCCGGAAGACGGTCCCGCGGTGAGCGAGCTCTCCCTGGCCGTCGGCCTGGGCCTCGTCTGTGCGCTGCTGTCAGCCCTCGGAACGAATCTTGCGTTCCTCTTCAAGCACCGAGGGGCGGTCGCCGCCCCCGACGTGGACATGCACCATCCGCTGCGCAGCGCGATCGACCTCTTTCGATCCAAGTGGTGGAGCATCGGCTGGGGCGTGGCCGCGGTGGCGTTCGCGCTGCACGTGGCCGCGCTCACGCTCGCGCCGATCTCGATCGGCCAGGCGGTGCTCGCAGGAGGCCTCGTATTCCTCGCGGTGCTTGCAGAGCGCTTCTTCGGGTTCGATCTTGGCCGTCGCCAGTGGGTCGGGATCGGGGTCGTCGCGGTCTCGCTTGCCTTGCTGACCGTGACGGGAGGCGGGGGCGGGGGAGGAGCCCAGTCCGGCTACTCCCTGGCGGGGATGATCGTCTTCGAGGCCATCGCCGTGAGCGTCGGCCTGGTGTTGGTCTTCTCTCACCTGATCGAGCACATCAAGGCGCCGCCCGGCGTGCTGCTGGGCATTGCCGGCGGACTCGGCTTCGGGATCTCCGACGTGGCGATAAAGGCGCTCTCCGGAGACCTCGACGGCGGGCCGGCCGGTCTCCTGAGCCCCTGGACCGTCATCATCGTCACCGCGGCGGTCTTCTCCTTCTACGCCTCCGCGCGCAGCCTCCAGATCGGCGACGGCGTCACGGTGATCGCCGTCACTTCGGTCGCCGCGAACCTGTCCACGATCCTCGCCGGGCTGGCGGTCTTCGGCGACCGGATCGGCGACACCCCTCTGGAGGTCGGCGTGCGCCTGGCGGCTTTCATCCTGATCTTGGTGGGGGCGGCGCTGATCCCGGCGCCTGTTCGCGCCGGCGAGGCGCTCGAGGAGTCAGCCGCCGAGTCTGCCGACGCCGCCCCGAGTCCCGCCTGAGCGAGGTCCCGGCCGCAGTATCCTCAGCCCCCCGGTCCCGACGTCGAGTGGAGGTGCAGATGGCCGAGCTGATTGAGGTGCCCTCGGGGCTCGAGGGGGTCATCGCGTTCCAGACTTCGATCGCCGAGCCGGACAAGGAGGGCGGCTCCCTGCGCTACCGCGGGGTGGACATCGAGGACCTGGTGGGCCGGGTGCCGTTCGAGAAGGTCTGGGGCCTGCTCGTGGACGGCGCGTACGAGCCCGGGTTGCCGGCAGCGGAGCCCCATCCGCTCGCCGTTCGCACCGGCGACCCGCGCGTCGACCTGCAGGCCGCGCTGGCGATGCTCGGCCCGGAGTGGGGCCTCGACCAGCTGATCGACCAGTCCGACGAGCAGGCCCGCGACGACCTGGCCCGGGTCTCGGTCATGGCGCTGTCGTTCGTCGCCCAGTCCGCCCGCGGGGTGGGCCGCCGCCCGATCCCCCAGCGGGAGATCGACAGGGCGACCTCGATTCCCGAGCGCTTTCTCATCCGCTGGCGCGGCGAGGCCGATCCGCGGCACGTGAAGGCCATCGACGCCTACTGGATCTCGGCCGCCGAGCACGGCATGAACGCCTCCACCTTCACCGCCCGGGTGATCGCCTCCACCGGCGCCGACGTGGCCGCCGCTCTGTCGGGCGCGGTGGGCGCGCTCTCGGGGCCGCTGCACGGCGGGGCGCCGTCGCGGGTGCTGAAGATGCTCGACGAGGTCGAGGAGAGCGGGGACGCCGACCGCTACGTCAAGGATGCCCTCGACCGCGGCGAGCGTCTGATGGGCTTCGGCCACCGCGTCTACCGGGCCGAGGACCCGCGCGCCCGGGTGCTGCGCCGCACCGCGCAGGAAATCGGCGCCCCGCGGCTGGAGGCGGCCGAGCGCCTGGAGAAGGCGGCGCTGGCCGAGCTGGCCGCACGCAGGCCCGATCGGGTGCTGGCGACGAACGTCGAGTTCTGGTCGGCCGTGGTGCTCGATTTCGCCGACGTGCCGCCGGCGCTCTTCACCCCGTTGTTCGCCTGCGCCCGTGTGGGCGGCTGGGCGGCGCACATCATGGAGCAGAAGCGCGAGGGCCGGCTGATCCGGCCCTCGGCCCGCTACGTGGGCCCTGAGCCCCGCTCGGCCGAGTCGGTGAACGGGGCCGGGCCGGGCTGAGCCGGATCGTTTCGGCGCGGGTCGCCCGGATCGCTTAGGATCGCGCCATGGCCCAGATGGATCGCCGTGAGCTGCTCGCCGGTGGCGCCGCCGGCCTGCTCGCGGGGGCACTCCCGCTCGAAGCGGGCGCGCTCGAGCGGGTTCTCGCCGGGCCCGCCGCGCTGCCCCGCCCCGCGGCTCGGGCGCTGCGCTCGGCCGTCCGCGGCAAGGTGCTCTTCCCGCGCACGCCGGGCTACAACAGCGCTCGTCTGGTCTACAACTCGCGCTACTCCGGAGTGCGGCCGGAGGCCGTGGTCCAGCCTCGCGATACGCGGGATGTCCAGGCGGTCGTCCGCTGGGCCGACCGCTACAAGGTGCGCCTGACAGCCCGCAGCGGCGGTCACAGCTACGCGGGCTACTCCACGATCGCCAACGGCGTGGTGGTGGACCTGTCGCGGATCAGCGGCGTCCGGGTGTCGAACGGCAAGGCCACGGTCGGCCCCGGCGCCCAGCTCATCGACGTGCAGCGCACGCTGACCCGCCGGGGCCTGTCGACGCCGTCGGGCTCCTGTCCCTCCGTGGGCATCGCCGGCCTGACGCTCGGCGGCGGCCACGGGCTCGCCGGCCGGCGCTTCGGGCTGACCACCGACAACCTGGTGTCCGCGACCATCGTCACCGCCGACGGACAGATCCGCCAGGTCGACGCCGACACGAACGAGGACCTCTACTGGGCCTGCCGCGGCGGCGGGGGAGGGAACTTCGGCATCGTCACCAGCCTGACCCTCCAGACCCACCGTGCTCGCAGCGCGGCCTACTTCTTCATCAGCTGGCCCTGGAGCCAGGCCGGCGAGGCGCTCGCCGCCTGGCAGGGGTTCGCGCCCGAGGCGCCCGCTGGGCTCACCTCGATCTTCAGCCTGGGAACCAGCGGCGGGTCCGGGTCGCCGCGGGTGACCGCGCTGGGTCAGTTCTTCGGATCTCCCTCCACGCTACGGCGACTCGTGCGGCCGCTGGCGCGCGTCTCCGGCGCGCAGGTCCAGGTGGGCCAGGAGTCCTACTTCGACCTCGTCCTGCGCTGGGCCGGCTGCTCCGGCGAGGGCTACCGGGCCTGCCACACACGGGGCACCAGCCCCGGCGGCCGGCTTCCCCGCGAGGGCTTCTTCGCGAAGTCGGACTACTTCGACAAGAAGCTCCCGGCCCGCGGGCGCCAGACCATGATCAGCTGGATCGAGCGCCGCCAGCGCAACCCCTCGCTCGGCTCCGGCGCGCTGCTGCTCGACGCCTACGGCGGTGCTTACAACCGGCCCGCCGCCGACGCCACTGCCTTCGTGCACCGCGACATGCTGTTTTCCCTCCAGTACGGCGCCTATCCCGGCAGCCGCTCGGCGAGCAAGTCCTGGATCAACGGCGTCTGGCGGGCGCTGCGCCCCTACGTGTCGGGCCAGGCCTACCAGAACTACATCGACCCCCAGCTCTCGACCTGGCAGCGCGCGTACTACGGCTCCAACCTGGCCCGGCTGCGGCAGATCAAGAAGGACGTTGACCCCGACTTCCGCTTCCGCTTCCGCCAGGCGATCCCGCCGGCGTCCTAGCCGCAAGCAGCCGGCTCGGCCGGCTGCGCGCGGATGATCGTTGCCGCAAGCAGCCGGCTCGGCCGGCTGCGCGCGGATGATCGTTACTCCGACGGGGGCAGCCGCCGGGTCTCCGCATCCTCCGCCAGGTGCAGCTGCTCGCCCCGCTCCGGCTGGTAGGGCTCGAACTCGGGCGGCGGCAGCGGCTCGGTCTGTTCGTCCCCCGTGGCGGCGGCGCCCGGGCGGGGCCGGGGCGCCGGTTCGGGCCGGGGCGGCGGCTCCGGGCCCTCCGCCGGCGGCAGGTCGTCGGCCGGGCGTTTGGCCCGTTCCCGGGCTCCGGCCAGGAAGAGGATGGCCGCGCAGGCCAGCGCGAGGAGGTTCTGTCCGAGCGGCCGGTCGAACAGGCGCACCGCGATCAGCACCGCCGCCCAGGCCCCGGCGGCGGCGATCACGGTGCCGTCGCCGAACGGGAGGTGGAAACGCCGGCCCTCGGCTCGGGCCCGCAACAGCGCGAGCACCGCGATCGCCAGGAGGATCTCGGCCGCCTCCACGAACGAGAACGGCCCGAAGGTGCTGACGATCAGGAGCAGCGACGCCACCGCTGCCGCCTTCTGCTCGGCGTTCAGCAGGCGGAAGGTGCCCACCAGCCCGCGGAGCGCGTTAGCCATCGCTGAGCGGGCGCCGGCCCGCGAACCCCGCGTCGGGCTCGTGCCAGAAGCCGATTTCGTCCTCGCCCTCCTGCCAGCAGAGATAGATCTCGGCGCCGTCGCGCAGCGCCGGGAAGTCCACCAGCGCCCGATCGAGATCACGTAGCACCACGTCTCGCTCGCGTAGCTCGAGCATCGACTCGCGCAGCTCGAGAAAGCCCTCGGAGACCGTGCGTCCCGGCGCTCCGCCGCCGTTGGTGGCCCCTGCCTCGGCGAGCGTCTCGCGGGCCTCGCGATCGCCCAGGCGCTCGCGGGCGGTGCGCATGATCCCGATCAGCTCCTTGACCCTCGGCAGGAGGGCGGTGGCCTGCTCGAGGGTGTAGTGGCGCGAGTGCAGGCGCTCGGGGCTCACGCCACCGCGCGGGCGCTCTCGCGAAGGCGCCCCTCGAGCAGCGCCGCATCCCCCTCCGGCACCGTGCGCAGCTGGCCCTGGAAGGCGAGCTGCCAGTGTGCGGCCGGCCACTTGCGGACGTGCTCGAGCTCGCCCGCCAGCTCGACGGCCGGCACGAACTCGCCCTCGTCCAGCACCACCTCGGGCCGGGTCTCGAAACGCCAGGGGTAGGGATCCGGCTTGCCGGGCTTGCCCGGCCACAGCTTCGAGCGATCCTCGTACATCTCGCCGGTCACGACCGACCATGCCGGCGAAGGCCTGCAGCTTGGTGATGTAGAAGACGATGCGGTCGCCGGGCTCGATCTGCTCGGCCATGCCGCGCCGGCCCTCCTTGGCGCCGATCACCCGGAAGCCGTGGTCACGGGTGGCGCGGAAGTTCTCCAGCGATCCGGTGAGAACCCAGGTCTTGGCCACCGCTCGAAGCCTAGCTCCTGGGTTTGTACTGTTCTGGCGCGATGCCAGACGAAGACATCCATCTGATCGGCCCTGACGAGGTCGCGTACCGCCTCGAGCTGACGCCCGCCCAGCTGAAGATCACCTGGACGGCGCTTCGGGCGTACCTCGACGACTTCGGGCACGACGAGCGCGATATCCAGGCCATCGCCCGCGAGGTCCTCGACAAGCTTCCCGACGAGCACTCCATCCGCGGCATCGACATCACTCGAGGCCGGCGGTAAGGACCCCCGTGTCCTCGGACCTCACGCGACGCGACCTGATGCGCGCCGGCGGTGCCGGCGCGGCCGGATTCGCCCTGCTCGGGACCGGCGCCTGCTCCGAGGACGACGAGGGCGTTCGCCGCGCCAAGGCCCCGCCGGGCGCCCAGAACGTCGTGGTGGTGGTGATGGACAGCCTGCGTGTCGATCACATCTACGGCGGGCGGGCGCGGACGACGCGGATGGACGCCTTCGCCAAGGAGGCGCTGCGCTTCTCGAACGCCTACCCGGAGGGCATGCCCACCATCCCCGCCCGGCGTTCGATCATGTCCGGCCGGCGCACCTTCCCGTTCCGGGGCTGGCGCGAGTACAAGGAGCTGCCGCCCGAGCCGGGCTGGGAGCCGGTGGGCAGCGATGGCGAGATGTTCACCTCGTATCTGCGCCGGAAGGGCTGGACGGTGGGCTACGTGACCGACAACCCGCACCTGCTGCTGCCCGTTCACCGCAGGTTCCGCGCCACCTTCGACAGGGTCGAGCTCGTCGACGGGCAGGTGCCGGTGCGGCGCAAGCCCAAGCGGCGGGTCTCTCAGGCCACGGTGGACAGGCACCTCCCGCCCTCGATGCGGGGCGGTCGCGCAGAGCCCCGCATGCGCGCCTACCTGGCATCCAACCCGCGCAACCGGCCGGAGTCGGAGTTCAACGCGGCCAAGGTCTTCGGTGAGGGCATGGGCTGGATCGAGTGGGCCCGCAGCCGCCAGCCCTTCGCGCTCGTGGTCGACTCCTTCGACGCCCACGAGCCCTGGGACGCTCCCCGTCGGCTGATCGACATCTACGGCCGCCCGCGCGCGGACGGGGTCGAGCCCATCCAACCCTTCCCGACCCCCGCGGGGCTGACCAAGGAGCTGGAGCTGACCCGCGGGCTCGTCCGCCGGATGCGCCAGCTCTACGCGGCCGAGGTGACCCTGATCGACGTCTGGCTCGGCCGCTTCCTGGACCGCCTCGCCGATCTCGGCCTGGCCGAGAACACGGTGGTGGTGCTGGTGAGCGACCACGGGGTGCTCCTGGGCGAGTACGGCTGGGTCGGCAAGCGCTACTCCGAGATGCACGAGGAGCTGACCCACGTGCCGCTGATGATCAGGGACCCCGCGGGCCGGGCCAAGGGCCGGACCAGCAGCTACCTGGCGTCCACCCACGACATCGCTCCCACCGTGCTCTCGATGCTGGGCTTCGAGCGCCCGAAGAACATGAACGGCGTGGACCTGTCGACGCTGTTCGACGGCAACCGGCCGGGCAAGCGCCGCACCTATCGCACGGCCAGCTACAGCGATCACGTGAACGCCTCGGACGGTCGCTGGCTGCTGATCTCCGACAACCGGGGCCGGGACAAGCGCCTCTACCGGGTCGGGCGGGAGGGCCGCAACGTGGCCCGCCGCTATCCCAAGCAGGTGCGCAGGATGTGGGGCCTGATCAAGCGCGACGCGGGGCCGAAGGGCCTGCCGCGGTTTCCCGCCTAACCCGCCCCCCGACCCTCACCTTCGCGGCGGGAGCGGGCCCGGGTCACCTACGCTCGGATCGTGACCTACGCAAAGAACGAGCGCGTCGACGCTTACATCGATGCCTTGCCCGCTTGGCAGCAGGAGATCTGCCGCCGCGTGCGCGATCTCGTCCACGCCGCCGATCCGGCGGTCGAGGAGACCATCAAGCGCAGGGTTCAGCCCTACTTCGTGCTCGACGGCAATGTGTGTGCGCTGCTCGCGGCCAAGGAACACGTGAACGTCTTCCTCTACGACGGGGCCATCGTGCCCGATCCGGAGGGCATCATCACCGCCGGCCACGAAAACAAGACCGCGCGAACGATCTCTTTTCGCGAGGGCGACCGGATCAACGAACCCGCGCTCGTGGCGATGCTCCGGCAGATCATCGCCAACAACCGAGCGGGCGGCTGGCGCGAGATCAAGGCCGCCCGGGGCGACGCCTGAGGGTCGCGGCGCCTCGCCGGGTCAGTCGAAGACGATGTAGTCGGCGACCTCGTGGTGCTCGCTGCGCACGTCGTCCGAGCCGATCCGGGCCTGCCCGACAACGGCCGACCTCCGCGGATCCCGGGCCGCCGCCTCGGAGCCTTCCCTCGACGGCCAGAGGTTGAGGACCATGAAGCCATCGTCCGTCCGAGCACCGGCGTGGAGTATCAGGCCGTGATCCCGCCCCACCGCGGACATCGCCTCCGAATGCTCCCTGTACCGAGCCAGGAGCTGGTCACCGTCGCCGGAGAACCGGGCAATGGTCAGATAGCCCGCGCCGGATGCCGGCACATGGTCCGTTCTGGTCTCGCCGAGCGCGTCCTCGATCGAACGCGTGATTGCGATTCCGTGCGCCTCGGCGAGGGCGAAGACCTCATCCTCGCTCGGGGGCCGCTCCGAGCCGAGGTTGCCCGCGGCGCGAGCGAACCCTTCCATCTCCTCACCGGGGGAGAAGACTGCCACGGCCACCGCCTCCTCGCTGGATTCGTTGCGGATGGTGTGCTCCCGGCCGGCGGCGATCGGAACGTCGACGCCCGGGCCCGCGACCGTGCGCGTGATCGCGCCACCCCTGCCTTCGAGGTAGATCGCGAGCTCACCGCGTCGCACGCGATAGAGCTCGAACCAGTCGTGACGGTGGAGCATGGGCGGCCCACCGCCAGGAGGGATGGTCACGTCCAAGACCGCGACCTCGCCTCCGCTCTGCCTGCTTGTGACCTTGAAGACGACCCGGTCGCGTCCCAGCGTGACCTCGTCGACGGGCACGGATCCTCGAGCGTGCAGAGATGTGGTCATCGGGGTGTCCCTTTCTCGTTTGGTAACTAAGACAGGCAGCCTGTCTAGCTGAAGCGATACGATAGACATGCAGCCTGTCTAATGTCAACCCGGCTCCCCAAGACCTCCGCGCGGCGTGCCCCCGAGAACCTCGCGATCCTGCTGCGCGAGCCGTTTCGGGTCGGCAACGAGGTACTCCACCGGCGCTTTGCCGAACGCGGCCATTCCGAGATTCGTCCGCCCCACGGCAACGTCATGCAGTTCCTCGACGACGATGGGACCCGCGTCAGCGTCCTGGCCGAGAGGGCGGAGATGACCAAGCAGTCGATGGCCGAGCTGGTGGCTCACCTGGAGCGGCTCGGCTACGTCAAGCGGGTGCCCGACCCAGACGATCGGCGGGCGAAGCTGGTGCGCGCCACGCCGCGCGGAAAGCAGCTCTACGCCATCGCCCGCGAGGTGGTGGCCGAGATCGAGGCGGAATGGACGAAACGGCTCGGCAGGGCCAAGATGCGCCGGCTCCGCGAGCTGCTCGAGGAGCTCAACGCTCATCTATGAGCCGGCGAGGAGGCTGAGCCGGCTGCTTCGGGCTGATGGCCGGACCCTGCGCAGCCGGCCGAGCCGGCTGCTTCGGGCTACTCGATCGGGATGTCCTCGACCTCGGGCTCGCGCCGGGGTTCGTCGAGGCGCTCGAGGTACCAGTCGATCAGCGAGCGCAGGGTGAGCAGGAACTCGCGGATCAGCTTGGTCATTTGAGCGTCCAGCTCGCCCGGCGCGGCGCGCCGCAGCGCGTCCAGGAGCACGAACAGCCCGCCGGGGTCGAACGCGCTGCCGCGCGGGGGAGGCGGCGGAGCCTCGGGGTCGGGCTCGGCGGCGGGCGGCGGCGGCGGCGCGCCTCGGCCCGGGTCAGCCGGGTCGGTCTGCATGACCATCCCTCTCGAAGACGATCTCCAGCCTGCCGTCGTTGAAGCTCGCGCCACTCGTGGCGTAGGCCCCGAGGGCGGGCGGCAGGAGGATGGTCCGCTTCTGGGCGCCCACCCTGACGATCACCTCCAGGCCGATCTTCTTCAGCTGCAGGTCCTCCTTGGCGGCCAGGGGCAGTGGCAGGCGCAAGGTGGCCCGGCCGTTCTCGGTCACGAGCTCCTGCGAGATCTCCCGGTGCAGCACCGCGGCGGCGTCGGCCTCGGCGAACACCGCTCCGGCCAGCCGGTCGAGCATCTCGGGACCGGCCACCTCGCGCTCGAAGAGGGGACCCTGGAGGATCGGCACCGGCTCGAAGGCCGAGCGCACCAGCTCCATCTGCCGGCGCTGCACGTCGCGCCAGCCCGCGAACCAACCCTCCGTCGCCTCGGTGGGCAGCACCCGGTTGACCACGATCGCGTCGGTGAGATAGCCGTAGAGGTTCAGGTAGGTGAAGGTCCGCATCGCCTCCTTGACCACCATGCGGTCCAGGCTGGTGACGAGGCGGACGCTGGTGTGCTCGTGGTCGCGCAGGATGCCGTTCATCGCCACCAGGTTGCGGGCCAGCCGCTCCACGTCGTCGAACACCCCGTCGCCGGGCAGCGGCACGTCGAACAGCGTCCGGGCCAACGGCGCGAGCTTTCTCTGGGAGGGCAGGATGCGCTCGAGCCACCAGGTGACCACGTCGGGAAACGAGAGCAGCCGCAGGGTCTCGCCGGTGGGGGCGCAGTCGACGATCACGCAGTCGAACTCCCCCTCCTCGTGGTGTCGCTTGATCCAGAGCAGGGAGAAGAGCTCGTCCATCCCGGGCGGCACGGTCAGCTCCTCCGCCGAGATGCGGTCCACGCCCCGTTCCGCGAGCAGATCGCCGAGCCAGCCCTGCACGCCCTGCCAGTGGCGCTCCATCTCCTCCTGGGCCTGGACCTCCTGGCCGAAGAGGTTCGGCGCGGCCGGGGTGGGGTCGGGGCCCAGCTCGACCTCGAGCGAGTCGGACAGGCTGTGAGCGGGGTCGGTCGAGAGCACCACCGTGCGAAGCCCCGCGGCCGCGCAGCTGCGAGCCGCGGCCGCCGCCACGCTGGTCTTGCCGACCCCGCCCTTCCCGGTGTACAGGATGGTGCGCGGCGCCATGGAGGCGAGAGCCTAGTGGCCTAGGCGCTTACTCGACGACGACTTCGCCGGTGGCCCGGTCCTTCTTGCCCAGGCCGGTCCGCAGCTCCTTGGCCGCGAGCCGGACGGTGTAGATGCCGGCCGAGCGCGGGCGCCAGGCAAACGAGCCGCTCCCGCGCCGGAAGGTGGTCAGGCGCTCGAAGGCGAGGCGGTCGCCCTTGTACACCTGAACCTCGACGGCGGAGAGCTTGCTGACCGAGAAGCGGATGCTGGTCCACTCGTCGGGAGCGCCGACGTCCGGCCCGAGGAAGCGCAGCTCGGGCGGATCGACCTGGTAGCCGCGGTAGCGGCGGGCGTAGTCGCAATAGAGAGCGCCCAGACGGCGGCTGCACATGCTGGCCAGGAACTCGCGCAGCAGCTCGTGGTAGTCGGAGGTCGACTCGGCGCCGGCGTACGAGTAGCGCGACCAGTCGCCAACGTCGCTCAACGGCACCTCGGCCCGGCCCTCGGGCTCGGCGCGGTCGAACAGCCGCCGGGCCCGGTCGTCACCGCTGAGCTTCGCGTAGTCGTAGAGCCCGATCAGCGACTGGAGAAAGGCGTTGAAGATGTACAGCCGCGGGGCGAAGGAGTACTGCAGGTAGTGCACGCCGCCGCCCGGCCCTCGGGTCTTGACGCCTCGCGGGGGGCGGGCCGAGAAGGCGCCCAGCGCGGACTTGGCCACGGTGAGGTACTCGGGCTCGTCCAGCAGGTCGGCGGCCCGGCCCAGGGCCTGGATGCCCGTCGCCTGGGCCATGCCGCTCATCCACGGCGGCGCGCCGCCGCCGAAGTGGAACAGGTACTCCCAGGCGACGAAGCGCCGGCCGCGGGCCACGCCGAGCGCGTTCATCTCGTCGAGCAGCTCGCGCAGGGCGTCAGGATCGCATTCCGCCTCGTCCCGCACGCAGAAGCCGTGCAGGGCGTTGGCCTTCTTGAAGGTGGACAGCGGGTGGATCTGCAGCCCCTCGCCGGGGAAGTACTGGAACAGGATCTCGCTGCCCCGGAAGCTCACCTGGTCGCCTGCCGCCGGGTAGCGCAGGCGGCGCCAGTACTGGCGGTTGCGCCGGATCTGCAGGAAGGCCGCCGGCATGCGCGAGGGGCTGAGCAGGCCTCCGAGAGCGAGCGCCTCGACCGAGTCCACCACGTAGCGCAGCTGAGTGTCGCGGGCGCCGGAGAGCGAGCGCAGCGCACGCACCCCCCGGACGTATGTGCGCCGCCAGCGTCGGCGGTCGCTTGTCGCGATCGCGTCCTTGTTGACCGCTCGCCTCAGGGCGCGGTCGATCGCCCGCCGGGCCCGCCTGCTGCCGCTGGAGGCGCGAGCCTGTGTCCAGGCGCGGGCGCTTCGGACCGCGGGCGCCCGGGTGCGGGCGGAGGCGGCGCCGGCCAGTCCGGGAAGGTCGCGCCCGCCCTCGGGCGCGCCCAGCGCGATCTCGGCGCGGGTGGGCACGGCGGGGTCGTCAACCCGCTGGGCGGTCGTGCCGTCGACGACGATCACGGGGGCCGCGTCGGCGGCCCCGCAGATGAGCGCCGTCACCAGGAAGGCGAGCGCCAGGGTTCGCGTGATGTACCCCATCCAGGTCTCCAACGGGAATGATGACCACGAGTTGCGGTATCCGCCAAGCGACGAACGGGCGCTCCCACGCCGGGCCACTATCCTGCGCCGCGTGCGTCGTCGGGTGTTCGTGCTTGCTCTGTGTACCGCGACGCTCGCATCCTGCGGAGGCGGAGGCAGCGACTCCACCGACGCCGAGGATCTGCTCGACCGCGCCTTCTCCGCGCAGATTCAGAGCGCCGACCTCCGGCTCGAGGCCGAGCTCGAGCTCGAGGGCCAGGCCGGCCTCGACCGGCCGCTGCGGATCGAGGCCACGGGTCCGTTCCGCGCCAACCCGGGCCGGCTGCCGTCGTCGGACCTCGAGCTGCGGATCGGCGCCGAGGGCGGCGGGCAGACCGTGACCACCGGCTTTCTCTCTACCGGCGACCGCGCCTTCCTGAAGTTCCAGGACGTCTACTACGAGCAGTCCGGGGCGGCCGTGCGCAGGGCGAACGCGTCGATCAGGAAGGCACGCGGGAGCGGCTCGCTGCGCTCGCTCGGCCTCAACCCGCGCGGCTGGCTCATCGCAGCGGTCGATAAGGGCGAGGAGGAGGTGGGCGGTGTGACCACGCGCCACGTGTCCGGTCGCCTGGACGTGGAGGCGCTCATGCGCGACCTCAACCGCTTCGCCCGCCGTTCCGGGCCGGCGGTCGAGGGAGCCGAGGGCGACAACCCGCCGGAGCCCATGAGCCGGGAGGACATGCGCCAGATCGCGAGCCTGATCGAGGACCCGAGCTTCGATGTCTACGTGGGCGTCGAGGACGACCTCATTCGGCGGATCTCGGGCCGGATCGAGCTCGACGTCTCCGAGACCGAAACCACCGAAGACGAGCCGGTGGAGCTGGAGGCCGGCCGGCTCGTGTTCAGCGTCGAGCTCGCCGACGTGAACGGCGACCAGGAGATCGAGGCGCCCGCGAGCGCCCGGCCGCTGTCCGCGCTCACCAAGAGGCTGGGCGCCGACGGGCTGCTGGGCGGCCTGGCGGGGCTCGCCGGCCCGGACGACTCGAACCCGCTGCCCCCCGCCGGCACGCCCGCGCCCGCACCCCCCGAGGCAGACGAGCTGGGGCCGGAGAACGAGGACTTCCGCGAGTACTCGGACTGCCTGGAGGAGACGCAGCCCGAGGACACGGAGGCGCTCCAGCGCTGCGCGGACCTGCTGGAGCAGCCTTGAGCGCGGGTTAGACCGGCGCGGCCGCCTTGCGGAGGTCGCGCTCCGGATCGATGCCCCAGCGCTCGGCCAGCGCCGCCTGCGCGGGGGCCAGGGCCCAGCGGTCCGGTCGCTCGTCGCCCTCGTGATCGGGCGTCGCCCCCTTGAGCGCCATCGTGCCCCGGTTGTCGCCGATGGCGCGGATCTCCGCAACCTCCTCCGGCGTGAGCGGCGAGCGGGCGGGCACGCCGGCCAGCTCGGCGCGCTTGTCCTCGATCGGCTTGGCCGCCGGCCCGGCTTCCTGGATCAGGGTGGGGGCGACGCAGCGGACGCCGGGATGAGCCAGATTCCAGGCGCAGGCGAGCTGCAGGGCGGTCAGCCCGTGGCGCTCGGCGTAGGGACGCACGCGCTCGAGCCGCTCGCGCCCCGCCTCGACCCAGCCGTCGGGGCGAAACGTGCGGTGGTCGTGCTGAGCGAACCCGTGTCCGGGTAAGAGGTCATCGTGGAACAGGCCGCCGTAGTCCACCACCCTGGTGATCACCGACACGCCGTGGCGTTCGGCGGCCGCGAGCGCCAGCTCGCCCGGCCAGGGCTCGAACGGGTTCAGGATCAGCATCGTCCAGTCGATCAGCTCGCCGAAGCGCTCGTAGCAGCCGAGCAGGTCGAGCGTGAAGCCGTTGGCCGGGCCGGGGGCCAGGCCGAGCTCTGCGGTCAACCCGGCGTCGCGGACCTCGCGGAGCGCATCCCAGACCTCCGAGGACTCGAAGCCGCGCCGGTCGGGGTTGTGCAGCAGGAGCACGTCGAACGAGTCGGCGCCGATCCGCTCGAGGCTGCGCTCGGTGGCCATCCGCACGTAGTCGCGATAGCCCTCCGGACCGCGCAGCTGCGGATCGGTGAAACGCGGAAACCCCTTCGCCCCCTGGCGCTCGCCCGTATAGAAGTCATGGCCGATCGCTCCCACCAGCGCGTACTCGGCCCGGGGAACCCCGGCCAGAGCGCGCCCCAGCAGAAGGTCGGCCTCCCCGGCGCCGTAGGCGTCGGCGCTCAGAAGCGTCCGTATCCCGCCGCCGGGACGCAGGAGCGCCTCGAGGCGCTCGTCGGAGAGCGGTTCCCCGAAGCGCATGAAGCGCCCGCCGCTCCAGGTGCCCACGGCGACATGGCCGAGCATGGCCTCACTCTAGTGTCCGTGTCATGACAGGCGCCGATCTCGCGCTGCTCGGAGGGCTGCTCGTTGCAGTCTTCGTGTTCCTGTGGCTCGACCTGCATTTCTTCGCCCGCGGGCGCGAGCCCAGCTTCCGCGAGGCGGTCATCTGGTCGATCGGCTGGCTCGTCATCTCGCTGCTCGCCGCAATCCCGGTGTACATCCTCGAGGGCGGCGAGGACGCGGTCCTCTACACCACCGTCTACCTGATCGAGCGCTCGCTCTCGCTCGACAACCTGTTCGTCTTCCTGCTGCTGTTCTCGTACTTCGGGATCCCCTACGAGCGCCGGCCGCGACTGCTGTTCTGGGGCATCGTCGCCGCGCTGGCGATGCGAGGGGTCTTCATCCTCGCCGGCGTGGAGCTGATCGAGCAGCTCCACATCGTCATCTACCTCCTCGGCGCGGCCCTGCTGGTGCTGGCCTACCGCATCTTCCGGGGGGTCAGCGAGAACGTCGACCCGGACAAGAACCTGATGGTGCGCCTGGTGCGCCGCTTCTACCCGGTGACCGACGAGATGGAGGGCGGCCACTGGTTCGTCAAGAAGGACGGCAAGCGCTACGCCACGCCGATCTTCCTGTGCCTGGCCGCGATCGTCTTCGCCGACCTGGCCTTCGCCATCGACTCCATCCCGGCTGCCTTCGCGATCACCCGCGACCCGCTGCTGATCTGGATGGGCAACGTGTTCGCCCTGCTGGGCATGCGGGCGCTGTTCGTGCTGGTGGAGAGCCTGGTGGCCCGCTTCCGCTACCTCGACGAGACCATCGCGATCGTGCTCGGGCTGGTGGGGGTCAAGCTGCTGATCGAGGACCTCGTGGAGATCGGGCCGCTGGTGAGCCTGGCGGTGATCGCGGTGGCCTTCACCATCGGCATCGTGGCCTCGATCATGGCCGACCGTCGCGACCCCGACTCCGAGCGCAAGCGCCAGCAGCGGGTGGAGAACATGAAGGAGGGCAGCGAGGGTTCGCGGGAGATGACGAAGATCCGGGCGAGCCAGAGGACGAGCCCGAGCGCGAGAAGGCCGAGGCCGCCGCCGGTCGCGGCGACTAGACCGTATGTGCCGCTGACGCGGTTGCGTCCGGTTGTGATGTGACGGTCGGCACCCGCGCATGAGGTGCGCGGGTTTGACTGGGCCGCGGGTTTGGGCCTGCGGCCGTGACCGCAATCATGGGGGTGCCGACCGTGGGTCAGGTTAGGTGTTGGGCCGGTTTGGATGTGCATGCGGCGAAGGTGGTTGCCGCGGTGGTGGATGGGGAGTCGGGTGAGCTGTCGTTTCGGCGGCTGCCGGGGTCGACTGAGCGGGTGGTGGAGTTCTGTTGTGCGCTGCCGGGGCCGGTGTCGGTGACGTTTGAGGCGGGTCCGACGGGCTTCGGATTGGCGCGCGCGCTTGAGGCGCGCGGGCTGAGCTGTGTGGTGGCGGCGCCGGGGAAGATCGCCAGGGCGCCGCAGGATCGCGTGAAGACCGACCGCCGTGACGCTGAGCTGCTGGTGCGGCTTCTGATGGCGGGGCAGCTGCACCCGGTGCGAGTCCCGACGCCTGAGGAGGAGGCGTTGCGCGACCTGGTGCGCGCTCGGGAGGATCTGCGTGGCGATCTGATGCGGGCGCGCCACCGCGTGGCCAAGCTGCTGCTCCGTCACGACCTGCGCTTTGAGGGCAACAATTGGACTCAGCGCCATCGCGAGTGGCTGGCGCGGCTCGAGCTCTGCCAGCCGGTCGCCCAGACGGTGCTGCTCGACGGGGTCGGGGCGATCGACGCGCTACTCGTCCGCCGCGAGGCGCTCGAGTCCCGGATGGCCGAGCTGGTCCCAGACTCGCCCTGGGCCGAGACCGTGGCCAGGTTGCGCTGCCTGCGCGGGATCGACACGCTGTCGGCGTTCGGGCTGTGCGCTGAGATCGGCGACTTCGGCCGCTTCGACCGGGCCGAGCAGCTGATGAGCTTCCTCGGCCTGGTGCCCTCCGAACACTCGACCGGCGACAAACGCCGGCAGGGGTCGATCACCAAGTCCGGTTCCGACCACGCGCGCCGGCTCTTAGTCGAGGCCGCCTGGCACTATCGCCGCGCACCGCGCGTCGGCCGCGAACTCGAACGCCGGCAGATCGGGCAACGCCAAGACGTAGTCGCGATCTCGTGGAAAGCCCAGCAACGATTGCACCGCTGCTGGCGACGGCTCGACCATGAGCGCGGCAAGCGACGCACCATCGTCGCGGTCGCTGTCGCCCGCGAGCTTGCCGGCTTCTGCTGGGCGACCGCCACCGCCGACTAAACCAAGCCAGCACCGACTGGCCTGGGAGGCGGTCAGGTCACGGCCACGCGCGAGGGCATCCGCGACACAGCTATGGGCACCCGGCCAGCGCCGGCGACGCCCGACCCTAGAAGGCGGGCCCTCACGACGAAACCCGGTCCTGCGGTAACCAACCCGCGCATATCAGCCTGACCGCGCGTCGCGCACCAGCCCAGACCGGCCGCCTCCCAGGCCACGAAAAAGCCCCGCAAAGTGCGGGGCTCTCGGTGCTGGCCGGTTGACAAAACTCAGGCCATATCAGCTGTAGTTCCTAGGTACGTTCGTCAGTGGT
>CAWKKJ010000005.1:0-9718 GCA_963850205.1 uncultured Thermoleophilaceae bacterium | reverse complement strand
GGAGCCGACTCGGGTATTGAGGCGTGGACCAGCACGTTCCTGTCGCCCGCGGCCCGCTTGGCCTCGGTCATCGCGATCCTGATGTCGTTGAGATAGGTGACCAGCGACCACTGGCCACCCACGGTTCTCGCGCGCGTTTCCCTGAAGCTCACTGGGGGATTAGGCGCTTTCTGTAGCCAGCTCGCGTCATAAGGCGCCTTACCCCCTCAGATCTCGTCACGCTCCCGGGGGCGTGACGAGTTGTCCTCGCCTGACGGGGGAAAACTCGCCAGACCCCTCTCACCCAGCCCCGAGACCGGCCGGCACCGCCGACCGGGCGCCGAGCTGAGCTGCCCGGCACCGCCGACCCGCCACCCAACCGAGCGCCACCCGGCGTCCACTAGCCTCGATCCCCCTCATGCCGCTCGACAACGGAGTCGTCTACCAGATCTACCCGCGCTCCTTTCAGGACAGCGACAGCGACGGAATCGGCGATCTGGCCGGCATCCGCTCCCGGCTCGACCATCTGGCCTGGCTCGGGGTCGACGCGCTCTGGATGTCGCCCATCTATCCGTCGCCGATGGCCGACTTCGGCTACGACGTGTCCGACTACACCGGCATCGACCCGGTCTACGGCGACTTCGGCGACTACGACGCGCTGGTGGCGGCGGCCCGCGAGCGCGGCCTCGAGGTGCTGATGGACATCGTGCCCTGCCACACCTCCATCGAGCATCCCTGGTTCGCCGAGCACCCCGACTGGTACATCTGGGCCGACGCTCCCAATAACTGGCTGTCGACCTTCGGGGGCTCGGCCTGGGAGGCCAGAAACGGCCGCTACTACCTGCACTCCTTCTACCCGGAGCAGCCTGACCTCGACTGGCGCAACCCGGAGGTGGTGGCCGCCATGCAGGACGTGGTGCGCTTCTGGCTCGAGCGCGGGGCGGCCGGCTATCGGGTGGACGCCATCGACCGCCTGTTGAAGGACGCCGAGCTGCGCGACGACCCGCCCGCCAGCGAGCCGTACGGCCTGCCGCTCGCGGCCGACGAGGCGAAGCTCGCGCTCTCGAACTCCCGCAACGCCCCCGGCACGGGCGCCGCGCTGACCAAGATTCGTGAGGCCGCCGGGGACTCG
Source organism: uncultured Thermoleophilaceae bacterium (assembly GCA_963850205.1). Taxonomy (GTDB): domain Bacteria; phylum Actinomycetota; class Thermoleophilia; order Solirubrobacterales; family Thermoleophilaceae; genus JACVRW01. Next base: position 8,607 of record CAWKKJ010000005.1, on the reverse strand, counting down.
TTCCTGGTGGGCGAGGTCTACCTGCCCAGCGCGAAGTGGCAGCCCTACCTGGACGCCTTCGACGCCGTGTTCGCGTTCGAGCTCCTGCACGCGCCCTGGGACGCCGAGCTGCTGCGCCGGGCGATCGAAGCCACCACCCGGCAGCCCGGTGCCGCCTGGGCGATGTCCAACCACGATTTCGGCCGGTTGTCCTCGCGCTTCGGCGCCGAGAACGCGCGTGCGGCGGCGATGCTCCTGCTCACGCTGCCCGGCACCGCCTTCCTCTATCAGGGCGACGAGATCGGCCAGGCCGACGGGCCCGGCGGCAAGCGCGAGTTCGACCGGGCAGGCCGCGACCGCTTCCGTCACCCGATGCAGTGGGACGCGAGCCCGGGCGGTGGGTTCAGCGACGGCGATCCCTGGCTGCCGCCGGTCGATCCGGCGAGCGTCAACGTCGAGGCCCAGCGCGACGCCCCGGACTCGATGCTCACCCTGGTGCGCCGGCTGATCGCCGTGCGCCGCGAGCTGGATCCGGGCCTCGAGCTGCTCGACTCCGCCCCCGGCGTGTTGGCCTTCGCCCGCGGCGATCACCGGGTGATGCTCAATACCTCGGCGGAGCCGAGCCCCGCCCCGGCCGGGGGCGAGGTCGTGGTGGAGACGCACGCGGGAGCCCTCCGCGACGGGACGCTGGCGCCGCACGCAGGCGTCTTGGTTCGTTAGCCGGGCGCGATCTCGCCCGAGCCCCGGACGACGAGCTCCGTGGGGGCGAGCAGGCGCTGCACCGGGCCGGAGTCGCCGTCGAGCCGGGCGAACAGCCGCTCCGCCGCCGCCCGTCCCAGCCCCACCGGGTCCTGGGCCACGACGGTCAGGCCCGGATCCAGTGCCTCGGCCATCATCACGTCGTCGATCCCGACCATCGCCACCTCGTGCCGGTGGCCGAGTGCCCGGAGGGCTCGGACCGCGCCCACGCTGATGAGGTTCTGGGCGGTGAGCAGCGCCGTGGGGGGATCCGGGCCCTCGAGCAGCCCGGTGGCGGCGTCGAAGCTGAGCTCGCTGTTGTAGAGCTCGGTGCAGACCAGTGAGTCTCCGGAGGGGAGGCCGTGCCGGTCGCACGCCTGGCGCCAGCCGGCGAGCCGCCGCCGGGCGGTGTAGACCTGAAGGCGGTCGCCCAGAAAGCCGATGCGGCGGTGCCCAGCCGCAACCAGGTGGCTGACTGCCTGGCTTGCCGCCCCCTCGTTGTCGATGATCACCGCGTCGGCCTCAATCGCCTCGGGGGGACGGTCGACGAACACCACCGCCATGCCGGCCTGGAGATCGCGCGCCAGGTGGGACTGGTCGCGGGCCACCGGCGCGAGCACGAGCCCGTCCACCCGGCGGGCGCAGAAGCCCTGCACCAGCTCGCGCTCGCGCTCGGGATCCTCGTCCGAGCTGCCCACGAAGGTGAGCACCCCGCGCGTGCGAGCTACCTCCTCCACGCCCCGGTGCAGGGCGGAGAAGAAGGGGTTGGACACGTCCTCGACCACCAGGCCCACGCTCGCCGAGGCCCGATCGGCGCGCCGGAGGGTGCTCGCCGTGAGGTCGCGCCGGTAGCCCAGCATCCCGATCGCCTCGCGGACGCGCTCGGCCAGGTCCGGCCGCACCGCTCCCTCGCCGTTGACCACCCGCGACACCGTGCTGAGGCTGACCCCCGCCAGCGCCGCCACGTCGTGCATCGTGGGGCGCCGGGGAGGCCGCTGCGACCGGGATGGAGGGGCAGGCGCGTCCACGCTGTTGAGAGAACGTTTTATACCGCTGTGCATCGAGTTCTGCATCATCTCTTGACACATCGGCCTCGATCTGAGAAAACGTTGTCTCCGACCTTTCGGACGGTTCCGAGGGCCGAGGAGGGGAGAGCAGCATGGGGAACGCCATTCGATCGATCGGCCAGGATTCATCGCGCAGTGCGCACCCGGTCGGGAAGGCCGGGCTTGAAGGCGCTCCGGAGTGGGTACCTCCCGCCCAAGTGAAGGCGGAGGAGGGAGCGAAGGGACGCAGGATGGAAGCGGTGCCGCCGCTCTGGCGGCCGTGCTCGTCTGCGGACTGGCCACCGCCTGCGGCGTCGGCGGCGAAGAGGGCGGCACCGGCGCCCGGGCCATCAACTGGTACGTCTTCAACGAGCCGGGCGGAGCCTTCGACAAGGCGGTGGCCGACTGCAACAAGCAGGCCGACGGGCGCTACAAGATCAACTACGTCAAGCTGCCGACCGACGCCAACCAGCAGCGCGAGCTGATCGTGCGCCGGCTGGCCGCCGAGGACGAGACGTTGACCCTGGTGGGCATGGACGTGATCTGGACTGCCGAGCTCGCCGAGGCCGGCTGGATCCTCCCCTGGGAGGGTGAGCGCCGTGCGGTAGCCGAGGAGGACAAGCTCGAGGGACCGCTCAAGACCGTCGAGTACCAGGGCAAGATCTGGGCCATCCCGTTCACCAGCAACACCCAGTTGCTCTGGTACCGCAAGGACCGGGTGGACGCGCCGCCGGATGACTTCACCTGGGAGGAGATGATCGACCAGGCGGCAGAGAACGGAACCGCGGTCGAGGTCCAGGGCGCACAGTACGAAGGCCTGACCGTGTGGATCAACTCGCTGATTGCGGGGGCGGGCGGCCAGGTCGTGGACCAGAATGGCGACGTCAAGGTGGATCAGAGCGCTCAGCGCGCCGCCGAAATCACGAGCAAGCTCGGCAAGTCGGCGGCCGCGCCGCCCGGTATGTCGACCAACCGCGAGGACCAGGCACGGCTCGGCTTCGAGTCGGACCGCTCCGACTACCAGGCCAACTACACGTTCATCTATCCGAGCGCGGCGGAAATCTCCGAGGACTTCCAGAAGAACATCGGCTGGGCGCGCTACCCGCGCACCGACAAGGACAAGGAGAGCCGGCCTCCGCTCGGCGGAATCAACATCGGCGTCTCGGCCTTCGCGCCGGAGCCCGACCTGGCCTTCGATGCGGCGGAGTGCCTGGCCAGCCCCGAGAACCAGGCAATCGCCGCCGAGCTCGGCGGGCTGCCGCCGACCACGGAGTCCGTGTACGAGGATCCGAAGGTCCAGAAGGCGTTCCCGTTCGCCGATCTGCTGAGCGAGTCGATCGACGCCGCCGCGCCCCGGCCGGTGACGCCCGCCTACAGCGACATCTCGCTGGCGATCCAGAAGTCGTTCCATCCGCCCGAAGCCGTCGAGCCGGAGGGAATCGTGAAGAAGCTCCGTGAACGCATGGAGAAGGCCGCCGAGGGGGGCATCTTCTGATGGAAGCCGCACAGGTGCCGGCCACCGAGACTCGCACCGCCCCGCCGGCCGGCAAGAAGAAGGTCACCGACCGGACCAAGGCGGAGCGGAAGCTCGCGTACATGCTGTGCGCCCCGGCCGTGATCGCGATGCTGGTGGTGACCGGCTATCCGATCGCCTACGCGTTCTACCTCTCGCTGCAGAAGTTCGATCTGCGCTTTCCCGACGACAAGGAGTTCGTCGGTCTCGCCAACTACGGCGACGTGCTCACGTCGACCACGTGGTGGGGGGACGTCTGGACAACCGTGATCATCACCGTGGTCTCGGTGTCCTTTGAGCTGGTGCTGGGCATGGCCATCGCTCTGGTGATGCACCGGGCGATCTTCGGACGCGGCCCCGTGCGCGCGGCCATCCTGATCCCCTACGGAATCATCACGGTGGTCGCCGCCTTCGCCTGGAAGTACGCCTTCGACCCCACCAGCGGCTTCGTGGCCGGCCTGCCGCTGATCTCCGACACCGCGCAGCCCCTCAACACCAGGGAGGGCTCGCTCGTGGTGGTCATCCTGGCTGAGATCTGGAAGACCACGCCGTTCATGGCGCTGCTCCTGCTCGCCGGTCTGGCGCTGGTGCCCGACGAGCTGCACGAGGCGGCCAAGGTGGACGGCGCCAGCACCATCCAGCGCTTCTTCCGCATCACCATCCCGCTGATGAGGCCCGCCATCCTCGTAGCGCTGCTGTTCCGCACGCTCGACGCCTTCCGAATCTTCGACTCGCCCTTCATCATCCAACCGGGAGGGGCGCTCGGCACCGAAACGGTGTCGATTCTGGGCTACAACGTGCTCATCAACCGCGTCAATCTGGGGCTCGGCTCCGCGATCTCGATCCTGATCTTCCTGTGCGTGATTCTTATCGCCGTGCTGTTCGTGAAGGGCCTCGGCACCAGCACCGCTCAGCAGAGAGGGGAGACCTGAGGTGGAAGGGCATACGAACAAGGAGCGCCTGCTCTGGGGGATCGGCATCCTCGTCGTGCTCCTGTACGCGCTCATCCCGGTGGCGTGGATCGCGTCGCTCTCGTTCAAGACACCGGACCAGGTCGGCGACGGCAAGTTCTTCTCGGGCTTCTCGTTCGAGAACTACGAGGTCATCTTCTCCGACGACCAGTTCATCGCCGCGCTGATCAACTCGATTGGCATCGCGGCGATCGCCACCTTCATCTCGATCGTGCTGGCGGCGATGGCGGCCTATGCCACCTCGCGGCTCGATTTCCCGGGCAAGGTCTTGATCCTGTCGGGCGCGCTGGCGGTGGCCATGTTCCCGCCGATATCGATCGTCGGATCGCTGTTCGACATGTGGCGGTCGCTCGGCCTGTATGACACGTGGCCGGGGCTGATCATCCCCTACATGACCTTCACGCTGCCGCTGGCCATCTACACGCTGTCGGCCTTCTTCCGGGAGATACCGTGGGAGCTCGAGCAGGCGGCCCAGGTGGACGGAGCCACTCCCTTCCAGGCCTTCCGCAAGATCATCGTGCCGCTGGCCGCGCCGGGTGTGTTCACGGCGGCGATCCTGGTGTTCATCTTCGCCTGGAACGACTTCATCTTCGCCAACACCCTCACCTCCACCGACGCCGCCCGAACCGTTCCCGCCGCGCTGGCCTTCTTCACCGGCGCGTCGCAATTCGAGCAGCCGATCGCGGCCGTCTGCGCCGCCTCGGTGGTCGTGACGGTCCCGATCATCATCATGGTTCTGATCTTCCAACGCCGTATCGTTGCGGGCCTCACCGCCGGCGCGGTGAAGGGATAGGAGGAAGCACCCCGATGGCCCAGATCACTCTCGACAGCTTGACGAAGCGGTATCCGGACGGTTACGAGGCCGTGCGTGACATGGATTTGGAGATCCAGGATGGGGAGTTCGTGATCCTGGTCGGCCCGTCGGGGTGTGGCAAGTCGACGGCGTTGCGGATGATCGCCGGGCTCGAGGACATCACCGAGGGCGAGCTGCGGATCGGCGACAACGTGGTCAACGACCTCGCGCCCAAGGACCGCGACATCGCGATGGTGTTTCAGAACTACGCGCTCTATCCGCACATGACGGTGCGCGACAACATGGGCTTCGCGCTCAAGCTGCGCGGCACCGACAAGGCGGAGATCGACGAGAAGGTGGGCGAGGCCGCCCGCGTGCTCGACCTGGAGCAGCATCTCGACCGTAAGCCGTCGCAGCTGTCGGGCGGCCAGCGCCAGCGGGTGGCGATGGGGCGGGCGATCGTACGTGACCCGGCGGTGTTCTTGATGGACGAGCCGCTGTCCAACCTGGACGCCAAGCTGCGCGTGGCGATGCGCACCGAGGTCGCGCGGCTGCAGAAGGATCTGGGCACCACCACGGTGTACGTGACGCACGACCAGACCGAGGCCATGACGCTCGGCGACCGCGTGGCCGTGATGCGCGCCGGAATGCTCCAGCAGGTCGGCAGCCCGATGGAGCTCTACAACGAGCCGGTGAACCTCTTCGTCGCCGGCTTCATAGGCTCGCCGGCCATGAACTTCATGCCGGCCACGATCGAGGGCGACACGGTCAAGCTTCCGATCGGCGACGTGAGACTTCCGGACGACAGGCGCGAGGCCGTCGCGGGCAGCGATTCCAGGACCCTGATTGCCGGGATCCGGCCCGAGCACTTCGAGGACGCCGCGCTGGTGGGCGAGGCCCGGGACAAGGGCTCAACCTTCAAGGCCAAGATCGAGGTGCTCGAGTCGATGGGCTCGGAGCTGTACGCGCACTTCTCGGTCACCTCGGACGAGCAGGTCGAATCGGCCGAGCTGCGCGAGCTGGCCGAGGACGCCGGCGGCGGCGAGATCCCGATGGAGGGCGAGGAGGGCCAGATCGTGGCCCGGCTCGACCCGCAGAGCGAGGTCCGCGTGGGCGAGGAGTCGGAGCTATGGGTGGACGCCACCCGGCTGCAGCTCTTCGATCCCTCCGACGGCCGCAACCTGACCAGCTCGAAGTCCGGTCCCCCCGCCACCGGCGGTGACGGCGACGGCCAGAGCCCGGTGGGGCGCGACCCGGAGCCCGCTGTCGAGGAGCGGGGCGAGGGCCAGGCCGGCCAGGAGGGCGACCGGCCCAGCTAGGGCTCTGAGATCGATCTGCGCGCAGCGGGCCGAGCCCGCTGCTTGCGGCTGGGCCGCCACTGGTTGGCCCGTTCGCCGCTGGCCGCGCGCCGCGCCGTCTCGTCCACTCGCTTCGCCCGGGTGGGTTCCCGCTTGGCCTGCACGATCCACTCGAGGATGCCGCGCCGGGCCGAGGGCGGGAAGGCGTCCCATTCCTCCCGCGATCCGGGGTGCTCGCCGAAGGCGGCGGCCAGGTCGTCGGGCACGGTGAGCTTCTCCACCTCGTCCAGGCGGGTCCAGCTGCCGTCGGCCTTGGCCGCCTCGATCATGTTGATGGCCGCGGGCGCCATCCGGTCCTCGCGCTCGAGCTGCGCGATCCGCTTCTTGTTGGGCCCGGACCAGGCGCTGCCCTTGCGGCGGGGTGAGAACCACAGCATGGTGCGGTCGTCGTCCAGCTTCGAGCCCGTGCTGTCGATCCAGCCGAAGCGCAGCGCCTCGATCACCGCGCCGTCGTAGTCGAGCTCGGCCTTCCCAGTGTGCTTGCGCCAGAAGATCAGCCAGACGCCGTCCTCGCGCTCGTGGTTTCTCTCCAGCCAGTCGGCCCAGGCCTCGGCGTCCTCGGGGTGCACCCGCTCCCCGTCGTCCCGCGCACCGGCCACGCCGCTTAGCGAAGCTCCTTGCGCAGCCGGCGGACCATCGTGTCCTGGTCGCCGCTCGGTTCCTCGAGGTCGCGTCGCACGGCCTCGATCACGTCGTCGGTCCAGTCGTGGGTGCGCAGGATGAGGTAGCGCAGGTGCGACACCCGCATGTAGGCCTCGGTCTCAGTGCCGTGACGGATCAGCTCCGCCTCCTTGAGCATCTCCACCACCGGCTCGTACTCCTCGTTAAACCAAGCCTCGGCGACCTCTGAACGAGTCATGCTCTCGCGCCGGTCCTGGATGGCCCGGAAGCCCCAGGCCTCGACGGCCTCCGCCAGGGCGGCGTAGCGCCACTCGTCGGAGAGCTCGATCCGGGCGCGGGCCTTCGCGGACAGCGGCACGCGCTCGTGGAAGAGCCGCTGGTGGCTCTTCAGGGGCAGGTCCTGCAGGGTGATCGCCCGCTCGGCGCCGACCTCGGTCACGATCTCGGTCACATAGGCGTTGATGTCGCTGTGGCCGAGCGCCCGCGCCACGGAAACGCGGTGATGGCCGTCCTTGACGAAGTGGACCTCGCCGATGCGGTAGACGTCGATCGGGGGCATCGCCTCGCCGCGCCGCTGGGCGGCCGCGATGCGCTCCCAGCGGGTGCGCACACGGGTCGAGGTGGGGCGGAAGCGGCGGTCGAACTCGCGCTGGCGGTCCACCGTGCCGACGATGGAGTCGAGCTCGATTACCTGCCGACCCAGCCGGCGCTCGCCGCGCCGGCCGAGGGCCGCCACGACCTCCTCGAAGGGGAGGATTACGTTCACGTCGCTGGAGTCGCCCCGCATGCGGGTGGCGATGCTCGACAGGGCCCGAGCGCGGCGGGCGCGCCCGAAGTCGAACTGGGCGTCGGCCGAGGGAAGTCCGGTGTCGCGGGCCATCACGGCCGAGAGTACTAAGGCTGGATCCCCCGGAACTGGCATGCGTTTCCGCGCCGGAGGGCGAGCCAGGGGCCGGCGGCAGCAGCAGTTGTACCCTCGCACGACCGTCTCTCGAAGGCTTTCCCGAACGCCGTTAGATGGGCGGTCCGCTACGGGAGCGCGCGCACCCTTCTGTCGACGCCCGCCAGGTTCGCCGCGGCGTCGACGGCGAGCGCTCTGACCGTCACCCGCAACGGCCGGCCCTTGGCCAGTGGCCCTGCGCGCCGCCCGCGGCAGGCGGGCCTCGAGCGTGGCAGCGCCGCCGCTCGGGCAGCTCCGCCGGCGGGGCCCGGAAGCTGCGGCGCTCGCCGCCGACGGTCACCGATCCGGTGAGCCCCGCCAGGCAGGCCTCGACCGGGCAGCCCACCCGCCCGGTCAGCATGCCTCCCCTGCGCAGGGGGCGCTGTCGGCGGGCGATCCGGACCGCCGGCGCGGGGGCCTCGGTGTCGCTGATCACCGGCGGCGGGCAGACCTGCCCGACCAGCGACCGGGCGTCGTCCAGGTACTGCTGGTAGCGCGAGCGGTTGTCGGGCGCTGGACGTTCCACATCGGCGATCCACAGGCCGAACTCCTGCGGGTCGGCCGCGGGGTCGGGCAGGCCGCCCGCCAGGCGCCGCTGCCTCTACTCCGCCGCCGTGTCGAGAAACCAGGTCAGCTGCAGTGACGGGT
>CAWKKJ010000004.1:0-7774 GCA_963850205.1 uncultured Thermoleophilaceae bacterium | reverse complement strand
GAGCAAGAGGTCGGCAAGAGGACGCTTCGGTTGGGCGCGGCGGTGGCCGCGGTGGCGCTTGGAATCGCAGGCTGCGGAGGCAGCGGCGACAAGAGGAGGCCGCCGGCGGCGGCGGCTCCAAGCAGGTGAGCACCGAGAAGGCGTCCGGTGCATCGGAAAGGACACCTCGGGCGCGTTCACCAAGGCCGTCGACGCTTTCAATCAGGCGAACCCCAAGGCGAGCGTCAAGCTGCTCGAGCTTCCGGAGGCCGCCGACCAGCAGCGCGAGCAGCAGATCCAGCGCCTGCGGGCCGAGTTGACGGAGTGCGACGTCCTCGGTGTGGACGTGATCTGGACCGCCGAGGCGCGGCCGAGGGCTGGGTCGCCGACATCAGCGACGCCGTCGAGAAGCGCAAGGACGAGTTCGTGGCGTCGCCGCTGGAGACCGCGCGCTATGAGGGCAAGTACTGGGCGATGCCCTCAACATCAACGCAGGCTTCGTCTACTACCGCAGCGACGAGGTCCCGGAGCCGCCCGCGGACTGGGAGCGCCTCTATCGCGACGCCCAGAAGCAGAACGGCCTCGTCTACCAGGGCTTCCGCTACGAGGGCCTGACCGTGAACTTCCTGGAGTTGCTCTACAGCGCGGGAGGCAGCGTGCTCTCCGACGACGGCAAGACCGCCCAGGCCGACTCCCAGGAAGTGCGCGACGTCCTCACCTTCATGGCCGACGGGATCAAGGACGGCGCCGCGCCCAAGGCGGTGACCATCTACAAGGAGGAGGAGTCCCGGCGCGCATTCGAGGCCGGCAATGCCACCTACATGCGCAACTGGCCCTACGCGTACGCCCTGGGCAAGGAATCGAAGATCTCCGACGACTTCGACATCACCACGTTCCCGGGCTACGCCGGCAACTAGGGGCCGCGGGCGTGCTCGGCGGCCACAGCCTGGCCATCTCGGCCTACTCCAAGAACCCGGAGGGGGCGCTGGCCTTAATGATCTTCGCCACCTCGCCGGACCAGCCTGCCGGCTGCAGGCCTGGACGGTGGGGGCGGCCTGGCCGCGGGAGAACCAGTGGGACGGGCGGGCGGTCTGAGGGCCGGGGCGCGGAGGGCTCGTCGGGCTGGGTAGGGAGGGCTCGGCGGTGCCGGAGTGCCGCGCGCCGAGGGGGGTTAGTCGCTTTCTGTAGCCATCTCGCGTCATAAAGCGCCTTGCCCGCCGAGATCCCCGCGCACCGCCGGGGCTTGACGAGTTGTCCTCGCCTGGCGGGGGAAACTCGCCACACCCCCTCCTCACCCAGCCCCCGGGGGCGGCCGGCGCGCCGACCGGGCGCCGAGCTGAGCTCCCCGGCGTCCACTAGCCTCGAGCGCCATGCCGCTCGAGGACGGAGTCGTCTACCAGATCTACCCGCGCTCCTTTCAGGACAGCGACGGCGACGGAGTCGGCGATCTGGCCGGCATCCGCTCTCGGCTCGACCACCTGGCCTGGCTCGGGGTCGACGCGCTCTGGATGTCGCCGATCTACCCCTCGCCGCTGGCCGACTTCGGCTACGACGTGTCCGACTACACCGGCATCGACCCGGTGTTCGGCGACTTCGACGACTACGACGCGCTGGTGGGTGACGCCGGCGAGTGGGGCCTCGACGTGCTGATGGACATCGTGCCCTGTCACACCTCCATCGAGCATCCCTGGTTCACCGAGCACCCCGACTGGTACATCTGGGCCGACGCGCCCAACAACTGGTCGTCGGCCTTCGGCGGCTCGGCCTGGAGCGCCCTGAACGGCCGTTACTACCTGCACTCCTTCTACCCCGAGCAGCCCGACCTCGACTGGCGCAACCCGGAGGTGGTGGCCGCGATGCAGGACGTGGTGCGCTTCTGGCTCGACCGGGGGGCGGCCGGCTATCGGGTGGACGCCATCGACCGGCTGCTGAAGGATGCCCAGTTGCGTGACGACCCGCCGGCGAGCGAGCCGTACGGGCTGCCGCTGCGTGAGGACGAGGCGAAGCTCGCGCTCACCCACTCGCGCAACGCCCCGGACACCGGCGCCGCGCTGGCCAGGATCCGCCAAGCCGCGGGCGACGCCTTTCTGGTGGGCGAGGTCTACCTGCCCAGCGCGAAGTGGCAGCCCTACCTCGACAGCTTCGACGCGGTGTTCGCGTTCGAGCTTCTGCACGCGCCCTGGGACGCCGACCTTCTGCGCGCGGCGATCGAGGCCACCACCCGACCGGGGGCCGCGTGGGCGATGTCCAACCACGACTTCGGCCGCCTAGGCACGCGCTTCGGCCGGGAGAACGCGCGCGCCGCGGCGATGCTCCTGCTCACGCTGCCCGGCACCGCGTTCCTGTACCAGGGCGACGAGATCGGCCAGCTCGACGGCCCCGGGGGCGAGCGGGACTACGACCGCGCCGGCCGCGACCGCTTCCGCCATCCGATGCAGTGGGACTCCGGTCCGGGGGGCGGGTTTACCGGCGGCGATCCCTGGCTGCCGCTTGTCGACCCCGCCCGTCACAACGTGGAGGCCCAGCGCGACGACCCGGACTCGATGCTCACCCTCGTGCGCCGGCTCATCGCCGTGCGCCGCGAGCTGGACCCGGGGCTGTCCCTGCTCGAGTCCGCCCCCGGCGTGGTGGCCTTTGAGCGCGGTGGCCACCGGGTGACGCTCAATACCACTGGGGAGCCGCGCCCGGCGCCGGGGGACGGCGAGGTCGTAGTGGAGACGCACGCCGGAGCCCTGCGCGATGCCACCCTGGCGCCACAGGCCGGTGTGCTGACGCGCGACCGTTAGAGCGCGGAGATCTCGCCCGAGCCACGCACGATCAGCTCCGTGCGTACAAGGGTGCGCTGCGCAGGACTCGACGCTCCGTCGAGCCGGTCGAACAGCTGCTGCGCCGCCGCGCGCCCAATCCCCACCGGGTCCTGGGCCATCACCGTCACGCCCGGCTCAATCGCGTCGGCCATCATCACATCGTCGATCCCGACCATGGCCACCCTCTGCTGGAGGCCGAGCGCCCGGAGCGCTCGGACCGCCCCCACCGTGATGACGTTCTGGGCGGTCTACAGCGCCGTGGGGGGCTCCGGACTGCGCAGCAGCTCCGTCGTCGCGTCGAAGCTGAGCTCGCTGGCGGCCAGCCCCGTCCGCACCAGCGCATCGTCGGAGGCAGCCGGTGGCGGTCGCAGGCGCGCCGGTAGCCAGCATCTCGATTGCCTCGCGTACCCGCTCGGCCAGGTCGACCTCGCACGGCGCGGCCACGTCGTGCATCGTCGGCCGCCGAGAAGGCCGTTGCGACCGGGCGGGAGGGCGGGGCGCGCGTCCACGAGTTGAGAAAACGTTCTATGTCCCCTGGGCCCGTCGGTTCAGTCTGTTGACACGGCGAGCTCAATTTGAGAGAACGTTTGTCTCCACGCTCTTAGACAGGTCCGGAGCACGAGGACGGGAGAGCAGCATGGGGAACGCTATTCGATGAGGGCGGCCCACGACGCATGTGCGCGCAGCACCCAACCGGCCGAAAGGGTCGGGCTTGAACCCCAGTCGGAGTGGGTATGTCCCGCTCAGGTGAAGGCGGAGGAGGCAGCGAGGGGTCGCAGGATGCGAAGGGTGGCTGCCATGGTGGCCACCTTGGTCTGCGGGCTCGCCACCGCCTGCGGTGTCGGCGGCGAAGAGGGCGGCACCGGCGCCCGGGCCATCAACTGGTACGTCTTCAACGAGCCGGGCGGAGCCTTCGACAAGGCGGTGGCCGACTGCAACAAGCAGGCCGACGGGCGCTACAAGATCAACTACGTCAAGCTGCCGACCGACGCCAACCAGCAGCGCGAGCTGATCGTGCGCCGGCTGGCCGCCGAGGACGAGACGTTGACCCTGGTGGGCATGGACGTGATCTGGACTGCCGAGCTCGCCGAGGCCGGCTGGATCCTCCCCTGGGAGGGTGAGCGCCGTGCGGTAGCCGAGGAGGACAAGCTCGAGGGACCGCTCAAGACCGTCGAGTACCAGGGCAAGATCTGGGCCATCCCGTTCACCAGCAACACCCAGTTGCTCTGGTACCGCAAGGACCGGGTGGACGCGCCGCCGGATGACTTCACCTGGGAGGAGATGATCGACCAGGCGGCAGAGAACGGAACCGCGGTCGAGGTGCAGGGCGCACAGTACGAAGGCCTGACCGTTTGGATCAACTCGCTGATTGCGGGGGCGGGCGGCCAGGTCGTGGACCAGAATGGCGACGTCAAGGTGGATCAGAGCGCTCAGCGCGCCGCCGAAATCACGAGCAAGCTCGGCAAGTCGGCGGCCGCGCCGCCCGGTATGTCGACCAACCGCGAGGACCAGGCACGGCTCGGCTTCGAGTCGGACCGCTCCGACTACCAGGCCAACTACACGTTCATCTATCCGAGCGCGGCGGAAATCTCCGAGGACTTCCAGAAGAACATCGGCTGGGCGCGCTACCCGCGCACCGACAAGGACAAGGAGAGCCGGCCTCCGCTCGGCGGAATCAACATCGGCGTCTCGGCCTTCGCGCCGGAGCCCGACCTGGCCTTCGATGCGGCGGAGTGCCTGGCCAGCCCCGAGAACCAGGCAATCGCCGCCGAGCTCGGCGGGCTGCCGCCGACCACGGAGTCCGTGTACGAGGATCCGAAGGTCCAGAAGGCGTTCCCGTTCGCCGATCTGCTGAGCGAGTCGATCGACGCCGCCGCGCCCCGGCCGGTGACGCCCGCCTACAGCGACATCTCGCTGGCGATCCAGAAGTCGTTCCATCCGCCCGAAGCCGTCGAGCCGGAGGGAATCGTGAAGAAGCTCCGTGAACGCATGGAGAAGGCCGCCGAGGGGGGCATCTTCTGATGGAAGCCGCACAGGTGCCGGCCACCGAGACTCGCACCGCCCCGCCGGCCGGCAAGAAGAAGGTCACCGACCGGACCAAGGCGGAGCGGAAGCTCGCGTACATGCTGTGCGCCCCGGCCGTGATCGCGATGCTGGTGGTGACCGGCTATCCGATCGCCTACGCGTTCTACCTCTCGCTGCAGAAGTTCGATCTGCGCTTTCCCGACGACAAGGAGTTCGTCGGTCTCGCCAACTACGGCGACGTGCTCACGTCGACCACGTGGTGGGGGGACGTCTGGACAACCGTGATCATCACCGTGGTCTCGGTGTCCTTTGAGCTGGTGCTGGGCATGGCCATCGCTCTGGTGATGCACCGGGCGATCTTCGGACGCGGCCCCGTGCGCGCGGCCATCCTGATCCCCTACGGAATCATCACGGTGGTCGCCGCCTTCGCCTGGAAGTACGCCTTCGACCCCACCAGCGGCTTCGTGGCCGGCCTGCCGCTGATCTCCGACACCGCGCAGCCCCTCAACACCAGGGAGGGCTCGCTCGTGGTGGTCATCCTGGCTGAGATCTGGAAGACCACGCCGTTCATGGCGCTGCTCCTGCTCGCCGGTCTGGCGCTGGTGCCCGACGAGCTGCACGAGGCGGCCAAGGTGGACGGCGCCAGCACCATCCAGCGCTTCTTCCGCATCACCATCCCGCTGATGAGGCCCGCCATCCTCGTAGCGCTGCTGTTCCGCACGCTCGACGCCTTCCGAATCTTCGACTCGCCCTTCATCATCCAACCGGGAGGGGCGCTCGGCACCGAAACGGTGTCGATTCTGGGCTACAACGTGCTCATCAACCGCGTCAATCTGGGGCTCGGCTCCGCGATCTCGATCCTGATCTTCCTGTGCGTGATTCTTATCGCCGTGCTGTTCGTGAAGGGCCTCGGCACCAGCACCGCTCAGCAGAGAGGGGAGACCTGAGGTGGAAGGGCATACGAACAAGGAGCGCCTGCTCTGGGGGATCGGCATCCTCGTCGTGCTCCTGTACGCGCTCATCCCGGTGGCGTGGATCGCGTCGCTCTCGTTCAAGACACCGGACCAGGTCGGCGACGGCAAGTTCTTCTCGGGCTTCTCGTTCGAGAACTACGAGGTCATCTTCTCCGACGACCAGTTCATCGCCGCGCTGATCAACTCGATTGGCATCGCGGCGATCGCCACCTTCATCTCGATCGTGCTGGCGGCGATGGCGGCCTACGCCACCTCGCGGCTCGATTTCCCGGGCAAGGTCTTGATCCTGTCGGGCGCGCTGGCGGTGGCCATGTTCCCGCCGATATCGATCGTCGGATCGCTGTTCGACATGTGGCGGTCGCTCGGCCTGTATGACACGTGGCCGGGGCTGATCATCCCCTACATGACCTTCACGCTGCCGCTGGCCATCTACACGCTGTCGGCCTTCTTCCGGGAGATACCGTGGGAGCTCGAGCAGGCGGCCCAGGTGGACGGAGCCACTCCCTTCCAGGCCTTCCGCAAGATCATCGTGCCGCTGGCCGCGCCGGGTGTGTTCACGGCGGCGATCCTGGTGTTCATCTTCGCCTGGAACGACTTCATCTTCGCCAACACCCTCACCTCCACCGACGCCGCCCGAACCGTTCCCGCCGCGCTGGCCTTCTTCACCGGCGCGTCGCAATTCGAGCAGCCGATCGCGGCCGTCTGCGCCGCCTCGGTGGTCGTGACGGTCCCGATCATCATCATGGTTCTGATCTTCCAACGCCGTATCGTTGCGGGCCTCACCGCCGGCGCGGTGAAGGGATAGGAGGAAGCACCCCGATGGCCCAGATCACTCTCAACAGCTTGACGAAGCGGTATCCGGACGGTTACGAGGCCGTGCGTGACATGGATTTGGAGATCCAGGATGGGGAGTTCGTGATCCTGGTCGGCCCGTCGGGGTGTGGCAAGTCGACGGCGTTGCGGATGATCGCCGGGCTCGAGGACATCACCGAGGGCGAGCTGCGGATCGGCGACAACGTGGTCAACGACCTCGCGCCCAAGGACCGCGACATCGCGATGGTGTTTCAGAACTATGCGCTCTATCCGCACATGACGGTGCGCGACAACATGGGCTTCGCGCTCAAGCTGCGCGGCACCGACAAGGCGGAGATCGACGAGAAGGTGGGCGAGGCCGCCCGCGTGCTCGACCTGGAGCAGCATCTCGACCGTAAGCCGTCGCAGCTGTCGGGCGGCCAGCGCCAGCGGGTGGCGATGGGGCGGGCGATCGTACGTGACCCGGCGGTGTTCTTGATGGACGAGCCGCTGTCCAACCTGGACGCCAAGCTGCGCGTGGCGATGCGCACCGAGGTCGCGCGGCTGCAGAAGGATCTGGGCACCACCACGGTGTACGTGACGCACGACCAGACCGAGGCCATGACGCTCGGCGACCGCGTGGCCGTGATGCGCGCCGGAATGCTCCAGCAGGTCGGCAGCCCGATGGAGCTCTACAACGAGCCGGTGAACCTCTTCGTCGCCGGCTTCATAGGCTCGCCGGCCATGAACTTCATGCCGGCCACGATCGAGGGCGACACGGTCAAGCTTCCGATCGGCGACGTGAGACTTCCGGACGACAGGCGCGAGGCCGTCGCGGGCAGCGATTCCAGGACCCTGATTGCCGGGATCCGGCCCGAGCACTTCGAGGACGCCGCGCTGGTGGGCGAGGCCCGGGACAAGGGCTCAACCTTCAAGGCCAAGATCGAGGTGCTCGAGTCGATGGGCTCGGAGCTGTACGCGCACTTCTCGGTCACCTCGGACGAGCAGGTCGAATCGGCCGAGCTGCGCGAGCTGGCCGAGGACGCCGGCGGCGGCGAGATCCCGATGGAGGGCGAGGAGGGCCAGATCGTGGCCCGGCTCGACCCGCAGAGCGAGGTCCGCGTGGGCGAGGAGTCGGAGCTATGGGTGGACGCCACCCGGCTGCAGCTCTTCGATCCCTCCGACGGCCGCAACCTG
>CAWKKJ010000003.1:0-13914 GCA_963850205.1 uncultured Thermoleophilaceae bacterium | reverse complement strand
GTCGCCACCGCCGACGACGAGGTGGCCGAGCTGGCCAAGAGCCGCCGCTCGCACGCCATGACCTCGGGCACCTGGACCGGCACAAGGGCCACGCCCTCGGCTACGACGTGGTGGGGGTGGGCTACAACTACCGCATGGACGAGCCCCGGGCCGCCCTGCTGTCGGCGCGGCTGCCCGGGCTGGCGGCGGACATCGCCCAGCGCCGGGAGGTCACCCGGCGCTACCGCGAGCTGCTGGCCGACATGCCCGAGCTCGAGCTCCCCTACAGCGACGACCAGGTGGGCGCCAGCTCCTGTTACGTCATGCCGGTGATGCTGCGCGACGAGGAGCTGCGCGACCCGTTGCGCCGCCTGCTCTCCGAGCGCTTCAAGATCCAGACGACCATGCTCTATCCCTCGATCAACGAGTTCACCGCCTACCGGGGCGACACCCAAGGCGAGCTGCCGCGCTGCGAGCGGGTGGCCCGCACGCAGCTCACCATCCCGCTCTACCCGCACCTCGGGGAGGAGCGTCAGGACCGGGTGGTGGCCTCCCTGCGGGAGGCGCTGGAAGAGCTGGCCGCTTAGGCCCCCGGCGGGGTCAGGCTGGGCCGCTCGGCCTCGCCCTCCGCCGCCGGCGGCGCCGCCCGGGCCGCGGCCGCCGAGGCCTCGTCCAGCCGCCCGGCCAGCGCGGGCGGGGTCTCCCCGCGGGCCAGCGCCTCCAGGTCGGAGGCGCTCAGCTCCAGCGGAGCGGCCTGGCCGGCCGCGCCCGCGGCCGCTGCGCCGCCGGCCGTGGCGCTCGGGTGCGAGTCGAGCACCGCCGCCACCTCGTCCTCGGCCAGCTTGCCCCGGCCGAGGGCGGCGACCTGGTCCGAGGAGAACGGCGCCGGCGTGCCGGCCTCACCAGACATACATCTCCATGACCCGGTCGTTCTCGACCAGCACGTTCACGTCGCGGTTGCCGTCCTTGGCGTGCGACGCGAGGATCGTGGTGTTCGTGGTGGCGTCGGGGTTGGCGTCATGGAACTTGCGCCAGGCCCCCTCGATCCAGGCCCACGAGTTCGCGCGCTGGTGGTTGGCCCAGAGCGCGATCACCTTCTTGTTGTTGAGCCAGGGCACCTCTCATCCTTTCCGTGCCGAAAGCGGTCGAACGTCGTCTGCCTCAAGCGGCCGCGATCCGAGCCGGTAGATCGCGTCCACCGCCTCGGTGACGGCCGGCGGCGGTGTCTCGCCGGCGGCCTCGGCCTGCTCGGGGTCGGCCATGAAGGTCACCTCCACGTCCTGCCGGCCGTCGCTCACCCGCAGCCGGCCCACCAGGCTGTCGGGCGGGATGCGGGGGCGGCGGCGCGACGCGGCGTCCAGCGCGGCGACGTCGAGGGAGCGCAGCAGCCCCACGAACTCCGCGCGCGGCAGTTCCGCGTGGCTGTCCTCGGGCGGGTCGCCGCCCAGGTCGCTGCGGAAGTCGCTGCGCAGCTCGCCGGCGCCCGACAGCTCGCAGCGGAACTCGTGCCGCTCGCCGTGCACCCCTCCGGCGACGACCAGCTCCACCCGCAGCTCGCTCGCCTCGCCGCTGTCGCCGGCGGCGCGCTCGACCTTGCCGGCCAGCTCCTGGGGCGCCGGCGGGACCGCGCCCGGGGCTGCGTTCTCGTCGCTCGGCGTCATCTCAGACCGTGTAGATCGGCTGTCCCAGCCGGTCGCAGAAGGGGCGGCAGAGGCGTTCCACCACCTCGGTGTTGTCGTCCATCACCGTCCCGGTGGCGACCGGGCTGCGGTTCGGGCAGGTGGCGCTCGTGTACTCGTCGGGATGTCCCAGCATGTGGCCGTACTCGTGCGAGGCCACGTCGCCGGTGTCCGAGGTGTCCCAGTTGGTCATGTCCGACTGGGCCGGCCCCTGGCGCACGCTCACCGCGTGGTGCTCGCCCTCGGTGACCCACTGCACCCGGAAGGTCAGCGGGCAGCGACCGACACAGCCGGGGTTGGTGCAGCAGCCGAAGCGCCCCGACCACTTGCTCTCGATGCCGGTCTGCCAGCGGGCCCGCAGCGTGGTCATGGTCTCGGCGCTGATCCCGTCGTCGGGCACCAGCCGGATGCGAACGGTGATCTGCGTGCCCTGCTGGCTGTACGCCGCCGTCCAGTTGTACACGCACTCGTTGACGGCGAAGCTGATCTCCTCGGTGGGGCCCATCACACCGGTGGCGAAGTCGTACATCTCGGTGATCACCCAGTTGCCGCCCCGCAGCTCCTCGTGCACCGAGATGGCCCACTGCTCCTTCTTGGCCTTCGCGGCCAGGGCCAGCAGGTCGCTGCAGGCGTCGGGGTTGCGGTCGTCGAGCTTGCGCCAGCCCGAGCCGCGCAACCAGGCCCAGGCGTTGGCCCGCTGGTGGTTGGCCCACAGCGCGTCGACGTACCGGCCACACGAGACCGCCATAGCGAGCCGACCCTAACCGACCCGGCAATCGGCTGCAGGCGACTTTATGCTGCGGGCGATGCCCGGCGAGAGTCTCCACGTGGTCTCGGTCCAGACGACCTCCGAGAAGGGCGGTGCCGAGTACTCCAACGACCGGCGCCGGATCGAGGACACCTGCGCCGACCTGCTGCGCCAGGCCGCTGCCGGGCGATGATCGACCTGCACACCCACGTGCTGCCGGGGATCGACGACGGCCCGGCCACCATGGAGGGATCGCTCGAGCTGGCCCGGGCCGCCGCCGGGGAGGGCACGGCCACCCTGGTGGCCACGCCCCACGTCTCATGGGGCTACCAGACCGTGGCGGCGGTGATGCGGGAGGGTGTCAAGGCGGTGAACGAGGCGCTGCAAGAGGCCGAGATCGAGGTGGCCGTGGCGCCCGGGGCGGAGATCGCCCACGACTCGCTGCCCCGCCTGGACGACGAGGAGCTGCGCGGGCTCACGCTCGGCGCCGGTCCCAATGTCCTGCTCGAGGCCCCGCTCGGGCCGGTGGGCCGCGAGTTCGAGCAGGCCTTCGACCAGCTGCGCGAGCGCGGCTTCGGGGTGGTGATCGCGCATCCCGAGCGCTGCCCCTCCTTTCACCGAGAGCCGGAGCGGGTGGCGCAGCTGGTCAAGCGCGGCGCCCTGTGCTCGGTCACCGCTTCGGCCTTCACCGGGCGCTTCGGGAAGCAGGTGCGCGCCCTGGCTGAGCGCCTGCTCGCCGACGAGCTGGTGCACGACGTGGCCTCGGACACCCACGACGCCATCCGGCGGCCGCCCAAGCTGCGGACACCGCTGCTGGAGGCCGACGGCGATCTGCCCGGCCTCGCGGCGCTGGCGCCCTGGCTCACCGAGGAGGTGCCGGCGGCGATCCTCGCCGGAGAAGCCACGCCTCCGCTGCCCGCGCGGCCTCCACGCAAGCGGTCGCGGAGATTATTGTGGTCGCGATGACGCGCCGCGCGGTCATCCTCGCCGGGGGTCTCGGCATGCGGCTACGCCCGTACACCACCGTGCTGCCGAAGCCGCTGATGCCGGTGGGGGACCGCCCGATCCTCGACGTGATCATCCGCCAGCTCAAGCACCAGGGCTTCGACCGGCTGACGATCGTCACCGGCCACCTCGCCGAGCTGATCGAGGCCTTCTTCGGCTCGGGGGACCGGCACGGCATCCCGATCGACTACTTCCGCGAGGACGAGCCGCTCGGCACCGTGGGCGCGCTGGCTCTGATCGACGACCTGGACGAGCACTTCCTGGTGATGAACGGGGACGTGCTCACCGACCTGCCCTTCGACGGCCTCCTCGACCGGCACGCCGAGAGCGGCGCTGCAGCAACGATCGCCGCCCATCGGCGCGGGGTGCAGATATCTCTGGGGGTGCTGGGCTTCGACGACGGCGCAGACCCCGAGCGCCTCACCGGCTACGTGGAGAAGCCGGCGTTCGACTACGAGGTGAGCATGGGCGTCTACGCCTTCTCCCGGCGGGTGCTGGACTTCATCGAGCCGGGCCGGCGCCTGGACTTCCCCGACCTCGTCCTGAGAGCTCATCGACGCGGGCGAGACCGTGCGCGCCCGCCGCGCCGACGATCACTACTGGCTGGACATCGGGCGGCACGACGACTACGAGACCGCCATGGAGGAGTTCGAGCGCGAACGGGCCCGCTTCCTCCCCGGCGAGCCCGCCCAGGGGTGAGGCTCGTAGCGCCGAGAACGCGGTTCACCGTGGAAGTGCGGACAGGCCTGTAGGTTCCGGGCGCATGAGCCAGGCCATGCGCCCGCTGTTCCTCGTCCCGTACGGAGACTTCGGCGGCTCCGAATCAGTGCTCCTACGGCTGATCGACGCGCTCGGCGATGCTATTGATCCCGAGGCTGTCGTGATGAGTGAAGGCAGTTTCGCCCGTCGCCTCGAAGCCGCCGGAGTGCCCACCAGGGTCGTGCACCTGCCCGGCAAGCTCGCGGTGACACGCTTTCCCAGCGTTGCCCGGCGCTTGGTGCCGGAGCTGAAACGGGGCGGCTTCACCTTCATCCACGCAAACGGGACCAAGGCCGCGATCCTCGGCGCACGGCTGGCGCGACGCTTGGGCATACCTATCGTGTGGATGAAGCACGACTATGCCTACGAGGGCCCCCTGACACGCTCTCTCGCCGTGCGCTGCGACCGAATCATATGCGTGAGCCAGGCCATGGCCGACCTACTGGGGCCAAAGGCGAGCAACCGCGTAGTCGTGGCCTATCCGGGCGTCGAACTGGACCCCGCCCCGCCCACCGGCGACAGCCTGCCCCTGATCATCTCGGCGGGCCGTATGGACCCCCGCAAAGGCTTCATGGACCTCATCGATGCCGCGTCGATACTGCGTGCGGGCGGCCGCGACGATCTTGGGCTCGTGATCGGCGGGCCTGACTACCCGCCCGCTCCCGGGCATCGTGAGGCGCTCAGCGCGCACGCCGCCGCCCTGGGAATGGCCGGGTTCACCCAGATCGGCTGGATCGACGATATCGACGCCGCCTACCGCCGGGCGCGCGTGGTCGCAATGACCTCACGACCCATGAGGGGCCGGCCGGCTGAAGGTGCGCCGCTCGCGCTCATGGAGGGGATGAGCCACGGGTTGCCGGCGGTCGGTCCGAACGAGGCGGGGATAGCCGAGGTGGTGGCCGACGCTGGCACGCTCGTGGACGACCGGACCCCAGAGGGTTACGCACAAGCGCTCGAGCCGTACCTGGCCAATCCGGAGATGGCACGCGTGGTAGGGCGCCGCGGGCACGAGCGGGTACGCGATCTGTTCACCTTCGATAGGACGCTCGAGCGTATTCGTGCCGTCTATATGGAACTCGACCGGTGCGGACGTGGCGCCGCGTGAGCGTCCCGCGAGTGCTATCGGTCGAGCACGTGCTCATACACTTCAGCGGTCCGTGCGACCATGCGCTCCACCGTGAAGAGCTCGTCGTGCCGTTCGCGGCCAGCCTCACCCATCACGGCCAACCGGTCCGGTTCGCGCAGCGCCTGCACGATGCGCTCCGCCAGCGCCAACGGGTCCCCCGGAGGGCACAGGAAGCCGGTCTCGCCGTCAACGAGCGCCTCGGCCGTTCCCCCGACGTCGGTCGCCACCTGGGGGACACCGCAGGCCATCGCTTCGAGGATCGAGATCGGAAACGCCTCCCAGGCGGAGGGAAGGACGAACAGGTCGACCGAGCCGAGTTGGCGGGCGGCGGGGGGACGGAACGCACAGAAGCGAAAGCGCTCGGGATCAAGAGCCAGGCCCGCCGCCTTCGCCTGCAGGTCGGCACGGAGCGGTCCATCCCCCACCACGGCCAGCCGGGCCTCGGGCAGCTCCGCGAGCACGCGCGGCGCAGCGTCGAGGAAGACGTCCACGCTCTTCTGGGGTCGCAGGACGGTGATGCACGCCGCGAGGGGTCCGGAGGCGCGAAAGCGTGCGAGGCCGTCGTCCGGGGCGAGGTCACCCGCACAGCGCGGGGAACCGTTGTGAACCACGTGAAGCTTGTGATCAGGGGCCACGTGCTCGCGCAGGGCAACGCGGCGCTCCTCGTCCGCAACGCACACGATGGCATCGGTCAGCGGAGAAAGGGCGCGCTCAACGGACAGCGCGAACAGCCGACGGGGCAGTCCCCAGGGCCCGACGAACGGAAAGCAGTGTGGCGAGTAGAGCACCGGCGTTTCGCCGACCCGGCCAGCCAGCCGTCCCACCACGCCGGCCTTGGCCGAATGGGCGTGCACGAGGTCAAAGCGCTCCCGGCGTATGAGTCCTCCCAGGCGGCGGAGGGCCGCGATGTCCGCGCCGGGGGTACCGAAGCCTCGCTCGAGCGGCAGCCGGGCGACGGGCACCCCTGCCTCGCGCAAGGGCCCGTAGGTGATGGCGTCGCGGGGACCCGCGACGTAGGGCTGCCAGCCGTGCGCAGGCAGGCCCAGCGCGAGCCGCAGGACGTGCTCTGCCACTCCTCCGTCGGGCGGCTCCATGACCAGCAGTACCCGTCGCATCCCGCGATCGTACGGCTCCACCGCGGAAGAAGGCACCTGTGAGCGGGTCAGGACGGGACGACGGTCGTCACTGCCGTGCTATTGGCCGCGGCCCTAGCCGTCGGCCGGGGCGGGGCGGCGCAGGGCCTCGCGCGGCACGATCCCGAGCACCGTGGCGGCGAGCGCGAAGACGGCCGTGCCGGCGAGGATCCGTAAGACAACGTCGAGATCGCCGAGCAAGACGAGGGTTGCGCTCATCAGTCCCGTGGCCGCGATCGTCGCGGCGAGGTGCCGCCAATCGACGGCTACCGGTCCGATCACGCTGTGATAGCGGCCTCCCATCAGAACCAGGATCGTCAGCTCGGCAGCGATGACGCCGATCGCCGGCCCGCTTGCTTCAAGGAAGGACGTGAGCGCCCAGCCGATCGCCATGCATACGACCGATCCGACCGCGATGTTCACCGCGTAGCGCCTCTCGTCGCCCGCTGCCCCGAGCACCGCTCCGAAATGGACGTTCACCGCTGCGACCGAAAGCGCCCAGATCAGCAGCGCGAACGGGGTGCCTGCCGCACCGTACTCGGTGCCGAACAGCCGCACCATCAGATCCTCGCCGCACAGGCTGCCGCCGATCCCCAACGGCAGCGCAACCGCCACGCTGAACCCGACTACGCTGTCAACGTGACGACGCAGGCGATCCGGTTCCGTGCCGATCATCTGCGCCGAATGCGCATACAGCGTCACCGCCCACAGCCCGACCAGCGTGAGCAATGCCGCCGGTATCTTCTGCGCCACCGCGTACTCGCCGACGCTCGCCGAGGTCCCGAGGTAGCCAAGCAGGATCATCCCGGAGCCGAGGTAGACCTGCAGCATGATTGCGCCCCAGCCGAACGGCGCGCTCGCACGCAATCGCCGGCGTGCCGCAGCGAGGGAGAGACTCGCCGCGGGCAGTCCGAGCTCCCGGACGGCAAAGCCGAGTGTCATCAGCGCGACGATCAGAATCGAAAGCGCGCTCAGCAGCACGAAAAGGCGCGCCCCGTCCTCGCCCTCGCCGAGCGCGACGACGACCAGCACTCCGTAGATGCCCTGGCCGAGCAGTCGCGCCAGCGCGACCGGTGCCGAGCGGCCTAGGCCCATCAACGCCCACTCAGCGGTGATCACGTCAGCGGCCAGCGCGAGCGCGGCAAGCGGGATCAGCTCGCGGGTCTCGTCATCCGTGGCCAGCACCGGCGCCAGCGCGATGAACATCCCAGCGCCCGCGACGCCGAGCAACGCTCGCAGCGCCAGCACCTCACCGATCACGGCGCGCCGGCGTTCGGGCTCGGCTGCGATCTCGCGCGTCGCCAACAATGTCAACCCGAAGTTGGCGGGGATGCCGATATAGATCGCAAGCGTCAGGGCGAACGTCGCCGCGCCCAGGTGCTCGGGTCCCAGCCGGCGGGCGGCGACCGCCAACGCTGCAAAGCCGATCACCTGCGTGAGAAGGGTCGCCGCCGTCAGCAGCGCGAAGCCGCCGGCCAGCTTGCGGGCACTCACCGGCGGGTGCGCTCGTAGACGGCGAGGATCTCTTTGACCATGCGATCGCTGTTGAAGCGAACGGCGGCGTCCTTCTTGGCGGCCGCTCCCATGCGCTCGCGCAGATCCCGGTCGCGCGCGATGAGTTCAATCGCCGCCATCAGGCCCT
Source organism: uncultured Thermoleophilaceae bacterium (assembly GCA_963850205.1). Taxonomy (GTDB): domain Bacteria; phylum Actinomycetota; class Thermoleophilia; order Solirubrobacterales; family Thermoleophilaceae; genus JACVRW01. Next base: position 5,843 of record CAWKKJ010000003.1, on the reverse strand, counting down.
CGCGATCACCGCTCTCGACCACCAGCCCGGTCTCGCCATCGCGGACGGCCTCGGGGACGCCACCGACGGCCGTGGCCACGACGGGCACGCCGAGGCTCAGCGCCTCGAGGATGGCAAGCGGTAGACCCTCCACGGTCGAGGCGATCACGAATGCGTCGAGCGCACGCAGGTAAGGCTCCATCCGGCCGCCGTAGGGGGCGAGGAGCGTGGTGCTTGCGAGCGGGCCCTCCGCCACCCGCTCGCGCACGTCCCCGGCCAACGGCCCGTCGCCCACGAATGCGAACCGCGGTGCGCGACCGCTTGCCGCGAGGAGCTCCAGCGCATCCAGTAGCGGCGGCATGCCTTTACCCAGCCGCAGCATGCCGATGTACCCAAACAGCGGTCCGCCAGCGCGAAACTCGGTCAGCTGCGGATCGCGCTTGGCACCGGCATCGACTTCGACCCCGTTGTAAATCGTGACCGCGCGATCGGCGGCGATCAGCCCATCCTCTACAGCCAACCGCCGCTCCTCGTCACAGCAGCCGATGATCATCGCCGTGACGCGACCCAACACCCGCTCCAGCAGCAGGGTCCGGCGGTACTGGGTGGAGCGCGGCCCGCTCTCGACGAAGTGGTGGTGGTGCACCAGCGAGTGCGGCGTGTAGATCACCGGCACGCGCAGCAGCGGCGCCACGAGCCGGATCAAGAAGGCCGCCTTGAGGCCGTGCGCGTGTATGACGTCGAACCGGCCTCGCACCACGATGCCGGTCAGGCGTCGCAGCGTCGAGACGTCCTTCCGCAGCGCGATCATGTCGCCGACAATGTGATCGAGGGGGTGGAATCGGACCCCCTCGCGCTCCAGCCATGCTCGTTCGCTTGCCTGCGAGGGTCCGGCCACCTCGACGCCGACCCCTGCGTAATGCAGACCACCGGCGAGTAGGCGAACATGCTCGGCCACACCGCCTTCGGGCGGTTCGTGAACCTCGAGCACCCGCATTATGAAGGCAGGATAGGCGAACGTGAACCGGCGCGGCTATCGTGTGGATCATGCGGACGGGCCGCTCCTCGGCGAGCCCCGCGTTGATCCTCTCGCCGAGGAGCACGCGGATCGATGCGATGCTGCCGGCCGGGGTGCTGCTGGGCGCCGCGATCGGCGCTGCGGCCGGGGTGCTGATGTACCGGCTGGGGCCGGCCATCGGCGTCGCGGCACTGATCGCTCCTGCCCTCGTGGTGGTCGTGGCAGCCCGGCCCGAGCTGGGCGTCTACGGCGGGCTACTTGCAATTCCGCTCGAAGCGTTTGGGGTCCGCGTCGGACCGGTGGACAGCACGCTCGCGGAGGTGGTCTTTCTCGGGACCGCCGGGGTCGCGTTCGTCCGCGTGCTCGTGATCGACGAGGCATGGCGGACGCTCGCGCCTGCGCACCTCTGGTTCGCCGCGCTGATCGGCGCCGCGTTGCTCGGCTCCTTCTTCGCCTTCGATACGACGCCCATCGTGAACGCGGTCCGCAACGCTTGCGCGTTCCTGGTGCTGTCGATCCTGGTGGCAGGACTCGAGCGTCGCTCTCTGGAGCGTGTGCTGTGGCTCTTGGTCGTATCCGGCGGCATAGTGGGATTCATCGCTCTCCTGACCGCTGGCCCGCAGGAGGCGGAGGAGGCGGCCACCATCGTCAGCGGCCGCGCCACGGCGTCGTTCACCCACCCGAACGTACTCGGCTTCTACATGATCCTCGCGCTCGGGCCTGCGCTGGCGCTGCTGTTCGATCGCAACTGGTGGGGAAGGCTGGTGGTCGGCGCGGCCCTCGTGGGGATCATCGGCGGGCTGGCACTGACGTTGTCGCGCTCGGCGATCGTCGGCGCCGTCGCGGTGCTGCTGGTGCTGACCGCGTCCTCCCGCTTCCGGCGTGCGGCCGCGCTCGGACTGCTGATCGCCGGGACGTTCGCAGCGATCAACTTCGGCGCGCTCACCAATTCCCGCGAAGTCACGCTGCTGCAGGAGCGGTTGTCGACGGTCAGCGTGGCGGGGGCCCAGCAGGATCCACGGGTCCCGATTTGGCGAGAGACTCCTTCGATCATCAGCGAGCGGTTCCCGCTCGGGTGGGGGCAGGGGAACTTCTACGTCGCGTCAAGCGCGCACGGCCTCGTCGATCCCGAGGGCAGGCCCTGGGATCACGCTCACAGCCTGCTGCTCACCGTGGCGGCCGAGACGGGCCTCATCGGCCTGGCCGCATTCGTGGGCTTTCTGGCCGCTCTTGCCGCAAGCGCCTGGCGCACGTTGCGGGCGCGAGGCCCATCGCGGAGGCTGGCCCTGGGGGTGGTGGCGTCGCTGACTGGCCTGTTCGTCGCCGCTCTCGTCGAGTATCCACCGCGAACGCAGTCGATTCTCGCGGTCACATTGCTCTTGGCCGGTGTGCTGCTCGGGTTCGAGCGAATCCAATTCGCGCCGGGCCGCAGCCGCAGTTGACCTGGTGCTGCCTCCTGATCTCTGAGCCGCTGGACGGACGCGACCCGGTGCGCCGCGCGGCCAGCGTGAGCCCCTCGTGATCGACTTGCACTGCCACTTGCTCCCAGGGGTCGACGACGGTCCGCCGACGGTCCCGGACGCCGTCTCACTGGCGCGGGCACTGGCGGCCGCAGGCGTGGAAGCCGCCGTCGTCACGCCGCACATCGACCACACCTGGTCGGTTGATCCCTATGAGATCGCGCCCGCGGTGGCCGCGCTGCGACCGGTGCTGGAGGACGCCGACGTCCAACTCGCCTTGCACGTCGGCGCCGAGGTCGCGCTCGACCGGCTCCTGGATTTGGACGACGCGGCGCGCGACGCAATCCGCCTCGGTGGTGGTCCCTACCTGCTGGTGGAGAGCCCCCACGCGATGGTGTCCGGCGCGTTTCTGTCGGTGCTGCACGACCTGCTGGCTCAAGGCGAGCGGATCGTCCTCGCGCATCCCGAGCGTTGCCCGAGCTTCCAGCGCCGGCCCGCGTCGCTGGCGGCACTGGTAGACGCGGGAGCCCTCTGCTCGATCACCGCGGGCTCGATGCAAGGGCGGTTCGGCGGCACCGCGCGCGGGTTCACCGTGGATCTGCTTCGGGGTGGCCTTGTCCACAACGTCGCTTCCGATGCCCACGATGTCACTCGCCGACCCCCGGGCCTGCTGGCCGGGTTCCATGCGCTGGAGCCACAGCTGCCGGGACTCAGCAAGCAGCTCGCCTGGATGACCCGGACGGTGCCGTCCGCGATCCTCTCGGGCAGGCAGCTGAGCTGAGCCGGGGTCAGGCTCGCGTGGTGTCGGGCGCCGAAGGGGCGGCCTCTTCGGCGCTCTCGCGCTCCTTCTGGCGCTCCTTGTAGGAGTAGTAGTACGAGGTCATTTGCTCGAGTGACCCGTCGCGATTGAGGACCAGCCCGAGCACCCGTGCGCGCACCGATTCCAGTCGGCGCAGCGCCTCGCGGATTCCGGTCTCCGTCGCCCGCTCCAACTCCACGACCAGGACGACTCCGTCGACCCGCGCCGCCAGCGCGGCGGCATCGGCCCCGACCGCCAGCGGCGGCGTGTCGACGACGACGAAGTCCGCGTCGCTCGAGAGGTCGCGTAGCGCGGCCGCGCCCCGCTCGGAATCGAGCAGGCTTTCCAAGCTTGGCAGCGGCGGACCCGACGGGACAAACTCCAGTGCGGGGATATCGGTCGAGTGGACCACGTCCTCGATCGACGCGTCACCGACGATCAGATTGCTCAGGCCCGGCTCCAGCGGCTCGTCCTCGCCGGGAAACAGCATTGGCTGAAGGCTGGGTCGGCGGAGGTCGGCGTCCACCGCAAGGACGCCGGTGCGTGTGCTCGCAGTGACCATCGAGAGCTGTGCGCACGTGGTGGTCTTGCCCTCCCCCTCCGACCAACTGGTGATGGCGACGGTCTGAACCCGCCGCTCGTGCGACGCGAACTGAAGGTTCGTCCGCAGAACGCGGAAGGCCTCGGTGAAGGCCTCCCTCGACTGCGTTGTCCGACCTTGCGGTGGCACGCGGGCGAGCACCGGGAAGTCGAAAGCCTCCTCAACGTCCTCGAAGCTGTGCAACCTCGTATCGAGGCGCTCGCGCAGGAGCGCGAGGCCGACCCCGAGCCCGAGCCCGAGCAGCGCCGCGGTGAGCGTGTAGAGCGTCGGCTTAGGGCGCGCCGGCGCATCCGGGCGCGGTGCGCGTTCGGCGACCGACACGCCGGCCAGGGTCGTCTCGACGAGGTCGCCCGACTCAGCCACGAACGTCTCCGCGTACTCGTCCGCAACCTCCTTGGCCCCGTCGGGGCTGTCGGCCTCCGCGGTGATCTCTATCAGTTGCGTCTCGCTCACCGGCTCGATGGACACCTCGAAGTCGTCACTGCCGAGTTGCGCCGCCACGCGGTCGCTGAAGTTCTGGCTCTTCAACAGCTCCGCATACGACCGTCCAGCGGCCTGCGCGGCCTGGACGCCGCTGAAGTCCTGAACGCCTTCAGGCTGAGCCACGATCAGGGTGCTGCTGGTCGAGTACACCTTTGGCAGGCTCTTGGAGACGACCGCGGCGGTTACGGTCAGAGCGAGGAAGACCGCGATCGCGGTCCACTTGCGCCGCCAGAGCACGGCGAGCACGTCATCACGTCGCATGCGGGCGGAAGTCATCAAGGGGCTGTCTGGGCCGCCCAACTGCGTCGGATCGACTGGGCGCTCGCCCGATGGTGGCAGATCCGGTCGTCGGAGTTGACCACTCGGCTAGGGCGCCTCGAGTCCGCGACGACCGGACTCGAGGTTGGAGTGGTTCGGCGCGAACGGATCGCCGAACTCGTTGGCTTCCAGGCCGGCGATGATCTCACGGACTCCGTCGGGTACGCGCATGCGCGGCTCGAAGCCGAGCTCACGCCGGATCTTGTCGAAGTTGACCTTGTAGTCACGCGGATCCTCGTTGCGGCTGACGTACTCGACATCACCTCTTCCCAGGGCGCCCGTGATGACTTCCACCAAGTCGATCTTGCGGTAGTTCTCGTCGCTGTGACCGACGTTGAACACGGCACCCGCCGTGCGCTCGGACGGCGACTCGAGCACGATCCGGATCGCCAGCGCGGCGTCGCGCACGTGCACGTAGGGTCGCCAGAAGCGTTCGCCAAACACTTCGAGGTGACGCTCCGCCCACAGATCGCGCGTGAACTCGTTGACCGTGAGGTCGAACCGCATACGGGGCGCCGCGCCGAATACGGTGGCCAGGCGCAGGCAGGTGGCCGCCAGGCCGTCTCGCCCTTCGGCCAGCAGCGCTTGCTCGATGCCGACCTTCTGTTCCGCGTAGAGCGAAACCGGCGCCAGCACCCCATCCTCGTCAATGGGAACGGCGGGATCGTCCATTCGGCCGTAGTTGGAGCAGGTCGAGGCAAACACGAAGCGGCTAACCCCGAGCGTCCGGGCGTCATCAGCGAGCGCTTGGCTCCCCTCGACGTTCACCTGATGCGAGAGCTCGGGGTCGAGAGCGCAGGCTGGGTCACCCACGATCGCCGCCAGGTGTATGACCGCGTCTGCTCCGGTCAGGGCGGACCGGCGTGCCTCGGGGTCTCGCACGTCGCCGCGAATCAGCTCAGCGCCGGCAGCCCGGACTGACGCGGCCACGTCCCCCTGATCGTGGAGCAGGCTGTCGAGGACGCGCACCTCGTGGCCCGCCCCGCGCAGCTCCTCGACCACGCACGCCCCAACGTAGCCCGCACCCCCGGTTACGGCCGCCTTCACGCCATCTCCCCGACTCGCTTCGACACCGGCCCCGGATGCTACGTGCTCGGCGACGCGCTTGCGCGGCCCCCCGCTCGTTCACTCGGCCCGCTGCAGGACCGCCGCCACGGTCAGCACAAGGATCTTCAGGTCGAGACC
>CAWKKJ010000002.1:0-165702 GCA_963850205.1 uncultured Thermoleophilaceae bacterium | reverse complement strand
TGCCCTATGAACCTGGCGGCCGGTACGTCGCTGCGGCGGCCTTTCGCATCGCATCCTGGGCCTCGTCCATGTCGAGCAGAGCGGTGGTCTCGACGTCCGATACCGCTCCGCCGGCCCCGACGGCCATAGCCAGCGCCACCGCCGACGCGTTGTCGGGCGCCTCCATCAGAAAGACTCCGTCGAACTCGCCCAAGGCGTACCAGAAGCCCACGAGCTTGCCGCCAAGTGACTCCGCCACTTCCCGCGCCGCGGCACTCCTGTCCTGTGGCTCATCGAGCAGTCCCTTCATACCGTCCGTCGTGTAGCTGAAACGGCCGAGATAAAGCGGCATGGGAGTCCCCCCTAGTAGAAGGTTTTAAGACGGAGCGATCCTCGCGCATCGCGGACCGGTCGGCAACCACGCGCTCGGGCCTGGGGCTGGGGCGTCAGGGGTGAACACGGACCGCGTCAGCGGAAGCGGTCGCCGACAAGGCGCGAGGCACCGAAGAGCAGGAAGCTGAAGTTGATCGGGGACACGTCGTAGACGCAGCCCGCAATCGTGACGGTCGCATCGAGCTCCAGATCCGTGTTGTCGCCGAAGGTGCCCTTCGCCGTGGTCTCGATCGCCGGACCACGCCGGCGGGTGTTCGTGCTGTTGAAGCTGAACTCGCCGGTCTGTGGATCGATCGGTGCCTGGACGTTGTTGGCCGGGCCGACACCGCATGGGGACGAGGTCCCCGAAATGAAGGAGAAGCTGACGACGGAGCCGGCGCTCACCTGCAGGCTGTCATTGGCGCTGTTCTCGTAACCGCCGTCGCGCGGCTCGATCGACGTCTCGGGGCGGGCCAGCGGCACACGCCGCGTGGTCGCGGTCAGCGCACGATCCTCGCTGTCACCGTCCGAGTCGAGGTCAACCGTCTGCGCCACGCGCACGGACACCGCAACGCGCCGGCCGCCCTGCGCCGCCAGGCCCCGGATGGACGATCTCGAAAAGCGGAAGTGATACCCCGCGGGGGCGCGCCGGCGGTCGAGATCGAGGCGTCGCGTCGCGACCCGCGAGGCTTTGCCGACGCGCGCGATCACACGCCCGGTGTGCACCGTTTCCGGTCGCTCCCTCCCGACCGCGCGGCGCGTCCCGCGCGCATGATCTACCCGCACCCACACCACCACGCGCCCCGCATAGCGACCCTCGCTGGGGGCCAGCACCCGTACGGTCTCGACTCGAGGGGAGCCGGCCAGCAATCCCCCGCCGGCCTCGGCGGGCCCTGGCCAGGCGAGCATCGAGACGCCGACCATCGCCACCACCGGCATGGCAGCGAGCGCAGCCCTCATGGCGGACGGCCGCTCCATTCGCCGCCCAACATACCCGCCGCCCGCGAAGGGCCAACGCCACGGACCATCTCCCGGCTCCTGCTCACGCTGCGGACGAGACGCCCTCGATGCATCCCCAGCGAGAAGGAACTACCTGCCGTTGCGGTCGCGGTGGCTGCACCCCGGCCAGCAGCAGGGCCGGCGCTCGCCTTCCTCCAGCTCCTCCTGGGTCCGGTGAATGCGGCGTTCTCGGGTCTTCTCCTGCTTGGCATCCTCGACCCAGCAGATGAACTCGTTGCGCGCCAGGGGTGTGATGTCCTTCCAGGCATCGAGTGCCGTGTTACTCGCGATCAGCGCCTTGCGCAGGTCTGCGGGTAGCTTGTGCACCACCCCACCGGGCACTCGCTGGCTGCTCACAGGGCAACGGTAGCGCGCCCGGGAGCCGGTGCTCAGCCCGGACACCACGCTCATTTGGCCTCCCAGCTCGGTAGGTCCCGGCTTGCGGCCGGCGATTATGGGGCATGACTCAGGGCCTCATGAAGGCCTGGTGTGAGAATAAGTTGGAGGTGGCGAGGAGGGAGGACCCGGCGCGCGGATCACCTCTACGTTGCCGCTGTGGCCGCCTCGGTGAGGGCCGCCAGGAGGGCGGCAACGGGAGGCGGATCGGGCGGATCGCCGTAGGTCGCGGCATAGACGTGGCGCGGCGAGCCGGGCAGCTCGGTCGCGACGATGCGCTCGGCGTGGTGGGCTTGCAATGCGAGGCCGGGCAGAGTCGCTACGCCGAGTCCGGCACCGACCAGCGCCTGCATTACGACCATGTCGTCGGAGGTGTAGCCGATCCGGGGCTCGAAGCCCTCGTCGGCGCACAGCAACAGCAAGTGGCTGCGGCACCGTTCGCAGCCGGCGATCCAGGTCGCGTCGCGCAGGGCGGCCAGCTTGCGCCGACGGCGCGTCGAAAGCAGGTAGACCGGATCGTCGAGCAGGTGATGCAGGCGCACGCCGGCTGGCTCGGCCTCGGTCTCGTCGTAGCGGAAGATGATCGCGACCTCGATCTTGCCGGTGCGCAGCAGCTCGAGCGCTTCCGGCGGGTGCGTGTCGGTCAGGCTGATCTGCAGGCCCGGATGCGAGCCGGCCAGCGCTGCCACGGCCGAGGGCACGAGCGAGCCGATCGCGGAGGAGAATCCGGCCAGCCTCACCCGCCCGGCGGTCAGGCCGACATGCGCGGACAGCTCTGCGCCGGCGGCGTCGACGCGTCCGAGGATCTCGGCCGCGCGATCGGCCAGCAGCTGCCCGGCCGGGGTGAGCCGGATTCCGCGGCCGACCCGCTGCAGCAGCTGCGCCCCGGTCTCGGCCTCGAGCCGGGCGAGGTGATGGCTGACCGACGGCTGCGAGTAGTGCAGCTCCCTCGCCGCGGCGGTGACTGATCCGGAGCGTGCGACGGCGTCGATTACCCGCAGCCGGGTGACATCAAGCATGCATCAACTCTATCTATGAGTCAGCACAAAATATGGCATTGGACGTATGAGTCGCTAGGCCGCAAGCTCCCAGGCATGACCGTCACTCAGACCCGCCCCGCCGGCCAACTGCTCCAGCTCGTGGGCGCCGTCCGCAGCGCCGTGGACACACCGGCCGACTGGTCGAAGACCGCGCAGCTCGTAGCCGGGCAGCTGCGGCGGCACCTCCCGGGCCCGGATCTGCTGACCGCCGAGCAGCGCCTCGGCTCGCCGGACGGCTACCGCAGCCACACCCTGTACGTCGAGCCCGGCGGAGCGTTCTCGATCGTCGCTCTGGTCTGGCGCCCCGGTCAGGTCACGCGCATCCACGATCACGTGACCTGGTGCGTCTTCGCCGTGATTCAGGGAGTCGAGCACGAGGAGCTGTTCGATGCCGACCTCAACCCGATCGGCGAGAGCGACAACCAACTCGGCGACGTCAGCGGCTTCGCGCCGCCCGGTGATATCCACCGCGTGCACAACGCGGCCGACACGACCGCGATCTCGATCCACATCTACGGGACCGACGTGACGCGCATCGGCTCCAGCGTCCGCCGCTACTACCGACGCCCCATCAGCCGGAGGGGATCTCGGCGTTGGAGTAGTACGGCGACTGAAACGGGAAGGCCTCGGCCAGCCAGTGGCGCAGCGCGCGGTAGAGCTTGTCGTAGTGGCCGCGCTCGTAGGCGTCCGGGGTCACCCACCAGCTCACGTCGACGTCGTGGTCCACCAGCTCGCCGGAGAGCTGGGTGCGCCGGCCCATGGGGTAGAGGTAGCAGCAGCCCAGGTAGCGAGGAGCGACGTCGTAGACGGCGTAGGCGAACGACGACCCCTCGCGGAACTCGAGCTCGTGCCAGACGAGGTCGACGAAGTTGAACTCCACGCTGACCGGCTCGGTCGGCCACTCGCCGCCGCGGGTGCGTTGGATCAGCTCGATGCTGGCGTTGATCCCCTGCACGTCGTCGGCGAGGTGCTCGCGGCCGAGCGCCGTGACGGTGAGGTCCTCGTAGGAGAGCCTGGTGGGTGCGGTGAACCCGGCCGGCAGCTCGAGTTTCTTGATGAATTTCGCGTAGTCCATGTGGCGGATTGGCTTGGTTGCCTCAGCCGGACCGGTCCAGGATCTTGTCCAGCCGATAGCTGAGGATGACGGTCCCGTCGCTCAGCGCAGTGGTGTCCGCCAGCTTCCAACCCACGGCGGGAGCGGCGCCGAACAGCAGATCGTGAGAGTCGCCCGACCCGAGGATCAGCGGGTGAAACCACAGCCGCAGCTCGTCGAGCAGGCCGTGTTCGAGCAGCAGCCGCGAGACTGACCCGAAGCCGTACTGGACGATGTCCTGGCCGGGCGCGTCCTTGATCTCGCGCAGGCGCGCGACGACATCACGGTCGATGACGCGAGTGTTGGTCCACTCGGGGTCGGTCAGCGTGGTGGAGACCACGTACTTCGGCATCGCGTTGATGTGGTCCGAGTACGGGTCACCGGAGCGTGTCGGCCACACCGGCGCGAAGCCCTCATAGGTCCGCCGACCCATCAGCAGCGTGTCGCAGGCCAGCAGCAGGTCGGTTTGGATCTGCTCGGCGCGCTCATCGCTCGGGCGACCCAGCGAGGGCCACAGGTGCGGCCCCTCGACCACGCCGTCGAGGGTGATGTACGTCGAGTTGATGATCCTGCGCATGCTCTTGCACCTCCACAGGGGCCACGTGGTCCGGCATTGCTCGTTGCTCCTACGTCGAACGAGAGAGGCAGGTTTCGACACCTCGGGGCGACACGCCTGCTACGCCGCGCTACCGACGGGACGCAGCTCCTCGGCGTAGGAGATGGACATCCGCCGCAGCGTGCCGTCCGGCTCGATCGCGTATGCGCCCATTCGCCACAGCGGCGGCGAGTAGGCGTGGATCGAGACCGCCGGCCCTCCGGTCGCCTGGTGCATGCGGTGGACGAGCGAGGCGTCGAAGCCGAACGTCTCGCCCGCGCGATAGCAGCGACGGAGAGGCGGGGAGCCCACCGCCAGGCGCTCCTCCACGAGCTCGCCCTCGGCGATCGCGACCGCCCCGCTGGAGACGTCGTGGTCGTGGAACCCGGTGTCGTGGCCGTTCATCCAGGAGATGACCCAGACGTCCACGTGGTCGTCGCGGCGGAGCTGCGCGAAATGGCGGTTCTCGGTGTTGAAGTTGACCAGGCCTCGCCACCAGGACGGATCGGCGGCGATCCCGGCCACGAGCGCCCGCAGCGCGGACAGGTCGAGGTCGACCGCGGCGGTCATGCCATCACCTCCGCGAGCGCCAGGAGCCGGGCCGGGTTGCGGGAGCGTAGCGCGACCCGGACGGCCTCACCCAGCGCGGGTTCGGCCGCCGGGATGACGGGGCGGTCCGAGCCGTACACGAGCGTGTCGACGCCGAGCTCGCGGATCACCGCGTCGATCGCCCGCGGTCCGTAGGACGAGGTGTCGAGGAAGACGTCCGGGTCGGCGACCGGCCGCCCGCCGCGCGCGAGCAGTCGCTCGCGGTGCAGAGGCCCGAGGCCGGCCAGAATCGCGAAGCACACCCGCAGCCGGGGGTGGGCCGGCCGGCCGAAGCTGGCGAAGGCGTTCCAGGCCGCGTTCATCGCGGCCACGTAGCGGGTGGCGGCGGGCCACCAGGGGGGCACGGCCCGGCTCGAATCGTGCGCGTGGAGGGTGTCCGGCGCCGGACCGGGGTGGATGAACAGCGCGGCGCCTCGTTCCTCCAGCAGCTCAAGCAGGGGTCCGCAGCGCTCGAACCCCGCCGGGCCCGCGAGCGCCTCGGCGGGGAGGCAGGCACCGACGAAGCCGTCATCGAGCAGTGCGCCGAGATCGTGAGGGTCGGGATCGGTCAGGCATGGAGCCGCCCAGGCGCTCAGCGCGGCTGGGAAAGCCGCCGCGCCGGCGTGCCAGGCGTCCAGCAGCGGCCGGGCGGCGTCGGGCGGCAGCGACTCGATGCCCAGCGGGCTGGAGAGCGCGACGAAGGCGCGGTCGAGCCCGTCGGCGCGAACGAGCTCGGCGCGTGCGTCGGCGTCGTGGGCGGCGAGATCGACCGGTGAATCCGGTTCTCCGGGCACCTCGACGATCCAGCCTTCGCGCCGGCGGCGCATGCGGGGCGCCTCGCTGCGGCGGGCGAGCGCGGCCACCAGCGGCTCGGGCCAGAGATGCTGGTGAACGTCGATATGCACGCGTTTGTTAAAGGTTTCAGTGAATCGTTTAAGCCGCATGGCCATTATGCGCCCGGCGGCCGTAACTTTCAAGGTCGGTAGCCTGCCCCGAGGTGCCGGAGCGACAGAAAGGTCGCGCGACGATCCGGGAGTTGGCCGAGAAGACCGGACTGTCGACGGCCGCGGTGAGCTATGCGCTGCGCGGGATGCACGTCTCGGCCGAGACGGAGGAGCGCGTTCGCGCGGCGGCCGCCGAACTGGGCTACGAGGCCGACCCCATCGCCCGCGCCCTGCGCGGCGGGGCCTCGGACGTGGTCGGGGTGCTGGCGGGGAGCCTGGCCGACTTCTGGAACCAGGAGGTGGTGCGTGCGGTGCAGCGCGAGCTCCACGGCGCGGATCTGAATACGCTCGTTGCCGACGCCGACGGGGAGCCGGAACGCGAGCTCGACCTCGCCCGCCGGCTGGCGGATCGTCGCGTGGACGGCCTGATCGTGCTGCCCATCGGTCCACCCAGCGGCGGCTGGGAGTCGATCGCCCAGGAGGTCCCGGTGGTCACGATCGGCGATGCCCTGCCGGGCGTCACCGCCGTCGGCGAGGTGGTCTTCGACAACGACCGCGGCGTGGAGGACACCCTGCGCCACCTCAGCGCGCTCGGCCATCGGCGCGTGGCGGTGCTGTCGTGGGCCGTCGAGACCTCCCCCGGTCGCCCGGCCGAGCGTGCGGTGGCCAAGGTGGCTGCGGCGCTGGGGCTCGACTGCCGGATCGTGCCCTGCGCCTACTCGCTCAACGGCTCGCGGCCGCTCGCGCTGGAGCTGCTGTCGGCCCCCGACCGGCCCACGGCCATGTTCTGTCTCTCGGACTCGATCGCCTACGGGGTCTTCGTGGCCTGCGCGGAGCTCGGGCTGGCCATTCCCACCGACGTGTCGGTCGCCGGCTTCGGCGAGCACCCGATCTCGCGCCTGCTCGCTCCGCCGCTCACGTCCACGGCCTGGGACATCGAACGGGTCGCCCAGGTGGCCACGGACTTCCTGCTCGATGCGCTCGAGGACGAGCGGCCCGACCCGCTACGGCGCGAGCTCGTTCCTCCGGTGCTGGCACCGCGAGCGTCCACGGGCCCGGCGCCCCCCCGCCGATCGGGTTGAGCAGGTCGACCAGTCGAGGTCACGCGGTCCGTCGGTAGTGCAGGAACAGGGTGCCCTTCGGGCTGCGCTCGCTATCGATCAACGCGAGCCTGTCGAGGACGTCGTCGTCGGCGAACAAGCGCCCGCCGTGGCCTGCAAGTGCCGGCGCGACGACGAGCCGTAGCTCGTCGACCAGCCGCGCTCGGAGCAGGGAGCGCGCGAGCCGGATGCTCCCGTGGATCCCGATGTCCCCGCCCGGTTGGTTCTTCAGGGCAGCGACATAGCCGTCCACGGGAGCTGCCACGAGGGTGCTGTTGGCCCACTTCTCAGCCGGCTCGCCGGCGGTGACGACGTGCTTTCGGACCCCGTTGATGAAGCTCGCGAAGGGCTCCACGTCGGACGTGGGCCAGTACCCGACCCAGTAGTCGTAGGTGCCGCGCCCCAGGAGCACGTCGTCCTGGGACTCGATGACCTTGGCGAGATTCGCAAACACCTCCGGCCCGTCATCGGAGATCCAGTCACTCGGCTCCTCGGCCACCCCGTCGAGTGACAGCAGCTGGTACAGCACGACACTGCGTGGCATAGGGCTTTCCCTTCTTGCTCGTGGGGTCGATCGCTGAAGGATCCCCGTTGGAATGGGTCGCCGGTCGACAGCGTCTTCCAGTGATGCAGCCCGGAAGGTGGTTCCTGCGCGACGAGCGTGCGTGGGCGCTCGCCGAGGCCGACGGGCGGGCCGAGCGGATGGGCGAGCGGCTGGACTGGTTCGCGGCCCGTGGCCGCCTGGGCGGCGCCACCGGGTGTTCGTATTCGACCGCGGGTTCGCCGTCGTGACCGGCCGCCGCGCCACGGAGCACGCCTGGAGCGAGCTCGCACTGATCTACGTCGGCAGCCACCGGACGGAGAGGTTCGCCGGCGAGAATAAATACCACGGCCGCTGGGAGACCGCCGACGGGCTGCGCTTGGCCTTCCGTGCGCGCGAGCAATCCTCCCGCACGCTGGCCCGCGACTACGTCCGCTCGCGCACGATCTGGGGCCAGTCGCCCCGCCGGGCGGGCCCGCTGATGTCGGCCGTGTGGGAGCGGGTCGTCCCCATCCAGTTGCCCGCGCTCCGGGACGCGCTCGCTCGCGGGCGAGGAGGTCCCCTTCGGCCCGGTTCTGCTCTCGCCACAGGGCCTGCGCGTCGGGGGACAGGAGTTCCCGCGCGCGGAGACCAGACGGGTTTCGCTCGAGCTCGAGCGCTATCACCGCCGGCGACTGCGCGAGGTGCTCCGGGTTGTCGACAGGTCCGGCAGCAGGCCCCGCGAGGCGCACGTGCCCGCCGCCGACGTGCCCAACAGCCAGACGCTGGCCACCTGGTGGTGGAGCATGTGATCGAGAGTGTCGCGACGGTCAATCGAGGACTGTCAGGTCGACCTGGCTGAGGCGCTCGGGGTCGGCGAGCACGTCCATCTCGACGATCCTGCGGTTCCGAATGGTGAAGCCCGCGATCGCGAACGGCCGTCCGTCGAGGAGGGTGACCGTGCCGACCGCGCCGTTGACGAGCGCCGGCCGCACATCGATGTCGCGGCGCGAGAAGGCGAGCGCCTGGCCGGCCACGTTGGCCGCTCCGCGGACGACTCTCGAGGCGTCGATGGAAGCGGCGCCGCTGTCGGCCCTCAGGACCACGTTTGGGTCCAGCACCTCGAGCAGCGCCTCGAAGTCGCCCTCGCGCGCGGCCGCGAGGAAGGCATCGATGACCTGGCGCTGGGTGTGGAGGTCGGCATCGGGGGTCGCATTCTCGCCCTGGACGCGGCGGCGGGCGCGGCTCGCGAGCTGGCGCGCGGCCTCGGGTGAGCGGTCGACGATTGGCGCGATCTCGTCGAAGGGCACCGCGAACATGTCGTGCAGGACGAACGCGAGCCGCTCGGCCGGGTTCAGCGTCTCGAGCACCACCAGCAGCGCCAGGCCGACGGAGTCGGCCAAGAGCGCCTCGTGCTCGGGGTCGGTGCCGTCGGCGCGGTCGACGATCGGCTCCGGCATCCGCACCTCGAGGGATTCCTCGCGCTGCGATCGGCGCGTGCGCAGGATGTTCAGCGAGACGCGGGCGACGACGGTCGTCAGCCAGCCGCCCAGGTTCTCCACCTCCTCCGAGTCGGTCCGGCTGAGGCGCAGCCACGTCTCCTGGACGGCGTCGTCGGCCTCGCTCAGGGAGCCGAGCATGCGGTAGGCCACGGCGCGCAGCCGGATTCGGTGCTCCTCGAACTGCTGCGCCAGAAACTCGTGCTCATCCATCGGTCACATCCGGTCGTCGGGGTGGGTCATAGCAGTGACCCGCGCGCGGCGGGCGATGTGACCGATGGAGAAACATCGACATACTTCGCCGGCGATGTCGGAGGAGAACGTCGAGTTCACCCGGCGAGCCTACGGCCCCCGTTGCTCGCCCAGCTGGGTGCTGAAGCGCTGCACGGCGTGGCCGCGGTCCGGAGCTACATGCCGTGAACGTGGTCACGTTTCGGGAGGGCAAGATCTGGCGCATGCGGGGGTTCCGCGACTCACGCGAAGCCCTCGAAGCCGTCGGGCTGTCCGAATAGCACGCCGCGCATCGTCCATTGTCCAGGCAGCATTCGGGTATCACTTGACGGCGTGACGACGGCGACGGTGGCGCTCGAGGGGTCGCGGCGCCGGCGCCGCGGGCAGATCTATGTGGCCCTCGCCGCGGTTGCCTGGTCGACCGCCGGCGTCCTGCAGCGCCAGCTCACGCTCGACACGTCGACTCAGGTCTTCGGCCGGGCGGCGTTCGCGGGCGCCGCGCTGCTGGCCTATGTCGCGATCGTCGAGCGCGGCCGGGTGGTGCTGGCGTTCAGGTCCGTGGGGGTCGCGGGCGTGGCGGTGGCGCTGTGCGTGGCGACCGCGTCGGCCAGCTTCATCGCCGCGCTCAACAACACGAGCGTGGCGCGCGTGCTGTTCATCCTGGCCGTGGCCCCGGTGCTGGCCGCCCTGCTCGCCCGGGTGACGCTCGGCGAGCCGATCACGCGGCGCACCGCCCTGGCCATGGCTCTGGCTCTGGCCGGCGTCACGCTGATGGTCGGCGCGCCGGGCGAGGGCAGCCTGGCCGGCGACGGTTTCGCGTTCGTCACGGCGCTCGCGTTCGCGCTGATGATCGTGATCACCCGCTGGCGCCGGGACGTCTCGATGGCGCCGGCCACCTGTCTCTCCCAGGCGATCCTCGTGGCGGCCTTCCTCCCCTTCGCCAGTCCCGGCGAGATCAACGGCGACGACCTGGTCTGGCTGGCAGCGCTCGGAATCGGTCAGATCGGGCTCGGCTTCGCGCTGCTCACCGTCGGCGCACGGCTGATACCGGCCGCGCAGGTCGGCCTCATCACGCTGCTCGAGGTGGTGCTCGGCCCCGTGTGGGTGTGGCTCGCGCTGGGTGAGCGCCCCACCACGCCCACGCTCATCGGGGGCGCGATCGTGATCATCGCGATCGTCATCCAGACGCGCGGGACGCTGCCCACTGAGCCGGACCAGGAGCAGGCGCTTCCGGCGCCGCACTAAAGGGGCTCCCGGGCCGCGATCGCTCCGCTGAGGACCCGCGCGCGACCAAAACCTCATGCCATCGCAGCGCTCGGCGTTCCGCATGAGGTTGTTGCTCTACAACGCGCCGAACCTCATGCACTTCGCCGGTGCGGCAAGGCTCGAGATCTGAGGCGTCTGCGATTCGAACTCGCCCTCGGGAATACGTCGCCCTCCATCCGCGTCCCCTCTCTGGACCTGAATTCGATGGAGGACTCATGAAGACGACTCGATCCCTGGCCGGCGCGCTGGTCGCGCTGGCGGTGGCCGCGCCCGCGGCGGCCGCGCACGATCTCCCCGACGCCGAGATCTTCGCCACCAACAACACGGCGGTTATCACCGATCCCAACGACCCGCGCCTGGACGACCGCCTCAAGGCGTTCGCGCGCGACGTGGAAGAAATCGTCGAGGACGGCGGCGGCGAGCCGCGCGGCTCCGAGCTTGTGGACGGCGTGTTCTTCTCCTCCGACCTCGGTACCACGACGTTCGAGCGCTCCCGGCGTTTCGACGTCGACGATGTCGCCGACGACCAGCTCCACGGGATCGCCGACCAGATCCGCAGCCGGTTCGGCCAGCAGTCGGTCCTCACCTTCGATCACCTTCCGGCGAGCGACGACGAGGTCGACGCGGTCGAGCTCGAGGTGCCGAGCGTCAAGGCCCAGGACCTGCGCGAGGGCCTGCTCGCCGATCAGACCGCGCGTGAGGAGCTCTTCGGCGGGTCGGTGACGCTTGACGGTCGCCTGGTGCTGGTCGCCGAGCTGGCCGACGCTCAGCTCGCTCGAGACTTCGCGGAGCGCATCGGCGGCGATCTCCGGCGGGCGTCCACTCGCTACGGGGAGCGCGACTTCGTCGAGGGTCCGGCGCCCGTCCGGGTCGAGCGTCGCACGCTGCTCGTCCAGGGAAGCCCTGAGGCCGAGACCGTCACCCTCCGCGAGCGATACGGCCGGCTCGAGGTGGACCTCGGCGACGAGTTGTTCGAGGTCGAGCGCAGGCGCTTCGATCGCGTCCGCGTCGAGCTCGACGAGGAACTCGACACGCTGGTGTTCGAGGGCTCGAGCGCCGACGAGCGCTTCCGTGTGTCCGCCGCAGGTGACCGCGCCCGCCTCGCGCGCCGCTGGGGACATGAGCCGATCGAGCTCGACGGGGTCGACGTGCTTCGCCTCGCGGCGAAGGGCGGCGCCGACCGTGTCGCCGTGGGGGCGCTCGACGCGACCGACACGTTCCAGGTCGACGCCGACCTCGGCGCTTCGGACGGCGAGGTGGACCGGACCACCGTCGACGGCTCCGGCGACGACGACAGCATCTCGATCGGCCGCTTCACCGACGCCGTGTCCGTGCTCGGCCCCACCTTCGTGCGCTTCGAGAACGCCGAGCCCGGCGACCACCTGACCGTCCGCGGTCGGGACGGGCAGGACAATCTCAGTGCGTCGACCGACGCCATGACGCTCACGCTCGACGCCGGCGCGGACGGCGGCACGCTCCGCGGCGGCCCGGGCGACGACCGGCTGATCGGCGGCAATGGCTTCGACGACGCCTTCGGCGGCAGGGGCGACGACGTGGCCCGACTGGGCTCCGACTTCGACCGCTTCAGCTGGGCGCCCGGCGATGGCAGCGACGAGGTAGACGGCGGCCGGTCCCGCGACTCCCTGTTCTTCCAGGGACAGGACGACGCCGAGACCTTCGACGTGGCGGCGCAGGGTCGCAAGGTGCGCTTTACCCGCGACGTCGGGAGCATCGTCATGGACCTCGAGAACCTCGAGGAGATCGACACCCTGGCCGGTCGCGGCGAGGACACCTTCGCGATCGGCGACCTCACCGGCACCCCGGTCGAACTCGTCGACGTGAGCCTGGCGCCCGGCTTCGGCTCTCCGGCCGGCGACGGCCTGGCCGACCGCGTCGCGGTGGCCGCAACCGACGGCGACGACGTCCTCACGCTCACGGGCCGCGTGGTGGTCGGCGGCACCGCCACCCTCACCGGCCTGCCCTGGAAGGTCAACGTCAGCCACGCCGAGGGCACGCTCGACACCCTCGCGCTCGACACCGGCGCGGGCGACGACACGCTCGACACCTCGAACTTCGCGCCGAATACGATCGGGCTGGAGGTCGACTGACAGGTCTAACCGCCTGAGGCGAGCCGGTCGAGCCAGTCGCCGAGCAGCTGCTGTTCTGCGCTTGTGAGCGACGTCTGTTCGGGTAGCGCGGCGCGCAGGGCGCGGGCGGCGCCGGCGGGCCCCGGGTCCTGCACGGCCGGTTTTTCGTTAGTGACGGCGGCGATCATCGACTCGCGCATGGCGGTCAGCAGGGCGCGGTCGCGTTGGTCTTCGGGCAGTGACAGCCAGGTGAGCACCGCGCCGCGCGCGGTCGCGTGGATCAGGGAGGCAGCGAGCGAGGCCGGTGGTCAGCGCCCTGTGAAAACCGCCTTGCGGCGTTCGACAAACGACCGCATGCCCTCGGCGCCGTCGGCGCTGTTGAACAGCTTCACCACGTCGGGCGCGAGCCGTTCGAAGGCTGCCCGGTCGCCTTCGTCGCGGGCGCGCTGGGCCGAGGCGAGGATGGTGCGGACCCCGAGCGGGGCGGCGTCTTCGGCGATGGTCCGCGCGATGGCGACCGCCCGCTCGAGCGCGCCGGCGCCATCCGCCGCGACCTCCTGGACGAGCCCGATACGCAAGGCCTCCTGGGCGTCGAACTCGTCGCCGGTCAGGATCCAGCGCATGGCGTTGCCCCAGCCGGCGACCTGCGGAAAGCGGACCGTTGCGCCGCCGAACGGGTAGATGCCGCGGTTCACCTCGATCTGGGCGAAGCGGGCATCCGCGGCCGCCACTCGGATGTCGGCGGCGAGAAGCAGCTCGATGCCCAACGTCATGACCCACCCCTGAGCGGCCGCGACCACCGGCTTGCTCCAGCTCCCGTCGAGGCGCCAGGGGTCGCGGCCGTCCTCGGGATAGGGGCTCTCTCCGTTGGCAAGAGCGGGGCCGACGTCGACGAGGTCGAGGCCGCCCGTGAAGTGGTCGCCGTGGGCGAAGAGCACGCCGGCGCGCAGGTCGTCGTCGGATTCGAGCTCGGCGTAGGCGCGCGACAGCTCGGCGAGCATGGCCAGCGTGAAGGCGTTGCGCTTGTCCGGGCGGTTGAGTCCCATCAGGAGCACATGGCCGTCGCGTGCGACGGTGATGGGCCGATCGGATGGCGTCGTCATGCGGATCCTTTCCGGGTCAGCGAGAGCCTGATCCACGGGCGCCAGGTGGCGCCGCCGTCGTCGGTTCTCAGCCACTCCGCCCTGGCGTTGCGCCCGCCGTCGTCCAGGGTCAGCGTCGCCCGGGCGCCATCCGCGCCGAAGGTCCAGACGCCGGCCTCGTCGACGGTCGCGGTCGAGGTCTGCTCGCCGCCCTCGTGGTCGTAGGCACGGGTGGCGAACGCGTCCTGGTCCGGCAGGTAGGGCCCGATCATCTCGAGGCCCTGGACGTGCTCGCCCGCCATCTCCACGTCGATGCGGTGGACGACGAAGAACGGGCCGAGCCATTCGTAGTGATCGTGCCCGTCCAGCGTTGCCACGGGCTCGCCGTCCTCGTCCAGTATCTCGCCGTGGGTTCGCCAGCTTCCGATGAGGACCTCGAGGCGCCTGGTTTCGGGATGTGCCTGCATGGCGCCCGATCTTAGGCCGGGCGCCGTCCGTACACCTCCCGTGACGCTGATCGAGGCCACCGGCGGGCCGGTGGCCTGCTCGCGCTGCGGGCGGGCCGCGCCGGGTGATGAGAACCAGGGGTGGGGCAGCCTGTTCGTGAACGGCCGCCTGGTGCTGGTCACCTGCCCCGACTGCCTCACCGATCCCGAGCGAGCCCAGCTCAGTGACCGTGTCGGCGCCCCTCTGTACGAGGTGGCCTCCGGGCGGCGGGCCCGCGCCGAGGACCTGGCCGGCCTGGTGGAGGGCGCCCGGCGCGCGGGGAGGCGGGCGCCACCGGAAGGCTGGGCCGAGGATTTAGAGGAGGGAGCGGTGGGCGTGGTGGCGGCGGAACCCGAGGATGGCTGGCTGCTCGTGCTGTTCGCCGGCAGCGGGCGCGCCGGCACCCACCGCATCGGCCTGGTGGAGGTTGCCCCGGCGCGCTGGCTTGCCCTCGACCAGGTGGTCGTGCCGCTGTGGGTCCAGGAGCGGGCCCGGGCGCTAGCCGGAGGCGAAGGCTCGTAGCCGCTCGCGGCCGTCGCCGACCAGCGGCGCTCCGTGCGCGGTCAGCAGCATGTCGAACTCGAGCTCGCCGGCCAGCCGGCCGTAGGCCTGCCTGAGGGCCCGCTTGGTGTCCTCGGGGTCGTCCATGAGGCTGTCGGGAACGAAGCGAAGCTCCTCGTCGTAGTGGATCACCCCATCGGCCACCGCGAGCGCCGAGACCTCCCGGTAGTGGAGGGCGGACTCGTCGGGGCAGATCCCACCCACCTCGTGCGCCGTGACCGCGCCGCCCGCGAGGGCGTCGCCGGGGTCGTAGGGCTCAACGGGCCGGTCGGCGCCGAACTCGTGCAGCCCGCTGCGCGGGACCCTGACCGGGCAGCCGTAGCGCTCGCTCAGCCGGCCGCAGTCGCGCCAGTGATGGCGGTTGGTGAGCAGGATGGCTTCTGGCGGGCCGAGCTCGTCCAGGCGCTCGGGGCCCTCCGGAGGCAGCATCGGGTCGAGCAGCACCCGCGGGCCGGACAGGTAGTAGGAGCTCACCTCGACCCCGATCTTGGGGTGGCGGGCGGTCCAGTGCCACAGGCCGGGTGCGATCTCCTCCACGCCGCGTGACCATATCGGCGGGCGTCGCGTTGCGTGACCGCCATCTGCAAGAAACCGCCCAGCTTGCAGGACTTTTGCTTGATAGAACGACGCCTCTTCGACGCCGGGTCGCCACGCGGGCAGCGGGTCCGAGCGTAGCGGCAACGAGGAAGGAAAGCGGGTGGAGCGGGACCTATCCAGCGAGGAGCTGTGGGAGCAGTCGCTTGCCCGCTCGCGGGCCCGGCGCAACGCGGGCTCGGGCCCCAGGAAGCGTGGGATGCCGGCGAGGGGACTGTCGGTGGCCGCGCTCGTGGCCGTGGCCGGCGGGACCGCCGCCACCGTGGCCGCCGGCGAGGTGCTCGGCGGCGACGAGGAGGGCGGGGACGCGAAGGCCGTGGCGCCGGCCAAGGCTACGGCCGGGCGCGACCGCCCGGCGCCCGCCGCCGGCCCCGCCGGTCAGCGAGCCGCCGGTCAGCGAGCCCGCGGTATCCGCGGCCCCGGCGCCGGCGGAGCCCACTACTGCCACCGCCGCGACCACCACGGCGCGCCGTCCCCGTGGCGGCGGCGTGGCCGCCCTCCAGCGCGCGCTCGGCGTGAGCGTGGACGGAGACTTCGGCCCCGGCACCGAGAAGGCGCTCGAGCGCTGGCAGCGCGAGCACGGGCTGGTGTCCGACGGCGTGGCCGGGCCGGCCACCCGCGCCGCCCTGGATCTCGGCGCCGGACGGGTGATGAAGGCCGAGCGCCGGTTCTCGCCTCCGCGTCGCACCTCGGCCCGCAAGGCGACCTCCAAGCCACAGAAGCCGCCCGGCCCGCGGCGGCGGCGTGTCCGCGCTGCAGCAGGCGCTCGGGATCGGCGTCGACGGCGTGTTCGGTCCTGCGACCGAGCGCGCCCTCAAGCGCTGGCAGCGCGCCCATGGCCTGACCGCGGACGGCATCGCCGGCCCGCAGACCCGCGAGGCCCTCGGGCTGGGCGCGGGCCCGGTGCTCAAGCGCCGCAGGAGCGGAGGTGGAGGCGGCCACGCCGGCGCCACCCTCCAGCGGGTGATCGCCGCCGCCAACGCGATCGCCACCACGCCCTACCGCTACGGCGGCGGTCACGGCTCGTTCCGGGACAGCGGCTACGACTGCTCCGGCTCGGTCTCCTACGCACTGCACGGAGGCGGTTTGCTCTCCCGCCCGCTCAGCTCGGGCGGCTTCATGAGCTACGGGGCGCCCGGCCCCGGCCGGCACATCACGATCTACGCCCACTCGGGCCACGTGTACATGACCATCGACGGACGCCGCTACGACACCAGCGCCCGCTCGGAGACGGGGTCGCGCTGGACCAGCACGGCCCGCTCGCCCGCGGGCTACACGGTACGCCACCCGCCGGGGCTTTAGCCTGGATCCACCGATCCTGACGGCGTCTCCACACCGGATTGCCGTCGCCAGGCGCCCACGGCTCGCTCGCGAGGGTGCACCCTCGCTCCGCTCCCCGTCGCCCCCTGCCTCGGCCCCCGGCGCGGAAACGCATGCCAGTTCCGGTGGATCCAGGCTTAGGCCGGCGGGCGGCCGTTCGCCCGGAGGGCGTACCAGACGCCGCCGAACTCGGTCACGTCGTTGCAGAGCACCTGACCGCGCGGGTCGTCGATGTAGAAGTAGAGCGGCTGCCCGCGGTAGGTCACCTGACGCGAGCCGTCCCGGCGCCGGACCGTGCCCAGCAGCGACTTCTTCACACCGCGGCCCGCCCGTGGCTTCCCACGGGCGATGAACGGGGGCCAGGCGGTGGCGCAGGCGCCGTAGCAGCGGCTGCGCGTCCCGGGGTCGCGCGTGAAGAGGTACAGCGCCCGCGCCCGGCCGTCGAACAGCACCGGGCCGAACTGCGAGTCGCGCAGCGTCACCCGAGGCCCGCGCCGTGCCGGTCGCGCCTGGACCTGGGCCTCGGCCTCCACCGCGGCATCGGCCTCGGCCGGCGCCGCCTTCGCCTCGGCTCGTGGAGCCGCCCCGGAGGACTCGGAACCGTCGCTCCCGCAGGCCACCAGCAGGCCGGCGCAGACGAGCAGAGCAGCAATCAGCCTTCGCATTCCTCCATTGCAACGCCCCGCGCCCGCCCAGTCCAGCGCTGCGAGCGCTTCGTCACCGGCTCGTAAGGCGGCCCCAGGCCCGCTGATCGGGCGGATCGTTCTGCTAGCTTCCTGCGCTCGCAAAGTCGATTGACAAGGTGGAGAATGCATCGTACGTGGCCCCCCGCTGTGAAGCTGTTGCTACTTGTGACCTCGCTGGTCGTCGCGGGGGCGCTCGCAGCCTGCGGCGGCACCTCCTCCGGCTCCGAGGGCGGCGGCGGTGGTGACGGCAGCGGCGGCAAGCTCACGCTGGTGGCCTACTCCACACCGGAGGAGGCCTACAAAAAGCTCATTCCCGCCTTCAACAAGACCCCCGAGGGCAAGGGCGTGAGCTTCGACCAGTCGTACGCCGCCTCCGGTGAGCAGTCGCGCGCGGTCGAGGGCGGGCTTCCGGCCGACATCGTCGAGTTCTCGCTCGAGCCCGACATCACCCGCCTGGTCGAGGCCGGGCTGGTGGACAAGACCTGGAATCAGAACGAGTACAAGGGCATGGTCACCGACTCCGTCGTGGTCTTCATCGTCCGCAAGGGCAACCCCGAAAACATCAAGACCTGGGACGACCTGGTGACCGGTGAGGTCGAGGTCCTGGAGCCCAACCCCTTCACGTCGGGCAGCGCCAAGTGGAACATCATGGCCGCCTACGGCGCGCAGCTCGAGCAGGGCAAGACGCCCGAGCAGGCCAAGCAGTACCTGGCCAAGCTGTTCGAGAACGTCCCGGTGCTCGACAAGAGCGCCCGCGAGGCCCTGCAGACCTTCTCCAGCGGCAAGGGGGACGTGCTCCTCGGCTACGAGAACGAGGCCATCCTCGCCCAGCAGAAGGGCGAGGACATCGACTACGTGATCCCCGATGAGACGCTGCTGATCGAGAACCCGATCGCCGTGGTCAACGAGTCCAAGGATCCGAAGCTGGCGCAGTCCTTCGTCGACTTCCTCTACACCCCCGAGGCCCAGGAGATCTTCGCCTCCACGGGCTACCGGCCGGTGGTGGAGGGGACGACGGGCGCCGACAAGTTCCCCACGCCGGAGACCCTGTTCGAGATCACCAAGTTCGGGGGTTGGGACAAGGTGAACGCCGAGTTCTTCGATCCCGAGGGCAGCGTCGTGGCCGACATCTTCCAGTCACAGGGGAAGAGCACTGCCTCCGACTAGCCAAGCGGCAACCGCCGCACCCCCTCCAGCGGCGCCGGCGCCCAGCGGCCTGAGGAGGTCCTTCGCTTCGGGGGACCTCCTCAGCCGCGGGGTGGCCATGTCGTACCTCAGCCTCGTCGCGCTGCTGCCGCTCTCTGCGGTCGTCCTGAAGGGCTTCGAGGGCGGCTGGGACACCTTCTGGACCGCGGTCAGCAGCCCGCAGGCCGTGGCGGCGCTGCGGCTCACCCTCATCACCTCGGTGATCGTCGTGCTGGTGAACGCCGTGGCGGGCACGCTGATCGCCTGGGTGCTGGTGCGCGACGAGTTCCGGGGCAAGGGCATCGTCAACTCGGCGATCGACCTTCCCTTCGCGCTGCCCACCATCGTGGCCGGCCTCACCCTGCTGGCCTTCTACGGCCAGGACAGCCCGGTGGGCATCAACGTCGCCTTCACCAAGGTGTCGGTCGTACTCGCGCTGCTGTTCGTGACGCTGCCCTTCGTGATCCGGGCCGTGCAGCCCGTGCTGCTCGAGCTCGACCGCGAGATGGAGCAGGCGGCGGAGTCACTCGGGGCAAGCCGCCGCACCGTGTTCCTGCGCATCATCCTGCCGAACCTGGCCCCCGCGATCATCGCCGGCGGCGGTCTCGCCTTCGCCCGGGCGGTGGGCGAGTTCGGCTCGCTGGTGCTCATCACGGGGAACATCCCGTTCGACACCCAGGCCGCCTCGGTCTTCATCTTCTCCCAGGTCGAGTCCGACAACATCGTCGGCGCGTCGGCCGTGTCGGTGGTGCTGCTGCTGGCGGCGCTCGTGATCCTGCTGTTCTTCGGCTGGCTGTCCAAGAGGGCGCTGCGGCATGAGGGCTAAATACACCCTCCGCTTCCTGGCCCTGGGCTACCTGGCCCTGCTGCTGGGGATCCCGGTGGTGCTCGTGTTCTTCAACGCATTCGAGGACGGGGTCGCCGCCGCCTGGGAGGCGGTGACCACGCCCGAGGCCCAGCACGCCTTCTACCTGACCTTCGTGATGGTGGCGGTGGCCGTGCCGCTGAACACGATCTTCGGCGTGCTGTGCGCGCTGGCGATCGTGCGCCAGCGCTTCCGCGGCCGAGCGTTCCTGAACGCGCTGGTCGACCTGCCCTTCGCCGTCTCCCCCGTGGTGGTCGGCCTCGCGCTTATCCTTGTCTACGGCCGCCGCGACGGCTGGGTGGGGGAATGGTTCGCCGAGCAGGGGATCCAGGTCATCTTCTCGGTCCCGGGCATGATCCTGGCCACGATGTTCGTCTCGCTGCCCTTCGTGGTGCGCGAGACGATCCCGGTGCTGCGCGAGATCGGGACCGAGCAGGAGCAGGCGGCGGCCACGCTGGGCGCCGGCGGCTTCCAGACCTTCTTCCGGGTCACCCTTCCCGCCATCCGCTGGGGCGTGGCCTACGGTGTCGTGCTCACCACCGCGCGGGCCCTGGGCGAGTTCGGCGCCGTGAGCGTGGTGTCGGGCAAGCTCTCGGGCCGGACGGAGACAATGCCCCTGCTCGTGGAGAGGTACTACAACAGCTTCAACGTGACGGGTGCGTATGCTGCGTCGGTGGTCCTGGCCCTGCTCGCGCTGGTGACGCTGCTGGCGATGAACGTGATCAAGCCGAAGGAGGGCACCTCGTGAGCATCGTGGTCGACTCGGTGTCGAAGAGCTTCGGCGACTTCACGGCGCTCGACGACGTGTCCCTCGAGGTGCGTGACGGCTCACTCACCGCGCTGCTCGGACCCAGCGGAGGCGGCAAATCCACCCTGCTGCGGGTGATCGCCGGACTGGAGATGCCCGACTCCGGCCGTGTGAGCATCGCCGGCGAGGACGCCACCCGCCAGCCGCCCCAGCGTCGCAACGTGGGCTTCGTCTTCCAGCACTACGCCGCCTTCAAGCACATGACGGTGGCCAAGAACGTGGCCTTCGGGCTGACCATCCGCAAGAAGCCCAAGGACGAGATCGAGGGCCGGGTGGACGAGCTACTGAAGCTCGTGCACCTCGACGGCTTCGCCCATCGCTACCCGAGTCAGCTCTCGGGCGGGCAGCGGCAGCGCATGGCCCTGGCCCGGGCCCTGGCGGTGCAGCCCCGCGTGCTGCTGCTGGACGAGCCCTTCGGTGCACTCGACGCCACCGTGCGCAAGGAGCTGCGGGCCTGGCTGCGCCGCCTCCACGACGAGGTCCACGTGACCACGGTGTTCGTCACGCACGACCAGGAGGAGGCGATGGAGGTGGCCGAGCAGATCGTCGTCCTCAATCACGGCAAGATCGAGCAGGTGGGCGCGCCGCGCGACCTCTACGAGAACCCCTCCAACGAGTTCGTCATGCGCTTCGTCGGCCCGGTGAGCGAGCTGGCCGGCAACTGGATCCGGCCGCACGACGTGGGAATCCTGCTTGAGCCCAGCGAAGGCGCCGCGGAGGCCGTCATCGACCGGATCGTCCACCTCGGCTTCGAGGTGCGGGTGGAGCTCTCGCTGGGCAAGGGCGAGTCCACCTGGGTGCAGACCACCCGCGGCCAGGCCGAGGAGCTCGAGCTGGCCGAGGGTCAGATCGTGTGGCTGCGGCCGGACACCGAGGCCGTCACCGCCTGAAGCGGCGACCGCCCTCGATTACCGTCGCGCTCGGCCGGCCACAACCGCGCCTGACCGCGCCCGCGATGCTCGCCGATGCCTCCGGCATCGACTGCGCTCGCGGGCTCGTCAGTCACGCTTCTGGCTCGCCCGATCATCGACGGTACTCTCGGCGGTCACCGCCTGAGCCACGCGTCGGGCGACTCGGTCAGCCGCTTCAGGCGGGCTGGAAGCCGGCCGTTGACCACGTCGGCCAGCGTCACCTCGTCCACCACCGAGCGCAGGCTGGCCCTCAGCGCCACCCAGACGGTCTGGAGGTTCTCGGCGGCGCCGACACAGTTCACGTCCTCCGGCGGCTCCCCGCGGACGCTGGCCAGGGGACCGTCGACGGCCCGAATCACCTCGCCGACCGTGATCTCCTCCGGCGGCCGGGCCAGCCAGTAGCCGCCCTCCGCGCCCCTCTGGGCCCGGATCAGCCCGGCGTGCCGCAGGTCGATCAGGATGTTCTCCAGGAAGCGCAGCGGGATCTCCTGGGCCTGCGAGATGCGCTCGCCCTTGACCGGGCCGTCGCCGGCCACGGCCAGCTCGAGCGTCGCCCGCACCGCATAGTCCGCCTTCGCCGAAACCCGCACGGGGGTCATTGTGCCGAACGGGCCAGTGGATACGCTCGCGTCGTGGGCCGGGCTGCCGCGTGACCGCCAGACTGCTCCTCGAGTACGACGGCTCCGGGTTCGCCGGCTGGGCCCGCCAGCCCGGCCTGCGCACCGTGCAGGGGGTGGCCGAGGAGGCGCTGGAGACGATCCTCCAGCGGCCGGTGGCGCTTACGGTCGCCGGGCGTACCGACAGCGGCGTGCACGCCCGCGGGCAGGTGGCCAGCCACGACGGGTCGCCGGCCCCGCTGCGCAACCTGAACGCCGTGCTCCCGGCCGACCTCAGCGTTCTGGCCAGCGAGCCGGCGCCCGAGGGCTTCGACGCCCGGCGCGACGCCCGCAGCCGCACCTACCGCTATCGCTTGCTGACCCGGCCGGTTCCCAGCCCCTTCGAGTCGGGCCGGGCGCTGTGGTGGCCGCGTCCACTCGATCGCGCGGAGCTCGATGCGTGCGCCGCGGCGCTGGTGGGCACGCACGACTTCACCGCCTTCACCCCCACCGACAGCGACCACGTGCGCTTCGAGCGCCACGTGCTGCGAGCCGAGTGGGTGGACGAGGGCTCCGACGTCCTGGCCTTTGTGATCGAGGCCGACAGCTTCATGCGCAATATGGTCCGGGTCCTGGCCGGAACCATGCTCGGCGGCGTCAGATCGAGCGAGCTCAGGCGACTTCTGAAGGGAAGGCCGCGCGGCGAGGCGGGGGAGACCGCACCGCCGCACGC
Organism: uncultured Thermoleophilaceae bacterium; assembly: GCA_963850205.1. Lineage (GTDB taxonomy): Bacteria > Actinomycetota > Thermoleophilia > Solirubrobacterales > Thermoleophilaceae > JACVRW01. The sequence goes on along the minus strand of CAWKKJ010000002.1, from coordinate 143,166 downwards.
TCTCTACCTGGAGTCCGTCTCCTACTGATTAGTCTCAAAGCTGATGAAGGTTCTGCTCACCAACGACGACGGCATCACCGCCACCGGCCTGAACGTGCTCCGCGAGGCCCTGCTCGAGGTCCCGGGCCTCGAGCTGGCGGTGATCGCGCCGGACTCCAATCGCTCGGCCACCGCCCGGAGCATCACCTTCCGCACCCCCCTGTGGGTGGAGGAGCTGGAGTTCGGCGACGGCACCACCGGCTTCGCCACCGACGGCACGCCGGTGGACTGCGTGCGCTTTGCCGCGCTGGGGCTGCTCGAGTTCGAGCCGGAGGTCATTGTCTCGGGCATCAACCACGGGCCCAACCTGGGCGACGACATCACCTACTCGGGCACGGTCGCCGCGGCGCTCGAGGGCGTGGTACTGGGCCTGCCCGCGATCGCCGTGTCCCAGCAGGCCGACCACGGCGAGATGGACTTCCGCGCCGGCCGGACCTGGAGCCGCGAGGGCTTCCAGCCTGCCGCGGCCTTTGTGGCTCGTCTGGTGGAGGAGCTCGAGCGCGTGCCCATGCCCGAGGGCACGCTGCTGAACGTGAACTGCCCGGCGGGGGAGGTCCAGGGCGCCCGGGCCTGCCGCCTCGGCAAGCGGGTCTACAACGACCGCATGGAGCTCACCGAGGAGGACTCCGACGGCCGGCGCCGCTACCGCATCTACAACGACATGCCCAGCTTCGAGGAGGAGGACGGCACCGACTTCGCCGCGATCGCCGAGCGGCGGATCGCGGTCACCCCGCTGCACTTCGACCTCACCGACCAGGCCGGGATCGAGGAGCTGGCCGGCTTCGACCTCGACGCGCTGATGCGCCCCGCGGCGCGGGAAGTGTGAGCACGCCGCCCGCTCAACGAGTGGAAGAGCTGCGGCGGGAGCTCGACCACCACGGGCACCGCTACTACGTCCTCGACGACCCGGAGATCTCGGACGCCGACTACGACGTGCTGATCGGTGAGCTGCGCGACCTCGAGGCCGAGCACCCGGAGCTCCTCACCCCCGACTCCCCCACCCAACGCACTGGGGGCGAGCCGCTGGACAAGTTCGAGCAGGTGCGCCACCTGCAGCCGATGCTGTCGCTGGCCAACGCCCGCAACGAGGAGGAGCTGGCGGCGTGGGTGGCGCGGGCCGAGCGGAACCTGGCCCGGCAGGGAGTGGAGCTGGGCGACGTGCGCTTCGTGACCGAGCCCAAGATCGACGGCCTGGCCATCTCGCTGGTGTACGAGGACGGGGTGCTCGTCCGCGGCGCCACCCGGGGCAACGGCGAGATCGGCGAGCAGGTGACCCAGAACCTGCGCACCATCCGCGCGATCCCGCTGCGGATCGACGACGCGCCGCCGCTGCTCGAGGTGCGCGGCGAGATCTACCTGCCGCTGGCCGCCTTCGCCACGCTCAACGAGCAGCGGGCGGCGGCCGGGGAGCCCACCTACGCCAACCCGCGGAACACCGCGGCGGGCTCGATCCGCCAGCTCGATCCTCAGCTCGCCGCCGCGCGGCCGCTGTCGATCTGGTGCTACGGGATCGGCGCGGTCGAGGGGCTCGAGTTCCCCACCCACCACGAGTGGCTGGAGTGGCTGCGCGAGCACGGCTTCCGGGTCAACCCGGAGACCGAGGTCTTCGACACCGTCGAGGAGGTCGTGGCCGCCTGCAAGGCGTGGGAGACGCGCCGCGACCGGCTCGACTTCGAGATCGACGGCGTGGTGGTCAAGGTCGACGACCTGGACCTGCAGCGGCAGCTGGGGGTGGTGGGCCGCGAGCCGCGCGGCGCCATCGCCTGGAAGTTCGCTCCCACCACGGCGCTTACCACCATGCAGAAGGTGGCCTGGAACGTGGGCCGCACCGGGCACATGGTGCCCTTCGCCCAGCTGGAGCCGGTGCAGGTCTCCGGGGTCACGGTCAGGCAGGCCACCCTGCACAATGAGGAGGACCTGCGGCGCAAGGACGTGCGCGAGGGCGACGAGGTGATCGTCATGCGCGCCGGCGACGTGATCCCGCAGGTGGTCTCACCCAGCGCCAAGGCCCAGCGGCAGAAAGCGCCGCGGGCCCGTGCCCGCGCCGCCGGCCGAGTGCCCCGCCTGCGGCACCCCCACGGTGAAGCCGGAGGGAGGCGTGTGGACGATCTGCCCCAACCGGGCCTCCTGTCCGGGTCAGGTCTTCCAGGCCGTCAAGCACTTCGTGGGGGCGATGGACATCGACGGGCTCGGCGAGGAGAACGTGCGCCGCTTCCTCGACGACGGCCTGATCGCCGACATGGCCGACATCTACGACCTGACCGTGGAGCGGCTGAGCGAGCTGGACGGGTTCGGCGCCGTGTCGGCGGGCAACCTGGTCGGCGCCATCGAGGCCTCCAGGGAGCAGGCCTTCGAGCGGGTGCTCTACGGCCTGGGCATCCCGGGCGTCGGCTTCGTGAACGCGCGCAACCTGGCCCGCCAGCTGCGCTCGATGGACGCGCTGCTCGACGCGGACGAAGAGGCCTTGACCGCGGTCGAGGGGATGGGACCGATCATGGCCCGGACCGTGCACCAGACCCTGGCCGAGGAGCGCACCCAGGAGCTCGTCGAGAAGCTGCGGGCCCGTGGCCTGACGATGGAGGAGACCGGCCCCGCGCCGCCCGCCGAGGGGCCGCTGGTGGGCAAGACCCTGGTGCTCACCGGCACGCTCCCGAACCTGACCCGGCCCGAGGCCACCGAGCGGATCGAGGCGGCGGGCGGCAAGGTCACCGGCTCGGTGTCGAAGAAGACCGACTACCTGGTGGCCGGGGAGGACCCGGGGACCAAGTACACCAAGGCCCAAGACACCGGCACGGAGATCCTGGACGAGGAGGGGCTGCTGGAGCTGCTTGGCCCGGCCCCGGCCTCCTCGGGCGCCGCTTCGCCGCCCCCGCGGCGGCGCCGCTGAGGCCGGCCCTTTCCTCACGCGCCGCACGTTGGGTCCTATCGCACCCTCAACGTACGGCGCGCGGGCGCGAAGGGAGCGGAATCAGTCCCGCACGCCCGCCAGCGCCTGCGCCATCCGGTCCTGCAGCCCGCGGGCGCCCACCGGATAGACCCCGTTCATGAGGATCGAGAAGGCGTAGAGGTCGCCCGAGCGGGCCCTGCAGTAGCCCGACAGCGCGCTCACGTTGGACAGCGTGCCCGTCTTGGCCCGGCAGCGGCCGCGGGCCGGGCCGCTGCGCATCCGCGAGACCAGGGTGCCGTCGCGGCCCGCGACGGGCAGCGAGGAGTACCAGGCGTCGAACTCGTCGCGTTCGGACATGGCCTCGAGCAGGCGCACCACCCGGTAGGGCGCCGCCCGGTTGCCCCGGGACAGGCCGGAGCCGTCGCGCAGGCGGGCCCGGGCGCCGAGCTCGGTGGCGAAACGGGTCGCGAACCGCGCCCCGGCTGCCGTGGTGCCCACGCCGGCAGCCTGACGGCCGAGTCCCTTGACCAGCATCTCGGCGGCGAAGTTGTCGGAGGGCTTGTTGGTGAGTCGCACCAGCTGGGACATGGGCGGAGAGTCGGCGCTGGCCAGGACGTCCGCGCCCGCGGGAGACACGCCCACCGACGGGCGGCGCCGCACGCCGATGCCGCGCCTTTCCAGGGCCCCGTCGAGGCGGGCGGCCGCGAACAGGGGCGGGTTGGTCTGGAAGGAGCGGCCGCTCTCGTCGCCGAGGCCGCGGTTGTAGGCCAGGGCGCTCAGGGGCCCGACCCAGATCGAGGTGCCGTAGCCCGACTCCGGGCCGCCGCGGCGGGAGTCGAACTCCGACTCGTCCCCGACCACCCTGCCGGTCACCCGCTCGATTCCGGCCTGCTCCAGGCGGGCCGCCAGCGCCTCGACCGTGGCCCCGCCGCCGTAGGCCCGTCTGGTGAAGCTGCGGCTGCCGAAGGTGGGGTCACCGCCCCCGTGCAGGTAGAGGTCGCCCCGCCAGACGCCGTCCTCGAGCAACCCCTCGCTGCGCACCTCGGTGCCCAGCGTGCCCTCGGTGCCGAACTGGGCCAGCGCCGCCGCCGTGGTGAACAGCTTTGTGTTGGAGGCCAGGATCCGACGGCGAGAGGCACGCCAGCTGAACACCTTCTCGCCGTCGGTCAGGTTGACCACGTAGGCGCCCGAGTAGGCGCCGGCGGCGCGCGCATAGCGGCCGAGCTTCGATACCAGGGCCTGGTCGGCGGCCGCGGCGCCGGGGGCCGGCAGGGCAAGGACGGCGAGCAGGGCCAGAATCGGGGCGAGGCGGCGCATTGGAGGCAGAAAACACGCTAACGGCCGCCTCGGAGCGGTGCGCCGCGGTGCGTCTACGGCGGGCCGGCAGATCCTTCTCGAGCCAGTTGGAGTGCGAGGGGGGATGGGTCGCCACGACGATCTCGGTGGCCTCGAAGCCGGCGAGCGCGTCGTCAATCGCGATCAGCGGGTTCGAGTCGCCGATCACGCCCCGGGCCGTGATCCCGCGCTCGGTCAGGTTTGCCACCGCGCGCTCGAGCCGTTGGTGCGCCGCAGCGATCGCGGCATCGACGTCGGAGACCCAGTGGCGCAGGCGCTTGTTCAGCGCAGGCGCGACGACGAGCACGGCACTCGGGCCGTCGTCGGCCCGCTCGGCGACGGCGTCGGCGAGCGCCGGACAGGGGCAGGTGCGGTTGGCGATGACGAGGATGCGATGGTCGGACATGACCTCGAGGCTCGCCCATGGTTCTTACGCGGGTCTGAACCGCACCCGACGCCGAACGCCGCCTCGTAGGCAATACTCGAAGCAGGATGGGCGACGTCGTAAAGCTCGAGAAGCCGGCCCAGAAGGGCCGCAAGACCGCCGCCAAGTCCGGGCGCCGCCGGCGGGCCCGGTCGCGCACGGCACTGGTGCTGGGCGGCGGCGGCTTCACCGGCGGGGTCTACGAGATCGGCGCGCTGCGGGCGCTCGACCTGCTGGCCGTCAACCGCACCGTGAACCAGTTCGACGTCTACGTCGGCACCAGCGCGGGCGCCTTCGTGGCCGCCCTGACGGCGAACGGCGTGACCCCCGAGGAGATGATGCGGGTGGTCAACCAGCAGGTGCCCACCCCGTTCCGCGACGTCGACAGGGGCACCCTGATGCGACCCAACGCGCTCGAGTTCGCCCAGAGCGCCGCCCTCATGCCGCTGCGCCTGCTCGGCCTGGCCAGGTCGCTGGTGGGCCAGCTGGGCAGCACGTCGGTGATCGACCTCGCCGTGGGCATTGCCGAGGCGCTTCCCTCCGGGCTCTACGACGGGCACGGCATCCAGGAGTACCTGGAGAAGGTGCTCAGCGATCCCGACCGGGTCAACGACTTCAGGCTGCTCGAGAACGAGCTCTTTCTCACCACCACCGACCTCGACACCTGCGAGCGCATCGTGCTGGGCGGGCCCGACTGGGACGACGTTCCCATCGCGCGGGCGGTGGCCGCGTCCACCGCGCTGCCGATGGTCTACAAGCCCGTGGAGGTCAAGGGCCGCCATCTGGTGGACGGGGGGATCCGCTCGACCACCAACGTCGACGTGGCCGTGGAGGCGGGCGCCACCTTCGTGATCGTGGTCAACCCGCTCGTGCCCTACGTGAATGACTTCCAGAAGGTCATCCCGACCATGATGGGCAGCCGCGTGCGGCGGGTGCGCGATATGGGCTTCCCCCACATCGGCTACCAGGCCTTCAAGCTGATGGCCCATCAGCGGCTGCACGAGGCGGTGAGCCACTGGAAGGAGCGCTACCCCGGCGTGGACATCGTCCTGATCGAGCCGGATCCCAACGACGAGTTGATGTTCGAGACCAACGTCCTCAACTTCAGCCGCCGGGTGGAGATCGCCCGTCACGGGTTCGAGTCGGTCACGCTGCGGCTGGCCTCCGAGTACGACGACATCAAGGCCGTGTGCGCCCGGCACGGCATCGAGATCTCCGCCACCCGGGTGCGGAAGGTCGTGCAGAAGAACGCCGAGGAGCGCGAGCGGACGGCGGCCTGGCGGCGCATCCTCGAGCAGACCACCGGCGCGCTGCTGCGCCAGTCGGGGGACTAGCTCGCCGCCAGCGCGTTGTCCAGCGCGCGCAGCAGGCGGTCGGTGGCCGCCGCATCCCGGATGCCCGCTCGCACGTGGTCATCGGCTCCGAGGGGCCCGCCGGGGGCCACCACGACCCCCTGGCGCCGCAGCCGCGCCGCCAGCTCGGCGCCGCTCAGGCCGGCGGCGGTCAGCCACACGAAGTTGGCCTGGCTGTCGGCGACGTCGATTCCGCGCTCTCGAAGCGCTACCAGCAGCCGGGTGCGCTCATGGGCCACCAGGTCGCGGCGGCGGTCGATCTCCCGGTCCCCCGCGCGCAGGGCGTACTCCACGGCCGCCTGGCTGAGCGCGTTCACGCCGAGCACGGGGGCGATCGCGTTGAGCAGCCTGGGCTGGGAGCCCACCGCGTAGCCGGTTCGCAGTCCGGACAGGCCGTAGGCCTTGGAGAAGGTGCGGACCACCAGCAGGCGCGGGAAGGCCTGCGTCAGGGCCAGGCCGGCGTCGAGGTCCTCAACGGCCTGGAAGTGAATCAGAGCCTCGTCGACCAGCACATGCACGTGCGAGGGCAGGGCGGCCAGGAGGCCGCCGAGCCGCTCGGCCGGCAGGTAATCGCCGGTGGGGTCGTTGGGGTTGCACAGCACCAGCGCCCGGGTGCGCTCGCTCACGGCGTCGAGCAGGGGGCCACCCTCGACCGGCACCGGCCGAGCCCCGGCGTGAGCGGCGAGCAAGGGATAGAGGGGGTAGGAGGGCCAGGGCATGAGCAGCTCGTCACCCTCGGAGAGCAGCGCCAGCGCGGCCGCCTGCAGCAGCTCGGCGGCCCCGTTTCCCAGGACGATCCGCTCGGGGTCCACGCCGTGCCGCTCGGCCAGCAGGCGGCGCACGCCGGCCGCGTGCCGGTCCGGATAGCCGTTCACCCGTCCCCGGGCGCGGGCGATGGCGGCGTTCACGATCTCCGAGTGGGGCAGCTCGGGCCACTCGGTGCCGGACAGGTCGAGGTCGGGCACCCGGTCGAGCGCCAGCCGCCGTTCGCGTGCGCGGCGCTCGCGGCGCCGGAGGTTCAGCTCCGCCTCGTCGAGGTCGTCGAACTGCCGGTAGTAGTCGCGGAAGCCCACGTCCGCGCCGCGCTCAGCTGTTGGGGGCGAGCGTCGGCCCGGGGCCCTGGATCAGGAGGAACCAGACCGTGAAGGCGAACGCCGCCACGAGGACGCTCACCCCGAAGATCCGCTCCAGCGCGCCCCGCTCCTGGCGATGGCCGGCGGCGCGCCGGACCAGCTTCCAGGCGTGGTCCACGCGCTTGGCCAGCGCCATGGTGAGCAGCAGCGAGGCCAGGCAGCCGAGCATGATCGTGCTGATGCCGGCGGTCACGTAGCCGGTGAGGTAGTCCACCTGCGAGCCGACCCAGAGCCAGCCCAGTGGCTGCGGGCCGATGAGCGACAGGCAGAGCACCAGCTCGAGCGCCAGCAGGCCGTAGGCCAGGGCACCGTCGGCGCGCCGGCGGCGCTGCGAGGACGGCTCCACGTCGCGGTATCGGACCGGCGCGGTACCGGGGCGGCGGCCGACGAACAGGCCGCCGGTATCGGTGGGGTCGTTGCTGGCCATGAGCGAGGCGGCGGGCGCGAACGCAGGCCGTCCTCGGAGGAGGCTAGCGCGGGGCCGCGTAGACCTCGTCGATCAACCCGGCCTGCTTCTCGTGCACGACGTTGCGCTTGACCTTGAGCGTGGGGGTCAGCTCGCCGCCCTCCTGGGAGAGGTCCTCGGGCAGGATCTCGAAGCGCTTGATCTGCTCCACCGGGCCGACGTGCGAGTTCACCTCGTCCACCGTCTCCTGGATCTCGGCCCGGACGCGCTCGTCCCGCGCGAGGTCGGCGGGGTCCGCGCCTTCGATCCCGAGCTGCTCCGCCAGGGCGGGCGCCTCCTCGGGATCGAGCGTGATCAGGGCGATCAGATAGGGGCGCCGGTCGCCCACCACCACGGCCTGTGAGATCCAGCGATTCTGCTTGAGGCCGTTCTCCAGGTTGGCCGGCGTGATGTTCTTGCCGCCCGCGGTGATGATGATGTCCTTCTTGCGCCCGGTGATGTAGAGGAAGCCGTCCTCGTCGAGGCGGCCCAGATCGCCGGTGTGCAGCCACTCGCCCTCCAGCGTCTCGCTGGTGGCCCTCTCGTTCTTGTAGTAGCCCTGGAAGATGTTGGGCCCCTTGATCAGGACCTCGCCGTCGTCGCCGATCCTGACCTCGACGCCCAGCATCGGCTTGCCCACCGACCCGAAGCGGAACTCGTTGCCGGCCGGCCGGTTGACGGTGGCGCTGGTGGCGGTCTCGGTCATGCCGTAGCCCTCCATCACCGGCACCCCGCAGGCGTAGAAGAACTCGAGGATCTCGGGCGCGATCGGCGCCGCGCCGGTCACGGCCTCGCGGATGTTCGCGCCGAACAGCCCGCGCACGTTCTTGTAGAGCGCCTCCTCGGCCTGGTCGAAGCCCGCCTGGAGCTCGGGCGGCACCTCCTGGCCGGCCTCCCGCATCTGGCGCACCTTCACGCCCACCACAACCGCCTGGCGCAGCTGCTCCTTGTCGGGCGCGTTCGAGGTGGCCAGCGTGTAGATCTTCTCGAACATCCGCGGGACCGACGGGAAGTAGCTCGGGCTCACCTCAACCAGGTCGGGGATGATCTTCTTGGCGTCTCGTGACCAGTAGGCGATCGTCGCCCCCAGCTCGAGGGTGGCGAACTGGATCAGGATGGCGAACGCGTGGGCCAGCGGCAGGAAGAGGTAGGTGCTGTCGCCCTCCTCGATCACGCTCTGAGACACCACGGAGTCGGTGATGGCCCGGTAGTTCCGATGGGAAAGCAGGCAGCCCTTGGGCGGTCCGGTGGTGCCCGACGTGTAGATGTAGAGGCACATGTCCTCGGGGCCCACGGCCTCGTAGCGGGCCTGCCACTCGTCGTCGCCGCGGCCGCGCCCGCGCTCGCGCAGCTGCTCGAGCGAGATCGCGTCGCCCAGCTCGGCGTCGCCGGGCTCCATCACGATCACGTGCTCCAGCTCCGGGCAGTCGCCCTCGATTTCGCGGATCTTGGCCAGCTGCTCGCCGTCCTCGGTGAACACCGCCCGCGAATCGGAGTGCTCGAGCACGTACTGGCACTCCGCGGCCGAGTTGGTCTGGTAGATCGTCACCAGGGTTCCGCCCGCGGTGAGGATCCCGAAACAGGCGTCGGTCCACTCGGGCCGGGTGTGGGCGAGGATCGAGACCTTGTCGCCGGGCTCGACCCCGAGGTCCACCAGCCCAAGCGCCACCTCCTTGACGGCCTCGCCGAGCTGCGCGTAGGAGATGTCCTTCCACTCCTCGCCCGCCTTGTACCGCTGCGCGGGGCGGTCTCCGTACTTCTGCACCGCCAGCGGCAGCAGGTCGGCGATCGTCTTGGAGCCGGTTCCGGCTCCTGCGGTCACTGCTTCCATACTCGGGCTCTCCCTCTCGTGATGCGCGTGCGGGAAGTCTATGGGGAGAGCGGTGCGGCGGGCGCGGCTTGACGCCCTGCCGAGCGGCCTACGCCTTGGCCAGCTGCTTCTTGGCCTGCGCGTCCTTGAGGGTGCTGATGAAGAGGGTCTTGTCGATCCTGCCCTGGAAGATCGGAACGCCCATCTCCATGCACTTCGAGATGACCTCGCGCCGGTGCATTCCCGCCTCGCGGCCGAGCTCGGTGGGCGTCAAGTGGATCGCCATGTACCAACTTCCTCCTCGTCCGTTTGCAGCCGTACGGATGAGAGTATCGAGTGCGCGAGACGGCGCAACCAAAAAGCCGCAAAGAGCGAAGGCGGCGGGCGCGGACGCCGGTAACCTGCCCGCCGATGGCGGCGAAACGCTCCCAGGAGGAAGCCGACGGCGACCGCTTTCTCGAGTCGCTCATGGACACGAGCCTCTACTCGATGGGCGCCTTCTTCTCGGACCAGCATCCCGACCTGGTGGACGACGTGATCGCACAGAGCGAGGCGATCGAGCAGGAGGGGATGCGCGCCTACGCGGAGGCGAACGAGATGAGCCTGGAGTCCTGCTTCGAGACGCTCCTCACCGGCCTGGCCGTCCGCTACTACAACGCCGTCGCCGCGTGAGCGATCCGGCGGCGGCGGAGGTGGCCGTGGTGGGCGCGGGCATCGTCGGCCTGTCCACGACCTACGCGCTGCAACAGCGCGGGCTGGACGTGCGCTGCTTCGAGGCGGGACGGCCCGGCGCCGGCCAGTCCGCCGGCCGCACCCGGATCTTCCGTCACGCCCACGACCGCCCTGAGCTGGTGGGCTTCGCGGCCGAGTCCGGAGACGCCTGGAGCGAGTGGGAACGCGCCTTCGGCGTCAGGCTGCTGGGGCGCGAGGGCCTGGTGGTCACTGGCGCGCCGGCGGCCGAGCGCGGCCGCATCCTGGCCGAGGCGGGCCTGCCCCATCGCTTCGTCGGCCGGGACGAGCAGGCCCGGCTGCTGCCGGTCCTCGACCCGCCGGAGAGCGAGGCCCTGCTCGACGAGGCGGGGGGCTCAACGGACGTGCGGGCGGCAGTCGGGGCTCTGAGCGCCGCGGTCACAGAGCGGCTCGTGCCCGCCCAGGTGTTCCGCGTCGACCCTGCGGGGCTGCTCGAGACCTCCGAGGGGCTCTGGCAGGCCGAGCGGGTGATCCTGTGCGCGGGCGCGGGCCTGCGCGGTCTCACGTCCGGTCTCGGCCTCGAGGTACCGATGTCGGTCGCCTGCCACGCGCGCGCCACGTTCGCGGTGCGCCCGGACCACACAGGGCGAAGGCTTCCGGCGCTGCAGGAGCTCTCGGGCGACTACGGAGAGATCGTGTACGGCGGGCCCATTCCGGGCGAGGACCGCTACGTGGTGGGCCTCGGCGGCCCCGACAGCGTCGTCCCGGAGGGTGAGGAGGGAGTGGACCGCCTGGTGGACCGCATCGCGGCGTACGCTCGCCGAGCCCTCCCCGGGCTCGTTCCCGACCCGGTCGACGTCCGCCTCTGCCTCGTCACCGGGCTCTCCGATCGGCACGACGACTTCCGCCTCTGGCGCACGGGCGCGGCGCTGGTGCTGGCCGGCGACAACCTGTTCAAGTTCGCCCCGCTGCTGGGGCATGTGCTGGCCGGCGCGGCGGCCGGTGAACACGTGCCAGGGTGGCTCGAGGCCGGGGTTGCGCTTCCGCGAAACGGGTAGCCGAAAAGTATGGATCGCAACCAATTTCGCCGGGAGCTGGCGCAGCAGCTGCGGGTCGACTCCGTACGCAGCAGCGACGCCGGAGGCTCCGGACATCCGACCTCATCGATGTCGGCCGCCGAGCTCGTGGCCGTGCTGCTGGACGGCCACCTGAGGCTCGATTTCGACCAGCCGGCCGACCCCCACAACGACCACCTCGTGTTCTCCAAGGGCCACGCGTCGCCGCTCTACTACTCCGCCCTCAAGGCGGCGGGGGCGATCGACGACGACGAGCTCCTCAGCTTCCGCAAGCTGGGCAGCCGCATCGAGGGGCATCCCACCCCGGTGCTCCCCTGGGTGGACACCGCCACCGGCTCGCTCGGCCAGGGCCTGCCGGTGGGCGTGGGCCTGGCCCTGTCGGCCAAGCGCCTGGACCACACGTCCTCCCGAACCTGGGTCCTCTGCGGCGACGGCGAGATGGCGGAGGGCTCGATGTGGGAGGCCTTCGACCACGCCTCCTTCTGGGAGCTCGACAACCTGATCGCGATCGTGGACGTAAACCGTCTCGGCCAGACCGGCGAGACCATGCACGGCTGGGACCTCGAGACCTACGCCGAGCGCGCGCGGGCCTTCGGCTGGGAGGCCATCACGGTTGACGGACACGACGTTGAGGCCGTGGACGCGGCCTACGGCCAGGCTCAGCTGACGCACGGCAGGCCCACCGCGGTGATCGCCCGGACCAAGAAGGGCGCCGGCGTCGAGGCCGTGGAGGACCAGCCCGGCAAGCACGGCAAGCCGCTCGAGGAGCCCGAGGAGGCGATCGAGGAGCTCGGCGGACCGCGTGACCTCAGCCTGAGGGTGGCGGCGCCGGAGCGGGACGGCGAGCCGCACCGCTTCGACGCGCCCGGGGGCGACCGGCCCGCCTTCGAGCTGGGCGAGGAGGTGCCCACGCGCAAGGCCTACGGGGCCGCCCTGAAGGCCCTGGGGGACGCGCGAGGCGACGTGGTGGCCCTCGACGGCGAGGTGTCGAACTCCACTCACAGCGAGGACTTCCGCAACGCCCACCCCGAGCGCTACTTCGAGATGTACATCGCCGAGCAGCAGATGATCGCCGCCGCGGTGGGCCTGCAGCGCAGGGGTTGGAAGCCGTTCGCCTCGACCTTCGCCGCCTTCCTCACCCGGGCCTACGACTTCGTGCGCATGGCGGCGGTGAGCCGGGCGAACTTGCGCCTGGTGGGATCGCACGCCGGCGTCTCGATCGGAGAGGACGGGCCCTCGCAGATGGGCCTGGAGGACCTGGCGGCCTTCCGCGCGGTCCACTCGAGCACCGTGCTCTATCCCTGCGACGCCAACCAGACGGTGGCCCTCGTGGAGCTCATGGCCGACACGGACGGCATCAGCTACCTGCGCGCGCACCGCGGCGCCCTGCCCGTGATCTACGAGCCCGGCGAGGGGTTCGAGATCGGAGGCAGCCGGGTGGTGCGAGACGGCGGAGACGTGACCCTCGTGGGCGCCGGCGTGACCCTGCACGAGGCGCTCGCAGCCGCGGACTCGCTGGCCGAGGACGGCATCGAGGCCCGGGTGATCGACCTCTACTCGGTCAAGCCGGTGGACACCGAGACGCTCGCGACCGCCGCCGCCGAGACCGGCGCGATCGTGACCGCCGAGGACCACTGGCCCGAGGGCGGGCTTGGCGACGCGGTGCTGGGAGCGCTGGCCGAGGCCGATGAGCCCTGCAGGACGCGTAAGCTGGGGGTGGACATCATGCCCGGCTCGGGCACACCGACAGAGCTGGTGCACGAGGCCGGGATCGACGCCGAGGCGATCGCCTCGGCCGCCCGTGAGCTCGTGGGCTCGAAGGCAACCGCCTGACCTGGCGAAGGAGACAATCACGATGAGCAACCGACTGCACGAGATCGAGGCCCTCGGTCAATCGATCTGGATCGACAACCTCAACCGCGACCTCCTCGACGACGGCAAGCTCAAGAGCCTGTTCGAGGACGACGGCCTAACCGGCGTGACCTCCAATCCCACCATCTTCGAGAAGGGAATGGGGCACTCCGACAGCTACGACGACGCCTTCCGCGAGGTGGCCGCCGAGACCGACGACCCCCAGAGGATCTTCGAGCAGCTGGCGCTGCGTGACGTCCGCGACGCCGCCGACCTGCTGCGGCCGGTGTTCGATCGCACCGAGGGCCAGGACGGGTTCGTGTCGTTCGAGCTGCCCGCGTCGCTGGCCTTCGACGCCCAGGGGTCGATCGAGCAGGCGCTGCGCCTCCAGGAGCTGATCGATCGGGAGAACGTGTTCATCAAGGTGCCCGGCACCGCCGAGGGCGTGGAGACCTTCGAGGAGCTCACAGCCCGCGGCGTCAACGTGAACGTGACCCTGCTGTTCAGCGTCGAGCGCTACGCCGAGATCGCCGAGGCTTACATTCGCGGTCTCGAGCGGCGGGTGGAGGCAGGCGAACCCGTGGACCGGGCGGCGTCGGTGGCCAGCTTCTTCGTCTCGCGCGTGGACACCAAGGTGGACGCGGCGCTGGAGGAGCTCGGGCGCGAGGACCTGCGCGGGAGGGCCGCCGTGGCCAACGCGAAGATTGCCTACGCCGACTTCCAGGAGATCTTCTCGGGCGAGCGGTGGGAGCGACTGGAGGCGGCCGGCGCAAATGTGCAGCGCCCGCTGTGGGCCTCCACCTCGACGAAGAACCCCGACTACTCGGACACCCTGTACGTCGACGAGCTGATCGGTCCGGACACGGTCAACACCATGCCCGACGCCACCATCGACGCCGCGCGCGACCACGCGACGGCCGAGCGGACGGTCGATCGCGACGTGGACGGCGCCCGCAGCCTGTGGCGAGAGCTCGGCGAGGCCGGGGTCGACCTCGACGACATCGTGCTCAGGCAGCTGGTCGACGAGGGCGTCAAGTCGTTCGGCGAGTCCTACGACTCGCTGATGCAGACGCTGGAGGAGAAGGCGGCGGAGCTGTCGCCTGCGCGGTCCTAGGCTCAGGGCACGCGCGCCGCGCCGGCGGTCGCGCTGCGGGAGGTGAAGGTCCGCTCGATCTCCAGCGGGGCATAGAACAGTGCCCGCTTGCGTGAGAAGCGCTTGCCGACCGTGAAGTAGACCCGCCAGGTGCCGAAGCGCACGCGCGCGGCGAGAAGGGGGGCGCGCTTGCGGGCGATGCCGCACGGGCCCTTCGCGCGTCCTAGCGAGCGAGTGGCGCGCTTCGTGCGCTTGAAGGTCCAGTGCGCGTAGATCTTCCTGCCGCTGGGCGCCCCGTAGAGCCGCCAGCGCACGACGCGGCGGACGTTGCGCTGAACCTCCTTCGGTTTGGTGACCACGCCCACCCGGACGAACTTGGCCGGCGCGTCGGCGGTGATGGCGGGGTTCACGCTGTCGGTGGCCCTGAGCGTGTAGGTCTTCACCCAACCGGCGCTGTCGCTGATGAAGTCGGACGGCATCAGAACCCCTGTGCCGGGCGCGATGTCGCCGGTGGCGGTGAGGTTCGCGGAGCCGGCACCGTCGCCGTTGGTGTAAGCCAGGTTGACGGTGTTGGGAAACGACGGGTTCGTCGAGGGGCTGAAGCCGTTGCCCACCACCGGGACGAACTCCTTTCCGGCGAGGCCGTCGACGTAGCGCACGCACGGAGAGGCGACCGCGAGGGTGGCCGCCTGGGCCGGCGCAGCTGCTCCGAGGATGGCGCCGGCGGCGAGGACGGGAAGCGCCGAACGGCGCAGGCTGGACCTGAGCATGGCCGTCCCCTACCCACTGGCGGACAAGCTACCCATCCGGGGCACCCCCGGCCTGGCCGAGCGCGGCTGAGGCGGATGCGACAATCGGCGTCCGTGGCCAGTCGACGCCCGCATCGGATCGCCCGCCGGGTCGGCGCCCTTGGGGTGGTGTGCGGGCTTGCGCTTCTGCTCGGGGCGCCGTCCGCGCTGGCCGCCCCCAAGTGCGGCGCTGGCCGGGCCAGCGCCGCCGGGGTGGGCGAGCCCACGGCCTCAGTGGCCTGGCGGGCCGAGCTGGTGGCCCGCACGCGCCACTGGTCTGCGGTTCCCAAGGGGCGCAGGAAGAGCCGCGACTCGGTCGTGCCGAGCGAGGCGTCCTGGTTGCTCGTCCTCCGGGCAGCCCGCGACCGTAAGGGGCGTTGCTGGGTGAAGGTGCGACTCCCGTCCCGCCCCAACGCGGCGGCCGGCTGGGTCAGGGCCGACCACGTGGTGCTGCGGCCCACGCGCTGGCGCATCGTTGTCTCACGCGCGGGCCGCGCCCTCTCGGTCTACCGCGACGGCGACCGGGTCCGCCGCTTTCGCGTGGTCATCGGCGCCCGTCCCACCCCCACGCCTCACGGCCTCTTCTCGATCGTCGGTGTCTGGCCCTGGAACCCGGCCGACTTCCTCGGCTCGTACATCCTTCCGATCACCGCCCACAGCAACGTGCTTCAGGAGTTCGGCGGGGGCGACGGCCGCGTGGGCATCCACGGCCGCGGCGGCTCGAGCCTGATCGATCCGCTGGGAGCCGCACGCAGCCACGGCTGCATCCGCCTGGCCAACGGAGCGATCGAGTGGATCGTGCGCAAGGTGGGCGCCCGAGGACTGCCCGGCATCCCGGTGCGCGTGCGGTAGGTGGTGCCGATCAAGCCCTCTGACGGTAGGGGCGACGCGCCAGGGACGCCAACCGGGTGAGAACTTGCAGAGGGGGTGACTCCGCCCACGGTTTGGTGTACGTTGGGCGCGCGATGGCCATCTCGCTCCGCCGGGTCCGGGTGATTCTCCTACTTGTAGGTTCGGTTATTGCGCTCGCGGCGTGGCCCAACGTTGCCTCTGCCGACCTGACGGTGACTGGCGCAACCATCGACGGCGACGGCGTGACGAGCACCAACAGCCCGCCGGGTGGCGTGATGGGAGCCAGGGTGACGGGCGATGCCGTCAACGGGCAGACCTGGAGGGGTACCCAGTACCAGTGGGGTGACAACGGCCGGCAGTGCGTTAACACGGACGACAAGTCCGGAAATAACAGGGCGGTCGAATTCAACGTCACCGCGCCGGGCGACCCCGGCAACTATGACGCCGGCTTCACCGCCAGAGGCGCGAACGACTGCGGTGGCGACGAGAGCAACGAGAAGGTCCTGACCAACGCGCTGCGCGTCACCGAGCCCGCCCCGAACCCTGATCTTCCGAGGCGTTGCGGGATCAACGTCATGCTCGTGCTCGATGAGTCGGGCTCGATCCAGTCGTCGGGCGCCACCGAGAAGGTTCGCCGCGCCACCCGCGCGTTTCTCAACGCGCTCTCCGGGACCGGCTGCAAGGTTTCCATCGTCGACTTCAGCACGACCGCGGGATGGCCGGTCGGATACCACCTGGTGACGGGGCAGGTGGACCCTGACGGCCAGAACGCGACCGGCACGATCGGACAGTACTTCGAGCCGTACCTCGAGAACGACTACAGGCCCAACGGGTGGACGAACTGGGAGGACGCCTTCCGCCAAGTGAAGGTTGCGAACACCGAGGGCACCAAAGCGGACCTCGTGGTGTTCATGACCGACGGCGATCCGACGGCCCGCAACACGGACTCTGGCGGTACGGTGACGGGCCTTGTCGAGGGCCAGGTCGAGGCGCTGCGGCGGGCTGCCAAGGAGGCCGACCTGGTCAAGGGGCAGGGTTCAAAGGTGTTTGCCCTGGGCGTCGGCGTGGCCGTGACAAAGCCGACCAGCGCGCGGCGGCTGACGGCGATCTCGGGCTTCGACAAGTACCCCCCCACGCCGTTCGGGAGCGCTGACTACACCCTGGTCGAGGACTTCGACAATCTCGGGCAGGCCCTCCGTGAGATCGTCGCCGAGCTCTGCGGGGCGGGGATCACCGTCACGAAGTATGTCGACGAGGGCGACGGGGAATACGTAGCCGCTGGGGGATGGGAGATCAGCGCAAGCGTGTCGGTGCCCGACGGCTTCAAGTGGATCCGGCCTTCAGACGCGACCGGCGACTCAGCCACGGCACCTACGGACGACAACGGCATAGCCAGATTCCTATGGAGGCCGAACGACCTCACCGCGACGAGCACCGTTCAGCTCATCGACGAAACGCTGAAGGATGGATACAGCTTCGTGGAAGGCGGGTGCGAGAGGGAATCGGTCCGTCGAAGCCGCAGGCGCACGCTCCCGCGAACGACCTCACAACCGATAGATACGGACATCGAACTCCGACCCGGCGAGTTCATCACGTGCACGGTGTACAACAAGATCAACCCAGGAACGATCACGATCCAGAAGGACGCCACGCCGCAGGGCTCGCAGGCATTCGATTTCATTGGCTCACTCGGCTCCTTCGCGCTGGTGGATAACCGCGCGAACGAGTCGGTGTCGCGCACCTTCCCCGACCTCCCGCCTGGGACCTACACGGTAAGCGAGCTCGTCCCCGAGAACTGGGAGCTCACCGGCATCACGTGCACCCCCGATGCTGCCGCCACGATCACCGGGGCCGAGGTCGCGATCACGCTCGCTCCCGAAGGTGCCGTCACCTGCACTTTCAACGACCGGAGGCTTCGTCCGCCCCCGCCGCCGGACCCGCCGGACCCGCCGCTGCCGCCCGACCCACCCGGGCCGCCTATTCCGCCCACGCCGCCGCAGCCACCGCCCACGCCTCCGCCGTCCACCCAGCTCCGGGTCGTGAAAAAGGCGCCCCGCGTCGTTCGGGTCGGCCAGCGGGTCCCGTTCAGGCTGACCGTGACGAACGTAGGATCGGTGACAGCGAGGAAGGTGCTGATGGCCGACGTACCGCCGGCGGCTGTCGCGCTGGCCGGCCTGAGGGCCAGTAGACGGGCACGCGTGGCCCGCGGAAATGCCGTCTGGCGCCTCGGCAGGCTCGCCCCGGGAGCAAAGCGCACCATCCGCGGAAGCGTGCGGATCAAGGCCGGGACGCTCGGCTGGAAACGCAACGTGGTATTGGCAAGCGCCGTCAACGCCCAGCTGGTGGACGACGAGGCTGACACGCGGATTCGCGCCCGGCGGCAGGCCCCGCCCGTCACCGGCTAGGACCCGGTCGGGCACCTGGCTGGCCCGGGCGACCTTGACACGAGCTTCGCCGGCACCGGGCGAAGGGCGATCGATCGACTTCGCAGTCGGCTCCGATCTCGGCGACGACGTGGTGCTGCAGCCCAATCGCAAGATCATCGTGGCCGGCTACACCGCAGAGGACGGCGACTTCGCGGTGGCGCGCCTCAACACCGACGGATCCCCGGACACGACGTTCGGCACCGGCGGGAAGGCCACGGTCGACTTCGGGGTCGCCGCTTTCGGCAACGCGGTCGCCCTCCAGACCAACGGGCGGATCGTCGTCGCCGGCCAGCGGACCGGCGGGGACGACTTCGCGGTGGCGCGCCTATTGGGGTGAGGCCCGGCGGGCGGGCAATCGGGCTGACTGGATTTGAACCAGCGACCTCTCCGACCCGAACGGAGCGCGCTACCAGACTGCGCCACAGCCCGACGGGATCGAAGCCTAGCGTTGCCATACTGAGGCTGCGTGGGAGCTCGCCGTGTCTCCGCGCTGTTCGCTTGCGCCCTCGCGGCAGTGGTGGCGGGTTGCTCGCAGAATGATGCCGGCGAGGGGTCGGACCAGACCACCCGGCAGGCCAGCGCCGACCAGCCGGCCGCGCCCGAGACTGCCGAGCGCACCACCCCGGTGGCGCCGGAGGAGGCCACGGCCGCGGCACGGCGGCCGGTGCGGCTTCTGCGGCTCGGGACGTTCAACCAGCCCACCTACCTGACCGCGCCGCGGGGCGACACCAAGCGGCGCTTCGTGGTGGAGCGCGACGGCCGGGTTCGCGTGGTCCGAGGCGGACGGGTCCTCCGACAGCCGTTCCTCGACATCAGCGGCCTGGTGAGCACCGGCGGTGAGAGCGGCCTGCTGTCGCTCGCCTTCGCGCCCGACTACGACCGCTCGCGGCGCTTCTACGTCTACTACACGGACAAGCAGGGCTTCATCACGATCGATGGCTTCCGGCGCTCGGCGGGCAACCCGGACCGGGCGCTGCCCGGATCGCGGCGCACCGTGATGCGCGTGCCGCATCAGCGCTTCAACCACAAGGGCGGCCAGATCCAGTTCGGGCCCGACGGCCACCTGTACGCTGCCTTCGGGGACGGTGGCGGGGGCGGCGACCCCGACCGCAACGCCCAGAACCTCGGTCGCCTGCTCGGCAAGATGGTGCGGATCGAACCGCGACCGGGCGGGGGCTACTCGGTCCCGGCCGACAATCCGTTCCGCGGTCGCAGCGGCGCCCGGCCGGAGGCCTTCGCGTACGGCCTGCGCAACCCCTACCGCTTCAGCTTCGACCGCCGGACCGGCGCACTGACGATCGGCGACGTGGGCCAGGACGCCGTCGAGGAGATCGACTACGCCCCGGCACGGCGCTCGGGCAACCGCGCCCCGCGAGGCGGCTACAACTTCGGCTGGAGCGTGTTCGAGGGCCGCAGCCGCTACTACCCCGGCACGGCGCGCGGTCACCTACGGCCGGTGATCGATCACGGCCGCGGCGAGGGCTTCTGCTCGATCATCGGCGGCTACGTGATCCGTGACCGCTCGCTGGGCCGGGGCTGGTACGGCCGCTACCTCTACGGCGACTTCTGCCAGCCGACGCTGCGCCTGGCCCGGCTGCGCAAGGGCACCGCGCCCAGCAGGCGCACCCGCCTCGAGGTGCCGGAGCTGGTCTCGTTCGGCGAGGACGGCCGCGGCCGGGTGTACGCGGTGTCCCTCAGCGGCCCGGTGTACCGCGTCGGCCGCCGCTGAGCCCCTCGCCCGCCGCCGACTTGGCAAGCTACGGGGCCCCGACCAGCGAGGCTCCATGCTCTTCGAAGGAGTTGTTCCCGCCCTCTTGACCCCGTTCGACGAGAGCGGGCGAGTGGACAGCGACGCCCTGGCCGCCACCGCCGATCTGCTCATCGAGGACGGCGTGGGGGGTCTGGTCGGAACCGGCACCATGGGCGAGGCCCAGAGCCTCAGCGCGGCGGAGCGCCGGCTGGTGATCGAGACGCTCGTCGAGGCGGCGGCCGGACGGGTGCTGGTGACCGCCGGGGTCTCGAGCGAGACGCCGTCCACCTCAGCCGAGCTCGCCGCCGACGCCTCCCGGGCCGGGGCCGGGGCGGTGATGCTCCTCCCGCCACTCGGCTACGGCGGCGACGCGGGCGAGATCGAGGCCTTCTACGAGAACGTGGCCGGAGGCACGGAGCTGCCGATCATGGCCTACAACAACCCCAAGGCCAGCGGCACGGACATGAGTCCCGGCCTGATCGGACGGCTCGCCGAGCTCGAGGGGGTCGCGGCGGTGAAGGAGTGCTCCGGCGACGCCCGCCGTATCTCCGAGCTCCTGAACGCCGTCGGGGACCGGATCGAGGTGCTGGTGGGCGGCGACGACTGGGCGCTGGAGGGCTTCTGCGCCGGAGCGACCGGCTGGGTCGCCGGCGTGGCCAACATCGCCACCCGGGAGTGCGTCGAGCTCCACCGGCTGTGCGCCGCGGGCCGGCTCGACGAGGCTCGGGAGCTCTACGAACGCCTCCTGCCGCTGGGCCGGCTCGACATGAAGCCCAAGCTCGTCCAGTACTTCAAGGCGGCGATGGACCTGGTCGGGCGCACCGGAGGGCCGTGCCGTCCGCCCCGGCTCGAATTGAACGGGGACGAACGCGCGGAGGTGGAGGCCGCCGTCCAGGCCCTGGGGGTCGAGGTCGCGCGGTGATCGCAAGCCGCGTGTTCGCCGCCGTGGACTCCCATACGGAGGGAATGCCCACGCGAGTGATCACGGGTGGCGTGGGGCCGATACCCGGCGCGACGATGCTGGAGCGCAAGCTGTACTTCGAGCAGCACCTGGACGAGCTGCGGCTGCTCCTGATGCGCGAGCCGCGCGGGCACGGCGCGATGTCGGGCGCCATCCTCCAGCCGCCCCTGCGCGACGACGCGGACTGGGGCATCGTCTTCATCGAGGTCAGCGGCTGCCTGCCCATGTGCGGCCACGGGACCATCGGGGTGGCCACGGTGCTGGTCGAGACCGGCATGGTCGAGGTCAGCGAGCCCGAGACGCTCGTGCGGCTCGATACCCCGGCCGGTCTCGTGGAAGCGCGGGTGGCGGTCGAGGGCGGCCGGGCCCGTTCGGTGGCCCTCACGAACGTGCCCTCGTTCCTCCTCGCCCGTGACCGGACGCTGACGCTCAACGGGGACACCCTCACCTACGACATGGCGTTCGGCGGCAACTTCTACGCGCTCGTGCCCGGCGAGTCGGCGGGGGTGGCCGTGGACCCGAGCCAGGCGAGCGAGCTGATCCGGCGCGGCCTGGAGGTCATGGACGCCGTCAACGCCACCGACCGGCCCGTCCACCCCGGCGACGAGCGCATCGCCGGCTGCCGCCACGTGGTCTTCACCGCGCCCGGCCCCGAAGGCCCGCGCTCGCAGCGCAGCGCCACCTCGATCCATCCCGGCTGGCTCGACCGCTCGCCCTGCGGCACCGGCACCTCCGCGAAGCTCGCCGCGCTGCACGCGCGGGGCGAGCTCGCCGTGGGCGAGGAGTTCGTGAACGAGTCGGTGATCGGGACCCGCTTCGGCGCCCGGATCGTTGCCGAGACCGAGGTCGCCGGGCGGCCCGCGGTCGTGCCCGAGATCAGCGGGCGGGCTTGGATCACCGGCATGGGCCAGTACGTGCTCGACCCCGAGGACCCGTTCCCGGCGGGCTTCGCCCTCTGACCCGGCGAACCTTCGAGGTCGCCGTCGCCGGGGCGGGGATCGTGGGCTGCGCGGCGGCCTGGGAGCTGGCCCGGCGCGGCGTGAGGGTCGCACTCGTCGACCGCGGCGAGGTCTCGGGCGGGAGCACCGGGCTGGGCGAGGGCAACGTGCTCTGCTGCGACAAGCCCGACGTCGGGCCCGAGCTCGAGCTCGCCCGGCGGGGCCTGGCGCTCTACGACGAGCTCGAGGACCTGCTCGGCGCCGAGGCGGGAATCCGGCGCAAGGGGGCGCTGCTGGTGCACAGCGGCGAGGCGGTCCCGGAGGCGGAGGCCGGCCGCCTCGAGCGCATGCGGGCCGCGGGGGTGGAATGCGAGGCGCTCGATCCCGGCCAGACGCGCGCGGCCGAGCCCGAGCTCACCGGCGCGCTGGCCGGCTCGTCCTTCTTCCCCGGCGACCTGCAGTGCGCGCCGCGTGCGATCGCACGCGGGCTGGCCCGGGAGGCCGGCCGCCTGGGGGCCGAGGTGATGACCGGGGTGCGCGTGGAGACGATCGCCACGCGGGCCGGGCGGGTGGAGGGACTGACCACGAGCGGCGGGCCCATCCGCGCCGGCCGGGTGCTGCTCGCCGCCGGCGCCTGGAGCGCCGCGCTTGCGGCGTCCGCCGGCCTCAAGCTGCCGGTGGAGCCGCGCAAGGGTCAGCTGGTGCGTCTGGAGCGGCGGCCCAGCTTCCTGCGCCGCAAGGTGGTCGAGGGCGCGTACATGGACTCGGTGACCAGCCCGGAGGCAGGGCTCCAGGTGACCACCGTGATCGAAACCACCCTCGACGGGCACGTGCTGGTGGGCTCGAGCCGGGAGCGCCGGGGCTTCGACACATCGGTGGACCCGGCGGTGAGCGCCGCGATGCTGGACCGCGCCTGCCGGCTCGCTCCCGGCCTGACCGGCCTGGCATTCGGCGACGCCTGGGCCGGCCTGCGGCCCTGGCTGCCCGGCGGTCTGCCGGCGCTGGGCGCGTCACGGCTGGTCGAGGGGCTGTGGGTGGCCACCGGACACGAGGGCGCGGGGGTGGCGCTCGGGCCGATCAGCGGGCAGCTGGTGGCGCAGGAAATCTGTGGCGAGGCCGTCGAGAACGACCTCGCTCCGTTCGACCCCGACCGTTTCGCCTGAGAGGCCGCCTCAGCCGGCTCGCTCCGCCTCGGCCTTGAGGCCCTTGGCGAAGCGCTCGAACGAGGGGCCGAGGTCCGGCATGGAGCGGCCGATCAGCGGCAGCAGCGGCCCGCTGAACACCTCGCGCATGTCGAAGCGCGTGGACCCGTTCTCCTCCGGGGCGAGGTTGAAGGTGCGCACGCCCTTGAACATGCCGAGCGGCATCCCGCCGGTCCAGGTCATCTGGCGCCCTGGGCTCACCTCGTCCACCCTGACCGGGTAGGTGCGGCCGGGCTGTACCTCGGTGAGGAGCTTGATCTTCTCGCCCGGCGCGATCGTTCCCTCGATGCGCTCGATCCCAGAGTCCCAGCGGGAGTACCGCGGCGCGTCGGTGAGGATGGACCAGATGGCGTCCGGGCCGGCGGCGATCGTCGTGGTCGTCTCGTAGGTGAGCATCAGTAACGAGAAAGTTACGGTAACAGCTCGGTTACTATCCGGCAATCCCCCTCGCGCCGCTCTCAGGAGATCCGTTCGACGCCCTCGGCGACCCCAACCGGCGGGCGATCGTGGAGCTGCTCGTGACCCGCGACCGCTCGGTCCGCGAGCTCGCCGACGAGCTCCCCATCAGCCGGCCCGCGGTGTCGCGGCACCTGCGTCTGCTCAAAGAGGCCGGGCTCGTGACCGACCGGGCGGAGGGGACCCGGCGCCTGTACCGGCTGCACGACGAGGGCATCGAGGCCGTGCGCGCCTACCTCGAGCAGGTGTGGGGGGAGACCGCCGCACGTTTCCGGCTGATGGCCGACAACGCCGGACCCCGCCGGTGATGGAGCCGCTTCGCATTGAGTTCACCGTCGACTGCCCGGTCGAGCGCGCCTTCGACCTGTGGGCGCGCGAGACCTCCCGCTGGTGGCCGGCGGGACATTCGGTGTCAGCCGACCCCGGGTTGTCGGTGACCTTCGAGCCCCGGCCCGGAGGGCGCATCTTCGAGCGCACGCCCGCCGGCGAGGAGCACGACTGGGGCGAGGTCCTGGTGTGGGAGCCGCCGCACCGGCTGGAGTACCTCTGGCACCTGCGCTTCGACCGCAGCGACGCCACCGAAGTGGCCATCAGCTTCGCCGAGGCGGAGGGGTCGACCATGGTCAGCATCGTCCACTCGGGCTGGGAGCGCCTCGGGGCGGCCGGGCCCGAGCGGCGCGAGCGAAACCAGCTGGGCTGGGCCGGCGTGATCGAGCACTACCGCGACGCGTCCGCTAGTCCAGGTTGACCCAGACGGTCTTGTTCTCGAGGTAGGAGTCGAGCCCGAGGCGGCCGTGCTCCCGGCCGACCCCCGAGGCCTTGAAGCCTCCGAAGGGCGCGGACGGGTCGCCGGCGCTCCAGGTGTTCACCCACACGTCGCCGCTGCGCAGGAGCGCGGCCAGCTTGTGGGCCTGGGCGAGGTCGCGGGTCCACACGCCCGCGGCCAGCCCGTAGTCGGTGTCGTTGGCGCGCCGCGCCACCTCCTCGAGGTCCTCGTAGGGGAGCGCGACCAGCACCGGGCCGAAGATCTCCTCCCGGGCGATGGTCAGGTCGTCGTTCGTCGCGCTGAACAGCGTGGGCTCGACGAACCAGCCCTCGCTGCGGCCGCCGTCGCCGCCGTAGACCAGCTCGGCGCCCTCCTCGGTGCCCTTCTTGATGTAGCCGCGCACCCGCTCCTCCTGCTCGGCGGAGACCAGCGGGCCGACCTGCGTCTGGGGATCGAGCCCCGGGCCCAGGCGGGCCTTGGCCGCCGCCTCGCCGAGGCCGGCGACCACCTCGTCGAACTGGTCACGGTGCACGAACAGCCGCGAGCCCGCGTTGCAGGCCTGGCCGGTGTTGTAGTAGATCGCCTGGTAGGCGCCCCTGATGGCCGCCTTCAGATCAGCGTCGGGCAGGATGATGTTGGGCGACTTGCCCCCCAGCTCGAGCGTCACCCGCTTGAGCGCCCGGCCGGCCTTGGCCCCGATCTCGCGGCCCACGACCGTGGAGCCGGTGAAGGCGATCTTGTCCACGCCCGGGTGATCCACCAGCGCCGCGCCGGTCGAGCCGTCGCCGGTGAGAACGTTCAGGACCCCCTCCGGGAGGCCGGCCTCGAGGGCCAGCCCGCCGAGCCGCAGCGCGCTGAGTGGCGTCTGCTCGGCCGGCTTGAGCACCGCGGTGCAGCCCGCCGCGAGCGCCGGCGCGAGCTTCCAGGCGGCCATCAGCAGCGGGAAGTTCCAGGGGATGATCTGCGCGCACACGCCCACCGGCTCCTTGCGCGTGTAGCAGTGCATGTTCGGCGTGGCCACCGGAAGGACTTCGCCGGTGATCTTCGTGGGCCAGCCGGCGAAGTAGCGGAAGTGCTCGACCGCCAGGTGCACGTCGACCCGCCGGGCCAGCTTGAGCGGCTTCCCGTTGTCCAGCGACTCGATCTCGGCCAGCTCGTCGGCGTGGGCTTCGAGCGTGTCGGCGAGGGCGAGTAGGACGCGGGTCCGCTGCGCGGCCGAGACGCCGCTCCAGCGGCCGTCCTCGAACGCCGTCCGTGCGGCGCGCACGGCGCGGTCGGCGTCCTCGGCCGCGGCGTGGGCGAGCGCTGCGATGGGGCGGCCGGTGGAGGGATCGAAGCTCTCGAAGGTGCGCCCGTCGGCCGCCTGGTGGCTTTCGCCGCCGTAGAGCAGCCCATGCGGGCCGGCGGAGAAGGAGCGGGCGGGCTCGGAGAGCGCCTCGGGCAGGACGGCGGCGGTGGTCATGGGCCGAAGGCTACGCAGCGAAGTGCAGCTCGACGGCGCCGGCTGCCTCGAGCTCGAGCTGGACGGTGTCGCCCGCCTCCGCCTTGTGGGGGGGAGCGAGCACGCCGGTGATGATCACCGATCCGGGAAGCAGCTCCTCGCGTGCCGCGTCCAGCCGACCGCGCACCGCCTCGACCATCTCCTCGAGCCGGCCGCCGGCGTCTCCGGCCGCGATCGAGGCGTTCTCCTCGCCGTTGACGAGGATGCGGGCCGCGCCGGGGGCCGCGGTCTCCACCCGTGGCCCGAACACCACCGCGCGGTGGAAGATGTTGCCGGCCAGGATCGCGTCGACGCCCAGCTCCAGGTCCGGCGGGTCGGCCAGCTCGAGCGCGGGCATCAGCGCGGCGATCGAGCGGCCGTCCGGACCGAGCTCAACCGCCACCTCGGACTCCACGATCACCTCGCCGTCGTCCCCCAGCGACCAGGTGGCGCCGCTCTCCAGCGCGCTTTCGCTGGTGAGAAAGCCGGCCAGGGGCCCGTCGATGCCGAGCTTCTCCTGGGGGGCCGGGAGGTTGAACCCGACCTTCCAGCCCAGCGGCTTGGCTCCCTGGGCCAGCATCTCGCGCCGGCGCACCAGAAGCGCTCGGGTGCCCGTGGAGATGGGATCGTCCACGCTCACGGCGACATCACGATCTTGAGCGCCTCGCGCCTGTCGTAGACGGCGTAGGCCTCGGGGGCCTCGTCGAGACGCATGTGATGGGTCACCAGAGGAGCGGGATCGAGCACGCCGTTCGCCATCATGGCAAGTACGCGGTCCACATGGCCGATCACGTTCGCCTGGCCGGACTTGAGCGTGAGCGCCTTGATCCAGACGATGCCCATGTGCACCTGGACGCGCTCGGCGTACACGCCGGTTGCGACGACGGTTCCGGCCTTGCGGGTCAGGCGGCAGGCCAGCCCGAGCGCTTCCGGGTGGCCGACGGCGTCGATGGCCGCGTCCACCCCCTGGCCGCCGCTGACGTCCTTGACCGCGGCGCGCGGGTCGTCCTCGGTCAGGTGGACAGGGCGAGCTCCGAAGGTCTCCGCGACGGCCAGCCGCTCCTCCACGCTGTCGATCGCGATCACCGCGGCCGCGCCCGCCGCCCTGGCGGCTTGCACGGCGCAGAGGCCGACCGGGCCCAGGCCCAGCACGGCCGCGCTGTCGCCGGGCCGGATCCCGGCCTGATCCACGGCGTGCCAGCCGGTGCCCATCACGTCGCCGGCGAACAGCGCGGCGTCGTCGGACATCCCCGGCGGCACGGGTCGCAGGGTGAGGTTCGCGTGCGGCACCAGCACCTGCTCGGCCTGGGCGCCCTGGAGCGCCCCCAGAGCCCGGCCGTGGCCGAACACGCGGCCCTCGTCGCACTGGTGGAAGTCGCCCCGGCGGCAGAAGAAGCAGCTGCCGCAGGCCGAGCAGTAGCAGCCCAGAACCCGGTCGCCCTCGGCCACCTGGGTCACGTCCTCGCCGGCGGCGGTCACCGTGCCCACGAACTCGTGGCCGAGCGTGAAGCCGGGCTCGATCTGCACCCGGCCGTGATAGATGTGCAGATCGGAGCCGCAGAGCCCGGTGACCTCGACCCGGACGATGGCATCGCCGCGAGCGAGCAGCTCGGGTTCGGGCCGCTCCTCCACCGCGACCTCGCCGGGCGCCTGAAAGGTCACCGCCTGCATCGCGGCGGGAGGCTATCCGGCCCTACGATGCCCCGCGTGGACGGGGCCTTCTACACGGACGAGGACGGAACCCTGGTGCCGAGCGAGCTCACGCGCGGCCCCTGGGACGCGGGCGCGCAGCACGCGGGCCCGCCCGCCGCGCTGCTGGGCCGCGCCCTCGAGCGGTGTGAGCCGCGCGAGGGCCTGCGGCTGGGCCGGGTGACCTTCGAGATCCTCGGGCCGGTGCCCCTGGCGCCACTACGGGCCAGCGCCCGTGTCGTGCGCCCCGGCCGCAGCGTCGAGCTGCTGGAGGCCTCGCTGAGCGGCCCCGACGGCGAGGTGATGCGGGCGGCCGCCTGGCGGCTGCAGGTGGGCGGGGTGCAGCTGGCCGAGGAGCCCGGTGCCCGCCCGGCGGGCCCGGAGCAGGGCGTCGAGAAGGACTTCTTCAACACGGGGCAGGAGGTCGGCTACCAGACCGCGATGGAGTATCTCTTCGTGAGCGGCGCCTACCTGGAGCCGGGCCCGGCGACCGTATGGATGAGGCAGCGGGTCCCCCTGGTGAAGGGGGAGGAGCCCACCCCGCTGCAGCGCGTGCTGGTAATCGCCGACTCCGGCAATGGCGTGAGCGCCGCGCTCGACCACCGCCGCTACCTCTTCATCAATACCGACCTGAGCGTGCACCTGGTGCGCCCGGCGTCCGGCGAATGGGTGTGCCTGGAGGCGACCACCTTTGTCGATGGGCTGGGCCTGGCAGATACCGTGCTGTGGGACGAACGCGGCCGTCTGGGCCGGTGCGCCCAGACGCTGCTGATACGAGAGCGCAAATAACGAGGAAGGAACAGCTGTGGCGTATTTCAAGGACGCGGACGAGCTCTACGCGTACATCGGACGGCTCTTTCAAGAGCTGGCCGACGACGAGGAGCTGGCCCCCCGCTTCCAGAAGGCGAACACGATCGTGCAGTACCAGTACCGCGAGCCGGACTCGCAGATCACCGTCAGGGTGATCGAGGGCGAGGACGGCCAGGTGGACTGTGGCGAGACCGTCATGGAGCCCGAGGTGGTCATGACGATGGATGCCGACACCGCGCATCGCTTCTGGCTCGGCCAGGTGAACGTGACGGTGGCGCTGGCCCGGGGGCAGATCAAGGCCAAGGGTCCGGTGGCCAAGATCCTGAAGCTGGTCCCGCTGACCAAGCCGATCTTCCCTCGCTACCGGAGGATCCTCGAGGACGCCGGCAGGGCGGACCTCCTGGAGGCGGCCTGATGGAAGCCGCGCCCGCGGGCTCGCAGGCCCAGCGGATGGCGGGCTTCAAGGACTTCTACCAGTACGCCTCGAGCACCCGGGTGATCGCCGGGCGCGACCTGCTCGGCTCAGCCGGGTTCGAGTTCCAGAAGGACGGCGCCCAGCGCGTGTTCCTGGTCACCGACGAGGTGGTGCGGGGCACCGGTCTGGTCGAGCGGGTGGAGGCCGGCCTCGTCGACGGCGGCCTCGAGTCGGCCGGGGTATTCGACGACGTGCCGCAGGACTCCTCGACCGCCACGGTCGAGCAGTGCGCCGCCGCCGCCCGGGAGGCCGGCGCCGACTCCTTCCTGGCGGTGGGTGGCGGGTCGGTGATGGACACGGCCAAGATCGCCGACGCCGTGTTCAGCCACGGCGGAAGCGCGTTGGAGCTGGAGGGCCTGTATCTCATGCCCCGGGAGGGCGACGGGACGGGCCGCCCCCTCGACATCGCACCGCTGGCCTGCATCCCGACCACCGCGGGCACCGGCAGCGAGGTGTCGATGGCCGCCGTGATCAAGGACCCCGAGCAGAAGGTCAAGTTGGAGATCGCGGACTTCCCGCTCTTCCCGAGGCTGGCCATCCTCGATCCGGAGGCCACCCGTACGCTGCCGCCGGCGGTGGCCGCCGCGACCGGCATGGACGCCATGACCCACGCCATCGAGGGCTACGTCTCGGCCGACTGGAACCCCCACCAGGACGCCCGCTCGCTCCAGGCCCTCCGGCTGATGCGAGAGAACCTCCGCCGCGCGGTGGGGACCCCCGAGGACGAGAACGCCCGCGGCAACATGCTGGTGGCGGCCAACCTGGCCATCACGATCGGGCTGGGCTCGGTGCACGCGATGTCCCATCCGGCCGGCGCGCAGTACGGCGTCCCGCACGGCGTGGCCAACGCGATCCACCTTCCCCACGTGATCCGCTTCAACGCCGCCGGTGGACCCGAGATCGCCGACCGCTACCGCGACGTCGGCGACGTGCTCGGTGTGGCCGAGCCCGAGATCGGCGATGCGCTCGCCGGCTGGGTGAGCGCGCTCGTCGGTGCGCTGGGGCTGCCCACGCGCCTGTCCGAGGTCGGGGTGCCGGAGGCCGGAATCCCGGACCTCGTGGAGGGTGCCCTGGGCGACGGCACCACGCTGCTGAACCCGCGCGAGGCCGACGCCGAGGACTACGCCGAGCTGTACCGGCGGGCGCTGTAGCTATCTGACGATGCGCGGCTCCGCCCGGTGGGCCGCGACCATCGCCCCCAGGGTGGCCCTCGAGGTGTGCTGCGGGCGCCAGCGCAAGAGCCGCCGGGCGCGGGCCGTTCGCATCAGCACCGGCTTGCGGACCGAGTGGATCCAGGAGACCGCGTCCGGGACGAGCGGGAGCCGGGTGACCACCTCGGCGGTGGCCTCGACGACGGGCCTCGGCGCCGGCACCGAGTACCAGCCCAGGGCCGCGGCCAGATCGGCGGCCGTGAGCGTGCCGCCGCCGGCCAGGTTGTAGGGCCCCGGCTCGCCGACCCCGCGCACGCCGGCCACGAAGGCGCGGGCCACGTCGTCCTCGTGGACGAGCTGGAAGGGGGTGCCCGGGTCCGGGATCACCGGTTTCAGCACCGGCATCGTGGCGAGCAGCCGGCCCACCGGCCCCGGCATCGCCTCGCTGAGCCGGTAGTAGGGGATTTCGTCGAGCATGGTCCGGGCCTGCGGGCCGGAGACGATGCAGGGACGAAAGACCCATGCCGCGGTGCGCCGGCGGCGCAGCAGCACCTCGGCCAGCACCCCCTCGACCTCGGCCTTCTGCTCGGAGTACGGGTGCCGAGGCGAGCCGCGCGGCGGGACGTCCTCGGTCAGCCAATCCGGGTTGTCGTCGTGGAAGCCGTAGGCCGCCACGCTCGACGCGTAGCAGAGGCGCTCCACCCCGGCCTTCGCGGTCTCCTCGAACACCAGTCGCGAGCCGGTGACGTTGAGCTCGCGGGTGGCTTCGCTCGCGCTGAGGATGGCGAAGGCCAGGTGGACGACGACGTCGCTGTCCTTGACCAGGCGCCGGACGGTGGCGCGGTCGGTCACGTCGCCCTGGCGGTACTCGGTCTTCTTCCAGCCTCGGCCGGCCGGATCGAAGGGGCGGCGAGCCATGCCCACCACCCGCTTTACCGCGCGCGACCGCTCGAGGGCCGAGACGATGGCCATGCCGAGGTCGCCGGTGGGGCCGGTGACCGCGACGGTCAATCCGGTGCTGGCCATGAGCCGGTTCTAGCGAATTCGGCCCACCCGCGCCAGGGTGCTCTCGCAACCGGTCAGCAGGTCGATGGAGTCGGCCCGGACCTGATCGGTTCCGTCGCCGCAGTCCACGCGGTCGCGCCTGCGGTCACGCACCCGCACCACGTCGTCGCCCGCGCCGGTCTCCAACGCGTCCCGTCCACCGCCGCCGGCCACTCGGTCGCCGCCCTCGCCGGTGCGCACCCGGTCGTCGCCGGGACCGCCCTGCACCTGGACGTTGCCGCCCGCGGCGCCAACCGCGTCACTGCCCGGCCCGGCGTCGATGATCACGTCGCCTTCCTCGGAGCTCACCCAGTCGGCCCCCGACCCGGCGTCCACGTAGTCCGGCCCCAGGCTCGCATACACGCGATCGCGGCCCGCGCCTCCGAAGAGGCGGTCCGGACCGGCCTGCCCGAGCAGGGTGTCGGCGCCCTGGCCGCCCAGCACCAGGTCCGCGCCGGCGCCGGCGTAGGCCACGTCGTCACCTCGGCCGGCGTCCATTCGGTCGTCCCCGGTCCCGCCGATGAGGAGATCGGCGCCGTCGCCGCCCTCGACCAGGTCGGCGCCGGAGCCCGCCTCGAGGTAGTCGTTGGCGCCGTCTCCGCTGAGGGTGTCGGCGCCTGCCTCGCCGTACACCTGATCGGGCCCAGCGGTCCCCGGCAGGCGGTCGGAGCCGTCGGTTCCGAGCAGGGTGGCCGCGAAGGCTCCCGCCCCCAGGCAGCTGAGGAAGGCGAGCGCCGCGGCCAGGATCAGGGCGCCACGTCTCATCAACCTTGAGAACAAGCGCCGAGGCCCGCGGTTGCGGCCATTCACCCCTGCTCGTATCCAGGTTCGCCGGGGAGCACCACCTCTGCCGAGAGCTCGCCCATCACCACGCGCGGCATGATCGGCTGAACCTCCCGGCTCACTGCCGTCTCGAGCGCCTCCTTCGGTGAGCCGAAACCGGCCAGCTCCTCCAGGTGCTTGATGGTGGGGAAGACCAGCATCAGCTCGTCGCGCGCGTGGGCCTCGAGCGCGGCGGCCGGGCGCAGCCAGCGGGCGTCCACGCACTCGCCGCCGTCGGGGACGGCCTTCGCCCCGGCCGGGGCCTCGGCGACGAAGAACCAGGTGTCGAAGCGGATCTTCACCTCGGTGGGTGTGATCCAGCGGGAGAACGGCACCAGCCGGGCGTCCGGGGGCAGTGCGATGCCGGCCTCCTCCTCGAGCTCGCGCACCGCGGCGCCCGGAGGGCCGTCGTCCTCGGCGTGCACCGCGCCGCCCGGAAACACCCAGGCGCCGCCCATGAACCGCTGCTTGGGATTGCGCTCGACAAGCAGCACCTCGGGCCCCGTGCCGGTGTCGCGGAGCAGGATGAGCGAGGCTGCCTGGCGCGCCTCGGTCACGGGGCCGTGGTTGATCTCCTCCCCCGGGGGCGGTCGGTCCACCCTCACCGCTCCAGCCTACCCCCGGCGGGCGCCGGCGCACGCCGCGAGCGCTACTCTTCCCGCCGCGATGGAAGCCGCCACCAGCCAGCTCTACATCTGCACCTCGTGCGGGTTCATCTACGACCCGGCCGAGGGCGACCCCGACGGCGGCATTCCCGCCGGCACACGGTTCGAGGACATCCCGGACGACTGGTTCTGCCCGGTGTGCGGCGCGCGCAAGCGCGACTTCGAGCCCTACGACGGCTAGGCCGCTCTACGCCTCAGCGGCGCGAGGCTTCGGCCGGCGTCCAGTCGTCCATGAGCTCGCCGTCGAAGTAGATCTCATCGCCCGCGTGCTCGGTGAAGTACACGACCACGCGCTCGGGCGGCCACTCGAGGACATCGTGCAGGAGAGCGGCAAGGCGATCGCCCAGCTGCCGCCGCGACTCGCTCGCACGTCCGCGGCGCACGTCGCAGGACACCACCAGGGCGGGGGCCGTGCCCTGAGCGCTGTCGCGCAGGACGCCGTTCTCGCCCAGCTCCCGGAACGAGACCGTCACCCGCTGCTTGTCCGTGTGCATCACCTCGGCGAAGACCCGGGCGAGCGCGTCGGCCAGCCCGATTCGAACGGCCGGGGCGACGGAGATCGGGAGGTCGAGCTGGAGATAGGGCATTCAGTGAGGGTAACCCGGTCGGTCAGGCACCCGTGGCCTCCTGGCGGGTGAGCGGGGTCAGGTTGATGGGCGAGATGCCCTGGTAGAGCCCGCCCGTGACGTCGGCCGCGAACCAGCCCTTGATCCTGGGGACGCCGTGCTCGAAGAAGGTCCTGGAATCGTCGTTGTCCTCGCCGTCGATCGTGAGCGACGAGCCCTGGCAGCCGTCCGCCGGCGTCGGGGATTCCGCCTTGGGCGGCGCCTGGCATTCCGTCATCAACGCGACGGATGTGTCCGGATGGTCAATTTTCGCAGGCGTTGTTCGGCCCGGGCCGGTCGTCGAGCCCAAGCCACGACCCAAGCGTAAGCCCGTCGGGGCGCCCGAGATCGTCGGTGAGGAGGCCCCGCGCACGTCGGTCCCGGCCCGTCGGGTGGGGCGCTGAGTCGACGCGTCCCGCTGGAATCATTGTTTGGGCCGATTCCGCTCCGGTCGGATCAAGTCGGTTCACGAGTAGAAGAGGCGCCAAAGCGGCGCTCCTCCCTTCAGGCGAAAGCAGCAGCGCGGCAGCGGTCCGCGTCGCGCCGCTCCTTCCACGCAAAGGCAGCAGTCTCACGCGGCGCAAAGTGGTGCGTCAGTCGAGCGCGGGAAGGACTACGAACCAGAGGAGGGCGAGGAAGCCGACGAGCAGCGCGACGCCGAGGATGCGCCGCTTGGGACCGTTCAGCAGGCCGTCGCCGATCAGATCCGCGAGAACGTCGATAACCAACTGGACCATGGCGAAGCGCGTCAGTGTTTTGCCGACGAGATCGGATACAACGCTGTCGAGGGGCTGCACGATGGTCTCTGGAGACCATCGTGCGGGGGGCGTCCTTCACGGCGGTCGGTCGTCGTTGTAGCCTGGGTCGGTTCCGGTACTTCGCGCTACCTCCTCCGACGGGACCGCAATCGCCTACGAGGCGGGCGGCTCAGGACCGTCGCTGGTCCTCGTGCATGGGGCGCTGTCGGACCGGCGACACACGTTCGGTGGGGTGCGCCCGCTGCTCGAGCGCCGGGTCACGGTGTACGCGCTCGATCGTCGCGGCCACGGCGACAGCGAGGACGCCCCCAGGTACGCGCCGCGCTGCGAGTACGAGGACGTGGCCGCGGTGGTGGCGGCCGTGCCGGGACCAGTAGCCCTGATCGGGCATTCCTTCGGTGCCCTGTGTGCGCTCGAGGCGGCGCGAGCGGGCGCCGAGGTCCGCGGGCTAGTGCTCTACGAAGGAGTGCCGCGCGACGGGCGGACGATTAGCCCGGACGGTCTGGCCGAGCGCGTGGACGCGTTGGTGCGCGCGCGACGGCCGGAGGCCGCGCTCGACATCGTCCTGGCCGGGGTCGAGCACCACGGGCCGGCCCAGCTGGCACGGGATCATCGGGCCGCGAGCTGGTCGGCGTCGGTGGCGGGCGTGGCGCTGCTCGAGCGCGAGCTCCAGGTCGAGAACGAGTACCGGTTCGCACCCGAGCGCTACGCCGACCTGACCGCGCCGACGCTCGTGCTGGCCGGCGCCGAGAGCGCCACCTCGGTCCGGGCCGACGCGGAGGCGGTGGCGGCGGGTCTCCCCGACGCCCGCCTGACGCTGCTCGCCGGACAGCGCCACGGCTGCCTGCACCGGGCGCCCGAGCTGTTCGCCGACATCGTCCTGGACTTCCTCGGCCACTCCTAGCCCGCAAGCGCGCACCGCGGCTGCGTCCGCTCGCTGTCGCCTTGCGCGAGTTGCGAGAGCCGGCGCTAATCGGATCTACCTGGAAGCGACGCCTGTCAGTAGCCGCGCGCCCGCCACGCGACCGCACAATGACCCGCATCGAGATCACCGGCGCCAGAGATTCGTTGAAGCCGCGTTCGACCCCCAGCGTGTACTCCTGAACCGGGCCCTCCGAGGGCGTCTCGACCCGCCGGCCGGCGGTGACCGCGCCGATCACGGTCGTCCTTCCGGCCGAGAGCCAGTCCCGCGGGTCGCCGCGGCGCATGAGCAGGCGCCTGCGCGGTCCACCCCGATGGCCGTGGCCAGGGCGAGCGGAGCGAGCAGCGCGGCGAGCGTCAGCCTGACGCCCATCTGCTCACGCTACTCGGGCGGGCCGGACCGTCACGCTCCTCGTCGAACGCCTTCACCGCCGTCTTCGACGCCGTCAGCCGCCAGGCCTCGATGAGCAGCTCCTCGAGCTCGCCCTCGTCGACGCTGGCCAGGCGGACGATCACCCAGGGGTAGTTCGCGTAGTGCGGTGTGACCTGGAAGGTCTCCGGCTGCATCACGACCAGGGCGCGGCGCTCGCCGTAGTCGATCTTCAGCGCGATCGTCTCGCCGTCCTCGCGCTCGCGGGCGAACATGCCGCGGCTCTTCACGCGGAAGCTCGCCGTGTCGTTGTAGGAGGGGCGCTCCTCGGTGCGAGGGAGGGCCAGCGAGAGTCGGCGGACCGTGTCCAGGTCCACCGCCACGTACTCAGGCGGCTGCGCGCAGCTGTGAGGCTCCCGCCGCCGCGTCGATCGCCTCGGCGGTGATCGTCACCAGGCGGCGGAGGTCGCTCTCGGAGATGGCCAGCGGGGGCATGAGCACGACCACGTCGCCGAGGGGGCGGACGATCGCTCCACGGCGGCGGGCCTCGAGCGTCACGCGGTGGCCGATCCGCTCCTCGAGAGGGAAGCCGCTCAGCTCGATGCCGGTCATGAAGCCGCATCGGCGCACCTCCCGCACGGCTGGGTGGGCTGCGAGCGGTTCCAGCAGCTCGCCCAGCAGCGCGATCTTCGGCTGCAGGCGCTCCAGGGTCCGCTCCTCGTCGAACACCTCGAGGGTGGCCAGCGCCGCCGCGCAGGCCAGCGGGTTGCCCGTGTAGGTGTGGCCGTGGAAGAAGGTGCGGAACTCCTCGAACTCGCCCAGAAAGCCGTTGTAGATCCGCTCGCTGGCCAGCGTGGCGGCCAGCGGCAGGTAGCCGCCGGTGAGGCCCTTGGCCACGCACAGCAGGTCGGGGGCCACCCCCTCGTGCTCGCAGGCGAACATCCGGCCCGTGCGCCCGAAGCCCGTGGCCACCTCGTCGAGGATCAGCAGCACCCCGTGGCGATCGCACAGCTCGCGCGCGGCACGCAGGTAACCCTCGGGATGGACGAGCATGCCGGCGGCGCCCTGCACCAGCGGCTCCATGATCACCGCGGCCACCTCGCCCTCGTGGCGAGCGAGCAGCGAGGCCATCTCCCCGACGTCGCCGGGCTGCGCCTTCAGGGTGTCGAACAGCAGCGGGCGGTAGAGCGAGTGGAAGAGGTCGATCCCGCCGACCGAGACCGACCCGATCGTGTCGCCGTGGTAGCCCATGCGCAGCGCGACGAACCGGGGCCGGTGCCGGCCGCGCTGCCTCCAGTACTGGAAGGCCATCTTGAGGGCGATCTCGATGGCGGTGGAGCCGGAGTCCGAGTAGAAGACCCGGCTGAGGCCGGCGGGCGCGAGCCCAACCAGCCGCCTGGCCAGCTCGATCGCGGGCCGGTGGCTCAGGCCGAGCAGGGTGGAGTGGGCCACGCGGCCGAGCTGGTCGCGCACGGCGGCGTCGATGCGGGGGTGGCCGTGCCCGTGCACGTTGCACCACAGCGACGAGACCCCGTCGATGTAACGGCGGCCGTCGCTGTCGACCAGCGTCGTGCCCTCGGCACGCTCGACGATCAGCGGCTCCTCCTCCTCCCAGCCCCGCTGCTGGGTGAAGGGGTGCCACAGATAGGCCCGGTCGGCAGCGGCCAGATCCACGGCGGGCGACGCTACCGGCGCCGCAGGTCGGAATCGCCCGGTAGGCTGCCCGCCCGATGATGAGGGGATGCAGGGCCGCCGTGGCGGCCGCCGCCGTGGCGCTGCTGGTGCCCGCAGCCGCCGAGGCGCAGGGGGAGAGGCCGTCGAAGCGGTGTGACTTCACGGATCCGGCGGTCTGCCTGTATCCCTGGCCGAACGACCACTACACCGAGCGCGACCCCTCCTCGCCCACCGGCCGGCGACTCGCGCTGGTGCGCAGGTCCATGCCGGCCAACAAGGACGGCGTGCACATCGACCCCGTCGACATGAACCGGGCCGACGGCTTCAGCCCCGGCTCGATGCTGCTCACCAAGGTGCCCGGCCTCGAGACCGTGCAGGCCGCCCGCGCCAGCCGGCTGCCGCCGATCGGCGACGTCTCCCGGAGCCTGGCCCGGCGCTCCCCTGTGGTGGTGATCAACGCCCGCACCGGCCGGCGGCACCCCGTCTGGGCGGAGATCGACTCCAACCCGGAGGTCGAGGCGGACCGCGTGCTCATCATCAGGCCGGCCCGCAACTTCGGCGAGGGCGAGCGCTACATCGTCGCCCTGCGCAACCTCAAGCGGGCCGACGGCAGCCCGATCCGGGCGGGCCGGGCCTTCCGCCTCTACCGCGACCGCATCGGGACGCGCCGCCCGGCGATCGAGCGGCGCCGCGCCCACTACGAGCGGCTGTTCCGCAAGCTGCGACGCGAGGCGAAGGTCAGGCGCGGCAACCTCTTCCTGGCCTGGGACTTCACCGTGGCCAGCCGACGCAGCCTCAGCAGCCGGGCGCTGCACATTCGCAACCTGGCCTTTGCGGAGCTGGGCGACACCAACCTCCGCGACCTGAAGGTGAGGGGCCGCTCGCCGCGGTTCACCGCGACCTTCACCGACGTGCCGCCGTCCGAGAGCGATCGCATCGCCCGCCGGGTGGAGGGCACGATGAGCGCGCCCTGCTACCTCACGAACTCCTGCCGGCCCGGCGGGGAGTTCGTGCTCGACCGCCGCGGGCTGCCCACCCGCCGGGGCAGCACCACGTTCAGGTTCTTCTGCCAGATCCCCCGCTCCGCGCTCGATCCCGCGGCTCCCCCGAAGGCCCGCCCCGCGCTCTACGGACACGGGCTGCTAGGCGCACCCACGGAGATCGACGCCGGCAACGTCGAGTCGATGTCCAACGAGCACAACTTCGTGTTCTGCGCCACGGCCTGGGCGGGGTTCTCCACCGAGGACGTGCCCCACCTGGTGGGCGTGCTGGGCGACCTCTCGAACTTCAACACCCTCACCGACCGGATGCAGCAGGGCTTCGTCCAGCAGCTCCTGCTGGGCCGGGCCTTCATCCACCCCGACGGGCTCGGCTCGCACCCCGCCTTCCAGAAGAACGGGCAGTCGCTGATCGATACGCGCCGGCTCTACTTCGACGGCAACAGCCAGGGCGGGATCATGGGCGGCGCGCTCACCGCGCTGGCGCCGGACTTCCAGCGCGCCGCGCTCGGCGTGCCGGGCATGAACTACTCCACCCTGCTGCAGCGCAGCATCGACTTTGCCGACTACGCGACGATCATCTACCCGGGCTATCCGTCCCAGCTCGAGCGCCAGCTGTGGCTCTCGCAGATCCAGCTGCTGTGGGACCGGGGCGAGAACAACGGCTACGCGCACCACATCACCAGCCGGCCGCTGCCGAACACTCCGGCCCACAAGGTGCTGATGCAGGTGGCGTTCGGCGACCACCAGGTGCCGGACTTCACCACCTCGATCATGGCCCGGACCTTCGGCGCCCGCATCCGCCGGCCGGTGCTCGACCCGGGCCGCTCGCCGCTGAGGGACCCCTTCTGGGGCATCCGGCGGGTTCCCTCGTTCCCCTATCGCGGCTCCGCGGTGGTCTGGTGGGACACCGGCTCGCCGCGTGATGTGGGCGGCGAGGCCGAGGGCACCGCACCGCCGCCCAGCACCAACACGCCGCCGCAGGTGGGCGAGGACCCGCACGGCGCGCCCCGCGGCGAGGCCCGCGCGCGCGTGCAGAAGTCGGAGTTCCTCAAGCCGAACGGGCGGGTGGTCGAGGTCTGCGGGTCGGCGCCCTGCTACGCCAGGGGCTGGACCGGGCTCCCGGGCCCACCCTAGACGCAGCGCCCAGATCTCTAAGGTCAGCAGCGCTATGCCGCCCCTGCCGTTGCTGGTCTTCGTGGTGGGGACGGGCTCCCTCGGCGCCGAGATCGCCGCCGTGCGGCTGCTCGCCCCCTACTTCGGTGCCTCCACCATCGTGTGGGCCAACACGATCGGCATCGTGCTGGTCGCGCTGTCGATCGGCTACTGGCTGGGCGGGCGGCTGGCCGACCGCCACCCGAACATGCGCGGCCTGTGCCTGCTCGCGCTGGTGGCCGCGGCGCTGCTGGCGCTCGTGCCCTTCGCCGCCGACCCGCTGCTGGACGTGGCCGTCGACGCCCTCGACGAGATCTCCGCCGGGGCCTTCCTCGGCTCGCTCGCTGCGGTGCTGGTGCTGGTTGCGGTGCCGGTCCTGCTGCTGGGGGCCGTGTCCCCCTGGGCCATTCGTCTGGCGGTGTCCTCGGTCGAGGAGGCGGGACGCGTGGCCGGCCGGCTGTACGCGCTGTCCACGGCGGGCTCGCTGGTGGGGACGCTGCTGTCGGCCCTGCTGTTCATCCCGCTCGTGGGCACGCGGCGCACCTTCCTGATCTTCGCGCTGGCGATCTCGGTCGTGGCGGTGTGGGGACTGCGGCCGGTGCGCCGCTACGCGCTCGCCCCCGCCGCCATCGCGCTGCTGATCGCCCTGCCCGTGGGCACCCTGAAGGCCAGCGCCGAGGACGGCCGGGTGATCCACGAGACCGACACCGAATACCAGTACGCCCGCGTGATCGAGCGCGACGACGGCAGCCGGGTGCTCGAGCTGAACGAGGGCCAGGCCCAGCATTCGGTGTGCAGCGCCGAGTGCGACAACCCGCGACCCGGGGTGGTGGATCCCGCGTCGGTGCTCACCGGCGACGTGTGGGACGGGCATCTGGTGCTGCCCTTCGCCGCCCGCTCGGGGCCGCCGAGGCGCGTGGCCATCCTGGGCAACGCGGCGGGCACCACCTCACGGGCCTACGAGGAGTTCTTCCCGCGCACGCGCGTCGACGGGGTGGAGATCGACAGCGAGCTCTCCGACCTCGGGCGCGAGTACTTCGACATGAACAACCCGCGGCTGCACCTCTACCACGAGGACGCGCGGCCCTTCCTGCGCACGACGGACGCCCGCTACGACGTGATCTCCGTCGACGCCTACCGCCAGCCCTACATCCCCTTCTACCTGACCACGAAGGAGTTCTTCCAGAGCGTGCGCGAGCGGCTGCGCCCCGGCGGGGTGCTCGTGGTCAACGCCGGCCATCCCGAGGGTCAGGACGAGCTGGAGAAGGTGCTGACGGCGACGATCGGCGAGGTGTTTCCCAACGTGATGCGCGATCCGGTCGAGCCCACCAACACGCTGATCACCGCGAGCGAGCGCCCGCTGTCGGCCGGCCGGCTGCGGCGGGCGCTTCCCGACCTGCCCGCGGGGCTCACCGGCACGGCCCTTGCG
This sequence comes from uncultured Thermoleophilaceae bacterium, assembly GCA_963850205.1. Classification (GTDB taxonomy): domain Bacteria; phylum Actinomycetota; class Thermoleophilia; order Solirubrobacterales; family Thermoleophilaceae; genus JACVRW01. Next base: position 102,846 of record CAWKKJ010000002.1, on the reverse strand, counting down.
GCGGCCGGCCGCCTTGAGAAGCCGCTCCGCGGCGGGACCGTGTACACCGACGACAAGGCGCCGGTGGAATGGCTGATCGACAAGTCGATCGTGGACTACGCGTCGGACTAGGACGGGCCCGGGCGCGATGACCGGCTTTCCCGACGTCGCCATCATCGGCGGCGGGATCGTGGGCTGCGCGGCCGCCGCGTTTCTCTCCGAGCGGGGCGCCCGGGTCGAGCTGTTCGAGCGCGGGGAGCTGGCCGGTGCCGCGTCCGGGCGCAACTCGGGCGTGCTCCAGCACCCGTTCGAGCCGGTGCTCGCCGAGCTGCATCACGAGAGCCTGCGCCACTACCGCGGCCTCGACGGCTTCAACCTGCCCGCCCGACCGGCGGGGACGCTGATGCTTGGGCCGGAGCGGTCTCCGCTGGAGAGGGCTCGGGCCGACATCGCGCGCCGCAGCCCCGAGCTCGAGCCGGTGCTGCTCGATCCGCGCGAGGTGCGACGACTCGAGCCGTCGCTGGGCCGCCGGCTGTGGGCCTGCCGCCTGGAGACCGGCTTCCCGGTCCGCCCGGCGGCGGCCACGCTGGCCTTCGCGGAGCGCGCTCGGCGGGCGGGCGCCCTGCTGCACGAGGGCGTCCCCGCCTGGCCTTGGATGAGCGGAGGCCGCGCCCGCGGGGTGATCGCCGGGCACGAGCACTCGGCGGCCGGCGCCGTGCTCGTGGCCGCCGGGCCCTGGACGCCGGAGGTCATCGACGCCAGCCACTCCTGGCGCCCCATCGTGCCCGTGTGGGGGGTGGTGGTGGAGGTCGAGCTGGCAGAACCCCCGCGTCATGTCGTGGAGGAGGCCGGTGTCGAGGACGTCGCGGCCGGCGGCCCGGGGTCGCTGTTCAGCATGGTCGTGGCCGGAGGCGCGGTGTCGGTTGGCTCGACCTTCCTCACCGAGGAGCCCGACCCGGGCGACTGGGCCCTGGCGCTGCGCGACGCGGGCGCGCGTTTCGTACCCGCCCTGGCCGGCGCGCGTGTCCTGAGCACCCGGGTGTGCGCCCGGCCACAGTCCTTCGACGGCCGTCCCCTGGTGGGTCCGGTGCCCGGACCGGACGGCGTCTGGGCGGCGGCAGGCCACGGCCCCTGGGGCATCTCGGCCGGGCCGGCCACCGCGCGCGTGGTGGCCGATGCGCTGCTCGGCCGCCGGCCGGTGCCGGCGGTGCTGGACGCGGGCCGGGGCGCGCGCGTCTGAGAGCATAGGTCCCGCTTCCGGCGGGTAGCCCTTCGGTGGAGGTGTGAGATGAGCTTCAGAAAGTACGAGCTCGGCGACTACCAGGAGATGTGCGACCAGCACAGCTGGGAGGTCCCCGAGCGCTACAACATCGCCCACGACGTATGCGACAAGCACGACCGCGACCGGTTGGCCATGGTCTGGGAGGACTGGCAGGGAGAGGAGCGCCGCGTCAACTTCGGCGAGCTTCGGGACCTGTCCAACCGATTCGCCAACGTGCTCCGGGCGCATGGGGTCGAGCGCGAGGACCGGGTCGCGACGCTGCTGCCGTCGCTGCCCGAGACCGCCGCGGCCTTCATCGGCACCTACCGGTCGGGCGCCATCCTGCTCTCGCTCTCGGTGCTGTACGGAGACGAGGGGATCCAGCACCGGCTGCGCGACTCCGAGGCCAAGGTGGTGGTGACCAACGCGGACAACCGCGACCGGATTCCGGATGGGATCGCCGAGACGGTGCTGGTGCTCGACGACGGCCTTCTGAACGAGATGGAGGACGCGTCGGCGGAGTTCGACACCGTGGACACCTCCGCCGAGGACCCCGCCCAGCTCTACTACTCCTCCGGCACCACCGGCCTGGCCAAGGGCATCCTGCACGCCCACCGCTACCTGCTGGGCCACGAGGAGTTCGAGTTCTGTCACGACGTGCGCGACGGCGAGCTCTTCCACGGCTCCGGCGAGTGGGCCTGGGCCGCCGGGATCTGCCCGCTGCTCGGGCCCTGGCGCTACGGCGCCGTCGCCTTGGTACAGGCGCGCAAGGGCGGCTACGACCCCGAGGAGCACCTGCGCTTCCTGTCCAAGCATGGGGTGGAGAACATGTTCACCACGCCCACCGCGCTGCGGGCGATGACCGGCGTGGACGACGCGGGCGAGCGCTACCCGCTCGACAAGCTGCGCATCACCTGCTCCGCGGGCGAGCCGCTCAACCCCGAGGTGATCCGCTGGTTCCGCGATCAGTTCGGCATCACGGTGCTCGACTACTACGGCCTCACCGAGAGCTACCCGCTGTGCGGGAACTTCCCCAATCTCGAGGTGCGCGAGGGGTCGATGGGCCGGCCGATGCCCGGCTGGGAGGTGGCGATCTTGGACGAGGACGAGAAGCCGCTCCCGGTGGGCGAGCGCGGTGAGATCTGCCTGAAGGCCCGCTCCAACCCGCATTACCCGATCGGCTATTGGAACCGCCCGGAGGACACCGAGGAGGACTTCGGGGGCGACTGGTTTCACACCAAGGACGCTGCCACCGTCGACGAGGATGGCTACGTCTGGTACGCCGGCCGCGCCGACGACGTGATCATCTCTGCCGGCTACCGGATCGGCCCGTTCGAGGTGGAGTCGGCATGCGTGGAGCACCCGGCGGTCAAGGAGGCGGCGGCGGTGGCCTCACCCGACGAGCGCCGAGGCGACCTGGTGAAGGCGTTCATCGTCCTGGCCGGCGGCAACGAGCCCTCGGACGAGCTGGCCGACGAGATCAAGCAGCACGTGCGAGGCCACCTCTCCGCCTACGCGTATCCGCGCGAGATCGAGTTCGTGGACGACCTGCCCAAGACCCTGACGGGCAAGATCCGGCGGGTGGAGCTGCGCGAGCAGGAGCGCGAGAAAAAGGGAGCGGACGCCCGGGCGTGAGGATCCTCGTCACGGGCAGCTCCGGGCACCTCGGCGAGGCGCTGGTCCGCGTGCTGGGGGCCGAGGGGCACGAGGTCGTGGGGCTCGACATCCTGGAGTCCCCCTGGACGACGGCGGTCGGGTCGATCGCCGATCGCGCGTTCGTGCGCGACTGGTTGCAGGGCGCCGACGCCGTTCTGCACGCGGCGACGCTGCACAAGCCACACGTGGGCACCCACGACCGGCAGGCGTTCGTCGACACAAACGTCACGGGGACGCTCAACCTGCTCGAGGAGGCCGTGGCGGCCGCTGTGGGCCGCTTCGTGTTCACGAGCACCACCAGCGCCTTCGGCCGGGCGCTCAGCCCACCGCCGGGTGAGCCTGCCGCCTGGATCACCGAGGAGGTCGCGCCGGTGCCCCGGAACGTCTATGGCGTGACCAAGACGGCGGCCGAGGACCTCTGCGAGCTCGTGCACCGCGATCACGGGCTGCCCTGCCTGATCCTGCGCACGTCGCGCTTCTTCCCGGAGGCCGACGATCGCGACGACGTGCGCGCCGACTACGACGACGCCAACCTCAAGCTCAACGAGCTGCTCTACCGCCGGGTCGACCTGGAGGACGTGGTCTCCGCACACCGGCTGGCGCTCGAGCGGGCGCCGGAGATCGGCTTCGGGCGCTACATCGTGAGCGCCACCACGCCGTTCTCCCCCGCCGACCTGGCGGCGCTGCGCACCGATGCGCCGGAGGTGGTCGCCCGCCGCGTTCCCTCCTATGTGGAGGCATACGCGACGCGGGGCTGGCGGATGTTCGAGGGCATCGAGCGGGTGTACGTGAACGCCCGGGCCCGGGCGGAGCTGGGCTGGAGGCCGCGCTGGGACTTCGCCCACGGGCTCGCGCGGCTCCAGGCGGGTGAGCCGTTGCGCAGCGAGCTCGCGTCGCTGGTGGGGGCCAAGGGCTACCACGCCGTCTCAACGGGCCCGTACACCGTGCGTGATCCATCTCACTGAAGGCCGGTCCCGACCCGACATAGAAAGGGCATGTGAGCGCGCAGGCCACATCGGCCGAGTTGCCGCTGGCTCCCTCGCCGTCGTATGTGCCCTGGGGCCAGCTCGCTGCCGTTGATCTCCACGGATGCGACCGCGACCGGCTCGCCGACCCCGACGTGATCCGCCGCTTCGTTCCGACGCTCATCGACGCGATCGGCATGCACGCACACGGGCCGCTCGGCCTCGAGCGCTTCGGCGACGGCGAGCTCGAGGGCTGGTCCGCGCTGCAGTTCATCGAGACCAGCTCGATCACGCTCCACGCCGACGAGGTCGGCGGGCGCTGCTTCGTCGACATCTTCTCCTGCCGGCCGTTCGCCGCGCAGGTCGCGACCGAGATAGCCGTCGACCACTTCGGCGGCACCGCCACGCTCACCGTCCTGCGGCGATGACCGAGGTCGCCCCCGTGCTCGGCGTGCTGGCCGTGCTCGTGGGCGTCGCCGACACCGTCCCGTACGTGCGCGACATCCTGCGCGGGGTCACCCGGCCACACCGGGGCACGTGGCTGATCTGGAGCACGCTGACGATCGTCGTGGTGCTGTCCCAGCACGCGGACGGCGCCACGTGGAGCCTGTTGATGGCGGGCGCCCAGGCCGTGCTGACGACGCTGATCTTCCTGATGTCGATCCGCCGCGGCGAGGGCTGCCTGTGCGCCGGCGAGTGGCTGATGATCTCGGTTGCGAGCCTGGGCGTCGTCGGCTGGATCGTCGCGGACGAGCCCATCATCGCCACCGCCTGCGTGGTAGTGGCCGACCTTCTGGGAGCGGCGCTGATGGTCCCGAAGGCCTACCGCGATCCGCACTCCGAGACCCTCTCCACCTTCGCCCTGGCGAGCCTCGCGGGCGCGCTGGCCGTGGGGGCGGTCGGCGCACCGAACCTGGCGCTGCTGCTCTACCCGGTCTACTTCTGCCTGGTCAACGGCGCGCTGGCGCTCTTGCTGTGGCGGCGGCGCGCCGTGCTGCTCTCGGGCCACAGCGTCGACTTGATCTCCCCTGCGGAGGCAAACTCGACGATGCAACGGCCCGCCGCCGCCCCGCTCTAAGCTCCGGCCATGCCGAACATCCACCGCCCGACCTTCGAGGAGGGGGAGCGGCCCGAGGGCTTCCACGTCCGCCGCGCCCGCATGGGGTATGAGCTCGGCTCCGAGCTGATCGGCTGCAGCCTCTGGGAGCTGCCCCCGGGCCAGGCGGCCTACCCGTACCACTTCCACTACGCCGACGAGGAGCTGATCGTCGTGCTGGAGGGCCGGCCGACGCTGCGCACCCCGGACGGGTCGCGGGAGGTCGAGCGGGGCGAGGTGCTCCACTTTCCCCTGGGTCCCGAGGGCGCGCATCAGATCGTCAACGACGGCGATGAGCCGGCGCGCTTTCTGGCCATCAGCAGCTCCGGCCGCCCCGACGTCGTGGTCTACCCCGACTCAGGGAAGGTGGGTGTCGGCGAGCGCCTGCCGCGCGGGGGCGGGTTGCGCGAGTTCTTCAGGAGCGACGACGCCGTGGACTACTGGGAGGGCGAGGAGGCTCCGTAGGCCGCGCTCAGAGGATCGGCACCAGCGGGATGTCCCACAGGATCGCCGCGACCACGAAGCCCGCCAGCGCCGCCGCGGCCACGAGGCCCATGGCGACCTTCTGGCCCGTGGTGCGCCGCTCGACCCAGTCGCCCATCTGATCGCCCCAGACGATCACCCGCTCCAGCAGGCGCTCGGCCTTGTCGAACTCGAGCGCGACAAAGCCCAGACCGATGAGGATCACCAGGAAGCCGGGACCTGGGACGCCGGGCCCCGAGAGCACGATCCCGGCCAGGATCAGGAAGATGCCGAGCATCACCACGCCCACCCGGGCGATCGGACCGCGCTGCTTGTGCCGCGCCTTGCGCTCCTGGAGCTTGACCAGCAGCTCGGGCCGGTCGTCGGCGTCGCCGCGCGGTCGCTCGGCCTGCTCGGTCGTCATCTGTCGAGCTTAGACGTCCCGTGCCGGCTGCCCGCGTAGACGTTACCGCGGTAACGTCTACTTGGGACCATTGCGGCGGAGAAGAGCGCCGTTAGCCCTTCCGCTCACCCTCCGCCGACAGCCACTCGTCCAGCGGCAGCGCCAAACCGGCGTCTGCCAGTGACTCCGGGGCGGTGGTTGCGAGACCGGTCACTCGCACACCGGTCAGGCGCTCGACCGTCTCCCGGTTCGAGATCTCGATCCCCTCCGGCCGCGCAGGCCAGGGGGTGAACACCACCCCGGCAACGGTCAGGCCACCCGCCCGCGCCGCCTCGACGGTGAGCAGCGTGTGGTTGATCGTGCCCAGACCGGCCCCGGCCGCGACGACCAGCGGGACGGCGAGATCCACGGCCAGGTCGCGCACCAGGTAGCCGCCCGTCAGGGGCACCATCAGCCCGCCCACGCCCTCGCACACCAGCACGTCCGCCTCGGCGGCGGCACCCCGGGCGACGGCAAGAAGGCTCGCAGGCTCCACCGTCAGCTCCGGCCAGCTCGGCCGCATAGTGGGGCGACACCGCGGGCCCGAATCGGTAGGGCGCCACCTGCTCGGCCGTCTGGCCGGCGGACGCGGCGGCGGCGAGCAGCTCGTGGTCGGGCGGCCACCCGGCCGGCGCCGGCTCGTCCAGCCCGGTGACCGCCGGCTTGTAGGCCGCCACCCGCCGGCCCGCCGTGGCGAGGGCCGCGCAAGCGCACGCGGCCAGCACCGACTTGCCGACGCCAGTGCCGGTGCCCGTCACGAAGATGCCCCGCATCAGCGGCGGGACAGCGCCTGCTGCCAGCGCCGAATCGCCCAGCAGCCGCGCCGGGCTCGCGGCCGCCCACCTGCGGGCAGCAGCCGCGCGCACGGCGCCCGGCGTACGGCGTTGTAGCCGCCTCGCACCGGGACTACGCGGCGTCCCGCAGACCGTCGAAGACGCGGGAGCGTTCCGGCTCGGCGGCGACGGGCGCCGCGGCGGGGCGGGAGGGCACCACCGCAGCCAGCGTCTGGGCCGCCTCCCGCAGCTCCGATTTCGTGTGCGAGGCCATGACCGCGAGGCGCAGCCGGGAGCTGCCCTCCGGGACGGTCGGCGGGCGGATGGCCTGGGCGAAGACCCCCCGTTCGAGCGCCCGCTCGCTGGCCCGGACGGCCTCCGACGCATCGCCCACGATGAGCGGGACGATCGGCGTGTCGCCGGGCGGAACCTCAAAACCGTTGTCCGCCAGGGCGGACCGGAGCACGGCGCCGTTTCGCTGGAGCTTCTCCACCCGCCGCGGCTGCTCGCGCAACAGCCCGAGCGCCGACATCGCGGCCGCCACGGCGGGCGGGGGCAGGGCCGTGGAGAAGATGAGGGTGCGCGCGGTGTTGATCAGGTACTTCGCCATCGGCTCGTCGCAGCACACGTAGGCGCCGTAGGAGCCGAGCGCCTTGCCCAGCGTTCCCACGATCACGTCGATCTCGCCCTCCAGCCCGGCGGCGGCGATCGCGCCGCGTCCCTCGGGCCCGAGGACCCCGCTGGAGTGGGCCTCGTCGACCATCACCCGGGCGTCGTGGCGCTGGGCCAGCTCCACGATGCGCTCCAGCGGGGCGACGTCGCCGTCCATGGAGAACACGCCGTCGGTGACGATCAGCGATCCGCGGCCCTCGGCCTGGCGGAGACCCCACTCGAGATGATCCGGGTCGGCGTGGTCGTAGACGAAGGTCTCGGCGCGGGCCAGGCGGCACCCGTCGATGACGCTGGCGTGGTTGAGGGCGTCCGAGAACACCACATCGCCCTCGCGGGCGAGGGCCGAGACCACGCCCGCGTTGGCCAGGTAGCCCGAGCCGAAGAGCAGGCACGCGTCCGACCCCTTGAATGCCGCCAGCTGCTCCTCGAGCCGGCGGTGGATCGTCATGTTCCCGGAGACGAGCCGGGAGGCGCCCGCCCCGGCGCCGTAGCGCATCGCCGCCTCGGCGGCGGCCTCGCGGACACGGGGATGATCGGCCAGCCCGAGGTAGTTGTTCGAGCACAGCAGCAGCACGGGCCGGCCGTCGAGCAGCACCCGCGGTCCCTGGGGGCCGGACACGCAGCGCATGCGCCGGTACAGGCCGCGATTTCTGATCTCCGCCAGCCGGTCCTCGATCTCAGCGCTCATGTGGGCTCCACGTGGACGATCTCGGGGTTAGGTGTTGGGCGCTCCGTCGGGCCGCGGCGGCACGGAGGTCTTCTTCTTGTGCCGCAGTTGGGTCGAGGGATCCCACAGGCCTTCGCCGATCAGCGCGTCGACCGGGGTGGGTGGGCTCTCGCCCGCCAGCCAGCCGGAGCGGTTGTCGGGGCGGGGGTTGGCGCCGTTGTCCGGCTGGCGGCCGACGTTGAGCCCGAGCTCCTCGAACATCGCCCGGTCCTGCTCCGGCTCGGACCCGAGGGTCGTGAGGAAGTTGCCCATCATCACGCCGTTCAGCCCGGCCTTCACCGCCAGCTGCTGGATCTCGCCGCTGCCGAGGTTCTCGTTACGCCCGCCGCAGAGGCGAAACAGCGCGTCGGGAAGGATCAGCCGGAAGATCGCCACCCACTTGACCGCCTCCAGCGGGTCCATCAGCTCGCGGTCGCCGAACTTGGTGCCTGGGCGCGGGTTGAGCAGGTTGATGGGCACGCTCGTGGGGTCCACCTGCGCCAGCTGGAAGGCCATCTCCACCCGCTGCTCGCGCGTCTCCCCCAGGTTGAGAATGCCGCCCACGCAGGTCTCGAGACCGGCCTCCCGGACGGCGTCGATGGTGCGCACGCGACCCTCGTAACGGACGGTCGTGGAGACTTCGGGGTAGTAGCTCTCGGCGGTCTCCACGTTGTGGTGGACCCGCTGGATCCCGGCCTCCTTCAGCGATTTCGCCCGGGCCACGGACATGTGCCCGATCGAGGCGCAGCGCTTGAGGTTGGTGTGCTCGGCCACCAGGCGGGCCCCCGCCAGGATGGTCTCGAAGTCCCTCTTGGAGAGCCCCTGGCCCTGGGTGACCATGCAGAAACGGTGGGCGCCGGCAGCCTCGGCCGCCCGGGCGTGCTCGAGGATCTGATCGGCGCTCATCATCGAGTGCAGCGGCGTGTCGGCCTCCGAGAAACGCGACTGGGCGCAGAAGCCGCAGTCCTCGGCGCAGCCCCCCGACTTGGCGTTGACCAGCGAGCACATGTCGGTGGAATCGCCGAAGCGCTCGAGCCGCACGCGCCAGGCGCGGTCCACGAGGGACTCGATCTCGGATCGGTCTTCGAGCTCACCAAGCCGGAGCGCCTCTTCGCGGGACATGAGGGGCGGCACTGGGGGCCACCGTAAGTGCGCTCCCGGACGGACTCTCAGCGGTTGCGCCAGACGGGGGCGCGCTTCTCCGCGAACGCTCGCACCCCCTCGCGAAAGTCCTCCGAGATAAAGCACGACTCGCGCAGGTCGACCAGCTCTCGCTCCACCGCCTCGGGCAGGGCGTGCTCGCTCAGAGCCCGCAGCACCCGCTTGTTGCCCCGCAGCGACAGCGGCGAGTTGGCCGCGATCTCGTCGGCCAGGCTCAGAACGCGCTCGTCCAGCTCGCCCGCCTCGACCACCTCGTTGACCAGCCCCATGCGCTCGGCGCGCTCGGCCTCCACGCTGCGGCCGACGTAGAAGAGCTCGGCCGTGTTGGCGGGCCCGCAGGCCTGCAGGAACTTGAGCAGGCCGGTGTGCGAGTAGATCAGGCCGAGCTTGGCCGGCGGCATCGCGAGCTTGACCCCGCGGGCGGCCAGCCGGATGTCCGCGGTCAGGGCCAGCTCCAGGCCGCCCCCGATCGCGTGACCGTTCAGCTGGGCGATCACCGGGTACTCGTAGTCCTCGAGCGCAGCCAGCGCCTCCTGGAAGGGGTGGGCCACCAGGCGCTCGGCCGACTCCTCGAAGCTCTGGCCCTCGAGGTTGCCGATGTCGTAGCCGGCCGAGAAGACCTGGCCGGAGCCGCGGATCACCAGGCAGCGCGCCTCCAGGCTCCGGGCGTGGCCGGCCAGGGCGTCGAGGATCTCGTGGTCGAGCGCGCCGCGGCGCTCAGGGTTGTCGATCGTGAGCCGGGCGACGCCGTCGGCGGGGTGGTCAAGTAAAAGCTTGGTCACTCGAGGACGACGAGGGTGTCGCCCTCGGACACCGACTGACCCTCCTCGCAGGAGATCTTGCTCACCGTCCCCCCGTCCTCGGCCTCGACCGGCATCTCCATCTTCATGGACTCGAGGATCACGAGCGTGTCGCCCTCGCTGACCTTCTGGCCGACCTGGCATTCGATCTTCCAGACCGTCCCGGTGATGTGGGCCTCGACGTCGGGCAAGGTGGCTTCCTCCTGGTTGGAACTCGCGTCGCGGCACGATATACGGGTCGAGTCGGAAGTAACGAAGGCTTTGGCGGCGGGTAGGAAGGGGCGGGGGTGAAGGAGCAGGTCTACAAGGATCCGCGTCCTGCGGAGCACTTCGCTCGTTTCCACGAGCGCACACGAACACGCCGCCCCGACTGGGTCTACCAGCTCGTCCGGCTCGTGCTCACGCCCTATCTCATCTTCTTCTACCGGGCCCGCAGCATCGACTCGGTGAACGTGCCCGCTGACGGCCCGGTGATCATCGCGCCGAACCACTTCTCCTTCCTCGACCACTTCTTCGTGGCCGTGTACCTGCGCCGCAGGGTGCACTTCATGGCCAAGTCGCAGCTGTTCACGCGCCCACTGCAGTTCATCTTCACCCACGGCGGCGTGTTTCCGGTGCGGCGCGGGCATCGCGACGAGGAGGCCTTCAAGACCGCCCACGCGATCCTCGAGCGCGGGGACATCGTGGTGATGTACGCGGAGGCCGGCCGCTCGCGGACGGGCGAGCTGGGCAAGCCGCGCCACGGCCTGGGCCGCCTGGCGTTGGAGACCGGGGTGCCGGTGGTGCCGGCCGCGATCGCCGGCACCGAGCGGGTGCGCAACTGGAGGCGCCTGCAGTTTCCCCGGGTCACGGCGCAGTTCGATGAGCCGCTGCGGTTCGAGGCCGTGGAGCACCCCACGCGGGAGGAGGCCCAGGCCGCCTCCGAGATCGTGTTCGAGCGGGTCCGAGCCCTGCACGGGCGGCTGCAGGGCGAGGGGCACCGCAGCGCGGCCGAAGCCGCGGCGCGGCTGCCGGTGGACGCCTAAACCAGCTCCCGCAGCTCCCGCCGCAGGATCTTCCCGGTGGGCGAGCAGGGAATCGCGTCCACGCGCTCCACGCGCCGGATGCGCTTGTGCGGCGCCACGCGCTCGGCCACCCAGGCCATGAGCTCGTCGTCGGTCACCTCGGCCCGGGTGACGATGAAGGCGGTGGGGAGCTCGCCGGCCTCCTCGTCCGGGGCGCCGATCACCGCGGCGTTCGCGATCGCCGGGTGAGTGCACAGCAGCGCCTCCAGCTCGGCCGGGGCCACCTGGAAGGCCTTGAACTTGATCAGCTCCTTGATGCGGTCGGTGATGAACACCCGGCCCTCGCTGTCCACGCGGCCGATGTCGCCGGTGTGCAGCCAGCCGTCCTCGTCGATCGTGGCCGCCGTGGCCTCGGCGTTGTTGAGATAGCCGCGCATGAGCTGCGGTCCGCGCACCCAGATCTCGCCGGTCCCGCCCGTGCCCAGGTCGGCGCCGGTCTCCGGCTCGATCACGCGCGCCTCGGTGCCGCCGAGGAGGATCCCGACCTGCTCGGGGTGGTTGCGCTCGGGCTCGCCCATCGAGGAGATGGCGATGCCGGCGGTGGTCTCGGTCATCCCGTAGCCCTGGGCGACGGTGCAGCCGAGCCGGTCCGCCGCCTCCTGCTGCAGCTCCACCCCCAGCGGCGCGGCGCCGCAGCCGACGAAGCGCAGGCTCGAGAGGTCGTACTGGTCGACTGCGGGGTGACGGGCCAGCGCGAGTGCGATCGGCGGGACCACGACCGTCCCGGTGGCGCGATGGTCCTGGATTGCGGCGAGGAAGGTCTCCAGCTCGAAGCGGGGCAGCGAGACGACCGTCGCTCCGAAGGCCAGCCCGGCGTTCAGCAGCACCGTGAATCCGACCGCGTGGAAGAACGGCGCGACCGCCACGATGGTGTCGCTCTCGCCATAGTCGATCAGCTGCCCGGTCTGCAGCACGTTGGCCGCGACGGCGCCGTGCGTGAGCACCACGCCCTTGGGCAGCCCGGTGGTGCCGCTCGAGTACGGGATGAGGGCCGGGTCCCGCGGGTCGACCTGCGCGAGCGGAGGCTCGTCGCCGAGCTCGAGCAGCGACGCGAACGGCGTGGCCCCCTCGGCCTCGCCGAACACGATCACGTCCTCGCACCCGGCGGCCCGGGCGGGCTCGACGAAGGGGGGGACGGTGATGAGCGTGCGGGCGCCCGAGTCCTCGAGCTGGCGGGCGAGCTCCTCCGGGGTGTAAAGCGGGTTGGCGGCCGTGACGACGCCGCCCAGCGACAGCGCGGCGTGGACCGCCACGGCGTACTCGGGGAGGTTGGGCGAGTAGAGCGCGAGCACATCGCCCTGACCGAAGCCGCGCGCGGCCAGACCGGCGGCGGCGCGGCGAACCAGCATGCCCAGCTCTCCGTAGGTGATCGTCCGGGCGCTCGGGGCGTCGATCAGGGCCGGGCGCCCTCCGAGGCCGGGGGAATGGCGCAGCACGAGGGCGCTGAGCCCGCCCTCGGGCACGTCAGGGGGACCGAACGGGCTGCGCACGACCGGCTCGACTGCCTGCATGGTCATCGAAGGATCCTCCTGGTTCGCGGGTCCAGATAGGAGGACGCAGTCGCCGGCCGTCCTATTCCGGCCTGCCACCCTGACCTGGGTGCCCCGTCTCGCCCTTCTGATCGGCCTGCTCGCCGCCGGCGCCGCCCTGGCCGGCTTCGCGCTGCTCGGCGGCGGGGACGATCCACCCGATCTCGGCGCGGCGCTGGTGGAGAACGATCCGTTTGCCTGGGAGCCGGGCCGCGACGAGGAGTTCGAGGCCCGCGCCGCCGCCGGCAACAGCCACGTGCTTTACGCCAACAGCCCCGGCGGCGTGGCGGCCTCGGCCCGCCGGGTCGAGCGCTATCGCCCGCAGGTGGAGCAGGCGGCGGCCGACGCGGGCGTGGACCCGGACCTCCTCGAGGCCATGGTCTTCCTCGAGAGCGCCGGTCGCCCGGACGCCATGGCCAGCGACGACGTCGAGGGCGCCGTGGGGCTCACGCAGATCCTCGCGGAGACCGCGACGACGCTGTTGGGAATGCGCGTGGACACCGAGGCCAGCGAGCGCCTCACGCGGGCAATACGCCGTGCTGAGCGGCGGGAACGAGGCGCGGAGGTGGAGCGACTGCGGGCCCGCCGCCGGGCGATCGACGAGCGCTTCGACCCGGACAAGGCTCTCGCCGGCGCCGGCACGTACCTGACGCTGGCCCTCGAGCGCTTCGGGCGCCCCGATCTCGCGGTGGTCTCCTACCACATGGGGATGGGCAACCTTGAGCAGGTGCTCGACGCCTATGGCGAGCGGGAGGTGAGCTACGCCCAGGTGTTCTTCGACGCCACGCCCGCCCGCCACCCGCGCACCTATCGCCTGCTGGCCGGCCTGGGGGACGACTCCAAGACCTACCTGTGGCGGGTCTACGCCGCGCGCACGATCATGCGCCTGTACCGCGAGGACCGCGATGAGCTCGAGCGCCTGGACCGGCTGCAGACGGCGAAGGCCTCGGGCGAGGAGGTGCTCCATCCGCCCGGGGACACCGAGGTGTTCGAGGATCCCGGCGCGTTGGAGGACGCCTTCTCCGCCGGCGAGCTGCGGCCGTTTCCGAGGGCCGGGCGCGGCCTCGTCGCCGACCGGCGGATGGGAGAGCTGGCCGGCCGCCTGGAGGCCGAGCGCTCCCTCTACCGCGGTCTGCGCCCGGAGGCCTATGCGCTGGCGGCCTACATCGCGGCCGGCGTCCGGTCGCTCGCGGACACGCGGGCGCCGCTGATCGTGACCAGCACCGTCCGCGACCTGTCCTACCAGCGGCTGCTGACCAGGGAGAACGTCTACGCCACCCGCGCCTACTCGCTGCACACCACCGGCTGGGCCTTCGACGTGCGCCGCCGCTACCGCTCGCGGGGCCAGGCGGTGGCCTTCCAGTACATGCTCGACCGGCTTCAGTCGCTGAACCTGATCGCCTGGGTGCGCGAGCCGGGGGCGATCCACATCACCGCCTCGGTTGAGGCGGACGCGCTGGTTCCTTAGGCTGATCGCGTGGGGCTGTACGGCGACCACATCCTCCCGCGGATGCTCAACGGCCTGTGCGGCCTGAAGACGGTGGAGCCCCTGCGGGAGCGGGTCTGCGCGGGGCTGGAGGGGGAGGTGGTGGAGCTCGGTTTCGGCTCCGGCCACAACGTCCCGTTCTACCCGTCGGCGGTCGAGCGGGTGGCGGCGATCGAGCCGGCCGACACCGGCTGGAAGCTGGCCGCCAAGCGGGTGAGCGCGAGCACGGTCCCGGTGGGGCGGTCCGGCCTCGACGGTCAGTCGCTGCCGTTCGCCGACGACAGCTTCGACTCCGCCCTTTCCACGTTCACCCTGTGCACGATTCCCGACATCACGGTTGCGCTGGCCGAGGTCCGGCGCGTGCTCAGGCCCGGAGGGACCCTGCACTTCCTCGAGCACGGCCTCGCCCCCGACGAGAAGGTGCGCGCCTGGCAGCATCGCCTCGAGCCGCTCCAGAAGCGGCTCTTCGGCGGCTGCCACCTGACCCGGCCGACCGTCGACCTGCTGGAGAGCGCCGGCTTCACCATCACCGCGGTCGATGTCTTCTACGAGGACAGCAGCCCGAAGTTCATCGGCGCCGATTCGCTCGGTACGGCCGTGTCCGCCTAGCTCCGGCTTGGAGCACGCCCCGCACAACGCGATGACAAACGCGGGCGACATCGCCCGCTTCGCTGACCGCTGCAGCGAGCTCATGGCGGCACTTCTGGACGAGCTGGCCCGAACCCCGGACAGCCCGCGGACCTTTCCCGAGGTCGAAGACGCCCTGGGCTGGCCGCGGCGGCGCATCGCCTCGGTGCTCGGCGGCGTGTCGCACCTCCGCCACACCGAGTTCGGCGGGCGGCGTCCCTACCGGCTCAACGGCGACCGCGACTCCGCGTCGGGTCGCTGGGAGATCTGGATGGACGCTGGTCAGGCTCGAGCCTTCCTGCAGGCGGACAATCACTCGTAGACGGCGTCCAGCTCCTCCCAGGCCTCCCAGTCGTGGCCGGGGATCACCAGCGCGTGCGGGGTCTCCTTGACGTACTGGCGGATCTCGCGCAGCGAGCGCGAGTAGAGGTGGTCGTCGGCGCTTCGGTAGGGCGGGTGCATCTCGTCGAGGTTCTTTCGCAGGTAGATCGCGTCGCCCGCCACCAGCACCTCGCGGGCGCGCAGCCGCAGCACCACGGACAGGTGGCCGAGCGAATGGCCGGGGGTGTAGACGCAGCGCACGCTGCCGTCGCCGAAGAGGTCGAACGAGCGGCCGAAGCCGGCGAACGACTCGGCGTCCGGGCCATCGAAATCGAGCAGGCGGTAGTCGAAGGCATGGTCGAACTGGCGCTGGGTGTAGCCCTGGCGCGGCCCGCCGTGGGTGGCGCTCTCCCACTCGGCCCCGCTGAGCACGAAGGTGGCGTGCGGGAACTCGGAGATCGCGCTGGCGTGGTCCACGTGGAGGTGGGTCATCACCACCAGCTCGATCCGGCTCGCGTCGATGTCCTTCGCGCGCAGCTGAGCGGCCACGGCCTGCTCGGGCTCCATCTTCAGGTCCTTGAAGGCCAGGAGCGGCAGCCGGCCGAAGTTCTCCTGCGGCTTGACGGCCATGGATGGATGCAGCCCGGTGTCGATAAGAAACGGCCCTGCGCGGGGATGCTCCACCAGGAAGGCGGGCACCGGTACTTCGAGCCATTCGCGCCGGGGGATGCCGATGCCGAGGGCGCGGCGCCAGGCCAGGCGGCCCTCCTCGCGCAGGAACCAGGGCTGGGGAGCGATGAAGCGGCCGGTGAGCAGCGGATGGAGCCGCACCGTGGCCCGCTCGGCGCCGCCGGGGAGCGGCAGCTGGGCCGGGCGGGGCTCAGCGGCGGTCGCCATGGCGCGCCAGGGTAGTGCGTCAGCCCGACGCGAGCTCGGCCCAGAACTCGATCCAGAGGTGCTCGTGGCGGATCCCGGCCTCGAGGGCCAGGCGGTTGCCCTCGCTCGCCTGGGGAGGGATCCGCTCCCGGATCGTCTCGTACTCGGCGAGACGCCTGCGGTGGGCGGCGAGCTGGGCGTTCGCGAGCTCGGTGGGGTCGGCGCCGAAGAAGAGCTTGAGGAGCGCGGGCTCGCGCATCTCGGCCAGTTCCTCCGGCGGCTCGGCGCGCCAGCGGGCCAGCGCCTCGCGTCCGCGGTCGGTGACCGTGTAGCGCTTGCGCCGCCTGCCGCCCTCCTCCCGCTGCTCGGTCAGGTAGCCGGCCGCGGCGAGCCGCTCGGGCTCGCTGTAGAGCTGCGCGTGCTGGAGGCTCCAGAAGTAGCCCACGCTGATGCTCACCAGTCGCTTGAGGTCGTAGGGGGTGGCCTCGCCCACCTGGTCGACCAGGCCGAGGACGATGTAGGAGGTGGGTGTCAGGCGGATGTCTTGCAATAGTCCTAAATAGACGGTACAGTGCCGACCATGGCGACGACGACCGTAGCGCAACACGCGGACTACCGGCTCGGCTTCACGAGCCTCGAGGAGGAGACGGCGGTGGACCGGCTCCCCGTGGCAGGGGAGGTGCCGGAGTGGCTCACCGGCGCGCTGGTGCGGGTCACGCCCGCGCTGCTCGAGGTCGGTGGCCGGCGCCTGGGTCATTGGTTCGACGGCCTGGCGATGCTGAACCGTTTCGGCTTTGCCGACGGCCGGGTCTCCTACAAGAACCGCTTCATCGAGAGCCGCTCCTACGCGGACGCGAAGAAGGGCGAGTTCACCCGTGGCGGCTTTGCCACCGACCCATGCCGCTCGATCTTCAAGCGCGTGCAGTCGATCTTCTCGCCCGACTTCACCGACAACCCCAACGTGAACCTGGCCCGCATCGGCGAGCGCTACATCGCCATGACCGAGACGCCACTGCCGATCGAGTTCGACCCCGAGACCCTCGACACCATCGGTCCGCTGCCCTACGCCGACTCGCTCAAGGCCCACGTGACCACGGCCCACCCGCACCACGACTCCGCGCGGGACGAGCTGGTCAACTACGTGGCCCGGTTCTCGCGCGAGAGCGAGTACCTGCTCTACGGGCTGCCCGCCCGCGGCGCGAGCCGGCGCGTGATCGCCCGCCTACCCGTGGCCGAGCCGGCCTACATGCACGCCTTCGGCATGAGCGGGCGCCACCTCATCCTGGCCGAGTACCCGCTGCGGGTGAACCCGCTGCGCATGGCCTTCTCGGGCCGGCCCTTCATCGAGAACTACCGCTGGCGCCCCGAGCAGGGGACCCGGTTCCAGGTGATCGACCGCGAGACGGGTGGGCTGCGCGGGAGCTACGAGACCGACGCCTTCTTCTGCTTCCACCACGTGAACGCGTTCGAGCGCGGCTCGTCGGAGCTGGTGGTGGACCTTGTGGCCTACGAGGACGCGAGCGTGATCGACGCGCTCTACCTCGACGAGAACGGCCCGCGGGGCACGCTGCCGCGCGCCGAGCTGCGCCGCTACGTGATCGACCTGGATGGCGGGTCGGTGCGCTGGGAGCCGCTGGCCGAGGGGTCGGTGGAGCTGCCCCGGATCGACTATGGCCGCAAGAACACGCGCGACTACGCCCACGCCTACTTCGCCGGCGCCGAGGACGGCTGGATCGACCGCTTGGTGAAGGTTGACGTGCGCGAGGGGACGCGCTACGAATGGGCGGCGCCGGACTGCTACCCGGGCGAGCCCGTCTTCGTGCGCGAGCCCGGCGCCGAGGCCGAGGACGTTGGTGTCGTGCTCTCCGTCGTGCTCGATGCCGCGGCCGGCCACTCCTTCCTCCTGGTGCTCGACGCCGTGTCGTTCGAGGAGCTGGCCCGGGCCGAGGCGCCGCACCACATCCCGTTCGGCTTCCACGGACAGTTCTTTCGATGAGCCCGGTCTACATCAGAGCGTCGGACGACGACCGCGAGCGGGTGGTCGACGAGCTGCGCCGTCACGCCGCCGAGGGCCGGCTGGACGTAGCCGAGCTGGAGGAGCGGATCGAGCGGGCGCTCGCCGCCCGCACGCAGGGAGAGCTCGCCGTGCTCACCCGGGACCTCCCCGCCGAGCGGCAGCCCGAGCCGGCCCCTGCGCGGCGGCGCCGCTCGCGCGCGCGGCCCGAGCTGGGCCTGTTCGTGGCGGTGATGAGCCTGTTGATCGTGATCTGGGCGGTGAGCGGCGCCGGCTACTTCTGGCCGCTGTGGCCGCTGGTGGGCTGGGGCTTCTTCGTGCTGGGCCCCGGGCGGGCGTTCGGGGGGTGTGGCGGGCGGCACCGTCGCCGCCGCTCGGCTCGCGGCATGATCTAGCCTGCCCGCCGATGTCCTCCAAGCTTTTCGCGCCCGGCCTGCTCGAGGGGCAGGTGGCGATTGTCAGCGGCGGCGGCACGGGGCTCGGGCGGGCGAGCGCCCTGGAGCTGGCGGCCCTCGGTGCGCAGGTGGTGGTGTGCGGCCGGCGGCCCGAGCCCCTGGAGGAGACCGCGGCCGCCGCCGAGCACGGACGCTGCGAGGGGCGCGTCTGCGACATCCGCGAGGAGGACCAGGTCGAGGCGCTTGTGGACGGCGTGCTCGAGCGTCACGGTCGCATCGACCTGCTGGTCAACAACGCCGGCGGGCAGTTCCTCACACCGGCGGAGGACATCACCCCCAAGGGCTTCCGCACGGTGGTGCGCCTCAACGTCGAGGGCACGTGGCTGATGACCCACGCGGTCGCCACGCGGGCCATGATGGCCGAGCGCGAGGGGCGGCCGCGCGGGGGGAAGATCGTCAACGTCACGCTGTCGCCCCATCACGGGCTGCCGGGCATGGCGCACTCGTCGGCGGCCCGGGCCGCCGTGGAGAACCTGACACGCGTGCTCTCGATCGAGTGGGCCCGCTTCGGGATCCGGCTCACCGCCCTGGCGGCGGGCCACTTCGCCACCGAGACGCTGCGGACCAAGTACCCCAAGCCGGTCGTGGACGGCGTGGCCGGCACGGTGCCGCTCGGTCGTCTGGGCACCGAGGAGGAGTTCGCCTGGCTCGTGGCCTTCCTCGCCTCGCCCGGCGGCGACTACTTCTCCGGTGCGGTGCTCACGATCGACGGCGCGCGCGACAACTGGTTCGGCTCCTGGCCTCCGGGGGGCCTGGCCGACCAGGGCGGCAGGCCGCTTGCCGAGGAGCGCCGGCCGCCGCAGGAATGACCGGCGTACCGCAGCTCCAAACCGAGCGGCTGATACTGCGCGGCTGGCGCGACGCCGACCTCCTCGGCTGGGCGGCCATCTGCGCCGACCACGAGGTGATGCGCTCGCTGGGCCGGCCCGGCGGGCTGTCGCGCGAGGACGCCTGGCGGGAGATGGCCTTCCTGGCCGGCCACTGGGAGCTCAAGGGCTTCGGGCACTGGGCGCTGGAGGAGCGGACCAGCGGCCGGCTGGTGGGGCGGGCCGGGCTGCTCGAGCCCGAGGGCTGGCCCGGCCTCGAGGTGGGTTGGATGGTGGCGCGGCCGCGCTGGGGCCAGGGCTACGCGGGCGAGGCGGCCCGCGCCGCGATGGCCTGGGCGGCGAGCGACCTGGGAGCCGACCACGTGATCAGCCTAGTCGCCGACGAGAACGCCCGCTCGGCGCGGGTGGCCGAGAAGCTGGGGATGGCAGTCGAGGGCCGAGCCACCGTCCGGGGGACCGAGCTGCGCGTGTACGGGGTTGACCTGGCGGGTAGCAGCGGCCCATGAGCCACGAGAGCACGCCCGACCCGACCGACCTGCCCGAGGGCACCGCCGAGGAGAACCCCGAGCGCGAGCAGACCAGCATGGACGCGCAGCTCGGCACCCCCGAGGACCCGCTGCTGCGCACCGAGGAGAGCGCGGCGGCGGCCGAGGCCGGACGCGTGGGCGGGCCGGCGCCGGACTACGCAGGCGGCGAGGAGGACCAGGCCGTCGAGGAGAGCGGCGGCGGCGTGTCCGAGGGCTTCGAGGAGTCCGAACGGCAGCTGATCGAGGAGGCCTCGCACGGCGACGGCGGCGGCAGCCCCGAGGTGGACGCGTTCACTCCCGAGGCCGAGTCCGACGAGGCGACGGCGGAGTACGGCGAGGCGGACGAGGTCGAGCAGCCGGACGCGTAGGGCCTCTCAGCGTTCGAACAGCGTGGAGAGCACCACCTCGGTCACCGTCCTGGTGATGCCCTCCGTCGCCCGGATGCGCTCCAGGCAGGCCTCGAGGTCGGCGGTGTCGGCCGCGCGCAGATGGAGCAGCGCGCTGGCCTCCCCGGCCACGGTGTGGGCCGACACCACGCCCGGCTCGCCGCCCACCGCCCGCTTGATCGCCTCGCCCGGCATCCCGCCCTCGCAATAGAGGTCGACGAAGGCCTCGGTCTCCCAGCCGAACGCCTGCGGGTCGACCACCGCGGTGTAGCCCAGCAGCACGCCCTCCCGCTGCAGGCGGTCCACGCGCCGCTTCACCGCGGGGGCTGAGAGGTGGACGTGGCGGCCGATGTCCTGGAACGAGCGGCGGGCGTCCTCGCGGAGCAGGGAGACGATCTTGCGGTCAGTTTCGTTCATTCGTTGCAGAATTGTTGCAATCTTGCAACGAACTCGCATTGTGCCGTCGGCCAGACGGCGGAATCATTAACGGGGTCGACACCGGCACGAGAGGAGATTCATGGCCACGGATCAGGTGGCGCAGGGGGCGGTGGCGCCACCGCGCCCCGAGCGGGACGCGATGCCCATCCACGGGATCGACCACGTGGAGTTCTTCGTGGGCAACGCCGCGCAGGCGGCGCACTTCTTCACCACCGCCTACGGGTTCACCGAGACCGCGTACAGCGGCCTCGAGACCGGTCGCCGCGACCGGCGCTCCCACGTGCTCGAGCAGGGGCGTATCCGCCTGGTGCTCACGGGAACGCTGCGCGGATCGGACGAGATCGCCGACCATCACGCGCGCCACGGCGACGGCGTGCACAAGATCGCCCTCAGCGTGCCCGACGCCGCGCACGCGTACGAGCACGCCGTCGCGCATGGCGCGCGCGGGGTCCATGAGCCCCGCTGGGCCGAGGACGACCACGGGCGGGTGGGCCTCTCCTCGGTGGCCACCTACGGCGACACCCTCCACCTGTTCGTGCAACGGGAGGGCTACGAGGGCCCCTTCCTGCCCGGCTACGAGGCGCGGGGCACGGCCCCCACCGACCCCGACGGGATGATGCTCATGGCCATCGACCACATCGTGGGCAACGTCGAGCTCGGCCAGATGGAGGAGTGGGTCTCCTACTACGAGCGCGTCTTCGGGATGACCGAGATGATCCATTTCTCCGACGAGGCCATCTCGACCGAGTACTCCGCGCTGATGTCCAAGGTCGTCACCGACGGCAGCGGCCGCCTCAAGTTCCCGATCAACGAGCCGGCCCAGGGCAAGCGCAAGTCCCAGATCGAGGAGTACATCGACTTCTACAACGGGGCCGGCGCGCAGCACATCGCCATGGCCACGCGGGACATCGTGGGCTGCGTCTCCGCTCTCCGGGAGCGGGGGGTGGAGTTCCTGCACATCCCCGAGCAGTACTACGACGAGGTGCCGGGGCGGATCGGCGAGATCCAGGAGGACATCGACGACCTCAAGCGGGAGGGCATCCTCGTCGACCGCGACGACGAGGGCTATCTGCTCCAGATCTTCACCAAGCCGGTGGGCGACCGGCCCACCGTGTTCTTCGAGATCATCGAGCGGCACGGGGCCCGGGGCTTCGGCGAGGGCAACTTCAAGGCGCTGTTCGAGGCGATCGAGCGCGAGCAGGACAGGAGGGGAAACCTGTGAGGTACGAGCGCAGGGGCGACCTGCCCCGCAAGCGGCACACGGTGGCCCGCGAGAACGGCACGCTCCTGACCGAGGAGGTCATGGGCTACGAGGGCTTCTCGGGCAACGAGTCGATCCTCTACCACCTCCAGACCCCCTGCCGGATCAAGGAGCTGGGGGCGTTCACCCCGATCCAGCGCGAGGAGTGGGTGCCGGACGCCCACGCCTGGCACCTGATGGACAGCGCCGATGTCGAGCCGCAGGGCGACGTGATCGACGGACGCCGCCTGCTGATGTGGAACGACGACGTGGAGATCGCTCTCTGCCGTCCCGAGCGCGAGCAGGAGGCCTTCTACAAGAACGGCGAGGGGGACGAGGTCATCTTCGTCCACGAGGGCTCGGGCGAGGTGGAGACCACCTTCGGCACCCTCGCCTACCGCGAGGGCGACTACGTGGTGATTCCCCGCGGCACCGTGTACCGCTTCCGCCCCGAGGGCGACCAGCGCTACCTGACCTTCCACACCCCCGGCGAGATCGAGACGCCGAAGCGCTACCGCAACCGCTACGGGCAGCTGCTCGAGGGCGCGCCCTTCTCACACCGCGACGTCCACCCGCCGAGCGAGCTGGAGACCCATCGTGACCGCGGCGACTTCGACCTCATCGTCCGGGTGCGCGACGGGTTCCAGCGCTACGTCGTCGACTACCACCCGCTCGACGTGGTGGGCTGGGACGGCTACGTCTATCCCTACATCTTCAACATCCACGACTTCGAGCCGATCACCGGCCGCATCCACCAGCCGCCGCCGGTGCACCAGACCTTCCAGGGGCCGAACTTCGTGATCTGCTCGTTCTGCCCGCGGATGCTGGACTTCGACCAGAACTCGGTCCCGATCCCCTACAACCACTCGAACCTGCAGTCGGAGGAGATGATCTATTACGTCTCCGGCGAGTTCGGGTCCCGCAAGGGGATCGACGTCGGGTCGATCACGCTCCACCCGTCGGGGCTTCCGCACGGGCCGCAGCCCGGCTTGGCCGAGAAGTCGATCGGCCAGACCTGGACCAGCGAGCTGGCGGTGATGTGCGACACCTTCCGCCCGCTGCGGCTGAGCGCGCTCTCAGGCGAGCTGGACGACGGCAAGTACGCGCTGTCGTGGTACGAGGCCGACAAGGACGAGGCCGACGCCGGCAGTCCCGCCGGGGTTACGAGCCACTTCTAGCGCTAGCCCGAGCTCGGCGCTTGGCCAGCGCCGAGCGGAGGAGATAGAGCGGCGTCGGGGGTACCCAGCCGAGCTGGAGGGCCGTGCCCAGGTCGTCCCGGTTGGCCCAGTGCTCGGCGACCTTCCCGTCCGCGATGCGCAGCCAGTGGCTCTGGGTGGTGGCAAAGCGCTTGCCCGTGGGCGGGAACACCTGCCCGACCCGGGCCTGGTCGTCGTACTCGACGAAGGGACTCACGTGGCGGCCGGACATCGTGCAGTGGACCGCCACGAGGTCGCCGTCGGCCACCACCTCGTGGATCTCCCAGTGCAGCTCCGCGAACGCCTCGCGCAGCCACAGGGCGGTGGCGTAGGCGGCGCCCGGCCCTCGCCCGCGTGAGGCGGGCGGCTCGTCCTTGGCCTCGTGGTTGAGGAACTCCGGGTGCAGCACCCGGTCGAAGTCCTCGGGCGTACCGTCCTCCATGATGCGGATGGAGCGGACGGCCAGTTCCTTGAGCTGGTCGTAGGTTGTGGTTGCCTCGGTAGCGGTCACTCCAGCCAGGACGCCGCAGAACGGGATCTATTCCCGTGCCCGGAGCTTTCACCACCTCGTACCCACCGAGCTTGATGGCGGTGAACGCACAGCGGTGAAGCCGCACGGCCACGGCAGCGTCGTCAGGTCGTCATGCCGCCGAACTGGCCGCCGGTCACGTTCAGCACCTGGCCGTGCACGTAGTCGGCCCAGGGTGAGCAGAGGAAGAAGACCGGGCCCGCCGCCTCCTCGGGGCTCGCCGGGCGGCCGAGGGGGATGATCATGGCCGCCATCGCCCGCATCTGCTCGGGGATGCCCAGCTGGATCTCCTCGCCGTCCTTGACCATCACGTTGCCGGACTCCTTGGCCGCGGTCAGCCGTGTCTCCACGAAGCCGAAGGCCACGGCGTTGACGTTGATCTTGAACTGGCCCCACTCCTTGGCCAGGGTCTTGGTCAGGCCGACCACGGCGGCCTTGCCCGCGGAATAGTTGACCTGTCCGGCGTTGCCCATCGTTCCGGAGATCGACGAAACGTTCACGATCTTGCGGAAGACCTCGCGGCCCTCCTCGCGCTCCTGCTTGGCCGGATCGCGAAGGTAGGGGGCCGCCGCGCGGACGATCCGGAAGGGCACGATCGTGTGGATGTCGAGCATGGCCTGGAATTCGTCGTCGGTCATCTTGTGGGCCACGGCGTCGCGGGTGTAGCCCGCGTTGTTGACGAGGATGTCGAGCTGACCGAACTCGTCCACGGCCTTCTGGACCAGCTGGTCGGGCATGCCCTCGTCGGTGAGGTCGCCGCCGAAGACGGCCGTCTCGCCCTCGATCTCGCTCGAGGCCTGCTCGGCCACGTCGGCGTCGAGGTCGTTGATCAGAACGCGGGCGCCCTGCGCCGCGAGCAGCTCGGCGGTGGCCCGGCCGATGCCGCGGGCGGACCCGGTGACGATGGCCGCCTTGCCGTCAAGTACTCCCACAGTGTGTCTCCTTCTCCGGTTGCGAGCGGGCCATGATGACGATCGCGCGCTACCGTGGGCGCCGATGAGCCAGGTGGCGCTGAACGCCGTTCGCTATGGCATCCCGGCGGCGCTCCTGATCGTCGGCTTGATCGTCTCCGCCACCGGCAGTCTCGCCGCCGGCGCGCTCTTCATCAGCGCCGCCACCGCCGTGCTGCTGCTGAACGTCCTCCACCGCATGGGCGTCGAGGGGGACAAGGACCGTGACAAGGAGGACGCCGCGCGGCGGTACTTCGACGAGCACGGCCACTGGCCCGACCAGCGGCCTCGCTAGCCGCAAGCAGCCGGCTCGGGCCCGGCTGCGCGCGGTTTGGCTTCCGGCGCCGCGGCGCCACAGCGCCGCGCCCGGCTCTACAGCCCGAGCTGCTTGCCGAGGATCTCCTTCATCACCTCGTCGGTGCCTCCGCCGATCGGCCCCAGGCGGGTGTCGCGCACCACCCGTTCGATCTCGTACTCGCGCATGTAGCCGGCGCCCCCGTGGATCTGGAGAGCGTCGTCGGCCACCTCGTAGGCGGCCCGCTGGGAGAGCAGCTTGGCCTCGGTCACCTCGCGCAGCGCGTCCTGGCCGTCGGCGAAGAGGCGCAGCGCGTGGTAGGTGAGCGAACGGGAGGCCTCGAGCTTCACCGCCATCTCGGCCAGCTTGTGGCGCAGCGCCTGGAACTTCCCGATCGGCCGGCCGAACGCGCTGCGGTCCTTCGCGAAGGACACGGTGCGCTCGAGCACGGCCTCCATTGAGCCCACCGCACCCAGCGCCATCGCCAGCCGCTCCCACTGGAAGTTGGCCATGATCAGGTAGAAGCCCTGGTTCTCCTCACCAAGCAGGTTCTCCTCGGGCACGAACACGTCCTCGAAGGCCAGCTCGGCGGTGTCCGAGGCGTGCCAGCCGAGCTTCTCGAGCTTCTTGGAGACCGAGAAGCCCTGCATTCCCTTCTCCACGAGCAGGAAGGAGATGCCGTGGTGGCCACCCTCCTCGGTGGTCTTGACCGCGGTGACCACGAAGTCGGCCCGCACGCCGTTGGTGATGAAGGTCTTGGAGCCGTTGACCACGTACCCGCCGTCCTCCCGGCGGGCGAACGTGCGGATGCCGGCCACGTCCGAGCCCGCGCCGGGCTCGCTGATTCCCAGGGCGCCGATGCGCTCCCCGCGTATCGCCGGGGCCAGGAAGCGCTGCTTCTGGTCCTCGGTGCCGAACTTCCAGATCGGTGGCGTGGCGATCGAGATATGTGCGCCGATGCCCGCGGCCAGGCCCCCGGAGCCGCAGCGCGAGAGCTCCTCGGCCAGCACGGCGTCGTGCACGTGGTCGCCCCCCTGCCCGCCGTACTCCTCCGGGTACTTCAGGCCGAGAAAGCCGAGCTCGGCCATGCGGGTGAAGACCTCGCCGGGAAACCAGCGAGCGTCCTCCCATTCCTGAGCGTGGGGACGCAGCTCGGCGGCCACGAAGCGCCGCACCGACTCCCGCAGCTGCTCATGCTCCTCGCCGAACGGGGGGATCGGCCGGCGGGTGGCGGCGTCGGGCAGGCCCTTCTCGCGGAGGGCGCTCATCCGATGCCTCCGCCACCGCTCTCGTAGTGCCCTTCGTCGTCCTCATCCCAGGCATCCCCCTCGTCAAGCCTGGCCGCCGCGGCGCCCCCGTCGGCGCCCAGCATCGCGCGCGTGATCGAGCCGCCCTGCTCCAGCAGGTCCAGTGCCTGGCGGAAATGCTTGTCTTGGACGCGCGGCGAGCCCTCTTGCGCCGCCTGGAGGGCCGCCTTGCGCACCAGCTCACGGAGAAAAGCCGGGCTGACCCCGTCGGTCTCGGCCACGATGGTGTCGCGATCCTGGAGGGAGGCCTGGAGGCCGCGTGAGAAAAGGGCGAGGAGCCGGGCGCGGGCGCCGGCGTCCGGCAGCGGGAATGCGACCGCCTGGTCCACTCGCCCGGGGCGTGCTGCGAGCGCCGGCTCGAGCAGATCGGCCCGGTTGGTGGTCATCACGAAGATCACATCGGCGTCCTCGCCGATGCCGTCCATCTCGTTCAGGAGGCGGAACAGCAGCGAGGTGGCGCCGAAGCCCATCCCGGTCCGCTCCTGCGCGACGAGGTCGACGTCCTCGAGCACCACCATCGCGGGCTGGAGCTCCCGCGCTATCGAGCAGGCATCGCCGATCAGCCCGAGCGCGGCGCCGGTCAGGATCACCACGGTTCGTCCCTGGAGCCGCGAGATCAGATAGGTCGTGCTGAGCGTCTTGCCCGTTCCGGGCGGACCGTGCAGGAGCAACCCCCGGCGGAGGTGGCGGCCCGCGTCGCGCAGGGCACCCGAGTGACGCGCGAACTCGACCGTGTGCAACTCGATCACGTCGAGCACACCCTCGGGCAGCACGATCTGGTCTCGGGCCACCGGCTCGACCGGCGGGAACTCGACCGACATGCCGCCGTTCATCATCTCCTCCCCGGCCTTCAGCGCGAGCACCTTGCCGCGGAACACGTTGTGCTCCGCCATGAGGGACCGGATCTCGGCCAGGAAGCGCTCGCCCTCGGCCTGCTCGCGGGCCATGACGTCGAGACGAAGCCCGGGATCGCCGAAGTGTCGCTCGCCCTGGGCCACGAGGACCGCGAGCGGGCGCTGACCATCGCTGATCAGGAAGAGGCCGATGGTGACGCAGGTGACCGAGCGGCCGCGCTCGAGCGTGACCACCGCACGTCGCACCGGTCCCTCCACCACGCCGAAGCCGTAGTCGTGCACCAGGCCGGAAAGGGACATTTCACTGTGGCCCACCGGGCCGCCGAAGCCCACGAGCCGGTGTGTCCTCCCGGGATCCGCGAGGTATGCGTCGAGCCCCAGCTGCAGGTTCGGAAGGTCATAGGCGGCCACGGTCTCGCCGGTGACCGGAAAGGTGGCCGGATCCTCGCCAAAGTGCTCGCTGAGCATCGACTTGAAGGGCGAGCGCGCCTCGTCGGCCTGCATGTCGGCCCACTGGGCCACGCGCCGGAAGGCTGCGGCGAACTCCGCCGGCGTGATCTCCCCTTCGGTGCTCACAGCTGCTTCTTGAGCATCCCGAACAGCCCGCGGGCCACCTTCTTCTGGAGCGCCTTGCCCTCGCGGGAGGTGAGGAACTCGCCCAGCTGGCCGGCGCCGCCGGCCGCGGGCCCCCCGCCGCCACCGTCGGCGCGTCCGCGGGCGGCCGCCGGCCGGCGCTTGGGGCGCCGCTTTTTCGCCGGCGCGGCCTTCCCGCGCGCGGGCTCCGCTGCCGGCTCCGCCTCCGCCTCCTCCGCCTCGTCCATCCGGGCCCGCAGCCGCTCGTGCGCGCTCTCGGCGTCCACCCGCTCGGCGTACTTGGCAAACAGGGGCGAGGCCTGGGCCGCGCCCGCCACGTCCTCGGCCGGGCCCATGCGCGAGGCCGGCGCCCTCAGCCGGGTGTGGACCACCGGGGTGGGCACGCCCTTCTCCGAGAGGATGGTGACGGCGGCCTCGCCGATGCCCATCTGCGTGAGCAGCTCCTTGACGTCGTAGAACTCCGAGGTGGGGTAGGTGGAGGCCGCTGCCTTGAGCGCCTTGGCGTCGTCGGGGGTGAAGGCCCGCAGCGCGTGCTGGACGCGGTTGCCCAGCTGGCCGAGCACGTCGCCGGGCACGTCGTCGGGCACCTGGGTGACGAAGAAGACGCCCACGCCCTTCGAGCGGATCAGCCGGACGGTCTGGACCACGGACTGGAGGAAGGCATCGGTGGCGTCGGCAAACAGCAGGTGGGCCTCGTCGAAGAAGAAGACGAGCTTCGGCTTGTCGAGGTCGCCGGCCTCGGGCAGCTGCTCGAACAGCTCGGCCAGAAGCCACATGAGCGCGGTGGAGAAGAGCTGCGGCTTGTCCTGCACGGCCGGCAGCTCGAGGCAGGAGATCAGGCCGCGGCCGTCGGGCGCGGTGCGCAGGAGGTCGGCGATGTCGAGCTGCGGCTCGCCGAAGAACTCCGTGCCGCCGCCATCCTCCACGGCCACGAGCGCCCGCAGAAGCACGCCCACCGTCGAGGAGGCCAGGCCGCCGATGCCCTCGAGCTCCTCCTTGCCCTCGTCGGACTCGAGAAAGATGAGCAGCGTGCGCAGGTCGGCCAGGTCCAGAAGGGGGAGGCCCTTCTCGTCCGCGTAGCGGAAGACGAGCGAGAGGCTCTGCTCCTGGGTGTCGTTGGCGCGCAGGATCTTGGCCAGGAGCTGGGGCCCGAAGTCGGAGACGGTGGCGCGCACCGGCACTCCCGGACCGATCCCGCCCAGGGAGAGATACTCCACCGGGAAGCCGGTGGGCGCGAAGGGCAGGCCCAGCTCGGTCATGCGCTTCTCGGCCGGGCCGCCGGGCTCGCCGGGCGCAGACAGGCCGGACACGTCGCCCTTCACGTCGGCGGCGAAGACCGGCACGCCCGCGGCCGAGAGCTGCTCGGCCAGCGCCTGGAGGGTGATGGTCTTGCCCGTGCCGGTGGCGCCGGCCACCAGGCCGTGGCGGTTCATCATCCGCAGGGGCACCTGCACGATGGCCTCCGTGGCCAGGGCCCCGTCGTGCACCCCGCGCCCGAGGTCGACCGAGGAGCCCTCGACGGCGTAGGCGGAGGCGATCGAGCCAGCGAACTCGCTCACGAGCGCGCGATCGTACCTGGCCGGCCCCGGCCCACGGTTAGCTGTGGCTGCCGTGAGGTGGCGCCGGGTCGACAACCCTGATGTGATCGACCAGCGAGGCGCCCGCGGCGGCGGGGGCATGAGAGGGCTGCCGATCCCGGGAGGCACGGGCGGGTCGGCGGCGGCCTGGGGCTCATCGGGGTCCTGATCTTCGTCGCCCTGCAGGTGTTCGGAGGAGGCGGTGAAAGCGCCTTCAGCGTCGATCCCGGGTTCGGCATGGGGGTGCAGGCGCCCGGCCAGCCGGCCGGCATCCCCGCCGCGCAGGACCCCGAGCGCGAGCTCGCGGAGTTCAGCGAGTACGTGTTCACCGACGCCCAGAACACCTGGAGCTCCACCTTCGGTCGCAGCGACCAGCGCTATGAGAACGCCCAGCTCGTGCTCTACCGGGGCGGCGTGAACACCGGCTGCGGCGTGGCCAGCTCGGCCGTCGGGCCCTTTTACTGCCCGGCCGACCAGCGCGTCTACCTCGACCTGAGCTTCTACGGCGACATGCAGCGGCAGCTCGGGGCGGGCGGCGACTTCGCCTGGGCCTACGTGATCGCCCACGAGATGCGGCACCACGTGCAGCAGCAGTGGGCACGAGCGACCAGGTCCGCAGCCTGCAGCGCGACGACCCGGACGGGGCCAACCAGCTGTCGGTGCGCCTCGAGCTGCAGGCCGACTGCTACGCGGGCGTCTGGGCCAACACCGTCTACCAGCAGAACGCCATCCAGGAGGGCGACATCGCCGAGGCCGTGGGCGCCTCAGAGGCGGTCGGCGACGACCGGCTGCAGCGCCAGGCGAGCGGCGGCGTGAACCCCGACAGCTTCACCCACGGCAGCTCGGCCCAGCGCCGGGCATGGTTCGAGCGCGGCTACCAGAGCGGCAACCCGAGCGGCTGCGACACCTTCTCGCCGGACCAGGTCTGAGGCGTCGCTCCTGAGGGCGGCCGGCGTCGCGTCGGAAGAAGGGCGCCTTCGATCGCGTTGGACGCGGGGGAATGAGCTGGGGAAGGGGACGAGCCGAGTGTGGCTTCCGAAAGTCGCGGTATGCGCGAGTTATGGAAGCCACACCCCCGGCGCGGCCGCTTGGGTGGAACGACAACGTGACATTCGCGACAGGGATGTAACAGGGGGCCACCCCTACCCCGCCCTAAACAGCGCCGATCCGCCTATCACGACAGAAAGCGCCAAGCCCCTCGCGGGCCGCGGGCTTCCGGCCGGGCCGCGCCCCCGGCTACCCCTCGAACACGTCCAGCGGCAGCGCCGCCGACACCAGCGCGTTCGGCGCGTCCACCAGCTCTGACACCCGCAGCTCGGCAGCCACGCTCATCAGCACGTAGGCGGCCTCGCGCGAGAGACCGTGCTCGGCCACCAGCCAGTCGAGCAGCTCGATCAGCGCGCGGCGGGTGGCCAGGTTCAGGTCGCGGTCGGCGTTTCTGCCCTCGTCGTCGAGCGGGATGCCGGTGGTGGCAAAGCAGCGTCGCCCGGGCCGCGGCGGCGCCTCCCAGGAGGGAAACCGCAGCGGCGGCCGATCGCGGCGTACATCGACCCGCACGGTCGCGCTGCCGCCGGTCTCGATGGCGGCGATGCACACCTCGCCGTCGCCCTGGGCGAAGTGCAGGTCGCCGAGCGAGAGCAGCGCGCCCGGCACGAACACCGGCAGCCAGAGCTTGGCGCCCGGGACGAGGTCGCGGATGTCGATGTTCCCGCCGTTCTCACGCGGCGGGTAGGTGCGCAGGCCGTCGGCCGCGGCGGGCGGCCAGGCCAGCTCGGCGGTAGGCGGATGCTCGGTGCCGCCGGCGGCTCCCAGCTCGGCCTCGCGCCGCCGGGCTCGCTCAAGAAGCTCGCGTGAGGGGGCGACCCCCACGATCCCGGCGAAGGCGCCGGCGGGCACGGCCACGCCGGGCAGCTCCTCCGAGCGGGCATGGGCGCCGTCGAGCTCCCAGCCGGCCATGAACGGCCTGTCGAACAGATCGCCCAGGAAGCCCGAGCCGGGCCAGATGGCCGTCCAGCCGAAGTCCTCGGTCTCGTAGCCCAGGATCTCCACCTCGAGCACATCGCCCGGCTCCGCGCCGCGCACCTCCAGCGGGCCGGTGAGCGGGTGGGCGATGGAGGGGGTGTCCAGCAGGTCCTCGTGGCGGGTGTCCCGGCCGATCTGGCGGTCGCGCGAGTCGCGCAGCTCGAAGACCACCTCGTCGCCGGGGTCGACCGCGGCCAGGGGCGGGATGTCAGGGTGCCAGCGGTTGTGGCCGCCCGCCGCGCCCTGGTGCACCGGGTGAGCGCGGTCGATCTCCAGGCGGAGGCTCAGAGCCCGTAGGAGCGGCCGATCACGTCGAGCATCACCTCGTCGGTGCCCGCGCCGATCCGGTTGAGGCGCATGTCGCGCCAGGCCCGCTCGATGCCGTACTCCTTCATGTAGCCGGCGCCGCCGTGGATCTGGAGGCAGTCGTCCACCACCTCGCAGGCCATCCGCGCCGTGTAGAGCTTGGCCATCGAGATCTCGCGCACCGGGTACTCGCCGTTCTGGAAGCGCCACGCCGTGGTGTAGACCATCTGCCGGCCGGCCTCGATCTTCGTGGCCATGTCCGCGAACTTGTGCCGGATCGCCTGGAAGCGCCCGATGGGACGGCCGAAGGCGCTGCGGTCGGTGGCGTACTGGAGGGTCTTGTCGAAGCAGCGCTGCGCGCCCGCGACGCAGCCCGCGGCTCCGATCAGCCGCTCGCCCTGGAGCTCCCACATGATGTGGTAGAAGCCCTTGCCCTCCTGGCCGAGCAGGGCCTCGCGGGGGACGCGCACGTCCTGGAAGGCGAGCAGCGCGGTGTCGGAGGCGTGCATGCCCAGCTTCTCCAGCCGCTTCTCGCGGATCACGCCGGGCGAGTCCATGTCCACGAGGAAGAGGCTGAAGCCGTCGTAGCCCGCGTCCGGGTCGGTCTTGGTCACGAGCACGATGAAGTCCGCCCGGTGGCCGTTGGTGATGTAGGTCTTCGACCCGTTGATCACCCACTCGTCGCCGTCGGCCACCGCACGGGTCTTGATGCCGGCGACGTCCGAGCCGGCGTCCGGCTCGCTGATGCCCAGGCAGGAGATCTTCTCGCCCCGGATCGAGGGCACCAGGTACTCCTGCTTCTGCTCCTCGGTGCCGAACAGGAACACCGGCGGGGTGGCCATGTCGGTGTGCACCGCGACCCCCATCGCCAGGCCGCCGCAGGCCGCGCCCGCCATCTCCTCGGCCAGCACGAGGTTGGCGTAGTAGTCGCCGCCCTGGCCGCCGTACTCCTCGGGATAGGAGAGGCCCAGGTAGCCGAGCTCGCCCATCCGCTTGAAGACGGAGTCGGGGAAAGTGGTCTCCTCCCACTCCTCGGCGTGGGGGGCCAGCTCCTTGGACACGAAGCCGCGGATGGACTCCCGCAGCTGGTCGTGCTCGTCGGTGAAGATGAAGTGCTTGCGCCGGGCGGCGTGGTCGGGCTTGCTGAGCGTCTCCAGTGTGGCCATACCCGGACGCTAGCGCGGGGCGGTGAAAAAGTAAACAGTGGCACTTCCTACTTTCCGCTTGTGGAAGGCCGCTACCCTCGTTCTCTTGACGGGCGCTCCGGCACTGATCGTCGTCGATGTCCAGCGCGGTTTCGGCGACCCGGCCTGGGGCAGGCGCGACAACCCCGGCTTCGAGGCCAACCTGAGCCGGCTGCTCGAGCTGTGGGAGCAGCGCGGCTGGCCGCTCGTCTACGTGCGCCACGACTCCAGCACGCCGGGCTCGCCGCTCACGCCGGGAACACCCGGCAACGAGCTGGACGAGGAGCTGCTCACGCCGGAGCCGGACCTCGTGATCGGCAAGTCGGTGAACTCGGCCTTCTACGGCACCCCGTCGCTCGAGGAGTGGCTGAAGGAGCGCGGCATCGAGACCGTGGTGATCACCGGCATCCAGACCAATCACTGCGCCGAGACGACCGCCCGCATGGCCGGGAACCTGGGCTATCGGATGCTCTTCGCCCTCGACGCCACGCACACCTTCGACCTGGCGGCGGTCGACGGGAGCACGATCACGGCGGAGGAGCTGGCCCGGGCCACGGCGGCGAATCTCCAGGCCGAGTTCGGCGAGGTGGTCACCACCGAGCAGCTGGTGGCCCGTGCGAGCAACGGCGATCTCTGACCCTCGGTAGCGTCCCGCCGATGAGCGAGCGCGAGTTCGATGTGGTGATCCTGGGAGCGGGACCGGCGGGCGAGGTGGCCGCCGGGCGGCTGGGCGAGGCGGGCCTCGAGGTGGCGGTCGTCGAGCCGCATCTGATCGGAGGCGAGTGCTCGTTCTACGCCTGCATGCCGTCGAAGGCGCTGCTGCGCCCGGGCGAGCTGCTCGCCGAGGTGCGCCGCATCCCGGGTGTGACCGAGGCGGTGAGCGGCGAGCTGGACGTGGCGGCAGTGCTCGAGCGTCGCGACGAGATCATCCACAACCTCGACGACTCGCATATGGAGCCCTGGCTCGAGCAGCGCAACTGCACCATCTTCCGCGAGGCGGGACAACTCGAGGGCGAGCGCCGCGTGCGCGTGGGCGACGACCTGCTCAGCGCCCGCCGGGCGGTGGTGGTGGCCACGGGCAGCGCCCCGCTGCTGCCCCCGATCGAGGGCCTGCGCGAAGCCGAGCCCTGGACCAATCGCGAGGCCACGATCGCCGAGGAGCCGCCCGAGCGGCTGGCGGTGCTGGGCGGCGGCGTGGTGGGGGTCGAGCTGGCCCAGGCCTGGCGCAGCCTGGGCTCGCAGGTGACGCTGGTGGAGGCCGCCGACCGCCTCATCAGTCGTGAGGAGCCGTTCGCCAGCGCGGACGTGGCCGAGGCGCTGCGCTCCCGGGGCGTGGACGTGCAGCTGGGCGTCAAGGCCGTGGCCGTGCGGGCGGCCGACGGCGAGGTGGAGGTGGACCTGGAGACCGGCGGCCCGCTGCGCGCCGACCAGCTGCTGGTGGCCATCGGGCGCCGCCCCAACACCGACGACCTGGGTCTGGAGAGCGTGGGCCTCGAGCCGGGCAAGTCGATCGAGGTCAACGACTCGATGCGCGCCAACGAGTGGCTCTACGCCATCGGCGACGTGAACGGCCGCGCACTGCTCACACACATGGGCAAGTACCAGGCCCGCGTGGCCGCCGACGAGATCTTGGGTGAGGACGCGGCCTGCCTGGTGGTCGACGGTGAGCGCGCACCCCGCGTGATCTTCACCGATCCCCAGGTGGCCGCCGTGGGCTACACCGTGGCGGCGGCGCGCGAGGCGGGGCTGAACGTCAAGGTGGCGGACGTGCCCACGCAGGGCAACGCCGGGGCCAGCTTCTACGGGCGCGACAGCGCGCCCGGCACCACGCGGCTGGTGGTCGACGAAGACCGCAATGTGATCGTGGGCGCGACCTTCACGGGCCCCGAGGTGGCGGAGTTCCTGCAGGCCGCCACGGTCGCGGTGGTGGGGGAGGTGCCGCTCGAGCGCCTGTTCCACGCGATCCCGGCCTTTCCCACCCGCTCGGAGGTCTGGCTCTACCTGCTCGAGGAGCTCGGCGTCGCCGGGCCGTGTTACGAGCTGTAGCCCCTCAACCCACGAGGCCCCGCGCGCGCAGGCCCGCCACCGCCTCGTCGCCCCGCTCCTCCACGCGCTGGCGGGCCACCCAGTCCGCCAGCTGAGGCAGGCCCTCGTCGAGCCCCGTCCTGGCCTCGAAGCCCAGCACGCTGCTCCTGCTGGTCTGGTTCCCCCTGGTGGGCGGGCGGGCGGAGCGAACCTTCATGCGCTCGACGGGCCTCGGCAACGACGCCTACCTCGGGCGCTGGCTGCTCCTCAGCGCCGCCCTCTTCGCCCTCTCGGCGCTCGTGTTCGGATTCCGCCTGGTTACAGGGTCCTTACGGTCGCGATGAGACCCAGCGTCGCTGCCACAATCAGCCCGATGGAGAGCGGCAAGTCGCGCGGCTCGGTGCTGGTGGTCGACGACGAGCCGACGATCACCGACGTGGTGTCGCGCTACCTCCAGCGGGCGGGCTACGCCACGCACATCGCGGCCGACGGCCCGGACGCCCTCAGCGTGGCCGGGCGGACGCGCCCCGACCTGGTGGTGCTCGACCTGATGCTGCCCGGAATGGACGGGCTGGAGGTCTTGCGCAGGCTGCGGGAGCGCGAGCGCGTGTCGGTGATCCTGCTGACGGCCAAGGGGGAGCACACCGACCGCATCATCGGGCTGCGCCTGGGCGCGGACGACTACGTGGTCAAGCCCTTCTCGCCGGCCGAGCTGGTGGCCCGCGTGGACGCCGTGCTTCGCCGGACCGACCACTCGCCGGAGCTCGAGGAGCCGATCGCCTTCGACGACCTCGAGCTCGACCCGGTGGGCCGGAGGGTGAGCGTGCGGGGCGAGGAGGCGCAGCTGACCGTTCGCGAGTACGAGCTCCTGCTGCACCTCATGCGCCATCCCGGCCAGGTCTTCTCCCGCGACCAGCTCATGGACGCGGTGTGGCAGTACAGCTTCTACACCGACACCTCCACGGTCACCGTCCACGTGCGGCGCCTGCGCGCGAAGATCGAGGAGGACCCCTCCGACCCGCGCTGGCTGCAGACCGTGTGGGGCGTCGGCTACCGGTTCCAGCCGTGAGCGGGCGGAGCCCGGCGCGCGCGCCCGGCGCGCTCGCGGGCCTGGCGGGGCTCGTGCTCGGCGCGACGGCCGGCGGCCTTGTGCTGGGCCTGGTCTACGGGCCCAAGGATGGCCTCCTGATGGGGCTGTTCCTGGTCGCCTCAGGCCTCCCGGTGGTGGCCGCGGCCCATCTGCTGGCGCGCAACCGGGGGGCGGCCGGCTCGCTCGGCCGCCAGCTCGGCGCCGGGGTGGCCGTGACCGTCGCGCTCCTGGCGCTCGGCGTGGGCGCCGTTGCGCTGCTGATGTTCCTGTCGCCCCACGACGCGCTCACGATGGGCGTCCTGCTGGTGTTCGCGGGCGGACTCGCCGCCTACGCCGTGGGGGTCCTGTCCGGTGGCGTGCTGGCCGACATCCACGCGATCCGGGATGGGCTGCGGGCGGTGGGGGACGGCCGCCGCGACGTGGCCATCCGCACCGGGGGGAGCGACGAGCTGGCCGACCTGGCCGAGTCGGCCAACCAGATGACCGCGCAGCTCGCCGAGCGCGAGGCCGAGCGCGACATGGCCGAGGGCGCCCGCCGCCAGCTGGTGGCCGCGGTCAGCCACGACCTGCGCACGCCGCTCACGTCCCTGCGCCTCCTGGCCGACGCCATCGAGGACGACCTGGTCGACCCCGACACCCGGCGGCGCTACCTCGAGCAGATGTCGCTGCACATCCGCTCGCTCTCGAACCTGGTCGACGACCTGTTCGAGCTCTCCCGGCTCGAGGCCGGCGACATCAGCTGGTCGATGCAGCAGGTGCAGCTCGACGAGCTGGTCGAGGAGACCGTCGAGGCGATGCGAGCGCAGGCGGACACCCGCCGGGTGGCGGTGGAGGCGCACGTGCCGGATGGCCTGGCCGCGGCCCGGGCCAACCCGGAGAAGCTCCAGCGCGTGCTCTTCAACCTGATCCAGAACGCCATCCGGCACACACCGGCGGACGGCAGCGTCACCGTCGCCGCCGAGGCCAACGGCGGCTCGGTGGAGATCGAGGTGGCCGACACCGGCGAGGGGCTCGCCCACGAGGAGCGCGAGCTGGCCTTCGATCCCTTCTACCGGGGCGGAGCCGGGCGGGCCCGTACCGGCGACGGCACCGGCCTGGGCCTCACGATCTGCCGGGCCATCGTGGAGGCCCACGGCGGGCGGATCTGGTTCGCCGATTCGCAGCAGGGCACGCGGGTGCGCTTCAGCCTGCCGCTCGCGCGGTGAGGGCCGGGGCCGCGTCGCTGGCGGCGGCCCTCCTGCTCACGGTGTCCTGCGGCGGCGGCGACGGCGGCCCCGAGCCGGAGCGGCCTGGCGTCCGAGGCGCCCTGGGGGGCAGCGCCTCGACGAGGACTGGCGGCCGGCGGCCTCCCGCTGGCACGCCCGAGCTGCTCCAGACCTGGCGGGAGCGGGTGGTGGGGCCGCGAAGAGCAGCGCTGAGAGCCCTGCTTGAGGAGGCCCGCGCCGGCGGGGAGGTTCGCTCGGATGCCGACCTCGACCGGGTCGTGTCGATGCTGATCGGCTCCTACTACGCGGCCTACCTCGCCGGTGGACGCCCGCCTCGCAGCTGGCCGGCCGAGGAGGTGGACATCGTGCTGAGCGGTTTGCGGCAACACTGCAAGGCACCCGAACACGAGGTAGGAACATGGACGTCGTCGTCGCCGGAGGTCACGGGAAGATCGGGCTCAGGCTGCTGAAGCTGCTGGCCGAGGGCGGCGACCGCGCGCGTGGCCTGATCCGCAACCCCGACCAGGTCGCCGACCTCGAGGCGGTGGGCGCCGAGGCGGTGGTCTGCGACCTCGAGGCCGAGGACGATGTGAGCTCCCACATCGCGGACGCGGACGCGGTGGTGTTCGCCGCCGGCGCCGGGCCCGGGAGCGGCGACGCGCGCAAGCAGACCATGGACCTCGGCGGCGCGGTCAAGCTGATCGAGGCCGCCCAGGCGAACGGGATCGCCCGCTACGTGATCGTGAGCGCGATCGGGGCCGGCGACCCCGAGCGGGCCTCCGGGCCGATGGGCCCGTACCTGGAGGCCAAGGCGGAGGCCGACCGGCGCCTGGCCGAGAGCGGCCTGGACTACACCATCGTTCGCCCGGGAGGTCTGACCGACGATCCCGGCACCGGGCGGGTGCGGGCCGGGCTCGACATCGGCTACGGCAAGGTGACCCGCGACGACGTGGCCTCCACCCTGCTGGCCGTGCTTGCCGCCGACAACGCGATCGGCGCGACCTTCGACCTGCTCGAGGGGGATACGCCGATCGAGGAGGCGGTACGGGCGCTGTGAACGCCGATCGGGCCGACGAGGTCCTGCGCCGGGTGCGCGCGGTGCGGGAGGGCTTCGTCACCACCTACGGCGACCTGTGCCCGGCCGCGCCCCGCTTCGCCGGGGCGGTGCTGTCGGAGTGCCACGATCCCGACGTCCCCTGGCAGCGCATCGTGCGCGCCGACGGCTCGCTGGCGAAGGGCGATCGTCAGCGCCGGCTGCTGGAGGCCGAGGGCGTGCCCTTCCGTGGAGAGCGGGTGGACATGCGCGCCGCCTGGACGCCGGTCTGACAGATCAGGTCGTCATTACGACCAGCACGTCGCAGGGCGTGCGATGGGCGACGCTGTTCGGGACGCTGCCGAGCAGCCGTCCCGCGCCCTTCATGCCGAGGCTCCCGATGACGACCAGATCCGCGCCCTCCTCGCGGGCTATCGCGACGAGCTCCCGCGCCGGCTCTCCGGTCCGAACGTGCTGCTGCACGTCGAGGTCGCGGGCTCCGTGGCGGTCGAGCGCGGACTCCAGAGCGACGTCGGCCTGAAAGTCGGGCCGGGAGGTGGGAGCCGTCTGCTCCCATGGGCTCGAGAGCGTCGGCTGGCGATCGGAGATCGTGACGACGTGCAGGGTGGCGCCGCTCAGCCGGGCGAGCTCTACCGCTCGGGCGAACGCGATGTCCGCCGTGTCCGACCAATCGGTTCCGACGAGGACGTTCTTATAGGAGATGGCTGCGACTCTAACCCGCCCCGGGTCCGGTGGGCAAGGTGTCGCGCCCCGGTCCGGTAGAACTGCCGCGTGCCCTACGAGACGATTCGCTACGAGGTGCGCGAGGACAGGGTCGCGCACATCACCCTCGACCAGCCCGACACCCGCAACGCCCTGTCCAACCAGCTACTGGGTGACCTGACCGAAGCGCTGGAGGAGGCCCGCGACGACGTTGCCGTCCGCTGCGTGGTGCTCGGCTCCTCGCACGAGAAGGTGTTCTCGGCGGGCGGCTCGCTGGACCAGTTCGCGGCTGACGTGCCGCTGGTGCACAAGCACTTCGGCACGGAGCGCTTTCCCCGCCTGTTCCGGACGATCATGCAGCTGGGCAAGCCCACGATCTGCGCGGCCAACGGCCATGTGCTGGCCGGCGCGCTCGGGGTGGCGCTGGCCTGCGACCTGATCGTGGCCTCCGAGCGAGCCACCTTCGGCACACCAGAGATCAACGTCGGGGTCTTCCCGTTCATGATCATGGCGCTGATCTACCGCAATGTCGGCCGCAAGAAGACCAACGAACTGCTGCTGCTGGGCGAGCGGATGTCGGCCGAGGAGGCGCGCGAGGCGGGGATCGTTAACAGGGTGGTGCCGGCCGATGAGCTCGAGGCGGCGGTTGACGATTGGGCCACGCGTCTGGCGGCCAAGTCGCCGGTGCTGATGAAGTTGGGCAAGGACGCGATGTACCGCCAGCTCGACATGCCCTTCGAGGACGCGCTCGACTACCTGCGCGCCCAGTTGTCGGTGGCCTTCACCACCGAGGACATCCAGGAGGGCGTGCGCGCATTCTTCGAGAAGCGCGAACCGCGCTGGACGGGCCGCTGATGGCCGTCTCGCTCGTCGTGCTGCGCTGCCGCACCTCCGACCGCACGCCGCGGGCGGGCGTCGGCGCGGCCGTCCTGGCGCCGCTGTTGGGTGAGCGCCTGGGTGTGGAGCCGCGGACGATCGGCCGTCCGCAAGAGGCCCAGCCGGCCGGCTTTCAGGACGACCTGCGCAACTCCCGCGGCTGCCTGCTCGAGGCCGGCGGCCAGGTGGACGACGCGCTCAGCGGCGGCAACGTGCCGCTGCTCCTGGCCGGGGACTGCTCGCCCTGCATGACCACCCTGCCGGCGGCGCTGCGGTACCGCCCCGACGCTCGCGTGCTGTGGCTCGACGCCCACGGCGACTTCAACGCGCCCTCGACAACCCCCAGCGGCTTCCTGGGCGGCATGTGCCTGGGGGGCGCCTGCGGCCAGTGGGACACGGGGCTGGCCGAGCCGATACCGCCGGAGCGGGTGGTGCTCGCCGGGGTGCGCGACCTCGACACCGCCGAGCGCGAGCTGCTGGAGAGGAGCCCGGTGACGGTGATCGGCGCCAGCGCCATCGAGACCCTGGTGGCGGTCAAGAACGCGCTCGACTCGGCGCCGGTGTACATCCATCTGGACCTCGACGTGCTCGACCCGGAGAGCTTCCCGGCGCAGTTCCCCGCCCCGGGCGGGCTCGGTCCCGACAAGCTGTTCGACCTGCTCGAGTCGGTGAGCGAGGACTGCGAGCTGGTGGGCCTGGAGATCACGGCGTTCGAGGCGCCGGAGTCCGAGCCGGAGCTGCGGGAGGCGGCGCAGACCGCTGTGGACGTGCTGGAGCCGGTCCTCGAGGCCCTGGCTAGCCCTGCCTGACCACGCTCAGCAGTGCCGCCGCCAGCACCAGCGCGCCCGCGACCAGCATCGCCGCCCGCATGCCGGACACGTAGTCGGCAGGGTTGCTGAAGGGGCCGGCGGCGACGGCCGTCGCGATCGATCCGAGGGCCGCCAGGCCAAGCGCCGAGCCGACCTGGCGCGCGGTGTTCAGCACGCCCGACGCCACGCCGGCGCGCTGCACCTCGATCGCGCCCATCGCCATCGCCGAGATGGCCGGCACCGCCGCCCCATACCCGACGCCCACGAGCACGTAGCCGGGCACGGCGACCGCGAACGCCGAGTCCACGCCCAGGAGCGCGAAGTCGAGCACCCCCAGCCCGGCCAGCAGCGCGCCGCCGAAGACGACCCGGCGTGTGCCCAGGCGCTCCTGGAGACGCCCGGCGAACGGTGACACGAGCAGGAACGGGACGTTCATCGTGAGCCACGAGAGACCGGTCTCGAGCGCCGAGAAGCCCCTGACGTTCTGGAAGTAGAGCGAGACGAAGAAGAGCGTGCCCGTCAGCGCGGCGTACATGAGCAGGTAGTTGACGTTCGCGACCGCGAACGCCCGGCGTCTGAAGAAGCCAAGCGGCAGCATCGGGTCGTCGTGTCGTGCCTCGTAGGCCACGAAGCCCGCCCCGAGGACAACGGCCGCACCGAGCAGGGTGAGGGTGAACGGCGACGTCCAGGCATGGTCGTCGGTCTCGACGAGGCCCAGGGTCAGGCAGAAGAGCGCCGCCGAGCCGAGCGCGGCGCCGCCGAGATCGAGCCGGCGGGCGGTCGGGTCCCGGGACTCGCGCACATAGGCGAGCGTTGCGAGCAGCCCGGCCACGCCGATCGGCACGTTGACCCAGAAGATCGCCGACCAGTCGAAGACCTCGATCAGCGCGCCCCCCAGCACGGGTCCGAGGCCGAAGCCAAAGCCGGCGATCGTGGCCCAGATCCCGATCGCCCACGGGCGCCGCTCCGGTTCGAAGGCGTCGACCAGGATCGAGAGCGAGAGCGGGGCGAGCAGGGCGGCGCCCAGGCCTTGCAGCGCGCGGAAGGCGATCAGGAAGTGGTCGCTGGTCGAGAGGGCGCAGCCCGCCGAGAAGAGCGTGAACAGCACGAAGCCGACGGCGAACATTCGCTTGCGCCCGTAGCGATCGCCGAGCGTGCCGCCGACGAGGATCAGGGCGGCCAGGGGCAGCACGTAGGCGTTGATCGTCCACACGAGGCTGCCCGCGCTCATGTCCAGTCCCCGCTGGATGGACGGCAGCGCCACGTTCACGATCGTGACGTCGAGCAGGATCATGAACTGGGAGAAGCAGGTGGCGATGAGCGTCCAGCGCTGGCGGCCCGGGCTCATGTGTTGGCGACCATAAACCCTTGACCTTCCCGCGCGCGATCCGTCAGAGTGGGGAGTAGCACTTCCCACTTTCGACTCGCATGGCCACCACCCAGCGCGCCTCCGCCGACACCCTGATCGCCCGCCCCTCGCTGCGCTCGCTGGTGGACGACCTCCATGAGCGCCGCGAGAAGGCCCGCCTCGGCGGGGGCGAGCAGAAGATCGCCCAGCAGCACGAGCGCGAGAAGCTGACCGCGCGCGAGCGGCTGGCCCTGCTCGTCGACGAGGGGACCTTCACGGAGCTCGGGATCCACGGGCGGCCGCATTTCTCCCAGAAGGCGATGGAGGGCCGCGAGGCCCCGGCCGACGGGGTGATCACCGGCTACGGCAAGGTCGACGGCCGGCTCGTGGCGGTGGCGGCCTATGACTTCACGGTGATGGCCGGCTCCATGGGCATGACCGGCGAGCTGAAGGTCAGCCGGCTGCGGGAGCTCGCGCTGGGCAAGCGCATCCCGCTGATCTGGCTGCTGGACTCGGCCGGCGCTCGGATCCAGGAAGCCTCGGGCTCGCTGTTCGCGGGGTCGGGCCACCTCTTCCGCGAGGAGGTAGTGATGAGCGGCGTGGTCCCGCAGGTGGCCGCGCTCATGGGTCCCTGCGCGGCAGGCACGGCCTACATCCCGGGCCTTGCGGACTTCGTCCCGATGGTCAAGGGCCGTGGCTCGATGGCCCTTGCCGGCCC
This sequence comes from uncultured Thermoleophilaceae bacterium, assembly GCA_963850205.1. Lineage (GTDB taxonomy): Bacteria > Actinomycetota > Thermoleophilia > Solirubrobacterales > Thermoleophilaceae > JACVRW01. The sequence goes on along the minus strand of CAWKKJ010000002.1, from coordinate 60,442 downwards.
GCACCTCACCAAGGCGGTCACCGGCGAGGACGTGACCCAGGAGCAGCTGGGCGGCTCGCGGGTGCACACCCGGGTGTCGGGCGTCGGAGACCTGGAGGTGGCCTCGGACGAGGACTGCATCCAGGCCATCAAGGACTACCTCTCCCACTTTCCCCAGAACTGCGAGGAGCCGCCGCCGCGGCGCGAGACCGCCGATCCGATCGAACGCGGCGACGAGGACCTGCTCGACATCCTCCCCGACTCCCCTCGCCACCCCTACGACATGTACGAGGTGATCCGGCGAATCGTCGACGACGGGGAGTGGTTCGACCTCAAGCCGCGCTGGGCCCGCACGATCATCACCTGCCTGGCCCGCATGGGGGGCCGGCCGGTGGGCATCGTGGCCAACCAGCCCCGCCACCTGGGCGGGATCCTCGAGAACGACTCGGCCGACAAAGCGGCCCGCTTCGTCAACCTGTGCGACGCCTACGGCATCCCGCTGCTGTTCCTCATGGACGTGCCCGGCTTCATGGTGGGCACCAAGGTCGAGCAGGCCGGGATCATCAGGCACGGGGCGAAGATGCTGTACGCGGTGTCCCGGGCCACCGTGCCGAAGGTGACCGTGATCGTGCGCAAGGCCTACGGCGCGGGCTACTACGTCATGTGCGGCAAGGCCTACGAGCCCGACCTGATCGTGGCCTGGCCGAGCGCCGAGATCTCGGTGATGGGGCCCGAAGGGGCGGTGAACATCATCTTCCGCAAGCAGATCGAGGCCAGCGAGGACCCCGACGCGACGCGGGCCGAGATGATCGAAGGGATCCGGGCGACCATCGACCCCTACATCGCCGCGGGCAACGCGATGATCGACGACGTGATCGACCCGCGCGAGACCCGCCCCACCGTGATCCGGGCGCTGGAGATGGCCGAGAGCAAGCGGGTGGCGCGGCCCCACAAGAAGCACGGGGTGATGCCGGTGTGAGATCGAACGCTCGCGCGCACCGCGCGCTCGCCATATGAGGCGGATCATCGCGGCCCTGCTCGCGCTGGCGGCCCTCGCTGCCGCTGCCCCCGGCGCCCAGGCCCAGGTGACCCGGGAGCAGGCCGTCGAGACCGGGCGGGAGGCCTACCGCTACGGGCTGCCGCTGCTCGAGTTCCTCCGGGTGCGTGAGGAGATGACGAGCGTGCGCGCGCCCGACGGCCGTGGAAACGCCCCGGTGAACCTGTTCAGCCACGCCCGCGGCTTCGCCCGCCCGCAGGACCGCACGGTGGTGGCGCCGAACGTCGACACCCTGTACTCGATCGCCCACCTCGACCTGGGCAAGGGGCCGGTGGTGCTGAGCCACCCGGACATGGGCCGGCGCTACTTCGTGTTCCAGCTGCTCGACCCGTACACGAACACCATCGGGTACGTGGGCACCCGCACCACCGGCAGCCGGGCGGGCCGCTTCGCCATCACATGGACCCGCAAGCACGGACGCAGGGTGCCCGGCACGACGGTGATCCGCTCCCGCCACCGGCGCCTGTGGGTGATCGGCCGGACCCTCGCCACCGACGCCCGCAGCGACCAGCTCCGAGCCCTGCGGAAGATGGTGCGCTACCGGCTGTCGCCGGCGCCGCGGACAAGAGGGAAGCGGCCGGGGCGCCCCAACAAGGCGCCGCTGCCCAGCGACGGGCTCGCGTTCCTGAACGAGCTGGGCGCCGGGCTTCAGGCCAATCCGCCGCCGGCTCGCGACCGCCCGATTCTCGACCGGCTGGCCGCGCTCGGCGTCGGCCCCGGGCTGCGCCCTTCCGCTGCCGGCCTGGCTCCCGACGTGCTCGACGGGTTGCGCGAGGGCGTCGAGCGAGAGGCGGCCGAGCTGCCGGGCCGCACCCGCGGCGAGCTGCTGGAGCGCGCGGCGGCCAACCGCGGCTGGCTGCGGCTCGACCGCAGAGTCGGCAACTACGGCACCGACTACGAGTTGCGTGCCGCCGTCGCCCTCGTGGGCCTCGGGGCCAACACGCCGGCCGAGGCCGTCTACGGCACGGGGATCACCGACGGCGACGGTGCGCTGCTGAACGGCGCCAACCGCTACCGGCTGGTCTTCCCACCGGGTGAGGAACCCCCGGTTAGGGCCTTCTGGTCGCTCACCCTCTACGACCTCGACGGCTTCCTGGTGCGCAACCCGCTCAGGCGCTACGCGCTGGGCGACAGCCACCCGCCGCTGGTGCGCCGCCGCGACGGGTCGATCGTCATCCTCATCCAGCGCGACCGCCCCGCCGCGCTCCGAGTGAACTGGCTGCCCGCCCCCGAGGCCGGCTTTCGCCTCAGCCTGCGCCAGTACTGGCCCAAGCGGAGCATCCTCCGCGGGCGCTGGCGCCCGCCGGCCCTGGAGCGCCTGCCGTGAGCCGCTTCGAGAGCCCCTGCGTGATCACCTGCTCGATCTCGGGCGCCGTGGCCAACCGCGACCAGTGCCCGGCCATTCCCTACACGCCCGACGAGTACGCCGCCGAGGCCCGCCGCGCGGTGGACGAGGGCGCGGCGATGGTCCATATCCACGCCCGCACGCCGGATGGGGTGCCCAGCTACGAGGTGGATGACTTCCGGGCCATCACCGAGGCCGTCAGGGGCGCGGTGGACGACGTGGTGATCAACTACTCCACCGGCGCCATCGGCGTACCGATCGAGAAGCGGATCGAGTACCTGCGCGAGCTACGTCCCGACGTGGGGGCGCTGAACATGGGCTCGATGAACTACGCGAAGTACTCCAGCCGGCGCAAGGACTTCGTGTTCAAGACCGTGTTCGAGAACTCCTTCGACACGATCATCGAGTTCCTGGAGGCGATGAACGAGCTGGACATCCGGCCCGAGCACGAGTGCTTCGACTCGGGGCACGTGGCCAACCTCGACCCGCTGCTCGACATGGGGCTGCTGTCCGAGCCGCTTCAGATCTCGTGCGTGATGGGCGTGAACGGGGGCATCCGGCCCACGCCTCAGAACCTGGCCCACATGGCCGGCCAGGTTCCGGGCGGGGCGGAGTCGGCCAACAACTGGGGCGTGATCGGGATCGGGCGCGGCCAGTGGCGGCTGGTCGCGGCGGCCGCCGCCTACGGCGGCAACGTGCGCGTGGGGCTCGAGGACAACTTCTACCTGCCCGACGGCGAGATGGCGGGCTCCAACGGCGATCTGATCGCCCGGGCCCGGCGGCTGGTGGAGGACATGGGCCGCCGCGCCGCGACCGTCGAGGAGGCGCGCGAGCTGCTGGGGGCGCCGAGGCGGGTGGGAGCATGAGCGGCGCCCTGGCCGGCCTGCGCGTGCTCGACCTGTCCCGGCTGCTGCCGGGCGGGTTCTGCTCGCTGCTGTTGGCCGACCTCGGAGCCGACGTGCTCAAGGTCGAGGACACCGGCATGGGCGACTACGTGCGCTGGTCACCCCCCTACCACGAGGGAGCCGAGGACTCGGCCAAGTCGGCGCTGTTCCTGGCGCTCAACCGCGGCAAGCGCTCGATCCGGCTGAACCTCAAGGAGGACCGGGGCCGCGAGGTGCTGCTGCGGCTGGTGAGAGAGCACGACGTGCTGCTGGAGTCGTTTCGGCCCGGCGTGATGGAGCGCCTGGGCGTGGGCTACGAGCGCCTCACAGACGAGAACCCGGGGCTCGTGTACTGCGCGATCAGCGGCTACGGCCAGGACGGTCCCTACACGGCCCGGTCCGGTCACGACATGAACTACCTGGGGCTCAACGGCCTGCTGGGCCTCACCGGCGACGCGGACGGCCCGCCGGTCCAGTCGGCCGGCCAGATCGCCGACCTGGGCGGCGGCGCCCTGATGGGCGCCGTGGGGATTCTGGCCGCCCTGCGCGAGCGCGAGCGCTCCGGCGAGGGCCAACTCGTGGACGTGTCGATGTTCGACGGCTCGCTCTCCTGGCTGGCGCTGGTGGCGGCGAAGTACCTGTGCGAGGGCAGCGTTCCCCGGCGCGGGGAGCTCGAGCTCGCGGGCCGCTTTCTCTGCTACCGGCCCTACGCCTGCCGTGACGGCTGGGTGACCCTGGGCGCGCTGGAGCCCAAGTTCTGGCAGGCCTGGTGCCGCGGCGTGGAGCGCGAGGACCTGATCGAGCGCCAGTTCGACCCGCCCGGCTCCGACGCCCACGCCGAGGTGGAGGCGATCTTCGCCGAGCGCACCCGCTCCGACTGGCACGACTTCGCCGAGCGCCACGACTGCTGCCTCGAGCCGGTGCTCGGCCTGGACGAGGCGCTCGACTCCGAGCTGGTCCGGGCCCGCGAGATGGTGGTGGAGCTCGAGCAGCCGGGCACCGACGGGGTGAAGCTGCTCGGGGTTCCCGTGAAGCTGTCGCGGACGCCCGGCGCGCCGGCCGGTCCGGGGCCGGCGCTGGGCCAGCACACCTTCGAGGTGCTGGCCGCGCTGGGGTACCCCGAGAAGGACGTTGTCGCGCTGGAGGAGGCTGGCGCTGTGGCCGGACCCGCGCAGGGCGTCCAGGGCTCGTTCCGGGCATGACCGAGAACGGACTGCTGAAGATGAAGGAGCTGGCCGAGGCCAGCGGGGTGAGCGCGGGCACCATCAAGCACTACCTGCGCGAGGGGCTGTTGCCGGAGCCGGTCAAGACCTCGCGCAACATGGCCTACTACCCGCCCGAGTTCGTGGAGCGGATCCGGCTGATCAAGCAGCTCCAGGAGGAGCGCTTCATGCCGCTGAAGGTGATCCGCTCGATGCTGGACGACGATCCGGAACGAACGCGCGCCCTGGTGGACCTGGAGGACCGGATCCTCGAGCGGGCGGTGGCCGGCGAGCGGGCCCGGGTGTCGGCGGCCGAGCTGAAGCGCCGGTACGAGGTGCCTCAGGAGGTGCTCGACCGGCTGGCCGAACTGGAGGTGCTGAGCCCCACCAGCCGCGGCTACGGCCCGCGCGACGTGGAGATCGTGGAGGCCATCGGCCGCTTTCGCGCCGGCGGCTACGACGAGCGCATCGGCTTCACCGTCTACGACACGCTGCGCTACAAGCGGGCGATGGAGGAGCTGGTCAAGGAGGAGGTCCGGGTGCTGATGGACCGCCTGGCCGGCGAGCTCGACCCGGACGACGCGGCGGACCTCATCGCCGCCGGCGCGGAGCCGTTGAACGAGCTGCTGGCCGCGCTGCACCAGAAGCTGCTGGTGGCCGAGCTGCGCCGCCAGCGGGCGGCGCGAGGCTAAACGGATCCCCAGGCCGGCGGGTAGCGCACGGTGCCCCGCACCTGCCGCTCGTAGCCGGGAAGCGGCAGCGCCATCCAGGCGTCGTCGGGCGCCTCGTACGGGGTTTCGATGCCCTGCGGCCGCGCCGCCAGGAAGCCGAAACGCGGGTAGAACCCGGGATGGCCGAGGACCACCACCAGCGGGTAGTCCGTCCCCTTCGCCAGCTCCAGGCCTCGTCGCACGAGCTTCGTCCCGATCCCGGCACGCTGGCGGTCCGGTACTACCGCCATCGGGCCGAGCGAGAGCAGCTCCGGTCCGGAGTCGAGCGCCACGACGCTGAACAGGGCGTGGCCGACGATTCCGCCGTCGTCCTCGGCGACAAGCGAGAACTCGGGCAGCCAGGCCTCCGAACCGCGAAGCGCGTCGACCAGGTCGGCTTCTTCGCGGCCGGGGAAGGCGAGCTCGTTGACCCGCCTGATGGCATCCCGGTCCGCGGCCGTTTCAGGGCGGATCACCCACCACACCGTAGAACGAGCGCCGGGGGCGGCTTGCGCCGCCCCCGGCTCGACTCGTACCCCGAGTCGGTTACGGCAGGTCCCTGCCTAACGCACCCTCGCGGCCACGACCGCGGTGCCGAGCGTGGCACCCTCGGTCGCGGGGATCCCGAACACGGTGCTGAGCGTGTCGGAGGCCGCCTCGTTGATGTTGGCCACCACCCCGCTGACCCTGACGCGCAGGCCGCGCACGCGCGTCCTCGCGTCACTGAGGTCGAGGTTCAGGATGTCGACCTTGTCCGGCAGACCGGTCACGTTCGCAGCAAGCGTGGGCTCCGCGCCCAGCTTGATGTCGAAGTTGGTCAGGTCGGCCACCGTGGCGCCCTGCGTGAGCCGGATGCCGCCGGTGTGCTTGATCGTCCCGCGGGTGAGGTTCACCCGCACCCTCGACTTGGTGATCGGGAACGCGAAGTTCCCCGCGGTGTTGGCGGCCGCCGGAGGCACCAGGCTCGGCGTGATGCCGGCGCCGGTGAGCACGCCGACAGTGCCGGCGTCCGGGGTGAGCGTGGTGTTACCGCTCTCCAGGATCAGCTGCCTCGGCTTGGCGTCCACCACGGCCGTGCCCAGGCGGAAGCCCGCCCTGAGCGCGTTGGTCCCGAAGGCGTCGTTCAGCGCGCCCGCCCCGGTCGCGTTGAGGCGGACGGCCACGTTCGACACCCTGGTGCCGAGCCCCGGGCGGGTGATTCTGGCGTTGCCGAGGCCGAGCCTGATGATCGGCACCCGATCGCCTCCCACCGCGGCCGAGAGCGTCGCGCCCCGGATGCGGAAATTACGAAGGCGGACAACCGTCCCACCGGCTGACAGGCGCAGGCCACCCGAGTGGTTGATCACGCCCGCAGCGGTGCTGGGATCGATCGCTCCGCTGGTGATGGGGAAGCGGATCGCCCCGCTGTGTCCGACCTTGGACGGCCGGATCGGGGCGAGCGACACACCCAGCGAGCCGAGCGCGTCGGCTGCGCTTGAAGCGAGGGTGAGGCGGGTGACGCCCGCCTTCCTGAGCTCAACGGTGTTGCCGCTCTGGGCCATTGCTGTGGGGGCGCTCACGGCGGCGAGCGCTCCCGCGGCGACCAGTGCCACCGCGATTTTTCGTGACTTCATGCTGCGAACCTCCGGTTTGGATCGGGTCGCAGCGTGTACGTGGCGGTCCGCCGTAGCGGTTGGCGCATCAGGGCGCCGAGGGCACCGGGCGCAGCCAGCTCCGGCGGCCCACCACCCCGACTGTGCGGCGCCATGAGTAGGGCGGGGCCGGCACCACGGCGTAGTCGGGTCGCCGGACCCACACCGGCACGTAGCTCGCGTTCGCGACGCGGGCGGTGCCCTGCTCGTACTCCAGCTCCAGCAGCGCGATCAGCCCGTCCTGGGAGGCCGCCGGGCAGCAGCCCGAGTCCTGGTTGGAGACCAGGTTGCCCTCGCCGAAGACGACGATCTTGCCGTTGACCCGCCGGATCGGCTGGACCACGTGGGCGTGCTGGCCCACGATGGCGGTGATCGCGGGCGAGCGGGTGAGCCGGCGGGCCAGGGCGCGCTGGTCGGGCGTGATGGCGTGCTGATACTCGGCGCCCCAGTGCAGGTTCACCAGCACGGCGTTCGCGCCCGCCGCCCGGGCGGCGCGGGCGTCCGCCAGGATGCGGCGCGCGGAGGCGAAGTTGACCGACCACGGGTGGGGCACGGACTGGCCGTTGGAGACCGCGGTGTAGCTCAGCAGCGCGACGCGCACGCCCTTGACCTCGAGGATCGGAAAACGCCGGGCCCCACGCGGAGAGCGCGCGGTGCCCTCGTAGGCCACGCCCGCGCGGCGCAGGGCGCGAACGGTCGAATTGATCCCGGACTGGCCCACGTCGAGCGAGTGGTTGGAGGCGGTGCTGCAGGCGTCCCAGCCGGTGGAGCGGATCGCCCGGGCCAGGGCGGGCGGGGTGCGGAAGAGCGGGTAGCCGGCGGGTGGGCCACCCACCAGCGGCGTCTCCACGTGGCAGAGGGCCAGGTCGGACCCCTCGATCCAGCGCCGGACACCCTCGAACATGGGCGCGAAGTCGTAGCGCCCGCCCCCGCCGTTGGCCAGCGCGCGGTCGAAGACCGGCGAGTGCACCAGGAGGTCGCCGCTGGCGGCGATGGTCAGCCGAACGGGCTCGGCGGCGGGAGCGGGCGCGGGGCTCCCGCCCCCCTGGAGGCCGGCGGCGACGGCCAGCACGGCAGCGACGGTGGCGAGCAACCCGGCCCCCTAGCCGCCCTCGCCCTCGGGCGAGATCCCCGGCCGCCGCCCGACCGTGGCGACCGTCCGCTGATAGGACTCGGCGGGCGCGGGCACCACGCGGTACTCGGGCTGCTGGACCCAGGTGGGCACGTAGCGCACCTTCGTCACCCGGGTGCCTTCTGGGCCCGAGCGGAAGTCGAGCAGCGCGATCAGGCCGTCCTGCGACTCGGCCGGGCAGCAGGCGACCGTCTGGTTGGAGACCAGGTTCCCCTCTCCGAAGACGACTGGTTTGTCGTTCAGCCGCCGTATGGGCTGCACCACGTGGGCGTGCTGGCCGATGATCGCGGTCACGTCGGGCGACTTGGTCAGGCGGCGGGCCAGCTCGAGCTGGCGCGTGCTCGGGGCGGCCTGGTATTCGACTCCCCAGTGCAGGCTCACGATCACGGCCTCCGCGCCGGCACGCTTGGCGGCCTTGGCGTCGGCCAGGATGCGGTCGGCCTCGGCCCAGTTCAGAGTCCACTCGTTCGGGGGCGGTGGGATCCCGGGGACCTCGTCGGAGAGGTAGGCCAGCAGGGCCACCTCCACGCCCTTCACGCGCATGACGGCGGCGCGCGGGGCGTCAGCGGACGTGTTGGTCCCCGAGTGCTTGATCCCCCGCCGCTCGAGCTGGCGGATCGTGTAAGGAACGCCGTCCGGCCCGGCGTCCTGCGAGTGGTTGGAGGCCGTGCTGCAGGCATCCCAGCCCGTCCACTTGATGGTGTCGGCGAGCGACGCCGGGGCCTGGAAGGCCGGGTAGCCGGTCGGCGTGCCCCCGGTGAGCGGCACCTCGAGGTGGCAGATGCCGAGATCGGCCTGGCGGACGATGCGGCGCACGTCGGTCATCATCGGCCGGAAGTCGTAGCGGGTCCCGCCGCCGTACTCGAGCGCCCGGTAGAAGACGGGGCCGTGGATCAGCAGGTCGCCGCTGGCGGCGACGGTGAAGCGCACGGTGGGCTGCTCGGGCGCGTCCTCGTCCTCGGCGTTCTCGTCCGAACCGCCGCCCCCGCCGCTTCCGTCGCCGCCGCCGGCGAGGCCCCGGACGACCAGCACCACGGCGAGCAGGGCGAGCGCCAGCGCGGCCAGGGCCGCGAGCCGCCGGCGCCAGTAGATCCCCGCCGAGCGCCGCCCGGGCGTCACCACAGGACGTCGTGCCATTCCATGACACCGTACCCCGCCGCCAGGCGTATCCCTCCAGGCAGCTCCCCCGAGAAGGCGCCGAAGGGCTGGCGGTAGTCGCTGCGGACGAGCAGCCGGTTGGTCCGCTCGCGCCGCTCGCTCCAGGCCCGGAAGGCCAGGCCCCCCACCGCGGACAGATCGGCGGCGAAGCGCTGCGGCTCGGCCTCGCGCGGCCGCCCGTCCACCCACACCGTCCGTTCGCTGGCCTCGGGAGCGTCGTGCAGCCCCTCCACCAGGTTCCAGGCCAGCCGCTCGCCGCTGTCGCCCCGGCCCACCCCGGCCGACCAGCGCCAGCGCGTGCGCCGCGCGTGGTAGCCGGCGGAGTCGTCGATGAAGCCCTCGTCGCCGGCCAGCTCCCAGTGCCGGCCGGCGACCGCGACCCGGGCCTGGACAGCCACGCCCGCCTGCTTTCTCGTCCAGATGTAGGAGCGGCCGTGACGGGAGACCACCTCCACCCCCTCGCCCTCGTCGAGCTCCAGCTCGATCTCGGCCTCCCCCTCGCGCACGCGCGCGCGACCTGGGGCCAGCTCGACCCCGCGCGAGCCCTGGTGCAGCCGGCCGTCGGGCTCGGCCACCGCCCACCACCGCTGCGGGATCCCGGCCACCCGGGCGTGGCCCACGCACAGCATCAGGTCGGCCCGGTAGACGGCGACGTAGCGCCAGCGTTTCAGCGGCCGGAGGGCCCGCAGGGGCGGCATGCGGGCGGGGGGCAGCGCCAGCGCCAGCTCACGCACCTGCCGGCCACGCACGGGAAGCGCTTCCACCGGCGCAGTACACTGCAGATTGACTGGTCAGTCAACGCGAGGGGGGAGAGCCTTGCGCGCAGCCGCCGTCCAACTCAACGCGAACACCGACAAGGACCGCAACCTCGAGACCGCGGACCGGCTCACCCGCGCAGCCGCCGCCGACGGCGCGGGGCTCGTGCTCCTACCCGAGAAGTTCAACCTGATCGGCGGGTCCGAGGATTACCTGAGCGGGGCCGAGACGCTCGAGGGGCGCAGCATCGGATGGGCTCGCGAGACCGCGCGGGAGCTGGGCATCGATCTGGTGGCCGGGTCGATCACCGAGCGCCGCGAGGGGCGGGACAAGCTCTCGAACACCAGCGTCCACGTGGGCCCCGACGGCGAGCTGCGGGCGGTCTACCGCAAGATCCACATGTTCGACGTCGAGGTGGGCGGCCGGGTCTACCGCGAGTCCGACGCCGAGGAGCCGGGGAGCGAGATCGTGCTGTCCGAGACCGAGGCCGGTCTCCCGCTGGGCCTCACCGTCTGCTACGACCTGCGCTTCCCCGAGCTGTACCGGATCCTGGCGGTGCAGGGAGCGCTCGTCGTGACGATCCCCGCCGCCTTCACCAAGGTCACCGGCGCCGTGCACTGGGAGATCCTGATCCGGGCCCGGGCCATCGAGAACCAGGCCTTCGTGGTGGCGGCCAACCAGATCGGGACCCATTCGGAGGACAAGGAGACGTTCGGAGGCTCGCTGATCGTCGACCCCTGGGGCGAGGTGCTCGCCCGCGCCGCGGATGCGGTCGAGGGGCCGGTAGAAGAGGGCTTCGTGGCCGCCGACCTGGACCTCGCACGCCAGAAGGACGTGCGCGAGAAGCTTCCCAGCCTGGCCAACCGGATGGCGGAGGCCTACCGCTGGCCCCAGCTCGAGGAGGCGCGGGGCTGATGGCCACCGCGCCCCGGGAGGCGGCGGTGGACAAGCGGAGGCTGATCCTCGACGCCGCCGTGCGCGTGTTCGCCCGGGACGGCTTCCATCACTGCCGGGTCTCCGACGTGGCCGACGAGGCCGGCGTGGCTTACGGGCTCGTCTACCACTACTTCGACTCGAAGGAGGAGATCCTCAACACCCTCTTCCTCGAGCGCTGGCAGGTGATGCTCGACGCGATCGCGGAGATCGACAGCCGCGACCTGCCGGCGCGCGAGAAGCTCCATGGGGTCGCGGGCTTCATCATCGAGTCCTACCGCCACGACCCGGACCTCATGAAGGTGATCATCGTCGAGGTAACCCGGGCGGCGAACTCCTTCGGGCGCCTGCACCTCGAGCGCATCCGCGAGGCGTACGACGGCATCGCCGACATCGTCGAAGGGGCCCGGGCGGAGGGCTCGTTCAAGTCGGACATCCCGGCCGAGTTCGCGGCCATGTGCTTCTACGGCGCGATCGAGCAGCTGCTCACCGGCTGGATCTTCGAGGTCCTCCCGCGCACTGACGAGGAATACGAGCGGGCCAAGGGCCTGGTCGTGGAAGCGATCTGCGGCGGCCTCGAGTCGGCGGGGCGGGGCGCGCCCGCACCTTCTGCTTGAATCTCGCCTCGCGCATGCAGAACGACGTGGTCAAGAAGCTGTTGTGGACGGGCCTCCTGGCCGGAGTGGGCGCGCTCACCTCCACCGTGACCTACCGGATCGCCACCGCGATCTGGGTGCGGGTATTCAACGAGGACCCGCCCACCGACTGATGGCCACCGAGGACACCGTCAACCAGGGCGCACCCGGAGGCCGGCCGCTCGGCGAGTCGCCGGCCAGCGTGGGCAGCGACACCGACGCCTTCGACGAGCGTCCCGAGGCCTTCGTGGGCGGCGCCTTCGCCGGCGGCCTTCTCCTGGCCCTGATCCTCAGGTGGGCGACCAAGTGAGCACGGGAATGCCTCCCAAGGACAACGCCGACAAGTCGCTCGGCGAGATCGTCCAGGATGTCTCCGAGAAGGCCTCGCTGCTCGTCCGCGAGGAGATCGAGCTCGCCAAGGCCGAGGTCACCGACAAGGTCAGCGCGCTCGGCAAGGGCGCCGGCATCGCCGCCGCCGCGGGCGTCTTCCTGATCTTCGCGATCACCATGCTCTTCCATGGCCTGGCCTGGCTGCTCGACGACCTGTTCGGCTGGGACTCGGTCTGGCCCGGCTTCCTCATCATGTTCGCGGTGCTCACCATCCTGGCCGCGATCGCCGGCTACATCGCGTACCGGCTGTTCCAGAGCGGCGCGCCGCCCACGCCCGACCTGGCCATCGAGCAGGCCAAGGCCACTCGGGCCGAGCTCGAGGCCCAGACGATCCAACGCGACCAGGTCGAGCGGACGCTCGAGAAGGGTGAAGAGGTGAAGGCCTGATGGCAAACGGCGTCCGCAGCCCGGAGATGATCAAGCAGTCGATCGAGGAGACCCGCGAGGAGCTCGCCTTCTCGGTGAACGACCTGCGCTCGAAGGTCACCGAGATCGCCGACTGGCGCGGCCATCTGCGCCGCAACCGCAAGGCTGCTCTCATCGGGGCGGCGGTGGCCGGCTTTGTGATCGGCGGCGGCATCGCGGCGACGCTGTCGATCGTCACTCGCAGGTAAAGTGCCGTCCCGGTCAAACTCGCACAAGGGGGAACTACGCCTATGAAGATGATCGGAGTGGGCTTCGGCCGCAGCGGCACCATGTCGCTCAAGGCCGCGCTCGAAGAGCTGACGGGAGCGCCCAGCTTCCACATGATCGAGCTGATCACCAACCCGGACCGGGAGAAGTACCTGCCCTACTGGAGCAAGGTCGCCGACCGCGAGCCGGTCGATTGGCACGAGGTGTTCGACGGCTGGGAGTCCACCGTCGACTGGCCTGCCTGCTCGCGCTGGGAGGAGCTCATGGATGCGTTTCCGGATGTGCCCATGCTGCTCAACTACCGCGACTTCGACGGCTTCTACAAGAGCTGCGAGAACACGATCGTCGCGGTCAGAAACGCCGCCCAGGCGGGCGAGCTGAAGCAGGACGCCAACCGCGAGCCCCCCTCGCCCGAGCTCTGGCGCGTGATCGGGAAGCTCATCTACGAGGACGACTTCCAGGGCAAGTTCGAGGACAAGGAATGGATGCGGCAGATGTACCACGACCGCATCGAGACGATCAAGCGCACGGTTCCTGCTGAGCGGCTAGTCGTGTGGGAGCTCGGCGTGGACGGCTGGGAGCCGCTGGCCGACGCCCTCGGCGTCGAGGCGCCCGACAAGCCCTTCCCGCACCTCCACGACACCAACGAGTTCCGGAGCGAGTTCGGGCTGGAGCCGCTGCCGGCGTAGCGGCTTCGTGAGTCTTCCGGCGTCGGCGGCCGTGCGGGCGGCCGCCGGCGACCGGGGGTCAGCCGGCCGGGCTCTCCACCCGCTCGACCGGCGGCTCGGCCGTCCCGTACAGCCGCCGGTGGACGATGGCCGCCACTCCCCCCGCGGGAATCGGCAGCCAGAAGGACACCAGCCGGTAGGCCAGCGTGGCCACCACGGCGGCGCCGGCGCTCACCCCGGCCAGGGCCAGGGTTCCCGTCAGTCCCGCCTCCACGAAGCCCAGGCCGCCGGGCGTGAGCGGCAGGGTGCCGAGCAGCTGGGCGGCGAAGAAGGCGAGCAGGACGAGCGAGGCGCGCGGCTCGGATCCCACCGCGTAGAGGGCGGCGAGCAGGGTGAGGTAGTCGAGCACCCAGCGGCCGCCGGCGCCCAGCAGCGCCTTCCACCATTGCCGCCCGAGCACGTCGACGACCGTGTTCCGCTCGGAGATCAGGCGCTGGGGCAGGCCGGTCAGGGGCTTGCGTCGCCGCAGGATGCGGTTGCGCACCGCCTGCGCCGCCCGGCCGATCACATGCAGCGGCCGGTCGTAGACGATGCAGGCCGCGCCCACACAGAACATGGCCACGAACAGCACGGCCCCCGCGACGGCCGCGTGCACCAGCTCCGGCTCCACCGCCGCACCGCCCACCACGGCCGGCACGGCCAATAGGGGGAGGGCCAGCAGGGTGCCGAAGACGAGGATCGACGACGCGGTCATCCCGGAGGCCGCCGCGGCGCCGGGGACGCCGCCGCGGGCGAGCATGGCGTACTGCATCGCGCCGGCGGCCGCCACGCCGCCCGGCACGACCCGCCCGAAGGCGTTGGAGGCGAGCTGGGAGGTGATCACCGGTCCCCAGCGGTCGACCCGCAGGGCCAGGCGCTGCACCCACCACATGCAGGTGTAGCTGCCCACCTGCAGCGCCAGCATGGCCACGAACCAGAGCGGGTCGATGTCGCCGAGCTGGTCGAAGGCCCCGAAGACCTCGAGCAGGGCGGGCGCGAGCAGGTAGAGCGACACGCCCGTGACCGCCAGCAGCAGTCCCTGACGGGCGATGGTGGCCGGAGCCATTCCCAGAGGCTACGCGGGCGACGGACCGACCGCGGGCGGCGCCGGTGGCGGCTCCTCCGGTGGCGGCACGGGTGGTGGTGTCCGGTCCTTGTCGTCCTCGGGAGGCTTGATCGACATCGTCCGCAGGTCCACGTACTCGCGAATCAGGATCTGGATCGAGGCCGCCACCGGAATGGCCACCAAGGCTCCCAGCACCCCCAGGAGGGTGGCGCCGAACAGCACCGCGACGATGGTGATGAACGGCTGCACGTGCACGGTCCTGCGCTGGATCTGGGGCTGGATCACGTGGTTCTCGAACTGCTGGTAGACGATCGCCCACGCCACCCAGACGATCGTCGCCGTGGGGAAGTTCTCGAACAGCGTGACCACGGCGATGAGAACCGCGGCGATGGTGGCGCCGAGGAGCGGGATCAGCGAGAAGAGCCCGGCGATCACCGCCAGCGGCCCCCTGAAGGGAACGCCGAGGATCGTGAGGACTATGTAGGTGCTCACGCCCGCGATCAACGCGATGACGAACGCCCCGGCCATGTAGCCGCCCACGGCCCCCGCCATGTGGTCCAGTGAGCGCCGCAATCGCTCCCGCTCCTCCTCCGGCCGGCTCGCCAGGATGCGGTCCGTCCAGGTGCGCCCGTTGGCCAGCAGAAAGGCGGTGAGCACCAGGATGGTGACCAAGGCGAACAGCGAGTTGACGATCCCGATGCCCACGTCGCGCAGCGTTCCCGCGGCGCCGCCGAGCTTGTCGGGCAGCTTCTCGGCCTCCTCCTGCAGCTTGGTCGTGATGTCGTAGTCGCGGTTGAGCTCCCGCAGGCGGCGGTTGTCCTGGACGAACTCGGTCACATCATTGGCGTAGGCGGGCACGTTCTTCGCGAAGCGGTCGCCCTCCGTGATGACCGGTGGCACCAGCAGAGCCATCAGCAGGAGCGGCAGGGCCAGGAGGACCACAAGCACGATGGTCACGGCAAAGCCGCGCCGCATCCGCCGCGCCAGCAGGTTCACCGGCCCCGACAGCGCCGCCGCGATGAAGATCGCGACGAGCAGCCAGAGCAGCGGGCGCCGCACCAGGTAGATCAGGTAAAGGCAGATCGCGACCGCGACGATGATCAGCACGATCCGGACAACCATTCGCGCGGAGAACACGGGACGGTATTCGCCCCGGAGGGGGATGCTCCTACCGCACGAAGTGAGTGGGGAGGGCGCCGAGCCCCAGCAGGCCCGGGCCGGTGTGGGCGGCCAGCACCGGCCCGATCTCGCTCACCAGGGTGGGAGGGCAGCCGAAGACCTCCGTGCCCCGCTCCACCAGCCGGGCGCACTGGTCCGGCGCGTTGATGTGCTGTGCCGACCAGGCGTCGGCGCCGGATTCGTGGCGCTGGCGGCCGTAGTCGACGAGCCGCTCGAAGGCCCGGCTGGCCGTGCGCACGCGCTCGACGGGCATCATCTCGTTCTCGACGGTGAGGATCGGCTTGACCTTCAGCGTCGAGCCGATCCACGCGCTCGCCGCCCCGATGCGCCCGCCGCGCTTGAGGAACTCGAGCGTGTCCACGGCGAACCACATCTTCAGCTCCCGGCGGGCCTCCGCCACGCGCTCGGCCACCTCGGACACGTTCGCGCCCTGCTCGGCGGCGTGAGCGGCCGCCAGCGCCATGAAGCCCAGGCCGCCGGCGGCCGTGTACGAGTCCACCACCTCGATCCGCTCACCGCCGCCGCCGTTGCGCTCGAGCCCGGCCTTGGCCTGGCGGGCGGCCTCGGGCGTGCCCGAGAGCCCTCCCGAGATGTGCACCGAGACGATCTCGTGCCCCTCGGCCAAGAGCGGCTCGAACGCGGCGTTGAAGTCGCCCACGGAGGGCTGGGAGGTGGTCGGCAGCTTCTCGGCGCTGCGCAATTCCTCGAAGAAGGCGGGGTAGTCGGTGATCTCGTTCTCCGGCACCGGCCGGTCTCCCCCGAACACCACGTACAGCGGGACCACCCGTATGCCGTGACGTTCGACGAGCTCCGGCGGAAGGGAGGCGGTGCTGTCGGTCACCACGACGACGCTGCTCATCCGGGGCGGGAGCCTACTGGCCGCAGGTGCCCGGCGGCCCCGGGCTATCGTCCGCCGCCCCCATGGCCCACGTCCTCGTCACCGGCGCCACCGGCTTCATCGGCTCCCACGTCGCGCGCCTCTGTGTCGAGCGTGGCGACGAGGTCCGGCTGGGCGTCCAGGCGGGCTCGCCCGACGAGTCGATCGCCGGCCTGGACTGCGAGCGGGTCCGCCTCGAGGTCCGCGACCGGCGCTCGGTGCGGCGGGCCCTGAGGGACATCGAGCGCGTGTTTCACTGCGCCGGGCTGACCTCGGTGCGAGAGCAAGACACCGAGCTGCTGTTCGACGTGAACGTCCGCGGCACCAGGATGGTGCTGGAGGAGAGCCTGCGTGCCGGGGTCGAGCGGGCGGTGCTCACCTCGAGCGCCGCGGCTGTCGGCCCGGCCGCGTGGGGCAAGACCGCCGACGAGAACCAGCTGTTCGTGGCCGGGCGGCTCGGGATCCCGTACGTGAACTCCGTGCACGAGGCCGAGATGGAGGCGCTGCGGCTGGCCGCCCGTGGCCTGCCGCTGGTGTGCGTCAACCCGGCGGCCTGCTTCGGTGCGGGCGACACCCATCTGGCCTCCACGCGCCTGGTGCGCAGCTTCATGCTCGGACGGGTGCCGGTGTACACCGACGGCGCAGCCAGCATCGTGGACGTTCGGGACGTGGCCGAGGGGCACCTGCTCGCGGACAACCAGGGAGAGGTGGGCGAGCGCTACATCCTCGGCGGGCGCAACTTCACCTTCGAGCGCCTGTTCGCCGATCTCGGGCGCCTGTGCGGGATGGAGCCGCCGCTGAGGCTGCCGGCCCGGGCCGCCGCGCTCACCGCCGGCGTGCTGGCCGCCGGCGGACGCGGCTGGGGCCCGCTCACGCCGCTCGAGGTCCGCGCGGCGGGCCAGTGGTGGACCTACCGCTCGACCAAGGCCCGCCGGGACCTGGGCTGGCGGGCCCGGCCGCACGAGGAGACCCTGGAGGCGACCGTGGCCTGGCATGGCGAGCGTGAGCACGAGCGGCTGGTGCGCACGCGGCGCTCTCAGCCGCTGCACTACCGCGCGCTGGGCCTGGCGGCCGTCGCCGCGGGGGAGACGCTCGGACTGCTTCGGCGAGGGCCGTAGTGGGCCGACCGGGAACGCTTCCCCGGGAATGCGAGGTCCGGACGGCGCCAGGCAAGGACGCAGGGAGCAGGAATAGCAGCGCTATTTCAGCGACCGAGGACACCGCATGGCGTCGTCCGGGGCCGCAGTCTCGGGAGGAGCGTTTCGGGGAGGTCCACTAGCTAGCCTGATTTCATGGCCACGCTCTACCGCTGCCGGGCCCCGACGGACCTGGTCTGCCGCTGCGGAAAGGTGGCCCGCAGGCTACGCTCGCTCGGCATCGAGTTCGACGAGGTGCGCGTCCCCTACCTCAAGCGCGATCGCCCCGAGGTCGAGGATCTGACCGGCCAGCGCTGGGTACCGGTGCTGGTGCATCACGAAGAGGTCGTGCACGACTCACACCGGATACTGGAGTACTTGGAATGGCTGGAGATCAGCGACAGCAGGTAGGCGGTGGCCGCGGCGCCAAGGCCGTCAGGGGGGTGCGCAGGGCGTGGCCCTTCATGCTCATGGCCTGGGAGCGTTGGCAAACGCTCTCGCCCGAGCAGAAGGAGCGCTACAAGCGCCAGGCGCGCGAGTACGCCGAGCGCGGGCGCCAGACCGTGGCCAAGCGCCGCCCGCCCGGCCGGAGCTAGCGGCGCTCGCCGAGCGCCTGCTCGCCTTCCGCCACCGCTAGCGCCGGGCCGCGCGCACTACTCGCCGCACCTGGTTGATGACCAGCTTCGGCTGGGTGAACATGATGTAGTGCGAGCTGCGCCTGGCGATCACGTGGCGGGTGGCGGGCGTCAACCGCGCCAGCTTGTCCTGCGCGTCCGTCCACGCACGCTCGAGGAGCGGCGAGGCGAAGCCGGCCGGTAGGCCTTCGGGCAGCGCGAACGGCAGCCCGTGCGAGAGCACGCCGACAGGGACGTCGGGAAACGGTTGCTTGCGCGCCGCCCGCCGCATCTGGGCGAAGCTCTTGCTGAAGCGGATCTGCTCGATGCCGGGGTAGTCGATGCCTTCGACGGGGGCGTTGTTGACGTGCTCGTACACGTCCATCTGAGCGCGAGTGAAATGGCTCTCGATGTACTCGGCGAGCGCGTCCACGAGCACCATCCCCGCCACCTGGCGCGGATGGTTGGCGGCATAGAGGCGATCGATCAGCCCGCCGGTCGAGTGGTTGACGAGGACATACGGGCCGGGCACCCCCGCCGCCTTCAGCAGGGCGTGCAGGTCGGAGGCCGCGCCGGCCGCCGTTCGTGGCATCGGGGCCGGGGAGCTGCGGCTGAACTCGAGCGGGTCGAAGTTGTTGATCGTTCCCGGTCGGTCGTATCCGCAGACTCGGGTGAAGCGGGCGACGGCGGGGAACACCCTTGGGCCGGGCCGAGTCTGAGCGGGGTCGTTCCACACACGCGCGCCGTTCCGCAGGCCGGAGTCCAGGATCACGGTCGGAGAGCCTTGGCCGTAGCACTCCAAGAACATCGTGCGTCCGTGCCCGATGCCGAACGAACCGGCGAGGTCACCCTTCCTCAGCGGCAGGTCGGCGTTCGCGGCCTCGGACACGGGCGCCAGGGCCAACACGAGCACCGACATCGTCAAGGAGGCGAGGACGAGACATTTCATGGGACCTGAGCGCTCGCCTTGTGCGGTCCGGCCACTCGCGGCTCCCGCAGGGCGGCCCGCGCCGTTCAGCCCAGCCGGTTCTCGAGCCCGATCGGCCGCTGCTGGGGCTGAGCCTGGGGCTCCTCGACCTCAGTGGCCTCGGGCTGCTCCACGCCGAGCACCTTGGCGAGCTCGCCCGACTCGAACATCTCCATCACGATGTCCGAGCCGCCGATCAGCTCGCCCTGCACGAAGAGCTGGGGGATCGTGGGCCAGCCGGACAGCCCCGAGAGCTCCTCGCGGATGCGGGGGTCGGGCAGGATGTCCAGGGCGGCGTACTTCACGCCCAGGGTGTTGAGGGCGCCGGCCGTGCGGGCCGAGAACCCGCAGGCGGGCTGGTTGGGCGTGCCCTTCATGAACAGCATTACCTGGTTCTCGCCGATGGCGTTCTCGATGAACTCGCGGATCTCGTCGTTGGTCATCGTGCGTCTCCGGGGGTCGAGGTCTTGATTGACAGTGCGTGGATGGGACCGCCGACCTCGTCGCCGAAGACGTCGTAGATCAGCTTGTGCTGTTGGAGGCGTGAGAGGCCGTCGAAGCGATCGGACTGCACTTCCGCCCGGAAGTGGTCGCCGCCGCCGGTCAGGTCCTCAACCGCCACCCGGGCTCCGGGCAGCGCCTGCTCGATACGCTCCTTGAGGTCGTTCGCGCTGGGCATGTACGTGATCCAGGGTACCGACGCCGGCACAGATACAATGTGAGGAGCAATGGTCGTTCTCACCGACATCGCCGCCCAGAAGGTCGAAGAGTTCATCGCCGGCCAGAACCCTGACGGTGAGGTGGGCCTGCGCGTGGGCGTGCGCGGCGGAGGCTGCTCCGGCTTTCAGTATGCGCTCGCCCTGGACGAAAAGCGCGACGACGACCACGTGTTCGACGCCGCCGGCATCCGCGTGCTCGTCGATCCGGCCAGCCTGCAGTACGTGGACGGCTCCACCGTCGACTTCACCGAGAGCTTCCAGGGCTCCGGCTTCGAGGTCACGAACCCCAACGTGGTCGCCTCCTGTGGCTGCGGCTCCTCCTTCCGCGTGGCGGAGGAAGAGCCGAGCTGCGGCGCGTCGGTCTAGACGCGCCCGCCTCGATGCAGCGCCTCGTCCAGCGTCGGCTGGGCCTGGTCGTCCACCCCAGCCGCGACCTCGACTGGGTGCTCGGGCTGCTCACCAGCTGGGGTGAGGAGCAGGGGGTTGGCCTGGGGCAGGTCGCTCTGCCTGACCAGCAGCGGCAGGTCGCGGAGCCGGTGGAGGCCGCCGACTGCGACGTGCTGGTCGCGCTCGGCGGCGACGGCACCACCCTCGTCGCGCTGCACGCCGGCGCCGAGGCGTCGCGCCCCGTGATGGGCGTGGCCTGCGGGAGCGTCGGCGTGCTCACGTCGGTCACCGCCGGCCGGCTGGGCTCGGCGCTCGACGACCTGGCGGAGGGGCGCTGGACGGAGGCCGACCTACCCGGGCTCGAGGTGGGCTGGGGCGACGGCCGGGTCGAGACGGCCGTCAACGACCTGGTGGCCACCCGCAACGGGCCGGGTCAGGTGCTGGTCTCGATCACGGTCGACGACGTGCTCTACGCGCGCGTGGCGGGCGACGGCGTGGTGGCCGCCACGCCGCTCGGCTCCTCGGCCTACACCATGGCCGCCGGCGGACCGCTGCTGGCACCCGGCGCCGAGGGCCTGGTGGTCACCCCGCTGGCGGTCCACGGGGGAGCAAGCGCACCCCTGGTGACGGGCGCCGACGGCCGCGTGGACCTCGTGATCGACCCGGGCTACGGCGGGATCCGCTACGAGATCGACGGCAGGCCCAGCGCCATCGAGGGGGACCGGCTGACGCTCTCGAGGCGCGAGAGCTACGCCACGCTGGTGACGCTATCCGAGACCGAACCGCGGCTCACCGGGCTGCGCCGCCGGGGCCTGCTCGTCGACAGCCCCCGGGTGCTGGTGCGGGACTCGCGGCTGCCGGCCGACGAGGACGCCTCGGACTGAGGCCGGGCGGGGCTTGACGAGTTTTCCTCGTCTGGCGGAGGATAATTGCTCGCGGCGCCGCGGCGAGGCGGGCGGGAGAGAATGGGCTGGGTAGGGAGGGGTTGCCTACGAAACGTCCCGTATAGGGACGCAACGTGGGCAACCCCTCCCATCTTCGACCGCGCCGCGCCCACGGTGCCCGCCGAAGGCTTCCGCGGTAACGTCCATTCAGGACCATTCCCGCACCGACGGCCTCCGTGTGGGACGTTCTTGCGGAACCCCTGCCGCTCGGCAGCTCGCCTTCCCTTACCCAGCAGGCCGTCCAGCCGCGTCGCGGTCCGGCGGCAGCCAGGGTGCGGCGCGCCACGGCGCGGTGGACTCGTCGCACCCCCGCCCGCGGCAAGGCCGCCTACACGCGAGGGGCTCGCCCTAGTCCGGCCGGTTGTCCAGCGACCGCCACAGATAGAGGCAGGCGAGCGAGCGGTGCGGGCGCCAGGGCTCCGCGATCCGGCGCAGCTCGGCAGCGTCGGGCATGTCGTCGAGGCCGTACTCCACCTGCACCGCCCGCTTGATGCCGACGTCGCCCACCGGGAGCACGTCGGCGCGGCCCAGGTGGAAGAGCAGGAACACGTCGACGGTCCAGCGCCCGAGCCCCTTGACGGCCACCAGCTGCTCGAACACCTCCTCGTCGGGCAGCTCTGGCAGCCGCTCCAGGTCGAGGTCGCCGTCCTCGACGTGCTCGGCCAGATCGCGGAGAAAGGCGACCTTGGCCGCCGACAGTCCCACGCCCCGCAGGGCCGCGACGTCGGTGGCGAGCAGCTCCCGCGGCGTCGGCGTCCGCTCGCCGAACAGCCCGGTCAGCCGTCCGTAGATCGCGCGGGCCGACGCCGCCGACAGCTGCTGGCCGACGATGGCCCGCACCAGCGCGCCGTAGGCGTCGCCCGGCTGGCGCCCGCGGCGGGCGAGGACGCCGCCGGGGTCGCCGTAGCGCTCGATCAGCCCGGCCATCACCGGGTCGGCCGCCTTCAGCCGCTCGAGGGCGCTGGACTCGTCGATGCCCCGGATGCTACGCCGCGGCGCGCAGGTGGAAGGGCTCCTCGGCGGCGCCCAGCTCGGTCGAGGCGGGGTCGCCGAACAGCCACTCGCGGCCGATCCGGTGCCAGTTGGCGGTGGCCTCCAGCTGCCCGAGCACCCCGAGTGTGAGCGCCTCCATGCGGCGGGCCAGCATCGATTGCGGCGGCATCGTCTCGCGCTTCATCAGCTGCCAGTGCCGCGAGCGCGGGTCGCCGAAGTCGATCAGGATCTGGGCCACGAGCGCGCGGTCGATCGTCACCTCGCGGTCCTCGATGTACCAGGCGGTCACGTCGTGGAAGTGCTCGTACACCGCGTCGGCCGGCAACAGGTCGTCGGAGGGGTCGAAGAAGCCCATGGCCCCGAGCCGGCGGTGCAGCCCCTCGGCGTCGCCGTCCATGGCGGCCCGGATGGCGCTCACCTCGGCGTCGATGTCCTCGCGGGACACCCGCTTGGTCATGCCGAAGTCCATGAACGCGACCCGGCCGTCGGGCATGAGGCGGTAGTTGCCGGGATGGGGGTCGCCGGAGAAGTGCCCGTTGCGGTAGAGCGACCCGAAGAAGAAGCGGAAGACGATCTCGCCGAAGCGGTCGCGGGTGGCGCGGTCCATCTCCCGGACCTCCTCGAAGCCCTCGCCCGCCACCCACTCGGTCACCAACACGTGCTCGGTGCACAGGTCCGTGACCACGGGGGGCACGTAGATGAACGGGTGGCCGCGCCAGGTGCGCGCAAACGCGCGGTGCTGCTGGGCCTCGTGCTCGTAGTCCAGCTCGTCGGTCAGCCGCTCGCGGATCTCCTTGGTCATCGCCTTGGCGTCCATGCCCGGGGCGATGCGCTTGGCCACCCGCATGATCAGCCCGAGGTTCTGCAGGTCGGCTCGCACGGCCTGCGCCACGCCCGGGTACTGGACCTTCACCGCCACGTCGCGCCCGTCGTGCAGGCGGGCCCGGTAGACCTGGCCGATCGAGGCGGCGGCCACCGCCTCCTCAGCAAACTCGGCGAACAGCTGGTCCAGCGGCTCGCCCAGGTCGTCCTCGACCACCTTGCGCATCTTCTCGAAGGGCACCCGGGGCGCGGCGTCGCGCAGCTCGGCCAGCTTCGCCTGGATCCGATCCTGAAACTCGGGCGGGAAGGTCCCGGTGTCCATGAACGACGCCACCTGCCCGACCTTCATGGCCGCGCCCTTCATCTGGCCGAGGACGTCGAAGATCTGCTCGGCCGCCTCCATCTGGCGCCGCCCGGCCGCCGCGTGCCGCGCCTCCTCGTCGCGCGTGAGGTTGGCGGCCTTGGTCGCGTAGCCTCGGGCGGTCTGCCCGCCGGCCAGCCGGCCGACCTTCGCGGCCCGGCGAATACGGCCGGTCGGGAGCTCTTTGGCCATTCGAGGGACTGTACGCATAGGGTTGGCCTCGCGATGAGATTGGTGAGCTTCGATTTCGAGGGCAGCGCACGCGCCGGGGTGCTCCGCGACGGGCACGTGGACCCCGTCACAGGCGAGCGGACGCTGGAAGCCGTGCTGGCCGACGGGCCGCTCGACGCGGTGGAGACCACCGGGGAATCGCTGCCGCTGGAGGACCTCACCCTGCTGCCGCCCGTGACCAGGCCGGACAAGATCGTCTGCATCGGGCTGAACTACCGGGCGCACGCCGAGGAGCAGGGCAAGGAGCCGCCGGAGACGCCCACCATCTTCGCCAAGTTCGCCAACGCCCTGGTGCCCGCGGGCGGCACCGTGAAGCTGCCCTCCTGGACCGACAAGGTCGACTATGAGGCCGAGGTGGCGTTCGTGATCGGGGCCCGGGCGACCGGGGTGTCGGAGGCGGACGCGATGGACCACGTGGCCGGCTACACCCTGCTCAACGATCTCTCGGCCCGCGACTACCAGTTCAAGACGCCGCAGTGGATGCCGGGCAAGGTCTTCGACGGCGCGGCGCCCTGCGGGCCCGCCCTGGTCACCCCCGACGAGGCCGGCCCCCACGACGGCGATCGGGATCGGGCTGATCCTGAACGGCGAGCAGATGCAGGAGAGCTCCACCGCCGATCTGGTGCACTCGATCCCCGAGCTGGTGGCCTACCTGTCCCAGCTGATGACCCTGGAGCCCGGCGACCTGATCTCTACGGGCACGCCCGAGGGGGTGGGCAGCCTGCGCGACCCGAAGGTGTGGCTGCGCCCCGGCGACCGGGCGGAGGTCGTATCGCCTCAGCTGGGCGTGCTGGAAACGCGCTTCGCCTGAAGGGCCGGGACCGCCGCCAGTAGAGCGCCCAGCACCAGGACCGCGGCCAGCAGCCACGCCGTCCCGGCCAGCCCGTCGCTCACCGCCGTGTCGAACGAGGCCCCCGCGTCACGGCGGGCGGACTCCACGAGCGCGCTGAGCAGGCCGCCCGCGGTCAGCACCAACGCGCCGGCGGCCAGCAGCGCCGCTCGGCTCCAGCCCGGGCCGAGCGGCTCCTGCGGGCAGGCCAGGCCGAGACCAACGCCCAGGAGAAGGACCCCGGGGAGCAGCGCCCGCGGCCCGGTGTCGGCGTCCACGAAGGTCAGTGCCAGCATCCCGGCCGCCGCACAGGTGAGCCC
This sequence comes from uncultured Thermoleophilaceae bacterium, assembly GCA_963850205.1. Taxonomy (GTDB): domain Bacteria; phylum Actinomycetota; class Thermoleophilia; order Solirubrobacterales; family Thermoleophilaceae; genus JACVRW01. The sequence goes on along the minus strand of CAWKKJ010000002.1, from coordinate 35,845 downwards.
GGCGACCACCAGCATGCGCGCACCCAGCCGCCCGGCGAGCCATACCGCGGGGAACGACAGCACGAGGAGGGCGGCGCCGGCGGGAAGCAGCAGCAGCGCGCTCCTCACGCCCGTGCGTTCCAGGACGAACTGGCCGTACTGGGGCACCAGCAGCGCGACGGCGGCGTAGGTGCCCAGCAATGCCGCCGTGGCCGCGTCGCCCGTGGGGCGCCCGTCGGGCCGAGGCAGGCCGGCCGCCGCGAGGGCGGCGAGCGCCGTGAGAGGGAGCGCGAGCCAGAACACCCAGCGCCAATCGGCGGCCTGGGCCAGCGCCGCCCCGGCCAGCGGCCCGGCGGCAAGGGCCAGCCCGTAGGCGGCGCCGGCGAGGGCGGGCGAGGCGAACGACGCCGAGGGGGCCAGCAGCCCCGCCGCGCCCGCTCCCGCGATCACGGCGCCGCCGGCCAGGACGGCGATCGATCCGGCAAGAGCGCAGGTGACCGCGCCGATCGCCAGCAGCAGCGTGCCGGCGGCCAAAGCGGCGCGGTGGCTCAGCCGGGCGGCCGGGGCCACCAGGACGGCCGGGGTGAGCAGCAGGACAGAGGCCACGGCGAGCGCGCCCGCCGCCGAGGCACCGAGCTCGAGGCGGATCGCCGGCAGCGCCGCCGCCAACGCCGCCCACAGCCCGGCGAGGACGACGGGCGGTGCGCTCACTCGCCGTCGACCTCCACGGGGCGGCCCAGCGCCTCGGCCAACAGGTCGGCGTTGCGCCGTGCGGCCCAGATGGGGACGCTGGGATCGCCCGCGGGGTCGGTGGCGGCGAGCAGCGCGACCCCGCCGTCCTGCCGGGCCACTCGCACCGCACGGATCGATCGGTCGCGGCTGCGCTCGAGCTGCTCGGCAAGGCGGATCACGCCGCAGAGGATCCGCAGCCGGGCCTCGTCGCCCTTCTCGGCCAAGTCGCCCAGCTCGGAGGCCGACGGGTCGCCCTTGCGGTGATAGCGGGCGATCAGCCCGATCAAGACCAGCTCGCGCGGGGAGAACCCCGGCAACCCGGCGCTGAGTATCAGGTAGTGGGAGTGGCGGTGATGATCGTCGTAGTCGATCGCCGTGCCGATGTCGTGGAGCATGCAGGCCGCCCACAGCAGCTCGCGTTCCTCGCTCCTGAGGTCGTGGAGCCCGGCCGCGGCCAGCCCGTCGAACATCGCCAGCGACAGCTCCGCCACGTGGTTGACGTGGGCGGGGTCGCTGTTGAAGCGGTGGGCCAGGTTCTCGACCGACTCCCGGCGCACGTCACCGAAGGGCCCGTCCTCGCCGAGCAGGCGGTCGAAGAAGATGCCCTCGCGCAGCCCGGCCTCGGTGACCTCGATGGCCTCGAAGCCCCCGGTCTCGAGCGCGGCCGCCAGCACCAGGGCGCCGCCCAGGATCACGTCGCCCCGGTCGGGCTTGATGCCGGCCAGCGAGCCCCGCTTGGAGGCGGGCCGGTCGGCGAGCAGCTCGATCAGCTCCTCCAGGGCATCGCGGGTGAGCACGAAGCCCTGCACGTCGATATCCGGCAGCTCCAGCCGCTTCATCGCCGCCGCGGCCAGGTTGCGGATGGTGCCCCCGATGCCGACCAGCCGCCCGCCGCCGTCCCACCAGCCGAGCGCCTCGAGCGCCTCGCCGGTCCGCCGGCGTACCGCCTTCATCTGCTTCTTCGTGGCCTTCTCGCCCGGCAGGAGCTCCTCGCTCACGCGCACGGAGCCGAGCGGAAGCGACTCGGCGGCGGTCGCCTCACGGCCCTCGATCAGCAGCGGCTGAATGCTGCCGCCGCCCATGTCCAGCCCGAAGCCATCCTCAATCGTGGTGGAGTTGGCCATGGCCAGGAAGCCGTAGTGGGCCTCCTCGGCCCCGCTGATCACCCGCGGCTCCAGCGCCGTCCTGGCCCGGATCGCCGTGAGCAGCTCGCCGCCGTTCTTCGCGTCGCGGATCGCGCTGGTGGCCACCGTCTCCACCGTCTCGACGCCAGAGGCGCGGCAGAAGGCGTCGAACACCGCCGCGGTGTGGAGGGCCACGTCCACGCGCTCGGGCTGGAGCAGGCCCTCGTCCCCCATGCCGGCGCCGATGCGAACCGCCTCGCGGATCTCGTCCACCAGGCTCCACCAGGGGGTCCCCGGCTCGTACCCGAACACGACGAGCCGCCAGGAGTTCGAGCCCATGTCCACGACCGCGATCCGCTCCACGGGGCGGGATCATCGCGCAGCCGGCCGCTGTCGATAGCGTGAAGGGAAGATGAGCGCGCTCGGCTCGGCCGAACATCCACTCCGGGTGGCGATCATCGGCTCGGGACCCGCGGGCTTCTACGCCGCCGGGCACCTCTTGAAGTCGAAGAGCCACCCGGACCTCAACGTGCAGGTGGACATGTACGACCGCCTGCCCACGCCGTGGGGCCTGGTGCGCGGCGGCGTGGCGCCCGACCATCCCAATATCAAGGCCGTCAGCCGGGTCTACGAGAAGACCGCGCAGCACCCGGAGTTCCGCTTCCACGGCAACGTGGAGTTCGGCCGCGACCTCGACCACGGCGACCTGTCCGAGCGCTACCACGCCGTGATCTACGCGGTGGGGGCGCAGACCGACCGGCGCATGGGCATCCCCGGCGAGGACCTGCCCGGAAGCTGGGCAGCCACCGCGTTCGTGGCCTGGTACAACGGCCACCCCGACTACCGCGACCTCGAGTTCGACCTCTCCGGCGAGCGCGCTGTCGTGGTCGGGAACGGCAACGTGGCCGCCGACGTGGCCCGGATGCTGGCCCTCACCCGCGAGGAGCTGGCCGAGACCGACGTGGCCGACCACGCCCTCGAGGTCATGGCCGACTCCAACGTGCGCGAGATCGTGGTGCTCGGGCGCCGCGGGCCCGCCCAGGCCGCCTTCACCAACCCCGAGCTGCTCGAGCTCGGCGAGATGACCGACGCCGACGTGTTCGTGGAGGCCAGGGACCTCGACATGGACCCGGCGAGCCGCGCCTGGCTCGAGAGCGAGGCGGCGAGCAAGACCGCGCGCAACAACGTGGAGATCCTGGGCCGCTACGCCGAGCGCGTGCCGGCCGGCAAGCGGCGGCGGATCGTGCTGCGCTTCCTGGTCTCCCCGGTCGAGATCCTGGGCAGCCAGCGGGTGGAGGGCATCCGCATCTGCCGCAACGAGCTGTGCGAGGAGGACGGGCGGCTGCGGGCTGTCCCCACCGAGGCCGTCGAGCAGCTCGACTGCGGCATCGTCTTCCGCTCGATCGGCTACCGCGGCATGCCCCTGCCCGGGCTGCCCTTCGACGAGCGCGCGGCCACGATCCCCAACGACGGTGGCCGCATCCTGACCGGCGACGAGCCGCTGACCGGCGACTACGCGGTGGGTTGGATCAAGCGGGGTCCCACCGGGATCATCGGCACCAACAAGCGCGACGCCCAGGAGACGGTGTCCATGGTCCTCGAGGACTTCGACGCCGGCCGCCTGCGCGAGCCGGGCGACCCCGATCGCGGCTCGCTGGAGGCGCTGCTGGCCGAACGCGCCCCCGAGCACGTGACCTACGCCGGCTGGGAGGCCATCGACCGGGCCGAGAAGCAGGCCGGCGAGCCGCACGGCCGCCCGCGGGTGAAGCTGTGCAGCTTCGAGGACCTGCTCGAGGCCTCCCGCGAGGCTACGCCGGCGCCCTGACCACCTCTCCGTCGAGCGCGTCCAGCGCGCGCTCGACCGAGGCCGAGATGCAGGTGAAGATCGGGGTCTCGGACTCCGTGTACATGCTCGACTCCGTGGCCCGTAGCTCCTGCACGAGGTCGAGGAACTGCGCCGGGTCGTCGGCGTCGAAGGCCACCACGAACTCCTGGTCGTCGAGTCCGAACGAATAGGCCGTGTTGGTCTCGATCCCGGTGAAGCGGCGGGCCACCGCGATATGGTCGCGCATCACCCGCATGCGCTCCTCGGCGGGCAGCCGGTACCAGTCGCGGCGCTTCCACAGCGGGTAGACGATCAGGTACCTGGAGTCCGCGCCTTCCCTGGGCGCGAGCGGCTGGTCGGGCTGGTCGGAGTAGGGCGACTCCTTGGTCATGGCCAGATAGGAGTGAGCCACGTCCGCGTGGCGCATCAGCCCGCTCTGGTTCAGCAGCACGTGCAGCTCGTGGATCGGGTCGAGGATGGGGCTGATGGCCCGGACCATGAGGTCGCAGTCGCCGCGGGTGCCCACCAGCGTGTAGGCGCGCAGGTAGTGATCGGTGGCGAATTCGGCGCAGGCGGCGGCGAACTCGCGCTTGTCGGCCGCCCGCTCCGTGGCCGATCGCCTGCGCCAGGCAGGATCGACCTTCAGGAAGGTGTATTTGACGTAATTACGGCTCTCGCTCACTTCGGGAAGTGTCGCAGCCATAGGGCGGCTAGCACGACTGTCTGCGGCGGATCCTCCGTTAGGATGGGCCGGGTGCGTGTAGCGCTGGTATCGCCCTATTCGTACACGTACCCCGGCGGAGTCGGGCGCCACGTGGAGGCGCTCGCCGAGCAGATTTCGGCGGGCGGACACGAGGTCCGCGTGCTGGCCCCCTACGACCCCGACGACCGCCAGGCACGTGTCTCCCACCGCGGCGCCCGCCCGGAACAGCGGCCCATGCCCGATCATCTGATCTCGCTCGGGCGCACCGTGGGCCTGCCGATGAACGGCGCCGTCTCGAACCTGTCCATGTCGCCCACGGGGCTGGGCGTTCTGGGGCGCGAGCTGCGGAGCGGCCGCTACGACGTGGTGCACGTGCACGAGCCGAACGCCCCCATGGTCAGCTGGTTCGCGGCGGAGAACGCCCGCGCGCCCGTGGTCGGCACCTTCCACACCTATTCCACGAGCCGGCTGGCCAACGGGATCGCCGCGAACGTGGGCGGCGCCCGTCGTCTGTACGGCAAGCTGAGCGCGCGCATCGCGGTCTCCGAGGCCGCGCGCTGGACCGCCCAGCGCTTCTACGGCGGCCGCTATCGCGTCGTCCCCAACGGCGTGGACCTGGCCGCCGCCCGGCCCGACCCCGGCCGTCCCCACCCCCACCTGCGGCTGCTGTTCGTCGGCCGGGCGGAGGAGCGCAAGGGCCTGCCCGTGCTACTGCGGGCCTTCGAGGCGCTCCGGGGCGCCGGCGTGGAGGCCCACCTGACGGTGGCCGGCGCCACCCGCGAGGAGGTCGAGCCGCTGCTGCTCGAGCCCGAGGGGATCAGCGTGGCCGGACGGGTGAGCGACGAGGAGAAGTGGGCCCTGCTGGGCGGCGCCGACGTGCTCTGCGCCCCCTCGATGGGCGGCGAGAGCTTCGGAATGGTCCTCACCGAGGCGTTCGCCTCGGGCACCCCGGTGGTCGCGTCGGAGATCGCCGGCTACCGGGACGTGGTCCGCGACGGCCGCGACGGGCTGCTGGTGCCGGTCGGCGACGCCGTGGCGCTGGGTGAGGCCCTGCGCGGCCTGGCCCTCGACCCCGGGCGCCGCGCCGCGATGGCCGCGGCCGCGTCCGAGCGCGCCCGGCGCTTTGCCTGGCCGCAGGTGGCGGGCGAGGTGATGGAGGTCTACGAGGAGGCGCTGGCCCTTCCCCGCCCCGAGGGGCGCCGGGCCCGCTTCGCGCGGCGCAGCGGCGTGACCCCCGCCGAGCCGGGCGGCCGGATCCCGCCGGCCCCGCTTCCCTCGCTCGAGCCCGAGCCGGCCGAAAGCCGGCCCCGCCGCGCCGCCCGGGTGGCCCGCAAGGCCCTGGTTGTCGGAGGCGTGGTCGCCGGAGCCGGGCTCACCGCGCTTGCCCTCCAGCGCATCGGCATCGAGTCCATCGGGCGGGCGCTGGTGGCGGCCACCCCGTGGTGGGTGCTCGCCGCCTTCGCGCTGATGTGCACGTCGATGCTGCTGCGGGCCGAGGCCTGGCACGCGATCCTGCGCGCGGCGCTGCCGGGTGTGCGCCCCCGCCGTCGCGACACCGCTCGGGCCACGATGATCGGGGTGCTGATGTCGGCCACGCTGCCCGCCCGCCTGGGCGAGCCGTCACGCGCGCTGATCGTGTCGCGCCGCCTGGGCCGTATGCGTGACCGCTTCCCCGTCGTGCTCGGGACGCTCGTATCTCAGACCGTGCTCAACATCCTCGCCCTGATCATCCTGGGCGCGGTGATGTTCGCGACGGTGGGCCTGTTCCAGGGCAACGAGGACGCCCTGGTGCTGGCCACGATCGCCCCCGTGGTGGTGCTGGCCTTCGTTCTCGCTCTTCCCTGGATCCTCCGCCGCGGCAGCCCCACTCGCTTCCAGCGTGTGCAGCAGGCCGCCGCCCGGGCCCGGCGGGCGATGCTGCAGGTGCGCTCCGGCTTGGACGTGTTCCGCAAGCCCCGGCTGGGCGGCTGGGCCGCGCTCAACCAGCTGCTGGCCTGGGCCCTGCAGTGGCTTGCCTGCTACGTGCTGCTGGTGGCGCTCGGCCTCGACGGTCAGGCGGGCATCGGAGCCGCCGCGGCGGTGCTGTTCGCCGTGAACGTCACCGCGGCCCTGCCGGTCACGCCCTCAAACCTGGGCGTGTTCCAGGCCGCCTGCGTCGCCGTGCTCTCGGCGTACGGGGTGGGCAAGACCAACGCGCTGGCCTACGGGATCATCCTGCAGGCGGTGGAGATCGCCACCGCGCTGGCGATGGGAATGCCGGCGCTGGTGCGTGAGGGCATGACCTGGAAGGACCTCCGCCTGCGCGCTCTCCACGCGGCGCCGGTGGAGCTGAGCCACATGGGCCGCCGCAGCGGCGGCCGTGAGGCCGCCGAAGCCGAGGCGTAGGCCGGCCGCGCCGGCCCAGCCCCAGTCGCGAGCCGATGCTCGCCGTCGCGCTCGCCCTCGGCTCCTCGGCCTGCTACGGCGTCTCCAACTTCCTCGGCCCGCAGCTGGCCCGCCGCCACCCCTTGGTGTCGGTTCTGGTGATCTCCCAGGTGGCCTCGCTGGTGGCCTGCGCGCTCTACCTGGCCTGGGACCGCGGACCCGCGCTCCCGCTGTCCGGGGTGCTGGTGGCCATCCTGGCCGGCGCCGGCAACGCGCTCGGCCTCATCACCTTCTATCGCGCGGCGCAGCTCGGTCCGCTGGCGGTGGCTGCCCCGATCGGCGCCGTGGGTGCGATCGTCCCGGTCACCTGGGGCCTGGCCAGCGGCGATCCGCTGCGCGCCACGCAGGCGGCGGGCATCCTGCTGGCTCTCGCCGGGTCGGCGCTGGCCGCCAGGCGGGCCGAACCCGCCGGCGCCGAGGACGCTCCGGGGCCCGCCTACCCCGATCCGCGGGCGAGCGCCTTCTGGGCCGCGGGGTCCGCGCTCGCCTTCGGCGTGTTCCTCACCGCGCTGCCCCTGGCCGCCGAGGACGGGCGAGCCTGGGCCATCCTCGACGCCCGGGTGGCCCTGGTGGTGATCCTGCTGGTCTGGGCCGGACAGCGGCTCACCGGCATCAGAGCGACCGACGACCTGGCCCTGCTCACGCTGCCCGGCCTCCTCCTGGTGGCGGGCACCCTCCTCTACACGTTCGCTGCGGACGAGGGCCAGCTCTCGCTGGTGTCGGTGGCCGGCTCGCTGTTCCCGGTGTTCACGGTCGGCCTGGGGGTGATCCTGCTGGGTGAGCGCCCGTCCCGTCTGCAGGGTGTCGGGATCGCGGCGGCGATGGTGGGCGTGACGCTGATCGCGGTGTGAGGCCCGCCTCGCGCGCTCTCGGCGCTCGGCTGGGGGCGGGGTAAGGGGTGCACCCCCAACGGCGGTGGCGCCGGCCGGAGGGCAAACCTCCCGCGCCGCACGTCAGGGGTGTAATAGGACCCCAAGGTGCGGCGCGTGCTCGCGGGTCAGAACGCGACGGGCTTGCCGTCGCGGAAGAAGCCGCCGCTCGGGCCGTCGTCGGGCAGCGTGGCCAGCCACACGATTCCGGAGGCCCCGTCCTCCACGCTCTTCTTGGCCCCGAACTGGCTCGCCCATGTCGGTGGCCACGAAGCCGGGGCAGGCCGAGTTGACCTTCACGCCCGCCTCCTCCAGCTCGGTGGAGAGGATGCGGGTCATGGCGTTGAGCGCGGCCTTGGAGACCCGGTAGCCGGGCGACCAGCCGCCCATCTCCGCGACGCCGCCCATCCCGCTCGACACGTTGACCACGCGCGGATGCCCCGACTGCCGCAGCAGTGGCAGCAGCGCCACCGTCAGGCGGTATGCGCCGAAGAAGTTGGTGTCCAGGGCACGCTGGATCGCGTCGAAGTCCGGCTCGGCTCCGGCCACGCCCCAGTCGGTGCCCACGCCGGCGTTGTTCACCAGCACGTCCAGCGCGCCCGGGTCGTCGGCCACGCCGGCGGCGGCGCGGTCGATCGAGCCCGGGTCGGACACGTCCAGCTCGAGCGGCCGGCCGCCGATGGCATCGGCGGCCTCGCGGGCCTTGGCCTCGTCGCGGGCCGAGACGATCACCTCGTAGCCGCGTTCGGCGAGCTGCCGGGCGGTCTCGCGGCCGATGCCGCGGTTGGCGCCGGTGACGAGGGCGATGGGCACGGCCGGGGAGCGTACCTCCCCCTAACCTTCACACACTCGTGTCAAGGTTGCGCTAGCATCGTCCTGTGCGCGATTTCCTGCGAGCCACCCGGGAGAGGGTCGTCGTCTTCGACGGCGGCATGGGGGCCACGCTCGAGCAGTTCGACCTGACGAGCGAGGACTACGGCGGCCTGCCCGGCAAGTGCCACGAGGCCCTCATCCTGCAGCGCCCGGACGTGATCCAGCAGGTGCACGAGTCCATGCTCGAGGCGGGGGCCGAGGTACTCGAGACCGACACCTTCCAGGGCAGCCGGCTCAAGCTCGAGGAGTGGGGGCTGGCCGAGCACACCGAGGAGATCAACCGGCGGGCGGCCGAGATCGCCCGCGCCGCGGCGGGCGAGCACCGCTTCGTGGCCGGCTCGATCGGCCCCACCGGGCAGCTCCCGTCGAGCGACGACCCCACGCTCGGCCGCATCGGGTTCCGCGAGCTGATGGAGATCTTCACCGAGCAGGCCAAGGCGCTCACCGAGGGCGGCGCCGACCTGATCATCATCGAGACCGCGCAGGACATCCTGGAGGTCAAGGCCGCCGTGTTCGGGGCCCGGGAGGCGTTCCTGCTGACCGGGCGCACGCTGCCGATCCAGACCAGCGTGTCGCTGCTCCCCCAGGGCGGCAAGATGTTGCTCGGCACCGATATCCGGGCCGTGCTCAACACCCTCTCGGCGCTGGACGTCGACGTGATCGGGCTCAACTGCTCCACCGGCCCCGAGGACATGCGCGACGCGATCCGCTTCCTGGGCGAGAACAGCCCGCTGCCCGTGCACTGCATCCCCAACGCCGGCCTGCCGCTGCAGGGGCCGGACGGAGAGACGATCTTCCCCGAGGAGCCCGATCCTCTGGCTAACGTCCTGCAGGAGTTCGTGGAGCGCTACGGCCTGACCATCGTCGGCGGCTGCTGTGGCACCACGCCCGACCACATCCGCGCCATCGTCGACCGCGTCGGCGGCCGCTCGGTCGAGCCGCGACCCTCGGGCACCCAGCCGCTGGTGTCCTCGATGATGACCGCCACGCCGCTCGTGCAGGAGCCGCGACCCACCCTGGTCGGCGAGCGGGTGAACTCCCAGGGCTCGCGCAAGGCCAAGGAACTGCTGCTGGCCGACGACTACGACGGCCTCGTTCAGGTGGCCGAGGACCAGGTGCAGGGCGGCGCGCACGTGCTCGACGTCTGCGTCGCGCTCACCGAGCGCCAGGACGAGGACGAGCAGATGCGCGAGCTGGTCAAGCGCATCTCGCTCACCCAGCCCGCGCCGATCCAGATCGACTCCACCGAGCCCGAGGTCATCCAGGCGGCGCTCGAGCAGATCCCCGGCCGGGCGATCGTCAACTCGGTGAACCTGGAGGCGGGCCGGGACAAGCTGGACGTGGTGGCGCCGCTCGCGAAGGCCCACGGGGCGGCCCTGATCGCCCTGACCATCGACGAGGTGGGCATGGCCAAGACGGCCGAGCGCAAGCTCGAGATCGCCAAGCGCATCGTCGAGCTCTGCCACGAGCACGGGCTCGGTCGCGAGTCGCTCATCTTCGACGCCCTTACCTTCACGCTGACCACCGGCGACGAGGAGTGGCGGCCCAGCGCGGTGGCCACGATCGAGGGGATCCGCCTCATCAAGGCCGAGCTGCCCGGGGTGCAGACCTCGCTGGGCGTGTCGAACGTGTCCTTCGGCGTCTCCCCCGGAGGCCGGGCGGTGCTCAACTCGGTCTTCCTCCACCACTGCGTGGAGGCGGGGCTCGACCTGGCGATGGTCAACCCCAACCACATCACCCCCTACGGGGAGATCCCCACCCAGGAGCGCGAGCTCACGGACGACCTGGTGTTCAACCGGCGCGAGGACGCCCTCGAGCGCTTCATCGCCCACTTCGAGCAGAAGGGCGAGACCGAGGAGGACGCGGGTGCGGACCCGACGGCCGACATGGAGCCCGAGGAGGCGCTCCACTGGCACATCCTGCGCAGGAAGAAGGACGGCGTGGAGGACTGGATCGACCGCTCGGTGGAGAAGATCGGCGCCGTCCCGACCCTCAACCGGGTCCTGCTGCCCGCCATGAAGGAGGTGGGCGACAAGTTCGGCGCCGGCGAGCTGATCCTGCCCTTCGTGCTGCAGTCCGCCACCGTGATGAAGCGGGCGGTGGCCCGGCTGGAGAACTACCTGGAGCGGATCGAGGGCCACACCAAGGGCAAGGTCGTGATCGCGACCGTGTTCGGCGACGTGCACGACATCGGCAAGTCGCTGGTCAACACGATCCTCACCAACAACGGCTACACGGTCATCGACCTCGGCAAGCAGGTGCCCGTGGACACGATCATCAACGCGGCCGTGGAGCACGATGCCGACGCCATCGGGCTGTCGGCCCTGCTGGTCTCGACCTCCAAGCAGATGCCCATCTGCGTGCAGGAGCTGCACGACCACGGCCACGCCTTCCCGGTGCTGGTGGGGGGCGCGGCCATCAACCGCGACTTCGGGCGCCGCATCCTCTACCCCCACGGCAAGGAGTCGGACGAGGTCTATGCGCCCGGGGTCTTCTACTGCAAGGACGCCTTCCAGGGTCTCGACACGATGGACGCCCTCGTCGATGACGAGGCCCGAGGCGCCCTGGTCGAAAAGATGCGCGACGCGGCCCGCAAGCTGCGCGAGCAGGGGGAGAAGAAGGACGACGGGCCGCCGGTCACCGACTCGAGCGTGCGCTCGGGCGCCCGCACCGACACCCCGATCCCCGAACCGCCCTGGCTGGGCGCACGGGAGCTCGACGTGGATCTGGACGACGTCTACGCCTACCTCGACCGCCACGTGCTGTTCAAGCTGCACTGGGGCGGCCGGGGCAAGAAGGGCGAGGAGTGGCGCCAGATCGTGGAGGGCGACGGCGAGGACGAGGGCTTCGCGCCGAAGCTGGAGCGTATGTGGCGCGAGCAGGACTACCTGAACCCCCGCGCCCGGCTGGGCTACTTCCCGGCCAACGCCGACGGCAACGAGCTGGTGGTGTTCGACCCCGACGATCCCTCGCGCGAGCTGGAGCGCCTGGTGTTCCCGCGCCAGCCCCGCCACGACCGGATCTGCCTCACCGACTTCTACCGTCCCCTGAGCTCCGGCGAACGCGACGTGGTGGCCCTCCAGGGCGTGACCGTCGGGCCCGAGGTGACCGAGCTGATGGCGCGCCTCGAACGCGAGGGCGAGTTCGCCGAGCAGCTGTTCACCCACGGCCTGGGCGTGCAGGCGGCCGAGGGGCTCGCCGAGTGGGTCCACGCAGAGGTGCGCCGCGGCCTCGGCATCCCGCTGGACCAGGGTCGGCGCTACTCCTGGGGCTACCCCGCCTGCCCCGACCAGTCCGAGCACGAGAAGGTCTGGCGCCTGCTCGGGCTGGAGGAGATCGGAATGACCCTGTCCGACGGCTTCGCCGTGATGCCCGAGCAGTCGACGGTGGCGATCGTGGCCCACCATCCCCAGGCCGTCTACTTCGGCATGAAGTCGGGCTTCATCCCCGAGGAGAAGACGCCCGACGAGCTGATCGCCGGCACCGAGCGCGGCGGCGAGTTGCCGCCCGAGCGCGACCCGGTCGTGGACGAGGTCCCGGCCTGAGTTAGCCTCAGGCGCCGTGCCCGACCGCCCCGAGCCGGTCCCCGATCTCGACTGGAGCCCCGAGCGGGCCCGCGAGCTGGGCGAGGACGTGGTGGGTCTCTGGACCGAGCTGCTCGGCCGCCTGCCCGAGCTGCCGGTGAGCGGGGAATTCAGCGCCGAAGACCTGCGCGAGCGCCTGGCCCTGGAAGTGCCCGAGGAGCCGCTGGAGCGGGGCGAGCTGCTCGAGCACCTGCGGGCGCTGGTCTACGAGGGCTCGATCTACCCGGGGCATCCCGGCTTCATGGCCTATATCTCCGGCGCCGGCACGGTGCCCGGCGCGGTCGCCGACCTGCTCGCCGCCGGGCTCAACCAGAACGTCGGCGGGTTCCGGCTGTCGCCGGGCGCCAGCACGATCGAGGAGCACCTCACCGGCTGGCTGGCCGCTCGTTTCGGCCTGCCGGAGGGGGCGGGGGGCCAGCTGGTGGCCGGCGGCGCGCTGGCCAACCTCGTTGCACTCAAGGTGGCGCGCGACCGGGCGCTGGGCCCGGACGTGCGTGAGCGCGGGGTGGCCGAGGGCCCGGCGCTCGCGCTCTACGCCTCCTCCGAGTCGCACGTGGTCCACCTTCGTGCCGCCGACCTGCTCGGGCTCGGTGGGGCCGCGGTGCGGCCGATCGCGGTGGACGATGGCTGGCGCATGCGGCCCGACGCCCTCGAGGAGGCACTCGAACGAGACCAGGCCGCCGGCGTCAAGCCCGCCGCGGTGATCGCAACGGCGGGAACCACCGCCACCGGCGCGATCGATCCACTGCCCGAGATCGCCGCGCTGTGCGAGCGCCACGACGTGCATCTCCACGTGGACGCCTGCTACGGCGGGGCCGCCGTGCTGGCCGGCGAGCTGCGGCCCCTCCTCGCAGGAATCGAGCGGGCCGACTCCATCGCGGTCGACGCCCACAAATGGCTCTACACGCCGCTGCTGGGCGGCTGCGTGCTGGTCCGCGACCGCATGCTCCTGCCCGCCGCCTTCACGGGCGAGGCCAGCTACATCTGGCTGGCCGAGGACGCCCGCCAGGGGCACGACCTGGCCATGCACGGCCCCGACTTCAGCCGCAGCTTCGCCGCGCTGCGCATCTGGCTCTCGCTGCTGGCCCACGGGACCGGGGCCTACGGGCGCCGCATCGCCCACGACGCCGCGCTGGCCCGCTATCTGGGCGAGCTGGTGGAGGAGCACCCCGAGTTCGAGCTGATGACCCCCGTCTCGCTCTCGATCTGCTGCTTCCGCTACGTCCCGGAGTCGCTCAGAGGCGACGAGGAGGCGCTCGACCGGCTCAACCAGGACCTCCTGATCGCTCTCATGGCCGACGGCCGGGTCTACTGCTCGAACGCGGTGCTGGACGGCCGTTTCTGCCTGCGCGCCTGCATCGTGAACTTCCGCACCGAGGCGGAGCACCTCGAGCTGCTGCTGGAGGCGGCGGCCGAGCACGGCGAGCGGCTTTCCCGCTAATAGCGGGCTCTTCCGACACGGCGGAGAAGCCCAGCGCCCGAATCTTCGACACGTGGATAAAGACGGGGCCGCGAGGGCTTCGTACTTTGGCCTCGGACCTACGGAAGGAGGCCAAAGCCACCATGTCATCGGTACTCGCGACCGCCGACGACCTCAGACAGGCGATCGACGGCAGACTTGCAGAGACGGTTCCGACGAACACCCTCTGGGTGGTAATCGCAGCCGTGCTCGTGCTCTTCATGCAGGCGGGCTTCGCCATGCTCGAGATCGGGTTCTCGCGCGCGAAGAACGCCGGCACGGGCGTCGCCAAGATCCTCACCAACCTCTCGATCGCCGCGATCTGTTACTGGGCGGTCGGTTTTGCGTTCGCGTTCGGCAGCGCCGACGTGCTGGGCGTCTCCAGCTCGATCATCGGCTCGAACGGGTTCCTGCTGCAGTACTCCGGCAACGGGTCGGACGCATTCCCGGTGATGGGCCTGTCCGACGCCACCGTCGACTCGAAGTTCCTGTTCCAGTTCGCGTTCTGCGCGGTCTCGCTGGCCATCGTCTGGGGCTCGACCCTGGAGCGGATCAAGTACAGCGCCTACGTGATCTACGCGATCGTGTTCTCGGCCATCATCTACCCGATCGGCTCCCACTGGGTGTTCGGCGGCGGCTGGCTGCAGAACGGCGACACGCCGCTGCTCCCGACCGGCATGCAGGACTTCGCCGGCTCCACCGCGGTGCACCTCATCGGAGCCACGGGCGCGCTCGCGGCGCTGCTGCTGCTCGGCCCCCGCAGGGGCAAGTACGGCCCCGACGGCAAGCCGCGGGCCATCCCCGGGCACTCGATGCCGCTGGTGGGCCTCGGCGCCCTGATCCTGTTCGTCGGCTGGTTCGGGTTCAACCCGGGCTCGACGCTGGGCATCTCGGACGTCCGCATGGGCGATGTGGCCGTCGTGACCCTGCTGGGCTGCGCCGGCGGCATCATCGGCGCGTTCGTCGCCACCCAGTTCGCCCACAAGACGATCGACATCGGCATGGTGGCCAACGGCGCCATCGCCGGCCTGGTGGCCATCACCGCGCCCTCGGGTTACGTGGAGGCCTGGGCGGGCCCGATCATCGGCTTCGTGGCCGGGATCATCGTGGTCTTCGGCGTGATCTGGATCGACAAGAAGATCGACGATCCGGTGGGCGCCACCTCGGCGCACGGACTGGCCGGAATCTGGGGAACGGTTGCCTGCGGCATCTTCACCGCGCCGCGTCTGGCCGAGTACAACGCCTTCGGCGACCCCGACGGCGGCCTGGTCTACTCCGGTCAGTTCACCCAGCTGATCGCCCAGGTGGTCGGCGTGGCGGTGGCCTTCACCTTCGTGTTCGCCCTCAGCTACGCCACCTTCGCCGCGATCAAGGCGACGGTCGGGCTGCGCGTGTCGGCCGAGGACGAAGAGGCCGGTCTCGACATCGTCGAGCACGGCATGTACGGATACCCCGAGCAGTTCATCCCGCCGTCTGAGATCGGCGGGCCCACGGGCGGGCCGCCCGAGGCGCCGGCGACGCCGGTCCCGGCATCGACCCGGGCGAAGGAGGCGACGGCATGAAGATGGTCGTCGCCTATATCCGCCACGAGGCCTTCGAGCCGATCCGCGCGGATCTGCTCGAGGCCGGATTCCCGAGCCTGACGATCACGGAGGTCAAGGGCTCGGGACGACAGAAGGCGATCACCGAGCACTACCGCGGCTCGGAGCTCGCAGTCCATCTACGGCCGAAGCTGAAGCTCGAGTGCGTTGTCGAGTCGCAGGACGTCGGCCTGATCAAGACGGTGATCCTGCGGCACGCCCGGACCGGCTCGGTCGGCGACGGGAAGCTGTTCGTCATGCCGGTGGAGGACGCGGTGCGGATCCGCACCGGCGAGGAGGGCGAGCTGGTGCTGCAGGCCCACGAAGGAGAGGAGGTGAGCGTCAATGGCGGTAGCACCTGAGAGGACCACCGGCCCGAGCGATGTGCTCGCTCTGGTCGAGGAACACAACGTCGAGTTCATACGGTTCTGGTTCACGGACATCTTCGGGGTCCTGAAGTCGTTCGCGGTCGGCCGCGAGGAGCTTCCGGACGCGCTCGAGGACGGCATGGGCTTCGACGGCTCGTCGATCACCGGGTTCAACCGGATCGAGGAGTCGGACATGATCGCCATGCCCGACCCGACCACGTTCCGGATCCTGCCCTGGCGGACCGGCGAGACCCACACCGTGGGCCGGCTGTTCTGCGACGTGCTTGTGCCCGGGGGAGAGCCCTACGAGGGCGACCCGCGGTTCCAGATGCGCAGGGCGCTCGCCCGGGCGAAGGACATGGGTTTCGACCACTACTACCTGGGGCCGGAGCTCGAGTTCTTCCTGTTCAAGTCGGACGAGGGCACCGAGGTGCTGGACAGGGGCGGCTACTTCGACCTCACCACGCTCGACGTGGCCTCCGACTTCCGGCGTGACTGCGTGTTCACCCTGCGTGAGCTCGGCATCCCGGTGGAGTACACCCACCACGAGGTCGGGCCCTCGCAGCACGAGATCGACATGCGTTTCGCGGACGGCCTCGAGATGGCCGACAACACGATGACCTACCGGATCGCGATCAAGGAGGTGGCGGCCAAGCACGACTGCTACGCCACCTTCATGCCGAAGCCGCTGTTCGGGGAGAACGGCTCGGGGATGCACACCCATCAGTCGCTGTTCCGGGGTGAGGAGAACGCCTTCTTCGACGGGGACGACGAGTACTTCCTCTCCGACGAGGCGAAGGGCTTCATCGCCGGCCAGCTGCGGCACGCCCGTGAGCTGTCGGCGCTGTTCGCGCCCTCGGTGAACTCCTACAAGCGGCTCGTGCCCGGGTACGAGGCGCCGGTGTACATCGGCTGGTCGCGGCGCAACCGCTCCGCGCTCGTGCGGGTGCCGGTCTACCACCCCGGCAAGGAGCGGGCGACGCGAGCGGAGCTCCGCTGCCCCGACCCGTCCTGCAACCCCTACCTCACGTTCGCGGCGCTTCTGCACGCAGGCCTGGAGGGGATCGAGAAGGGCTACGAGCTCCCGGCACCGATCGAGCGCAACCTCTACGACCTCAACGAGGAGGACCGGCAGTCCATGGGCGTCTCCCACCTGCCCGAGTCGCTGGGGGAGGCGATCGAGGAGATGTCGAAATCCGAGCTGGTGGAGCGGGCGCTCGGCCCGCACATCTTCTCGCGCTACGTCGACCTCAAGCGCGAGGAGTGGCTCGACTACCGCGTGCAGGTCACGCCGTGGGAGATCGAGCGCTACCTGCCCATCAGTTAAGGGCCCCGGCCACCCCGCGCGGCGCCCACCTCGAGATGGTGAGCGCCGTGCTGGCCGGGGACGGGCTCGAGCGTGTGGCGGAGATCGCCTCCGCCTACGCCGGAGCCCCGGTGGCCGTGATCGTGCCTCGGCTGGGGGCCCGGGGCGAAGGGGGGGTGCTGGAGCGCTACGTGGCCGCCCGCCTCGCCGGCGGGCGGCCCCAGCGCCCGGCCGAGGTCGCCGTCGAGGTGCCGGTCTCCTCGGGGGGTCGCGATCTCGGCGCGGTCCTCCTGCTGGGCCCCGGCGGTCCCGACGCCGGCGACTACCTCCACATGGCGGCGATCGCCGCCCTCACCGAGGTCGCCGTGGCCGAGGCCCGGGACGAGACCGAGCAGTCGCTGCGCGGGTCGTTGATCGAGGACCTGCTGAGCCGTCCGGAGATCGACCCCGACGACGTCGCCCGCCGCGCGGCCCGCCTGGGCTGCGACCTGACCGAGGGCTACACGGCGGTGTGCGTGGACGCGAACGGCCGCGGGCCTGGGCGAATAGTGGCCTCATTGGTTGCGGAGGTGCCCGGCGCGCTGGCGGAGGTGGTGGAGGGAGGAAGGGTCTACGCCCTGCTGCCGGGTGACTCCGAGCAGGCCCGCCGGGCGGCGTCGCTCCTGGGCCGCCACGCCGAGGTGGGCGTGTCCTCGCACCGCCACGGTGCGGCGGAGGCCCGCCGGGCCCTCGACGAGGCGGAGCTGGTCCTGCGCGTACAGGCCGCCGGCGGGGGGCCGCCGGGCGAGGAGATCGGCGAGGGCACCTACCGCCTCTTGTTCCGCGTGCTGGCCAGCCACCCGCAGGAGGTGCGCAGCTTCTACGAGGACACGGTGGAGCCGCTGGTGCGCTACGACGAGCAGTACTCCACCGACCTGCTGGGCACGCTCTCGGCTTACCTGGGCAACAACTGCAACATGAACGCCACCGCCCAGTCGATCCACGCCCACCGCCACACCGTGGGCTACCGCCTGGACCGGGTGCGCGAGCTGACCGGGCTGGATCCGCTGCGCAGCGAGGACCGCGAGCGGCTGGGGCTGGGGCTGAAGGCCTACCGGATCATCGCTCCGAGCCTGCCGCGCTGAGTCGGCAGGCCCGGGGCGGCCTGGGTCTCAGCCGTCGAGCTTCAGGACGTCGACGCTGTCGAATCCCTTGACCGGCTTTCCGGAGCCGACCTCGCCGCTCGCGCCGCGGTACGCGCCACTCCCGCCGACGATCGGGATGGAGAGATCGTCGAGCGCGGAGAACTTCACGACCCCGGAGGTGACGATCTGGCCGTCCTTGAACTTGTGGAGGAGCTGGTGGCCCGCGCGTCCGGCAGCGGGCTCGCGGTGACGCTCCGGCTCGAGGGCGACCGGGAGGGCCTCCCCCCGCGCCGGTCGCGCAGATCGCCTACCACGTGGTTCAGGAGGGGCTCACCAACGCGCTTCGCTACGCCGCGGGCGCCGCCGTGCGCGTGCTGGTGCGCAGCGACCGGGGGACGCTCACGGTCGAGGTGATCAACGCCCCGGCAGGGGACGAGCGGTCGCTCGCCGGCGCCGGGACCGGAACCGGCCTGCAGGGCTGCGGGAGCGGATCGGCGCGTGCGGCGGGGCTCTCGAGGCCGGGCCCACCCCGGCGGGCGGCTGGCGGCTGGCGGCCCGGCTTCCCCGCCGGGTCACCGCCGCGGCCGGCTGAAATAGGCCCCGCCTCCGGCTCGCGCACTAGGCTCTCGGGCGGTGCCCGGCGCAGCCACTGAGAGCGGGGTCCGGCACGCTCGAGGGGTCGCGGCGCCAACGGCGCGGAGATGTCTATTTCGGCTGCTCTTCGTCCAATCGTCCTGGGTCGGCCTCTCGTCAGGCGACGGCATCTCTGCGCCGTCCGATGGGGCGGGGTCGGGTCGGCGCATCATGCGGAAGCTGTTGAGCAGCCCTAGTAGGCCGGCGAGGATCGGGACGAGCAGCGCGACCTGCAGGGCGCGCGGGCGTGCGTCGGTGTTGATGCGGATGATCTCGTCCTGGATCTCCGGAGGCCGGTCGGCGAGCTGCTTCTGCAGCTGGCTGTTGCTCATCACCTCCGCGTCGTCTTCGAGCGCTTGGGCGACCTGCTCTTGGGCGGCGGGCGGCAGCACGGTGCTGTCCTCTGCCATCTGGGTGAACGCGATCGACAGCGTTGCCAGCATGATGGCTCCGGCGAACGCGAGCCCGAACGACAGCCCGAAGGACCCGGCGGCGGAGTTGACGCCGGCGGCCTCGCTGACGCGCTCGTCGGAGATCGGCGAGAGGGTGTAGTTGTTGAGCTGGGACACCAGCAGGCCCAGCCCCGACCCGGCGATCATCAGCGGGATGACGAGCGCCCAGCCAGAGTCCGCGCGTGGAACGATCGGGATGAGCAGCAGCATGCCCAGGGTCAACAGTCCCGATCCGAGGCGGATGATGCTCGCGGGTCGTCGCTTGCCCGCCCGCTTGCCGGCGAGGATTGCCATCCCGAACATCGTCAGTGACAGCGGCGCGAGCGTCAGGCCGGTCTGCAGGGCGTTGTACTCCAGGACCATCTGCAGGTAGATCGGCAGGGCGATCATCGCCCCTCCGAGCGCGATGTTCTGCAGCATCTGCGAGGAGATGCCCAGCCGGAACAGGTCGTGTTTGAAGAGGTCGGGATCGATCAGCGTCGGCTTGCCGTCGTGCTTACGCCGGATCAGCCAGCGGGCGAGCGACCCGAGCGCGACCAGGCCGACCGCGATCAGGACGCCGACGTACTCTCCGCCCTCCTGCCAGACGAGGATGCCTATGACGACGCCGCCCATGCCGGCGGCCGACAGCAGCGCGCCAACGATGTCGACGACGCGGGCGCCGGTGTAGGGCACGTCATGGATGAGCTTGAGGCCGCTGAGGACGACCGCGATCACGACGACCTCCAGCAGAAATCCGACGCGCCAGGACAGGAAGGTGGTCAGGAAGCCGCCGATCAGCGGCCCGACGGCGGCGGCGATCGCCGCCGCGGCGCCCACCAGGGCGTAGGCCTTCTTCTGGGCCTCACCTTGGAAGTTGCCGTGGATCAGCGACTGCATCGCCGGCAGCAGCAGCGACGCGCCCAGCCCGCCGACGATGGCCCAGAATACGATGATCGCCGTCAGGCCCTGAGCGAACGCCATCGCCAGGGCGCCCAGCGCATAGCCCAGCAGACCAAGGACGAACGCCCGCTTGCGTCCGATGAGGTCGCCCACCTTGCTCCCGATCAGGATGAACGCCGCCGACACCAACGCCTCGAGCGCGATGGCGCCCTGCACCCCGCTGACGGTCGTGTCGAGGTCCTCGACGACGCTCGCGATCGACACGTTCATCAGCGACGTGTCGACGACGAGCACGAACATCGCCATCGCCAGCAGCACGGCCAGGCGGCGGCTGCCCGCCGCCACCTCCGGCTCCTCGCGGTCGCCTGGGCTCATCCCCTCTGGTTTAGTCTGAAGCGGCTGCCAGCCAGGCCTTTGCGTCTGCGAGCTCGGCGACCCGAAAGCCCTTGGCCTTGCCCGGCAGCAGGAAGGACAGCGCGCTGAGCGCCGGTCGCATCCAGTCCTCGTCGCTGACCACGGCCACGCGATCAAACGACGTGGCGTGTCGCGCGCGGAACCCCGTGTCGGCCTTCATGGCATCGCCCTCGACCTCGGTCGCCCCCGGGCCCATCAGGTAGAGCAGCCGCACCTTTCGCCCTTCGGCGATCTCCTGGCGAAGCACCGGCTCGACCGTGTCCTCCCAGTCATCGTCTTCGACCTCACCAACCGCCTCGAACCCAATCGTCCCAACCGGCATGTCCGTCATCTGGCGCAACATGAGCATGGCCTCCATATCGTCGTGCGACATCCGAGCGATGGGCGAGGCCCGGACCGGGCACGTCGCTGATCGTTACCCCCAAGGATGCACTCCAAATCGCTCCCGCGCCTCCTTCCAAGAAGGTGATCTTCGGTGGGAGCCGACCCACGCCACTCTCGTCAAGGCGCGCTCGGTGGTGAAGGATTGCCGCGTTGGACGAAAGCCGGGGCCGCCCGGTGAAACGCGAGCCAAGCGGCTGGCTCGAAGGTTCGGGCAACTAGGATCCCGCGCGTGACCAGCGCAGCCACGGGGAGCACTGCCCGGTCCAGGCGGCGGCTCCCGCAGGAGGAGTTCGAGCTCAAGGAGATCGAGCTCCACGGGCACCGCGTGGCCTACCGCTCCGCCGGTAGCGGACCGGCGATCGTGCTCGTCCACGGGATCACGTCCACGTCGGCCACGTGGGAGCGGGTGATGCCCTACCTGGCGAATGACTTCACGGTCATCGCGCCCGACCTCATCGGGCACGGCGAGTCGGCCAAGCCGCGCGGCGACTACTCGCTCGGCGCGTACGCCAGCGGGATCCGTGACCTCATGGTGACCCTGGGCCACGAGAGCGCGACGTTCGTGGGGCACTCGCTCGGGGGCGGGATCGTGATGCAGATGGCCTACCAGTTCCCCGAGCGCTGCCAGCGCCTCGTGCTCGTGGACAGCGGCGGGCTCGGCCGGGAGCTGAGCGTCCTGCTGCGCGCCGCCACGCTGCCGCTGTCCGAGGTGGTGCTGCCGCTTCTGGCCAGCGCGAAGGTGCTCGACGCCGGCCGCTCGGTCGGGCGGCTGCTCGGCCGGCTGGGCATCCGGGCAGGCACCGACCTGGCCGAGCTGGGTCGCGGCCACGCCTCCCTGGAGGATCCGGAGGCCAGGGCGGCGTTCGTGCACACCCTGCGCACGATCGTGGACCCGATGGGCCAGCGCGTGAACGCCAGCGACCGCCTCTACCTCGCCGAGAACGTCCCCTTCCTGCTGGTCTGGGGCGAGCAGGACCGCATCATTCCCGTCGAGCACGGCCTGGAGGCGCACGAGCTGGTGCCCTCCAGCCGCCTGGAGATCTTCGAGCAGGCGGGCCACTTCCCCCATCTGGACGAGCCCCAGCGCTTCCTGGACGTGCTGCTGGACTTCATCGACTCCACCGAGCCGGCCGACGTCGATCCGGAGGAGTGGCGGGAGATCCTGAGGGCCGGCCGGGCCTGAGGGCTCAGCGAAGGCGCTTCCTCGCCCGGGCCGCGGTGCCGCACGCGGCGCTGGGGCGGGGTAAGGGGAAGGTGCCGGGGTTCCTCACGTTCCGTCCACGTATTGGGGGCGGATTCCAGTCATCGATGCACCACCTGAGGTGATCAGGCTCTGAGGGTCGATCAACGAGGGAGGGGTGTGCGGTGAAGAGGGGACGCAAGGGATTTACGAAGGAGATCGAGGACTGGGTTGTTGGGAGCTGACCGCTCTGGAGATGGGCGATGAGACGAGGCAGCGAGATCGCAGCGCAACCGCCTCGGCCTCCGGGAGCGGATGGTGGTGCTTGAGCAGATCTCGCTGGGTGCTTCTCAGTTGGAGGCGCCCGCGGTGGTCGGGTGTTCGGTGCGTACCGTGAACCGCCTCCTTGCGGCGCTGCGGGGAATCCGTCGCGGCGGCCTCGGCGGCGGCCCAGGTCGACGCTGCGGCTGTCGTGGACGAGCGCGAGGAGATCTCGGGCGGGATAGCTGCCGGTGAGTCGGTCCGGGCGATCGGCCGTCGCCTCGGGCCGACACCATCGACGATCAGCCGCGAGATCCGCCGCTATGGAGGCCGCCGCCGCTACCGGGCTCACTTTGGCCGACGATCGGGAGGCCTGGCAGGGCCCGGCGGCCAAAGCCGACCAAGCTCGGCCAGCTGCGCGAAGCTCCGCGCGCTCGTCGCGGGCAGCTGCTCGGTGAGCATTTCTCGCCGGAGCAGATCTCGGGCTGGCTGCGGCGCCTGCTACCCCGACAATGAGGCGATGCGCTCTCCCATGAGACGATCTATCGCTCGCTCTACGTGCAGTCGAAGGGATCGCTGACGGAGCGAGCTTGACCCGTCACCTGCGCAGCGGAAGGGCCAAGCGCCGGCCCCGCGGCTCGAGCCGCCGGGCGAGGGCCGGGGCAGATCCGCGAGATGGTGATGATCTCCGAGCGCCCTGCCGAGGTGGCAGATCGGGCGGTCCCGGGCCACTGGGAGGGAGACCTGCTGATGGGCCAACAAGACGAGCGCGATCGCCACCCTGGTCGAGCGCCAGACCCGCTACGCCCAGCTCGTCGCGCTGCCCGATGGGTTTCGCGCCGAGCCGGTCTGCGAGGCGCTTTCGGCGTCAGATCACGACCCTGCCCGAGCAGCTGCGGCGCTCCTTACCTGGGATCAAGGCCACGAGATGGCCGAGCACAGGCGCTTCTCCGTCGAGACCGGCGTCGACGTCTACTTCTGCCACCCCCGAAGCCCCTGGCAGCGCGGGACCAACGAGAACACCAACGGTCTCCTTCGACAGTACTTCCCCAAGGGCAGAAGCCTCAAAGAGGTAACCCAGGCCGAGCTCGACGAGATCGCGGCCAAACTCAACCGCAGACCCCGAAAAACGCTCGACTTCATGACCCCGGCGGAGAAGCTGGCCGAGCTGATCGACGCAGCCCCCGATCGCTGATCGGCTCCGGCCTGCGGCCTCCGCCTCGACAGCGATCGGAACGACTGGCAGGATGCTCGACGTCAGAGGTGGTGCATTGACCGGTTGAGGTCAAGGACGCTTCGTGCGCAACCCCCTTTCACCCAGCCCATCGGACCGCCGTCGGCGTCGCCCATGGCGTTGCGAGCGGAGCGCCACGGCGCTGGGATGTGCGCCCGAGTGTGGCTTCCCAAAGTCGCCATATCCGCGCCTTCTGGAAGCCACACTCCCGTCACGGGGTCCAAAGTGTGACGGCGGCGCCATCCGTGTCACAGGACTGCGACGAGTCGGTGACCGGCGCCGACGGGGCCGGCGCTCCTACGGCAGCGCCGCCACCACCGCATCGAGCACCCGCTTCGCCCCGAAGCGCACCACATCGTCGGCCACCAGGCCGGTTTGCTCCTCGGCCGTCGTCACCGCCGCGCGGGCTGCCTCCTCGTCGAGCGTGCTGGTGTTAAGCGCGATCGCCGCCACCCGCGCGGGGCGCACCGGGGCGGCCACCGTCTCGTAGGCGGCGATCAGGTCAGGCAGGGGCGGGATGGCCAGGTCCGGGTAGTTGCGGATGCTCTCGGCGCCGGCCTTGTGGACCAGCACCAGGAGGTCGGGCGCCGAGCCGTGCAGGAGCCCCAGCGTCACGCCCGAGTAGGCGGGGTGGAACAGCGCCCCCTGGCCCTCGACGAAGAGCAGGTCGCCGTGCCCGGCGCCCTCGTGCACCAGCCGCTCCCCGGCGCCGGCCACGTAATCGGAGATCACGTGGTCGACGGCGATGCCCCAGCCGGCGATGGCCACTCCGGTCTGCCCCGTGGGGACGTAGACCGAGCGCAGCCCCCGCTCGCGGGCGGCGCGGTCGAGCTCGAGGGTGACCACCTTCTTCCCGATCACGGTGTCGGACCCGACGCTGTGCACCACACGCACCCCCTCGGGACGGCTGTCCGGCCCCTCGGGCACCGTGAGGTCCGCAGGCCCGGCGCGCAGGTCGCGCAGGCGCACTCCGCTCTGGGCGGCGGCCTCGGCCAGCTCGGGGTCGTCGCTCAGCTGGGTATGGAGGCCGGCCTCGAGGGAGAGCCCGGCCTCGATCGCCTCCAGCAGCGCGGGGCGCCAGGCCGGATCGAGCTTGCCTCCGGTGGGAGCCACGCCGATCAGCAGCGCCGTGGCGTCGCGCTCGATGGCCTCGCGCACGGTGGCCACGATCGGCACGGGGTGGAGGCAGAAGGGCTCGACCTCGCTGGCGGTCCGGCCGGCGTGGGTGGAGTCGACCACCGCCACCACCTCGCGGTTGCCGTAACGGATCACGCCGTGGGCCGTCTTGCCCGAGTGCCGGTCGAACAGCCCCTCGGCGAAGATCGCGAGCCGCTCGCTCATGCCGGCACCACGCCCAGACCCGGTCCGGCGCCCGGAAGCACCCGGCCGTCGCGTAGCTCCAGCCCGACGAAGGGCTCGTCGGCCAGCAGCAGATGGCCGTCGAGGTCGACCCAGTCGGCGAGCGAGGCGATGGCTGCCGCCGGCGCGATCGCGAGCTGCGACTCCACCATGCAGCCCAACATCACGCGGAGACCGAGGGCGCGAGCGGCGTGGATCATCCGCACAGCCTCGCGCAGGCCTCCCGACTTCGCCAGCTTGACGTTGATGGCCTCCGCGTAGCCGGCGGCCGGGGCCACGTCGCTCAGGTCGTGGCAGCCCTCGTCCACCACCACCGGCGGACGGGGCCGGACCTCGCGCAGGGCCTGGAAGCTGTCCGTGTCGGCGGCCGGGAAGGGCTGCTCGACGAGCTCGACCCCCAGCTCCACCAGCTCGGGCATCAGCTCGCGCGCCGCCTCCAGCGTCCAGCCCTCGTTGGCGTCCACCCGCAGGGGGGCGTCCGACTCCGCCCGCACGGCTCGGAGGCGCTCGAGGTCCTCGGCCCCGCCCACCTTGACCTTCAGCGCCCCGTAGTCGCTCGCGCGGCGCGCCCGGTCGGCCGTGCCCGCGAGCGAGTCGATGCCGATCGTGTAGGACGTGACGGGCGCCTCGGGCGCGAGGCCCAGCAGGCGCCACACGGGGACCCCGAGCCGCTTGCCTATCCAGTCGTGCAGGGCCGCGTCGATCACCGCCTTGGCGGCCGCCTGGCCGTCCACGTCCTCCAGCCGCTCCCCGATGGCCTCCAGCGCGAAGGGATCGTCCCCCACGAGCACGGGCGCCTCCTCGGCGAGGAACGCGACCGCCGACGACACCTCCTCGTCGCGGTAGTAGACCGGCGCCGCCTCTCCGAAGCCCACCAGGCCGTCGTGCTCGAGCTCCAGGAGGATCGTCTCCGTGGTGGACATCGAGCCGCGGGAGATCGCGAATTCCTCGGCCAGCGCGAGGGTCAGGATGCGGGGACGCAGCTCCACGGGCGCGACAGCATGACGATTCCCCGCCGGTCAGGAACGCTCGGCCACCGCCGCCAGGCGGCGCACCAGCAGCCCGACCACCGGGCCGTAGGTGGAGCGCACCAGCGGCTCGAGCGCCGCCGGGGCCTCGATGTCGATCGCCACCACGCAGCCTTCGCCGCGCGGCTCGACGCGATGGGCCAGGTCCACCACTCCCACGCTCCAGGTCCATGAGCGCCCGGCCTTCTTGGCGGTGATCCGGGCGGGCACCGGCACCACGCCGAGCAGCCGGGCGAAGCCGCGGGCCCCGTCGCGGACCTCGGGGCCCCCCAGGCCCCAGGCGCCGCGCACGTGAGGCGCCCAGCGGCTCCAGAGCGACGGGCGGGCCACCAGCTCCCAGGCGCGCTCGGGCGGCGCGCCCGAGAAGGCCTCGTAGGTCAGGACGGCGCCGCCACCTCCTGGGCCAGCTCCTCCTTGCGCGCCTCCCGCAGCGCCTCGAGGGCGCTCGCGGGCTCGACGTCGAAGAGCGAGGCGGGCGCCGGATCGGTGACCACGGTGTCGCTGGCCAGGCTCTCGATGAGCGGCATGGCCACGCCGGAATCGACCGGGGTGACCAGGCCGATCCAATGCGAGGACAGGCGCGGGGAGAGCAGCGGCACGGGCAGCTGCAGCCGTCGCCGCACCTCCAGCACGTCGGCCATCAGCTCCATCAGCTCGCCGTAGGTGACCACATCCGGGCCGCCGATCTGGATCTCGCGGCCGGCGGCGTCCTCGCGCTCGGCGCCCTGCGCGAGGTACTCCATGACGTCGCTCGCGCCGATCGGCTGGGTGCGGTTGCGCAGCCAGGAGGGGGTGATCATCGCCGGCAGCCGCTTCACCAGGTGGCGCACCACGCGGTAGGACTCGCTGCCCGCGCCGATCACCATCGCGGCCCTGAAGTAGGTGAGCGGCGGCCCCTCGGTCGCCAGCGTGGCCGCGGTCTGCGCCCGGCTGCGCAGGTGCTCGGAGTGGGGATCGCCCAGGCCGCCCAGGTAGATGATCCGTTCCACCCCCTCCTCGCGCGCCATGCGGGCGAAGTTCGAGGCCGCCTGCTGCTCACGCTCGGCGAAGCCCGAGCGCCCACCCCCGCGGCCCATGGAGTGGAGCAGGTAGTAGGCCACCTCCACGCCCTCGCCGGCGCCGCTCAGGCTTCCGCGGTCCAGCGCGTCGGCCTCGTGGAGTTCGTGTCCCTCGTCGGCGAGCGAGCGGGCGCGCCCGCGGTCGCGGACCATCGCCCGCACCTCCCAGCCGCGCTCGGCCAGCGCGGTGGTCAGCCGACCGCCCACGAACCCGGTGGCGCCGGTGACCAGCGCCCGGCTCACGCGGTCACGAGCGAGCGCGCCTTGAGGTCCCAGGCGACCTCACGGCGATCCTCGCGCAGGGCCTCGAGCACGGCCTCGGCCACCTCGGCCACCGGCAGCGGCTCCGGCAGGTTGGGCGCACGCCCGAAGACGGGGCGCCGGTCGAAGCCAGTGTCCATGTGCGGGGGACGTACGTCCAGGACGTTCAGGCGGTCGCGCCGGCGCTCGCGGCGCAACGCGGTCAGGTAGGCGGAGAAGCCCGCCTTGGCGGCCGAGTAATGGGGCACGCCCGCGGTAGGGTACTCGGCGACGGTCGCTGAGATGCCGGCCACCAGCCCGGGCGGCTCGATGTGGGCCAGCGCGGCCTCAATCAGCGCGATGGGGCCGAGCGTGTTGATCTCGAACAGGCGCTGGACGTCGGCCTCGGCGGCGCTGCCCGCCGGGCCGAAGCCGGGGGCGCCCACGCAGACGATCACGCCGTCGAGCTCGCCTCCGAGGGCGGCCGCCAGCGAGTCGACGGCGGTGCGCCGGCTGTCGGGATCGGTGGCGTCGAAACGCGCGCTCGGTGCTCCCAGCTCGCGGGCGAGCCCCTCCAGCCGGTCGGGATCGCGCCCGGCCAGGGCCAGGTCCGCGCCGGCTTCGTCGAGCCCGCGGGCGAGCGCCGCGCCGAGCTCGCCGGTGGCGCCGGCGATGAGCAGCCTGAGGTCGTGCAGCTCCACTACCCGGATACGGCCCGAGCGGCACTCGGGATCAGGCCTAGAGGGAGTCGGGATCGATGCGGGTGAGCTCGCCGCTATCGGGGCTCGTGGCCCACACGTAGCCGCCGCCGACCGCGAGCCCGAAGGTCGGCCCTCCCAGCTCGACCCGGTCCGCGATCGTCCGGGAGTCGGGGTCGATCTTCGTGACGGTGCCGGCGCCGGCGCTCGTGACCCAGATGGCCTCCTCGCCGAAGCGAACCTCGCGCGGGTTGGGGTCGACCGAGATGCTCGCAACCACCCGCGGTGGGCCAGGATCGATGACCGCCAGCTTGCTCGCGCCGCTCGCGGCAACCCAGAGGAACTTCCCGTCGAAGGCGATGCCGCGCGGCTCTCCCGGAACCCGCACCGACCGGCCGGTGGGCCTCCCCGTGCCGCGGTTGAGCTCCTTCACACGACCCTGGCCGCTCACGGTCACCCACATGTTCTCGAGGGAGGCGGCGAGGTGGACCGGCCCCTCGCCCACCTGCTGCTCCGCGTCATCGGAGTCGGTGATGCGGGTCACGCTGCCGCTCTCGTTGTTGGCCACCCACACGGCGCCGAACCCGGTCGCCACGCCCTCCGGCTTACCGGGCAGGTCGACCGACCTCGAGGGCTCCTCGCGACCGGGCTCGATCGGGACCGCCGAGTCCGTGTCCTGCAGGGTGACCCACACCTCGTCGCTGTCCTCGCTCCACGCGAGGCTGTCGGGCTGTCCCCGCCCGACCCGTATCTCCTGGGCCTCGCTCAGCGAATCGGGGTCCACGCGGCTGACGGTGGAACCCTCGCGGTGGCCGACCCAGACGGAATCCGCTCCAAAGACGACGCCGTCGGGCTGGCTGCCGAGGGGCACCGTCTCGGTGGCCGAGCCGCCGGGTTTGAGGAGCAGGAAGGCCACGAGCGCCACCAGGGCGACCGCCAGCACGCCGATTCCCAGCGGCGCATATCTGCGCCAGCCCGGTTGGTCGCCGCCGCCATCCGGTTTCCGGTCTTCTCTGGGCGGCTCGGGGGGTGGAGGGACCGGCTCCGGCTCGGGCTCGGGCTCTGGCTCCGGCGGCTCGGGCTCCGGCGGCTCCGGCGGCTCCGGCGGCGGCTCGGGTCGGGCCGGCTCCGGAGGCGCGGGCTCGATCACGTGCACCCGCCCGCTCGCCTGCGCGCTGACCACGCTGCCGTCCTGGGCCCGGCCGCCCACGGTCACGGTCTGTTCGAGGTCGTGGTCGACGAACTCGTCCCACCCGAGCTCCCGCGTCTCGTGCCCGCCGAGGGCGATCGGTCCGGCCACGCGCCGGCCAGGCCCGTCGTGCACCGTCACCTCGGTCAGCTCGGATGCTCCGGTGTTCTTCGCCCTCAGCTTCCAGACGATCCGCTCCCCGGGCTCGCAGTCGGGCGGTTCGGGGTGAAGCGCCAGCTCGAGCCCGGCCGGCTCGTCCTTGGCGTCGTCGCCATCGCGGCCGCCGCCATCGTCGTCGTCCGGGACGTCGAAGATCCTGCCGTCCGGCACCCGCATGAACAGCACCGGGGTGGCCCACTCCACGTCGTTGTCGTCGGCCAGGATGGCCATCCGGGCCTCGGCCAGGGCCGCGTCCACCGGGTAGCCGGCGGCCACGGCCTCGTAGAAGCCCTCGGCGAACACGATGGCCGCCTCGTCGGTGATCTCGAACTGCATCGCGATCACCGCCGGTATCCCCTGCTGGACGATGCTGGGGGCGACGCCGCTGAAGGGGTCGTCGCGCGCGGTGAGCGCCCCCTCGCAGGCGTTCAGCACCACGAGGCGCAGCGACTTCCGGTTGTCGTGAAGGGCCTGGCCCAGCTTCCAGGCGGGAACGGACCGCGAGCGCCCGTCCGAGTCCTCGAGCAGGATCGCGCCGCTGCCCGCCTGCTCGTCGAAGTGCGCGTGTCCGACGTAGTGGAAGACGTGGAAGTCGTCGCCCTGCATCAGCAGGCGGCGCAGCCCGCGCAGCGTCGCGTCCTCGAGCCACTCCAGCTCCACCAGGCCGCGGTCGACCAGGTTCGCGAGCGCCTCCTCGACGTTCCGGCGTTCATGGCCGACGTCGAGGACGTCGTAGTCGGTCGGGCTCGAGACCATGCCGAGGATCCGCAGCGGCGGCTTCACCCGCAGCGGCCGCTTGGGCGTGGGCAGGTCCAGGTAGCGGACCATGGGCGTCCACACCGAGACCGACAGGAAGTTCGGGTCGTCGAACATGAACTCCCAGGGGACCTCCATCAGCTCGGGCACGCCCGTGAGCGCCAGCGACAGGCGGAGCCCGCGGTTCTCCTCGCCCTCGGTCTGGGCCATCGAGCGGTGGTAGAGCTCTCGCACGTCGTCGCGCACCAGCGCGTTGAAGAGGTCCCTGCCGAACTCCCGGGCGCGGTCGATCTCCGAGGTCTCCACGCGCCGGGTGCCGCGCCGCCCCCGGCTCATCCGGAGCACGAAGTTCTCGACCTCCATCGTGGCGAAGGGCAGCTCGAACTCCGAGCGCGCCTCGCCCTGAGTCGAGGTCGCGAGCACCCGGTAGCCGTCGCCCGAGTGGTCGATGTGCAGCTTCAGCTCGTCGTAGCCGGTGACTGCCAGGGCCACGTGCTCACCCCGGCGGGGGGTCTGGAGTCCAGGTCAGGGAGACCTTGATGTTGGCGTTCACGCTGGTCGAGGCGATCACCATGCCGCTGCTGGCGTTCACGGTCAGCCCGAACTCGAGGCTGATCGTGTCGGGCGCGGCGGTGTCCCGCAGGCGCTCGATGATCGAGCGGGCGGCGGGAGCGATGCTGCCCAGCGCGTCCTCGAGCGTGCGCGTACCCTCGGTCACGGCGTCGGCGCCCCGTCCTCCCCGCGTGACGGGGCCGGAACGTTGCGTGGACTCCACGAGCACTGTGCCTCCGCTCTCGAGCGGAACCGCCACGAGCTGGGTCACTGGGCCACCTGGCGCGATTGTA
The DNA here is from genome assembly GCA_963850205.1 of uncultured Thermoleophilaceae bacterium. GTDB lineage: Bacteria > Actinomycetota > Thermoleophilia > Solirubrobacterales > Thermoleophilaceae > JACVRW01. The sequence goes on along the minus strand of CAWKKJ010000002.1, from coordinate 5,123 downwards.
AACCCGCCGGGGGCGGGCAATGTGATGGTGTGCACAGAAGTGAGGCCGCTTCGGCTACCTCCGAACCAGCTCCACCGCTTCTACCGGGGAGGCGCCCGCATCGCCGGGCTGCGTGGTTCGAGCCATTCCGATGAGCGGGTGCCGGAGGATTGGATCGGCTCGGTGACCACCGCGTACGGCTCGCGCGAGCAGGGCCTGAGCCGCCTGGAGGACGGCCGGTTCCTGGCCGACGCCGTGGCGGAGGACCCGGAGAGCTTCCTGGGTCCGGGGCGGGGCGCGGATCCGGCGCTGCTCGTGAAGCTGCTGGATGCCGGCGAGCGGCTGCCGGTGCACTTCCACCCCGGCCGCCCGTTCGCCCGCGAGCGGCTCGACAGCCCCTACGGCAAGAGCGAGGCCTGGATCGTGGTCGAGGCCGAGGGCGACGATCCGGCGGTCCACCTGGGACTGCGCGACGACGTCGACACCGCCACGCTGGCGGAGTGGGTCCAGGGGCAGGAGATCTCCGCGATGCTCGCCGCGCTCAACCGGGTGCCGGTGGCCGCAGGCGACACCTTCTTCGTGCCGGCCGGGCAGCTGCACGTGATCGGCGAGGGGCTGCTCATCGTGGAGCTGCAGGAGCCGAGCGACCTCTCGGTGCTGCTGGAGTGGGAGGGCTTCGAGATCGACGGAGAGGCCGACGGGCACCTCGGGCTGGGCTTCGACACCGCCCTGTCGGCTGCCGGGCGCGGCCGGCTGACCGCCGCGGAGCTCGACCGGCTGCGCACGGGCCGGGGGGCGGCCGGCGGCGTCGAGCGGCTGTTCCCGCCGGAGGCGGACGAGTTCTTCCGGGCCGAGCGCCTGCGCCCGCGGCCCTCCTGCACGCTCGACCGGGGCTATTCGATCGTCGTGGTGCTCGAGGGAAGCGGCAGGCTGGTCACCGAGGCCGGCGACCTCGACCTCCGCAGCGGTGACGGTGTGCTCATCCCCTGGGCGGCGGGCGAGGGCTCACTCGAGGGGGAGCTCAGCGCCCTGCGCTGCCGTCCCCCGGAGGCCGGTGGGCCATGACCGGGCTGCTGCTCGGGATCGACGTGGGCACGACCTGGTGCAAGGCCGCGGTGGTCTCGGTGGACGGCCGTGAGCTGTCCCACGATCGCGCCCCGGTCTCCTGGCGGACGGTCGAGGGCGGCGCGGAGATCGATCCGGAGCAGCTGTTCGAGCTGGCCGTCGCGGCGGGCTCCGGGGCCATCGCGCGCGCCCCCTCCGGCCGCGTGGTGGGCGTCGGCGTCACCGGCATGGCCGAGACCGGCGCGCTGCTGGACTCCGGCGGGGCGGTCGTCACGCCGGGCATCGCCTGGCATGACAGGCGCGGCGAGCAGGAGGCGAAGCTTCTGCGAAGCGACCTCTCCGAGGAACGCTTCAGCTCGGTGACGGGCCTGCCCGCGTCCTACTTCTGCACCCTGGCCAAGTACCGCTGGCTACGCGACCACCAGCCGGGTGCGAGCCGGGGCGTGCGCTGGCTCAACGTCGCCGAGTACGTGGTCCACCGGCTGGGCGGCGAGCAGGTCGCCGACCTCTCGCTCGCGTCACGCACCGGGATGCTCGACCTGGACCGGCGCGCGCCCTGGCCGGAGGCGCTCGACTGGGCGGACGCGCCCGCCGGCCTCCTCCCGGCGGCGGCGGCGTCCGGAACTCCCGCGGGCCGCGCCGGCGGGGCGCTCACCGACGCGCGCGGAGCGGTGCTCTGCGTCGCCGGCCATGACCACCTCTGCGCGGCGATCGGCGCGGGTGCGGTTGCCGACGACGATGTCTTCGACTCCTGCGGCACGGCGGAGGCCTTCGTGAGGCCGCTCACGCCGCCGACGCCACCGGCGCTCCGCTCGCGAGCGGTGGCGGCCGGCGCCACGGTGGGCTGGCACGCGATCGCCGGGCGCCAGGTCGTGCTGGGCGCCTTCGAGTCCGGATTGGCGCTTCAGCGCCTCGGGCGCAGTCTCGGGGCCGAGAACGAGCGGGACCGGCAGCGGCTCGAGGAACAGGCGCTCGAGCCCGATCCTGGCGGGGCGGCGACCGAGTGGCGCTCGGCCCACGAAGAGCTGGCGGCGCAGGGGGCCGAGACGCTGGAGCTCGTGGAGAGCATCGCGGGACCCACCGGCCGGCTGGTCGTGGCCGGCGGCGGTGCCCGCAGCGGGCTGGCCCGCGCGCTCAAGCGCGCCGCGCTGGGCCCGTTCGACCTGCCCGCGGTGGAGGAGGCCGGCGCACGCGGCGCCGCCCTCTTGGCCGGCTGCGCCGCCGGCATCTTCGCCGGCGTGCAGGATCTGCCGCCGGCCGGGCGAACGGCAATGGAGGCGCTCTCGTGACCGGTGAGGCAGCCCTGCTGGAGGCGCACGGGATCGAGCTCAGCTACGGCCGCGTGCAGGCGCTGCGCGGGGTCGATTTCGGGGTGGCGCCCGGCGAGGTCGTGGCGCTGGTGGGCGACAACGGCGCCGGCAAGAGCACGCTGGTCAAGGTGCTGTCCGGCACGCTGCAGCCGGACGGCGGGGAGATCCGCTTCGACGGATCGCCGGTGACCATCCGCTCGCCTCACGAGGCGCGCGACCTCGGCATCGAGACCGTCTACCAGGACCTCGCGGTGGCCCCGGACCTCGACCCGGCGGCCAACCTGTTCCTGGGCCGCGAGGAGACGCTCCCCGGCCCCCTGGGCAAGCTCGGGTTCCTCGACAACAAGGGCATGCGCCGCCAGGCCGACGAGGCCTTCGCCTCCCTGGGGGTGGGGCTCCAGGACACGGGCGTCAGCGTCGCCTACCTGTCGGGCGGCCAGCGGCAGGGGGTGGCGGTCAGCCGCGCCGTCACCTGGGCGAGCCGGGTGATCTTCATGGACGAGCCCACCGCCGCGCTCGGGGTGGTGCAGTCCCGCAACGTGCTCGACCTGATCCGCCGGGTCAGCTCCTCGGGGATCGCGGTGGTGCTGATCAGCCACAACATGCCCGAGGTGCTCGAGGTCGCCGACCGGATCGAGGTGCTCAGGCTGGGCGAGCGGGTGGCTCGCCTGAAGCCCGCCGACACCTCGATGGAGGAGATCGTGGCGGCCATGACCGGCGCCCTCGACCAGGACCAGGGGGAGGCGTGATGGCGGCCGTCGAGGAGCAGCGGCCGCTGTGGCTCAGGCTGATCGCACGGCAGACGGCGGTCGTCTTCTTCGTGCTGATGGCGATCTTCGTGGTGTTCGCGCTGCTCGAGCCCGACGCCTTCTTCACCCTGGCGAACATCCGCAACATGCTGATCGACGCCTCGATCCTGCTCCTGGTGGCGGTCGGGATGACCTTCGTCATCACCACGGCCGGGATCGACCTGTCGGTGGGCGCGGTGCTGGTCTTCTCGAGCGTCGTGTCGGCCAAGCTGATGGAGTCGATCGGCGGCGAGAGCTGGGGGGTCGCGCTGGCGGGGCTCGGGCTGGCGCTCGCCGCCGGCCTCGGGTGGGGCATCGTCAACGGCGTGCTCGTGGCGAAGGCGCGCATCCCGCCGCTGATCGTGACCCTGGGCACGCTGGGGATGGCCCTGGGCAGCGCGCTGCTGATCTCGAAGGGCGTGAACGTGAGATCGGTTCCGCTCGTGATGTCGGTGGAGCTCGGCATCGGGCGCCTGTTCGGGCAGATTCCCTACCTCGTGCTGATCGCGCTCGCCGTGACGATCGCCGCCGGCGTGGCCCTCGGCCTCATGCGCTTCGGCCGCTACACCCTGGCCATCGGCTCGAACGAGGAGGCGGCCCGGCGGGCCGGCATCGACGTCGGCGGTCACCTGATCAAGGTGTACGCCCTGGCGGGCCTGCTCGCCGGCCTGGCCGGTTGGCTGTCGCTCGCCCGTTTCTCCACGACGCAGATCGGCGGCTACGACACGCTCAACCTGCAGGCCATCGCCGCCGTGGTGATCGGCGGGACCAGCCTGTTCGGCGGCATCGGGACGATCTTCGGGACCACGGTCGGGGTGTTCATCCCGATCGTGTTGCAGAGCGGCTTCGTGATCACGCGCGTGCAGCCGTTCTGGCAGCAGGTCGCGGTGGGCGCGGTGCTGATCGCCGCCGTCTACGTCGACCAGCTGCGACGCAGGGCACGGCAGCGCGAATGAGAAGGCAAGCAACAGAGGAGGAGAGGACATGAGGAAGCTGATGCTCTTTGCCGCGTGTGTGGTCGCGGCAGCGGCCCTGGCGGGCGCCGGGTGTGGCGGCGACGACGACGAAGGCGGCGGAGGTGGTGGCGGCGACGGCGGCGGCGAGCAACTTGACGTGACGCTCATCCAGGGCGTCCGCGGCGACGAGTTCTACATCACGATGGCCTGCGGAGCGCAGGAGGCGGCCAAGAAGCTGAACGTGAAGCTCGACGTGCAGGGCCCCGAGGAGTTCGACGCCGCGCAGCAGACGCCGATCGTGAACAGCGTGGTGGCCAGCCAGCCCGACGCGATCATGATCGCCCCGACCGACGTGAAGGCGATGATCGCGCCGATCCAGCAGGCGGTCGACGCCGGGATCAAGGTGATCCTCGTCGACACCGTGATCGAGGCCGATCTGGCGGAGTCGGCGATCGCCACCGACAACCTCGAGTCGGGCCGGGTGGCGGCGTCTACGCTCATCGAGCAGATGCCCAAGCCCGCTCCGGTGCTCGTGGTGAACGTCAAGCCGGGCATCTCGACCACCGACCAGCGCCAGCAGGGCTTCGAGGAGCGGATCAAGGAGGAGCAGGGCTACGAGTACGTGGGCGCCGAGTACAGCAACAACGATCCGGCCAAGGCGGCCTCGATCGTCACCTCCACGCTCCAGGCCGAGTCGGACCTGGGCGGCATCTTCGCCACCAACCTGTTCTCGGCCGAGGGATCGGCGACGGGCCTGCAGCAGTCCGGCAACAAGGCCGTGCGAATCGTGGGCTTCGACGCCGGGCCCGCGCAGGTGGAGCAGCTCGAGCGAGGGCTCGTCCAGGCGCTGATCGCGCAGAAGCCCGCCGAGATCGGCAAGATGGGCGTCGAGCAGGCCGTGGCCGCGGTGAACGGCGAACAGGTCACCAAGGAGATCACCACGGGCACCGAGGTCATCACCAAGGAGAACCTCGACAGCCCCGAGGGGCAGGCGGCCCACTAGAAGGCAGAGTGCTGAGCCCCAG
>CAWKKJ010000001.1:0-152432 GCA_963850205.1 uncultured Thermoleophilaceae bacterium | reverse complement strand
GGGCTACACAACGACGCCGGGGCGCTCGAGGCGCCCCGCGTAGTCGGGGGGATGCGGGTCCGCCGCCTCCTACGAAGGCGTGGCGGTTCCCGCGGTCTGCCGGGCCTGCTCTTCGTGCCGGCCCTCGCAGATCTCTTCGGCGAGCTTCTCGTTGAAGGCCGGGAGGTCGCCGGGATTGCGGCTGGTGACGAGGCCGCTGTCGACGTGCACCTCCTCGTCCACCCACGTGCCGCCCGCGTTCTCGATGTCGGTCCTGATGCTGGGGAACGAGGTGAGGGTGCGTCCCTCCACCACGCCGGCCTCGACCAGGGTCCAGGGGCCGTGACAGATCGCGGCCACCGGCTTGCCCGCCTCGAAGAAGGCGCGCACGAAGGCGACCGCGTCGGTGTCAGCCCGCAGGAAGTCCGGGTTGGCCACGCCGCCCGGGAGGACCAGGCCGTCGTAGTCGCCGGCGTCGGCGTCGCTGACCGGCTTGTCGACACCGAACGTGTCGCCCTTGTCGAGATGGTCGAAGCCCTGGATCTCGCCGCTCTCCAGCGAGATCAGCTCCGGCGCTCCGCCCTCTTCCTTGACCTTGTTCCAGGGCTCGGTGAGCTCGACCTGCTCGACCCCGTCGGTGGCGAGAAAGGCGACCCTCTTGCCCTCGAGCCTGCTTGCCATAGTCATCTCTCCTTCGTGCTCGATAACGCTGTTGCGCGGGTACCGGGACCGGTTCGGCCTAAACGACTCCGTTCTTGGGTATGCGCGCCCGATGGCGACCAGCACACGCCGCGGCCCGCTCGCGACCAAGCCCACCGATCAGCTCGTCGAGGCCGCGGAGGGCACGCAGCTCCGGCGGGCGGTGGGCGCGCTCGACCTGACCGCGTTCGGCATCGGCGCGATCATCGGCACCGGGATCTTCGTGATCATCGGCGAGGCGATCGGCGACTCCGGGCCCGCGATCGTCCTGTCCTTCGTGTTCGCGGGCGTGACCTGCATCTTCTCCGCGCTCGCCTACGCGGAGCTGGCCTCGACCATCCCGGTCTCCGGGAGCGCCTACACCTATGCCTACGCCACCATGGGCGAGCTCGTGGCCTGGATCATCGGCTGGGACCTGGTGCTCGAGTACGGGGTGTCGGTGGCCGCGGTCGCGGTGGGTTGGGGGGCCTACTTCAAGGAGCTGCTCGACAGCCTGTTCGGCATCACCCTCTCCGACTCGATCGCCCTGCCCCCCGGCGACGGCGGGACCGTGAACGTGCCCGCGGCGGCGCTGGTGCTGGCGGTGACCGCGCTGCTGATCTTCGGCGTGCGCGAGAGCACGCGCAGCAACACGGTGATGGTGGTCATCAAGCTGGCGGTGCTGGCCTTCTTCATCGTCGTCGGGGTCACGGCCTTCACCAGCGACAACTTCAGCGACTTCGCCCCCAACGGCTTCACCGGCGTGATCGACGGCGCCGCGCTCATCTTCTTCGCCTACATCGGCTTCGACGCCGTGTCCACGGCCAGCGAGGAGTCGAGTAACCCCGGGCCGTGACCTGCCGATCGCCATCGTGGGCTCCCTGGTGATCTGCACCGTCATCTACATCCTCGTCTCCACCGTGGCGGTGGGGGCGCTGCCCGCCGACCAGCTGGCCGGGCAGGACGCGCCGCTGGCCATCGCGCTGTCGGAGGGCGCCGGCCTCAGCTGGGCCGCCGACATCGTCACCTTCGGCGCCCTGGTGGCGATCACCAGCGTGGTGCTGACCATCCTCTTCGGTCAGACCCGGGTCTCCTTTGCGATGTCCCGGGACGGGCTGTTGCCCGCCGCGCTGTCCAAGGTGAGCGAGCGCACCAAGACGCCGATCCTCCTGACCGCGCTGTTCGGGGTGCTCATCGCCACCCTGGCCGCCTTCGTCCCGCTGGCCGAGATCGCCAAGCTGGTGAACATCGGGACCCTGTTCGCCTTCATGCTCGTGAACATCGGGATCATCGTCCTGCGGCGCACGAGCCCGGATCTCGAGCGCGGGTTCCGGGTTCCGTTCGTCCCGGTGTTCCCGATCATCGGCGCGGGGCTGTGCATCTTTTTGATGACCTATCTCGACACGGCAACCTGGCTGCGGTTCGGGGCCTGGATGGCGCTCGGGGTGCTCGTCTACCTGGTCTACGGCTACCGCCATTCGCGCTTGCGCCGGGACGAGGCGCCGGCGGACTAGAGGCGCTGCAGCACCGCCCGGGCGGCCTCCTCGCCCGAGCGGACGGCTCCGTCCATGTAGCCGTTCCAGACCGTCGCGTACTCGGCTCCCGCCCAGTGCAGCGGCCCGATGGGGGCGCGCAGGGCGGGGCCGTAGCCGGTCCAGGCGCCGGTGGGCATGTGGCAGCCGTAGCACCCGCGCGACCACTCCTCCTCGGCCCACTGGCGCTCGATGTATGTCGCCGGGCGGGCGGCGCGGGGGCCGAAGAGGCGGGTGAAGCAGTCCATCACCGCGCTGCGGCGCTCGGCCTCCGGTAGACGGCCGAGCTCGCGGGCCTGACCTCCCTCCAGGAAGCCCAGCAGCACCCCGGTCGAGCCGTCCGGCGGCGAGTTGTCGTAGGTGAGCTTCACCGGGCCGGTGTCGCTCGTGCCATGGCCGGAGAGGCCCTCGGCTCGCCAGAAGGGCTCGTCGTAGACCGCCATGCACTTGGCCACCGTGCCCATGGGCATGCGCTGGGTGAGCTGGTCGCGGTAGCCGGGCAGCGGCGGGTCGTAGGCCACCCGCCCGGCCAGCGTCGGCGCCAGGGCCAGGATGGCCCGCCGGCCGCGCGCCCGAACGCCGTCGGCCGTGACGGTCACGCCGTCGGGGCCGTGCTCGACTCGCCGCACCGGGGCCCCCAGCAGCAGCCGCTCGTCGCCCAGCTCCTCGGCCATGCGGAGTGGCACCTGCTGGGAACCGCCCACGAAGCGGTCCTGTTGGGCCCCGCCCTCGGTGTCGAACAGCCGCTGCAGGTTGCCCGCCGAGTGGATGTAGAAGAGCGCGTGCAGTAGCGAGATGTCCTCGGGCTGAGCCGCCCACACCGCCTCCACTCCCAGCTCCAGCAGCATCCGCCCGGCGCGGGTGGCCAGGTTCCGGCGCATCCACGACGCCATGGTCTGCCCGTCGAGCCGGGCGGCGTTGGGCGCCTCCCAGGGCGCCTCGAGCGGTACCCGCCCGGCCAGGGCGTTGAGGCGCCGCTGGGCCCGCTCGACGTCCACCAGCACCACCGGGTTGATGCGCGGAACCGTGCCCCGGTAGCGGCGCAGCCGGCCCCCGTACTCGATCACGTTCTCGCCCTCGGAGTGGGTCGGGAACCTCTCCACGCCCAGCGCCGCGGCGAGGGCGGCCAGCCGGTCCTGGGTGGGGCCGATCCACTGCGCGCCCACCTCGACCACGTGGCCCCCGCCTATCTCCTCGTTGAGCACCCTCCCGCCCACCCGCTCGCGGGCCTCGAGCACGGCCGCCGTGGCGCCCGCGGCTGTCAGGGCTCGGGCCGCGGCGAGCCCGGCGAGGCCGGCGCCGACCACCAGAACGTCGGCCTCGAGGGTGCGCGAGTCCGCCACTGAGGGCACCCTACCCGTACCCGGTTCGATGGCTCTTCTCCTGGCCAACGCGGCAGCGACGCTGTTCATGACCGGCGTCGGCTGGTTCGTGCAGGTGGTTCATTACCCGCTCTTCGGGTCGGTGGGCGCGGACGAGTTCAGCGCCTACCACGACGCCCACTCGCGCCTCGTCACCCGTGTGGTTCTGCTGCCGATGACGGTCGAGCTCGTCACCTCGGCCTGGCTGGTGCTGGATCGCCCCGCGGGTGTGGGATCGGCCGCGGTCTGGGCCGGCCTGGTGCTTGCCGTGGTGACCTGGGCGTCGACGGCCCTGGTCCAGGTGCCCCAGCATCGTGCCCTGAGCCCGGCCGGGGTGCGTGCCCTGGTGGCCCGAAACTGGCCCCGGACGCTCGCCTGGACAGCCCACTCCGGGGTGGTCCTCGGCATGCTGGCCGCCGTTTCCTGAGCCTCGCTATGGTGACGCCGAGTGGCTTCGTCCACGCGCACCGAGGCGCGTGAGGAGGAGCGCCGCCTGAACATGCGCACGCTCGTGATCGCGAGCGCTGCCTCGGCATCGGCGGCCGCCATCACCTCGCAGCTGTGGATCCGTGGCACCTGGATCGCCGCGGCGGTCACCCCTGTGCTGGTGGCCCTGCTGAGCGAGCTGCTCAACCGGCCGACCGAGAAGATCGCCAAGGTCTGGACCAGCGACAGCCCGGCCGTCCCTGCGCCGCCGCCCCGGGTCGAGCCGCCGCCATCTCAGCCGGCCGAACGGCGACCTCTCGACCCGGTCGAGCCGACCGCTCCCCAGCCGGGCCCGGGCCCAGCCGGGCCGGTGAAGGTCTACCGCCAACCCGCGGCCCGGCCGACGCGGCGGCGCTTTGCCTGGGGCCTCGCCTTTGCCACGGCCGGCATCGCCTTCGTGATCGGCGTGGTGGTGCTCACCACCACTGAGCTGATCGCCGGCGGGTCGATCGGTGACAGCAACGCCCGCTTCTCCATCGGGGCGAGCGGTAAGTCGGACAACGACTCCAACGCCGAGAAGAACGAAAAGGCGCCGGCGGAGGATCGGGACCGGACCACCCCCGACCAGGACCGGCAGCAGACCACGCCGGACCGGACCACGCCGACGGAGACCACGCCGACAGAAACCACGCCGACGGAGACCACGCCGCAGCAGGAGACCGCGCCCGCGCCCGCGCCCGCGGAGGATCCCGCCGGGGAGCCGCAGTCGCGCACCTCGCCCTGACGCCGAAGACCGGCGTGCGACCATCAGGCGTGCATGGCGCACGCGCACCAGCACCACCACACGGCCGGTGCCGCCGGGGACGCCCGCAGGCTGCTGCTGGCCCTGATCCTGATCCTCGGCTTTATGGCCGTGGAGGTGGTGGTGGGCCTGCTCGCCTCCTCCCTCGCGCTGCTCTCGGACGCGGCCCACATGCTCACCGACGCCGGCGCGATCGCCCTGGCGCTGCTGGCCGCCCGCCTGGCCCGCAGGCCGGCCGGCGGCGGGTTCACCTTCGGTCTGCGCCGGGCCGAGATCCTCTCCGCCCAGCTCAACGGAGCCACGCTCGTGGGGCTGGCCGCGGTGATCGTCTACGAGGGGGTGCGCCGCCTGGTGGATCCACCCGCGGTCGACGGGGTGCCGGTGCTGGTGGTCGCCCTGGCCGGCGTGGCGGTGAACCTGGCCGCCACCGCGATCCTCTCCGGCGCCAACCGGCGCAGCCTGAACGTCGAGGGCGCCTTCCAGCACGTGCTCACCGACCTGTTCGCCTTCATCGCCACCGCCCTGGCCGCGGTGGTGGTCATCACCACCGGCTTCTCCCGCGCCGACGGGATCGCCGCGCTGCTGGTGGCCGCGCTCATGCTGCGCTCGGGCTACGGGCTGCTGCGCGACTCGGGCCGGGTGCTGCTCGAGGCCGCCCCCCGGGACCTCGACCCGGACGAGATCGGCACCACGCTGGCCGCCCAGGACCATGTGGTCGAGGTGCACGACCTGCACGTCTGGGAGGTCACGTCGGGCTTCCCCGCACTCTCCGCTCACGTGACGGTGCGCTCGGGCTGCGATACCCAGTCCCATCGCCGCAGCCTGGCCACGCTGCTGTTCGAGCGCTTCGGGATCGAGCACAGCACGCTGCAGGTCGAGGAACGCCACGAGGGCCAGCTGACCATCGAGCCGCTCCGGCCGGCCAGGGGGTCCTGAGAGATGCCTCGCTCCGGCCCGGGCAAACCCGGTCCCTCGCGCACGGCGCCCCGCTTCGTCATCCAGCAGCACGCCGCCACCAGCCTGCACTTCGACTTCCGGCTGGAGGTGGAGGGCACGTTCAAGTCGTGGGCCGTCCCCAAGGGACCTTCCACGGACCCGCGCGAGAAGCGCCTGGCCATGGCGGTGGACGATCACGAGCTGTCGTGGGGCGACTTCGAGGGCGTGATCGGCGAGGGCTACGGCGCCGGTCAGGTGATCGTCTGGGACCGCGGCTCCTACCGCAACCTGCGCGAGGAGCCCATGGCGGACGGAATCCGGCAGGGCCACATCTCCTTCTGGCTCGAGGGCGAGAAGCTCCAGGGCGGGTGGTCGCTGCGCCGCACCGGCGACCGCCGCTGGCTGCTGGTCAAGCGCCGAGACGAGGAGGCGGACGCGCGGCGCAATCCGGTGAGCACCCAGCCGGCCTCCGTGGTGAGCGGACGCACGATCGACGACCTGAAACGCGACGAGTAGCTTGCCGCGCGTGCCCGCCTACGAGCCGATGAAGGCCGTCCTCACCGACGAGCCCTTCTCCGACCCGGGCTGGATCTTCGAGCGCAAGCTCGACGGCGTCCGCTGCGTGGCCCACAAGCGGGGCGACGAGGTGCGCCTCGTGTCCCGGACCGACCGCCTGATGAACGGCTCCTATCCGGAGCTGGTGGAGGCGCTCGGGCAGGAGCCGCGCGCCGATTTCGTGGCCGACGGGGAGATCGTCGCCTTCGAGGGTCGGGTCACGAGCTTCTCCCGCCTCCAGGGCCGGATGCAGGTACAGCACCCGGACGCCTCGCGGCGCGCCGTCGCCGTCTTCCTCTACCTGTTCGACCTGCTGCGTCTGGGAGGCGAGGACCTGCGGGAGCTGCCGTTGCGCGAGCGAAAGGCCCGCCTACGGCGCGAACTCACCTTCCAGGGCCCGGTCCGATTCAGCCCGCACATCAACGAGCGGGGCGAGGAGATGTTCCGCGAGGCCTGCGCGAACGGCCTCGAGGGAGTGATGGCCAAGCGGGGCGACAGCCCCTACAACAGCGGCGGGCGCTCGCGCGACTGGCTGAAGTTCAAATGCCATGCCGAGCAGGAGCTCGTGATCGGCGGCTTCACCGCGCCGCAGGGCTCGCGGACTGATTTCGGAGCCCTGCTGGTGGGCCACTGGGAGGACGGAAAGCTGCGCTATGCCGGGAAGGTCGGCACCGGCTTCGGCCGGCGCACCCTGGAGGACCTGGGACGGCGGATGGCCGACCTCGAGCAGGCCGAGCCGCCGTTTGCCGACGTGCACCCGGTCCCGCGGGGTACGCGCTGGGTCAGGCCGGAGCTGGTGGCCCAGGTGGGCTTCACCGAGTGGACCCGCGACGGGCGGCTGCGCCACCCGCGCTTCCTGGGCCTCCGAAACGACAAGGCTGCGCGCGAGGTGGTGCGCGAGCGGCCGTCATGAGCGTCGAGATTACCCATCCCGGGAAGCTGCTCTTTCCCGACGACGGGGTGACCAAGGCCGACCTCGCCTCCTACTACGAGCAGGTGTCGGAGTGGATGCTGCCTCACATCCGCGACCGTCCCTTGAGCCTGCAGCGCTTTCCCGCCGGGATCGGCGGGAAGGGCTTCTTCCACAAGGACGTGCCCGACTACTTTCCGGCCTTCGTCCGGCGCGTGGAGCTGCCCAAGCGCGAGGGCGGCACGATCACCCATGCGCTGGCCAACGACCCGCGCACCCTCAGGTACCTCGTGGGCCAGAACACGATCACCCCTCACGTGTGGCTCTCCCGCGCCGACCGGCCCGACCAGCCCGACCGGCTGGTGTTCGACCTCGACCCGCCGGGCGCGGACTTCACCGCCGTTCGGCGGGCGGCGCGCTGGACCGGCGACCTGCTGCGGGAGATCGGCCTCGACCCGTTCGCCCAGGTGACCGGCTCGAAGGGCATACACGTGTGGACGCCGCTGCGGCGCCGCGCCGACTTCGACGAGGTGAAGGCCTTCGCGCGCGAGGCCGCCGCCGTGCTGGCCGCCGGCCATCCCGAGGACCTGACCACCGAGTTCCGCAAAGCCAAGCGCGAGGGGCGCATCCTGATCGACGTGTTCCGCAACGGCTACGCCCAGACCGCAGTGCCGCCCTACGCGGTCCGGCCTCGTCCCGGAGCGCCGGTGGCCACCCCGCTGGACTGGGACGAGCTCTCGGACTCGAAGCTGCGCCCCGACAGTTGGACCGTCAAGACCGTGCTGCGCCGCCTGGACAAGAAGGGCGACCCCTGGGCCGAGATCCAGTCCCATGCCCGGGGGCTGTCGGACCCGCGCCGCCGGCTGAAGGCGATCCGCTGACGACGTGCTCGACCCGGCGCTCGCCCATGCCCTGCACGTTCACCGGGTGGCCCGGGGCGGAGGTGCGGAGCCGCCTCACGCTGCGTTTCAGACGTCGACGATCACCGCGCTGCTCGACGGGCGATTCGAGGGAGACGTGTCGATCGGCGAGCTTCGCCGTCACGGGGACCTCGGCCTCGGAACGTTCAACTCGCTCGACGGAGAGCTCGTGGCTCTCGACGGCGAGTTCTGGCGCGCGGACGAAGCGGGCGCCCTGCACCGGGCCGGCGACGATCTGCTCACACCGTTCGCAGCCGTCACGCGGTTCGCGGCCGACGAGACGGTGCCGATCGGCTCGCCGCTCGCGCTCCCGGGGCTGATCGAGCTGCTCCAAGACCACCTGCCGGCCTCGGGCTGCGTCGCCGTCCGGCTCGACGGCCGCTTCAGCCAGGTGCACGCCCGTTCGGTCGGCCGGCAGCGACCTCCCTACCGCCCACTGGCCGAGGTGGCCGAGCGGCAACACGAATTCGACCTGACGGGCATCGAGGGCTCGCTGGTGGGTTTCGTCTTCCCGAGCGTCGCCGGGGCCTTGAACGTCCCGGGACACCATCTCCACGTGGCCACGGCCGACCGCGCCGCCGGAGGGCACGTGCTCGATGTCGATGTGGAGCGGGCCACGCTCATGGTGGACCGGCTGGAGGACGTGCACCTGGAGCTCCCGCCGGGCGTGGATCTGCCCGAGGAGCAGGTCGACAGCGAGATCCTGAGACGGGTCGAAGGGCCGCGTTAGGCGGGGTACCGCTCGCCGGCGCCGTCGAAACTGCCGGCGCCCCTGGGTCCTGCCTCCGCAGCGCCGGGTTCCGCCGGCTCGAGGAGGAAGATCTCGGCCATCAGGTCGGGCTCGAAGCGGGCAGTGCTCAGCACAGCGGTCACAGTCCGCCCCGTGATGCGCTCCACCTCGGCCTTCATGTCCCCCTCGAGAGCCTCCTGCAGGGCGGCGCGATACCTCAGCGCGACCTCCTGCTCGCCGTGGTTTATCAGCGTCTGCTCCACCCGGGTAGTCGCGTCGCCCAATAGCGCAAGCACCGTGTCGGGGCCGGCCCAGTGGCAATGGGCGACCGTTGGCCCACGCCCGGCGCCTTCGCGTAGCAGTTTCACGAGCGAACGTGTCAGTTCGCCGAGCCCGTCGGCGTGGACTGGAGGAGCAGGTGAGGAGGTCGTCTGCAAGAGCCCGAGAGCCCGGATCGGCTATCGACGTCCATCATACCGATATCGTTTGCGATATCGCATGCCCTCACGCAAGATGCACCAGACCACGGTTCGGTTCGGCAGCGATCTCTGGGAAGCGCTCGCCGAGGAGTGCGACCGCCTCGGCGTGAGCGTCGCACAGTACGTGCGGGAGGCGGCGATGGCGCGGCTCGCCTACGCCGCCGCGAAACGCGGCGATCCGAGTTTCGAGGCTGCGATGGAGCGCGCCACCGGCCGCGGCGACAGCGCGGAAGCGCTGGCAGACGGGCAGGGCGCGGTCCGCACGTCCGAGGCGTCGGAGGGGGTCGAGCGGGCCCGGGTGGAGGTCAGCGATTCATCGGCGCTGTGGGCCGAGCGGCGCCAGTCCAGGCAGGTGCGCGACGAGAGCTCCCGGCGGACCGGTTGACCGAGGCCCGCTTGGCGTCCAACTGCTTCGCTCGTCGGAGTACCGGGGCCTTTGACGGGTAACTCTGAGCGCATGGAAAGCACGACGCGTGACCGGCCCACCGGCGACGATCGCTCGGTAGGCGAGTTGGTCCAGCAACTCTCGCAACAGGCGTCGACGCTCATCCGCCAGGAGATGCGTCTCGCCCAGGCTGAGCTGCAGGAGAAAGGGAAGCGGGCGGGCCGTGGCGCGGGGATGTTCGGCGGCGCCGGGCTCGTCGCGCTCTACGGAGTGGGTGCGCTGATCGCGGCGGTGATCATGCTGGTGGCCACCGCGCTCGAGCCGTGGCTCGCCGCCGCGATCGTGGGCGTGGTCCTGCTGGCCATCGGCGGGATACTGGCGCTGGTCGGCCGGAGCCAGGTCAAGCAGGCGACGCCGGCCAAACCCGAACAGGCCATCGAGAGCGTGCAGGCGGACATCGACGAGGTGAAAGCGAGGGCCCGCAATGAGCGAGGGTGATCTGTCACAGCAGACCGAGGCCTCCACGCCGCCCAGCGATCCCGACACGCTGCGGCGAGACATCGAGAAGACCCGCAGCGATCTGGGGGAGACCGTTGAGGCGCTGTCCCAGAAGGCGGACGTCAAGAGCCAGGTTCGGGACAAGGTGGAGGAGGGCAAGGTCCAGCTGCGCGAGCGCCAGGAGGTCGTCCGGCGTGACGTCGCGGAGCGCCCGGCGCCCTTCGCAGCCGGCGCGGCTGTGGCCATCGGCGTGCTGGTGCTGTGGGTCGTCAGGAGGCGCCGCCGGCGGTGAGCGCCACCGGGGAGCGGGCGCCCGACGCCCCCACCGACCTGGACAAGGGCTCCTGGTGGGGCGTGCTCAAGCGCACGGTCAGCGAGTTCCAGGACGACAACCTCACCGACTGGGCGGCGGCGCTCACCTACTACGCCATCCTGTCGATCTTCCCGGCGCTACTGGTACTCGTCTCGGTGCTCGGCCTGGTGGGCCAGTCCGCTACCCAGCCGCTGATCGACAACGTGTCCACGCTCGCTCCCGGGCCGGCCCAGGACATCTTCACCGACGCCATTCGCAACCTGCAGCGGTCGCAGGGGTCCGCGGGCGTTCTCTTCTTCATCGGGCTCGCTGCCGCCCTGTGGTCGGCATCGGGATACGTGGCCGCCTTCATGCGGGCCTCCAACTCGATCTACGACATGGAGGAGGGGCGGCCGATCACCAAGACGCTGCCCGTGCGGATCGGGCTCACGCTGGCCCTGCTCGTGCTGCTGGGGATCAGCGCGATCGGGGTGGTGCTCACCGGCGGGCTGGCGGAGAAGGTGGGCGACGTGGTGGGCGTGGGCAGCACCGCCGTGGACGTGTGGGGATACGCGAAATGGCCGGTACTGCTGCTGATCATGAGCTTCCTGTTCGCCCTGCTCTACTGGGCGGCGCCGAACGTCAAGCAATCGGGCTTCCGCTGGATCAGTCCCGGCGGCCTGCTGGCGGTGATCGGATGGATCCTCGGCTCGCTCGTATTCGCCTTCTATGTCGCGAACTTCGGCTCCTACAACAAGACCTACGGCGCACTGGGCGGCGTGATCATCTTCCTGCTCTGGCTGTGGATCTCCAACATCATGGTGCTGCTGGGGGCCGAGTTCAACGCCGAGCTGGAGCGCGGGCGCGCGATCGAACGCGGAATGCGGCCCGAGGACAAGGAGCCGTTCATGGAGCCGCGCGACACCAAGAAGATGGACGACGACGGGGAGTAGAAATGCGAATCGGCGTTTCCTCGGACACCGTCAGCAGCCTCGGGCGCGCCGCCCACGACGCCGGGCTCGCCGCGCTCCTGGGCGGCAACCTCTACGGCCGCCTGGCCATGCACCCCTCCCTGGCCGAGGTGAGCGACCAGGCCGAGCGTGGCAAGGTGCTCAACCACGCCTGGCGCCGCTACGCGTGGGTGAACGCGCTCTCGCTGACCGCGATCGTCGCCGGCTGGGCCGGCGCACGCCTCGACGAGGCCCGCCCGTCGATGCTGTCGCCCCGCGAGCGCCACCTGGCCGTGGCCAAGGACGCGGCGGTGGGGGCGGTCGTGGTCACCGGCCTCGCGACAGCGATCGAGGGGGTGCGCTTCTCGCGCAGCGCGGCGAACGGCGCCGTGCCGCTCGAGGACGGTGACACCCCGGCGCCCGAGACGCCGGACCAGGCGGCGCGCCTGAAGCGCCGCGTCAAGGCACTGGGGACCGCCAACGCGCTGGCCGAGCTGGCCCTGGTGGGCGTCAACGCCGCGCTGGGGCAGGCGAACTTCCGGCGCCCGCCGGCCCGCCGCCTTCTGCGCCGGCGGTACTGAGGCGAAGCGCGCACAGGCGCAGCGGCCGCGGCGGTCAGCCGCGGACCCGGCTCAGCTCCTCCTCCAGCCGGCTCACCTCGGCCGCCGCTTCCTCGAGCGCCGTCGAGGCCTCGTCTCGCTCCTCCTCGGCGGCCTCGAGGCGCTCCGCGGCGGCCTCGGCGCGCTCGCGAGCCGAGGCGGCGCTCCGCTCCGCTCTCTGCAGGTGGCGCCGCGCCTGCTTCTCCTCGGCCGCGGCCGCTCTCAGGTCGCGTTCGAGCTCGCGCGCCCGGCGCTTCGCCTCCTCGGCGGCGGCGCGCTCGGCTGCGGTCCGATCGCCGTCCTCGGCCTGCTTGGTCTGCTTCGGCCGCTTCGGCTCGGCCCGCTTGGCGGGGGCGGGCGCCTCCACCAGGCCGAACAGGCCCACGGCCTCGCGCTCGCGCACCAGCCGCCCCGCGACGAGCTCGGCGGCGGTCTCCTCGTCGGTGGCCGCGGCATGAAGGGTCGCGCGCAGCTTCTCGTCCAGGGACGAGCCGGTGGCCAGGCCCGCCTTGCCGGCGATCGCTGCCGCCGCGCCGGCAAGCTCGGTCACGAGGGCTCGCTCCTCAGCCGTCGCCTCGGCCATCTCCTGCCGGTCGCCGCCCTTCACCAGGTCCTCCTGCGCCGCCCGTAGCCGCTTGCCCGCGGCCGAGAGCCGCTTGACCGCCTTGCTCTGGCGCCGCGCGAGCTGGTTCAGCGCCCACGCGGCGACCGAGGGCTTCTTGAGCGCCTTGACCGTCTTGGCCCGGTCGCGTTCGCCCTCGCGGCGAAGCCGCTTCTCGAGCTCGTTGCGCGCCGGGGTGAACTCGTCCAGCGGAAGGGCGTACAGGTCGTCTTCGGGGGAGGCGGCGGCGATCCCCGTAGTTTCTTACACGCGGGTTACGAGCGCGCCCGCGCCGACTCGCGGTCGTTGTGTTTTCCCAGCGCGTCGACCAGCTCGTCCTTGGACATGTTCGAGCGCCCCTGGATGTCCGCCCGCTTGGCGTCCTCGTACAGCTCGGACTTGGACTTGAAGGCGTCGACCCCGCCCGCGCTCTCGCCGCGGCCCTCCCGGGCGGCGCGCCCGCTGAGCGTGCCCTGCTCGTCGGAGGGCCCCATCTCGTCCTTCAGCTCCCAGTGATCGCCCGTCTTCTCGGCCACGTGCTTGACCGCCGACCAGGCCGTCCGGTGGGCGCGCTGCTCGCTGTCGTACTGCTCGTGGGCGCTGTCGAGCGTCTTCTCGTAGGTGTCCTGCACCTTCTTGGGGGAGCGCTCGAGGGTGCTCGGGATGTCTTCCTTCTTGGCGGGCATGGGGTTTTTCTGTCCGTGACGACAGCGCCCAAACCCGACCTTGGCGCCAGGCGGCGGGTTACCCGCCCGACGCCGGCTCGGGAGCGGACCCGGACGGCGCGCCGCGCACCTACGGCGAGCGGGTGCTGCCGGCGCTGCGCGCGCGTCCAGTGACCGCGGCTCAGGCGGAGGCCTGCCCCGCCCCCGAGTAGCGGAGCGAGCCGGGCGTGGTGAGCCGCTCGCCCGTCTCCAGCAGCGTCTTCAGCCCGGACAGGATCATCGGCCAGCCGCCGTAGAGCTCCTCGTTCGCGCCGTCCCGCAGCTCGTCGTGGGTGACGGTGAGCCGGCACGAGTCCCCCACAGGCTCGATCTCCCAGGTCACGCGCGAGGCGCCCTCGCGCTGCACCTCGTCGCTCCACAGGGCGGTGAAGCTCTGCACCAGGCGGCGCGGCGGATCGACCTCCAAGTTCTCGCCGGCGGCGATGTCGATCACGTCGGGCACGCCCGACCGGTAGCTCGACCGGGGGGTCCAGTCCGACCGGGTCTCCACCCCGAAGCTGTAGATCGCCCGCTTCGCCGGGTCGGTGATGGCCTCCCAGAGACGTTCAGGCGTCGTCTTGATGTAGATCTCGAACACCTTCTCCATGGTCTTCCTCCTCGAGAGTGTGCTTGAGCCCCGTGAGCGTCGCCGCCCAGGGCTCGGCGTATTTGCTCACCCACCGGTCGTGGACGAGCCTGATCGGGACGGGGTTCAGGAAATGCAGCTTCTCCCGGCCGCGCCGCTTCGTGGTCACGAGCCCGGCCCCCTCCAGCACCTTCAGGTGCTTCATAACGCCGTAGCGCGTCATCGGGAGACGCCGCTCGAGCTCGCCGAGTGTCTGCCCGTCACGCTCGAACAGCTCGTCGAGCAGGCTTCGGCGGGTGGGATCGGCCAGGGCCTTGAACACCGCGTCCATCACCTCCGAACTATATGTGACTAAAAGGTCACATGTCAAGGCGACGTGGCTGAGCGGTGACGCGCCCAATCATCAGAACTGACCCCGCCAAGGACGGATTCGTGAGCTAAGCTCCCGGTGGGAAGCCGAAACGGTCGTGCGCGGTCGTTTCGGTGCCTAACGCAAGTGGGGGACGCAGCGCGATCGCCTGAAGCGGTCTCACGCCGGACCTCTCTCGTCATCACACGACGGAGGTCCACCCGTATGGCCGTTGCTGCAGCTGCACCTCTCACCCGACCATCCCCTCGCGGGCGCGGCCCGCTCAACGAGCGCGACCGCGCCGAGCGCGACCAGGCCGAGCGCGAGCTCTTGGTCCGCTACCACCGCCACGGCGATCTCGCGGCCCGTGAAGAGCTGGTGGAGCGCTTTCTTCCCCTGGCTCGTGACCTGGCCCTGCGCTACTCCTACACCGACGAGCCGTTCGACGATCTGTTCCAGGTGGCGTCTCTCGGCCTGATCAAGGCCATCGACCGGTTCGAGCCCGGGCGGGGAACCCGCTTCACAAGCTACGCGGCCCCCACCATCCTGGGCGAGCTCAAGCGCCACTTCCGCGACAAGGGCTGGGCGATGCACGTCCCGCGTGACCTTCAGGAGCGGGCGCTGGCGGTGAGTCGCGAGACCGAGAACCTCTCCAAGAAGCTGGGGCGCTCGCCCAACGTGCGGGAGGTGGCCTGGGCGCTCGGCTGCTCGACCGAAGCCGTCCTCGAGGCCAGCGAGGCTGCCGCAAGCTACGAGGCGGCCTCGCTCGATGCGCCGGCCGCGCGGGACGACGACGAGTCGGCCTCCGTGGTGGACCTGCTGGGCGGCGAGGACAACCATTACGACCTCGTCGAGAGCCGCGACGCCATCGCCAGCACCTGGCAAGCCCTTCCCGAGCTCGAGCAGAGGGTGCTGGCGCTCCGCTTTCTTCAGGACCTGACGCAGCGGGAGATCGGCGAACGGATCGGCTACTCGCAGATGCACGTGTCGCGGCTGCTGCGGCGAGCGCTGTCCAGCCTGGAGGAAGCGGCAGCCTAGACGCCGAGGCGCCGCTGCAGCGAGCGGGCGTTGTTGGGGGCGAAGCCCTCCCAGTCGTTGTTGAAGTAGACGAACACCTCGGTCCGCCGGCGCCACTGCCCGATGCGGCGGGCCCACTCCTCGATCTCGCGCTCGGAGTAGTTTCCCCGCCGGCCGCGCCGGCCATGGTGAAGTCGCACCAGGGTCCAGGTCGTGGTCAGCTCGCGCGCCTGAAAGGGCCAGCGCGGGTGGTCGCCGATCACGAGGGCCGCGCCGTGCTCGCCGAGCAGCCGGTAGACGGGCGCCGTGAACCAGCTCTCGTGACGGAACTCGAAGCAGTGGCGGCCTTCGGGCAGGGCGGCCAGGACGGCGGCCAGCAGCTCGTCATCGCGCTTGAAGGTGGCGGGCAGCTGCCAGACCACCGGCCCGAGCTTGCCCGCCACCTGAAGCGGCTCGATGCGCTCGTAGTAGCGCCTCACGCCCAGGTCGATGTCCTTCAGGCGCCTGACGTGGGTGAGGTAGCGGCTGGCCTTGGCGGCGAAGAGAAACCCGTCAGGGGTCTGGTCGACCCAGCCCTGCACGGCGTTGCGGGAGGCCAGCCGGTAGAAGGTGGAGTTGACCTCGACCGTGTCGAAGACCTCGGCGTACCGCCCCAGCCAGCGGGGCTTGCCCAGGCCCTCGGGATAGAGGCGGCCGCGCCAGTCGTCGTAGTTCCAGCCCGAGCAGCCGATCCGCACCGGCCGCACGGCGGCTCAGGCGCCGGGGGGACCGCCGGCGCCGAAGCGGCTGGTCTCGCCCTCCGGGAGCTTGCCGTCGCGGCCCACGTAGCCGTCCTTGCCGCCCATCACGAGCAGCACGGCCGGATCGTCCCCCACGTTCTTCATCCGGCGCACCGTTGCGGCGTCCACGCGGGCGAGCCCGCCCGGGCCGAGCACGTGCGTGCTGTCGTCGCCCAGGGTGATCTGGACCTGGCCGCTGTGCACGAAGTACAGCTCCTCCTGCTCCTCGTGGTAATGGCTGCCGGTCTCGTACCCCCCGGGCAGCACGAGGGCGTTCACGCCGAAGGCGGTGACGTCGAGGTCGCGGCGAACCTTGCGGAACCCCGGACCCTCGCCGAGTCCGTCGACGTTGGCGACGGCGTAGCCCTCGCCCTTCTCCACCTCGTGAGCCTCGCGCGCCATGGCCGCAGCGTACCTAGCGGAGCAGGGCCTGGGCGATGCGAGCGACGACTCGGTGCGGATGCTCGCTGAGCTCGCGCCAGGTCACGCGCATGGTGCGGACGCCCTGGGCGAGCAGCGCGGCGTCGCGGGCGCGGTCGGCCTCGAAGGCAGTGCGGTCGCCGTGGTACTCCCAGCCGTCGGTCTCCACCACCAGCCGCTGCTCGAACCACACCAGGTCGCGCTCGTTGCCGGCCATGGCCACGTTGTGCTCCGGCGCCGGCAGGCCGGCTGCGCGTACGAGGGCGAGCAGTCGCCGCTCAGCCTCCGACCGGGTGAAGGCCGGACCGCTCGCGCTTGCCAGGACGGCCCGCAAGACCGGCGCGCCGTGGCAGCGCGACCGCTGCTGCAGACCGCGCTCCAGCTGCCGTAGCGTGATGAGCCGCCGGCGCTCGGCCTCGGCCACCACACGCTCGAGCTCGTCGAGTCGCAAATCAGCGGAGAGGTCGAGGATCGTCCGGAGCACGGTCGTGACGGGGATGCCGCGACAGCGGGCGACCTCGCCAGGCTCGAGGGGCAGGCGGTGAAAGCGGAGGCCCGGACGTTGGGCCCGTGAGGGCCCGGTGAGGTGCACCGCGTCGTTGGGTTCCGGCACCAGCGCCCAGAGGTACCCGGCCGAGCCCTGGCTCACCACGGTCCGACGGCCGGCTGCGAGCACCGCGGCCATTTCGCGTGAGAAGGGCACCTCGGCACCGAAGCCGTAGACGCCGCGGTGCCGGCGGTCCAACGTGCCACGGCGTATCCGGACTCCGATAGCGCTTCTGGTCAGGCCGACGCGCAGCAGCTGAGAACGGGTGACGTTGCCCCGCTGGCGCTTAGCGAGTCCGGCCATGGCCGGATCGCCCCGCAGCCCGGCGTGCAGAACCTCGCGCAGAGCGTCGTCGCTCCAGAGTGCGAGGGGTTTCGCCCAGTCTGTCGGCCAAACCTCGCCCGGAAGCTCGGGCGGGATGCTTGGTTGAGGTTGTGCACCCGATCGCTGGCCCACACCCCTACCCAGCCAAGCCCGGCCGGGATTCGCCCCCCCCGCTCGGAACCTACGCCGCGCGCTCGGCGCTGCGCAGCCCTTGGCGAGCCCATATAGCCGTGACCGCCACGAGCCCAAGGGTCACCGCAAACGCGGGCAGTACCTTCTCGGGCGATCCGGCGAGCAGGCCGCGGCCGGCCTCCAGCACCAGCGTAAGCGGGTTCACGGAGGCGGCCGCTTGGACCCACCCGGCCAGCAGGTCGTACGGCACCCACACCGGCGCCATGAACATGAGGAGGAAGATCGGCACCTGGATCAGCGGTCCGGCCTGCATCGTTCGCAGCCGCATCGCCACGCCGCTCGCGAACAGGATGGCCGCGGCGTTCACCAGCAGCGCCAGGGTGTAGAGGCCGAGGAGGTCCACTCCGCCGCCGGTTATCTCCAGGCCCGCGAGCAACGCCACCGCGGTCACCACCGTCACGGTGAACGTCGCGCGCACCAGCGCCCCCAGCCAGTACCCGCCGATGATGCCGCCGCGCCTGGGGGCGGCCAGCAGCATCCGCCGGGCGAAGCCCGACTCGAAGTCCCTGGCGATGCTGAAGCCGCTGAAGACGCCGCCGAAGGCCGAGGCCTGGAGCAACACGAAGCCGTAGACGAACGTCGTGTAGCCCGCGCCGTAGTCGAAGCCGGGGATCGAGTCGACGCGCGACAGACCGCCGGCGAAGGCCACGAAGAAGAACATCGGAAACAGCAGCCCGGGAATGATCATCGCCGGGTTGGTGAAGTAGTTGTGGGCCTGGCGCCAGCCCACGGCCAGCGCAACCGAGACGAATCCTCCGCGTCTCACGCCCGCACCATCCGGGTCCGCAGGGCCGACGAGGTGGCCAGCAGCGCCACGAGGGCGAGGCCGCCGGCGCAGGCGAACCCGAGCAGGAGGGCCTCGCTGTCCCATCCGGTGATCACCAGCGAGCGAATGGCCTCGAGCATGTAGGAGACCGGGTTCCAGTCGGCGACTGTGCGGAACCAGTCGGTCTCGATCAGGTCGCGCGGCAGGGACATCGAGGACAGGAACAGGGCGGCGAAGAACAGCGGGAACACGCCCTGCACCGCCTCGCCGGACCCGGTGCGCAGTGCGACGAAGGCGCCGATGCAGCCGAAGCCGAGCGAGATCAAGAGCGACAGGGCCACGATCACCACCGCGCCGCCCACGCCGGCCGCGATCCCGTCGCCGAACAGGAGGCCGACCAGCAAGAAGGTGAGCGCCTGAATCAGGCCGAGGGCGAGGATGCCGGCGAGCTGGCCCATCAGCAGCGCCACGCGCCGAAGGGGGGTGAGCGAGAGGCGGTTGAGGAAGCCGGTCTCGACGTCGTTGGAGACGTTCGTGCCCGCGCTGTTGGCCGAGAACAGCGCCCCCTGGATAAAGGCGATGGCCAGCGCGAACTGGAAGTAGGAGTCGGTCGGGAAGCCGGGCAGCTCGGTGGCCGAGTCCAGGCCACTGCTGTTGATGGCCAGGAACATCAGGGGAAAGAGGATGCTGGGCACCACCATCGCCGGCTGGCGCAGGGTGCGGATTATCGAGCGGCGGGCCAGCATGCCCACCTGCAGCGGCAGGGTGGAGCGCCTCACGCGACCAGCGCTTCCTCGGGCTGCTTCTCCTCCTCGTCCGCGTCCCCGGCGCCCTCGAGCGAGCGGCCGGTCTTGGCCAGGAAGACGTCGTCGAGGGTGGGCGCGTGGAGCTGGAGGTGCTGCACCGCCACGTCCTCGGCGTCCAGCGCGCGCACGACCTCGGCCAGCTGGGCGTCGCCGCCCGACAGGCGCACGGCCGCGGCCTTGGACGAGGAGGAGACCGCCTCGCCGAAGCGCCTCAGCACGTCCTTCGCCCGCGGCAGGTCGGCGTCCTCGGCCGGCACGACCTCGACGCTCGGGCGCCCGATCTCGTCCTTCAGCGCCTCCGGCGTGCCCTCGGCGACGATCCGGCCGTGGTCGATGATCCCCACGCGGTCGGCCAGCACGTCGGCCTCCTCCAGGTACTGGGTGGTGAGAAAGACGGTCACGCCGCGGTCGGCGGCCAGGCGCCGGACCTCGTCCCAGAGCGCGCTGCGGCTCTGCGGGTCGAGCCCGGTGGTGGGCTCGTCGAGGAACAGGATGCGGGGCCGGTGGACGAGGGCCAGGGCCAGGTCGAGGCGACGCTTCATGCCTCCGGAGTAGCCGCCCACCCGGCGGTCCGCGGCCTCGGTGAGACCCACCCGCTCGAGCAGCGTGGTGCCCCGCTCCTTGCCCTCGCGGCCACGGATGCCCTGGAGGGCGGTCTGCAGCTTCATGTGCTCCCGGCCGGTGAGGAAGGGGTCGAGCGCAGCCTCCTGCAACGCGGCGCCGATCAGGGACCGCACCTCCGCGCCCTCGTGCACCACGTCGTGGCCTCCCACTCGCGCGCTGCCGGCGCTGGGCGGGAGCAGGGTGGTGAGCATGTGCACGGTGGTCGACTTGCCCGCGCCGTTCGGGCCCAGGAACCCGTACACCTCGCCGCTCTCGACGCGCAGGTCAATCCCGTCCACGGCCCGCGGGCCCTTCTTGAAGTCGCGGACCAGCTCGCTGGCCTGGATGGCGGGTTCGGTCATGCCGTCACCGTAGCAAGAATCAGTTGAGGTTTATAACTATCATGACCTTCGACTATAGTGAACCTCGATCATGGCGCCTAATGACAATCCGGCGCAGGAGGCCTGGGGCCTCCTGTGGCGCATCATGCAGGCCAACAAGCCTCGCCTCATGGCCCTGGCCCAGGAGCTGGGGTTGGCCCCGATGCAGCTCCATGCGCTGCGCCTGATCGAACCCGACACTGAGGTGCCTATGAGCTCGCTCGCCGGCCTGCTCTTCTGCGACGCCTCCAACGTCACCGGCATCGTCGACCGGCTTGAGGCCCGAGACCTGATCGAGCGGCGGCCGGCCCCCTACGACCGTCGCGTGAAGCTGCTGGCGCTCACCGACGAGGGCGTCCGGGTGCGGGAGTCGGCCACCCGCCAGATGTCCCAGCCGCCGCCCGAGATCGCCGCGCTGCCGATCGAGCACCAGCGCGCGCTGCGCGACGCCCTGCGGGCGGCGTTCGAGCGCACGGACGCCGCGGCGACTGTCTGACGCGCTACGAGGCGCTCGCGCCCTGCTCGTCCTTGGCCGGGGCAGGCTCGCCCGGCCCGTGCAGCAGGCTCTGCACGTCGCGCACACCCTCCACCTGGCGCGCGGCCTCCACCAGGCGGTCGGCGGCCTCAACGTCGGACAGCTCGCCGCGCAGGTAGGCCACGCCGTCCTCGACGTTGACCGAGACGCCGGCGGTGGAGACGCCGGCGCCGCGGAAGGCCTCGCTCTCGATCTTCGCCTGCAGAGCGGGATCGTTCAGCCGCTCCTCCGCATCCTCGCGGCCCCCGACCGGGCTCGCCTTCACGGCGGCGCCCTTCACCTGGTTGGCGGCGCGGCCTGCCTGGGCCACGGCGGCGTCCTTCTGTCCCTTTACGCGGCTCAGCGCTTGGTCGCGCCGGGTTGCTCCCCGGTCGGGATCGAGAAACCAGGCGGCGGCGTAGCCGGCGACGGCTCCGAGGATGAACTTGAACATCGAGGGGCTCCTGACGTCGTGTGCGTTCCCTGGTGCATTCCCGGAACCGCGCCTCAGAATCGCAACAGGGCGGCCACGCCACCCTGAGCGGCCAGGGCATTCTCGGCGTGCTGGACGCCCAGCACCTCCGCGGCCTGCTGCAGCGCCAGCTCGATCGCGGCGTCGGTGATGTCGGTGAGCTGCAGAAGCTCGGTGCCGTCGGCCGGACAGCTGGTTTCGCCGGCGGGCCCAAGCCAGCCGCACTCGGGACATTGGACCCCGGGGCCGGAGAAATCGACGTCGAGCAGCAGCGTCTCCACCCGGCGCTCGTTCAGGGCCTCCAGGACGGGCTCGAGCCCGTTCGCCCCTCGCTCGCCGAGGCGTTCCAGAGCCGCCGCCTCCCGGGCGCGCTCGAGCTCGTCAAGCAGCGGCTGCGCGGCGGTGAGCAGCTGGGCTGCGGTCGCTCGTTCGACCCCGACCTCGATCCGGCCCGCCAGCCGCTCCCGCAGGTAGCCGTGGAGCTTCGACTCGAAGTCCGCCGTGACCTCACGGGGACCGCCGGTGATCAGGCGCTGGAAGGGCCGGCGCTTGAAATGCCGCATCAGCGCATCGGCGGTGTGCTTGAGGTGATCGTCCTTCTCCTTCTCGATCCCCCGCTGGAAGTTGGCCTGCGACCAGCCCCCCTTGTCGTGCTGGCCGAAGACCGTGTCGTGGATCTGCTCGATCTCGCGCAGGCCGTCGGGCGAGCCCCGGAAGATGCGCGCATCACGGCGGCTTACCAACGCGACACACCAGCGTTCCCGTCGCGCCAGCCGAGCCAGCGGACCGATGAGCGGTGAGCGCCCGATCGCCACCCGGTTAGGCACCGAGCGCGGCAACCGCACCGTCTCGAACAGGTCGGCCGCCCCGCTGGAGAACACGGCCACGGCATGAACCCCTTCCGTGGGGAGTTCGCGCAGCAGAAACGTCTGGGCCCGCTCGAGCGCAGCCTGGAGCCCGGCGCGGTCGGCGTGCGAGAGCTCGTCCTGCTCCCGGAGCCTGCGCTCGGCGTCGTCGAGCAGAGACCGCGCGGCGGTCGCCCTGGCCGGCGGGGTGGCAAACCGGCTGGGATCGAGATCCAGGTAGAGGCTGATCACCAGCGGCCGGTCGAGCCGCAGCTCTGCGAGCCGGCGCAGCTGGTCGGGCCCGGGGGCGGACACCTGCATGGCCTGGCCTCCTTGGCCGGAGACGTCGACTGGGCGGTCGCACCGAAGGGTAACCGCAGGCGGCGTCCCGGCCGTACTCCCTCCAGAGCCGTCGAATCTCCGGCCAGGCCCCCGCCGGCCGGAACGCGCCGAGCGAGCGACCGTTGTACAATCTTTCCTTACGAAATGTAAGCGAAACGCGTTTGACAGACGCCCCTTGGGGGCGAATTCGGCGCGCTTACGGCGTAACCGGCAAAGCCCGATAGTGCTATACTACGAGAGACGTCGAACTGTTAGGACAGAAGGAGATATTACGGCCCAGGACACACTGATTCGCCCGGCACACACGCCGGAAACCCGTACCGCCAGCTCGCCCGAGCTCGAGGACTCCCTCCAGCTCTTCTTCAACGAGGCGCGCCGGCACCCTCTGCTCACCGCCGCCGAGGAGGTCGAGCTCGCCAAGCGCATCGAGCGCGGCGATCTGGCGGCGAAGGAGCGCATGATCAACTCGAACCTGCGCCTGGTCATCTCGGTCGCGCGCAAGTACCAGGGTCAGGGACTGCCCCTGGGTGACCTCATCCAGGAGGGCATCCTCGGCCTGATCCGGGCGGTGGAGAAGTTCGACTGGCGCAAGGGGTTCAAGTTCTCCACCTACGGCACGCTGTGGATCCGCCAGGCCATCGGCCGCGGGCTTGCGAACTCGGGCCGCACGGTGCGCCTGCCGGTGCACATCGTGGCCCGCGCGCGCAAGATCCAGGATGCCGAGCGCAAGCTGGCGGTCGAGCTCGGGCGCTCGCCGAGCGAGGAGGAGATCGCGGCCTTCGTGGAGCTGCCGCTCGACGAGGTGGCCGACATCCGCCGCGCCGACCGGGGCCCGACGAGCCTCGACCAGGGCATCGGCGAGGACGGCGATACCGCCCTCGGCGACCTGATCTCGGGCGACGAGCAGTCGATCGAAGAGGAGGTTGCCACCGACCTCGACGGCGCGCGGCTGCGCGAGGTGGTGGGCTCGCTGCCCGAGGTGGAGCGCAACGTCATCACGCTGCGGTTCGGCCTCGATCGCGAGGAGCCCCAGGCCCTGCGTGAGACCGGCCGGCGGCTCGGCCTCTCGAGCGAGCGCGTGCGTCAGCTCGAGGACCGCGCCCTGCAGCGGCTCGCGGGCGACGACACGGTCGCCGCCCTGCGCGAAGCCGCGTAGCGGCAAGCAGCCGGCTCGGCCGGCTGCGCGCGGTTGGCCTTGCCTGCAAGCGGCCCCTCGGTTCTGCCGGCGAACGGCGGCTGGGTAAGGGTGACGGCCGGGCCTGGAAAACCTCCCTCGGAGCGCCTCGACATGGGATCGCGGGAGGTTTTCCTTTGTCAGCGAGGCAAACCTCCCGTTCGAGGCCGCGCCGCCCTTACTCGGGAGGTTCTCGAGGTGCACCCCCTTACCCCGCAGTCGTTGTCGAGCCGCTCAGCCGTACGGCCGCGCCGTCTCGTCCACCAGGTGACGGAGCAGGGCCGGCATGCCGCCGCGCTCATACGCGGCGCGCTGCCGGTCCGCGCCGGTGCCCTCGCTGAGAATCCGCCCCAGGCCCTCGAGGGCGGGATCGTCGCCGTTCAACTCCTCAACGACCTCGTCGACCACCTGGCGCAGCGCGCGCAGGCGCCCGCGATGGATGATCTCCGCCTCCAGGCCGTCGCGCGCGGCGCGAAAGCTCGACCAGTGCAGCGCCTGCTCCGGGGTGGGCCGCTGTACCGGCGCCTCCGCTGCGCGCTCCACCAGAGCGCGCGCCAGCCCCACGATCGCGGCGGCCGAGTCGAGGCTGCACTGGACGTCGATCTCCCGCAGCTCGACCGTGCCCAGCCGGGGCTGCGGCCGGGCGTCCCACCAGACCATCGTCGACTTCGTCGGACCTCCGCCGGCGCGAACCGCGTCGAGGGCCTCCAGGTAGTCGTCCCACGAGCGGAGAAAGGGCGGCACGCCCCGGCCGGGGTAGGCGCGGATCACCGCGGCCCGGGAGCTGGCCATCCCGGAGTCGATCCCGAACCAGAACGGCGAGTTGGCCGCGAGGCCGTGCAGGAGGGGCAGCGCCTCGCGCAGCCCGTTCATCGCGGCCACAGCCGTGGCCGGATCGGGTACGCCAACGTGCACGTGAAGCGCGCACTCGGGCGTGCGCCTGATCAGACCGCGCATCTGCTCCTCGACGCGCTCGTAGCGGGGCGAGCGCACCAGCCGCACGTCGCCGTAGTCGGCATCCGGGTGGATGCCGGCAGCCATCAGGGTGGCGCCCGCCGCCCGGGCCGCCGCCCTCCCCTCGCTCAGCTGCGTGACCGCCTCGCCGGTCGCCGGGCAGGGCGCGGAGCGCAGCTCGATCTCGGCGAGGAAGGCCTCGTGGTCGGCGCGACCCGGCGGGAGGTCCACGCCGGGCAGCACGCGATCGGCCACGTGAGCGAGGCGGAGCTGCTCGGGGTCGACGAGAAGGAGCTCCTCCTCGAGCCCCACCGTGAAGGGCCGCCCGCTCCCGAACGCGTGGGCGCCGCCACCGACCCCGGTCAGGGGGACACTCCCAGCGCTGCCCGTGCGGCGATCCTCCCGAACACCAGCGCCGCCGCCAGGCCGCTGGCGTAGCCGCCGGTGGCAAGGCCGCCCGCATCGGCGCCGCAGGCGAACAGCTCGGGCGCCACCCGGCCGTGCTCGTCTATGCGGAGCCCTCCAAGGGTGGTGGTCACGCCGGCCACGGTCTCCACGGTCACATCCTCGGCGCCGCGCCGGACGGGGGCGCCGGTCGCCTCGGCCGCGTCCACCATCTCCCCCACGCTGCGCTCGCGCACGCGCTCGCCCAGGCGGTCGTTCGGCACACGCAGCCAGGCACGCGCTCCCGGCTGGCGGGCCGCCCACTGGGCCACGTCTGTCTCCGACCAGGTCGCGGTCCGAAAGCCCTTGCCCCGGGCGTTGCGGACGTCGGCGTGGCGGGCGTAGAGCTGGGACAGGCGCACGAAGTCCTCCGCCGGGATCCCGGTGGGGGCGGCGGGCATCAGGCGGGCGTAGACCTCGGCCAGCCCGGCCCCGGTGTCCCCGCCGGCCGCCAGCCCGAGCCGCAGCCCGTCGCCCGTGCTCCCGGGGGCGCTGCGCACCAGCACGTGGTCCGCCTCCGGGGTCACGTGCCGGCGCAGGAGATCTCGGCTGGCGGCAAAGCCGCCGGTGGCCAGGACCAGCGGCGCGTCGCCCGGGACGTCACCGACCGCCGATTCGCAGCGCAGGCTGTCGCTGCCGGCGGCCTCGACGAGCGCCGCTGTGAGCCGCGCCGGGTCGAAGCGGACCCCGGTGGTGAGCGGGTTGCCCGTGTCCGCGGCAGCGACAGGCGCCCCCAGCCCCTGCAGCCAGCGCAGGTCGGCGTCGAGGCGCTCGAACAGCAGCCGCTGGAGCCGCTCGTCCCCGGCAGGGCACTCGGCCCGGAAGCGGTCGAACTCCCGGTGGCGCCAGATGACGCCGCTCGACAGGCGCATCGAACCGCCGGGGCGGTCGCGCTTCTCGTACACCGTCACGCGCGCGCCGAGCCGGCGTGCCTCGGCCGCCGCCACCAGGCCGGCCATGCCGGCGCCGGCGACGACCAGATCGGGCATCAGACGAGCGCGAAGCCCGGCTTGTGCTCGACGTACTCGATCCGTACGCCCGCCGGCCCGCGCACGAACACGGCGAACGTGTTGGGGGCGTCCTTGACATCGTCGATCTCGATGCCCTGCTCCTCGGCCTCGCGCTGAACCTCGGCGGCCGAGTCCACCAGCAGGGCGAGGTGGTTGAGCAGCGGGCGCCCGCCGTCGTCGGTCTCACCGGCCAAGAGCTGAAGGCCGCGACCGGCGACCTCGAGCCCCGCCTCGCGCGGCTCGAAGCCCAGCGCCGCCAGCTCTGCGGCCGCACCCTCCGGATCGGGCACCCGGAGCATCACGCGATCGAGGTCGTAGTCCTCGCCCTCGGCGGCGGTCAGGCCGAGCGCCAGCCCCTCGGGGCCGTCGAAATGCACCTCGTCGCCGTCGCGCTCGAACTCGACCGGCAGGCGCGCGGCCGCCTCGTCGAGGTCGCCTACGCGCAGCACCACCCGCTCGAGCGCGCCCGGTGAGCGCGGCCCCTCGGCGGCGAACAGGGTGAGCTTGCCCAGCCTCGCGTCCACCCCCACCAGCGTGAAGGCGTCGGTCTCCTCGATCACGTGCATGCCCAGGTGGTCGCACAGGAAGCCCGCCAGGGGGGCCCGGTGGGCCACCCACAGCGCCACGTGGTCGAAGCTCGACGGCCTTACGTCCACGAGCGGCGCTTACCCGCCGGCCGCGTCGGCAATCCGCTGCCGCTCGCCCTCGTCCAGGCTCAGGTCCAGCGCGGCCCAGTTCTCCTCCAGGTGCGCCACCGAGGAGGTGCCGGGAATGGGCAGCATCACCGGCGACCGCGCGAGCAGCCAGGCGAGCGCCACCTGGGACGGTGTGGCGCCGTGCCGGCCGGCGATCTCCTCCAGCGGACCGCCGGGCTGGGCCAGGTCGCCCGTGGCCAGCGGGAACCAGGGGATGAAGCCGATGCCCTGGCGCTCGCAGGCCTCGAGCACGTCCTCGGAGTGCCGGTCGGTGAGGTTGTAGCGGTTCTGGACGGTGACGACCGCGACCAGCGACCGGGCCTGCTCCAGCTGCTCCACCGATACGTTGGAGACGCCGATGTGCCGGATCTTGCCCTCCTCCTGGAGCTCTCGAAGGGCGCCGACAGAGTCCTCGTAGGGCACCTCGGGGTCGGGCGCGTGCAGCTGATAGAGGTCGATCCGGTCCAGCTTCAGGCGCCGCAGGCTGCCCTCACAGCTCTCCTTGAGCCGCTCGGGCCGGGCATCGCGCGGCCACTCCCCCGGGCCGGTGCGGCGCAGGCCGCCCTTGGTGGCGATCACCAGGCCGTCGGGGTACGGGGACAGCGCCTCCGCGATCAGCTCCTCGCTCACGTCGGGCCCGTAGGAGTCGGCTGTGTCGATCAGGTCGACGCCGAGCTCGACCGTCCGGCGGAGCAGCGCGCGAGCCCCGTCCGGGTCGTCGGGAGGTCCCCAGATGCCGTCGCCGGTGATGCGCATGGCGCCGAAGCCGAGCCGGCGCACCTGGAGGTCGCCGCCGATGGTGAAACTGTCGCTGACGGTGGTGGTCATGGCACCCGAGACTACGCACCACGAGCGAGGGCCCCGCCGCCGCGGGGCCCTCGGCAGGGCGGGCTGTCGGTGCAGGGTCAGCCGGCGGCGCCGAACGGGCCCCAGATGGCGTAGGTGAGAGCCTCGCGCTCCGGGCCCGGCGTGGTGGTCACGGTGCCGCTCGTGTCCGTGCGGTCGCCCTGCTGGTTGAGGAAGAAGGTGCGGCCGTCGGGCGAAAAGCAGCCGCCGCAGAACTCGGTGAAGTTCAGCGCCGTCTTGGCAAAGTCGTAGATCTTGCCGTTGCGCTTCACCCCCCGCACGTACTGCTCGTCCTCCGCGTCCTCCTGCAGGAACACGTGGCCGGTCTGGGGCACGACGACCAGGTTGTCCGGTCCTTCGAGGTCGTCGACGCTGGTGGACTCGTAGATCAGCCGCAGCCTGCCCCGGTCCTCGCCCCGCGGGCGGTACTGCCACACCTGGCCGAGCTGGGCTTCGCCGCCCGTGGTGCAGTCGAGGTAGACCCGGTCGCCGGCCTCCCAGATGCCCTCGGTGCGGTCGAATATCGCGGCTCCGTTCGCCTGCGCCTGGGCGCGGACGGTGTCGGTGGCCGGGTTGGGCTCGTCGATCGTCACCCACTCCACCGGGTAGGCCTCCCCCGGGTTCGCCGTGTTGGCGTCGAAGTTGGGCCGCCCGCTCACCACCAGCGCCTGCAGCGTCCCGCCGAAGGTGGCCAGGTCGCCCACCTCACGCGGCCGGCGATCGGGCAGGAAGCGGTAGAAGGCGGCATCGCCGCGGTCCTCGGTCTCGTACAGGATCCCGTCGAGCCAGGCCACCGCCTCGTGTGAGAAGCGGCCGGCCGCGGTGACCGGCACGGGACTGACGGGGCCGTCGGCGCGGGCGTCCACCTCGAAGATGAAGCCGTGCGGCGCCCCGCTGCCGGGAGTGACATTGTTCTCCACCGAGCCGTAGTTGAAGATCTCCTCGCAGGTGACCCAGGAGTTCCAGGGCAGGAAGCCGCCGGCGCAGTTGGTGTGGGTGCCCCCCAGGATCGCGAAGGCATCCACCACCTCGCGCTCCCGCGAGACCACCAGCTTGGTATTACCGCCCCGGACGTTCGGGTCCTGGTCGTAGCGCTTGCCCTGGGGCACGTTCACGATGATCTCGCCGGCACGGGAGCGGTTCTCGTGGTTGCGCACCAGGATCGTGGTGCCGCCGCGGCCACGGTACGCGGCCATGCCGTCGAAGATCCCCGGCGTGGGATCGCCGTTGCGCAGCGGATCGTTCTGGCGCGAGATGATCCGGTAGCTGAAGCCCGGCGGCAGCTCGAGGTAGACCTCGCCGGAGTCCTCCTCCGGTGTGGGCTGCAGCGCGCCATAGCCGAGGGTGCGGGCCTGCCGGCCCTCGGCGCTGCGGGCCGCGAGCGCGGAGATTGGCCCCCCGAGGGCCAGGCCCCCGCCGACGGCCACCGACCCCTGGGTGAACCTCCTGCGCGTTACGTCGACTGCCATGTCTCCCGCCTCCCGGTAATCGTGGTCGGGCGGATGAATATCCGAGCGCCGGCCCGCTCTTGTGACCGTCTCGTGACCCGCCTCGATCCCGGGCGCGTTCGCGCCTAGCATGCCGCCGCGTGCGCGACGTGTACGGCAAGCCGCCCCCCGGGGGCCGCGGGGCCGACGAGGAGGCCCTTTCCCGGCGCTCGCTGCTGAGAATGCGGATGACGCCGGCCGCCGCCGGCGACATCGACTGGGCCGAGGCCATCGACCGGGTCCGGGCGGCCTGGGACAGAGATGGACACGACGCGCTGCTGCGCCAGCTCGAGCCGGCCGCGGACGCGGTGGTGGAGCTGCTTGGCCTCCGGCCGGGGGCGCGGCTGCTCGACGTGGGAGCGGGCGACGGCAACCTGGCGCTGGCCGCCGTGAACCAGGGCGCCGAGGTGGAGGCCTGCGACCTCGCAGCCGCGATGGTCGCGCGAGGGCGGGCGCGGGCGGGCGCGGTGCGCTGGCGTGAGGCGGACGTCCAGGCCCTGCCCTATCCGAGCGGGCGCTTCGACGCGGTGGCCTCGACCTTCGGGGCCGTCCTCGCTCCCCGCGCCCTCACCGCGGCCCGGGAGCTGGCACGGGTGACCCGGCCCGGGGGTACGGTGGCGCTTGCGGCCTGGGTCCCTCGCGGCCTGCCCGGACGGCTGGGAGAGCTGGTGGAGAGCGTGCAGCCGCTCCCCCACGGCGTTCCCCGACCCGCCGGCTGGGGCGTGGACGAGGTGGCCAGACGGCGCCTCTCCCCCCTGCTCGACGAGCTCGAGATCCGAACGCGCACCCTGCAGCTGCGCTTCGCCTCCGCCGAGGCGGCGTTCGAGGTTCTCCTGCGTTCCCACCCGCTGTCCCCCGGACAGCTGATTGGCCTGCGGCCCTCCTTCGACCGGATGCTCGCGTCCTGCAACAACCGCCCGCCCGAGGTGGAGATCGACGCCCGCTACCTGGTCGCACTGGGTCGCCGTCCGAGCGTGCCGATCGATACCTGACCCCTCTGGTCGGACTTTGTTAGGGTGCCCTCTTAGGCAACCCTAACTGTCCCGGGAGGACGCCCACCGATGCCGATGCCCGTCCGCCGTAGCCTGCTCCTCAGCGCCCTCGCGCTCACCCTGGCCCTCTCGGCCTGCGGGGACGACGACTCGGGTTCAGACCAAGAGGCGACGACGACCGACGACGCGGCCCAGGCGGCGGATCTCGACGCCATCAAGGGGTACCTGCTGGAGCACACCGAGCGGCTCAAGGCCGATACCGCGGCCATCACCGCCGGCGCCGAGGACTACTACGCGCTGGCCAAGGAGGCCGACTTCGACTACGAGGCCCTCCTGCGCGAGAACCGCCCGGAGGTGCGGTCGTTCGTGTCCGAGGCCCAGGACGCCTTCCGCAAGGCCAACCCGAGCTACGAGGAGATGGAGGGCGTGGTGGCCGGCGTGCCGTCGCTCGCCGACTACGACGTGATCATCGACGCCGGCGGCGACGCCAGCGATCCCCAGAACGCGGTCCCCTTCGACCTGAAGACCCCGGACGGCCGCACCTTCAAGCAGCCCGGGAACTTCAACTACCTGATCGAGACCTCGGCCTTCGGCACCGAGGAGAAGTTCCAGGCCAAGGGCGTGAAGGCCGACCTCGACGGCGACGGCAAGGTCGAGTTCGGCGAGTCCGTGCCCGACGCGGGCTTCTACCTCGCGGCCGCCCGCGAGTTCGAGCGCTACGCCAACGAGCTCGACACCGCCGCGCGTGAATGGAAGCCGACTCCCAGCGACGCCCTGACGGCGCTGGTGGTCATGACCCCCACGATGTCCGAGTACTTCGAGGCCTGGAAGAACTCCCGCTTCATCGCCGGCGAGCAGGCGAGCGAGACCGCCTTCGTGGCCGCGTCGCGGCTCGAGGACATCGCCGACATCCTGGGAGGCCTCGAGACGGTCTACGGCAACGTCCGGCCGCTCGTGGCCCAGGCCGATCGCCAGCAGGCACGCCAGACCGGCCAGAGCCTGGCCGACCTGCGCGAGTTCGCGGCCGGGCTGCGCGCCCGGGAAGCCAAGGGGCGCCAGTACACCGCCGAGGAGGCCGACGTTCTCGGCGCGCGCGCGCAGGAGCAGGCCGAGGCCATCGCCGGCCAGATCACGCAGGCGGCGGCCAAGCTGAACATCGAGGTGCAGGAGGGCTGACCGGGGTGTCGTTGCGCGCAGCACTGCTTGCGGCGCTCCTGCTTGCGCTGGCGCCGGCCACGGCTGCGGCGGCCCCTCCCTGGCAATCCGCGGAGCGGATCCAGGCCGCGCTCTTTGACGCGCAGACCGCCCTGTTGCTCGACGGACGCGCCCCCGCCGGCCCGACCAGGGCGGCGGCCGCCGCCTTCCGGGGGCCGCTGGCCAGGGGTTTGCGCGCCGACGCGCCCGCTGCCTACCGTGACGCACGAGCGGCCCTTCGCGAGGCCTCACGCGCCGCCGCGGCGGGCGACGAGATCGCCCTGGCCGCAGCCCGCGGGCGCCTGCGGGCGGCGGTGCTGCGCGGCTCGTACGCGGTCACGCTCGCCGCCGTGCGCCGCGGCGACGCCCGTACCGCGGCCCGCTGGCTGCTGCTGCGGGACTTCCGCAAGGCCACCCGCTTCACCCGCCCGGGCGTGGACGCCACCACCGCCGTGCGGCGCCTGGCTCGCGGCCGCGGCTCGGAGGCACGGACCGCCCTGGCAGTGAAGAAGGATCTGCTCGACGCCTACCAGGCCCGCCTGGTGGACGAGCTGGAGGAGTCGGCGGTGGCCGACGAGCGCGGCTTTGGCAGCCGCCGGGCGGAGGCGGCCGCGATCGCCGCCGGCTACTTCGAGATCCTGGCCGCCGAGTACACCGAGCAGCGGGGCCCGGCGGCGACCGCCCGGGCGCGGGCGGCGTTCTCAGCCCTGACGCGGTCGACGGGCGCGGCAGCCGCCGGCCCGGCCTTCGCAGCCGCGCTCGCCGACTCCCGCCAGGCGCTCGACGGCTTCACCGCCGCGCCCTTCACGCCGGCCGAGCAGGCCCGCCGCGCCCAGCAGCTGATCCGCTTCCTCGACCTGGTGCCGATCGAGTACCGCGACGGCACCGACGACGGCAAGGTCACCATCCCCTTCGAGATCCAGGAGGCGATCGCGTTCCGCGACGGCGCCGAGGCGGCCTTCGCGGACCTGGAGGCCACGCTCGAGCGGACCGATCCGCGCGCCACCGCGGGCACCGAGCGCGAGCTCGAGCGGCTGAAGGGCTACGTCGAGGACGCCGGCAGCGGCAAGGCGGTGGTCAGCGAGGGCGACGTGGAGGACTCCCACGAGCGGGCCGCCGAGCTGCTGGACGGGATGTTCCCCGAGGAGTGGAAGGAGTCCGACTCCCAGTCCGACTTCGACCTCATCGGCCTCACCCTCGACCGCATGGAGGCCGCCGTCGCCGCGGGCGAGTTCAAGCAGGCCGAGCAGGCGCGGCTCGAGGCGTACGCGTTCTTCGAGTTCGGGCCCGAGCTCTCACTGCGCTCGATCGCACCCGGCGTGGTGGCCGAGGTCGAGGCACTGGTGTGGTTCGGCGCCGGGGGCCTCGACGGCCTGGCCAAGCAGATCGCCGAGCAGCGCCCTGCGCGCGAGGTGCGGGAGACCCGCCTGGCGCTCGACGAGGCCCTCGAGGAGGGCGCCGGCACCCTGGGCGAAGGGGCCAGCACCGCCACGGTGGTCACCAACGCCGCGGTCATCGTCTTCCGTGAGGGCCTTGAGGCCGTGCTCATCCTGGCCGCCGTGATGGCCAGCCTGCTGGGTGCGGCCCGCCGCCAGCGGCGGCCGATGCTGATCGGCGCCGGGGTGGCCCTGGTGGCCAGCGCCATCACCTTCGTGCTGGCCCAGACGGTGCTCACCTCGCTGGCCCGCTACGGCGAGAAGCTGGAGGCGGTGGTGGGCCTGGTGGCCATCGGGGTGCTCCTGCTGGTCCTCAACTGGTTCTTCCATCGCGTGTACTGGACCGGGCACATCTCGCGCTTTCACAAGCGGCGGCGGAGGCTGCTCGGGGCAGCGGAGACGGGGTTCTTCTCCGCTCAGGCAGCCGGCTTCGTGCTGCTGGGCTTCTCCACGGTCTACCGCGAGGGCTTCGAGACCGTGCTGTTCCTCCAGGCGCTGGAGCTCAGCTCCGGCCTGATGGTGGTGCTGGAGGGGGTGGCCCTGGGCGGCGTGGCCGTGGCCGCGGTGGCGGTCCTGACCTTCAAGCTCGAGCGCAAGCTGCCCTACAAGAAGATGCTCATCGTCACCGGCGTGCTGCTCACGGTCGTGCTCGCGATCATGGTGGGCAAGACCGCCCGGACCCTCCAGGGCGTGGGCTGGCTGCCGATCACGCCGGTCGAGCTCGACGTGCCGTACTGGATGGGACTGTGGCTCGGGGTGTTCCCCACGGTGCAGACGCTCGTGGCCCAGGTCGCCTCGGTGGTATTCGTGATCGGCAGCTACCTGCTGGCCGAGCGCATGCGCGGCCGGGGGCGGCGGGGCCCGGCCCCGGCGGCGGCGTCCGCGGCGCCGGCCGGGGCGAACGGGAGCAACGGGCACGCGCCGGCGCCGGCGGAGCGCGAGACCGTCTCGCGACGGTAGCCCAGCCTCTCTCGCTGGCCGTTTACCGACGTACCGGATACCCACCAGCGGGTAAGGGGCCGGCTCGGGGGTTGCCCACGTTCCGTCCCTATACGGGACGTTTCGTAGGGAACCCCCCTTAGCCGGCCCAATCCACGCCGCCCGCGGAGAAGGCTCAGGCCGCGGGCCAGGCGCCCACCATCTCGCGCACGTGGCGGTGATCGGTGCCGCAGCAGCCGCCCAGCACGGTGAGGCGGGGCAGCTGCTCGCGTAGGCCCGCGTAGCGCCGTCCCAGGTCGTCCGGGTCGCCGTCGTCGAGCTCGGTGGCCTCGTCCAGCTCGGCGTGGCTCATGGTCGAGGCGTTGGCCCGCAGCCCGAGGATGCGGTCCCGCCAGCCTCCGTCGCCCTCCAGCACCTGCTCGAAGTGCGTGGGGTGCGCGCAGTTGATCATGTAGTAGGCCGGGTACCCCCCGGTCTCGGCGTCGGTCTGCTCGATGGCCTCGCCGAGGGGCTGGCCGCTGGGCAGCCGCCCGTCGGTCTCGACCGTGAACGAGATCGCCACCGGCATCCGGGCGGCCTGGGCGGCCCGTACGATCCCGATCGCCTCCGCTGAGTAGGTCATGGTGATTGCCGTGATCATGTCGGCGGCGGTGTCGGCGAAGGTGCCGATCTGGGTCGAGTGGTACTCCTGCGGCCTCCTCGGCGGAGAGGTGGACGTCGGGGTTGTAGCCGTCGTCCTGCGGCCCGACACAGCCGCTGATCACGATCGGCGAGACGTCGCCCTCGTACACCGAGCGGATCTCCTCCATCAGCGCGATCGAGCGGCGGTTGAAGCCGTCGAGCTGCTCGGGCGTGTAGCCGATGTCCGCGGCCCAGCGGGGGCTGGCGCGCCAGGTGGGGCTCTCGAGGACGAAGCCAAGGCCGTGTTCGCGGGCCACCGCGAGGTAGGGATCGAAGTAGCGCCGCAGCTCCTCGGTGCCGGTCTCGTCCTTCAGGAGGTCGAAGGCCGCGAACGCCGGCAGGTCCTGGCCGCGGTGGAAGATCATCGTTGTCTCGAGGCCGCCGTCGGTGACGAACGGTCCCTGGTCCAGTTGAGGCAAGGCGTCGCGGTAGCGCATGGGCGCTGTTCTACCCGATGACGGCCGGCGCGGGCTTGCCCGCCCGCAGACGCTTGAGCGTCGCCTCCACCCGCTTGCGGTACAGCGCCACGTTGCGCAGCTTGATCTCCTCGTAGCCGCGGATCACGTCGGGCAGCTCGAGGAGCTCCACCGCGGTCGCATGGGTGTCCGGCCCGACCAGCGCGAGGGTCTCGCCCACGAGCTCCTCGTACTCGCCGATGAGCTCGCGCTCGACACGCCGCACCCCGGCCCTGCCGAAGGGATCGAGCCGGGTGCCGCGCAGGCGGCGCATGCGCCGGAGCGAGCGGAAGGCCGGGTCGAACCAGGGACCGAGCTTCAGCTTGCGCTCGAGGCCCATCGCCCGCAGCAGTGGCGGGTGCAGGTTGAAGTACACCTTGGCGTCATCGCCGAACTCGGCGCTCAGCCTGGCCTGCTCGACGGCGTCGAGATGCAGGCGGGCCACCTCGTACTCGTCCTTGTAGGCCATCAGCTTGAACAGCTGGCGGGCCACCGCCTCGGCCAGCTCGGAGTGCCCCGGCGTGCGCTCCTGCTCGACCGCGTGGACCCTGCGCACCGTCTCGGCCCAGCGGCGGGCGTAGGCCTCGTCCTGGTAGGCCACGAGCTCGGGGACCCGAACCTCGGCCAGCCGGCGCAGCTCGCCCTCGTCGCCGGCCGCGAGGTCCACCAAGGCCCGTCTCTGCCCCGGACAGCTCGCGCACCGCCTCGACCGCCTCCGGCGGCCGGGTGGCCTCCTCGACCCTGTCGGGCGCGGCCACCACCGCCCGGCCCCAAGCGAGCGCAGCCAGGTTCTTCTCCACCGCGGCGCCGTTGAGGCGGATGGCCTGCTCGAGCGCCTCGGCCGACACGGGCAGCAGGCCGCGCTGGAACGCCGCCCCCAGGGCCACGGTGTTGGCCATCATGTGGTCGCCGAACAGGCGCTCGGAGAGCCGCTGCGCGTCGAGGTAGACGTTGTGCTCCCTGCGAGTGGCGGCGTCGATCCGGTCGAGCTGGAAGGCGAGCTCGGGGAAGCGCTCCTCGGTGTCGACCACCATGCGGCCGGTGGGGATCGCGTGGGTGGAGACCACGGCCACGGTCCGGTCGGGCTGGGCGGTGAGGAGGTTCGTCTCGGCGGCGGCGCCGAGGAGATCGAAGCCGAGGTACAGGTCCACGCTCCCGGCGGGCGCCTTGCCGGCTGCGGCGAGCGGCTCGCGCGAGAGGCGCAGGTCGGAGACGACTGGGCCGCCCTTCTGCGAGAGGCCGGTCTGGTCGAGCCCGGCCACGTACAGGCCGTCGATGAGCGCGGCCATGCCCAGCACCTGGTTGACGGTGACCACGCCGGTGCCGCCGATGCCCATCATGCGCACCGCGAACTCCTCGGTACCCACCAGCCGCTCCGGCTCCGGCAGGTCGATCCCGAGCGCCGGTGTGCGGCGCGCGGCGCGCTCGCCGGGAATCACGGTGAGGAAGGAGGGGCAGTCCCCCTCCAGACAGGAGTAGTCCTTGTTGCAGGACGCCTGATGGATCTGCGTCTTGCGGCCGAACTCGGTCTCCACCGGGATCACCGACAGGCAGCTCGACTTCTCGCCGCAGTCGCCGCAGCCCTCGCAGACCCGTTCGTTGATCCAGATGCGCTCGGCCGGCTCCGGGGCCTTGCCCCGCTTGCGCTTACGGCGAAGCTCGGCCGCGCACTCCTGGTCGTGGATGAGAACGGTGACGCCCTCGACCTCGGCCAGCTCCTGCTGAGAGGCCAGCAGCCGGCTGCGGTCACGCACCTCGGCGATGCCCGCGAGCTCGACCCCGCGGTAGCGGCTGATGTCCTCGGCGGTGACGATGATCCGGCGCACGCCCTCCAGCTCGAGCCAGCGGGTCAGGTCCGGAACGCTCAGCTGACCCTCGATCGCCTGGCCGCCGGTCATCGCCACGTGCTCGTTGTAGAGCAGCTTGTAGGTGATGTTCACGCCGGCGGCCACCGCGGCGCGCACAGCGAGCGAGCCCGAGTGGTGGAAGGTGCCGTCGCCAAGGTTCTGGACCAGGTGGGCATCGGTGGTGAAGGGGGCCATGCCGATCCACTGCGCGCCCTCGCCGCCCATCTGCGTGATGCCGGTGATCTCGCCCTTGCCCTCGGGGTTGAGCAGGACCATCGTGTGGCAGCCGATGCCGCCGCCCACAAGCGTCCCGTCGGGCGCTTTGATCGAGCTGTTGTGGGGGCAGCCGGAGCAGAAGAACGGGGTCCGCTGGGCCATCGGCAGCGTGGCGGGCCGCCCCTCGATCGCCGCCAGCTCGCGCAGGCGCGCGTCCACCGAGTCCAGCTCGACCCGGTCGCCGAGACGGGCGGCGACCGCGCGGGCGATCAGGTCCGCGTCGAGGTCGCCCGCGGTGGGCAGCAGCGGCTCCCCGCGCTCGTCGGTCTTGCCCACGATCCGGGGCGCCCCGGCCAGGCCGTAGAGGACCTCCTTCAGCCGGCTCTCCAGGAACGGGCCCTTCTCCTCGACCACCAGGATCTCGTCCAGCCCGTGGGCGAAGCGACGGGCGATCTCGGGCTCGAGCGGCCAGATCAGGCCCAGCTTGAGGATGCGCACGCCCGCGCGGGCGAGGGCGTTGTCGTCCAGCCCCAGGCTCCGCAGGGCATGGCGGAGGTCGTGGTAGGACTTGCCCGCCGCCACCACCCCCAGCCAGGCGTCGTTCGCGCCCTCGATGCGGTTGACGCCGTTCTCCCGCGCGTAGGCCAGCGCCAGGTCGGTGCGAACGCCGAGCATGGTCTGCTCCATCTCCAGCGAGCCAGGCGCCAGCAGGTGCGCGTCGGGCTGGTGCTCGTAGCCCAGGTCCGGGAGGCGCGGCGCCACCCGGCCGGGAGCCACGGTGGCGGTGCCGACGGCGTCGGCGACGTTCGTGACGATCTTGAAGCCCGACCACAGGCCCGAGGCCCGGGAGCAGGCGAAGGCGTGCAGGCCCAGGTCGAGGACCTCCTGCACGCTGCCGGGAAAGAAGATCGGCATGTGCAGGCCGGCCAGCGTCGACTCGGACGCGCTGGGGATCGTCGAGGACTTGCAGCTCGGATCGTCGCCCACGACGGCCAGCGCGCCGCCCGTCCGGGATACACCGACGAAGTTGCCGTGCCGCAGCGAGTCGGCGGCACGGTCGAGGCCGGGGGCCTTGCCGTACCACATGGCGAGCACCCCGTCGTAGCTCGAGCCCGGCAGCCGGGTGGCCAGCTGGCTGCCCCAGGCCGAGGTCGCTCCGAGCTCCTCGTTGAGCCCGGGCACATGGCGCACATGGTGCTCCTTGCAGGCCTCGAGGTTGCGCTGGATCTCCTGGTCCAGGCCTCCGAGCGGCGAGCCCTGGTAGCCCGAGATCATGGTCGCGGTGTGCAGGCCTCGGCGGCGGTCGGCGCGGTGCTGGTCGAGCGGGAGCCGAACCAGCCCCTGCAGCCCGGTGAGGAGCACCAACCCCTCCTCGAGCAGGTACTTGTCGTCGAGGCTGATGTCGCGGTCGGGCCCCCGGCGGCGCCCGGAGCGGTCACCGCGTGCGCGCGCGCTTGCCGGGGTGCCGCGGCGGGTGGGACGCTGGCGTAGGGCGCTCGAGCTCCGATTTGGGAAAGGTAATTTACCATTAGCGGCCGACAGACCGCAAGCCGCCGGTTTCGCTTGAAGCCGGCCGAAGCGACGTATAAGGTCAATGAAGATGACCATTGCCACCCAGGCCGCCGCCGGCGCAACCGTCCTCCGCGACGGCGACCACGAGCAGCTGGTCGTCCGCCAGGACCCCGAGACCGGCCTTCGCTTCGCGGTGGCCGTTCACTCGACCGTGCTCGGCCCCGCGCTCGGGGGAATGCGGCTCAAGCGGTACCCCGGCGGCATGCGCGAGGCGCTCGACGACGTGATGGCCCTCGCCCGCACGATGACCCTCAAGACATCGGCCGCGGGCCTGGACCTCGGTGGCGGCAAGGCGGTGATGATCGACGACGGCCGGGCCGAGGATCGCCACGCGCGCCTCCAGGCGGCAGCGGGGGTGATCGACGGGCTCGGCGGCGCGTACATCACGGC
Organism: uncultured Thermoleophilaceae bacterium; assembly: GCA_963850205.1. Lineage (GTDB taxonomy): Bacteria > Actinomycetota > Thermoleophilia > Solirubrobacterales > Thermoleophilaceae > JACVRW01. Next base: position 113,821 of record CAWKKJ010000001.1, on the reverse strand, counting down.
CGAGGACATCGGCACCACCACGGCCGACATGGACCACCTGGCCCGCTTCACGCCCTACGTGGTGGGCCGCTCCCCGGAGCACGGCGGGGTCGGCGATCCGTCGCCGGCCACCGCCGAGTCGGTCTTCCGAGCCCTGCGGCGCGGCCTGGCCGCGGCCGGCGCGAGCGCCGAGCTGGAGGGCTGCAGGGTGGGCGTGATCGGCCTCGGGAAGGTCGGCTTCGCGCTGGCGGCCCGGCTGACCGCCGAGGGGGCGTCGGTGGTGGGCTGCGACCTCGACCAGACCCGCTCCGCGCGCTTCGAGGCCGAGCACGGCGGCCAGATCGTGCCCTCGGCCGAGGCGGTCATGGCGCTCGAGCTGGACGTGCTCTGTCCCTGCGCGGCCGGAGGCCTGATCGATGCCGCGCTCGCCCGCTCGATCGACTGCCGGGTGGTGGCGGGGGCCGCCAATAACCCGCTCACGAGCCGGGAGGCCGCCCGGGTCCTGGCCCGGCGCGGCATGCTCTACGTGCCCGACTTCCTGGCCAACTGCGGCGGGGTGGTGCACGTGTCGCTGGAATGGTTCCGGCGTCCGACCGACGAGGCGGCGGTGCTACATCGACCGTGCGATGGAGCGGCTGGAGCGGGCGATCGCCGACGCCTCGGCCGAGGACTCGACACCCGTCGAGGTGGCCGAGCGCCAGGCCCTCAGGCGGGTCGCGGCGGCCCGCCGATGAACCGCACGTTCGAGCCGGTGGCAACGCGGCGCACGTTCGAGGAGGCCGTCGAGCAGATCGCCGAGAAGGTGAAGGCGGGCGACCTCCACGTGGGTGATCGCCTCCCGTCCGAGCGCGAGCTCGCCGCCCAGATGCGGATCAGCCGGCCCACCCTGCGTGAGGCGGTCAAGGCGCTGGCCGAGGCCGGCGTGCTCGAAGTGCGCCGCGGTCAGTCCGGCGGCATCTTCGTCGCCGCGGAGGTGGTGCCGCGCGACCTGCTCCACAGCCGGCAGGAGATCCGCTTCGGCGAGGTGGCCGGCGTGCTCGAGGCCCGCCGCCTGCTCGAGCCGAGGGTGGCCCAGCTGGCGGCCGTCCACGCCACGGACGACGACTTCGCCGCCATGGCCCGCACCATCGAGCGCCAGAGCGAGCTGGCCTCGAGCGACGACTTCCTGCGCCACGAGGACCTCTTCCTCCAGCTCGACATGAAGTTCCACCTGGCGCTGGCCCGGGCCACCGGCAACTCCACGATCGTCTCGCTGATGCGCTCGCTTCTGGGCCACCTGGAGATCGCCCGGGACATGGCCATGCACGCGCCGCTGGTGCCCGACTGGACGATCGACATCCACGAGCGCACCCTGGCGGCGGTGCGCTCGGCCGACGTCGCCCTCATCGACGAGGTGATGGACGAGCACCTCGCCCAGCTGGAGCAGATCTGGGAGCGCGAGACCGGGCGCGGCCTGGTGCGCCCGCTGCCCGACTTCCTGCAGCCCGCCGGCGAGCGCTCGCGGGCGCTGCAGAGCGCTAGACGCTTTCGCGCGGCCCGCAGCTCCTTCTTCGGAGCGGTCACCACCCAGATCCGCCCGCCCCGGAGCTCGGCGTGGCCGGCCCGGGCCAGGCGCTTCATGACCGCCGGGCAGCGCTTGCAGCGGGGGCCCGACTTGCAGCAGCGCTTCTTGGTCTTGACCATTCGCTCGGCGGGCACGGGGACGGCACCGTAGCAGCCCGCGTTAGGGTGCCCTAAGCCGGGCCGTTACGCAGCTGCGCCGCCGCCCGCCGGCTCGCGCTCGGCCAGCACCCGGAGGTTGCGGGCCGCGCGGGCCACGAGCGTCACCACGGCCAGGCCGGCGGCGCCCAGCGCGATCAGGTCGAGCAGCGTCAGGCCGAGATCGCCGACCTGGAAGCCGAGGCCGACGCCCAGCGCGAGCAGCGTGTTCAGGGCGATCAGGCCGAGGCGGGCCTCGGTGGGCCCGAGGCGGCCGTAGCCGAGCGTGAAGACCCCGAAGGCGTAGGTCTCGAGGTAGGTGTTGATCGACAGCACCAGGTAGACGATCACGATCACCAGGCCCACCGAGAGCAGCATGTAGGGCGAGAGCCCCAGGCCGAGGCCGATCACGGCGGTGGCCAGCGCGTCGACCAGGTGGTCGAGGTAGTAGCCGTAGGTGGGGCGCTCGATCTTGCGCACGCGGGCCAGCGTCCCGTCGAGCGAGTCGCCGAGCCAGTGCACCACGAGCAGGCCGCTCGCGGCCCAGAGCCAGATGGTGTCGCCGTTGGACAGCAGGTACGCCGCGGCGATGCCCACCGCCGCCAGCACGCCGAGCCCGGTCAGGTGATCGGGGGTGACCCAGCGCGGCAGGCGCCGCGCGATCCACTCGAGCACCCGCGCCTCGTGGCGGGCGAGAAGAAACTGCTTGTCACGGGGGGCGTCGTTGCGATCGGACACGGTGTTCTCCTGGTTGCTGACCATCGGTCAATAAGAGATACACCGCGTCCTGCCGTCGGTAACACCCTCACTCCTCCAGCGCGGCGGCCACCGCGCCCAGGTCGGCCGCGAACGAGCGCCGCTGCTCGGCGCGGGCCTCGTCGTCGGGTGCGCGCAGGATGGCCGAGGGGTGGACGGTGGCGGTCACCAGCGGGGCCAGCTCGCTGTCGACGAACTCGCCCCTGTGCCGGGTCAGCCGGAACGAGCTCCCCAGCAGGGCCTTGGCCGCGGTCGCCCCGAGAAGCACCAGCACCTCCGGCCGCACCACTCGCAGCTCCTCTGTGAGCCAGGGCCGGCAGGCCTCGATCTCGAAGCGCCTGGGCGTCTGATGGATGCGCCGGCGTCCCCGCTCCTCGAACTTGAAGTGCTTGACCACGTTGGTCACGTAGGCCTGGTCGCGGGCGATGCCGGCGGTCTCGAGGCCACGGTCGAGCTCCCGGCCCGCGGGCCCGACGAAGGGGCGGCCCTGGCGGTCCTCGACGTCGCCGGGCTGCTCGCCCACGAACATGATCCGGGCCCGCTTGAGGCCCTCGCCGAAGACCGTCTGGGTCGCGGGGCCGTACAGGTGACAGCCGCGGCAGTCCGCCGCCGCCTCGCGCAGGGCCGAGAGTGAACGGCGCTCGGGAAGGAAGGGACTGGCGTCGTCCTCCATGCTCGGTCGTCTACCCGGAAACGGCCGCTGTCCGCCGCTGCCTGGGCGGCGGCTCGGGCACGGGCGCCGGCTCGGCTCGGTCGGCCGACCGGTGGAGCACCAGGAAGGCCGCCACCGCGAGCCCGTACACCGCCAACCCGCCGTACTGCACCGCTCGGAAGCCGAAGCTCATCGACAGGATCGTGGTCAGCACCGAGCCGATCACGCTGAAAAAGCCGTTCACGGCCCAGGACCAGGCCACGTACTCCTCGGGATGCGCGGTGAGCCGGCTGATCAGGCCAAGTCCCAGCGGCATGAACATGCCGAGGCACAGGCCGAGCGGGGCGAGCACGAGGAGCGCGAACACCACGCGCACGGCCAGCCCCGAAGAGAGCAGCGCGTCGGTGAGCGGGTCCAGGGCGAGCTGGTAGAAGAGGGTCAGCGCGGCCAGGAGTCCCAGAACAATGGGGACGACCGTGCCCGAGCGGCCGGCGAAGCGACGGCTCAACAGGGCGCCGATGCCGGTCGAGACCAGGATCGACGCGAGCGTCACCGTCAGCGAGTAGCTCGGGTAGCCGAGGAAACGCACCAGCCGCTGGATCATCGTGATCTCGAAGAACATGAAGCCGAGGCCCAGGCAGGCGAAGTACACGGCCGAGATGCCCTTCGAGGGCAGCGCCGCCCAGCGGGCCCGCACGGCCACGAACGGCAGGAGCAGGAACAATGCGGCGTAGAACACGGCGATTCCGAGGAGAAGCAGGAGCACCCGCTCGCCGATGGAGTCCTCGGGGTCGATCGCCTCGATCGGGTCGGTGATGTTGGCCAGCACGTCGCCGAAGCTCCTGAAGTGCCAGAAGAACGGGCCGTCGTCGGTGATCGCCTGTACCTCGGTCGGCTGATCGGCGACGATGCGGTCGACCTCCGGGGCGCTCGCCGAGGCCAGGCTCGCGACGAGGGCGCTTCCGGCCACCCCGCGGTCGTCGAAGCTGCGGCCCGGGGCGTAGATCGGCACCTGGTTGGGAACGGTGGGCAGGTCGGAGGCAAACGACTCGACCTCCGAAGCGGTGAACGGCGTCCGCTTGACCATGATCGTGGCCAGGTCGGCGTTGGGCGTCTGCTCGGCCGCCACGATGATGTGGCGACGCGGATCGTCGACGCCGAAACGCTCCAGCGCCTCCCGCGCGGTGACCACGTAGCGGCTCGTCCGGTTCGGCGCCTCCTCGAAGCTGAACTCGCCGAACTGCACCACCATCATGCCGTCGTCGCGGAGATGCTCGAGCGTGTTCTCGATCATCTCCGTCGTGTAGAGATAGCTCTCGGAGAGCACGAAGGCGCCGGACGAGGCCGCGTTGTTCGCCGCGTAGCTGTCCGGGGCCACGTACCAGACGAGATCGTAAGAACGGTCGCTGCGCTCGAGGTACGAGCGCCCGTCGCCCTGGTTGAGGTCCACCTCCGGCCGCTCCGGGATGCGGCCGGTGAAGTCGGCGAACTCGTCCTCGAGCAGGCCCACGGTCACCGGGTTGAGCTCGATGGCCTCGATGCGCGGCGCGCCGAAATGCAGCGAGGCGAGGATCTCCTGCCCGCCCGCCGAGCCGATGATCAGCTCGCGTCCGGGGGGCTCGCCGAGGAGGTTGAAGGGGATCGAGCGCGAGTCGTTCTCGTAGCGGCCGAGCGTCGAGACGTCCCCATCCCATCTCCAGATCCCGGAGCCGTACGTGCCGTCGTGCGCCAGCACCCGGTTTTCGGCGTCCGGGGCGACTCGATGCACGTCGACCCGGAAGACCGGTCCCCAGTCGCCGTAGAGCGAGTCGGCACTGTCGCCCTGGAACTTGCCCTGCTCGGTTCGAACGTCCGGCACCGCGCTCTCCACGGCCACCGCGACGGCGAGCACGCCGACCAGCACGCAGCCGGCGATGAACCCAGGCGACGGCCGGGACATCCAGATCACGCCCACCACGGCGAAGATCAGGGCCGCCAGCATCACCACCGTGGGCGGACCGAGGCTCACGATCAGCGGGATCGCGAGCAGGCAGCCGAGCCCGGCGCCCAGCAGGTCGGCGAAGTAGAGGCGGCCGACCCGGCGCTCCCCGGCCCGCCCGAGCAGGGTGGCGACGATGATGCCGAGCGCGATGAAGGTCGCAAAAAGCGCGAAGCAGATCAGGCCCAGGACGCCGAAGTTCTTGAACGACGCGTAGCTGCCGTAGTCCCAGATGGCCACGGTGTCGACCGGGACGCGAGCCACCACCACGTAGCCCACAACCACGCTCACCGCCCCCCAGAGCGAGCACAGGGCGATGACCCGCTCGGTGGTGGCGCGGCGCAGCGGCGCCCAGATGGCCACCAGGATCCCGCCCGACCCGATGCCCAAAAGGCTCAGGCCGATGACCAGATAGACGTAGTAGTAGTAGAGCTTGTAGGAGACGATGCGGGTGTAGCCCACCTCGAGCAGGAGCCCGGCCAGGCTCACGAGCAGGATCGCCAGCCACTGCGGAGCTCTGGTGGCCATCCGTTCCCGCATCGAGCGCGAGATCGTAGGCGACCCCGGTGAAGACGCGCGTCGGTGGCGCCCCCGGCACAATGGGTCCCATGCCCGGTCCCCTTCTCGTGGTCGACGCGCCCTCCATGCTCTTCCGGGCCTTCTACGCCCTGCCCGACTCGATCCAGGACGACGAGGGCCGGCCGGTGAACGCGCTGCTCGGCACGGCGAACCTGATCCTGCGCGAGGTGCAGGAGCACGACCCGCGCGCCGTGGTGCTCTGCTTCGGGCCCGACGCCGCCGACTACCGCCTCGAACTGTTCGACGGCTACCACGCCGAGCGGCCCGACGTCCCGGAGGGCCTCGTGCACCAGTTCACGGACGCGAAGGACTTCTTCGAGGCCTTCGGCTGGACGGTGGCCGTCTCGGAGACCCTCGAGGCGGACGACCTGCTCGGCTCCTACGCCACCCGCGAGGCCGAGGCCGGCGGGCGCGTGCTGGTGATGACCGGCGACCGCGACATGTTCCAGTGCGCGACCCAGCACGTGAAGGTCCTCTACGTGCGCACCGGGGCCCGCGGGGCCGAGCTGGTGGGCCCGAGGGAGGTGCGCAGCCGCTACGGCATCGCTCCGGCGCTGGTGCCCGACTTCATCGCCCTCCGCGGCGACCCCTCCGACGGCATCCCCGGTGCCAAGGGGATCGGGGAGAAGACCGCCGCGGAGTTGCTCCAGCGCCACGGCTCCCTGGAAAAGGCCCTCGACCAGGCGATGCGCGAGACCAAGAAGACCGTGCGGACCGCGCTGCTCGGTCAGCGGGAGGAGCTCCTGCGCTTCAAGGAGATCGCCACGCTCCAGGACGTGGACGTCGACCTGCCCGCCGACCGGGCGCTCGACGGCGAGGGCGCCGCCCGCGCGGCGCGCGAGCGGGGCATGGACCGGCTGGCGGGGCGGGTCGAGCCGGGCTAGAGACGCCGGCGCCCCGCCGTGTGGCGGGGCGCAGGGATCTCGCTGAGGTGGAGGCGGCCGGCACTGCCCCGGCGTCCGCGGAACACCTTCCCGATGCTTGCTACGAGCGTTCCCGTCGGAGTCTTGATCTCGGCGCTCGGTTCGGTCGATCCGCGGGGCACGTCCCCGGCGCCACACCCTCTGAAATGTCCCTAGGCGGCCAAGGGTCGAACCGCCGCGGTGATCCCGCTGTATGAAGCCGCCGGTCCGGGCCGCGGGCTGCCCGGGGCGACTCTCTCACCTATTTAAGCGGCGAGAGGCTGGAGCTCGTGAGAGTCCGCACATATTGGTTTCCGGGATCATTTAACGAGGCCAACCCGGAGTCCTCGACTCGCCACATCGGGAACGATCTGCTCCACGTCGAAGCTGGTTCGCCCCCTTGTTCTGCACACAGTTTAGCGGCGGCCGGCTGCCAGAATATGAGTATGGAGTCGCGCTCCCTTCCCCTCCCCGAATCGCCGCAGGCGCCGCCCCTGGGCCGCGACGAGGAGCCAGGGGCCACAAAGCCCGCCTGGCGGCGGGCCCTAGGCCTGCTGGTCGCCGCCGGTTTCCTGATCATCAAGTTCGGAGCCAAGCTCAAGGGTCTGCTCCTGCTGCTGCCGAAGCTGAAGCTGTTCACGACCTCGGCCACCATGCTGGTCTCGGTCGCGGCCTACGCGCTGATCTGGGGCTGGAGCTTCGCCGCGGGCTTCGTGCTGCTGCTCCTGGTCCACGAGATGGGTCACGTGATCCAACTGCGCCGCGAGGGAATCAAGGCCAGCGCGCCGATGTTCATCCCCTTCCTTGGCGCCCTCGTGGCCATGAAGGAGCTGCCGAAGGACGCCGCCGCCGAAGCGCGGGTGGGTCTCGCCGGCCCGGTGCTGGGCACGCTGGGTGCGCTGGTGCCGCTCGGGCTCTGGGCGATAACCGGGAACGAGCTGTTCCAGGCTCTCGCCTTCGTGGGCTTCTTCCTCAACCTGTTCAACCTGCTGCCCGTGCTGCCCCTGGACGGCGGCCGGGCCATGGCCGCGCTCTCTCCTTGGATGTGGCTGGTGGGCTACGGCCTGCTGATCGCCGCCACCATCGTCTTCCCCAACCCGATCATGCTGCTGATCCTCCTCTTCGGCGGCCTCGAGACTTGGCGGCGCTGGAAGCAGCGCAACACGCCCGAGGCCAGGGCCTACAGCCGCGTCAAGCCGGCCACGCGCCTGGCGGTGGCCGCGCTGTACCTCGGGCTGGCGGCTGCGCTTGCCGTGGGCATGGACGCGACCTTCCTGGAGCGGGATTTCAGCGACGTCTAGGGGTCACCCCTAGGGACCATTCCCAATTGCCGGGCTCCCGCCCAAGCGGCACCCTCGATGGCGAGCACACGAACGCCATCGGAGGAACGAGATGAACATGGACGACAGGCAAGAGCACGGGCCCGAGAAGCCGGACGAGACGCCGGACGAGAAGCCGGAAGGCCCGCAGGCACCGGATACCGAGGAGACCCGGCAGCTGGGCGGCGAGGGCCCCGCAAGCGGCGGCCCGGAGGGCCCGGGCCCGCGGCGTCTGCTGCGCTCGCGCAGCGACCGGGTGATCGGCGGAGTCTGCGGCGGCCTCGGCCGCTACTTCAACGTCGACCCGCTCCTGTTTCGGATCGGCATCATCGCCCTCGCCTTCGTCGGCGGGGCCGGCGTGCTGCTCTACCTGGCCGCTCTGCTGCTCGTGCCCAGCGAGCCGGCGGCGGGTGAAGCGCTCGGCCGAGCCGAGTCAGAGGCGCAACCGGGCGCTGGTGATCGCCGCCGTGGTGATCGCGCTGCTGGTCGCCTGGCCCTTTCTTCTCGGCGGCGGGGTACTCGTGGCGGGACTTCTCGTCCCCCTCGCCGTTCTGGTCGCCGCCGGCGTACTCGCATGGTGGGCGGTCTCCGGACAGGGCCCGAGCGGCGAGCCCGCGGACATCGCGAAGCGCGCTGCGCTCGGGCTCGGGGTCCTCGTCATCTGTCTGGTGGTGGCGTTCTTCGGAGCCTGGGCGGCCGCGGGCGGCCCTGACGGGCTGGTCGCTGGAGTGGTCATCGCCGCCGGCGCCGCGGTCCTCGCGGGCGCGTTTCTGAAGCCGGTGCGCTGGCTGGTGCTGCCGGCGGTGGTCCTGGCGCTGTCGGCGGGCACCGTGCAGGCCGCGGGCATCGACACCACCGGGGGCACGGGCGAGCGCGAGTATCGGCCCGGGTCGACGGCGGACCTGAGAGAGCGCTACGAGCTGGGCATGGGCGAGCTGGTGGTCGATCTGCGTGACACGTCACTCCCGCCGGGCGATGTCCCGCTGCAGGTCGATCTGGGGGTCGGCGAGGCCCGGGTGCTGGTGGCCGAGGACGTGTGCGTGGCCACCCGCGCCGAGATCGGCATGGGCCAGAGCGACGTCTTCGACCGCGGCAACGGCGGCATCGACGTCGACTTTCAGGAGGGTCCCGACGCGCCCCTTGACACCACCCGGCTGGTGCTCGACGCCGACATCGGCGTGGGCCACCTCGTGGTGAGCCACCGGGATGTGGACCACGGCGGCTTCGGCCGCGACGACTACTACGGCAACGACGCTCTGCGGGCCGGCAACGAGGCCTGTCTCGACACCGGGGAACGGGTGATCGACTAACCCGTGAACCGGGGTGGTATCGACATCCCCTCGCTGGTGGCCGGCATCGCGGTGCTCGCCATGGGCTCGGTGCTGCTGCTCGAGGCGCTGGATGTCCTGGAGCTGAGCTTCGCCCTCTTCGCCCCCATCGCCTGCGCGGCGGTGGGGGCGATCCTCGTGGCGAACGGCCTCGGCCGCGCCGGGTGAGGCGTCCGCGCTGAGATCATGGAGCAGGCCATGACCACCTCCCACGGCGGAGTCCAGCCGCGTCTGCTGCGCCGCGACGCCGAGCGGCGCTGGTTGAGCGGCCTGTGCGCCGGTATCGCCCGGCGCTACGGCATCGACGTAACCCTCGTGAGGCTGGCCTTCGTGGTCGCGGTCGCGGCCGGCGGGGTGGGCGTCGTGGCCTACGGCCTCGGCTGGCTCGTCGTCCCCGCCGGCGAGGCGGACCCGGGCGTGCGCCGGCGCGGGCCAGCCGGCCGCGGCGCAATTCAGGTCGCGGTGGGCACCGGCCTGCTCCTGCTGAGCGTGCTGCTCACCTTTCGGGCGCTGGGAATCTGGTTCTCGGACGCCATCGTCTGGCCCCTGGTCCTGGTGGCCAGCGGGGGGGCGCTCATCTGGCGGGCCTCCCAGGAGGACCAGCCCGATCCCGCCGAGCGTTCGCCCAGCGCGGCGCTGTCCGAGCCGGCGCCGGCGGCCGCCGCGGCTCGGCACACCCCGCTGGCGGCCACCGCGGAGCGGGCGCGGACGGCGCTGGCCGGCGCGGGCATCGGCGGAGTCGGCGCCTGGCGCACCGTCGCGGGCGCGGCCCTCGTGGTCGCGGCGGGCATCGCCTTCCTGCAGGCCACCGGCGCGCTCGGCGCCGCGCGCGACGTGTTGCTGGCCGCGATCGCCGTGGCGGTGGTGCTGGCCGTGATCTTCGCCCCCTGGATCCTGCGCCTCGTGCGCTCGCTCGGGGCCGAGCGGGCCGAGCGGGTCCGCTCGCAGGAGCGGGCCGAGCTGGCCGCCCACCTGCACGACTCCGTGCTGCAGACGCTGGCCATGGTCCAGCGCCGCGCCGGCGACCCGCAGGAGGTGGCGGCGCTCGCCCGGCGTCAGGAGCGCGAGCTGCGGGCTTGGCTCGCCGGCCGTCCCGCGCCGGGCGCGGTGGCGCGCCTCGCCCCGGCGCTCGAGGCCGCGGCGGCCGAGGTGGAGGAGCACCACGGCGTGCCGGTGGAGGTGGTGACCGTCGGCGACCGCGACCTCGACGAGGACGCCCTGGTGGTGGTAGCCGCAGCCCGCGAGGCGATGACCAACGCCGCAAAGTTCGGCGGCCACTCCCCGGTGGACGTCTACGCCGAGGCCGACCCGGCCCGGCTGCACGTGTTCGTCCGAGACCGCGGCCCCGGGTTCGACCTCGACGCCGTCCCTGCCGACCGGCGCGGCGTGCGTGAGTCGCTGGTGGGCCGCATGGCCCGCCACGGGGGCCGCGCGGTGATCACGAGCTCCCCCACGACGGGCACCGAGGTCGAGCTGGTGCTGGAACGGGAGGAGCGGTGAGCGACCCGCGGGTGCTGATCGTCGACGACCACTCGCTCTTTCGCGCGGGTGTGCGCTCCGAGATCGAGCCCCACCTGCCGATTGCGGGCGAGGCCGGATCCGTGGCCGAGGCGGTGGCGGCCATCGAGCGGCTGGAGCCGGACGTGGTGCTGCTCGACGTGCACATGCCCGACGGCGGCGGCGTGGCGGTGATCCAGCGGACCGCGGCGGCCGGAGGGAGCACCTGTTTCCTGGCGCTGTCGGTCTCCGACGCCGCCGAGGACGTGATCGCCATCATCCGGGCCGGCGCGCGCGGGTACGTGACCAAGAACATCTCCGGCGAGGACCTGGCGGGAGCGGTCCGCCGGGTCAACGACGGCGACGCGGTGTTCTCCCCACGCCTGGCCGGGTTCGTGCTCGACGCCTTCGCCGGACCGAGGCCCCAGCCCGAGTCCGACCTCGACGCGCTCACGCCGCGCGAGCGCGAGGTGCTCCAGCACATCGCTCGCGGCTACATGTACAAGGAGATCGGGCTGCGGCTGGACATCTCGCCCAAGACCGTCGAGGCCCACGTGTCGTCGGTGCTGCGCAAGCTGCAGCTCTCCAGCCGGCACGAGCTCACCCGATGGGCGGCGGAGCGCCGGCTGGTGGAATAGGGCCGGCCTAGGCGGGGGCGGCCGCGGCTCTGGGGCGGTCGATGACGAAGCAGACCCTGCCGATGTGGTCGCCGTAGAAGTAGGCGAGAAAGGCCACACAGGCGCCGACGTAGGTCGTGCCGATCGCTGCGAGGAGCTGGCCGTCGGTGAAAAAGAGCGCGGTCCAGGCGAGCTGAGCGAGGACGAGGCTCGGCGCCCACCACCGAAACGCTCGGCCGGACGCGCGAACGGAGTACCTCTCGGCCTTCTCTTGCGGTCGGAACATCGAGGACCCCACGCTGCGCGGGCGGCGTGAGGGCGACGTGAGGTCCTGCTGAGAAAATCTTCATGCGCCGGGCCCCTACCGGGGCTCAGCGCTCCGACAGCGCCCGCTCGATCTCGCGCCGCGTCTCGCGCTCCTTGATCGAGCGGCGCTTGTCGCGCACGTCCTTGCCGCGCGCGAGCGCCAGCTCCACCTTGGCCTTCGGGCCGCTGAAGTAGATGCGCGTGGGCACCAGCGTGAGCCCCTTCTCCGCCGTCTTGCCCACCAGGCGCTCGATCTCGCGCCGGTGCAGCAGCAGCTTGCGGGGGCGCTCCGGGTCGTGGTTGTCCCGGGCGGCCGCCTTGTAGGGGGCGATGTACATGTTCTGCAGCCACACCTCGCCGTCGCGCACCTCGGCGTAGGCGTCCTTCAGCTGGACCCCGCCCGCCCGCAGCGACTTGACCTCCGAGCCCTGCAGCACGATCCCGGCCTCCAGCCGCTCGAGCAGGTGGTAGCGGAAACTGGCCTGCCGGTTGGTGGCCACGTCGCCGGGCGCCGCCTTGCGCTTCTTGCGTGCCATCAGCCTGAGTATGAGCGAGCCGGGGACAGGTCGGCCCGGCCGCGGGGCGCCTCCACCCGGTCGACCACCACGTCGATCGGGTCGCCGAGCCGCAGGCGTCGCCCCGAGCCCTCGGCCTCCAGGGCGGTGCCCAGCTCGTTCAGCGTCCACCAACCCTGCAGCCGGCGGACGGGCAGCAGGCCCTCGAAGCCCTCGTCGCCGAAGCGCACGAACGCGCCCTTCTCGATCAGCCCCACCACCTCGCCGCCAAACACGGGCGGAACACCCGGGTCGAACTCGGACAGCGTCCGTTCGAGCAGAAAGGCGAGGCAGACGTCATCGGCCGCCCGCTCTGTCTTCATCGCCTCGCGCTCGGCGGCGGAGCAGTGGAGGGCCACGTCGTCCAGCTCATGCGCGGGCGTCGCGGCATCGTCGATGCCCAGGCCGTCGAGCAGCGCACGGTGCGCCACCACGTCGGGGAAGCGGCGGATCGGGGAGGTGAAATGGCAGTAGCGGGCGCTGCCGAGCCCGGCATGGCCGAGGTTCTTCGGCGAGTAGAACGCCTGCTTGAGCGTCCGCAGCACCAGCACGCCGATGGCGCGGCGGTCGCCGGCCTCCCGGGCCACGATGCGCGACAGCTCGGTGGTCAGGTCGGCCGCCTGCTGTGGCGTCATGTGGCGCGGCAGCGGGGGCGTGGGCACGTCCAGCGAGGCCAGCTGCTCCACCAGCAGCTCCACCCGGGCGGGCTCCGGGCGCTCGTGCACGCGATAGAGGGTGGGGCGCCTGCCGTCGGCCAGATAGCCGGCCACCTGCTCGTTGGCCAGCACCATCAGCTGCTCGATGAGCTGGTGCGACTCGGTCTGCTCCTCGAAGCGGACGCCGGTCACGTGACCGTCCCCGTCGAAGTCGAACACGGGCTCGGCGGAGCCGAGCTGCAGCGACTCGCGCCGGTCGCGCAGCGCGGCGGACACCTCCCGGGCCAGCTCGAGCGGACCCGCCCAGGGCTCCTCGGCCCTCTCCTTCCCGGCGAACACCGCGTCCACCTGGTTGTAGGTCAGGCGCCGGTCGCTGCGCACGCGCGAGCGGTGGAAGACGGTCGAGCGCACGTCGGATCCGTGGATCTCCATCTCCACGGTCAGCGCGAGCTTGTCCTCTCCCGGACGCAGCGAGCAGGCCTCGGCGGAGAGCACCTCGGGGAGCATCGGCTCGACCGCGCCCGGCACGTAGACGCTGGTGGCCCGCCGCAGCGCCTCGCGCTCCAGCGCGCCGCCAGGGCGCAGGTAGGCCGTGACGTCGGCGATGTGCACCCACAGCCGTACGTGGCCGTCCTCGCGCACGGCGGACACCGCGTCGTCGAAGTCGCGCGCGTCGTCGGGGTCGATCGTGAACGTGGGCAGCCCCGTGAGGTCCACCCGGTCGCCGGCGGCGTAGGGGTCCTCGGTGGCCGCCTCGGCCTCCGCCGTCGCGGCCCGCGGGTAGTTGCGGTAGAGGCCGCGATCGAGCATGAGGCCCTCGAGTACGTCGCGGGCCCGCTCGGGCCGGCCGAGCCGGCGCACCACCCGGGCGCCGCGCTTGCCCGGGCCCACGAGCACCAGCTCCCCGGCGCCGGCGCCATGCGGTTCGACCGCGGTGCGGGGCCCGGGCCCGAAGAGCGGCTCGCCCACGAGGAAGCGCCCGCGCTTCTCGAGCACCGCGACGTAGGGCGCGTCCAGGCGGCGCGCGGCGCGGCGGCTGACCGCCGCGCTCACCGCTGCTCGTCGAGGAGCGCGTCGAGGGCGAGCGGAAGCGCCTCGTCGCGCTCGGTATCCGCGTCGTCGCGCGCCCGCACCTGCGGCTTCAGGCCCTGCGTGCCGATGGTCTTCCCGCCCGGCAGGTAGTAGTTGGCCACGGTGATGTCGAGCACCCCGCCGTTGCTGAGCTGCTCGACCTCCTGGACCAGGCCCTTGCCGAAGGTCCGGGTGCCGACCACCGTCGCCCGCTTGCGGTCCCGCAGGGCGCCGGTGACGATCTCCGACGCGCTCGCGCTGCCGCCGTTGACCAGCACCGCCACCGGCACGTCCTCGTCGATGGCGTCGCCCTGAGCCTCCTCGGTGCGCGCCGGCCTGGCCCGGCCGCGCACCGACACGATCTCACCGTCCTCGATGAAGATGCTCGACACCAGCACGGCCTCCGAGAGCAGCCCGCCGCCGTTTCCGCGCAGGTCCAGCACGATGCCCTCGGCGCCCTGGTCGAGCACCTCGTCGACCTCGCGCTTGACCAGGCCGTGAGCGCCGGAGCTGAAGCTCAGCAGCTCGACCACGCCGAGCTTCTTGCCGTTGCGCTCCACGATGCGCCCCGTGGCCACGGGCACCTCGATCCGCTCGCGCTTGACCGCCACGGTCCGGCTGCGCTCGTCGTCGGCGCTGAACACCTCGAGCTTCACCCGGCTGCCCGATGGGCCCTTGATCTTCCCGGTGGCCACCTCGCTGTTGAGGCCGGCGATGGAGCGGCCATTGACCGCGATGATGAGGTCCCCCTCGCGGATCCCGGCCTTGCTCGCGGGCGAGCCCTCGAAGACGCGCAGCACCTTGAGGCCGCGGCGGTCCTCCTCCACGTTCATCCCCACGCCCTCGAACTCGCCGCTTACCGACTCGCGGAACTGGGTCGCCTCACCGGGCGTCAGGTAGTGCGAGTACTGGTCGCCCAGGGAATCGACGAGGCCCTTCAGCGAGCCGTCGTCCAGGCGCTTCTCGTCCACCGGCTTGTAGAAGTTGTCCTCGATCATCTCCACGACCTCGGCCCGCAGGGCCCGGTCGTCCTCGACCAGGGTGTCGCGGATGGGCCCGGGCAGCGACTGGGGATGACCGCCCAGCCAGACGCCCGCCAGCAGGGCGACGACGGCGCACAGGAAGGCCACGACTGCAGAACGGGGAGAGTTCATCGGGACCCTCTGAGGGTAGTAGCGAAGGCCTGAAGCGCAGTTAAACCCTGAGAAAACGGCGCAAAGTGATGCCGCTCCCCAGCGCCGACACGAACACGCAGGCCAGCATCAGCACGGCCACCAGCAGCGGGAAATCGATGGTCTCCGGCGCCGCCAGCAGCTCGAAGCGCTCGGACAGCGGGTCGATGAAGGTCTCCTTGGCCACCGTGAGCAGCAGGACCGCCAGCAGGCCGCCGAAGAAGCCCACGATCACCCCCTCGATCACGAACGGCCAGCGGATGAACCAGTTGGTGGCCCCCACGAGCTTCATCACCTCCACCTCACGGCGGCGGGAGAAGATCGACAGGCGGATGGTGTTGGCGATCAACGCGACGGAGGCGAACAGGAGCAGTACCGCGAGACCCGCGGTCAGCGCCTTGACCAGCCCCGTGGCCGAGAGGATCTTGTCGGTCTCCTCCTCGCGGTTGCGCACCTCGTCGACGGCTGCCATCGCGGGCCGCGAGCCGGGCTCCAGGCGCGCGGACAGCGCGCGGATCTCGTCCGGGTCGTCGGGGGTCACGCGGAACGACGCCGGCAGCGGGTTGGTGCCCAGCAGCTCGGCGCCCTCCTGGAAGGCCCCGGGGTTCTTCTGCCGGGCGCTCGCCAGTGCCTCGTCCTTGGAGATGAACTCGACCGACTTCACGCCCTCGGTGCCCTGGACCGCCGAGCGGAGGTCGGAGGTCTCCGCCGAGGTCGCCGACGCATCCACGTACACGTCGACCACCACCCGGCTGCGGATTTCGTTCGCGGTACCGGTGGTGGCCTGGACGATCGGGATGAACACGCCCAGCACCAGCGCGGTGAGGAGGACCGTGAGCAGGGCGGCGAGGGCGGGCGCCGAGCTGTTGCGCAGCCCGCGCAGCGCCTCGCGGATGAAGAAGCTCCAGCGCATCGCTAGTTGGGGTGGCCCTCGGGGCCCACGCCCATCTCGCCCCGCAGCCGGACCGCGAACTCGGTTGTCGACTCGTCCGGGCGGTAGAGCCCTGACCGCTGGTCGCGCACGATGCGCCCCTCGCGCAGCTCGACCACCCGCCGCCGCATCTTGTCCACCATCTCGTTGTCGTGGGTGGCCACGACGACGGTCGTGCCGGTGCGGTTGATGCGGTAGATCAGCTGCATGATCCCGATCGAGGTCTCGGGGTCGAGGTTGCCGGTGGGCTCGTCCGCCAGCAGGAGCGGCGGATGGTTGACGAAGGCCCGCGCGATCGACACCCGCTGCTGCTCGCCGCCCGACAGCTCGGTGGGGAAGTTGTGCAGCTTGGTGGACAGCCCGACCAGCCGCAGGATGTCCGGCACCTTGCGCCGGATCGCCTGGCGCGGCTCGCCGATCACCTGCAGCGAGTAGGCCACGTTGTCGTAGACGGTGCGGTTGGGCAGCAGCTTGTAGTCCTGGAACACGACGCCGATGTTCCGGCGCAGGTGGGGCACGCGCTTGCGCGGCATCTCCACCAGCGACCGGCCGGCGATGCGCACGTCGCCCTTGCTCGGCTCGAGCTCCTTCTGCAGTAGCCGGATGCAGGTGGACTTCCCGCAGCCCGTCGGGCCGACCAGGAACACGAACTCGCCTCTCCCGATCCTGAGCGAGGCCTTCTCGAGGCCCACCGAGCCGCCGTCGTAGACCTTCGTGACCTCCTCGAACTCGGCCACGGGGACCCCGGCGGGAGCCTCGGGTTGAACGGGCTGCGCGACGGGAGACGGGCGGATGATCGTGGTCGCCATGGGGGCTGGCATTGATAGCGGACCCCCTCCGCGGCGACGATGGCTGCAACGGTTTCTGCAGCTAGGGGCGTGCCACTCGCCAGCGGGTGAACAAGTCGCCCTCGCCCTCGGCCAGCGAGACCAGGCTCAGGTCCGCCGGCTCGACGAGCGACCTCCCGGCCACGATCGTCAGCGCGTCGGCGCCCCCGGCGAGTTTGGGGTTCAGCGTCAGAAACAGCTCGTCCACCAGGCCGGCTGCGATCAGAAAGGAGTTCAGGGTGGGCCCGCCCTCGCACAGCACGGAGCGAACGCCGTGGTCCTCGCGTAGCTGGGCCATCAGGAGCGGCAGGTCGTCGCCGGTGCGCAGGTAGGTGACCTCCGCGGCCGTCTCGGGCAGGCGTCGCGTCGGAGCCGGTGGCGATCAGCACACGCTGGTCGGGCTCCTGCAGGAGGGGCAGGTCGGCGGGCAGGTCCAGGCGCCCGGACACCACCACCGCCAGCGGGTCGGGCGCGAGGCCCTCGTTTTCCCGCTTGGTCCGCAGCTCCTCCGTTTTCGTCATCCGGCCATAGCGCTCGGCGCGCAAGGTCCCGGCCCCCACCATCACGGCGTCGGCCTGGGTGCGCAGGTGGTGGAACAGACGCCGGTCCAGCTCGGTGGAAAGGCCCTTGGTCCGCCAGTCGATGACCGCCTTGCCGTCGAGCGAGGACACCATGTTCAGCACCACGTAGGGGCGCCCGTCGGAAGCCCGTTCGCCCAGGCGCAGCCGGGAGGCCAGCTCCTCGGGCGAGGTCTCGCGACGGTCGGGGTAGAGCAGCTGCATGCCGGCGCAGCCTATGCGCCGGCTCAGGCACAATGGGCTGGTCCTGACCCCTGGCCCGAGTTCCGTCACCCCACCCGAGCACGTCGACGTCCTGATCGTCGGCGCCGGCCTGTCCGGCATCGGCGCTGCCTGCCACCTGCGGCGCGAGTGCCCGGGAAAGAGCTACGCGATCCTCGAGGCCCGCGACGCGATCGGCGGCACCTGGGACCTGTTCCGCTATCCCGGCATCCGCTCGGACTCGGACATGTTCACGCTCGGCTACTCGTTCGCTCCCTGGCGAGACGCGAAGGCGATCGCCGACGGGCCCTCGATCCTCGACTACATCCACGAGGCGGCGCGCGAGCACGACGTGGAGCGGAGGATCCGCTTCGGCCATCGCGCGGTGCGGGCGGAGTGGTCGTCGGAGGACTCGCGCTGGACCGTGGAGGTGGAGCGCGCCGACAACGGCGACCAGCCCGTGCGCCTGACCTGCGGCTTCCTGCTCGTGTGCACCGGCTACTACCGCTACGACGAGGGCTACACCCCCGAGTTCGAGGGCACCGGGCGCTTCCGCGGCCGCATCGTCCACCCCCAGCACTGGCCCGAGGATCTCGACCACGCAGGCAAGCGCGTGGTGGTGATCGGAAGCGGGGCGACCGCGGTCACGCTGGTACCCGCCCTCGCCGAGCGGGCCGCTCACGTGACGATGCTGCAGCGCTCGCCCAGCTACATCGTGTCGCTGCCGGGCCGGGACCCGATCGCGGACTTCCTTCGCCGTCACCTGCCCGCCCGCGTCGCGTACCCGATCGTCCGCTGGAAGAACGTCCTCCTGATGTCGCTCACCTACGGCCTGAGCCGGCGCGCCCCGAGGTTCATGCGGGCCGCGATCCGCAAGGGCGTCGAGCGGCAGCTGCCGCCGGGCTACGACGTGGACAAGCACTTCAAGCCCGCTCTACGACCCCTGGGACCAGCGCATGTGCCTGGTGCCCGACGGCGACCTGTTCGAGGCGCTGGCGGCCGGACGGGCCTCGGTGGCCACCGACACGATCGAGACCTTCACCGAGACCGGCCTCCAGCTGGCCTCCGGAGAGGAGCTCGAAGCCGACGTGGTCATCACCGCCACCGGCCTCAACCTGCTCGCCCTGGGAGGGATGACGCTGGCGGTGGACGGCCGCGAGGTCGAGCTTCCGGAGACGGTGGGCTACAAGGGGACCATGTTCAGCGGGGTGCCCAACCTGGCCGTCACGCTGGGCTACACCAACGCCTCCTGGACGCTCAAAGCCGACCTCACCGCCCAGTACGTCTGCCGGCTGCTGAACCACATGGACGAGCACGGGTACGCCCGCTGCGTGGCGCCCACCCCGGGACTGGAGGTCTCCAGGGTGCCGATGATCGACCTCACCGCCGGCTACGTGCTGCGCTCGATCGACTCGTTTCCCAAACAGGGCGACCGCGCGCCGTGGCGGCTCTACCAGAGCTACCCGCGCGACGTCCTCCTGCTCAGGCGCGGCCCGCTCGAGGACGGCGCGCTGCAGTTCGGCAACGGGGTCAGTTCGACCGAAGCACGCAGTAGCCCGGGAACTCGAAGTTCCTCGAGTTGAGCCCGCGGCCGGCGCGGTAGATGCCGCCGTCGCTCGGCTGCTCCATCACGAAGGCGTTCTCCACCCCGCAGCACTCCATGGACTGATCCACCGTGTGCCGGCGCGAGACCACCTGCAGCAGGCCGCCCGGCGCCCGGCGCCCGTAGGCGTCGGTGCGAAAGCGTGAGGGTCCGCGGTTTGCGAGCTCCCAGCGAGGGTGGAGCACCGTGCGCTTGTCCCCCTTGCAGTACGAGTCCCAGCCCGCCGGCTCGTTCGGGCCGCAGGCAACGCCCTTGTTGAAGACCACCCGCTCGGGCGCGGCGGCGTCGAACTGCGTGATCGCGTTGTCGATGCCAAAGCCGGGCCGGCCGCTGAACACGCCGCCGACGTCGAAGGCGGTGTCCCACTCCTCGTAGACCGACCGGCACGCCGGGCTGGGCAGCAGCCGCATGCGAGGGCGGAGCTTCGAGTCGCGGCAGTTCGGGACGGCGGGGCCGAAGTCGGCCATCTGGCGCGTGTGAGCCAGCAGCCGCCCGCCGCGGCGGCGGAAGAGCCAGGTCTCCAGCGAGTGGAAGCGGACGCTGCCCCGCCTGGGAGAGCCGGACCCCTGATGCAGGATGGTCATCCAGGCGAGTCCCTTGCGGTCGCGGTTGACCACGAAGACCTTGAAGCCTGCGTGCGCCTCCTGGCTGCTCGCGAACGCTCCCACCGGGCCGAAGGCGGGCAGCGCGGTGCGGCGGAAGTGGGCGAAGGCGCGCGGGTTCGAGCCGTGCTCGTGGCCGAAGGCGCAGCGGTAGAGGGGATCGCGGGGCGGGTGCCAGGTGGGCCACACCCGGCTGCCCCGCCGCACCACGTGGCGATCGTGGACCCACTGCGCGCACACCGGCGTGCCGTCGGGGGCCGCGGCCTGCGAGTGGTCCACCGGGTCGGGGGACGCCGCCGCGGGAGCGGCGTTGAGCGCGAGGAGGGCGGTGGCGGCGATGACGCGGCGCATCGCGTCGAAGCCTGGCAGGCGGAGCCGCCGGCGCCCTCCGGGGCCTACCCTGAAGTCAGCGCCGTGACCTTCGGGCCGGCGGCGTGTTGAAGGGTTGGCGCTCTGCTGTCATGACACCGAGATCCCTGATCGCCCCCGCCCGGCTCGCCCGCGCGCCCGTTCTGGCCACCCAGTCCGACGACCGCCTGGTCGATCTCGTGCGCGCGGGCCACGAGTCCGCCTTCGAGACGATCGTGGCCCGCTACCGCGCCCCGCTGTTGCGCTACGCGGAGCGGTTTCTGCCCCGCGACCGCGCGGAGGATGCCGTCCAGCAAGCCTTCGTGCGCGCCTTCGACGCCCTCCCCCGTGACGACGCCGAGCTGAACCTGCGGCCCTGGCTCTACCGGATCGTCCACAACACGGCGCTGAACGCGCTTCGCGACCGGACCCTGCAGCACGGCGACCTTCCGGAGGACATCGACGGTGTCGAGCAGCCCGACCAGGCGCTCGAGCGGCGCCAGGGCCTGCGCGACGTGCTGGGCGCGGTCGCGGCTCTGCCCTCACGCCAGCGGGATGCGATCGTGCTGCGGGAGCTCGAGGGCCGCTCGTACGCCGAGATCGCCACGGAGCTCGGGGTGAGCGGGGGAGCGGTCCGTCAGCTGCTCAACCGAGCCCGCAACAGGCTCCGCTCCACGGCGAGCGCCCTCGTGCCGATCGGGCTCCTTGCCCGACTGCCGTGGGCATCCTCCTCCGAGCCCGTGGCCGTACGGGTGGCGGAGTGGACGAGCGTCGCCGGCGCCACGGCGGTGGCCACGAAGGTCTGCGCCACCGCGCTGGTCACCGGCGCGGTGGTAGGCGGCGCCGCGGTGGCTCCCGACGACCGGAAGGAGCAGGCCGCGGTCCCCGGCCCGGCGGCGACGCAGCAGGAGCAGGGCCCGGAGGCGGTGCGGCCGGCGGCGTCGCCGCCCGTGCCGCAGCCGGGAGCGGTCGTGGGAAGCGAGCCGCGGGACGACGACCGCGGTGAGGGCTCCTCAGAGCGCGAGAACCGCGGCGGGGAGGACCGCAGCGGTGAGGGAGACGGCCGCGGGGATCGCGACGACGAGGAGCGCCGGGACCGGTCCGGTCCGGGCGAGGACGGGTCTGAGGTGGACCGCTCCGGTGAGGACCGCTCCGGTAGCTCGGGGTCGGGCGGGACGTCCGGCCCCGGCAGCGCGGACATCGACGAGCCCGAACCGAGCGCGGCCGGCCCGGCTCCCGGCGCAGCGAGCGCGCGATCGGGCGGCTCCGGGAGCTCGGGGTCCAGCGGCTCGGAGTCCAGCGGCTCCGGGTCTGACCCCTCCGGCGCAGGCAGCTCCGGCCCCGGCAGCTCCGGCGCCGAGGACTCCGGCGACGCCGGATAACACAGCGGGCCGGACCCGAAGGCCCGGCCCGCCGCCGCCCCTTGAGCGGTCTTGTGGGTCAGCCGCGCGTGTGGTGGCCGCGCGTGTCGTCGGTGCCACGCGAGTGGTGACTACGGGAAGCGCCGCGGCTGGAATCGGAGTCGCCGGTCCGGCTGTCGTCTGACCTCGAGTCATCAGAGGCTCCCCCGCGACTCGAGTCCGTCTTTCCGGTCCGGTCGTCGCGAGAGCCGGAGTCCGTCGCGTCGCGCCCGCGGCTCGAGTCGGTGTTTCCGTCCCGCCGCTCGTCCGACCTCGAGTCCGAGCTGTCGCCACGGGTCCTCGAGTTGGTGCCCGTCTTGGAACGGGTGTCGTCGGAGTCGTCGTCGTCCCCGCTGCCGGGCCCCGAGCTGTCGTCGTCGTCGTCGCCACCCTTGCCCGGGCCGGAGGAGGCCACGGCCTTGTCCGCCATCAGCTTGCCGTCCAGATCGACAGCGGCCGTGGCGAACAGGGACGTCCCGCTGAGAAACAGCAGGGCCGCGCCCAGGGTCAGCACCCGGCGGACAAGGGACGGGCCGCCGTGCAGCAGGTCCTCGGGTCCTTCCGCCAGCCGGAGGTAACCGGCGGCGGGGTGGTCTGGCAGTTGTGGATGCATCGAAGCCTCCTCGCTTGCTTCACGTCGCTTTCTCCCTGAGACACGGCCGGCGGGCAAGACTCACGCGACCTTCAGGCCGCGCCGGCCGAGCAGGAGCTTGCTCGGCAGCCCGGCCACCAGCGGCTGCAGCGCCAGGGCCAGCTCGCGCGCGCTCGGCCGGTTGGCCGGATCCTTCTCGAGACAGGCCAGGATCGCGGCGGCCAGCGCGACCGGGACCGGGCGGGGCCAGGGCCGCGGCGCCTCGGTGAGCTGCGGGAAGCGGTCGGCCACGGGGTCCTCGTCGTCCCTCGAGCGCGGCTTGGAGAAGGGCCGCTGCCCCGCCACCGCGTGGTAGAGCGTGGCGCCGAGCCCCCAGACGTCGGCGGCGGGGCCGACGTCCTCGCGGGGAACGCACTGCTCGGGAGGCATGTACGCGTTCGTGCCGATGTAGTCGCGCAGCCGCCTTGCCCGCTCAACCGTCCGGGCCAGCGACAGGTCGATCACCCGCGGCGGAAGACCCATGATCAGGTTGTCGGGCTTCAGGTCGAGGTGAACCCACCCCTCCAGGTGCATGTGGTGAAGCGCCGAGGCCACGTGCAGGCCGAGGGGCAGCACCTGCTCGAGCGGCAGAGGACCGCCGCGCCTGATCAGGCGCCTCAGGGTCGGGCCCTCCAGGTGCTCCACCAGCACGTGCGGGTGAGCGCCGTCGAGGTGGCTGCCGAAGCCGCGCAGGATCACCGGGTGGGCCAGCGCGGCCAGCGCCTCGGCCTCCCGCTCCAGCCCCCGCAGCGCATCGCGGTCCTCGACCAGGTCGGGCCGGACGAGCTTCGCCACCATGATCGCGAACAGGCGCTCGTCCCAGACCAGGCAGACCTCGTAGCGGTGGCCGCCACCGATCGCCTTCAGGACCGTGCGCCCGGGGGCGATCTCGTCCCCCTCGGCAAAATCCCATGTGCGTGTCTCGGTCGCGGATACCACCTCGCCCTTGAAACACGGGGGCGGGGCAGAGATCACGCGGGAACTACGGCGTAATGGCCACCATCCGCTCGATGGGCACCCGGGCGCGCTCGGCGAGCGCCGGGTCGACACGCACCACCGGCTCGAGATCACGCAGCGCGTCGCGCAGCTTGGGCAGCGTGATCATCTTCATGTAACGGCACACGGCAGCCCGGTTGGCGGGGATGAAGCTCTTGCCGGGGTTCTCCTGCTGGAGGGGGTGCAGCATGCCGGTCTCGGTGGCCACGATGAACTCCTCGGCGGCGGAGTCGCGGGCGAAGCTGAGCATGCCGCCGGTGGAGAGCATGTGGGTGCGCTCGGTGTCCACATCGCCCGAGGCCACGTACTCCATCACCTGGGTGGTGCAGCCGCACTCGGGGTGGATCAGGAACTCCGCCTCGGGGTGGGCGGCACGCACGTCGGTGATGTCGGCCGGGCGGATGCCGGCGTGCACGTGGCACTCGCCGTCCCAGACATGCATGCGCCTGCCCGTGACCCGCTCGACGTAGGCGCCGAGCCACATGTCCGGGCCGAACAGGATCTCGGTGTTCTCGCCGTGCTCGCGATAGATGTGCTCCACCACCTGCACCGCGTTGGAGGAGGTGCAGCAGTAGTCGGTCTCGGCCTTCACCTCGGCGGTGGTGTTCACGTACATGACCACCACGGCGCCGGGGTGCTGCGCCTTCCAGGCCCGCAGCGCAGCTGCGTCGATGGAATCGGCCAGCGAGCAGCCCGCGTCCAGATCGGGCAGCAGGACGGTCTTGCCGGGCGAGAGGATCGAGGCCGTCTCGGCCATGAAGTGCACGCCGCAGAACGCGATCACGTCCGCGCCGGTGTCGGCAGCGCGGCGCGACAGGCCCAGGGAGTCGCCCACGAAGTCGGCGACGTTCTGGACCTCGGGCACCTGGTAGTTGTGGGCGAGGATGACGGCGTTGCGCTCCTGGGCCAGGGCGCGGACCTCCTGGCCGAGGCGTTCGGCCTCCTCGGGGCTGAGCGCGTTCGCCGCGGCGGGTGAGAGAGTGGGGAGCTCGAGCGGCTTCATGATCGATCCGGTCGGTTTATGCCTTATGATCGAAAACCGTGACCAGGCAGGATAGCAAAGTCTCCGACTCACAGTCGGAAACCTCGCGGGCGCAGGTTGGCGGCGGCGAGCAGCGGCCCCGCCCCACCCACGTGACGCTCGCCGTGGTGCTCTGCGTGCGCGACGACGCCCTGTCCGTCCTCCTCTGGCAGCGGGGAAGGGAGCCCTACTCGGGGGCCTGGTCGCTGCCCGGCGGCTACCTGGACGAGGGGAGGACGCTGGAGCAGTCGATCCGCGCCCAGCTGGCCGGCAAGGTGGACGTCTCCGAGCTGTCGTGGCTCGAGCAGCTCGGCACGCGCAGCGGCCCCGATCGCCATCCCGGCGAATGGCAGCTGGCCACGGCCTACCTGGGCCTCGTTCCTCAGGGCCTGGACCCGGGGCTGCCCGAGGACACGGCCTGGCACGCGGTCGACCGCCTGCCCGAGCGGATGGCCTTCGACCACCGCCCGATCGTCCTGGACGGCCGCGAGCGCCTGCGGGCCAAGCTCTCCTACACCAACATCGGCTTCGCCCTGGCCCCCGAGCGGTTCTCGATCTCCCAGCTCTGCTCGATCTACACGGCCGCCCTGGGCTACCCCGTGGACCCCACCAACCTGCGCCGCGTGCTCGAGCGCCGCGGGGTGCTCCAGGCCACGGGCGAGCGGCGCGCCTCGGGCCCGGGCGGGGGCCGGCCCGCCGCCGTCTACCGCTTCCGCTCCCTCGACCTCGAGGTGACCGACCCCTTCGCGGTGCTGCGACCGCCCGGTCGCTCCCGCGCCTGAGCCGGCTGAGCGGTCAGGCGGGCTCGAGGAGCAGGCTGACGTCGAGTGCCGGGGCCGAGTGGGTGAGCGCGCCGATGCTGATGAAGTCCACCCCGGTCTCCGCGACGGTCCGGACCGTCGCCAGCGTGATGCCCCCCGACGCCTCGAGCGACGCCCGCCCCGCCACGATGCCGGCCGCGGCCCGCAGGTCCTCGGGGGTCATGTTGTCGAGCAGCAGCCGCGGCACCCCTGCGGCGAGCGCCTCCTCGACCTCGGCCGGCGTCGCGCACTCGACCTCGACCGGCACGCCCTCGGGGGTCCCGGCGAGCGCTCGCCGCGAGGCCTCCCCCACCCCGCCGGCCAGCGCCGAGTGGTTCTCCTTGACCAGCACCGCGTCGTAGAGGCCCGCCCGGTGGCTCACCCCGCCCCCGGCCAGCACGGCCTCCTTCTCCAGCGCCCGCATCCCCGGCGTGGTCTTGCGGGTGTCGAGGATGCCCACGCCCGTGCCGGCCACGGCCTGGACGTAGCGCGCGGTGAGGGTCGCCACGCCGGACAGCCGGCCGAGGAAGTTGAGCGCCACCCGCTCGCCCCGCAGGATCGCCGCGGCGTCGCCGCTCAGCTCGGCCAGCAGGCCGGGCTCCCGCCACTCCCCCTCCGCGGCGTGACGCCCTCCACTCGAGCTGGCGACCGGTGCGCCGGAAGACGGCCTCGGCGACCGACAGGCCGGCGGGAACGCCGGGAGCCCGCTGCTCGATCCGGGCCCGAGCGCGGGCGCCGGGCGGCACCACCACCTGCGTGGTGAGATCGCCCGCCCCCACGTCCTCGGCAAGCGCCCGGTCGATCAGGTCGGTCATGGATCGAGAGCGTACGCGAGGCGAAATACTGCGATGGTGGGCGGATGAGCGGTGCGCGAAGGCCGCAGCAGGTCGTGCGCGAGCTGTTTCGAACCGGCGAGGACCCCTACGAGGGCGCCTCGCTGGAGGCCTCCCGCCGCATAGTGGCCGCGGTGCTCGGCCTGACGTCGCTGCTCACCGTGGCCTTTCTTCCGGTGGAGCCGGTGAACGAGCAGATCGGCTGGGCGGGCTGGTCGATCGCGGGCGGACTGGTCGGGGCAAGCCTGGCCGGGACAGTCCTCATGATCAGGGCCTCGCCCTCGTTCGACGACCTGCTGGGCGTCGCCTACGCCGGCATTGCGGGCATCGCGGTGCTGAACTGGCTGGCGGCGGGCGGTTCCTCCGCATACGAGGATCTCTACGTGCTCTGGCTGGGCGCCGCCTCCGTGCATCCCCCGCGCCGGGCGTTCGCCGTGCTCGCGGCCATGCTCGCCCTCCTGGCCCTGCCGCTGATCTACGAGGGGACCGACGCTGAGCTGGTGGGCGACATGGTCGGCGAGGCCCTGCTGCTCGTGGTGGTGGGTCTGATCCTCATCGCCTACCAGCAGTTCGTGCGCCGCGAGCGGGCGGGACTCCAGGCAGGTGCGGAGGTCGCCCGCCGCCTGGCCGGGGTGGACGCGCTCACCGGCCTCGGCAACCGGCGCGCATTCGACGAGGCCCTGACGGCGGAGGCCGCAGGCTCGGCGCGGGACCAGCGGCCGCTCAGCATCGGGCTGCTGGACGTGATCGGCCTCAAGCGCATCAACGATCGCTTCGGCCACCTCGAGGGCGATCGCTGCCTGCGCGACATCGCGCGCACCGTGGAGAGCTCGATCCGCAGCAGCGACCGCTGCTTTCGCTGGGGCGGTGACGAGTTCGTCGTGATGCTGCCCGGCAGCGACCGGGGCACGGCCGAAGAGGTGCTGCGCCGGATGACCGCCAACGTGACCGAGACCTGCAAGGCGCCGGACGGAAGCGGTCTGGCGCTGACCTTCGCGACGGCGGAGCTGGCCGCCGGGGCGGGGCCTGAGGAGGTGCTGGCCGCGGCGGACGTCGCGCTGTTGGAGCGCAAGACCGAACAGCGCCGCTGACGCAGGGAACCGACTCCGCCCGCGGGTTGTAGACCGAGTGCAAGCGACCCGAGGAGGACGAGATGCCGAGAGCGCTCGCTCGTGTGCTGATGGGAATGCTGGTGGCCGGGTGTATCGCCCCGGCCGCCGTGACCGCCGGCGGCTGGGCCACCGTGGGGCTCGAGCCGATGCCGGACCGGGTGCGGTCGGGCGAGCCGTGGGTGGTCGACCTGACCGTGCTGCAACACGGGGTGACGCCGCTCGAGGGGGTCCGTCCGAGCCTGACCATTCAAAGCCCGGGTGGACAGGCCAAGAGCTTCAGGGCGGCCGCCACCGCCAAGCCGGGCGTGTACCGGGCCCGGGTGGTCTTCCCCTCCGGCGGCTCCTGGCGCTACACGGTCGACGACGACTTCTCGGCCGTTCACCGCTTCGGTCCGGTGCAGATCGCCCAGGGCACGACCGCTCCGGCCGCGGCCCCGGCCTCGGCCTCGGCCTCGGGTGACGGCGGCGCCGGCTCCGGGGTGTCCGCCGGCGCGGTGGCGGGTCTCGCGGCCGCGGCCCTCCTGCTGCTCGGCCTGCTGGCCGTCTGGGCCCGGCGAAGGGTCAGGCCGGCCGCGGGCTGATCAGGAGGGAGCGCCCGCGGGCAGCTCTCCCCGCGAGAGGCCGGCCACGGCGTAGGCGTCGGCCTGGTCGAGGGTCTCCTGCTCCAGCAGGGCGTCGGCCAGCGCCTCCAGGCGGTCGCGGTTGTCGCTGAGGAGGGTGAGCACCGCGTCGTGCTCGCCCTCCACGATCCGCCGCACCTCGCGGTCGACAAGCTCCTGGGTGGCCTGGGACACGGGCTCCGCGCCCGGCAGCAGCATGTTCTGGCCCTCGCGCGGGGCCACCGCGACGAAACCCACCGCCTCGCTCATCCCCCAGCGCTCGACCATGCCCCGGGCGAGGGCCGTGGCCTGCTGGATGTCCGACTCGGCGCCGGTGGTGGCGTCGCCGTAGGTGATCTCCTCGGCCACCCGGCCTCCGAGGGCCACGCGGATCCGGGCCCGCAGCTGCTCCTCGGAGTAGTTCACGCGATCGTCGTCGGGCGTGGACAGCGTCACGCCCAGGGCCTGGCCGCGCGGGATGATCGACACCTTGCGCACCGGGTCGGCCTGCGGGGTGAGCATCCCCACGATCGCGTGGCCGCCCTCGTGATGGGCGATCCGGCGCCGGTCCTCCTCGTTCAGCACGATCTTGCGCTCGGCGCCGAGCATCAGCCGCTCGAGCGCGTCGGTGAAATCGGCGCTCTGGACCTGCTCGTGGCCGCGCCGCGCGGCGAGCAGGGCGGCCTCGTTGACCAGGTTGGCCAGGTCGGCGCCCACCATGCCGGGCGTGCTCTGGGCCAGGCGCTGGAGATCCACGTCTCCGCCCAGCGGCACCGAGCGGGTGTGCACGCGGAGGATCTCCTCCCGTCCCTTGCTGTCGGGCGCCTGCACGGCCACCCGGCGATCGAAGCGTCCCGGCCTCAGGAGCGCCGAGTCGAGCACGTCGGGCCGGTTGGTGGCGCCGAGCACGATCACGTCGGCGTTCGAGTCGAAGCCGTCCATCTCGGTGAGGATCTGGTTGAGCGTCTGCTCGCGCTCGTCGTGGCCGCCCAGCCCTCCCCCGGCGCCCCGGGCGCGCCCGATCGAGTCGAGCTCGTCGATGAACACGATGGCCGGCGCCGACTCCTTGGCCTGCACGAACAGGTCGCGCACGCGGGAGGCGCCGATGCCCACGATGGCCTCGATGAACTCCGATGCCGACGAGCTGAAGAAGGGCACGTTCGCCTCGCCGGCCACGGCACGGGCCAGCAGGGTCTTGCCGGTGCCCGGCGGTCCGGAGAGCAGCACGCCGCGCGGGATGCGGGCCCCGAGGCGGCGGTAGCGATCCGGGTTGCGCAGGAAGTCCACCACCTCCACCAGCTCCTGCTCGGCCTCCTCGATGCCGGCCACGTCCTCGAAGGTCACGGTCTGCGTCGAGGGCTCGACCCGGCGGGCTTTGCTGCGCCCGAACTGGCCCAGCATCCCCCCGCCCGCGCCGGCGGAGGCGGCCCGCCGGAAGAGGAAGATGAACAGCGCGACGATCAGGATGGTGGGCCCGAAGCTGAACAGCAGCGTCTCCAGGAGCGAGCGGTCCCCCGGCGGGTTGGCGTTCACCACCACGTCCTCGCGCTCGAGCAGCGTCGACAGCTGCTCCTCGTTGGCGAACGTGGGCACCTCGGTCTCGAACTTCTTCGCCTTGTCGCCCTCGTAGGTCACGTTGCTCTTGAACTCGCCCTGGACGGTCTCGGCCGTGGACGAGATCTCCCTGACGTTGCCGTCCTCCAGCTGGGCGAGGAAGGTGGGCGTGTAGGGCACCCGGATGCGCTCCTCGGCGGGCGCGAAAATGGCCACGATGGCCCAGTTGGCGACGAACAGCAGCGCGAGGATCACGAGGAAGCGCCGCAGGCTCCAGGGCAGCATGGGCGGCTTGGAGGGCGCCCCGCTCACGCGCAGGTTGCCGCGCTTGGGATCGGGCGGCGGGGGTGCGGTGCGTGGGTCCGGAGCGCGGGTCGAGTCGGCCATCCCCCACTGATCGTAGCCACGCCCCTTTATCTTTCTGCGGGCATGAGGCAGCAGCTGAGACCCCTCTTCGACCAGGTGGTGATCAAAGAGCTCGACCCGGACCGCATCCGGCGCTCGGGGCTCGTCCTGCCGCCCGGCGAGAACGAGACCCCGCCGCAGCACGGCATCGTGCTGGCCGTGGGCCCCGGCCTCGACTGGTGGGCGAGCGTGGGCGTGAAGATGCCGGTGAAGCCCGGGGACCACGTGGTCTTCCCGGGCCCCGCCGGCGTCTGGGTCGAGGTCGAGGAGGAGCGCCTGCTGGTCTGCCGCGTGGGCCAGCTCCTGGGCGTGCTCGAGGAGGTCGAGGACCAGAGCGGGGGCGCGCTGCCCGCCTTCGAGGAGGAGGACGGCTAGTCGATCACGAAGCCGACGGTCGCCCGCGTGACCCGACCGTTGCGGACGAAGAACGTGGTCACCCGCTGGCCCGGGAGGCCCTCGCCGACCTGGCACAGGCGGAGTCCCGGAAAGGCCTGACAGGACACGCCCGGCACCCGGTTCTGCACCGCCGCCAGGGTGGAGCGCACGCCCACGCCGCGGATCGTGCGGTCGCCAAGGCCGCGGGTGGTGACGGCCGTCACCCGGTTACCGCTCTGGAACGTGACGGTGATCCGGCCCCGGTAGCGGAACTCGGTGAAGCTCCCGAACTCGTTCGTGCCGTTCACGATCCGGCTCGGGTTGCCGAGCGCGGTCCGGACCTCCGCCTTCGTATTGCCGAGGCGGGCGCCGGCGATGCCGCGGTTGATCTGGATCACCGCGTTGGCGGCCACGGGCACGAGCAGCGAGACGGCCGCGAGGGCGATCACTGTGGAGACGAGGCGTTTCATCGGGGCTCCTTTCGAGGGACGATCGAATTTGCTATTCGGCGGGCGAAGCGATCGGCCTTCGCCAGGTCGGTTCCGCCGCCGAGCACGGCGTAGCCTGCTCCGCTCCGCCGGTCGTTGATGATGTAGTCGACGCAGGTGATGTTCTCGCACCTGGGCGCGACGCTCACGGTGGAGACGTACCGGACTGCCGAGCCGAAGGCCGGGTGGGCCACCGTTCGCCTCGACTCGTAGTCCGACTGGAACTCCGCCGGATCCCGCGGGGTGTAGTCGATCAGGGCAAACAGCCGGCCGGGGCCCGGGATCACGGCGCGGTAGCGGCGGCCCGTGGCCTCCTCGGTCTCGATCGCGGCCGACCAGCCCGCGCCGGAGGGGATCTCCGTCGAGTAGCCCCCGAACGAGGGTGTGAACGCCGCCCAGCCGACCTGGGGCTTCGGCTCGGGCTTCGGGGGCGGCGGATCCCGGGGTGGCGGAGGCGGCGGATCCCCGCCCCCGCCCCCGGCCACCGCAAACACACCGCCACCGGCCGCGATCACCAGGGCGACGACCGCGGCCAGCACGGCGGCAATCCTCGGCTTCCTGCCGCGGCGCCGGCCGGAGCTCCGGCGGCGGCGCGGGCTCCGGCGGCGGTGGCGGGGGCGAGACCGGCTCGGGCGCCGGAAGCGCCGTATCGACGTCGAACAGCCGGGCGTCGGCGCCCCGGAGGTAGAGCACGGGCGTGCCGAACTCGACCTCGTGGCCGGCCGCGAAGATCCCCTTGCGGGCCTGGGCGAGCGCGGCATCCACCGGGAAGCCCTGGGCCAGCGCGGTGTAGAGCCGCTCGGAGAAGCGAATGGCCGCGTCGTCGGTGATCTCGAACTGCATTCCCACCACGGCCGGGATGCCGCACTCCAGCAGGCTCGACGCCACCCCCGAGAAGGGGTCGACGTGGGACGTTCGCGCCCCCTCGCACGAGTTGAGCACCGCCAGGCGGAGGCTGCGCTCGTCGTAGAGCAGCGAGCCGAGCTCCTCGCCGGTCACCTCGTGTGCACCCCCGTTCTCGCCCTCGAGCAGCAGCATTCCGCCCTGCGTGCGCTCGTCGTAGGCGCCGTGGCCCACGAAATGCAGCACGTGCCGCTCGTCCGGGGCCGAGATCGCGCGCTCGAGCTCGCTCAGCGTCGCCGCCTGCAGCCAGTCCACCTCCACCATGCCCGCCGCCCGCAGCGGGCCGAGGGCCCGCTCGAGCTTGTCCTGCTCCTCGTTCACGTCGAGCTGGTCGAGCCCGCTCGGGCTGCTCACCACGCCGAGGACGCGGAGGGGAAGGGCGACCCTGCGTGGCGGTCGCACCGTCTTGAGGTCGAGCGACCGGACCAGCGGCGTGTAGATCGACTGCGACAGGAAGGAGGGCCGCTCGTAGAGGAACTCCCAGGGGATCTCCATCAGCTCCGGCACGCCCGTCAAATAGAGCGTGACCCGCAGGCCGCGATCCTCGGCGTCGGCTGCCCGCCGTGCTCCGAGATAGACCTCCCGCACGTCGCCGTGGAGCAGCGCCCGGCTGAGCTCGGTCCCGAAGCGCCGCGCCTCCTCCATCTGGGAGGACCGGTATGTGCGCACCTTGCGTCGCGGGAGACCGACCCGCAGCACGAAGTTGTCGAGCTCGGTGGCGCTGAAGGGCGACGAGAACGTTCCCTCGGCCGTGCTCCCGTCGGCTGCGAAGGCCACCACGTGGTAGCTCTCGCCCGTTCCGCGCTCGATGCGCAGCTTGAGCTCGTCGTAGTCCGGGATCCTTCCCGTCATGAGGCCGTCCTTCGGTGCGAGTCGCCGGGACGTCCGCCGTTCCCGGACAGCTCCATTGTGCGCCCGCTCCGCGACCTGGCGGCCGAAGTGAGACCGATCTCACACTTGCCCGAGGAGAGCCCTGGTCCTAACCGTCGCCGGTCCCGTCGCCGGCCCGGCGCAGCAGCTCGGCCCGCACGAACTCGTCGAGGTCGCCGTCGAGCACGCCCTGCGCGTTCCCGGCCTCCACGTTGGTGCGGTGGTCCTTCACCATCGTGTAGGGGTGCAGCACGTACGAGCGGATCTGGGATCCCCAGCCCACGTCCTGGGCCTCGCCGCGCTCCTTGGCGATCTCCTCCTCGCGCCTGCGCTGCTCCTGCTCGATCAACTTGGCCCGCAGCATCCGCATGGCGGTGTCCTTGTTGGCCGACTGGGAGCGCTCGTTCTGGCACTGCACGACGATGCCGGTGGGCCGGTGGGTGATGCGCACCGCCGAATCGGTCTTGTTCACGTGCTGGCCGCCGGCGCCCGAGGCGCGGTAGGTGTCGATCTGGATGTCGTCGGGCTCGATCTCGACCTCGACGGCGTCCTCCACCAGCGGCGCGACCTCCACCCCCGCGAAGGCGGTGTGACGGCGTGACTGGGCGTCGAAGGGCGAGATGCGGACCAGGCGATGGACGCCCTTCTCGGCCGAGAACAGCCCGTACGCGTTCTCCCCGCGGGCGATGAACGACGACGATTTCAGGCCGGCCTCCTCCCCGGGCGAGACCTCCTTGAGCTCCACCTTCATGCCCCGGCGCTCGGCCCAGCGCATCAGCATGCGCAGGAGCATCTCGGCCCAGTCCTGGGAGTCGGTGCCGCCGGCGCCGGCGTTGACGGTGACGACCGCGTCGCCGGCGTCGTACTCGCCGGGGAACAGGCGGGCCTCCTCCAGCTCGGCCAGCCGCGCCTCGATCGAGCCGCGCTGCTCCTCCAGCTCGGCGGCGATGGACTCGTCCTCGGCCGCCATCTCCTCGAGGGTGTCGAGGTCGCCGACGTCGTCTTCGAGCGAGCGAAAGGTCTGCAGCCGCCGGCTGACGACGGCGTGCTCGGAGGACACCGACGCAGCCCGCTCCTGGTCGTCCCAGAAGCCGGGGGCCTGCATCTGCTGCTCCAGCGCGTCGACGCGCTGCTTCAGCGAAGCGGGGTCAAAGATAGTCCGCGAGCAGCTTCAGCTGGTCGCGGAGGGCGTCCGCGCTAGGCGGCGCCATGACACTTCTTGAATTTCTTGCCGCTGCCGCACCAACAGGGGTCGTTGCGGCCGAGCTTCTCGTTCTCGTCCAGGCGGACGGTCTCCACCGGAACGGGCAGCTCCTCCACCTCGGCGGCCGCCAGCTCCGCCGCCTCGGCCATCCCCGCGGGCACGGCCGTGCCGGCCGCTGCGGCGATCGCGTCCCGGCCGGCGGCCGAGTGGCCTCCGGCGTAGCTGTAGCTGCCGGTGGAGGAGGCGTTCGGGCCCGCCCCCCACTGCGGTCCCGCGGGCTGCTGGGGCTGCTCGACCTCGATCTCGACGTTGAAGACGTAGCGGGCGAACTCGTCCCAGATGTTGTTCATCAGCTGCGTGAACATCTCGAAGCCCTCGTTCTTGTAGGCCACGAGCGGGTCGATCTGCGCGAACCCGCGCAGGTGGATGCCCTCGCGCAGGTAGTCCATGTCGTGCAGGTGCTCACGCCAGCGCTCGTCGATGATCTGCAGCAGCATGAAGCGCTCCAGCGCCCGCATCAGCTCGGCGCCGAGCTCCTCCTCGCGGTCGTCGTAGGCGCTGACCACATCGGTGCGCAGCCGCTCGGTGAGCGACTCGCGGTCGGCGCCCTCCCTGACGTCGTCGACCTCGTAGGACACGGGATAGATGTCCTCGAGCTGCGTGAACAGCTCGTCGAGGTCCCATTCCTCCTGGTAGTCGCCCTGCATGTACTCGTGGCAGATCCGCTCGATGGCCTCGGCGATCTGCGTGCGCGCGATCTCCGACATGTCCTGGCCCTCGAGGATCCTGTCCCGGTACTCGTAGACGATCTCGCGCTGCTGGTTCATCACGTCGTCGTACTCGAGCACCCGCTTGCGGATCAGGAAGTTCTGCTCCTCGACCTTCTTCTGGGCGTTCTCGATCTGCTTGGAGAGCATCTTGTGCTCGATCGGCAGCTCCTGGCCCTCCTCGTCGTTCTGGGCGAGGAACTTGTTGTCGAGGATCTTGTAGATGCGGTCGCCGGCGAACAGGCGCACCAGGTCGTCCTCGGCCGAGAGGTAGAAGCGGGAGTCGCCGGGATCGCCCTGGCGGCCTGAGCGGCCGCGCAGCTGGTTGTCGATCCGGCGCGACTCGTGGCGCTCGGTGCCGCAGATGAACAGACCGCCGGCCTGTATGACCTTCTCGCGGTCCTCGGCCACCTGGGCCTCCATCTGGGCAAAGAGCTCGTCCCAGGCCTCGTCCCAGCCCTCGCCGTCGGGCTCCAACCCGCGGCGGCGCAGCTCGGTCTGGGTGAGGTGCTCCTCGTTGCCGCCCAGCTTGATGTCCACGCCGCGGCCCGCCATGTTGGTGGCGATGGTGACCGCGTAGGGGCGGCCGGCCTCGGCGATGATCTGACCCTCGCGCTCGGCGTGCTCCGGCTTGGCGTTGAGCACCGTGTGGGCGATGTCCGCGCCGCTCGAGCTCGCTCGACAGCAGCTCCGAGACCTCGACCGAGATGGTGCCCACCAGCACCGGCTGCCCCGTCTCGTTCCGGGCCTGGATCTCCGCGGCCACGGCGTCCCACTTGCCGTCCTTGGTCTTGTAGATCTGGTCGTTGCCGTCGTCGCGGATCATCGGCTTGTTCGTCGGGATCTCGACGACCTGGAGCTCGTAGATCTTCATGAACTCGGTGGCCTCGGTGATGGCCGTCCCGGTCATGCCCGAGAGCTTCTCGTAGCGGCGGAAGTAGTTCTGGTAGGTGATGGTGGCGACGGTCTGGCTCTCCTCCTGGATCGCCACCCCCTCCTTGGCCTCGACGGCCTGATGCAGGCCCTCGGACCAGCGCCGCCCCTCGAGGATGCGGCCGGTGAACTCGTCGATGATCTTGACCTCGCCGTCGATCACGGCGTAGTCGACGTCGCGCTTGTAGAGCGACTCGGCCTTCAGCGACTGCTGCAGGTGGTTGACGAGGTTGCCGTACTCCGCCTTGTAGAGGTTGTCGATGCGCAGGAAGCGCTCGGCCTTCTCCACGCCGCGCTCGGTCACCGAGACCGTCTTGTGCTTCTCCTCGGGCTCGAAGTCGAAGTCCGCGACCCATTCCTTGCTCTTGGCCTCGAAGCTGTCGGGCTTCTTGCCCTGCTCCATGATCCGCGCGAGCTTGGCGAACTCGTAGTAGCGGTCGGCGGCCTGCTCGGGCTGGCCGCTGATGATGAGCGGGGTCCGGGCCTCGTCGATCAGGATGTTGTCGACCTCGTCGACGATCCCGTAGCCGTGGCCGCGCTGGACCTTCTGCTCCATCTCCACGGCCAGGTTGTCGCGCAGGTAGTCGAAGCCGAACTCCGAGTTGGTGCCGTAGACGACGTCGCAGGCGTAGGCCGCCCGCTTGTCGGTGTCCACCTGGCCGGACTGGATGATCCCCACGGTCACGCCCAGCAGGTCGTAGATCGGCTTCATCCAGTTGGCGTCGCGGCGGGCGAGGTAGTCGTTGACCGTGATCAGGTGGATGCCCTTGCCGCGCACCGGCTCGCCGTCCTCGTCCCGGGCCGCGAGCGCATTGAGCGCGATCGGCAGCGTGGCCGTGAGGGTCTTGCCCTCACCGGTCTTCATCTCGGCGATCGAGCCGTCGTGCAGCACCATGCCGCCGATCAGCTGGACGTCGAAGTGGCGCTGGCCGAGCGTTCGCTTGCCCGCCTCACGGGTCAGCGCGAAGCACTCGTAGAGGAGCTCCTCGAGCGGCTCGCCCGACTGGTGGCGATCGCGCAGGTCCTCGTAGCGCCGACGCAGGTCGTCGTCGGACTCGAGCTCGAGCTCGGGCTCAAAGGCATTGATGCGGTCGACCGTCTTTTCGAACTGCTTGAACTTCTTCGACTCGCCGACCCGCAGCGCACGGTCGAGAATGGACACCGAAGCTACGGTAGCAAGGCCCCGGCGCCCGGCCGAGCCGCCCCGATCAGGTGGTGGGAGCCTCGTTCGCGCGCGCCGATTCCCGGCGCTTGCGGCGCTTGTCCCGGTGCTTCTTCACTTGCCGCGACAGCTCGTCGGCCACGAGGTTGATCGAGCGCCCCATGTCGCTGGACCGGTCGCTGGCCCGGAGCACCACGCCCTTCAGGTGCAGGGTGGCCTCCGCCACCTGCGAGTCCGGGATGGCGGGGTTCTTCTCCTCCCGCAGCTCGATCTCGAGCTCGGCCAGCGGCGACACCTGCCGGCCCACCTTGGCGAATTTCTTCTCCACCCGGGCCCTCAGCTCGTCGTCCACAATCGCTCCGTTGCGGCCCTTCAGCTGAATGCGCATCTGCCCTCTCCTGTTCGGCGGCGCGGCCTTGACGGACCAGGAAGCCTAGACGGCGGGTCCAGTCCGCGCCAGGGGTCAAATCCGCCTGTTCGGGCGACTCTCGGCGTTCCGCCAGGCAGGGTCATCGCCCCGGCGTGCGGGCGAACGTGAGCGCACGCACCTCGGCCGCGCCGGCGTCGCGCAGGGCCTCGGCACAGGCGGCGAGGGTCGCCCCGGTGGTGGCCACGTCGTCGACCAGGAGCGCGTTCGCCGGAGGCGGCGCCCGGGCCGTGATTCGCCCCGGCGGCTGGGCCATCCGAGCGGCGCGGGGCCGGCCGACCTGGGTGCCCCGCGGGCCGGCGCGCGCCAGGCACTCGGCCAGCTCGACGCCGGTGCGCTGCCCAGCGCCCGGGCGAGCACGGTCGCCTGGTTGTACCCGCGGCGGCGCCGGCGGGCGGGATGCAGCGGCACGGGGACGAGGACCGAGCCGCTCATCGGGCCGCCGGAGCTCGGGGGGACCTGGGCGCGGCAGGAGCTCAGGCGGCGCGCCGGCCGCCATGAGCGCCGCCATGGTGTCGGCCGCCCCGAGCGCGCCGCGGAACTTCAGGGCGCGCACGAGGTCGCGGGCGGGCCCTTCGTAGCCGACCGGCGCCCAGACCTCCAGCCCCAGAAGTCGCACGGGGGCGGGCCCGAGGTGGCACAGGTCGCGCCGGCACGCGTGGCAGAGCTGCTCGGCGGCGCCGCACCGCGGCGGCGCAGCTCCAGCAGAGAGGGGGTGCGAGCAGGCGAGCGAGCATCTGCGACAAGGATCGCGGGAGCCGCGTTAAGCGTGGGCACGCCACTGCGACAATTCCGTGCGTGTTCGGTGAAAACACCGTGCAGGTGCTCGGGGGCGGCGCCGTGAACCAGCCGCAGCTGCACTGGTTCTCCGACCCGGCCGTGCTGGCACCGCTCTTGCTTCTCGCCGGCATCTGGATCTGGCGGTTTCGTAATGCCCGCGCCGAGGCCGGCAGCCGCGGGGGCGGCCCGGTGCAGGTGATCGCCTTCGCCGGGGCCATGCTCGCGCTGCTCGCCGCGCTGGTGTCGCCGCTGGACGGCCTGGGCGAGGACTACCTGTTCTCCGCCCACATGGTCCAGCACCTGCTGCTCGGCGACATCGCCCCGCTGCTGCTCCTGCTGAGCCTCACGCGCGTGATGATGAGGCCGGCCACCCGGCGGCTCATACGCGTGGAACGCGCGCTGGGTCCCTTCGCCAGCCCGCTCACGGGCCTGTTCCTGTGGCTGATCGTCATGTACGTCTGGCACATCCCGGCGCTCTACGACGCGGCCGCGGAGAACGCCCTGGTCCACCTCGTCGAGCACGCCTCGTTCTTCGCGGCAGGGCTCGCGCTCTGGTGGCCCCTGATCCAGCCGGTGCCCATGCGCCACGGCCTCACCGGGATGCAGCCCCTGGGCTACACGGCCGGCGCCAAGGCCGGGCTCGCCGCTCTCGGGCTCTACCTCGCCTGGAGCACCACGGCGCTCTATCCCTACTACGAGCAGACGCCGCGCATCTGGGGCCTCACGCCGGTCGAGGACCAGAACGTCGGCGGCGTGATCATGATGGTCGAGCAGTCCTTCACGCTGGTGGTCGTGACGGTGGTGCTCTTCGTGGGGATGCTCACCCGCTCGGAGGAGGAGCAGCGCCGCCGGGAGCGGCTCGAGGAGGCCGAGGCGCGGTCGGCAGCGGGGGCCTGAGCCGGCCCAGGCGGGAGGGGTTCCGTACGAAGCGTCCCACTATGGGACGGAACTGCGGCAACCCCCTCGCCGCTCAACGCTTGCGGCGGCGACCCTACGTAAGCCGACGGTCAGAGGACCCCTCAGCCCTCCAGCACCGCCCCGTCCTCGATCTCTCGCGGCCCCTCCAGCCGCACCGCGCCCCGCACCACCACGTCGCGGCCGAAGGACACGTCGCCCTCGACCGCCAACCGCTCGCACCCCACCAGCGAGGGCGGTCCGCCCGAGAAGCGCTCCTCGAAGTCGCCGAGCAGCTTGAACCAGTCGGAGTCGAGGTCCACGACCGGGGGCTCGCCGTCGCGGGCGAGGTGCACGCTGCCGTCCGGGGCCAGCCCGAACGCGTCCGAGCGCAGCACCAGCAGCTCGTTGGTGGTCTTCACAGGCACGAAGCGCTCACGCGGCACCAGCAGGGCGCCGGCGCCCTCGAACACGTCGATAGCCGCGCCCATCGCGGTCTCCAGCTGTATGACTTCGGGCGACGAGGAGTCGGTCGGGTCGACGGTCTTGCGGTTGACGATCATGGGCAGCCCGAGCACGCCGTCGCGCTCGGACAGCGTGCTCTGAAGCGCCGGCAGGCTCACCCAGATGTTGTTGCAGTTGAAGAAGCGATGGCGCCCCGTGTCCTGGAAGGCGTCCATGTCCTCGTCCGGGGTCTGAGCGGTCTCGCGCAGCACCAGGCCCCCGTCCGGGCGCCGCGCGAGGTGGCCGCCCTTCTTGTCGCCTTCGGTGCGAGTGGTCACCTCGGACAGGAAGGGGAGCTCCTCGCGCGCCAGCCAGTCCAGGATGCGCGGCTCGAGCACCGCGCCCAGGTTGTCCGAGTTCGAGAGAAAGACGTACTCGTAGCCCCGCTCGAGCAGCCGGTCGAGCATGCCGGAGGAGAACAGCGAGGTGTAGACGTCGCCGTGGCCGGGCGGAGCCCACTCCAGCGCCGGGTCCTGCGACCACTCGGCCGGCTCCAGCCCGTCGGCCAGGAGCTTTGGCACCTTGCCCTGGAGGAAGTCGAGCGGCAGGTCCACCGGCGAGCCCGTCATGGCGCTCGAGCGCGGCCAGCGTGTCGTCGCGGGTGGCGAAGCTGTTCATCAGGAGCAGCGGGACCCGGGCGCCCGTTCGCTCGCGCAGCGCGAGCACCTGCCGGACGATGATGTCGAGGAAGGAGAGCCCGTCCTTCACCTCGATCAGCGACTTCGCCCGGGTCATGCCCATGCTCGTGCCCAGGCCTCCGTTGAGCTTGAGGACGACCACCCGGTCCAGCGCCTCGCCGCCGCCCTCGGGTAGCTCGCCCGCCTCCGGCAGCTCGTCGAGGGGCTCGATCTCGGACTCGGCGAGCAGTCCCTGCTCTCCCTCGCGCAGGCGCTTCTCGTAGTAGGCGAAGGTCTCGACGGCAGCGTCGGGCAGCCCCTCCCGGCGCATCTTCTCCTCCCCGGCGCTCACCGGGCGCGATCCTACCCGGGCCGGTAGCTTCCTCGTCATCGCCGAGCAGATGACACGAGAGCAATGGCACGCCTTCGCCATGGAGGGCACCCGCACGGGGAAGTTCGCCGTCCCGCGCAAGGACGGGAGCCCGCACGTGCTGCCGGTCTGGTTCGTGCTCGACGGCGACGACTTCCTCTTCAACACCGGCAGCGACACCGTCCGCGGTCGCTCGCTGCTGCGCGACGGACGCGGCTGCATGCTCGTCGACGAGGAGGAGCCGCCGTACGCCTTCCTGAAGGCCGAGGGGCGGGCCGAGATCTCCGAGGACCTCGAGGAGATGCGGCGCGTCGCGACCCTCATCGGCGGCCGCTACATGGGAGCGGATCGCGCCGAGGAGTTCGGCCGGCGCAACGCGGTACAGGGCGAGCTGCTGGTGCGGTTCAGGCCCGAGCGCGTGTTCGGGCAGCTGGCCGTCGCCGGCTAGACCCGCCGCCAGACCTGGTTCAGATTGCTCTGCATCAGGAAGGGCACCACGAACTGCACGATCGGGATCAGCGCCAGGATGAAGTTGAGGATGGGGCTGAAGTTGTTCGAGCCCAGCACGTTGCTCTGAGCCCGCTCGATCCGCCGGCACGTGCGCCAGAGGCTGACGAAGGGCGGGATGATCACCAGCGACCCCACCGTGATCGCCACCACCGACCAGATGGGCTCCTCACCCATCTCCGGCGATGCCCTTCGCCCGCCCGAGGTCGGCCATCTCGCGGTTGATGAAGTACCACCAGAAGATCATGTAGATCCCGAGCGTGATGATCGTGAAGAGGACGACCGCCAGCGGTTCGCGGACCTTCACCTGCGCGTCGGTGCCGGACAGCTGGACCAGGTCGGCCATGTCAGGCGGCCACCGCGCTGCCGCTCGGCAGCTCGAAGCCGCCGGCCACCTCTTGGAGAACGTCGAGCATCGCCTGCATCGCGGGGGAACGGTACCGGCCGGCGAGCGTTGCTGCCGCCACCCGCCGTACCGGGGCGCCCGGCCCGAGCGTGCGGACCACGATGTCCTCGCGCACGTTGGTCAGGGCGAGCGCCGGTAGCAGCGAGATGCCCACCCCCGCCGCGATCAGGCCCTGGACCACGTTGTAGTCGTCTGACTGAAAGCCGATCTGAGGCTCGAAGCCGGCCGCCGAGCAGGCCGCCTCGTGCAGCCTGCACCAGGGCCCGCCGCTGGAGTTCTCCTGAATCCAGGTCTCATCGGCCAGGTCCTCCAGGCGCAGGCGGCGCCTGCCGGCCATCGGGTGGTCCTGGGGCAGCGCGAGGTGCATCGGGTCGTTGAGCAGCTGGTGCAGCTCGATCCCCTCGAACAGCCGCTCGAACTCGGCGGGCCAGAGCTCGCTGTATTCGAACACCAGCGCCACCTCGAGCTCGGCCGCCCGCAGCATCCGCACCGCCTGGTCGGGCTCGGCTTCGACCAGGGAGAGCTCCACACCGGGATGGCGCTCGGTGAAACGCGCGATCACCGGTGGGACGATCGAGGCGCCCGCCGTTGGAAACGAGGACAGGCGCATCCGCCCCCCCGCACGTCGGCGATGGCCTCGAGCTCGGCCTCGGCCGCCGCCAGGCGGGCGAGCACGGCGTCGGCGTGGTCGACCAGCGCCCGGCCGGCATCGGTGAGGCGAACGCCCCGGCTGCCGCGGTCCACCAGCTGGGCCCCCGCCCGCTTCTCCAGCGCCGCGATCTGCTGCGAGACGGCGGGCTGCGTGTAGGACAGGGACGCCGCGGCGGCGGAGAACGAGCCGTGCTCGGCGACCGCTTGGAGCACCCGCAGCTGCTTCACATCGAACATAACCTGAGCTTATCGCAGCCGACAGAAGTCCGAATTTGTACTTATGGACGTCATCCGCCACCATCTTTCGGGAGAGATCGAACCATTACCCGAGAGGAGCACCGATGAACAGCACCCTCACCATCCGTCATGCCACCGCCTCCGACAGCGACGCGATCGAGCGCCTTGCTGCACTCGACAGCTCCTCCGCCCCGCCGGGCGAAGTCCTCCTGGCCGAGGTGGGCGACGAGCTGTGGGCCGCGGTCGAGGTCGACAGCGGCATCGCTATCGCCGACCCGTTCCGCTCGTCCGCCGACCTGGTCGAGCTGCTGCGTCTGCACGCGAACGGCACGAGCGGCAGGCGTTTCCGCCCGGCCCGCAGGCTGATCCCCCGGCTCGTCTAGTTCTAGGGCGAACCCCAGGAGCTGAGGTACTCCTGCTGCTCGGGGGTGAGCTCGTCGATCTGCACTCCGAGGGAGCGCAGCTTGAGACGGGCGATCTCCTCGTCCAGCTCCTGGGGGACGTCCACCACCCGCGGCCCCAGACGGTCGCCTGAGAGGGCCAGGTGCTCGACCGCCAGCGCGAGGTTGGCGAAGCTCATGTCCATGACCGCGGCGGGGTGGCCCTCCCCCGCCGCCAGATTCACCACGCGGCCGCTGGTCAGAAGGTTGAGCCGGCGGTCGCCGAGGTCGTACTGCTCGACCAGGGGCAGCACCTGCCGGATCCGGCCCTCCGAG
Source organism: uncultured Thermoleophilaceae bacterium (assembly GCA_963850205.1). GTDB lineage: Bacteria > Actinomycetota > Thermoleophilia > Solirubrobacterales > Thermoleophilaceae > JACVRW01. Next base: position 71,505 of record CAWKKJ010000001.1, on the reverse strand, counting down.
AGGTCGCGCAGCGCGTGGAGGTCGATCTCGACGTCGAAGTGCCCGGCGTTGGCCAGCACCGCGCCGTCGCGCATCCGCTCGAGATGCTCGCGGCGCAGGACCGAGCGCGAGCCGGTGACGGTCACGAACAGGTCGCCACGCTCGGCGGCCTCGATCGCCGGCAACACGTCGTATCCGTCCATCCGCGCCTCCAGCGCGCGCAGAGGGTCGACCTCGCACACGATCACCGCCGCGCCGGCGCCGCGGGCGCGCTGGGCGATCCCTCGGCCGGTGGCCCCGTAACCGAGAAGCACCAGCGTGCGCCCGGCCAGAAGCAGGTTGGTGGCGCGCAGGATGCCGTCGAGCGCCGACTGGCCGGTGCCGTAGCGGTCGTTGAAGGTGCGCTCGGTGCGCGACTCGTTGACCGCGATCACCGGACAGGCGAGCCGGCCCTCCTTCTCCAGCCGCCGCAGCCGCAGCAGGCCGGTGGTGGTCTCCTCGGCCCCTCCGCGCAGGCCGCCGGCCTCGTCGCGGTGGTGGAGCAGCACCAGCAGGTCGGCGCCGTCGTCGAGGGTCACGTCCGGGCCCCAGTCCGCCAGCGCCTGCACGTGAGCGGCGTAGCGGTCGAGGTCCTCGCCCCTGATGGCCTGCACGGGCACCCCGTCCTCGGACAGCGCCGCCGCCACCTCGTCCTGGGTGGTGAGCGGGTTGGCCGAGCAGAGCGCCGCCTCCGCGCCTCCCGCCACCAGCGCGTGCATCAGGTTGGCGGTCTCGGCGGTGACATGCAGACAGGCCGCCACCCGCAGGCCCGCGAGCGGCTGCCGGTCGGCGAAGCGCTCCCTGATGGAGCGCAGCACCGGCATCTGACCTTCGGCCCAGTCGATCCGGGCCCGCCCTCGAGAGGCGAGCCCGGGATCGGCGATGTCTGGGCGGAGCGCCTTCCTAGTAGCGATAGTGGTCGGACTTGTACGGGCCCTCGACCGGCACGCCGATGTAGGCGGCCTGCTCGGCCGACAGCTCGGTGAGCTGCACGCCGAGCGAGTCGAGGTGCAGGCGGGCCACCTTCTCGTCCAGCCGCTTGGGCAGCACGTAGACCTGCTTCTCGTACTGGTCGTTCTTGGTGAACAGCTCGACCTGGGCGATGGTCTGGTTGGTGAAGCTGTTGGACATCACGAAGCTGGGGTGCCCGGTCGCGTTGCCCAGGTTCAGCAGCCGGCCCTCGGAGAGCACGATGATCGAGTGGCCGTCGGAGAAGCGCCACTCGTCGACCTGCGGCTTGATCGTCACCCGCTCGACCCCGTCGGTGCGGGCGAGGCCGGCCATGTCGATCTCGTTGTCGAAGTGGCCGATGTTGCCCACGATCGCCTGGTGCTTCATCCGGGCCATGTGGGCGGCGGTGATGATGTCCTTGTTGCCGGTGGCGGTGACGAAGATGTCGACGCTCTCGACCACGTCCTCGAGCCGCGCCACCTGATAGCCGTCCATGGAGGCCTGAAGCGCGCAGATCGGGTCGATCTCGGCGATCAGGACACGGGCGCCCTGGCCGCGCAGCGACTGCGCGCAGCCCTTGCCGACGTCGCCGTAGCCGCAGATCAGGGCGGTCTTGCCGGCGATCATCACGTCGACGGCGCGGTTGATGCCGTCGATCAGCGAGTGCCGGCAGCCGTAGAGGTTGTCGAACTTCGACTTGGTGACCGAGTCGTTGACGTTGATGGCCGGGAACAGCAGCGTGCCCGCCGCCTGCATCTCGTAGAGGCGATGCACGCCGGTGGTGGTCTCCTCGGTGACCCCCTTGAGCCCCTCGCCCATGCGGGTCCAGCGCTGCGGGTCCTCCGAGAGGGTGCGCTGGAGCAGGGAGAGGACGACCTGAAACTCCTCCGAGTCGGCGGAGGCGGGGTCGGGCACGGCGCCGGCGCGCTCGAACTCAACCCCCTTGTGGACGAGCAGGGTGGCGTCGCCGCCGTCGTCGAGGATCATGTTCGGGCCGTCCTGGCCCGGCCAGGTGAGCGCCTGCTCGGTGCACCACCAGTACTCCTCGAGGGTCTCGCCCTTCCAGGCGAACACCGGGATGCCGGCGGCGGCGATCGCCGCGGCGGCGTGGTCCTGGGTGGAGAAGATGTTGCAGCTGGCCCAGCGCACCTCGGCTCCGAGGGCGGTGAGGGTCTCGATCAGGACGGCCGTCTGCACGGTCATGTGCAGCGAGCCGGTGACCCGCGCGCCCTTGAGCGGCTGCTCGGGACCGTACTCCCGGCGCATGGCCATGAGGCCGGGCATCTCGTGCTCGGCCAGGGTGATCTCCTTGCGCCCGAAGTCGGCGAGCGAGAGGTCGGCGACCTTGTAGTCGGGCGTGGTGGTCGTCGTCTCGGTGATCGTCATGCGGCAGTGGTCTCCGTGAGTTTCGGGGGTGGGTCCAGTTCCAGCAGACGCTCGTGCTTTGCCTGCTCCCAGCTGAGCCAGTCGCCCGAGTCGATCCCGGCCGGCCGCTCGGGGCGCTCCTCGAACCAGCGGTCGAGGGCGGCGCGCAGCTCGGCGTCGCCGGCGTAGCGCTTGGTGAAGGCGACGTCGGACAGGGCGCAGTCGAAGCGGGCGAGCAGCTCGCGCAGCGTGCGCAGGCGCTGCAGCTCGCCCGGCCCGAAGATGCGGTATCCGGACGCGCTGCGGGGCGGCTCGATGAGCCCGGCGCTCTCGATATAGCGCAGCATTCGCGGCGACCAGCCGGTCGTCTCCGCGGCCTCGTTGATGGTGAGCCCCTCCATGGCGACCGGGCAACCTTACCACGATCGTGTCAAGGTTTTGCGCCGCGTCCGGCGGCGTCTACATGCGCGAGCAGGAATATTCTGCTATAGGTATATAGCGATGGAGGCAGCCACCCTTACCGCCCTGGCCGAGCCGAGCCGGCGCCGGATCCTCGAGCTCCTACGTGATGGCGAACGGCCCGTGGGCGAGGTCGCGCACGCGCTGGAGATCGCGCAGCCGAGCGCGTCCAAGCACCTCAAGGCGCTCCGGGAGGCGGGTCTCGTCGCCATGCGCGCCGACGCGCAAAGGCGCCTGTACGGCCTGCGCCTGGAGCCGCTCCTGGAGCTGGACGCCTGGCTCGAGCCGTACCGGCGGATCTGGGCGAAGCGGCTGGATGCCCTGGAACATCACCTCGACGAGATGGAGGACTGACCGCAATGGAGCTGCACGACCAACCGCTGGGCACGATCAGCCGTGGCGACGACGACCGCTGGGTCCTGCGCTACGAGCGCCGGCTCGACCACCCCCGGAGAAGGTCTGGCGCGCGCTCACCGAGTCCGAGCACCTGCGCCACTGGATGCCCGCGGACCTGGTGGGCGAGCGGCGTGCAGGGCGCGACCCTCGAGCTGCCCTTCTGGCCCGAGACCATCGAGCGCTACGGCGATCGCATCGACGGGCCGACGGTCATGCACGGCGAGATCCGCGTGTGGGAGCCGCCGAGCGTGTTCGAGTGGACCTGGGACGTGGACCTCCTGCGCTGGGAGCTCGACCCCGCCGGGGACGGGACGCACCTGACCTTCACCACGTGGCTCGGGGATCCCGAGATCGACGCCATCGATCCGGCGGCCGGCTACCACTTCTGCCTCGACCAGCTCGCCGAGCTGCTCGACCGCGGCTCCACGACGAAGCCGGACGACGCCGCTATCGAGCGCCGGCAGCGGGAGTACGCCGCGAACGGTCAGTCCAGCGCGCTCTTGAGGCGGCCGATGGCCTCGACCGCCAGCGGGTCGACCCCCTCCAGCACCGCGAGGTAGACGCTCACCAGGTCGCCCAGCAGCACCAGCGACAGCACTCGCTCCAGGCGGCTGTCGCCGCGCGCCAGCACCCGGATGGCCGGGGCCCCCGAGCGCTCGGCCTCGGCCGCAGTGAGCTCGATCCGGCGCCGGACCCGCGGGTGCTGGTCGGGATCCTCGAGGAAGACGGCGGAGAACGGAGCCGTGGCCCGCCCCCGTTCCCAGCCGCAGATCTCGTTGTGATCGGCCTCCGGCAGCTGGGAGGCGAAGGCGGCCGCCTCGGCGTTCTCGTTGATCTGGGTCTTCCAGCGAAGGGCCGGCGCCACGCTGGGCCCGGCGCCGTGCACCACCGGCACCGTGCCCCGGAGCTCATGGGCGATTCGCTTGGCCAGGCTGTCCTCGGGAGCGTCCGGCCCCCACTCGGCCACGAGATCGCCCAGCAGCGCGCCGGCGGCGTCGATCTCGGAGTGGATCGCGGGCGCCGCCCCGGCCATGGCGGCGCACTCCAGCGCGCCGATCGTCATGTAGAGCACGGCCGCGCGCGGCTGCATCCCGGCCGGAGCTCCGATCACCGGGGCCCCCTCCTCTCGCGCCGCCTGGGCGAGCGCGCCGCCCGTGGTGAGAACCGCGCGCTCTGCGCCCACGGCCCCGGCGGCCTCGAAGCAGGCGAGCGTCTCCTCGGTATCTCCCGAGTAGCTCGAGCACAGCACCAGCGTGTCCGGCGAGGCCCACGACTCGAGCGCGTAGCCGCGCACCGTGGCGATCGGCCGGGTCGCGCGGTCGCCCAGTCCCGCGGCGGCCAGGTCGCCGCCGATCGCCGAGCCGCCCATGCCGCAGACCACCAGCCCGCCGGGCAGGTCGTGGGCGGGCACCCCGGCCGACTGGGCGCGCCAGAGCGCGTCGCCCAGCTGGATCGGCTGGGCCAGCACGTCCTCGAGCATCCGCCCGGGATCGGCGGCCTCCACGGCGTCGCGGCTCAGCGGATCGCTCACCGCACGCCCTCCGGGGTCGAGACCAGCGTGCCCTGCTCGACATGAGTTCCGGCCGCCACCCGCACGCCCGGATCGAGCCGGGCCTCGGTGCCCACCACCGCCTCCTGCCCCACCCAGGCCCCGGCGCCGATGACCGCGCCCGGCTCCACCCGGGCCCGCTCGCCCACCCGCGCGCCGCCGGCCAGCACGGCCTCGGTCAGGGCGGCGTCGGCGGCCACCAGCACGCGGTCGTGGAGCACCGAGCGCTCCACCCGGGCGTCGGTGCCCACCGAGCAGCTCTTGCCCAGGACGCTCTGGGGACCGATGTGCGCTCCGGAGGTCAGGCAGCCCGCGTAGATCAGCGATCCCGTCTCGTCGCGGGGCGGAAGCTTCGAGCGCACCCGCCCGGCGAGCAGGTCCCAGGTGGCCTCGAGGTAGCGAGCAGGGGTGCCGATATCGATCCAGTATCCCTCGACGTCGTGGCCGTACAGGCCGTCGCCCACCAGCGCGGGGAAGACCTCGCGCTCGAAGGAGACCGCCCGCCCGGACGCTATGCCCTCCACCACGTCGCGCTCGACGACGTAGGCGCCGGCGTTGATCCGGTTGGTGGGGGCCTCGCCGGCGCTCTTCTCCAGGAAGGCCTCCACCCGGCCCTGGTCGTCGGTGGGGACCACCCCGTAGCTCGAGGTGTCGTCCACGGGATAGAGCGCGAGCGTGACTCGCGCGCCGGTTCGCTCGTGGGCCTCGAGCTCCGCCGTCAGGTCGATGTCGGTGAGCACGTCGCCGTTCAGCACGAGCAGCCGGTCCTCGAGCAGCCCGCCGTCGTAGGCCAGCCGCACCGGGCCGGCGGTGCCGAGCGGCTCCTCCTCGATCACGTAGCGCAGGCGCATGCCGTCGTAGATGTCGCCCAGGACCCGCCGCACCCCGTCGGACATGAAGCCGCAGGAGAGGATCACCTCGTCCACCCCGTGGCTGCGGGCCCAGTCGAGCATGAAGGTCAGAAACGGCCGGCCGGCCAGCGGCATCACCGGCTTGGGGGTGGTGTAGGTGAGCGGGCGAAGCCGCGTCCCCTCGCCCCCGGCGAGCACCAGGGCCTGCATCAGCGCCCGATGCCCTCGTAGGTGAAGCCGGCCGCCACCAGGGCGTCCCGGTCGAGGAAGTTGCGCCCGTCGATCACGAGGGGGACGCGCATCCGCCCGGCCGCCTCCTCCCAGTCGATCTCCCGGAACTCGGGCCACTCGGTGACCAGCACCACGCCGTCCGCTCCGTCCAGGGCCTCCAGCGGGGACGCCGAGACGTGCGCCCCGGCCAGCATCGAGTCGGCCTTCTGCGCCGCCACCGGGTCGTACACTCGCACGGTCGCGCCCTCGCCCGCGAGCCGCCCGGCGAGCACCAGGCTCGTGGCCTCGCGGATGTCGTCGGTGTTGGGCTTGAAGGCCACGCCGAGCAGGGCGATCGTCTTCCCCACGAGCGGCCCCAGGTGCTTCTGCAGCTTCCCGATGGTGCGCCGCTTCTGCAGCTCGTTGACCTCGATGACCGAGGTGAGCAGCTGGAAGTGATAGCCGCTGTTGCCGGCGAGCTGCTTGAGGGCCTGGACATCCTTCGGAAAACAGCTGCCGCCATAGCCAATGCCCGCCCGCAGGAACTTCGGGCCGATGCGGTCGTCCAGCCCCATCCCGCGGGCCACCTCGGACACGTCGGCGCCCAGCTCCTCCGACACGTTGGCGATCTCGTTGATGAAGCTGATCTTGGTGGCCAGGAAGGCGTTGGAGGCCAGCTTGATCATCTCCGCCGAGGCCACGTCGGTGCGCACCGAGGGGGCGTCGAGGGGCGCGTAGAGCTGCTCCACCCGGTCGGCGAACTCCTCGGACTCGGGGTCGGCGCCGATGACGACCCGGTCGGGGCGCATGAAGTCCTCCACCGCGCTGCCCTCCTGGAGGAACTCCGGGTTGGAGACGTAGCCGAGGCCCTCCCTGCGGCGTTGGATCGAGCGCCCGGTGCCCACCGGCACGGTGCTCTTCATGACCAGCGCGTGGTCGCCCGACTCGCCCAGGTCGGCGATCACCGCCTCCACGCGGGAGAGGTCGGCGTCGCCGGAGTAGGTGGGAGGTGTGTCCACGGCCACGAACAGCAGCCGGGTGTGCTCGAGCACCTCGGCCATGTCGGTGGTGAAGTGCAGCCGGGACGCGTGCTTTGTCACCAGCTCCGGCAGGCCGGGCTCGTGGATGGGCACCTCGCCCCGGGCCAGCGACGCCACCTTGTCGGGCAGGATGTCGCGGGCCCACACCTCATGCCCCAGCTCGGCGAAGCAGGCGGCGGTGACGAGGCCCACCCAGCCGACGCCGATCACGCCTATCGGTTCCCTCTCAGGCATGCGAGGCGGGGAGGCTATCGGCCGGTCAGACGCCGCGGGCCGAGCGGGCGATGGCGATCATCTGGCGCTCGGTCAGCGTGAGCAGCAGGGTGTTGGAGATCCAGTAGACGGCCTTGGGGGTGCGCCAGGCGATCAGGCGCAGGCGGTCGCCGTCGTAGTGGAGCTCGTACTCGCGCCGGCCGATCCTGCGGACCTCGGTTGGGTCCCTCAGGATCGGCGGGTCCTTCCAGGTGAGGCCCTGGACCCCGTAGTACTCGCCCACCGCCGCCAGGCTGCGGCGGAGGACCATCCGGTAGGCGCCGTAGCGCTTGCCGTCCTCACCCCGGATCTTGTAGACGCGCGGGGTGTCGATGTACACCGAGCCCCCCAGCCGCAGGGTCGGGTAGAGCACCGGCAGCGAGCCGCCGGCGCCGGCCTCGATCGCCGCCAGCGCCTGCTCCTCTCCGAACACCTGCGCCTCCTCCAGGCCCATCTCCACCGGGTTCGGGCGCTCGCCGCTTCTTCCTTCGCTTCGCGCCGCGGCCCGCGCTGCTGCTTGATCTTGCCCCGCGGGCCGGGCGATGTCCTCGACCTGGAGGAACTCCTGGACGAGCGCCTGCACCTGCTCGTTGCTGGCCTCCACGTAGCTCGGCCCGACCTGGCCCTCGAAGTGCACCTCGCGGACCGGCAGGTCGGCCGTGCCCAGGGCCAGCTTGAGCAGCCGCAGCACCTCGGAGCGCGAGCGCAGGCCGGAGTCGGTGGAGGTGTTCCTGCCGAAGATCCGCATCAGCCGGTCGCTCTTGCTGATCAGCTCGGAGGTGGCCACCTGCTGCTTGGCCACACGTAGGAAGTCCTGCTGGCGGGCCGAGCGCACGAGGTCGTTGTCCTCGTGGCGGAAGCGCACGTACTGGAGCGCCTTGCGCCCGCACATCCGCTGGTAGCCGGCCTGGACGTCGATGTAGGTGTACTCGGCGCTGTCGTTGTAGTAGCGCCGGTCGATGTCGGCGTACACGCAGCCGATGGCGTTGACCGCCCGCCAGAAGCCGCCGAAGTCCACGTTGATCACGTGGTTGATGCCGATACCGAGGAGCCGCTTCACGGTCCTGAGGGTGAGCTTCGGCCCGCCGTAGTCGTAGGCCGCGTTGATCTTCTCGGTGCCGATCCCCGGGATCTCCACCTTCAGGTCGCGGGGCAGCGACATGAGCGCGATGGCGTCCTTGTCCGGGTTCAGGCGAACGAGCATGATCGTGTCGGAGCGGGCGTCGCCCCGTCCCCCGGCGCCCTCGAGGTTCCTGTTGGGCCGGCGGTCGGAGCCCAGGATCATCAGCGTCTGCGGCTTGCCCGGGTCAGTCTCGGCCAGCTCCTTGCCCAGCTTCAGCTCCGGCCCCAGCTCGAGCGCCTCCACCACCTTGTCGATCTCACGGAAGGCCGCCACCGCGGTGGCTCCCGCGGCCGCGAAGACCACCAGCACGGCGCCCACCAAGAGGCGCTTCCACAATCCGGGGCGGGGAATGTCGTCGAACATCAGGCGATCCGCAGGCGCCGGTCGTCGTCGTCGGTCTCTTCGCCCGCCAGGCGGGCCGGCAGCAGCTTCACGAACTCCACCAGCGCCTGCCGATATTGGCCGAGGGACCGGATCGAAACCCACTCCGCGGGACCGTGATGGCCGTCGCCCACCGGGCCGCACTCCACTGCGGGAATGCCCGCCTCCAGAAAGGAGATCGCGTCCGATGCGCCGTCGCGGCCCACCCCCAGGCGTTCGCTCTCGGGCGCCGCGACCCTCTCTATGGCCGTGCCCAGTGCCTGGACGAAGGGGTCGTCGCGCCTGACGATCGCCGGCTTGCGCATGAAGGTCTTGACCACGCGGACGTCGTCCATGGCCTCGATGGCGGCCTGGATCTCCCCGGGGTCCTGACCCGGCAGGTAGCGGACGTCGACGTCGATCACGCACACGTCCGGCACCTTGTTCACCGCGTCGCCGCCCAGGATGCGGCCCAGGTTGATCGAGGGCCGGTCGAAGAGGTCGGAGGACTCGCGGGCAAAGGGCAGCGACTCGATGCTGCGGAAGACGTCGACCGCCTTGAGCACGGCGTTGTCGCCCACCCAGGGCGTCGAGCCGTGGGCGGCGTAGCCGCTGACCTCGATCCGCAGCATGCAGCACCCCCTTGGCCTGGATGCCGATGTGGAGGTTGGTGGGCTCGCCCGTGATGGCGAAGTCGCCCAGGTAGCCCTGCTCGACCAGGTAGTCCGAGGCCCGCTGGTCGATCTCCTCGGACTCCTCGTCGGCCACGCAGACGAAGTGCACCCGCACGGCGTCCTGGTTGCCCAGGTCGTGGAGCGCGGCCATCATCGCGGCCAGGCCGCCCTTCATGTCGTAGGCGCCGCGCCCGTAGAGGCGGTCGCCGTCGATTCGCGGGATGAACTGCTCGGTGTGCCCGGGCACCACGTCGAGGTGGCCGTGGAGGACGATGGTGGGCCCGCTGCGCGGTCCCACGGTGCCGGCGAGCACGGGCCGTCCGTTGTGCATCGTGCCCGTCACCTCCACCTCACGGGCTTCCAGCCAGCCCTTCACGAAACCGGCTGCGGCCTGCATGCCCTCCAGCGTCGACGTGTCGTAGGTGATCAGGCGCTCGGTGAGAGCGCGTTCATCCATCCCGCGGCCTGAGGATAGTGGCCCGCTCGCGTTCGACCTCGCCCCGCACGAAGCAGCCTCGAAGGTGGTCGTTGACCAGCCCGCAGGCCTGCATCGTCGCGTACGCCGTCGTCGGGCCCACGAAGCGAAAGCCGCGGCGCTTGAGCTCCTTGGCCAGGGCGGTGGACTCCGGGGTCAGCGCCGGGACTTCCTCCAGCGTGCGCGGTGCCCGGCGGCGCCCGGTCGGGCGCGAACGACCAGACCAGCTCGGCCAGCGACTCCTCCAGCGCGCACCACGGCCCGGGCGTTCGCGATGGCCGCCTCGATCTTGCCCCGGTGGCGGACGATGCCGGCGTCGGCCAGCAGCCGGCGACGTCGCGCTCCCCGAAGCCGGCCACCGTCTCGATGTCGAAGCCGGCGAAGGCGGCCCGGAAGTTCTCGCGCTTGCGCAGGATGGTGAGCCAGGAGAGGCCGGACTGGAAGCCCTCGAGGACCAGCCGCTCGTAGAGGCCGCGGTCGTCGGTGCACGGGCCGGCCCCACTCCTCGTCGTGGTAGCGCTCGTAATCCGGCGTCGACAGGCCCCAGCCGCAGCGGCGCCGCCCGTCAGCTCCGGCTTTCGGGCCCTCAGCCATCGCGGCGCAACACGGCGTAGTCGCCGAAGCGCTCGACCTGGTCGTAGCGACCGGCGATGTAGCGGTCGAGCAGGCGCACCCCGCTGGAGCGCCCGGCGCCGTTGGGCTCGGCCTCGTCGGCGACGGGGCTGAGCCAGCGAACGATCAGCTGGGGTTGAGCGCGCTCCAGGTCCCCAATGATCTCGCGTTGCACGACAGCGGTGGTGACCACCCCCGGCTGCATGACGTCGTAGCGGGTCGGGTTGTCCCGGCCGGCGAGCACGTAGACCAGCGGGTTGCCGGCCCTGACCAGGTCGAAACGGGGGTTGGCCACGTAGATCGGCTCCCCGGGCGGCGTCCGGGCCCGTACGTAGCGAACCAGCTCGGACAGCGCCCGAGCCTCGCCCGCGCGCGCCTTGACGCCGTCGGCCGCGTCCACGTCCACGGCGGCCAGGGCGGGCGGGTCGAGCAGCTCGATTCGCTTGCGGTCGAGGCCGTATAGAGCGATCAGCCCGAGGACCATCATCAGGCACAGCGCCCACGCGCTGCGGCCGGCACGCCGCTCGGACGCCGCCGCCGTGGCCAGCAGCACCGGCAGCACGGCCGCCAGCGGGACGAAGTGGAACTCGTCCGCGCGCGCGAGGAGATAGGCGATCCCGGCGGCGGCGAGCGGAACCGGCGCCCATAGCCGCACGGGGGGGCGCTCGCGCAGCGCAACCACCAGCCAGAGGGCGGACCCGGCCAGCAGCAGGTAGGCGAAGTAGTGCTGAAGAAGCTTGTTGGGCTCGAACCCGCCCTCGTAGTCACCCGCCAGCGGGAGCCGCTGGAGGGACTGCTGGTCGAGGGCAAAGCCGAAGGTCTGGTCCCAGAAGTCCGAGGGCGCGGCCAGGACGAAGGGGAGCACGAGCAGGCCCGCCACGAGCCCGGCGGCGCCGGCTGCGCGAGCCACGGCGCGGCGACCCCCCTCGGAGGCGGCCAGCATCACCCCCGCGGCCGCCGCGACGCCGATGTCGAAGCGGAAGCAGAAGGCCAGGCCCGCGAGCGCCCCCGCCGCCGCCGGCGCGCGGCGGGCGAGCACCAACCCGCCGAACGCGAGCGCGAGGGCGGAGGGATTGGGGTGAGGAAGGCTGGGAAACGCCATCGTCGCCGCCACCGCCAGCCACGCCGCCAGCGCCAGCGGCTCGGGCGCGTCGCGGCGCACCAGGGCGTAGGCGAGCACGGCGATCGCCGCGTCGACCAGCACGCGCAGCACCCGCCAGGCCAGCAGCGAAGGGCCGAGGAGCCAGTCCAGCGCGCCGAGCAGGTAGTACTGGCCGGGGCCGTAGTTCGCGTAGAAGTCGCGGTAGGGCAGCTGGCCGTCTAACACCCGCGCGGCGGCCTGGAGCATCAGGCCCTCGTCGTTCGGGTTGATCCCCCAGCGGACCGTGGCACCCGAGAGAAGGGCGGCGAGAGCGAAGAGCAGCCCGTATCGCAGCGCCGCAGACGACCGCGCGGCGAGGGCCGGGCTCACGTCGCGGTCCTAATCGCGGGCGCCCCGGTGCCGAACGAGCCGCGAGAGGTGCTGGGGCACGCGCCTCGCGATCTCGGCCAGGCCGCCCTGGTCACGCATGTCCGCAAGGAGCGCGGGGTACTGGCCGTACGTCGCGCGGGCCAGGGCAGACTGGGCGGCGCGCCTCGGGGGGCGATCCGCGTGCTCGACGCAGAAGCGCACCAGCGGCTCGGCCACGGCGCTCCAGCGCAGCGAGGGCGCCAGCTCGCCGACCCGGCCGGCCACCTCGTCGTAGTGCGCCCGGTCGTCGAGCAGCGCCGCGCAGGCAGCGGCGAACGCCTCGTCGTCGCCGGGTGCGACGGCCTCCCCCAGCCCGCGGCGCCGCACGAGCTCGCCGATCGCGTCACCGCTCGACACCACCGAGGGTAGCCCGGCCCACACGTGGTCGAGCACCCGCGTCCGGAACGAGAAGCGCGCCTCGAGGTGATCGTGGTGCGCCGAGACCCCGACGTCGGCCTCCAGCAGGTAGTCCTCGCGCTCGGCGTAGGGCACCCAGCCGCGGTTGAAGTGCACGCAACGGCCCTCGAGCCCGCGGTCGGCGGCGAAGGCGATGGCCGCCTCGGCGCTGGTGGGCGTGGAGTCGGGATCCAGGGCAGGCCGGCCGACCCCCAGAAAGACGAGATGCACCGCGTGACCGCGGTCGCGCAGCCGCTCGACGGCCCGGATCGGCGTGAGAGCGTCGAGCCAGCGCCACACCCCGCCCGCCCACAGAAGCACCTGATCGTCCGCGCCAATGAGTGGCCAGACGCCCTTCACGACCTGCCGGCGGTGCCGCGGCGGCGTGTCGGGCAGGCCGAAGGGGACGACGTCGACGTACGAGCGGAAGGTGGGATCGCGCCGGTAGCGCTCCAGGTCGATCAGCCCGGCCAGGCCCATCCCTCCCAGCCACAGGTCGCGCTGCTTCTCGCTGGCGCAGATCACGAGGTCGGCCACCGCCACCTGACCCAGCATGGAGCGCCAGGCCAGCCGCGCGGAGCTGCCGCCCTCGGCGTCGCCCATCGCCTCCAGCACCTCGATCATCTGCGGGTTGTAGAGGTCGGCCACGAAGCGCACGGGCAACCGGGCGACGTAGCGCAGCAGCTGGGGCGGCAGGCGCTGGGCGATCACCACGTCGTGGCTTCTCACCGCCTCCAGCAGGCGGTCGAAGTCGGACATGGGCGCCTCCAGCAGCTCGACCGGCGCGTCGCCGGTGTCGCTCGGCCCGGGTGCGGCCACCGTCACCTCGCATTCGGCCGCCACCGCCCGGGCCAGCTCCATGACGCGGATCGGCGGACCCGCCATGGTCGGGCCCACCGGCTCGGCCGAGATGAAGAGGACGCGCGTCACGAGGCCGGGGCCCGGGCCAGCAGCCGGAAGAAGTAGCGCGGCCGGATCGCCCCGGCGCGATCCAGCCAGCGGTGCAGGGGACGCAGCGGCCGCGGCAGCACGAGGCCGGCCAGGTCGCGGTCGACGGGCGCGGACTGCTCGACCGCGCAACTCCCGAAGACCCCGTCGAGCAGCGCCCGCAGCGAGCTCACCGTGTAGAACTGCTTGTGGTCGACGTCGAGCATGTGGCTGAACTCGACCGGCACCCGCCCGAAGCTCTGGGTGCAGTTGGGCGTCGACAGCAGCACGTTCTTCCGCGCCACCCGGCGCGCCTCAACCAGCAGGGCGGCCGGGTCCTCGAGGTGCTCAATCACCTCGAGGAGGACCACGGTGTCCACCGACCCGTCGTCCAGCGGGATGCGCTTGCCGTCGTAGACCTCCGCGGCCACGCCGAGCTCCCGCGCCCGCTGCACGTACTCGGGCATCACGTCGAGCGCCACGGTGTCGTGGCCGCGCTCGGCCAGGACCTTGCTGTAGCCGCCGAGGCCGCAGCCGAGGTCGAGGAGCCGGTGGCCCGCGTGCTGCGGGACGAACTCAACGAGTGCAGCGTCAACCTGCTCGAGCGGGTCCGCGTCCAGGTACCACGTGCGCGTGTCGCGCGGCCCGCGCCGCGGTGGTTGAGGGTCCACTGCCAGGGGCTCCGGAGTCACGGGGTAGACCACTATGCCCGACTAGGGACCGGCGGCCGCCGGCTCACCGGCGCACCCCGATCAGGACGGTCCTGCTGGCCGGACTGATCACCCACAGCACCGCCCCGTAGAAGATTGCTCCCAGGGGGACGAGCACGGGCAGCGGCGCCCGCCGCAGCAGCCACACCAAGCCGCCCATCGCCGGCGGCGGCCACCACCGCCGCGAGCAGCGTCCGGGGCGCCGGGAAGAAGCCGAAGTAGCGCTTCATGAGCGGATAGGAGCCGGCCAGGATCAGCAGCTCGGAGGCCACGGTCACGATCGCGGCCGCGACGATCCCGTAGCGGGGCACCAGCAGGAAGTTCAACCCGATGTTGAAGGCAAGCGCGGAGAGGTTGAGCCAGAGCGCGCTGACCTGGCGCTCCTTGGCGATCAGCGCGTACCCGAACACTCCGTTGAACCAGGCCAGCGCGCCCGCGACGAGCAGGATGCGCAACGGCTCGGCGGCATCGCCGAACTCCCCCCGCCGGCCAGCTCGACGATCTCGGGCGCGAGCACGAGCCCGCCCGCCACCAGCGGCGCGCCGAGGATCACGAACACCTCGGCCGAGAGCCCGATCATGTGCCGCGCCCGCGGCTCGTCGCGAGCCACCGCCTCGCTCAGAAGGGGGAACACGCTGTTGAGCAAGACCGTCCCCAACACCAGGGCGAGCTCGAGCACCCGGTAGGCCAGGGTGTACAGACCCACCTGGCCGAAGGGCTCGTAGAGCGAGATGATCAGCGTGTCGGCCCGGAAGTAGACCGCGTTGACGGCCAGCGCGAGCCCGAGCGGCAGGGCGCTGACCAGCAGGCCGCGCCAGACCACCGGCTCGACCCGGAAGCGCACGGAGGCGACCGCTCGCGTGAGCAGCGCGATGACCACGAGCGTCACCAGCGTGCCGCCGGCCGCGGCTCCGAGCACCGGGTAGAAGCCCAGGTCGAGGGCCGCCACCAGCACCGCGAGCCCCAGCGCGACCGCCCGGCCGGCCACATCGGCGATCACGGCCCGGCTCATCCGCAGGCGCGCTTGGAGGACCGCTTCGAACGTGGTGGCCATCATCCCGAGGAGAAGCGGCGCTCCCGCGAGCACGATCGCCACCCGTACCTCGCGGTCGTAGGGCAGGAAGAGGCTGACGACCGCGGCCAGGGCGATCACCCCGATCGACAGCAGCAGGCGCAGCGTCAGCGTGTTGCCCACCAGCTCCTCGGTCCGCGACGGGTCCTTGCTGATCTCACGCACGACGGTCGTGAACAGGCCGACGTCCGCCAGCACGCCGAAGAGCTGCATGTACATGAGCGCCAGCGTGTAGCGCCCGTAGTCACCCGGCCCGAGGTAGCGCGTGAGCACCGCGATGGAGACCAGGCCGAGTCCGAGGACGAGGCCCTTGCCGGCCACCTGGACGGCGGTGTTCGAGGCGACGCGCCGTCGGGCCGAGTGGGTCACGGCGCCTAGGCTGCGGCTAGGACGAGGCGGGCTGGAGACGGCACCGGACGAGGGTGGCCACGACGCGCAGGCCGTCGGCGGCGGTCAGCTTCTTGCCCTCGTCGCTCGTGCGGGCCTTGTAGTGGACGGGAACCTCGAAGATACGCTCGCCGTGCTGCAGCAGCCGTGCGGTGATCTCGGGCTCGATCGTGAAGCCCGACGCTTCTAGCGGAAGCCTCTGGAAGACATCCGTGCGGATCACCTTGTGGCAGGTCATCAGATCCCGCAGGTAGACATTGAACATGATGTTGGCGATGAGGGTGACGGCCCGGTTGCCCAGAACGAAGAGAAACGAGTGGCTTGTGTAGCCGTCGAAGGCCCGGACGCCGAAGACCGCGTTGGTCCGTCCGTCCTGGAGCGGCGGGAGCAGGTCGCGAAAGTCACCGGGCTCGTACTCGAGGTCGGCGTCGAAGATGGCGCTGTACTCGCCGCGCGCCTCCGCGAGCGCGGAGCGAACGGCAGCGCCCTTGCCCTCGTTGCGCTCATGTCGTAGGAACTTCACGTTCGGCGGGCACTCGAGGTTGGCCAGGATTTCGGCCGTCCCGTCGGTGGAGCCGTCGTCCACGACTATCAGCTCGAGCTCCATCCCGACATCGGTGGCGACGACGTCCTGGATCGCCCGCGCAACGGTCGGGGCTTCGTTGTAGACGGGCATGAGTACCGACAGCACGGCGCGGAAGCATACGTTCCGCCGGAGAGGACGCTGCCGGTTGGCTCAGCCGGCCGGGCGCGGGGGCGCGAGCGGTGTGGACGGTGCCGGCTCCGCGGTCGCCTCGCCGGGCGCCGGCTCGATCGGCGGCGCGACGAGCCGCTTGAGGCGCAGCGCGGGGCGCTCCACCACGTAGTAGCTGAGGGTGGCGAGTATGAGTGAGAGGAACAGCACGTCCAGGATCTTCAGGTAAGGATGGATCGTCGCCAGCAGCTCGAGCTGCCAGCGGTCGACCTGCTCCAGCAC
Source organism: uncultured Thermoleophilaceae bacterium (assembly GCA_963850205.1). GTDB lineage: Bacteria > Actinomycetota > Thermoleophilia > Solirubrobacterales > Thermoleophilaceae > JACVRW01. Next base: position 55,192 of record CAWKKJ010000001.1, on the reverse strand, counting down.
CGCCACGTGATAGAGGAAGACCCCGTACGAGACCAGGCCGATGTACAGCAGGGCACGGTTGGCCAGCAGCCGGCGCACCAGCCCCTTGGTCTGGTCGCCGAAAATCGCGGGCAGCACCACGCACACGGCTATCACGACGTACAGCGTCCGGCGGGCCAGTAGCTGGCCGTCGCTGATGGGCTCTCCGGCCGCCCCGTCCAGGCCGATCTGCGTGCTCACGACCCAGAACGCGATCAGCGCGCCGGCCCAGGCGAGGCCGGGCAGGCGGTCGAGTGGCCTGAAGGGCAAGGGCGGGCGCCCACCCTCGGTGGCGACGCTCGCAACCGCGAGCGCCATACCCGCAGCGAAGTGGTCCATGAACGTCGGCAGCGCCCGCAGCAGCGGCGTGTAGGGGCCCGACTCGACCTGCGAAAGAACGATCGCGTTGTAGACCACTCCGCCGGCGAGCAGGCTCGTCACCGCTATCCATTCGGCCCTCAGGCGGGAACGGCGGTCGCGACCGGGCACCCGTCGCATCGCGAAGGCGTAGATCGGGAGCGTGATGTAGAAGGCCACCTCTACGCACAACGACCATGCCTGCGGCAGCCCGCCGAAAAGCGCATCGCTCTCGTAGATCTGTCCGAACAGGTAGTAGCGAACAATCCCCGAGCCGCTGAACACCCCCGACAGCCCGAGCCACAGCGCAATCGCCGTGAGCGCTACCCAGTAGCCGGGGACGATGCGCAAGAAGCGCCGCCAGGCGTACACCCGCGCAGGCACCGGACGCCGCCCGTGGACGCGGGCGGCCACGAACGGCCGGTAGAGCAGGAACCCGGAGATCACGAAGAAGATCGATACACCGACGCTCATCTGCGCGGCGTAGGGCGCGATCGCGGGATCGCCGGCGGTGGGCACGACCGTGCCCAGCACGTGGTAGGCGAGCACGAGCAGCACCGCGATCGCCCGCAGCGAGTCGAACAGCGGAAAGCGCAGGGCGCGCTCGTTCACGGCGCTCCCTGAGCATGACGTTCCCTGGGCGGGAGGACGCGTGAGCCTGCGGCTGCCGAAGGGCATTCAGCCCCGCGCTGAGCGCGATTGCCGCAAGCAGCACGATCGGCACCTCGGCGGCCTGCCGGAACCGTGGCGTGCCGTAGCCGACCGCGCTGGTGATGGTCACGACAACGAGGGGCGCGAGCAGGATCCACAGCGGTCCCGAGCGGCGCTTGACCAGGATCGCCCCGGCGACGGCCAGCGCCGCGGCCGCCGCGAAGCTCGCCACGGTCAGCCACTCCAGCCAGCTCGGGGAGCCACGCAGGAAGCTGTTCAGCCTCACCTGCTCGCGCGCCCCGTAGATGCTCCACGTGCGGCCGACACGGGCGGCGACGACCCTCGGCACTTCGCCGGCGTGCTCGCGCGCGTAGCGCAACCCGGCGTCGCGCCAGCGCTCCGCCACCACGGCCTCGTTCTCGCCCGGCCCAACCCTCCCGCGCAGGCAGCCGATGTCCCACTGGCCGAGCAGCCGTCCGTATGTGCTGTCGCAGTTGGCCCCGCCCAGCACGGAGGCATCGTTGGTCGATATGAGCACGGGCCGGTCGAAGACGATCCAGTTGCGCCCGGTCCAGGGCATCACCACCAGAGCGGCACCGACGCAGACGAGCGCGGCGCGCTGCCAGCGCCGGTCCGACCGGCGCAGCGCGAGCGGTACGGCGAGAAGCAGGACCAGCAGCAGGGCCTCGCCGCGACCGAGCGCGGCCAGCCCCGTCGCGGCGCCCAGCGCAAGCGCCCGCGTGCCGGTCGGCCGCTCCCACGCCCACAGCGCGAGAGCAGGACGAGCGCGATGGTGGCGCCGTAGGCGAACTCGCTGTAGAGCAGGGAGTCGTTCACGATCAATGGGAGGTAGACGGCCGACACGATGGCGGCCACCAGCCGCCCGCGACCCGGCCAGGCGCCTCCCGGCCAGCCCGATCAGAACGACCGTCAGCCCGCCCAAGGCACACCCCGCGATCTGGTGGGCATCCTTGCTGGTCATCCCGACGAAGGACACGGCCGAGAGGATCAGCGGGAACAGCGGTGGATGCGCAGCCGTCGGCACGCCGGAGGGACGCTGGAAGCCCTGCCCGTCCGCCAGCCGATTCGCCACCTCGTGGTAGAAGGTCGCGTCGCCGAAGGGCTCCCCGACCGAGAGACCCTAGACCACCCGCACGGCGAACTGATACGGCAAGGGCAAGGAGTTCCACCGAGGGCCGTCGAGGAGTCGCCGAGAAGGCGGGACGAGGTCACGGGGCGAGGCCTTCCCACCGGAGCGGCCACAGGCGGGCGAGCAGCGGCACCGCGACCAGGATCATCAGCGGTTCGAGCCCGGCCCGATACGATAGTCGCCGTAGTAGACGAAGCCGTACATGAACAGGGCACCGGCGAACAGCACCAGCACGCCGCGAATCACGCGATTCCGCGCTAGCTCGCGACCGAGGATCACCAGCGACCCAGCGTCGCCAGCAACAGCGTGCAGCAGCCGAAGTCCGCGACCACCTGGATCGGAGTCGCTGCTGCGAGCTCGAAGGGCCGCTCGCCCGGCGCGCCGGCGTTGGGCCACCCGAGCGCCGACGAGTCGCCGCGATTCAGGTCGATCAGCTTCAGCGGGATCAGCTCGAGCCTGCGTAAGGGATGGCTCGCCACGTAGTCGAGCGCCTCCTTACGAAGAGCCTGCTCTCCTTGACCTCCGCGCGACGCCGACGTCGGGGCCTGGCGCAGCAGGGATTCCGGCGCGGGCATCCGTCTGCCGGTCGCGTCGGGGTTGTGGCCCGACCAGAGCGTCGGCTCGCGTTGGTCGACAGCGGCACGACGTGTCCAGGGCGTGCGTGTTCGGTCCGACCAGGGCGCGACGACGAGCAGCGCCACCGCCACCAGGGCGAGCCCCCTGACGAGCCACCGCCTGCGGGATCGCCCAGGCCACCAAACCGCCGAGGACGGCCGGGATCAGCAGCACCCCCTCCCGCGCGTCAGCATCGATAGGCCGATCGCCAGGCCCAGCATGGCGACCGCTCATGTCGGTGCGGCAGCCATGCGACGAGCGCGAAGAAGCCGACCAGCATGAACGCGAAGAGCGTCTCGGACAGGAGCACGCGGTCGACAGGATCGAGCCGGGCAGGATCTCCAGGGAGGCCGCCGCGATCGTCGCTGCTAGACGGTCGAAGAGCCGCCGAGCGAGCAGGTAGAGCAGCGCCATGGTCAACGCGCCGACCACCGCGTCGAGCACCCGCCCGCGAGCGGATCCGGCCCCGTGACGCGGTAGACCAGCGACAGCAAGAACGGAAAGGCGGGCGGCCACTGGGCGGTCGGAACGCCGGGTTGGAGGCGAGCCCGTTCCGCTGGCCAGCAGGTCGGCGGTCGGTTAGAAGAAGGCGTCGTCGAACAGCCGCGACCGATCAGGTCCTGGGCGACCGCGCCCGAGAGCACGCCACCGGACGGGAGGGACGGGCGACCCGACGACGAGCACGAAGGCGATCCGCAGCAGCAACGAGCCCGCCCAGGCGGCTGCGCGGCGCAGGTCGGAGCCGCGCAGCGCTTCGCGGGCCTTCGGCTTCGAGTGCGGTGGTGCGCATCGGGTTCGGTTGACGTACCGGATGGGCGGCCGCGGGAACCGGGTCGGGTGCTCGGGGACTCGACAGAAGGGCTCGCGTGCCGCCGTTCCACATGGCTTCGAGCCCGCCTCGCCGCGACCGCCGTCGCTGGGCCGCTCATATGCGTTGAGGAGATGGCCTGATCGCGAGGACTCCCCGGTGTCGGCGATTTCTTCTACTACCACGGCATCGCCAACGGGCTGGCCGCCGGCGGCACGGGTTCGTGGACCCGTTCGTATCGACCGACGCCGCGCCCTATCCGAGCGCCCTCCATCCCCCACTCTGGCCGCTGGCGCTCGCCGCGGCCTCGAAGCTGGGCGCCACGACGCTGCTGGCCCATCGCCTGGTCGGCTGCCTGATGGGGCCGCGGTCGCTGCTGCGCTCCGCCGTCCTGGGGCGGCAGGTGGCCGGCGAGCGCGTGGGGCTGATCGCTGCGGCGATCGCGGCCGTCTACCCCACGCTGGTCGCGGCCGACGGTTCCCTGATGAGCGAGACGCTCTACGGCCTCTGGGTGGCGGTGGCGCTGCCGCTGGCCTACCGGCTGCTGCAGCGACCTGGCGTGGGCCTGGCCGCGGCGCTGGGCGCGGTGATCGGGCTCGCCGCCCTGACCCGCGGAGAGGCTGTGCTGTTCGTACCCCTGCTGGCGATCCCGATCGCGTGGCGCGGCGGGCGCAGCGGGCGGACGACGCGAATCGCGGCGACGGTGGCGGCCACCGCGCTGGTCATCGCCCCCTGGACCCTGCGCAACTGGATCGAGTTGGACCGCCCGATCCCGATCTCCACGAACGAGAGCACTTTGGTCGCCGGCGCGAACTGCAACGCGACCTACTCCGGGCCCGACATCGGGTTCTGGCGCCTCGACTGCATCTCGGACCGTAAGCCAGGCCTGAACGAGGCCGAGCAGGCCGAGATCTGGCGGCGGGAGGGCCGTGGCTACGCCGAGGACCACATCGGGCGGCTGCTCGCCGTGGTCGTGCCCGTGCGCCTCCTTCGCACGTGGGACCTGTACCAGACCCGGCGCCAGGCCGGGTTCGCGGAGGGCCGCTCGCTGCGCGTGACGCAGGCGGGCGTGATCGTCTACTTCCTGCTCCTGGTGCTCGCGGCCTGGGGCGTGGTGCTCCTACGCCGGCGGGGGGCGGCGCTGCTGGTGCTGCTCGCACCGTTCGTGGTCGTGTGCGTCTCGACCGCCGCCGGCTTCGGCCTCCCCCGCTTTCGTCAGGCGGCGGAGATCTCCATCGTCGTGCTGGCTGCCGTTGCCGTGTCCGGGCTCCTGGCGCGCAGATCCCAGGCCCGCACCAGCAACGGCGCAGCAATCAGGATCATGAGCGGCTCCAACGGCACGCGGTAGCGGTAGTTGCCGTAGTAGACGAAGCCGAACATGAACAGCGCTCCGGCGAACAGCACGAGGATGCCGCGAGTGACCGGCCTGCGCCAGAGCGCGCGCCCGAACAGCAGGATGGAAATGAGCGTGGCCGCGAGCAGCCCGTAGTAGGTGGAATCGGCCGCCACCCGGATCGGGGTGCCGATCTCGCTGCCGATCGGCCGCTTGCCGATGTCGCTGGCGTTCACCCACTCGAGCGCCCAGGAGTCGCCGCGGTTGAGGTTGAGCAGCTTGAGCGGAATCAGCTCGAGCTCGCGGCGCGGGTTGGACACCATGAACTTCAGCGCCTCGCTGCGCAGGATGTTGGCCTCCTCGACCTCGGGGTTGGAACCGGTGATACGACCCGTCAGATCACTGCCCGCGTAGCTCTGCCCACCCGTTGCGTTCGGGTTGTGGCCCGACCAGAGCGTGGTGCTCGAGTTCGTCGACAGCGGGATGAAGGCGTCCATCTCGATGGCGTTACGAATCGTCCAGGGCGCCATGACGAGGACGAGCATCGCCACCACGACAGCACCGCGGGCAAGCAGCACTCGCGCCGGCAGCGCCGTCCACCACGCTGCGAGCACCACCGGGACGAGGAGCAGCCCCTCCCCGCGCGTGAGGGTCAGCAGGCCGATGGCCAAACCCAGCGCCACCGCGGACCACCCGCGTGGCGGTAGCACCGCGAGCAGCAGGAAGAACGTTACGAGCAGGAACGTGTACAGCGTCTCGGCGAGCAGCACGTCGGTCCACAGGATCTGCCCGGGCAGGACTGCGAGCACAGCAGCGCCGAGCATCGCCTCGCGGGGACCGAGGACCCTGCGTATGAGCAGGTAGAGGACCGGGATGGTGAGCGTCCCCACCAACGCGTTGAGCACCTCGCCCGCAACCTGGTGCGCGCCCGCCACACGAAACACGACGGAGAGCAAGAGCGGGAACACGGGAGGCCAGTGAGCGGTGGGGACGCCCGGGACGAAGGCGAAGCCCTCGCCGTTGGCAAGGGAGTTGGCCGTTACCCCGTAGAAGAAGGTGTCGTTGAAGACGGCTTCGTCGCGCTCGACGGCCAGCACGAGGGCGAGCCGGAGAACGAGGCCCAAACCCGTGAGCAGCGCCAACAGGCGCAGGTGCCTTGAACGCCACATGGTCGCTACTCCGCTGCCGCCGCGACGGCCCGGGGCGCCTGCCGCTGTCGCCCGGCCGGCTCCAGGCGGCCGAGGGGACGCTCGATCAGGACATAGCTCAGCGTCCCGATCACCGCGGCGAGGGCCAGCGTGACGACCGGCCAGGCGACGTAGGCGGCGATGCCCGAGCCGGGGTCGAAGCCCCAGTCCTTGAGCTGCTCGATCACAGAGAGGTGGTAGAGCAACACGCCGTAGGAGATCAGCGACAGGAACAGCAGCGCGCGATTGTTCAGCAGTCGCCGGGTGAGTCCCTGGCGTGGATCGCCGATGGCGAACGGCAGGAAGACGAACAGCGCGATCAGGAGGTTCAGGGTGTGCTCCGCGAAGTACTGGAGGTGATTGCCGGGTTCGGGGTAGGGCCCGGTCAGGCCGATCTGCGTGCTCACGAACCAGAAGCACACAAGGGCGATGGCCAAGCCGAGCGATGGCACCCGCGCGAAGGCACGAAAGGCCCCCGGAAGCGGCGCCTCCCCCGCCTCGGGCTGTGCGCCGGTCCAGCGCTTTCCGAACCATACGCTCAGCACCGCGAGCGCCATGCCGGGAGCGAGCCAGTCGAAGTACGCCGGCAGGAGGAAGCTGATCACGTACTCGTCGCGCAGTCCGGCGAGGTCCACGGCGATCCTGTAGACGACGCCGAACGCGAGCAGTGCCGCACAGCCCCAGAGCTCAGCGGCAAACCGCCCGGCACGGTCGGTGCCGAAGCGTCGCATGACCGCGGCGTAGAGCGGCACGAAGACGTAGAAGGCCACGAGGATGCAGAGAAACCACGCGATGGCGATGCCGCCGAGGACCGTCTCCGGCGAGTAGACCTGGCCGAACAGGTAGTACGTGGGGATGCCCCTCGCGGTGAACACCCCGACCCCGGCCGTCGTGATCCACAGCGCGGTGATCGTGAGCGCGACCCAGTACGGCGGCACCACGCGCAGAAAGCGGTTGCGCGCGTAGCGCCTCAGCGATGGTGGCGACCCGCCGTCGAGCCGCGAGCGTGCGTACGGCCGGTAGATGAGAAAGGCCGACAGCATCATGAAGACCGCGATCGTGAACTCGAACCGGGTCGTGTAGGGCTGCAGGGTCGAGTTCTGGTGCGCGCCGGACGGGCCGAAGGTGTGCGCGAGAAGGATCGCGAAGGTCGTCAGCGCCCGCAGGGAGTCCAGCAGTGGAAGGCGCCCGGCGGCCGAGCTCATCCGGGCCGAGAGTACCAGCGGCCCTACGGGCGGGAGCAGGTACCTAGGAGGCGCCGACGAGCTCGGAGTCCGGCCGCTTGCGGGGGGCCCCTCCGCGTGTGGGCCCGGCCCGCAGGTGCCGGCGGCCGAGCAGGAACGCCAGCCCGTAGAGGACGGCCACGAGCACGAGCAGCGCCTGGTAGCCGGTGAGCAGCGCGATGTACTCGAGCAGGCCGCCCACCATCGCGCCCAGCAGGTTCGCGCCGAAGGCCGTGGTCGAGGAGCTCATGTCCGGAACCGCTGGGCGAACACGAGGTTGGCGACGAAGATCGGCGTGAAGGCGATGCCATCGCGACGAGGAAGCGCGGCACCGGAGAGAGCGCGAGCAGCGCGTCCGGCGGACGAAGCGCCACACCAGGGCCGGCGAGCAGGACGCGTAAAGGCAGCCCGGGCGGCGGAAGCCGCACCCGCCGCGCGACCTCGACCGCGGCCAGCACGGTGAGCAGGATGCCGGCGAACACGAGCGCGTTGACGAACCAGGTCGTGCCGAACAGCAGCGCGAACTGCACGACGCTCTTCGTCTCGAGCAGCAGGAAGGCCGCCCCCATGAAGAACAGGTCGGCGTAGCGCATCGGCCGAGCCGGCCCGCCGCCGCGCGGACCGCCAGGGCAGAGGCGAGCAGGATGAGCCCGATGGTCACCAGGTAGAAGCCCGGCATGCCGGGTCGCGCAGGTACGGGAACGGGTGGTCGTCGGTGCGGCCGCGGGGACGGGCGTCGGGCGGCGCTCGCCCAGCGGCCGTCGCAGTCTGAGCGAGGCGGTCTCTGCTGGCGGTCAGAACCGCGAGCTGGCCCTCGCCGCCGAAGCTGTCGACGCACGGCGGCCGGCCGAACACCTCGTCGAGCGTGTTGGCGTAGCGGTCGACCAGCCACTGCTCGCGGTAGTAGTTGTACATCGCGAACACGCCCCCGGGCTTCAGGTGGTCGCGCGCCGCCTCGATGGCCTGCTCGTGAACAGGTAGCTCTCCAGGCGCAGCGACGACTGGCCCGCGACGAGCGTGAGCGAGTCGGGCAGGGCGAAGCAGGATCAGGTCGTAGCTCTTGTCGGTGCGCTCGAGGAATGCCCGGCCGTCGTGATGTGCACGTCGACGCGGGGATCGTCGTACGGCTTGTCCGGATGCAGCTCGCGTGCCGACTCGTGCAGCCGGGGGTCGATCTCGACGGCGTCCACGTGCCCCGCGCCCCTGCGCGAGGGCGAGGGCCACGTCGTTGCCGCTGCCGGCGCCGATGATCGAGGACCTCGTCGAGCGGTCGCCGGGCGCGGTGCGCTCGTACGGGCGGGCGTAGAGCGGGTTGCGCCGGCGCGGACAGATCGCCTGATGGGGGACGCCGTTGACCTTGACTCGGAGCGGGCCGGCTTCTCGTCCTGGCGGTCGACGTCGACCTTGTAGTACGGCGACCAGCTGGTGCGGTCTCGACCGTTCCGACCGCCAGCAGTGCCACCAGGCCGACCAGCGGCGACCGCGCACCGCGACGCGCCGAGCCGTGCCGAGCAGGACGAGGAAGACGAGCGCGACGACGACCCCCCAGGCGACCGGCGGCGCCCCCAGGAACGACAGCGCCGGAAGGCCGACGATGCCGAGCACGCTGCCGATGATGTCGAGCCGGTAGGCCTCCAGCGGCTCGGAAGCGCGCGAAGGTGCGGGCCACCCCCTCGGCGATGAACGCCATCGTGGCCGCGACCACGATGAAGATCGACCGTGAGGATCAGCCACGGCGGCGGCCCGCTGCTCTCGAGCGCGCCGAAGAAGATGAGGCCGCTCGCCGAGCGGCGGATCTCGACCGGGAAGACGAGCACGAACGGCACGAGGAGGGCCAGCGCGACCGGGCGCGAACGGGAAGAGGTCGCGCTCTGGCCGCGCCCGCAGGAAGCCGATGCCGATGCCCAGGAAGCTCCCGAGCAGCACGAAGTTCGAGAAGTACGACAGGTAGACGACGTTCGAGCCGGTCCACCGGATCAGCGCCAGCTCGACGAACAGCATCAGGAAGCTGAGGAGGACCAGCCGCTGCTTGTCGGACATGGGTGACATCACGGCGCTCGGGAGCGGCTGACCGTAGCCGGTGAGGGCGTCGTTCTAGGGTGACCTCGTGCCCCAGCGCCCGCCCGCCAGGATTTGCTGGCCATCGCGCTCGTGGCGGGGTGCACCCTGGCGCTGCAGGTCCTCCTGACCCGCATCTTCGCGGCCGTCCTCTTCTACCACTTCGGATTCCTGGCGATCTCGCTGGCCCTGCTGGGCATCGGCGCCGGCGCGATCCTCATCTACGTCCGGCCCGCGTGGTTCGAGCGGCCGGCGCTGGAGCGGCCGCTGCGCGCTGGTCGGCGCTCTTCGCCGCTGCTGCTCGTGTCGATCGCGCTCTGCTCCTGCGCCTCGACTACACCTACGGACGGGATCACGCGCGGCTTCGTGCTCAACCTCGGGCGGCCTGCGTGCTGTCGGCGCTGCCGTTCCTCGCGGCGGGCATCGCGATCGGCGCTGGCGGTCAAGGCCTACGCGGCCGATCGGCCGCGTCTACGCCGTTCGACCTGGCGGGCGCGGGATCGGCGCGCTCGTGGTCGTGCCGCCGATGTGGCTGCTCGACGCGCCGACGCTGCTGGTGGCGCCTCGGCGCTGTTCGGCGGCGCTGGCCGCCGCCCTGTTCGCGGGCCGCGCCGGCGCGAGCGGCGGCTCGCGCTGGCCGCGGCGTGGCCGCTGCGCGGTCGTGCGCTCTGCTGGCCGCCGCCGGCCGCCACATCGTGCTGCCGTCACGTCCGCGCGCCAGCGACCGCGCGCAGCCGAGCGCTGGACGCCGCTCAGCCGGGTGCTCGGCTTCCGCCCGGCCGGCGGGCGCGCGACCGCCCGGCAACGTGTCAACGACCGTGTCTACGAGCCGTGATCGTGCGCGCGCCGCGCGGGCGAGCCGCTCCCCGAGCTGGCGGCCGCTCCAGCTCGGCCCGCAGAGCATCGGCTACGAGCTGACCGGGCCCGGGCGACGCGCTGGTCGATCGGCGGCGGCGGCGGGCGCGACATCCTCAACGCGCTCAGCTCGGGCCAGCGCAGGTCGACGTGATCGAGCTCAACCGCGGCATCCGCCAGGTCGTGGACGAGGACCTGCGCGACTTCTCGGGCGCCCCCTACTCGCTGCCGCGGCGTAGCACCGCGATCGGCGACGGCCGCTCGACGCTGGCCGAGCGCGACAAGCGCTACGACCAGATCCACATCGGCTTCACCGACACCTTCAGCCCCAGCTCCGCGCAGGCCTTCGCGCTGACCGAGAACAACCTCTACACGCTCGAGGCCTTCGACGAGTACTTCGACCACCTCGCAGCCGGGCGGCGTGCTGAACGTGTCGCGGCCGCCGCGCCCATGGGCGACGAGGCGCTCCGGGCCACGGTGCTCACGCTCGAGGCGCTGCGGCGGCGCGGCGTCGCGCAACCCCGAGCGCAACGTCGTCGTGGTGCTGGGCCACGCGACGTCTCAAGGACTCTCTACGGCACGATCCTCGCGAGGCTGGAGCCGTTCACGCCGGCGCGAGCTGGCGCAGGTGCGCCGGCTCGCGCGCGAGCGCGGGCGCGGCATCGGCTTCGCGCCCGGCGGGCCCTACTACGCAGGAGTGGGGCGAGCTCGCGCGGGCCGCCGAGCCCGACGCGTTCTGCGAGGGCTACCGCCTGGACGTCTGCCCGCCCACCGACGACAAGCCGTTCTTCTTCCACATGAAGCGGCTCGCCGACATCGGCGGCGAGGCCACGTCGCGCAGCCTCGGCGTGCCCGACCCGATGACGATCCTCGTGGCGACGCTCGGCGATCCTGCTGGTCGCTCTCGGCGCTGGCCTTCGTGCTGCCGCTGCGCTGGTGCCGCGGGCCGGGCGCCCGCGGTCGGCTCGCTGCTCTTCTTCGCGGCGATCGGCGCTGGGCTTCCTGCTGCTGGAGGTGGTGCTGATCCAGCGCTTCGTGCTGTTCCTCGGCTTCCCCACCTACGCGCTGTCGGTGGTGCTGTTCTCGCTGCTGGTGTTCACCGGCGTGGGTTCGCTGCTGTGCACGCGCGGGCAGCGCCGCGCAGCGCGCGCTCGCTGCGCTGGCGCTCGCGCGGCTGCGTGATGCTGGCGGCGGGCGCGTTCGGCCTGGAGCCGCTGCTGCGATGCTGATCGAGCTGCCCTTCGCGCTGCGCGTGGCGCCGTGGTGCTGCTCGCCCCGCTCGGGCTGGTGCTGGGCATGGCCATGCCCCTCGGGTTGACGCGCCTGCGCGGGCTCTATCCCGAGGGCGTGCCGTGGGCCTGGGGCATCAACGGGGTGACCTCGGTGGTGGCGTCGGTGCTGGCGCTGACGGTCGCGATCAACTGGGGCTTCGCCGTGACCACGCTGGTGGCGCTGGCGTGCTACCTGGTGCGCTTCTCCACGCGCTCCGCGGTCGCTGGCCGAGGACGGCCGCGGCCGAGGAGCGTGCACCGGCGGCGGGATTCGAGCCTGCACGCCCCTAGGCTGGCCGCGATGCCTCCGGTCGTGCACCACGCCGTGCTGGGGCTGGCGATCGCGTGCCTGGGTGGAGCCGGCCTGCGCCTCGCGTCGCTGGCGGCCCCCAGCGGCCCCGAGCGCGCCGTGGCGGCTGTGGTCATAGCCGCGTCGATCGCGGCCCTCGAAGCTCTTGCCCTCGGGCTGGTGCGGCTGGGCACCAACACCGCCGTGCTCGCCGGTGCGGCCGCGCTCACGTGGCTGGCGGCGCGCACCTTCCTTCCCGCTCCGGCGTCCCGGCCGGGCCACGAGCTGGCCGCAGCGTGGCGCGCGGCTTCGCCCGCCAGCCGGATCGCGATTGGGGCCATCGCCGGCGTGGGGCTCGCCTGGGCGGTCTGGCTGCTGCGCTACCCGGCGCTCGGCATCGACACCGTCGCCTATCACCTCACCGATGTCGTGGCGTGGGTGGGCGATGGGAGCCCGGGCGCGGTCGAGCCGCTCTTCCCCACGGTGCCGGTCGGCAACTATCCGCTCACCAACGAGGTGCTGCTGGCCTGGGGCACCGGCATAGCGCGCAGCTTCGTGTTCGTCGGCCTGTGGGCCCCGGCGATGATGGCGCTGCTGATGCTGGCGAGCTGGGCCGGCCTGCGCACTCTTCGCGTCCCAGTGGCCGCCGCAACCCTGGCGGTCGGCGCCCTGTGCCTGCTCCCGGTGCTGACGCACTACCAGCAGAACGGTGCGAACACCGACATCCCGGCGTTCGCCTGGCTCGTCAGCTCCGCCTTCCTGTCGCTCGCGTCCACGCGACGCCCGGCGCTGCTCGCGCCCGCTCTGCTGGCCGCCGGGCTGGCGGTGGGCACGAAGACGACCACGCTGCCGCTCGCCCTGCTGGTGTTGGTCATCGCCCTCGTTGCCGCGCGAGCCGAGCTGCCCAGGCGGGCACGACCGCTGGCCCTGGCGGGCGCCGCGGCGATCGCATTCGGCGGCTACTGGTATCTGCGCAATCTGGTCGATCACGGCTCGCCCTTCTGGCCCTTCGTCGAGACGCCAGTGGGGCGATCCGCTGCCCAAGGAGATCGGCCCGGAGAGGGGCGTGAACGCCAGCTTCCTCGACCAGCCGCGTTTCACCCTCCAACGCGTCGGCGACGAGTGGCTCGAGCTGTTCGGCGGTGGCTTCTTGCTCTTGGCCGCCGCCTTCGCCGCGCCTCTGCTCGCCGACGACAGGCGCGTGACGGCCACGGCCGTCGTGACCGCGGCCTCGGTGCTGATCTGGATGAACGCGCCCTTCACCGGCGCCTCGGGTCCGCGAGTACGAGGTCGCCACCGCCTCGACGGTCCGCTACCTGATCCCCGCGCTCGGCGCCGCCGTCCTCACGCTCGCCCTGGCGGCCAGCTCGAGGCGACGGACGGCCCGCACATTTGCCGTGGTCTCGCTGGGAGCGGGCCTCGTGGTGAACGCGGTGCAGACCGCCGAGCTCGGCTTTCCGAGCGTCCCGCAGGCCTGGGTGCCGCTCGCCGGCGCCGCGATCGGGGCCGGCGCCTCGGCGCTGGCCGCGCGCGTGACGGCCCGGCCGCCGCCGCTGCCGTCGGCCCCGCGGCTGCTCGTCACAGCACTCGCGTGCGCAGCGGTCGGGGCGGCCGCGGCCGTCGGCGCCGCAGGCTTCGTCGAGCGCCACGCGCAGACGGCGGAGCTGTACGGCACCGACACGATTCGCTGGTTTGTGACCCAGCCGGCGTTCAGCGACGGCGATGGCCCGATCTGGGCAGCGCCGGTCACGCTCGCTCCGTTAGGCGGCGACCGGCTGAGAACGAGTTTCGCTGGATCGAGTCCGACGCGCCCTGCGACCAGGTCCGGGAGCGAGCGCGCGAGAGCTGGGTGATCGTGATCATGCTTCCGCCGGACGGAAGGCTGCTCTCGCCGAGCGGGCGCTGCTTCGAGGGCCGGCGGCCCGCCCACAAGGGCGCCGGCTTCAACGTCTACCGAGGCTGAGGGCCGGCCATGTCCAGCATCGCGCATCACGCCGCCCTGAGCATGTCGGTGCTGGCGCTGGCCGCGGCGGGCCTGCGAGCGGCGTCCCAACTTGCACCGGCGGGTCTCGAGCGCGTGGTGACAACCGCCACCTTCGCCACCAGCGCGGCCGGGCTCGAGGCGCTCGCGCTGGCCCTGCTCGGCCTCGCGGGCGACCCGATCCGGCTCGGGCTCGCGGCTGCGACCACCTGGGCGCTCGCCCTGGCTCTCTTTCCTGCACCTCGCGTTCCCCTGACAGCCGAGCTGGGTGGCGCCTGGCGGACGGCATCGCCCGCAGTCCGAGCCATCGTGGCCGCAGTGGGCGGTGCCGGGGCCGCCTGGGCGGCGTGGCTCGTGCACGTCCCGGCGCTCGGGTACGACAGCGTCAACTACCACCTGCCCGAGGTCGTCGTCTGGGTGCGCGACGGAAACCCAGGAGCCGTCATCCCGGGGATCCTCGACTCGGTCACGTACCTGCCGTTGATGGCCGAGGTGCTGCTCACCTGGCAGGTCGCAATCGCCCGCAGCCTCGTGCCCGTCTCTCTGCTGGCCCCCGCCTCGATGCTCCTGCTGATCGTGTCAGGCTGGCTGGGGCTGCGAACACTCGAGGTCGCGCGCCTCCCGAGCGCGGCCGCGGTGGGCGCGCTGTGCGCCGCGCCGATGGTCACGCATTACCAGATGAACGGTGCCTACAACGACCTGCCGGCCCTGTCCTGGCTGATCACGGCGGCAGGGCTGGCGGCCGCCTCGCGCCGCAACGCCGCGCTGCTGGCGCCGACGCTCTTGGCGGCCGCGCTTGCGGCGGGCACCAAGACCACGGCTCTCCCCCTGTCGCTGTTCGTGGTGGTGCTGGCCGCCTGGCCGCAGCGGGGCCGGCTGCGCCCTCTGGCGCTGCCGCTCGCGCTCGCGGGCGCCGGGGCGCTGGTGATCGGCGGGTTCTGGTACGCCAGGGACCTCGTCGTGCACGGGTCGCCGTTCTGGCCGGACGTCGCCGCGCCATGGGGAGACCCGACCCCGGTGGAGTCGCCCAGCTTCCTCGACCGGCCGCGGGCGACCATCGACCTCTTCCTCGACGACTACCTCGAGCTGTTCCTGGGCGGCCTGGTGACGATCGGCGCCGCGCTCGTCGTGCCCTTCGCCGGCCGCGACCGCGCGGTATGGATCGGGGGCGCCGCGACGGCGGTCTCCTTTCTGCTGTGGCTCAACGCCCCGGCCACCGGCGCGGCCGAGGACGGTTCGGTGGTGGGCACGCTGTCCACCGTCCGCTACGTCCTGCCCGCGCTGGCGGCCGCCACCCTCACCCTGGCGCTGGCCACCCGCAACGGCGGCGTGGCCGGCCGAGCCGCCGGCCTGGTCCTGGCGGCGGTTGTGGTGATCGACGTGCTGCAGACGCGGGCGCTCGGCTATCCCCACGTGCCGGGGGTCCGTGTCCTCGCCCTCGGCGGGCTGCTCGGCGCCGCCGCGGCCATCGCGGCCGGCGCGCTGTCGGGGAGGCTCGGAGCCATGCCTCGCTGGGCCGGCGCAGCGATCGTCGTGGCGACGCTCGCGATAGCGACCGGGGCGCTGGCTGTGGGAGCGAGCGGGTTCGTCGAGCGACATGCGCAGGCCAACGAGAACACCGTCTACCCCTACGCCGAGATGGTGCGCTGGCTCGCCGAACAGCCGCGCTACCAGGACAGCGACGACCCGGTCGCCATCGCGCCGATCCCCAACGGCTCCGTCGTCGGCGATCGCCTGCAGCACCGCATCGAAGTGGTCCCGTTCCGCGAGCCATGCCGAGCGGTGCGCGCGCGTCTGCGCGACCATTGGGTGCTGCTGAACTTCCTCGACGTCGTGCGCGACTTCACCGCCGCCCGCTGCCTCGAGGGCTACGAGCCGAGCTTCGAGGGCCCGGGGTTCCGGGCCTACCGGCCGTCGGGCGCCTCGCCGCCGTAGACCTCGAACTCGCCCCCTTTCCAGCGCGGCGTGAGCCCGGCGTAGCACGGCGGGTTGGGCCAAGAGCGGTTGACGATGACCCATCCCTTCCGGAGGTGCTCGTCGACCTCGCGGCAGGTGTCCAGGGCGTCCACGAGGTCGATTCGATGCTGGAGCCGGTCGCCCGCGAGCGCCGCGTTCATCACAACGGAGAAGGCAACCGGGCTGTCGCCGTCAACCCACTCGGGCTGCGACAGGAACCACTCGAACATTGCCGGGGCCGCCGAGGCGAGTTTGCCCGCCTCCGAGACGTTGGCTGCGTTGAAGCGCTGCGTAAAGCCGGACGCCGCCATCGCCAAGAGCAACCCGGCGATCACGATCGCGGGCACCGTGGCCAGGCGAGCCACGCGCGGCCAGTCGCGTCGCCCGGGCACGAGCCGCGTCAGGCCGGCGAGCGCGGCCCCCGCCAGGGCGCCGCCCACGACGATCGTCACCGGCGGCGCGCTCGGGTAGCCGAGGTCGAACAGCTGCCAGGCGGTGAACCCGAGCGCAATCGTGAGCGCAGCCAGAGAGTACGGGCGGCCGTAGGGGCGTTCCCGAGCCGCCAGGCAGAGCGTGAGCGCCCCGACCGCGAAGGTCGGCAGCAGATACCGCACCGTGGTCAGCGCGCTCGAGCCCGCGTCACCCTCGGAGATCCCGGTGAACGGGGCGTTCATCCAGAGCAGCAGCGACAGGGCGGTGACCAGCGCCGAGGCGATGACCGCGCGGCCCCGCGTCGCGAGGGGCGCGAGCAGCGCCCCGGCGATCAGCAGGTATCCCCCGGCGAACGGCTTCGCCCAGTCGCTGAGGAGGAAGTCGATGGTCAGGCGTGGTGTGTCGAGAAAGCGGGTGTAGACCTGCTCCACCACGTCGCCCGACGGCGCGATCACCTCGGGCGCGGGGTCTCCCCACGGAGTCGCGACGAACGGCCACAGCGGCGAGCCGTGCAGCACGAGGTTGCGCAGGTACCAGTAGCCGCCCACGGCCAGACCCACGCCGCAGGCCACCGCGAGCGGACGCCACTGCGCCCTGAGGTGTTCACGGTGCATCACGGCCGCGACCACGAGGACGAGCAGCGCCAGCGGCAGCGTGGTCGTTTTCGTCCCCACCGCCAGCGCGGCGGCCAGTATCACCGCACCGACGAGCTTGGGACGGCCGACGGACGCCGCGCACAGCGCCGCCGCGCACAGCAGCCAAGCCAGCGCGGGCAGGTCGGTGTGGGCGCCGTTCTTCTGCCAGTGCGTCAGCGGCGGCATGAGGCACAGCGTCAGCACCGCCAGGCCGGCGGGCAGGCGCGGGACCATCACCGACCGCAGGCCGCACCAGCCGGCGATGGCCAGGAGGGCCAACGTCGCGGGCGCCCACAGCATCACGGGCACGAAGCTGCGCGAGATGGCGCTCGACCACTCCAGCAGCACCTCGTTGGTGACGGGATATGCCCCGACGGGGTAACCGGGGAACAACTCGGAGACCGAGCCCGGCCGGCCGTTGTGGACCCATTCGACCACCTCCGGGACGTGGTAGATCATGCTGTCCGCGCCGAGGATCGGGTGGCGCACCAGCCAGACCGCCCAGACCAGCCAGGCGCCAACCCCGGCCGCGAGAGCGAGTCGCGGCGCCATCGGCGCGCTCTCCCACCAGGTACCGAACTCCCCGGACGCCCGGACGCCGACATCCGGCGCGAGCCGGCGCGCCACCAGCCAGGTGAGGACCGCTGCCACGGCGAGCGCGATCGTGCTCCCGCCCAGACCGACCAGCCCGAGCGCCAGCGCCTCGAGCGCCGCGAGCGCGGCGCCGAAGACCGCGGTGGCGACGATGCGAGCTGTTTCTCGGGCGCCCGTCAGCGTGGCGACGCGAAAGCCGGCGCCGGCGAGCGCTGTCACGGCGGCGACGAAGGCGATCTGGTGGATGACCGTCAAGCCGCGACTCGGGCGGGAGCTTCAGGCGCCGTGCGGGCGGACATTCGGCGATCCTAGACCGACGCGCACGGGGCGATCCCCGGTCCGGCGGGCCCCTCGGTCGAGGCGGCACCTCGGGACCAAGGCTCCCTTTAGGGTGACCGGCTCGCCGTGTCGATCTCGACCGACAGCGCCGCCGGGCGCCTCCTGGACCGCCACGAGTACCTGCTGGCCGCGACGATACTCGGGCTCGTCACATGCCTGTGGTTCTGGCCTCTGCTCGTGGGTGAGCAGCTCGGGCAGAGCTTCGCCCTCCACCAGTTCTCGCCCTGGGCGGGGATCGTGGACCCGGACTCCCTGCCGCGGCGCGGCCCCTTCTTCGATGCGGCAATCGCGTTCCACCCGTGGGCGGTCGTGGTACGCGAGCAGATCCTGTCGGGCCAGCTTCCCCTCTGGAACCCCTTCGAATGGGGTGGAACGACGCTCGTCGGCAACATGCAGTCGGCGGTCTTCTTTCCACCGAGCTGGCTGCTGGTCATCCTGGGGTTCGACTACGGGTGGGGAGCGCTGGCCGCGGCCAAGACGCTGATCGCGGGTGTGGGCACCTACGGGCTCTCGCGCGAACTGCGCTGCGGGCGCAGCGGCGCGCTGGTCGCCGGCGCGGTCTACATGCTGTCCGGGCCGCTGACGGTGTGGCTCCAGTACCCCCTCGGCAGCGTGTTCGCAGTGTTCCCGTGGCTGCTGCTGGCCACCACCCGCCTGGCCCGACGCCCGTCGCGGCGGTCGATTGCCGCGGTGGCGGTTGCCATGGGCCTGACCATCCTGGCGGGCCATCCCGAGTCGGCGTTCATTGCGACGTCCGCCGTGGTCCTGTACATGGCCTGCCTCGTCGCGTTCGACCACCGGTCGGACTCCGACTCCCCACGGCCGCGTAGCGTCGCACTGGGGTGGGTGACCGGGGCTGTGCTCGGCGTCGGGATCGCCGCTGTCTCAGTGATCCCGTTCCTCCGCGCGCTCGGATCGAGCATCACCTGGAGCGAACGGGGCGATCCGATTCCTCGTGATGCGCCCTCCTTCTTCAACCTGCTGCATTACGCGATGCCGGGCCTCCTCGGGAACGGCGAGCCCAACCTCTACGGCCGGTGGCCATTCGGCTATTCGGGCTGCCGGCGCTGATCCTCGCGCTTGTCGCGGCAGTGCGGTACCGGCACAAGCCGGCGGCGCGTGCCCTGGTCGCGCTGACGGCGGCACGTTCATGGCCATCTACCGGGTGCCGCCGGTGAGCTGGCTGGTCGAGCTGGTGCCGCCGTGGTCGAACGCCTACATCGGACCGGAGCGCGTCTACTTCGTGATCGCCCTCGCCGGGGCGGTGGGCGCCGGCGCGGGCTTCACGGCGCTGTCGGTGCGACCGCTCTCACTTCGTCAGGCGGCGACGGTCACCGCCGGCGCAGCGCTGACGATCGCGCTCGGCTTCGCCCTGGGTGAGGCCACCGGCAACCTTGGCGCACCGGGCTCGGTCAAGCGCGAGAGCATCGTGCTCACGGTGGTGTTGCTCCTCGTGACCGGATCGCTACTCGCCGCGCTGGGGCGGCTCCGACCGGCGGTGGCGGCGTGCGCCGGGCTGGCGATCGTCGCCCTGAGCCTGCTGGAGCTGCAGAACCTGAACGTCACGCTTCCCCCTAGCCAGGCGTATCCGGCAACGCCGCGATCGATCGAGGCGCTCCAGGACCAACCCAGGCCGTTCCGCGTCGGGGTGATCCGCAGCGAAAGGGATCCGGCCACGATGCTCGCCGACACCAGCGCCCTCTACGGCCTGGAAAGCATCGAGGGCTACGACTTTCCCCTGTCCGCCCGACGGTCCGATTTCGACCACGGCGCTCCGATCCAGCGACTCTCCGATTCCCAGAGCTGCGTGGCGCGCGGGCGCCACCGCGCCGCCCCACGCTCACCGCGCTGCGGACGATGACGTTCGCTACTACATCGCTGCGCCCGGCACGCCGGCTCCGGCACCCGCGTTCGAGACCGTCTACGACGGGCCTGACGCCGTGGTGTTCCGCGACGGCGAAGCCCTGCCGCGGGCTGATGTGTTCCGGGCACCAGGGGCTTGGCGGATGACCAGGCGTTGGCTGTCCGGGCCGAGGAGGACTCCATCCTCACCGCACGGCGGTGGTTCCGCGCGACGCGCCGGCGGCGCCGCCCGGCGCGCCGCCCGGTTCCGCAGTGCCCGGGTGAGCCTGCCCGGGCCCGATCACCTGCGCGTCCATCTCCTGCGCGGAGCGGGTGGGTGGCTGGTGCTGGCGAACGCCCACTCCCCCGACTGGAGGGTGGAGATCGATGGGCAGCAGACCGAGCTGAGGCCGCTGAATTTCGCGGCGATGGGCGTCCCCGTCTCCGCCTCGGCTCCCAGGGTCGACTTCCGGCTGGCTCAGAGCAGCTCTGCCGGCAGCGGGCATCAGTCTCGCCGCACTGGCCTGCGCGGCGCTGCTCGCCGGCCGCCGCGGGCCGTGGCCGGAAGGTGGAGCGGCTCGGACGACGGCGGCGTATCAGGTCCTGCGGGGCTGCCCGCGATCGCCATCGCGGGCGCCGGGCTTCGGTTGCGTCGCTGGCCGCGCCGCGGGGACTCGAGCGGGCCGTGGCCACCGCGACGCGGTCGGCTGCCATGGTGGCGCTCGAGCCGCCGTCGCTCGGCCTCGGGCCTCGGGACCGATCCGGCGGTGCTCGTGTCCGCGGCCGCGCTCACGTGGGCCATCGCTTGGAGGCCCTGCCCCGCCGGCGCTCGGCGCGGGAGAGGAGTTCGCGGCCCGGCGGCAGCGCCCGCCCGTCTATAAACGGTTGATCCTCGGAGCGTCGGTCGGAGTGGGCGCCGCGTGGGCGGCCTGGCTGCTGCGTTACCCCGCGCTCGGGAGCGACTCGCTTTCCTACCACGTGCCGGAGATCATCGAAGCGGGTGCACAACGGGCGCCCTGGCTCGGTTGGCTACTACTTCCCGTTCTTCTCGGTCGGCAACTATCCCGTCACGAACGAGGTCTTGGTCGCGTGGGGAAGCGGGATCTCCCGGAGCTTTCTGGTGATCGGACTTTGGGCGCCGCTTGCCAATGCTCCTGCTCGCGACGGCCGGCTGGATGGGCTTGCGCTCGCTCAGGGTCGAGGGGCGAATCGCAGGGCTCGGTGTCGCGGCCATCTGTCTGACGCCGGTGCTGAGCCATTGGCAGATGAATGGCGTCTACACCGACCTGCCCTCAATGGCCTGGCTGGTCTCGGCGGCCGCGCTAAGCGCCGCGTCGGTCGAACGACCGGCTCTGCTTGCCCCTGCGATCGTCGCTGCCGGTCTGTCGGTCGGAACCAAGACCACGACGCTGCCGCTGGCCGGCCTGGCGCTCGCCGCCGGGTTGTACGTGAACCGGTCTCACCTACGGGGCCTCGTCAGGCCGCTCACGATCGCGACCGCAACCGCGCTCGCGGTAGGCGGGTACTGGTACCTGCGAAACCTCGTCGACCACGGCTCCCCCTTCTGGCCGCTGCTGTGGGGGGAAACGGTTCCGTTCAGGACTCAGGGGGTCGACGACAGCTTCCTCGAGCGCTTCCGGACGGCATTCGACGCCTTCTCGCGCGAGGGAGTCGATCTCCTCGCGGGCGGAATGGTCCTGATCCTGGCGGCGATGCTCGCCCCGATCTTCGCTCGCACACGAGAGACCGTGATTTCTGCGATCGCGACTTCGGTGTCGCTGCTCGCCTGGCTCAACGCGCCGTACACCGGCACGCTCACGATCGCGACGCTGCGATACCTGCTGCCGACGCTCGCGGTGGCGACCCTGACCGTTGCGCTCGCCGGGCGCTCGCGACGAGGACGCCCCTACGCGCTCGCCACCCTGGCCGTCGCGGCCGCGTTGAACGCATGGCAGACCCTCCGGCTCGGATTCCCCCGGGTCCCAGGCCTCGACATCGTGGCTGCCGGGGCCGTGCTCGGCACGCTGGCCGCAGCTGCTTGCCGTGGCTTTCGCGCCGCGCCTCCCAGCCCCGTCGCGCCCGTGGTCCCGGCGGGCGAGTCTCGTCGTGGGGGGAGCGGCGCTTGCGGCGCTCCTCTCGCCTGCGGCATCCGGCTTCGTGGATCGGAGTACGCGCACGCTCGCCGAGGCCGCACGTCGCGATGGGGCGCCGGCACCCGCGGCGGTCAGATGGATCACCTCTCAGCCGGCGTTCGAGGGAAGCGAACGCTGGATCGGGTTCTCCTTCTCCATGCAGGGGCTGCTCACCGGCGACCGACTGCAGCACCGGCTCGAGCTCCTCTCTCAGCAGGAGGACTGCGCGAAGGTGCGCTCCGGACTACGAGCGGGCTGGTTTGTCGCGCAGCCGCCTGTCACGAAGCAGTCGATCGCCAGACGCTGCCTGGCGTCGGAGGCTCCGCGGTTCAGCCGCCGGGGCATCCAGGTCTTCAGCGACCGTCCGTAGCCAAAACGCCACCGACACGCCGGGGCGAACGGCAGACGGCGACCACGTCGAGCGCCTCGTCGAGTCCCTCGGCACGCAGCTCGAAGTCGTCGACGGTGATCGCCGCGCGCCCTGGGGTCGGCGTCCCTGCGCTCGCGCGACAGCCGCCGGTCGTACAGGCGCTGGCGCAGCGCGGCGCGGAATCAGCTCGCCGCAGCCGCAGCGGGTCGCTTGCGCAGCAGCAGCGATCGAGCTTGCGCCGCTCGGCGGCGACCAGCTCGAGATAGCGGGCGGAGCCGAACAGGCCGTGCAGCTCGACCTGCTCGAAGTAGCGGCTCGCAGAGCGGCCTGCGAGCTCGGTCGGCGCGTGTACTCGACGTAGTGGTACGGATCGATGATCTCGTCGGGGCGGGCGAAGGTGAGCCGGTTCGGGCGTGACGAAGATCGCCGTGCCCGCCCGGCTCGAGCACCCGCGACGACCTCGGCGAGCACGCGCCCGGGGTCGGGCACGTGCTCGATCGACTGCACCGACAGCACCGAGGCGAAGGCTGCCGTCGGCGAACGGCAGCTCGCGCATGTCGGCGACCACGACGGTCTCGCGCTCCTGGCCCGCGAGCGCCTCGGGGTCGAGGTCGACGCCGACGCGTCTCGCGCGGCGCCAGCAGCTCGTAGCTAGTGGCCGACGCCGCAGCCGAGGTCCAGCAGCGCGCCCCGGCGGCAGCAGCGGCGCGCACAGCCGGTAGGCGGCCACGTGCCGCTGCCAGGTGGGGTTGAAGCCGCCCGCGGGCGTCGATCACCCGCTCGCCGGTGATCCGTCCGCCCCACGGCCGCGTCGGCATGTACTTGCGCGAGCGGACGAGTCCCCGGCGGTGAAGGACCAGCCGGAAGGCCGCCCACAGCGTCTTCAGGCCGTAGACGGCGCCGGCTTGAGCTGATCGACGACGCGTCGTCGAAGTACCGCGTGCGCGCGGGCACCTCGGCGATCCGGAAGCCGAATGGACCGCCTGCATGATCATCTCCGAGTCGAAGCCGAAGTCGAGCGAGTTGCGCAGGAAGGGCACCTGAGCAGCAGCCGGCCGAGTAGGCGCGGTAGCCCGTGTGATCTCGAAGGTCGGTGCCGAGGACGCGGTTCTCGATCGTCGTCAGGAACCGGTTGGCGACGTACTTGTAGAGCGGCATCCCGCCCTCGCGGGCCATCCCGGCTCCGCGAGGCGGGAGCCGAGCACCATGTCGGCGTCGCCGTCGAGGATCGGCTCGATCAGCCGGGGGATCAGGGACGGCTCGTACTGGCCGTCCGGGTGCAGCATCACCACGACGTCCGCGTCGCGCTGCAGCGCCTCGAGGTAGCAGGTCTTCTGGTTGCCCCCGTAGCCGACGTTGTGCGGGTGCCAGATCAGGTGGATCGGCAGCGCCGCGGGCCAGCTCGACCGTGTTGTCGGTCGACTTGTCGTCCACCAGGATCATCTCGTCAACGACCTCGCGCGGGATCGCGTTGACCGTCCGCTCGAGCGTCAGCGCCGCGTTGCGGGCCGGCATCACCACGATCACCTTCGCCTGGCGCTGTGCGGAGGTCGCGCGGCCGTTGACGTCGAGCGCAGGCTGGACGCCCTCTTCCCGGACGTTGGTCATCGCGGCCCCAGGCTATCCGCGTGGCCGGGGAGACGCGTCGCTTCGCGGACGGCGCTCAGGGACGGCGTGCCTCGACGTAGACGGTCCCGCCCCGTCGCAGCGCGATCTCGGCCGCGGCACACCCAACCGCCGGAGCGAGCAGCAGCGCACCCGCGAGCAGCGTGCCGGCCCGCTGCCGCCGTGACATCGGCCGGCTGCGGGCCGAAGGACGCCGGATCGCGTCGTAGAGGCCGGGATGCCCGGGCAGTAGACCGACCAGTCCGTGAAGCCAGCCGAAGACCACCTGCCCGCCGCGCGCATAGCTCACCCGCTCGACCACGAGGCCCTCCTGACGGACCCGCTCACCGAGAGCCGCCGCCGGGATGTGCGTGAGGTGGCGAGGGAGGTCCAGCGCCAACCAGCCGTCGCCGAAGGCCCGTGCCTGCAGGCTCGCTGCGTTGGGCACGGCAACCACCAGCAACCCGCCCGGCAGCAGCAGTCGCACGGCCTCGCGCAGCGCGCCGCGCGGGATCCGGCAGGTGCTCGAGCGAGTGCCAGAAAACCACCGCCGCCCACCCCTCGTCGAGGTCGGCGAGCTCGGTGTCGACCACGTCCGGGCGGTCCGGGCTGCGTTCGATGCCGAGCGCCTCTCGGCCGGCGTCCCGGAGTGCGTCGAGGAGGACGCCTCGCCGGCTCCGACATCGAGCACCGGGCCGGGCGGCGCGACGTCGGCCAGCCTTCGGGCGAGGGTGGCGCGCGACCGGCGCAGAATCGCGTCGCCCGGGCCGGAAAACGCCCTTCGCTCGGCCGGTACCAATCGGCGTAAGCCTGCTCGAGCTCCGCGTCGGTGGGCCACGGGTCGGTTGTGGCTACGCCGCAACGCAGGCACAGTGTTCGTCCCGGCAGTAGGCGGGCGCCCGCACCGAAGGGCGTCCCGCACCATGCGCAGCGCGTCGCCGGTGTGCTCAAGCAGGACCGCGTCACGCGCGGCTAGGCTAGCGACGTGGAGGCGGTAACACCGATACACGACCGGCGAACCCGTCGCCGGTGGAGGGGGCGGTGAGCTGACGCTCTCGGTGGTCGTGCCCGTGTTCAACGAGGTGGAGTCCCTCCCGGAGCTTCATCGCCGCCTGCATGCCGCGCTCGGGCCGTCGCGCAACCGCTGGGAGGTCATCTACGTCGACGACAGCTCGAGCGACGGCTCTGCCGAGCTGGTCGAGCGGCTGGCTGCAGAGGACCCGGCGGTCGCGCTGGTTCAGCTCTCGCGCAACTTCGGGATGGAGGTCGCGATGTCGGCCGGGATCGACCAGGCCGCGCGGCGACCACGTGGTGCTGTTGCACGCCGATCTCCAGGACCCGCCCGAGCTGATCCCGCAGATGGTCGAGCTGGCCGCCGAGGGCGCCGACGTCGTCTACGCCCGTCGCATCGGGCGGGAGGAGAGCCGCCTCAAGCGGGGCCTTGCCACCGTCTTCTACAGGCTGATGGAGCGGCTCGCGCGAGTTCCCTATCAAGGCCAGGCGGGAGACTTCCGGCTGATCTCGCGTCGCGTGGTCGACGCGATCCAGAGGATGCCGGAGCGGCGCCGCTTCCTGCGAGGAATGGTCGCCTGGGCGGGATTCCGGCAGGTGCCGATCGAGTACACCCGCGCCGGCCGTGCGCATGGTCGCGGCGCCAGCTACCCGGATCTGTTCCGGTTGGCGGCCGAGGCTCTCACCGCCTACTCCGACGTTCCTCTTTCGCTCGCAACCATCGTGGGCTCAGCCGTGGCCGCGGCAAGCGGGCTGGCGGTGGTGGTGATCGCCACGCTGGCGCTCGCCGGCGCCGTCGAGTGGTCCGCCCCGCTGCTGGTACTGCTCGCGCTCCTCTTCTTCGGTGGAGTTCAGCTCATCAGCATCGGCCTCATCGGCCGCTACCTGGCACGTGTGCACGAGGAGGCGCTGCGCCGGCCGCTGTACCTGCTGTCGCATGTGGTCCGCCCGGGCGAGGAGCTAGGCGATCCTGCACGCGAGGCCGAACCGGGGCACCCAGGGAGGGCTCATTTGTAGGCTCGCGGGGTGACGACCGCGACTACGGAGGCCCGTCGCATGCGCGGCGTCGGGTCGTACGCGCCGCGGCTCCAACTCGCCGCGATCGCTGTCCTGGCTTACGCGATCGCCTTCCTCCAGCGCCCCGGGGAGACGGTCGTCGACACGCGGCTCGAGCTGTCGGCCGATCCGAGCGTGTTCCTCGAGCGCGTCTTCCACATCTGGAGCGCCACCACCGACTTCGGCCACGTCCAGGGCGGTCAGTTCACGGGTTACCTGTTCCCGATGGCGCCCTGGTTCGCCCTGGGCGACCAACTCGCACTGCCGATGTGGGTGACCCAGCGCCTCTGGCTGGGCACGCTGTTGCTCCTGGCAGCCTGGGGCGCGGCGCGGCTGATGGACGCCCTGCTCGAGCGACCCAACCTGGTCGCCTCCTCGGGCGCCTCGCTGCTGTTCGCGCTGAACCCCTACGTGGTGCTGTTCACCAGCCGCGGCACGGTGACCCTGCTGACCCACGCCGCGCTTCCCTGGCTGATGCTCGCGGTCCATCGCGGCCTACGCCGGCCACGAGCATGGGCCATGCCGGCCGCCATCGGACTGATCCTCGCGGCCTCGGGCGGCGGCGTGAACGCGGCGGTGATCGCCTTCGCGCTGCTCGGCCCGCTCGCGCTGGCGGCCTACGAGGTGGCCACGGGACGGGTCGCCTTCAGCTCCGTTGCCGCCTTCGGCTGGCGGACGGCGCTGGCCGCCGCGGTGGGCTCGCTGTGGTGGGCGATTCCGGTCCTGCTGCAGAGCCGCTACGGGATCGACATCCTCATCTACACCGAGCAGCCGTACACGATCTGGGCGACCACCAGCTTCCCCGAGCTGCTGCGCTCGCTCGGCTTCTGGGGCCTCTACACCGGCGTCGGCTTCGGCGCCCGCGAGCCCTTCATGGACGTCGGGGCCACCTACCTGTTCAACCCGGTGGTGATCGTGGCCACCTTCCTGGTGCCGCTCTTCACCGTCGCCACCTTCCCGCTGATCAGGGGCTGGCGCTACGCCCCGTTCTTCGCCCTTCTGGCCTTCGTCGCCCTCCTGGCCATGTTCACGGGCTTCCCGCGTGAGGCCCGGCTGCGGGAGTTCCTGCTCGAGGCCTACAACGCCCTGCCCTCCCTGCAGTTCCTGCGCACCACCTACAAGGGCATGCCGCTGCTGGTGCTGGCGCTCTCCTGCCTCGGTGGCGCGGGTGCGGCAGCGCTGGTCGAGCGGGCCCAGGCCGGGCTCCTGCGGGTCCGCGGGCGAAGGCTGCCGGCCGTGGCACTGGGCCTTCTGGCCGTGGTGCCCCTGCTGGCCGCGCTGCCGCTGATCACGGGGCGGGCGGTCGATCGCGAGCAGGCCTACGGTTCGGTGCCGAGCTGGTGGACCGACGCCACCGCGGACGCCGCGCGCGAGGCCGGCGGGGGCCGTACGATGGTCCTGCCCGGCGAGATGTTCGGCTGGTACCGCTGGGGCGGGACGATGGATCCCGTGGGGCCCGGTCTGCGCAGGGAGCCGCTCGCGGTGCGCGAGCTCGTTCCGTACGCCGGGCCGCGGTCGGCCTTCCTGCAGATCGCCATCGACGACCTGATCCAGCAGGACCGCCTGGTGCCCGGCCAGCTAGCCCCGCTGCTACGCCTCACCGGGGTGCAGCAGGTACTGGTGGCCCGCGACGGCGTTCGTCGGCGCAACGGGGCACTCGACCCTGCCGCCACCGAGCTGGCCCTGGCACAGGAGCCCGACCTCAGGCGGGTCGAGCAGTACGGCGCGGCGCGTCGTTATCCGCCCGCCGCGGGCCGCGGCGTGCCGCCGGCCTCCCAACCGGAGCTGACCCGCCTCGAGGCCCCGGGCGACTCCTCCGGGGTGCGCCTGGCCGCCGGCCCCGCGACGGTCCTGGAGGGGGACGCCGAGGGCGTGACCGAACTGGCCGCCCATGGCCTGCTGGATCCCGGCCGGCCGCTGTTCTTCGCCGGCGACACCGATCGCGGGACGCTGGCGGCCGAGAGCGCCGCCGGCGCCACCCTGGCGCTGAGCGACTCGGCGCGGCGCCGCAACTTCATTGCCTCGCGCACCAGGGGCAACCGCGGTCCCACACTAACTGCCACCGAAGCTCTTGACCCCAACGCCTCGACCTTCGATGCCTTTCCCGAGCGCGGCGAAAAGGGCCGAACGGTCGCCGTCTACTCCAGCCTGCGCCGGCTGGCCTCCCCCACCGCCGCCGGCTGGTCGAACTTCCCGCAGTATCGGCCCTACGCGGCCGTCGACGGGCGCCTGGACACCACCTGGCGCGCCGACGAGAACGTGGACGCTCGCCGCTGGTACATGGAGCTCGAGCTGCGGCGGCCGCTGCCCGTGAGCGAGATCGAGGTGGTGCCCCAGCGCGACCGCCGCGGGCGCACCCTGTCCATCTGGGTGTCGGCCAACGGCGGTCCCGAACGGCGCGTCCGGCTGGCCGCGGGGGCCAATCGGATCGAGCTCGACATCCCCGAGCTGCGCACCCTGCGAATCCGCATCGACAAGATCGGCGGAAACGAGGACACCCGTGGCGCGGGGGGCGTGACCGAGCTGCGCATCCCGGGCCTGCCGCCGGTCGAGGAGCACCTGCGGCTGCCCACGGCGCTCTCTGAGGCGGCCCGGGGCCTCGACCTGGACCGCAGCCCGCTGGTCGTGATGCTGCAGCGCACCAGCGCCGACTTCCCCTACCGGGCCGGGGCCGACACCCTTGACCCCGAGCCCCTCCATCCCCTGGCCATGCTGGACGCCGAGGAGGGCCTGGAGCGGGAGTTCGATCTGCCCGCGGCGCGGCGGTTCGAGCTCCGGGGCTGGGGGACCGTGGCGGCCGACGCCCCCGACGAGGCCCTCGACCGGCTCGCCGGCCTGCCCGCCGGCTGGCGCTTCTCCTCCTCCAGCCGCTTCGAGGGCGTGCCCGGCCGGCGGGCGTCGTCGGCCTTCGATGACGACCGCGCCAGCGCCTGGATCGGTCACGTGGCGCCCGGCGAGCCGGTCTGGATCGAGTGGTCGGCGCCTGGCCCGCGTACGTTGCAGTCTCTGCGGCTGCGCCCCGGGCCGGCGGGGTACCCGTTCCCCACCCGCGTTCGCGTGGTCGCGCCGGGCCTCGAGCCCCGGGAGCGGCGGGTCGGCGCCGACGGTGTGGTGGAGCTGGGAGGCCCGCTGCGCACCCGCGCGCTGCGGCTGGAGGTTCTCGCCGCCCGGCCGCGCGGCACGGGCGGGGCACACGACGTCGCCGCGGTGGCCATCGGGGAGGTCGAGGCCGCCGGACTGGAAGCTCCCGCCCCCGCCCGCAGCGGGCGCTTCTCGACCGGTTGCGACGCGCTGACCGTGCGGGCCGCCGGAAGCCGGACGGGCCTTGCCCTCGAGGGGACCCTGCAGGCCCTCGACGCCGGGCGCGCCCTGCGGCTGCGCGGCTGCGCACCGCTCGACCTGCCCGCCGGGCGGGTGCGACTCAGCGCGCCGCCGGGCGCCGTGGCGCGTCCGGACCATCTGCTGCTGAGCTCGGCCGCGCCGCGGCCGGCGGCCCGAGCGGCGGTCGCGCCCGGTCGGGTGGTCTCGATGCGCGGGGGCGGCCCGTCCGGCGCCGTGAAGAGTGCGCGGCTCGCGTTGACCGGCGCGTCGTGGGTCGTCCTCGAGCAGAGCTGGTCCGAGGGCTGGCGCGCCAACTGCCGTGAGCGGGGCGGCGGCGAGCGCGATCTCGGGGAGCCCACGCCGATCGACGGCTACGCGAACGGCTGGCGTGTCTCGCGGGACTGCGCCGAGGTCGAGTTCGCGTTCGGCCCGCAGCGGCTGGCGCTCGCCGGTTACGCCGTCTCCGCGCTGGGGTGCGTGGTGCTCGCCGCGATCCTGTTGGCCGCGCTGCTGCGACGCCGCCGCCGCGCCGCGGCGCCGCGAGCCGCGGAGGAGCCCCCCGGCTTCCTGCCGAGCCTGGGCCCTGACCCGGTCTGGCGCCTGCCGCTACGCCGCGCCGTGGCGCCGGCGCTGGCCATCGCCGTGATCGGTGGGGCGCTGTTCTCGCTGCGGATGGGCGCGGTGATGCTGCCGCTGTCGCTGCTGCTGATGGTGCTGGGGGTCAACGTGCGGCGCCTGGCGCTGCTGGCCGCGGCGGGACTGGCGCTGCTGCCGCTGATCTACCTGCTCTTCCCCGCCGAGGACAAGGGCGGCTACAACTTCGAGTTCGCGAACAACTACACGCGCGCGCACTACATCGCGGTGCTCGCGATGTGCTGCTTTGCGGCCGCCGGCTGGCTTGCCGCGCGGCGGCTACGAGAGGGGCGCTCGCTCGGATCGTGATGAGCTCAGCCTCGGCAGCGCGGCGATCGCCACGCCGGCGAGGACCACGAGCGGGATGTCGGCGGCGATGCGCAACCGCAGCGATCCCCAGGTCAGCGCCCCCACCACGACGGCGAGCACGGCGGGCGCCAACAGCGGGGCGAGCGGCGTGTGCCGCCTGCGAAGCGCCAGGGCGCCCAGGAGCGCAAGCGGCAGCAGCACCCACGACATGAGCACCCCGACGCGCTGCACCCCGACGTCGCGTCCTTCGCCGTCCCGGATCATCCGCGTAGGCGCCCACAACGCCCACTGGCGCAGCACTCGCACGGCTACGACCACGGGCAGCCGGCCGGCGTGATCGGCGGCGTACTCGATTCCCTCCCGGCGCCACAGCGCGGCCTGCTCGGCCTCCTCCGGGGGCGACTCACGCGGAAGGCAGTCGGTGGCGATGAAGCCGACGCCTTCCCCGTAGTAGGCCGGGGGGCAGTTGGTCTGGGCGATGACCGAGCCCAGGTTGTTCGACATGACCGGCGTGTCGAAGACGATCCAGTTGCGCACCACCCAGGGAGAGACGACCACGACCGTGGTCAGGGCGCAGATCCCCAGGCGCGGGAGCCAGGCTCCGCCGCCTCGGCGCGCGGCCGGTAGTCCGAGCAGCACCACAAGCGCCAGGGCCTCAGAGCGCGTCAGCGCCGCCAGGCCCACCAGCAGGCCGAGCACCAGCGCCCCGACCGCCCCCGGCCGGTCGATCAGCCGATAGGCCGCGAGGATGCAGGCGGCTACCAGCGTGGCGTACAGCGTCTCGCTCAAGAGCGCCCCGTCGGCGACGATCAGCATGGGATAGACGGCGGCCAGGGCCGCTGCGGCCAGTCCCGCCGGTTCGCCGCCGACGCGGCGGCCGATCAGGCCGACGAGGATCACGGTGGCGGTGCCGAACAGCGCCCCGGTGGAGCGTTGCAGCTTGTCGGCGGTGAGGCCGAGCCCCTCCTCGAGGGCGAGCACCAGAATGTAGAGGGGAGGATGCTGG
Organism: uncultured Thermoleophilaceae bacterium; assembly: GCA_963850205.1. Classification (GTDB taxonomy): domain Bacteria; phylum Actinomycetota; class Thermoleophilia; order Solirubrobacterales; family Thermoleophilaceae; genus JACVRW01. The sequence goes on along the minus strand of CAWKKJ010000001.1, from coordinate 24,155 downwards.
GCGCTAGGGACCAAGCGCCCGTCGCCGAACCACAGGTAGGGGTTGGAGAACCCACCCCCTTCGGCCACGATCCGGCCGCTGATCCGGAAGTAGAACGAGTCGAACAGCCCCGTGGTCGGGGGCGCCACGGCGACCGTGTAGATCACCCGGAGAGCCAGACCGGCGGCGGCGAGCGCCGCCAGAGCGAGCGCGAACCTCAGACGCGAACGACCCGAATCACGCAGTTCCACGTGAGCGATCTCGCGTAGGCCGGGCACCTGGCAGATGAAGGCCAGCCGGGGCCAGTAGCGCGGCTCGATCCGCTCGATGCCCAGGCCGCGGCCGCGCCCGCACCGCGCGGATCGTCGGGCCCACGTGCACGGCCCAGAGCCCGGCGCCGTAGGGGTTCTTGCGCGGCGGGCCGTTGCGGCGCTCGTAGAGGCGCGGGCCGCGCTCCGGGCCGAGGTACTGGTAGGGGGTCATGTCGTGGCCGCCCCAGGGCGAGTACCAGTTCGTCCAGGAGATGTAGCCCCAGCCGCCGGGGCGCAGCACGCGCTCGATCTCGCGGATCACGGCGGCCGCGTCGGGCGTGTGCTCCAGCAGGTTGGAGCAGAAGGCCCCGTCCACGCTCGCGTCCTCCAGCGGCAGGTCGCCCGCGTCGGCGATGCAGCGCCCCCTCGGGCGCTCCGCCCACCATGGTCATCTCGTCCTCGTCGTTGTCCACCGGGATCACCGTGGCCCCGGTGGCTCGCAGAGCGTCGGTGTAGAAGCCCGGGCCCGCAGCCCAGGTCGACGATCGTCTTGCCGGCCAGCGGCGCCGTGGCGGCGCTCGAGGTCGTCGGCGGCCTCGGCCGCCAGCAGCCGGTAGAAGGGCTCCGGGTCCTCCTTCTCCGCCCGCCACAGGCGCCAGAGCGTGCGCATGCGCTCGAGCCCCTGCGGGCGCTCGAGCGGCGTCGGAGGCCGTCGACGTGCTCATGCCGCGGGGCTCGGCGCGCACCTGTGCGGAGCGGCCGTTCGGACGCTCATGCGCCAGCAGCGCCGGCGCCAGCAGGAGCTGAAGCGCCACCAGCACTCGCGGCCACCTCCACCAGACCGGTGCCGACCGCCACCAGCAGCGCCAGCTCGGCCACCGCGGCGAAGGCGAGCAGGCCGATGAAGGCGCTGCGGCCGAGCGCGAGCAGGTACTGCACGCCGAGGTAGGCGGCCGACAGCAGCGACATCGCCAGCGCGAGCAGCGGCAGCGCGCCGGCCGCCTCGGTGAAGTCCTCGCCGAACACGATGCGCAGGACCGGCTCGGCCGCGACCGCGTAGACCATGACCATCGGCACCGCCACCATGCTGATCAGCGCGAGCGTGCGCCAGAGCATGGGCCGCGCGTCCTTGCCGGCGCGGGTGCGCCGGACCGCCTCGGGCAGCAGGTAGAGGCCGAGCCCGATCGCCACCCAGATCACCGCCTTGGCGGCCACCGACGCGGCCGCGTACGAGCCGGCGGCCTCATCGGACAGGTCGTGCTTCACGTACACGATGTCGATGTTCTGCAGCGCGGCGATGAGCGAGAAGGCCAGCACCGGAGCCCAGGCGCTCGACAGCACCGACCGGAAGCTCAGGGGCACCGAGCGCGTCTGCCAGCGGCCGAGCGACGCGGCCAGCGGCGGCACGAGTGCGGCGCGACACAAGGAAGATCGAGAGCGTGCTGCCGAGGAACGCGCCGGTCACGCCGAGCCCGGCGGCGTAGAGCGCGACCCCCATGCCCAGCCGCGCGCCCGCCTCGCCGACGATCGACCAGCCCACCGCGCGGTAGCGGCCCAGGCCCTGGAGGGTGCCCCGCTGCACGCAGAGCGCCAGCCAGAGCATCCCGCTGGGAAGCAGCGCCGCCGCGGCCCAGGCCTGCTCGACGCCGATCGGCCGCGGCGATCTGCTCGCGCAGCAGCACCGAGACCAGCCGTGATGCCCACGGTGAGGATCACCAGCCGCTCGAGCCAGCGCCAGACGCCCGCCGCCGGGTTGACCTCGCCCTCCGCCGACGTGCGAGCTCACCTCGCGGGCCACCGTCGCCTGCAGGGCCGAGCCCGGCACGATGAGGATGGTGAACGCCGCGATCAGGGCCCCGAGCGAGCCGTAGCCGTCGTCGCCCAGCAGGCGGGCGAAGACGATGGTGAAGATCAGGGCGATGAAGTTGTTGGCCATCAGGGCCACGGCCAGGCCGGCGGCCCGGCCCGTGTCCGACTCCGACAGTCGCTTTCGCAGCGACGGCTGGTGGTCCACTGCGTCGCGCACGAGCTCGAGCTGGTCGAGCGTCTCCTGAGCCGCGCGGTCCCAGGTGAAGGTGTGCGCCCGCTCCTTGGCCGCCCGGCCCATCTCCTCGCGCCGCTCGTCGTCGCTCACCAGCACGCCGATGTGCTCGGACAGCTGCTCGGGATCGTCGGCCAGCAGGCCGGTGCGCCCGTGCTCGATCGACTCGGGCAGCCCGCCCACCGCCATCGCCACGCTGGGCGTGGCGCATCCGGCCGCCTCCATCACGGTCAGGCACCAGCCCTCCGCCGATGAGGCCGTGAGGTTGATCCAGGAGCTCTGGAGCAGCTCGAGCTTCTTCTCCTCGGACACGTGCCCGTGCATCCGAACGCGATCGCCGATGCCGCGCTCCGCGATTGCCGCCTCCAGCTGCGGCCGGTGATCGCCCTCCCCGGCCACCTCCAGCACCGTGCCCGGGTTGGCCGCCACGGCGTCCAGCAGGTACTCGATCCGCTTGTAGCGCTTCAGGCGGCCGAGGTAGAGCAGCGACGGGCTCGGGCGTGCGCCGGCCCGGCTCGGGCTCGAAGGCGCTGGAGATCCACTCCGATGTAGCCGACCGCGATCTGGTCACGCGGGATGCCGTGCGCGGCGATGTCGGAGGCCGACGCGTTGGAGATCGTGAGAAAGCGCGAGCAGCCGGTAGAGCAGGCCCAGCGGAGCCGTCTCCAGCAGCCACGCGGCCACCCGCCCCGGCATCCCCATCTCGGCGACATAGTGGTCGCGGTGCACGTGATGGACGAGGGTGAGGCGCGGGGTGCGCAGCCAGAGCGGCGTGAGGAAGGTGATGCCGTTGACCACCTCGAGCACCACGTCGGCCTCCGGCAGCCTGCGCCGGAGGCCGCGCCAGATCACGCGCGGGAAGACGGTCGAGCGCCCGCCCATGCGCAGGATGCGCAGCCGGCCGTGCTGCTCCTCGGCCAGCGCGCCCGGATAGGAGCAGGCCACCACCGTCACCTGGTGTCCCCAGGCCAGCCAGCGCTCCACCTGGCCGTAGAGGTTCGTGCCGGTACCCCCGCCCTGAGGATGGGTCCAGTCCCGGTCCGAGAGGATCAGGATGTGCAGCGGCGCCGCCAAAGGAGCGGCAGCCTACAGCCGATCCCGTCAGCGGCCGCGGCGATTGAGCGGCGGTGCTCAGGAACCGCCCGCGGACCGCGGAAGACGCCGCTCCGCGAGCGGGTTGAGCTCCAGCGCCCGGCGCCGTGCGAAGGCGGCCCGCTGCGGGATCCGGTTTCCAGGCTCGAGGCCGTACACCGCGCGCCAGCCCTCGAAGTTCTCCGGCTCTCGCCGCACGATCTCCTCGGCCACCGCGAGCGCCTGCTCCCCCCGCCCCGCGACGATCAGAAGGCCGATCTCCGCGTAGAGCGGCGCCGAGTCGTCGCCCGAGCCTGCGGGCGCGCTCGAGCCCACCGCGGGCGTCTTCGAACTCGGCCGGCGTCACGGCCCGGCCCTGGGCTTGGGCCACGGCCTCGCCCGCTCCCTTCAGGCCGTCGCTGGCGACCAGGCCGGCGACCAGCCAGACGCACAGCCGCGACGGCGGTCAGCGAGCATGGCGACACGCAGGATGACGGGCGGCTGCATGGCGGCTCAGTGTAGGAGCGGGTCTTCTACTGTGCGCCCCTCATGAGTCGGAGCCTCTCCGCCGCCGGCGCGGCCGTGCTGATCGCCGGCCCGACGGCGCTCGCCTTCTTCTCCGGCGGCTTCTTCGACGACCCGCGGCTGATGGCCGCCGTGGTGGCCTGGGCCCTCGTCGGCCTTGCCGCCCTGGTGGCCCGCCGGCCCCTCCCCCGGACAGCGTCCGGGCGCTGCGCGCTCGGCGCCCTGGCCCTGCTCGCAGCCTGGACCGCCCTGTCGCTCACCTGGGCGCCCCTGGGCAAGCGGGCCGAGGACGACGTGCAGCGCATCCTGCTGTACCTCGGCGCCTTCACGGCGGCGGTCGCCCTGCTGACCAGCCCTGGGTGCGGCGCGGCCTCGAGCCGCTGCTGGCGCTCGGCGCGCTCGTGGTCACCGGCTACGGCCTGCTCGAGCGCCTGCTTCCGGGGCTGGTGGAGCTGGACCGCAGCCGCACCTCCGACGGCCGGCTCGAGCAGCCGGTCACCTACTGGAACGCCGAGGGCGCCATCGCGGCGATCGGGCTCGTGCTGGCCCTGCGCGTGGCCGGCGACCCGCGCCGGCCGCGGGCGATTCGCTGCGCCGCCGCGGCGGGCGGCGTGGTCGCTCGCCCTGACCACCTACCTGAGCTTCTCGCGCGGCGCGCTCGCCGCCGTCGGCGCCGGCCTGCTTCGTGCTCCTTGCTCTCGCACCCGACGGACGCGCGCAGGCGCGCGGCCGCCGCGGTGGTGGCCGTCGGCCGCCGCGCTGGCCTCGCTGGTGGCGAGCGGCCTGGACACGATCAGCTCCCTCGCAGCGGGGCGACGAGGGCGACCCGGGCCAGGGCCTCGTCATGCTCGCACGCGCTGCTCGTGCTCTGCGGCCTCGGCGCCGCGCTGGCTGGCGGTCCGCCGCCGCGCGGCCGAGCCCGCTGGCCCAGACGGGCTCGTCTGCCCGTGTCGCGCGGACGCCTCATCGGCGGCGTGGCGCTGGTCGCCGGTCGTGGGAGCGGTGCTCGCCGTCGCCCTGCTCGAGGGCACGCCGAGGACGGTGTCCCCGGAGAGCGGCACCGACCCTTCGCGGCTCGCCTCGGCGGACTCCAACCGCTACCGCTACTGGGAGGTCGCGATCGACATGGTGGGCGACGATCCGCTGGCCGGCGCGGGCGCCGGCGCCTTCGTCGTGGAGTGGCGCAAGATCGACGACCGGGTCGACCAGGCTTCGGACGCCCACTCCCTCTATCTGGAGACCGCGGCCGAGCTCGGCCTGGTCGGTCTGGCGCTGCTGCTCGTCTTCCTGGGCGGGGTCGTGATGTGCGGCGTCCGCCTCGGGCGAGGCGATCCTGCGGCCGCGGCAGGGCCTGGCCGCCGGCTGCGTCGCTTGGGCAGTCCACGCCGGCCTCGACTGGGACTGGGAGATGCCGGCGGTGACGCTGCCGGCGCTGCTGCTGGCGGCGCGCGGCGGTGGCGTGGAGCGAGCGGTCAGAGCCGGCGCCGCGACAGCGGAACGAATCCGGCGAGGCTCCGTCCGGTCGGCACCGAACGGCGAGATCGAAGTGGGCCCCGGCGCAAAGACGATCTGGTAAACAGTCCGCCGATGCGGCACGCCCTTCGCTCTCACCCTGCTCGCGCTCGCCCTGGCTGCGCTGCTCGTCCCGGCGGCCTCGTTCTTGCACAGAGCGCCGGGGACGAGCAGTACACCGACCCGTTCCAGAACGACACCAGCCAGTCCGGCGGTGGCGGTGATACGGGCGGGGGCGGCTCCGGCGGTAGCGGCGGCGGCGGGCGGTGGCGGCGGCTCGGTCACGGGCGGCGGCGACACCACCGGCAGCGTGGGCGGCTCGACCGGCGGATCGGTGGACACCGAGAGCGAGACCACCACCGACGGCACGACCGGCACCACCGCCGGCGCCTCCGGGGCGGCGGCATCGGGCTCGGGCTCGCTTCCGCTCACGGGCCTGCCGCTGGCTCCCCTCCTCCTCCTCGGGCTCTGGCTCGTGGGGACCGGGGCCGCGCTCAGGCGAGGTGCGTGACTGGGCCCTTCTGCGGCCCGGGCCGGCGTGAGGGTCGCCGTCGACGGTCGAAGCCTCAGGGCCCCCGGTGGACGCGGGATCGCCCGCTACCTGCGCTCGCTGCTGGCCGCCCTGGCCGGTGCGGCGCCGCAGGACACGTACGCGGTGCTGGTGCCCGGCGGCCCGGGCTCCGCGCCCGGCGTCGGGCTGCCGAACGTCGCGCTGCGGCACACCCGGATCGGCGGCCGTCCCCTGTTCGCCGCGGCCACGATCGCCGGGCGACCGCGGCTGGACCGGATGCTGGGGCATCCCGATGTGGTCTGGGCGCCTACCGTGGCGCCCCTGGCCGTGTCCGCCGGCGTACCGCTCGTCCTGACCGTGCATGACCTCTCCTTCGAGCACCGCGCGGCGGACTACAGCCCCTACCAGCGCCTGTGGCACCGTCTCGCCAGCCCGCGCCGCCTGGCACGGCGGGCCGACCGCCTGATCGCGGTCTCGGAGACGGTGCGGCGCCAGCTGATCGCGGAGTGGGAGCTGGCTCCCGACAAGGTGGTCACGGTGGTCTCGGGCCCCGGCCGCCCCTCCTCGGCCGCGGCCGCCGGCGACTCGGAGGGGCGCCTTGCGCCCGGCTATGTCCTGGCGGTGGGCGCGCTGGAGGAGCGCAAGCGCCCCGACCTGCTCGTGGCCGCGCACCGGCGCGCCCGCGAGAACGGCCTGCAGGCCGAGCTGGTCTTCGCGGGCGAGGGCCCGCTGCGGGACGAGCTGGCGGCGTCGGGGGCCACCGTGCTCGGATTCGTGCCCGACCAGCGGCTCGACGAGCTCTACCGCAACGCGCTCGTGCTGGCCTGCGTGTCCCGCGAGGAGGGGTTCGCCTTCACGCCGCTCGAGGCGCTGGCCGTCGGGACCCCGGCCCTGGTGGCGGACCTGCCCGTGTTCGGCGAGACGCTGGGCGACGGAGCCCTGCGCGTGCCGCCTGGTGACCCCGGGGCCCTGGCCGGCGCGCTGCTCGAGCTGGAGCGCGACGGCGACCTTCGGGCGCGGCTGGTGGCCGCGGGCAGCGCCGCGATGGCCCGCCTGTCCTGGGAGCAGGCGGCGCTTCGCACCCGTGAGGTGCTGGCCGAGGCGGCGGAGGCCCGGCGGTGACCGCCTTCAGCCTGGTCACGGTGATCCACGACAGCGAGCAGGACCTCGAGCGCCTGCTGGCCTCGGTCGAGCGAGCGCTCGACCCGCGGCCGCGGCTGCTCGTGGCCGACAGCGGCTCGAGCGACGGGGGCGCCGAGGTGGCTCTCCGCCACGGCGCCGAGGTGATCGACCTGGGCGGCAACCGAGGCTTCGGCACGGGCTGCAACGCCGCCCTGGAGCACGTAGAGGACCCCGTGACCGCGCTGGTGAACCCCGACGTGGAGCTGCTGGACGACGGGCTGGCGCGGCTCGCCCGCGAGGCCGGCTCGACCCGGGCGCTGCTCGCCCCCCGGCTCCTCAACGCCGACGGCAGCACGCAGGACAGCGCCCACCCGGTCCCGGGGACCGTCGAGAGCCTCGTTCCCGCCGCGGTCCCCCGCTTCCTGCTCCCCGGGCCGCTGCGCCGGCGCTACGAGCCCTGGCGCAGCGACCGGCCCCGCCCGGTGGGCTGGGCCGTGGGAGCCTGCATCGTCGCCCCCACCGCCCTCCTGCGCGAGCTGGGCCCGTTCGACCCGAGCATCTTTCTCTTCTACGAGGACCTCGACCTCTGCCTGCGAGCCGCCGACAAGGGGGTGCCGACCCTGCTGCGGCCGCACGTGGGGCTGCGACACCGGGGCGGCACGTCGGTCGGTCGGGCGCTCCGTGGCCGCGACGCCGAGATGAGGGCGAGCCGCCGCCGGGAGGTCATGGCGCGCCGCGGCCGCGCGCGCCTCGCCCTGGACGACATCGGCCAGGCGGTGACCTTCGGCACCCGCGCGGCCGGGCGCACGCTGCTGCGCCGGGGCGGAGCGTACGAGCGCGGGCAGCTGGCGGCGCTGAGCGCCGCGCGGCGAAACGGCCGGTCCGGAGCCGGCTCGTGACGGACTACACCTGGAGGCCGGTGGTGGTCGACGCCCGCGCCGCCGTACGGCGGGAGATCGGAGGCGTCGAGCGCGTGGCCCGGGAGATGGCGGCCCGGCTGCCCCGGCTGCGCCCCGACCGCTACTCGGTCATGCGCCCGCCCGGCTCGCTGGCCCACCGGGCCGGGCACTTCTGGGAGCAGGCGCTGCTGCCGGTCGCCGCCCGCGAGGCGCGCGCCATCTACTGCCCGGCCAACCTCGCCCCGGCGCTGTCGCGACGGAGCGTGGTGGTGATCCACGACCTGGCGGCGCTGCGCCACCCCGAGTGGTACTCGCCCCCTTACGCCACCTACCAGCGCCACATCCTGCCGCTGCTCGCCCATCGGGCCCGGCGGGTGATCGCGCCGTCGGAGTTCTCGCGGCGCGACGTCGCGGAGGGGCTGGAGCTCGACCCCGAGCGGATCTCGGTGGTGCACAACGGGGTGGACGAGCGCTTCTCCCCCGACGCGCGGGACGACCGGGTGCGCACGGCGTATCGCCTGGAGAAGCCCTACGTGCTGGTGGTGGGCACACGCATCGCGCGCAAGAACCTGGCGGCCCTCGCCGACGCCGGACGCAGGCTGTCGGAGCTGGGCCTGGAGCTGGTGGCGGCCGGCTCGGGCCGCCACTACATGCGCCCGGGCGAGACGCCCCCGATGCGCGCCCTCGGCTACGTGCCCGAGGCCGACCTGCCCGCCCTCTACGCCGGTGCGCAGGCGCTGGCGATGCCCTCGCTGTACGAGGGCTTCGGGCTGCCCGTGCTCGAGGCCATGGCCACCGGGGTGCCCGTGGTGGCGGCCGACCGGGCGGCCCTGCCCGAGACCTGCGGAGATGCCGCACTGCTCGTGGAGCCCACCGACGGCACCGCCCTCGCCGACGCCCTGGTGGCCGCGGTGACCGATGCCGATCTGCGCGAGGGGCTCGTGCGGGCGGGGCTGGAGCGGGCCTCGCAGTTCAGCTGGGAGCGCACCGCGGCCGCCACCGACGACGTGATCGGCGACGTGCTGGCCGAGGACGGGTCCTGGGAATCCTCCCCCGCCGGCGTCCGGCGCCCGCTGCCCTCGCCGCCCGGGCCGGAGCCCGAGCGGCGGGTGGGCGTGGCCACGATCGTGGTCAACCACGAGCGCCGCGAGCTGCTGCGGCGCTGCCTGCTGTCGCTGGAGGGCGCCCTCGCCGAGCTCGAGGAGGAGACCGAGCTGGTGGTGGTGGACAACGGCTCCAGCGACGGGTCGGTGGAGCTGGTGCGAGAGCACTTCCCCGAGGTCACGCTGGTCTCGCTGCCGCGCAACGTCGGCTTCGCCGGCGGCCTGAGCCACGGTATCGCCGCCACCAGCAGCGAGTGGATCGCGGTGTTCAACAACGACACGACGGTGGAGCCCGACGCGGTCGACGTGATGCTGAAGGCCGCCCGCTCCAACCCGCGGGTGGGATCGGTGGCGGCGCAGATGCGCTTCGCCGACCGGCGCGACGTGGTCAACTCCGCCGGGCTCGAGATCGACCGGCTGGGGATCGCGGCGGACCGGCTGGTGGGCACGCGGGCGGAGAACAACCACCGCCGCGCGCTGCAGGTCTTCGGGGCCACCGGCGGCGCGGCCCTGTTTCGCACCCGGATGCTCGAGCACGTGGGCGGCTTCGACGAGACCTTCTTCGCCTTCTTCGAGGACGTGGACCTCGCCTGGCGGGCCCAGGCCCACGGCTGGAACGCGCTCTACACCCCCGGCGCGGTGGTCTACCACCACCACTCGGCCACCGCCCGCCACGGGTCGCCGGCGAAGCTCTACCTGGTGGGGCGAAACCGCGTGCGCACGCTGGCCAAGAACGCCACCCCCGGCCATGTTCGTCCGCAACGCCCCGCGCATGCTGCTCTACGACGCGGCCTACGTGGTCTTCGCCTCGCTGAGCGCACGCTCGCTCGCGCCGCTGCGGGGCCGCGTCCACGGGCTGCGGGAATGGCGGCTCTACCGCGAGCGGGGCGCTCCCTACCGCCAGCCCGTGGTCCTCGGCCGGCCGCTCGGCTTCCGGCGCGCGCTGCAGCGCCACCGCGCGTGGCACGGCGAGAGCGCGACGTGAGCGCCGAGCGCCTGACCATGCGCTCGGCGCTGGTGCACGACTGGTTCCAGGGCCTGCACGGGTCGGAGCGCACGGTGGCGGCGATGCTCGACCTCTTCGACCGCGACCCCGACATCCTGACCTTCCAGGCCACGCGCGAGGTCCTGCCCCGAGCGCCTGAGCGCGGCGATCGTGCAGGAGTCGCGCCTGGCCCGGCTGCCGGGCATACGCCAGCGCGGCCACCGCCCCGGTCGCTGGCGCTGGCTGCTGCCCTACATGCCGCGCTACTTCGAGCACCTCGATCTGCGCGGCTACGAGCTGGTGGTCAGCTCCTCGCACGCCTGCGCGGCGGGTGTCCGCACCGGGCCCGACACCCTGCACGCCTGCTACTGCCACACCCCCATGCGCTACGTCTGGATGCCCACCGCCGACCGCGGCCGGGTCCGGGGGCTCAAGGGCGCGGCGCTCGCGGCCCTGCGCGGCCGGCTGCGCGACTGGGACCGGCGCGCCGCGCAGCGACCCGACGTGTACGTGGCCAACTCCTCCGCGGTCGCGGAGCGCATTGCGAACTTCTACGACCGTCCGGCGGAGGTGGTGCCCCCTCCCGTGGCCGTCGGCGACTTTCCGCACGACCTCGAGCGCGACCCGACCCGGTTTCTCTGGGTCCACCGGCTGGTCCCCTACAAGCGTCCGCTCGAGGTGGCGAACGCCTTCAGGGGGCTGCCGGACCTGCGCCTCACCATGGTCGGCGTCGGCCCCCTCGAGGACGAGCTGCGCGCCGGCCTTCCGCATAACGTCGAGCTGCTGGGCTGGCTGCCGCGCGACCGGCTGGCCCGGCTGTTCGCCCAGGCGGGCGGCTTCATCCACGTGGGCGAGGAGGACTTCGGGATCTCGATGGTCGAGGCGCTGGCAGCAGGGACGCCCGTGCTCGCGGCCGACCACGGCGGCGCGCGGGACATCGTGCGCCCCGGCCGCGACGGCGCCCTGATCTCGGATCCGACCGATCCGGAGCAGATCCGGGCCGGCGTGCAAGGCCTGGCCGGGCGAAGTTGGGAGCGCGGAGCTGCGCCGGCGGGCCGAGCGCTTCTCCGAGGAGCGCTTCAGGGAACGCCTCACGGGGGTGCTGCGCGCCCACGGCGCGCGCTGAGATCGATGGACGGAGGGCCCCGCATCGTCGCGATCGCCTTCCACGAGACGGCCATCGGCGGAGCGTCGCAGTCGATCCTGAGGGTCCTTCCCGGCCTCATCGCGCTTGGCTGGCGTTTCACGGCCTGGACCCCCGGTCCGGGGAGCCTGCGCGAGGAGCTCGAGGCCAAGGGCTTGCCGGTGGCCGGCGAGCCACGCCTCCTGAGGCTGAGCCGCCAATCGCTGCTTGAGCCTCCGGGAACGGCGGCGCGGCTCGCCTCGGTACCTCGTTACCTGACGACCTTCCGCTCGTGGGTCCGCCGCGTGGACCCGGCGCTTCTGCACGCAAATACACTCATCGCTCTGCCCGAGATCGCCGCGGCGAGAGGGACGGGCTCACCGACGCTGCTTCACGTACACGAGACCCTTTCGGCCGGGCCAAAGGGCAGGGCCGCGGCGCTGCTGATGAGATTCGCCGCCGACGTGGTGGTGGGCATCTCCGTCGCGAACGTCAGCGCGATGCGACAACATGGCCTTGAGCCGCTGCTCGTGCCCAACGGGGTGCCCCTCCCGCCGGAGCGGCGGCCGCCGAGGTCCGATCGCAGGCTGGTGATCGGCATTCTCGGAACCATCTCCAGCCGGAAGGGCAGTGACGTCTTCGTAGCAGCCGCACAGCGGCTGTCCAGACGGCTGCCCGATGCCGAGTTTCGGATGATCGGTGCCTGTGTCGAAGGCCCTGAGCGCTCGTGGGCCAAGCGGGTGGCGAGCGATGCTCGCCGCACCGGCGTGCACGTCGGTCGATGCGCTGACCCCTATTCCGAGCTCAGCGAGTGGGATGTTCTCGTCGCGCCGTCCCGTGACGAACCATTCGGCCTCGTGGCCGCCGAGGCGATGGCATCGGGCATCCCCGTGGTGGCCACACAAGTGGGAGGACTGCCGGAGGTTGTCGGTCCGGACGCTGCCCTTCTCGTGCCGCCCGATGACCCCGAAGCGCTCGCCGATGCGATTCTCGAGCTTGGTCGCGACGGGGCTCTAAGGGCATCACTGGGAGCCGCCGGCCGCCGCCGGGCCGAAACCCATTTCAGCCTGAAGCGGCAGGCTGTCAACCTGCACTACGCGTATCGGGCTGCACTCGGGATCGACGTCGCCGCAACCTCCTGAGGACGGCCCGGAGTTCCGCGGGTCGCAGCGCGCCAAGCGCGAGCGTGGCGAGCACCCAGGCGGCGCCCGTTGCGGCGCCGATGGCCACGACGGCGAGCGGCGCCGCCGCGCCGGACACCCCCAATGCGGTGAGCGCACCGGCGCCCCAGCCCAACCCGCACGCGATGACTGCCCGGACGTACCAGAGGTCGAAGGGGGTGGCTCCCAGAGTGGACCGCGTGTGCAGGATCCACCACGTGTTGAAGAGCACGTAACCGGCCGCGGTCGCGCACGCGGCGCCGTTGACGCCCCAGAGCTCTGCGAAGGCTACGGTGGCTCCAACGATCCCGGGCAAAGCGACAATCGCCGACCACCGGATTGCGCGGTACTCGCCGAGTGCGACGGACGTGAGGTAGCCGAGCCCGAGTGCGCCGTAGGCGGCGTAGCCCACGAGGAGGATCCGCATCAGCATGGCGCTGGTCGAGGCATCGTCCGGAAACAGCAGTTCGGCGAGCCAGGGAGCGGCCACGAAGCCCCCGCCGGCGAGGGCGAGGCAGACGAGCGCCGACCAGCGGGAGGAAGTGCGATACAGAGCTATCAGGGCCCGCCGTCTATCGGTGATCGCCAGCGTAGTCGCCTCTGGCAGGTACAGCACGGTCACGGCGACCAGTACCTGGTAGCTGAACTCGGCCAGCCGCAGGGTCGCGCCGTAGACACCGGCAGCATCGGCGCCGATCAGCACACCCACGACCACGACGTCGAGATGCGCCAGCAGCGCCCAGACCGCCCCTCCGAGATGGAGCGCACCCTCGCCGTGGCCTGGTGACCTCGTATCGGGCAGGCCGCCCACGGCTCTGCGCCACACCAAGGCGATCACTGCAGCATTCAAAGCGACGAAGCTCCACAAGACGAGACCCGCGCTCGCGTCCACAGCCACCGCGGCGCCGGCAACGACCACGCGGCCCACGGCGACAATCAGGCCCGACACGAGCGCGTAGCGGCCGGCCTGCCCCCGCGCTCTGAATACCGACGCCAAGATGGACGTCCCGCCTTGGGTGACGGCCAGGAGCGTGCTCGCCACGAGCAAGTCCACATCGAGTCCGCGTGGCCCGTCGGCGATTGCCGCGAGCAACAGGACGATCACCGGGCATGTCAGGGCGAATCGCCTGAGCGCGGCGTGCAGGTCACCGCGACCGAACCCGTCTCCCTCTGCCGCCGAAGCCGCAACGCGGGTGGTCGCATCCGGGAGTCCCCCTGTGGCCAGCGTGGCTCCCAGCAGCCCGGCCGCGGTGGCCGCAAGAAGCGCCCCGAGATCGTCCGACGGTAGGGCACGCACCAGCAGCACGAGTGTGACGAGCGCAAGCGCTCGGGCGGCCACCCAGGCTCCCGAGGTGATGGCGGTGCCGATCCCAACCCGGGCGGCCGCAGCGGCGTGGAGCCGCTCGGGATCAGCTGGCGCGGTCCCGGGATCGCCCCTGTGCATCATCGTGCGCGGGCGCTGTCGGCAGGCGTTGCGATCACTTGCCCTCGGCTATCCCCGCGCCTCGAGTCTGCTTCTGGTTAGTTGGGTGCACCTTCTCGACCACACGCATCTGGCGCAAGAGGGGCTCGAGATGCTCGTGCAGAACGACGGCCACGTGGGCCGGAGACGCCCTGGCGGTCACGGCTCGGGGACGCCGAGCCCCTTCGCCTGCCCCTCTCCTTACCCCCGCCGCTTGCCCCTGCTGCGCACTCCGGATAGGGCCTCCAGCCTGCGGGCGTTTCCGAATGACCGCTCAATTTAGCTGTACGAGGGCTTCGTCCTGCCAAATGCTCGAGGCGATGGCCACAGGGGTGCCGGTGTGGCCGCCAACCGGGCGGCTGCCCCAGACCTGCGGCGAAGCCGCGCTGCTCATGGAACCCACCGACGGCGCGGCGCTCGCCGACGCCCTGACGACCGCCGTCCGCGTCCACAAGCGGCTCGTGCACGCGGGTCTCGAGCGGGCGTCGCGCTTCAGCTGGGACCGCACTGCGGCCCCCACCGTGCGCCGCTGCGGACTCCCTATAGCCCGCTCTAGCCGTTGGCTGAGCGCTCACGCGCGCTGCCCGGTCGACCGGGTCAGGCTGGTCGAGCCCCATACGCCGGCTCGCGCTCAGCCACCTGAAGGTTGCCCGCTGACCCGCACTACCAGCGTCAACCCGCCGCGCGGGCGCCGCGTCGCAGCACTGGCGGCCTTGCTCAGGCGCGCTGCGCCGCGAGCCAGACGTGGTGGGACGGGGCGAAGACCACGTTGGCGGCCACGAGTCGGATCGTCTCCCAGCCGAACGCGCGAACACGGTCGCTGTAGGGCCGGGTGGGCTCGAAGAAGCGTTTCGTGGTCGGCATGCCGGCATGCCTGCACCAGCGCCGCATCGCCCGCACGCCGATTCCGTTCTCGATCCAGCCCATCTCCCTGCGCACGCGCCACGCACCAGGAGAAACGAGATGAAGGAGCGACGGCTCGCCAAACAGCGCCCATCCGCCCGGGCGCAGGTGCCGCCCGACACGTTGCACAATGGCGGCGGGGTCGTCCACGTGGTGAAGCGCGTCGAACATCAGCACCGCGTCGAACGTACGGTCGAGCTCAAGGCCGTCCATATCCGCGGTCGCGAACTTAGCCGGACTGCCCCATCGCTCGGCGTGCAGCTGGCTGATTCTTACGTTCCCAGGTGCGAGGTCCACACCGGTCGAGCTGTAGCCGGCCTCCGCGAGCAGGAGCGTTGCCCAACCCGTGCCCGAGCCGATGTCCAGCACGCTGGCTCCCTGGGGAATCTCGAGCGTCCGGAAGGCGTGGTGGATGGTCGCCCACTTCAGCCACCACACCGCCGGCCACTGGATCCCGAACGGCTTGACGCGCTCGGTAGTGCCCTCACGGGTCAGCATCTCAAGCGACTTCTCGGCGTTCTCGATTTCACCCAGCTTGTTGGCGGCGACGGTCGCCTCGCTCATTCGGGCAGCGTAGACCAGCATGACCTCTGCTGAGCCGTCGATTCATGAGAGAGCAGGCGGGCCCTGCGCCGCCGGCCGGCGTGCTGCTGCCGCAGCGCCGCGCCAGGCTTGGGACCCTGCGCTTCGACGACCGCGCGAGGAAGGCTGGCCTCGGCGCCACGTCCTCGGGTTCGACGAGTAGGCCGGCGTTGCCTCCCAGCTGCTCCGGTATGGCACCCACCTGCAGAACGACGGCCACGTGGACCGGAGCCGGCCCGGCGGTCACGGCTCGGGGACGACGAGCCCCTTCGCTTCGCCCTTTCCTTGCCCCCGCCCCTGCTTGGCGCGCCGGACCAGAGCGCCGAGCCTTCGCGCGTTTTCGAATGACCGCTCGATGTAGAAGTTGTCGGCCAGCTTCCACTCCCCGTTCTCCCGCACGAGGTTGAATCCACGCGCCGACGACGCCCGATCGACCCGTCCGTTGGGGTTGCGGGCCGCCTTCTGGAGCAGCAGCTGTACAGTCGCCCGGTTGCCCTCTTCGACCACGTCGACCAGGCGCGGCATGGCGTAGAGGTTCAGCAGCGCCGAGCCGTACCGGAACTGGCGCTCCAGTCTTTCCGGCGTCAGTCCCAGAGACTTGACGTAGTAGCGAGACGCCTCGACGGGGTTGTCGAACTGCAGCGCCCGCCACCACGCGTACACGGTGCGCTGCGGCGAACCCTCGGGGACGCCCTCGAGGCGCTTGGCGGTGATGATCCGCGGCTGCTGCACGCGCTCGGTAACGCCATCGTCGGAGCCGATTCCGCCACAGCTCCCGACGAGCGCGGACGCGATACCCAGCGCGGCCGTAAGCACGACCGCGGCGAGGCTCTGGCGCTTCATCTCGCCGACTCTCCGGCCGCGCCCGGCCGGGAGAGAGGCAAGCGCCCAAACCCGTGGACGGCGACGACGAAGGGAAGGAGTAGCGTCAGCACGATGCCGACGGCGATGGAGAATGTGTCCGCCACGAGCTCGTAGAGAACTATCAGCAGGATCGCGTAGAGCGCAACCCGGTACTGTCGCCCGGCGGGCGGGCCGCGCACAAGCCCGAGAAGGGCCCGGGCCAAAATCCCGATGAACAACGCGCCGAGCGCCACCCCCACGTAGCCGAAGTCGATGAACAGATCGCCGACTGCCGTCGGCGGGCGCCCGGCGCCGAAGCGTTCGCGCCAAACCACCCGACGCAGGACGATGTCGCCGCCCTCCGGTTTGCCCGGGTCGATCGCCCGGGGCACGTAGGCGCGCACGCCTCCCGCAAGGAAGCTGCCGTGCTCGTGAGCGCGCGTCTGGCCGTAGATGGACGTGACGTAGAGGACGTGGTCGAACGAAGTGATGTCGTTGAGCACCACCCGCTCGTCGAGCATGTAGTGCGGCGCCTTCGACGCCGCCCGGCCGAGCGAGCCTTCGTCGGCGTACTCACGGAGGGCGAGGAAGCCGCTGACGAACGCCAGCCCCACCACCACGCCCGCCAATAGCTCACGCCTTCGCCAGGGATTCCAGATGAAGTGCTTGACGACCGCCACCGCGAACAGCACCAGGAACACCTGGCTGCGCGAGCCCGCCGCTACGGCGAACGCGCAGATCGCCAGGAGGCTCCCGAAGAAGGCCATCCACTCCAGGCGCGTCCGAGGCCGGCGCCACGCCGCCCACACGATCAACCCCGCAAAGGCGAAGCCCGAGAGCAGGAAAAGCACAAAGCTGTCCGAGAGTGCGGCCTGGTCGGCGGCGTTCTTCAGCGACTCGCCCGGCCCTCCTGCCCGCGCGATGATCGCCACCTGAGCCGCGATGCCAATGAAAAGCGGTATGGCGACCGCCGCGGGGAGGTTGGGAGGTGCGGCCTGACCCCGGAGCCGGGAGATGGTCTGAGCCGCCCGCTCGCCCGCTTCGAGTCGATAGCCCAATAGCAGAACGACCAGGAAGAGCGTGCAGGCGCCGATCGCCCGGGTGACCGCCGGCTCGAAGGGGCCCTGGAGCCGGTCGGTGACGAAAGCCGCCACCTCCTGGCCGTCCAGCAGTACGAGCCTCCGGCCGGGATCCCGCGGGAAGAAATAGCTGTAAAGGTCGGGCCAGGAAAGGAACAGCTGGAGCGGTCGAACCACGAACATCAGCGAGCATGCCGTCGCCAGCACCGGTAGGGGCTCGAGGAAGCGTCCTGTGACGATGCCCCAGACCACAACAGGCAGCGTGGCCAGAGCGCATCCGGCGAGGAAAGCCCAGGCGGCGGGCGCGCCAGTCGCGTAGACGATGGTCGCCGAGGCCACCGCCGCCGCGATGAGCGGACCCAGTAGTACGAGCGGGACTCCACCGACCTGCCCGTACGGTCCTATCGGCGGCATCGGCGTCCGGTTGGGACGCAGGGGGTTCTTTCCAAAGACCACGTTGTTTGGGGCGCCGCGGGCGATCGCCGGTGCGCGCGGCGGCCCAGGGTACCCACCGACGGTTCCCCCTGGTGCTGCTCCAGGCCTGGGTTAGAGTGGCCGCCCCAGTGCAGCCGGTCGATACCACGCAGGGAGGTACAGGGGCGGCGCTCGAGTCGCGCGCGCCCGTCCACACGGGCCGCCCGCCCAGCGCCCGCAGGGACACCCTGCGCCGTCGCCTGCTGTTCGTCGCCGACCTGCTGTGCCTGCTCACCGCGGTGGGCGCCATGACGCTGGTCGAGGGCACCACGGACCCGCTCTACGCGCTCATCCCCATCCCGCTCTGGATCCTGCTGGCCAAGGCGGAGGGGCTCTACGACGCGGATCACCCGAAGATCTGGCACCGGACCACCGACGAGGCGACGGCCATCTTCCACTGGATCACCCTGTCGGTGGCGGGCTCGCTGTTCTTCCTGCGCGCCCTGCCCGACGAGACGCTCACCGTGGACGCCGCGGCCGCCATGTACGTCGTCGCGCTGGGCGGCGCCTTCGTGTACCGGGCGGGCGCACGGGCGCTGTGGCGGCGGCTGGTGCCCGCCGAGCGCGCGCTCGTACTGGGCAGCGGGCAGCTGGCCGACCAGGTGACGCGCAAGCTGGCCCTGGAGCCGGGCCATCACCTGGTGCTGCGCGAGCGCGCCAGCGGCGAGGCCGAGGCGGTTCCCGGGAACGGCCGGGCTGCCGCCAACGGCCATCCGATGGAGCCCGAGGCGATGACCAGGGAGGCGCTCGTGGACGTGATCCGCGACGCCGAGGTGGAGCGCGTGATCCTCGCCATCCCGGAGCTCGACGAGGCCACCCTGGCCCGCATCGTCTCGGCCTGCCGGGCGCTCGGGGTCAAGCTCAGCGTGATGCCGCCCATGCGGGCGATGCTCGGCACCGCGGTGCAGCTCACGCACATCGCGGAGATGCCGGTGATCGAGTACGGCACCTGGACCACCACCTTCTCGACCATGGCCTTCAAGAGGGCGACCGACATCGTGGTCTCCGCGGTGGGGCTGGTGGTGCTCGCCCCGGTGATGCTGGTCATCGCCGTGCTCGTCCGCGCTCGACTCCAAGGGGCCCGCGCTGTTCAGCCAGCTGCGCGCCGGGCGCCACGGAAAGCCGTTCAAGATGCTCAAGTTCCGCACGATGTGCCACGACGCGGAGGCGCGCATCTCCGAGGTGGTCGCGGTCGACAGCCTCGAGGAGCCGATGTACAAGCTGACGCGACGACCCGCGGGTCACGCGCATGGGGCGGGTGCTGCGCCGCACGAGCCTCGACGAGCTGCCTCAGCTGTTCAACGTGCTGCGCGGCGACATGAGCCTGGTGGGCCCTCGCCCGGAGGAGGTGTGGCTGGTCAACCGCTACAGCGAGACCGAGCGCTTCCGGCTCGACATGCGGCCGGGGATCACGGGGCCCATGCAGGTCCACGGGCGCGGCCAGCTGACCTTCCAGGAGCGGCTGGCGGTGGAGCGCGAGTACGTCGAGAACTACAACGTCAAGAAGGATCTGCGCATCCTGCTGCGGACCATCGGCGCCGTGTCGCGGGCCGACGGCGCCTATTAACGCAACTCTCTGGGCAACCGCAACCTCCTCACGGAGCCCGTGTTACCGTGCCCGACCTCGTGAGGCGCCGGAGCTCAACATTCATCGTCCTCGCCGCGGCCGCAGCGATGCTGCTCGCCCTGCCGGCGGTTGGCCATGCCGCGAAGCGAAAGGTGCCGTTCGGATTCTTCGGCGCCGTGCTGAACCCCGAGATGTCCCAGCCGGAGCAGGTCTCGGATGCGGCGCTCGAACAGCAGGCGGCGCTCATGGCCCGCTCCGGGGTGGAGTCGGTCCGGGCGACCTTCGGGGCGGCGGGACTCGAGCCCGCCCAGGGCGCCTACGACTGGAGGCGCCTCGACCGAGTGGTGGCCGCCGCCGCCCGCCACCGCCTCGCGGTGGTGATCAACGTCACCGAGCCGACGCGCTGGAACGTCGTGGACCCGAACAACCCGGAGTGGCGGCGCGATCCGCCCCGGGAGCCGGGCCCGTACGCGGAGCTCCTGCGCCAGGCCGTTCTGCGCTACGGGCCGAACGGCAGCCTCTGGGCCGCGAACCCGAGCCTGCCCAAGGTGCCGGTGCGGCAGTGGCAGGTCTGGAACGAGCAGACCGCGCCGTGGCACTGGAGCACCCGTCCCTGGGCCCCCGGCTACACGGCGCTGCTCAAGGCCAGCTATCAGGCCATCAAGGGGGCCGACGCCGGCGCGAAGGTGATCGCCGGTTCGCTCGTCGCCTTCGGCAACAACTACAACCAGTGGAACGCGATGCGCGACCTCTACCGCGCAGGGGCCAAGGGCTCCTTCGACGTGGTGGCGATCCACCCGTTCACCAACAACCCCGCGCTCGGCCGGGGACACCGCCGCCCGGACGGTGGAGATCATCCGGCGGGTGCGCGCGCAGATGCGCAAGAACGGTGACCGGCGCAAGCCGATCATCCTCACCGAGATGACCTGGCCCGCGGCCAAGGGCAAGGTGCCGCGCAGGGCGCTCCTCCCCTTCTCCACCACCACCCGCGGGCAGAAGGCCCGGCTGAAGGCGGCCTACGCCAAGGTGATCTCCCAGCGGCGCAGGCTGGGCGTCACGCAGGCCTACTGGTACACCTGGGCGACCCAGTACGACCGCAGGTCGCCGGCCTCGGTGCAGGCCTTCCGCTATTCGGGCCTGACCCGCCTCCGCGGCGGGCGCTTCTCGCCCATGCCCATTCTGCGGACCTACGCCGGGGTGGCAAGGCGCTACGAGGGCTGTAGGAAGAGCGCCAACGCGCGGCGCTGCCGGGGCTGATCGACGACTCGCACCCACCGGGCGGGGCAACCGGCGCATCCCAGGGCCGAACGCGGGACACTGCCGCCGTCCCCGATGCCTGAGACGAGCCTGCCCGAGCGGATCGCGCCAGCGCTCTCGGCCGCTGAGCTGCGGCTGGACGAGGTCGACGTGCCTCTGCGGGCGCGCCGCCGGGAGATCGCGGGCCGCTTGGCGCTCGCGGCCGCCGACGTCGTGGCGGTCACCGCGGCGCTGTTGATCGTCTCGGTGCTGCCGGTGATCGAGGCCCGCTTCACCGCCTGGATCCTGGCCTTCATCCCGCTCTTCGCGCTCCTGGCGAAGGCCGCCGGCCTGTACGACCGCGACCAGGTGGTGCTGCACAAGACGACCCTCGACGAGGCGCCGGTGCTCGTGGCCGTGGCGGCGATCTTCGCCCTGCTGGTGGAGGGCATGCAGGCGCTGGCCTACAACGGCGCCTCCCACCCGCTGCCCCTGTGGGCGGTGCTGATCATCACCCTGGTGGCGGCCCGGGCCGTGGCCCGGTTCTTGACCGTGCGCCTCACGGCCACGGAGCGGGTGGTGGTGATCGGCGATCCGGAGACCGCGGCACTGGTCACCCGGAAGATCGCCGCCGACCCCGGCCTGAACGCCACCGTGGTCGGCCGCGTGGGCGCCCGGGCCAACGGCGACGACGGCGACGAGCTGCTGGGCAGCATGGACCAGCTGCCCGCCGTGCTCGAGCGCCACGAGATCGAGAGGGCAATCGTCGCCTCCAGCCAGGCAGGGGGCGAGGACGTGGCCGACGTGGTCCGCGCCACCACCGCCTGCGGGGTGCGGGTGGGGGTCTTCCCCCGGATGCTCGAGGTCATCGGGACCTCGGTCGAGTTCGACGACCTGGGCGGCCAGGTGCTGCTCGGGGTGCGCGGCTTCGGGCTCACGCCCTCGTCACGCCTGCTCAAGCGCGCCTTCGACCTGATCATGGCCGTGGTGATGCTGGTCGTGCTCGCCCCGGTGCTGGCCCTGATCGCGGTGGCCATCAAGCTCACGTCGGGGGGGCCGGTGGTGTTCCATCAGACCCGCGTGGGGCGGCACGGGCGCGAGTTCCGGATGCTCAAGTTCCGCACGATGGTCCGCGGCGCCGAGGAGAGAAAGAGCGAGGTCCTCGACCTCAACGAGGCCTGGCCCATGTTCAAGATCGCCGACGACCCCCGCGCCACACGGGTGGGGCGCTTCCTGCGCCGGCGCTCGCTGGACGAGCTGCCTCAGCTCCTGAACGTGCTGCGCGGCGACATGAGCCTGGTGGGGCCCCGGCCGCTCATCCCGGATGAGGACCGCCTCTTCTCGGGCTGGCAGCGGCGGCGCTACCACGTGGCTCCGGGGATCACCGGGCCCTGGCAGATCCTCGGCTCGAGCCGGGTACCGGTGAGCGACATGGTGGTGATCGACTACCTCTACTGCGCGAACTGGTCGCTCTGGCTCGACGCCAAGATCATGATCCGCACGATCCCCTACGTCCTGAGCCGGCACAGCGCGGAGTACCGCCCGAGCCCGCGCTGAGCGGCGGCGCTCAGCCGGAGGAGCGGCCGGCCGAGGGTGTGACCGCCGCGTAGGTGTAGCCGTTGGCCGACGACTCGCCGTTGGCCACGACGCCCAGGATTCGGGCGTCCAGGGAATCCAGCTGGTCGCGGAGGCGAGCGGCCTCGGGGCCGCCGATCGACCGCACCGAGGCCGTGACCACCACGCCGTCCACACGTCGCAGCAGCGGCAAGGCGTCGGCCACGTAGGGGATCGGCGGGGTGTCCAGGACGACGAGGTCGTGGTTCAGCTTCAGCACGTTGAGCACGCGGTCCATGCGCGCCGACTGGATCAGCGCCCAGGGATCGTGGGGCGGCTCTCCGGCCACGAGCACCTGGAGCCCGCTGTGCCCGGGGCGGCCGTTGCCGCTCGTGCTCACCGACAGCGGGACCGCCTGCAGCGCGTCCACCACCTGCATCTCCTCGCGCAGGACCTCGGCCAGGCCGGGGCCCCGGTCCAGGCCGTAACGCTCGGCCAGCCGCGGACGGCGCATGTCGGTCTCGACCAGGGCCACCGACAGCCCGCTGGAGGCTGCGGCGCAGGCCAGGTTCCAGGCCACGGTGGTCTTTCCCTGCTCGCTGCGCGACGAGGTGACCACCACGCTGCGCACCGGGTCCCCCTGCCGGTAGCGCAGGTTCATGTGCAGCATCCGGAAGGCCTCGGCCACTTCAGGAGGCAGGTCGGGGAAGGGCACGTGCCGCTTGAGCGCCCGGTTGCGCGGCACGGTGGCCAGCACCGGCGCGTCGAAGGCGGCGGAGACCTCCTCGGCCCGGTGCAGCCGGCGATCGGCCTGCTCGCGCAGGAGCGCGAGGCCCGCGCCGAGCAGCAGGCCGAACAGAAGCCCGAGGACGATCGTCTCCACCGGTCTTCCGCTCTCGCTGCTGGGCACGTAGCCGGGCTGGATGACCCGCGGGCTGCCGGTGCCCACCGCGGCCAGGGTCCGCAGGCGCTCGGTGTTGGCGCGCAGGCGGTCGGCGGCCGCGACCGCGGCCTCGGGAGCCTCCGGAGCCGGGCGTCCCCGCGGCCGTGGGCGCGCGCGGCGCTCGGCCTGGCGCTCGCCGAGCTGGCGCAGCTGATCCCTGACGTTGCGCGCCGCGGCCGCGATCTGGCGGCGATCGTCGGCCCGGGCGAGATCGCGGGCGGCCAGCGCGTAGGTGTTGGCCAACAGCGCCGCCCGGCCCGCGCTGGAGGCCTCGGCGGTGATGTGCACCACGTCGCTGGCCTGCCGGGTTCCCGCCACCGCCACGTCTTCGTCGACGTCCTCCGGGGATATGTCCCAGCCGCGCCGCGCGAGCGCCTCGGAGGTGGCCACCGCGGTACGGCGGGAGTCGACCAGCTCGACGTTGCTTCCGGAGAGGTTCTCGGCGTCGACCGTGTTGGGGTTGAGCCCAAGAGCGTTCAGCTCGGGGCCGATCCCCTGGCGGAACAGCAGCTTGGAGGTCGACTCGTAGGTGTCGTCGGACAGGAGGACGAACGCGGCCGCGGCGCCGCCGCAGAGCAGCGTGACGGCGACGATGATCAGGGCCCGGCGCCGCAGCACCGAGAACAGCGACACGTCGCTGCGCGGTGCCGGCTCGAGGGCGTCGCCGGTCGAGGCTTCCGGAGAAGGCACCCGGACCAGGGTAGAAGAACTCGGGCGATCCGGCGCCACCGGTGTCCGATCGTGGTCCGGCGCCCGGATCGGGGCTGAGCCGTAGTCTCGCGCCGGCTTCGTGCGCATCCTGTTCGTCAACCACACCGCGGCCGCGAGCGGCGCCGAGTGGGCGCTGTTGCGCCTCATCGAGGGGCTCCGGGCCGACCACTCCGTAGCGGCGGCCTGCCCGGCGCCGGGCCCCCTGGCCGACGCCCTGGATGCCGCGGGGGTGCAGCGCTTCACGGTGCCCCCGTTCGAAGCCAGCCTGCGCCTGCACCCCGTCCACACCCCCGCCGCGCTGGCGCGGCTTCCCGCCGCCGCGGTGGCGCTGATTCGCGCCGCCCGCCGCCACGGGAGCCAGATCGTGCACGCCAACACTCCTCGGGCCGGCCTGATGGCGGGCCTCGCGGCCAAGCCGGGCGGCCCGCCGGTGGTGGTGCGAGCGCACGAAGCCCTGCCCGACAGCCCGCTGGGGCGGGCCATCCGGTTCGCCCTGGCCGGTTCGGCGGCCGAGGTGGT